>NZ_JBFUMJ010000004.1:0-482195 GCF_054049435.1 Polaromonas sp. P5_D5
CCGGCGCCGACGGTCTTGCCGCCTTCGCGGATGGCAAAGCGCAGGCCTTCTTCCATGGCGATCGGGTTGATCAGCTTGACGGTGATCGACACGTTATCGCCTGGCATGACCATTTCCTTGCCTTCTGGCAACTCGATCGCACCGGTCACGTCCGTCGTGCGGAAGTAGAACTGGGGGCGATAGTTGTTGAAGAATGGCGTGTGGCGGCCGCCTTCGTCCTTGCTCAGAACGTAGATCTCGCCGGTGAAGTGCGTGTGTGGCTTGATGGAGCCGGGCTTGCACAGCACCTGGCCGCGCTGGACGTCTTCGCGCTTGGTGCCGCGCAAGAGGATACCGACGTTGTCGCCAGCTTGACCCTGGTCGAGCAGCTTGCGGAACATTTCCACGCCGGTGCAGGTGGTCTTTTGCGTGTCGGCAATACCGACAATTTCGATTTCTTCGCCGACCTTGATCACACCGCGCTCGACACGGCCGGTCACGACGGTGCCGCGGCCGGAGATGGAGAACACGTCTTCCACGGGCATCAGGAAGGCGCCGTCAACAGCGCGCTCTGGCAGGGGAATGTAGGTGTCCAGCGCTTCGGCCAGCTTCATGATGGCTTCTTCGCCCAGGGGGCCCTTGTCGCCTTCCATGGCGAGCTTGGCGCTGCCGTGGATGATGGGGGTCTTGTCGCCRGGGAAATCGTATTTGTCGAGCAACTCGCGCACTTCCATTTCGACGAGTTCGAGCAGCTCRGCGTCGTCAACCATGTCGCACTTGTTCAGGAACACGATGATGTAGGGCACGCCCACCTGGCGGGCCAGCAGGATGTGCTCGCGGGTCTGGGGCATGGGGCCGTCAGCGGCCGAACACACCAAAATAGCGCCGTCCATCTGGGCGGCGCCGGTGATCATGTTCTTCACATAGTCGGCGTGGCCTGGGCAGTCGACGTGGGCGTAGTGGCGGTTGGCCGTTTCGTACTCGACGTGGGCGGTGTTGATGGTGATGCCGCGCGCTTTTTCTTCGGGCGCCGCGTCAATTTGGTCGTAGCCCTTGGCTTCGCCGCCGAACTTGGATGCCAGAACGGTCGTGATCGCCGCCGTCAGCGTCGTCTTGCCATGGTCCACGTGGCCAATCGTGCCTACGTTGACGTGCGGCTTGGTCCGCTCAAATTTACCTTTTGCCATTTTTCTCTCCAGATAAAGAACTTGCCCGTGTACGGTTTAACGTCTGCACTGTATTGCTGATTCACTTCGCACGGGCACGAAGTGGCACACAATCGCAGACAAGGAAAAATGCTGCCGGCTCCACAGGAGCCGGCAGCGAACGTTACTTACTTGGCGCGCGAAGCCATGATGGCTTCCGACACATTGCGCGGAGCTTCAGAGTAGTGCTTGAACTCCATGGAGTACGTTGCACGGCCCTGCGACATCGAACGCAGCGTGGTCGAATAACCGAACATTTCAGACAGCGGCACTTCTGCCTTGATGGCCTTGCCGCCACCAACCATGTCTTCCATGCCCTGCACCATGCCGCGGCGTGAGGACAGATCGCCCATCACGTTGCCGGCGTAGTCTTCAGGCGTTTCCACTTCCACGGCCATCATGGGCTCCAGGATCACGGGGCTGGCCTTGCGGCAGCCTTCCTTAAAACCGAAGATGGCAGCCATCTTGAAGGCCAGTTCGTTCGAGTCCACATCGTGGTACGAACCGAAGTGCAGCGTGACTTTGACGTCAACCACCGGATAACCTGCCAGCACGCCGGACGTGACGGCTTCGTTGATGCCCTTTTCCACTGCGGGGATGTATTCGCGAGGAACCACACCGCCCTTGATGGCGTCAACGAATTCGATGCCCTTGCCGGCTTCGTTCGGCTCAATCTTGAGCACAACGTGACCGTATTGGCCTTTACCGCCGGACTGGCGCACGAACTTGCCTTCAGCGTCTTCCACCGTTTTACGGATGGTTTCGCGGTAAGCCACCTGCGGCTTGCCGACGTTGGCTTCCACGCCGAATTCGCGCTTCATGCGGTCAACAATAATTTCCAGATGCAGCTCGCCCATACCGGCGATTAGGGTCTGGCCGGACTCTTCGTCGGTCTTGACGCGGAAAGAAGGATCTTCCTGAGCCAGACGTTGCAACGCGATACCCATTTTTTCCTGGTCGGCCTTGGTCTTGGGTTCCACAGCCTGCGTAATCACAGGCTCAGGGAACACCATGCGCTCGAGCATGACGATGGCATCGGGATCGCACAGGGTTTCGCCCGTGGTCACGTCTTTGAGGCCCACGCAGGCGGCGATGTCGCCGGCGCGGATTTCGCTGACTTCTTCGCGGTTGTTCGCGTGCATCTGCACGATACGGCCGATACGCTCTTTCTTGCCCTTGATCGGGTTGTAAACGCTGTCGCCCTTTTTCAGGACGCCAGAGTAAACGCGCACGAAGGTGAGCTGGCCCACAAACGGGTCAGTCATCAGCTTGAATGCCAGCGCAGAGAATTTCTCTTCGTCGTCAGCCTTGCGGGTGACAGGCGCTTCATCTTCGTCCATGCCCTTGACGGGCGGAATGTCGATCGGCGACGGCATGAATTCAATCACGGCGTCCAGCATGCGCTGCACGCCCTTGTTCTTGAAGGCAGAGCCGCAGTACATCGGCTGGATTTCGCTGGCGATGGTACGCGTGCGGATGCCCAGCTTGATTTCAGCTTCGGTCAAGTCACCTTCTTCAAGGTATTTGTTCATCAGCTCTTCAGACGACTCGGCGGCAGCTTCGACCATCTTCTCGCGCCATTCCTTGGCCAGCTCGACGAGCTCGGCGGGGATATCGCTGTAGGTGAACTTCATGCCTTGCGAGGCCTCATCCCAGATGATGGCCTTCATTTTCAGCAGGTCGACCACGCCGGTGAAGCTTTCTTCAGCGCCGATGGGGATCACCATGGGCACAGGACTGGCCTTCAGGCGCAGCTTCATCTGCTCGACGACCTTGAAGAAGTTCGCGCCGGTGCGGTCCATCTTGTTGACGAACGCAAGGCGGGGAACTTTGTACTTGTTGGCCTGGCGCCAGACGGTTTCAGACTGGGGCTGAACGCCACCCACGGCGCAGTACACCATGCAGGCGCCGTCAAGCACGCGCATGGAGCGCTCGACTTCAATCGTGAAGTCCACGTGGCCCGGGGTGTCGATGATGTTGATGCGGTGCTCAGGCAGGGACGTGTCCATGCCCTTCCAGAAGCAGGTGGTGGCAGCCGAAGTAATCGTGATGCCGCGCTCCTGCTCTTGCTCCATCCAGTCCATGGTGGCAGCGCCGTCGTGAACTTCACCAATCTTGTGGTTCACGCCGGTGTAAAAAAGGATCCGCTCGGTGGTGGTGGTCTTGCCGGCATCAATGTGCGCGGAAATGCCGATGTTGCGGTATTGTGAAATGGGGGTAGCGCGGGACATAAATTACTTTCAGTTCGGGGTTACGAACAAAGACTCGTTGAAGGACTGCCCGCAGTCCGGGCATCCTTCATTTCTTCTACGCGTCTGCTGGCCGGGAAGGGTGTTGTGCACCACACCCGGCTGGCAGAAATTGGGGTTGAACGGCCGGCAATCAAGGCACCCAGCACCTTGAAACCAACCAGCAACCCGTCAATTCAGCGCAGCAATTACTGCAATCGAAAATTAGAAGCGGAAGTGGCTGAACGCCTTGTTGGCTTCTGCCATGCGGTGAACTTCGTCACGCTTTTTCATGGCGCCGCCGCGGCCTTCGGTCGCTTCCATCAGCTCATTGGCCAGACGCAAAGACATGGACTTCTCGCCACGCTTCTTGGCGGCCTCTTTGAGCCAGCGCATGGCCAGAGCCATACGGCGGACAGGACGCACTTCAACCGGCACCTGGTAGTTGGCGCCGCCGACGCGGCGCGATTTCACTTCAACCATGGGCTTGATGTTGCCGATGGCCATGTGGAAAGCCTCAAGCGGATCTTTGCCGGGGTTCTTTTTCTCGATAAAGTCGAGCGCGCCATAAATGATGCGCTCTGCGACGGCCTTCTTGCCGCCTTGCATGATCACGTTCATGAACTTGGCGAGATCAACATCGCCAAATTTTGGATCAGGAAGAATTTCACGTTTAGGGACTTCGCGACGACGTGGCATTTTTTCACCTCTTTGCTTCAGTTAGCATTGCTTTTGGCAACACCGCGAGAGTTATCAAAACCCTCACTTACTCGACCGGTGCAACTATTTGCACTTGGGTCACTTCGTTTCAGACACCTGCCAGGGCGAGTGAAACACCTTGTTTTGAAGGAACTATCACAGGCTTCTGTGACAACTTCTTCTGGCGCGAGCTCTCAGTGAAGAGAAACACCCGAGCCGGTTCGGCTTATTTGGCCTTTGGCTTCTTCGCACCGTACTTGGAGCGCGACTGCTTGCGGTCTTTCACGCCCTGCAAGTCGAGCGAACCACGGACGATGTGGTAACGCACACCGGGCAAGTCCTTGACACGACCGCCGCGAACCAGCACCACGCTGTGTTCCTGCAGGTTGTGGCCTTCGCCGCCGATGTAGGAAATGATTTCAAAACCGTTGGTCAGGCGCACTTTGGCAACCTTACGCAGAGCGGAATTGGGCTTTTTAGGCGTCGTGGTGTACACACGGGTGCACACACCGCGGCGCTGCGGAGAATTCTCCATCGCAGGGCTCTTGGACTTGATCTTTTCGACCTCGCGCCCCTGACGGACTAACTGATTGATGGTTGGCATTGAAAACGTCCCTAAACGTCTGAAAACTAATTTACCGTGTTGATACGGCCACAAATATTTCCCGCCACGAAAGCGGAAAAGCCTTCTAGTATAAACCGGATAGGGGAATCCCTCAAGCAGAACGCGCGGCCAGGACGCATGAAGGAGCTGACAACAGGTAATCCGGCGCCCAAAGTGGGGATGTTAGTACCCACTCCCACCGAATTTGATGGCACCCAGGAGGCGTTTGATTCGCGAAGAGCCGCTTTGGGGGGCAGGCTTCTGCATTCCCGGCCAAAGCGCGGGGAGAAAAAAGGTCACGGCAAGGGCTGTGCAAGCGACGGCCGGCCGTAGCGGCGGGGAGCGCGGCCTTAGCCACGCCACCCACCGCGTGTTCGTCTTATTTAATCCATAGCCGGATGGCGTCCCAAGCACGGCCCAGGATGCCGGCCTCACCCACCGCCTCCAGCGCCACCAGCGGCACTTCGGCCACCGGGCTAGGGTTATCGCCCAGGGTGACCTTCAGCGTGCCAACAGCCTGGCCCTTGGCAAACGGCGCCACCAGCGGGTCGGGCCGCGCCACCTGGGTTTTGACTTTGGCGGCACCGCCGGCAGCGATGGCCACCACGATGGCCTGCGGACGGCCCAGCTTCACGGTCGAGGAGGTGCCTTTCCAGACCGACGGAGTGACCACGGCCTGGCCGGCGTCGAACAGCTTCACGGCTTCATAGGCCGTGTAGCCCCAATTCAGCAGTTTTTGTGATTCATTGGCGCGTGCGCTGTCGCTGGCGGTGCCCAGCACGATAGCCAGCAACCGGCGCCCGCCCGGCGCGCCGGCAGCGCCCAGATTGGGAAAGTCGCGCTTTGCGGTGGCGATCATGCAATAGCCGGCGGCGTCGGTATGGCCGGTTTTCAGGCCGTCCACCGTCGGGTCGCGGAACAGCAGGGTATTGCGGTTGGTGTCGTTGGCCGCCGGTGTGCCGGGATAGCGGTATTTCTTGATCGCCGAATAGCCGATGTAATCAGGGAAGTCCTGCATCAGCCGGGTGGACAGGATGCTCAGGTCACGCGCGGTGGTCGTGTGGCCGGGCTCGGTCAGGCCTTCAGGGTTTTTATAGGACGTGGACTTCATGCCCAGCGCCTTGGCTTGCTCGTTCATGAGGCGGACAAAGTTTTCGGCCGAGCCGCCCACGCCTTCGGCGAGCGCCATGGTGGCGTCATTGCCTGACTGCACCACCATGCCCTTGATCAGATCTTCCACGGGCACTTGCATCTTCGGGTCGATGAACATGCGCGAACCCGGCATCTTCCAGGCCCGCTGACTGACAGGGAAGGTCTGCTTCAGGTCGATTTTTTTGGATTTGAGTGCATCGAACACCAGGTATTCGGTCATCAGCTTGGTCAGCGATGCAGGCTCCACCGGCGAATCGATGTCCTTGGCGGCCAGAATCTGGTTGGCGGTGATATCCAGCAGCAAATAGGAGCGTGCGGCGATTTCGGGCGCTTGCGGCACCTGGGCATGCACCACGGGCAGCACCGCGGAGAAAGCCAGGAACACGGTGGCGGCAAAAGCGCGCAGGCTGGGGGCGGCGCGGAGGGCCTTGAGTGAAGCTTGCATCAGTAGGGGTTCAGTGAAATTCGGTGAAGGAGTAAGGGTCAGGGAGCGCCTGGCAAACAGCATCAGGCGGAGGGCGAAGACAGGTGGCGAACCACGAGGTTTTTCAGCAGGGGCAATTGTCCATGAAAGAAATGGCTTCCCCCCGGCACAACGGTAACAGGCAGTGCCTGCGGCCGGGCCCAGTCCAGCACGGCAGACAACAGCACCGTATCGTCCTGCTCACCATGCACGACCAGGGTTTTCAGGTGGGCGGCTTCGTCAATCGGCGCAGCAGGCGCGCGGCTCACGCTGGTGCCGACCAGCACCAGCTTTTCAATGGTGCGGGCGGCGCTGAGGCGCTCAAAGGCGTGGGTGGTGACAAAGGCGCCGAACGAAAACCCGGCCAATGCCAGCACCTGGCCGCTGCTGGCCGGCGCCGAATGTTCCACCACGGCCAGCAGGTCTTCGAGCTCGCCCCGGCCTTCGTCATGGCTGCCGGCGCTGCCACCCACACCACGGAAGTTGAACCGGACGGCCGTCCATCCGCATTGCACAAAGGCCCGGGCCAGCGTCTGCACCACCTTGTTGTCCATGGTGCCCGCAAACAGCGGGTGCGGGTGCGCAATGACCGCCACGCCGCGCGGGTCGCCAGCGGGAAGGTCTACGGCAATTTCAAGCGCGCCGGCTGGGCCCTGGATGATCGATTTGCGGGTCTGCGAATTCACGGTGACGGATCCATTCAAACAGGTTGCTATCAAATAAGGAGCTACTCGCGCACGTCCCTATTGGGTTGGAAGGCAAAAAATGCAAACTTCCGGACGCTGCAGCCGCCCCCGACCTACCGCCCGACGTGCGCGGGCACCAGCAGGCGCTCGACGACTTTGCCGTTTTTCAGGTGCGACTCGACAATTTCATCAATGTCGCTGGCGTCGACATAGGTGTACCAGACCGCTTCGGGGTAGACCACGGCCACAGGGCCGGCTGCGCAGCGGTCCAGGCAGCCGGCCTTGTTGACCCTGACCTTGCCCGGCCCGGCCAGCCCCGCGGCTTTCACCTGCGATTTGCAGCGGTCAAAGCCCTCCTGCGCCCGGTGATCAGCGCAGCAGTCTTCGCCATTGGCGCGCTGGTTCAGGCAAAAGAAGACATGGCGTTCGTAATAGGAATTTTGTTCAGGCATGGTGTGACTTTAGTGGATGTGTACCGGAGAAGGTTCCCGCATTGCCCCCGGGGATCAAGGTGCCTCAACGACCAGCGCCGTGGCTTTTTTCACCAGTGGAAGCACCAGCAGCAGCACCGGGAATGCAACGACCCAGGAAAGCGCCCATGCGCCCAGCCAGATGCGCAGGACCCCGGGCGCGATACCGACGCCCTTGAGCGTGCTGATGATCGACACGATGCAGGTCATCAACACGGAAAGCAGCAAGGGTGTGACCCAGCGCGCGCTGCGGGCGGGGAGTTTTGTGAAACTGAAAAGGGTGCGCGATGAAGATTTCGAAGAGTTCATACAGGGTTCCATAAGCCGTCCAGTCAAGGCGCCTTTCCGGCAGCCAATGGCATGCCGGAAACACAACCCCGGCATGGCCGGCGGTAGTAGGCGCGTTGATTGACGTAAACGCTTACGGCAACTCTTGAGGGAGATCGCAGGCGAATATTAGCAGACGCGAATCACTGGCGCGCATCAACGCGCGGCTCGCGGCCTGAAAGCCGCACCAGCACATACAGCAGGGCTGCGTACGGCCACAGCCAGCCCAGCCACTGCACCAGGCCGTGAAAGCGGATAAAGCGGCCCTGCTCCCAGGTTTGCAGGGTCTGTGCGAAATACGGGTCGGCGGGCGCCTGGTTGAGCAGCCCCAGGTGAACCGTGAGCGCCAACAGTGCCAGCGCCGCTGCGCCCCGGCGCGGCACAGGCAGCAAGAGCGCCGCCACCACAACGGCAAACCCGACACCCGCTTGCACCGGCAGGTCCAGCCAGGCCCAGGCGTGGTCCGGGCCGTAGCTCAGCGCGGCCGACAGCGCCGATGCGGCAATGCCGACCGCGATGATGGCCGCCGAAAACGCCGCACGCTGCCAGAGTGTGCGGATCACGCAATAGCCGAGCAGGCAGGGAATCAGCGCACCCAGCGCCACGCATAGCAATTCGGCAATCGGCACCAGTGGCTGCAGCTCCATGTCGCGCACCGGCATCCATTCGAGGAAAGGCGTGTCGGTCAGCACCTCGGCAAGCGCCGACTCCAGACGCTCGAACACCTGCCCCAGCCCCAGGGGCACGGAGGCAGGAAACAGCAACGCGGGCGGCCAGAGCATCAGCAACACCAACGCACCCCGCGCATCCTGCGCGAACCAGCGCGCCCGAAAGCGGCTCCAGCGATCGACGATGCCGGTTTTTTCCAGCGCCCACGCACAGCACGCGCCCAGCCATGCGCCGGTGGTGTTGAGCGCCAGATCGACATTGGAGGGAATGCGCGAAGGCAGGTAACTTTGCAGCGTTTCCATTGCCAGCGACAGCAGCGCGCTGACCAGCACCGCCACCGTCACAGCCCAGGAAACGCGCCGGCTGCGCAGTGCCGACAGCGCCAGCAGGAAACCCAGCGGCGCGTAGCCCAACAGGTTGGCGCCCACGTCAAAACCGGTCCAGTACTGCGGCAGAGGCGCCGCCAGAAATCTGAAGGGCGAAATGCCCTGGTCGCGCCAGTCGGCAAAGGGATAGAGGCTGGCGTAAACAATCAGGCAGATGGTGGCCACCGCCAGCGGCCACGCGGTTGTCTTGTGAACACCCCTATTGGAATGTTGCACACCCCCGCCGTTCTCACTACGCTTCGCTTCGTGTAGTTCCTCCCCCCCTTGCAGGGGGCGACGCGAGGCGCCCGGCGAAGCCGGTTCGCCCGCGTCTGCTGGTGAATTCGGGGAAGGCACTGCGTTCCCTTTGATTGTTAGAAGGGCTTGACCACGACCAGGATGACGGCCGCTAACAACAACAGCACCGGCACTTCATTGAACCAGCGAAACCATTTGTGGCTGCGGGCGTTGCGGTTGGCGACGAACCTGGCCAGCAGGCGGCCGCAGGCGTGGTGGTAGCCGATCACCAGCACCACAACGGCAAGCTTGGCGTGCATCCAGCCGTTGCCGGGCCCGCGGCCTATGCCGTAACCCAGGTACAGCCACAGGCCAAAGCCCAACGCAGGCACGGCCAGGATGGTGGTGAAACGCATGAGTTTGCGTGCCATCAATATGAGCCGCTCGCGCTCAGCCACGCTTTCCGGCGGCACCATGGCCAGGTTCACAAAAATGCGCGGCAGGTAAAACAGCCCGGCAAACCAGCTGGCGATGAAAACGATGTGGAGTGATTTGACCCAGAGCATAAGGAAGTGTAGCCCCCACGCTCCCCCACTTCGTGTGGGTCGCTGCCCCCCGAGGGGGCCGCCCGCCTGCGGCCCGGCAAAGCCGGTTCCGCGGCTTATGCTGGTTTAAAACCCGCACCCATCCCCTGAGACGATGGCGGCGCCGTGGCCACGGGCCAAAAAAATGCCCGGATGGCACTGGGCCAACCGGGCTGGTAAGCCTTTTTGCTGTCACACGCAAAGGCCCCGCTCAGGGAGGAAAAGCGGGATGCAGTTGCCAAATTGGTAACCACACGTAGCAATTCTAACCACGCTGGCTGCGCATTGGCAATGATTTCATAAGTTAACTAAGTAATTCCATGTAAAGCCTGCCACCTCCGAAATGGCGCGGCACCAAGCATGTCTCCATATATATAGATAGCAGATGACGCCCGGCCAAATACTTTCAGGCCTTGATCAACCTTTGGCACAATTTGCGCATGACACAGCACGCCTCCAACTTCGCGCCCTTCCCCGCCGGGCGCCCACGGCGCCTGCGCCGTGATGCCTTCACCCGCAACCTGGTACGTGAACACGCACTTACCCCGCACGACCTCATTTATCCCGTCTTTGTGGTGGACGGCCAGCAGCAGCGCCAGGCGGTGGCCTCCATGCCCGGCGTCGAAAGGCTGAGCCTTGACCTGCTGCTGCCGGTGGCGGAAGAGTGCGTGAAGCTGGGCATCCCGGTGATGGCCTTGTTCCCCGTGGTGGACGCCTCGCTCAAAACCTACGACGGCGTCGAGGCCACCAATCCCGATGGCCTGATCCCGCGGGTGGTGCGGGCACTGAAAAAGCACTTTCCCGACCTGGGCGTAATGACCGACGTGGCGCTGGACCCCTTCACCACGCATGGGCAGGACGGGCTGCCGGATGAAAACGGTTACATCCTCAACGAAGAGACGGTGGCCATGCTGGTGCGGCAGGCGCTTTGCCAGGCCGAAGCCGGCGTGGACATGGTCGCGCCCAGCGACATGATGGATGGCCGCATTGGCGCCATCCGCCAGGCACTGGAGGCCAAAAAGCTGATCCACACCCGCATCATGGCCTACAGCGCCAAATACGCGAGCGCGTTTTACGGCCCGTTCCGCGATGCGGTCGGTTCGGCCAACAACCTGGGCAAGGCCGACAAAAAGGCCTACCAGATGGACCCGGGCAACAGCGACGAAGCGCTGCGCGAAGTGGCCATGGACATCGCCGAAGGCGCCGACATGGTGATGGTCAAACCCGGCATGCCCTACCTGGACGTGGTGCGCCGCGTGAAAGACGAATTCGGCGTGCCCACCTTCGCCTACCAGGTCAGCGGCGAATACGCGATGATCAAAGCAGCCGCGCAAAACGGCTGGCTGGACCACGACGCCGTGATGATGGAAAGCCTGCTGGCCTTCAAGCGTGCGGGCGCAGATGGCGTGCTGACGTATTTCGCCATCGACGCTGCCCGCAAGCTGCGGCAAGGCTGAACCGGGCGGCAGGTGTTGCGCACTAACTGCTATCAAAATCATAGCTGCTTGCGCCCGTCCTGCTTGCTCGAAATGCCGATTTAACACCTCAAAACAAGGCTAAACAGGGCTTTCATGCGCGTTTTCACCATCGCTTCCGGCACCCAGGGCATCATCGAGACAGACACCCTGCCGGCCCAGTTGCCGGCGCAGGGATTTGTCTGGATTGCCTGTGCCCGCCGCGAGTTCGAGGTGATGCAGGCGCAGATCCAGGCTGCGCTGCAAACGCTGTGCGGCACCCAGCTGGTCGACCTGCATGTGGCCGACCTGCTGAACAACCAGCTCCCCTCGCACTACGACTACACCTCGCAGTACGACATCCTGGTGTTCCGCCGCCTGGCGGCCGGGCAAAGCGAAACCGACCTCAGCCAGCCCGGCGAACCGCTGCATGAGCGCATGAAACGCAGCGGCCCGCCGGTCCTCAAGCGCATCGATACCAGCCCGGTCGGCTTTGCCGTGTTTGACAAGGTGGTGCTGACGGTGCACCCCGCCGACTGCGCGGTGCGCGATGCCTATGCGACCCGCCTGCTCAATGCGACCACGGCCGAGTCGCGCTCCAGCGGCGTCAAGCTGCCCGCCAGCCCCGCCGACCTGATGCTGCGCATCGTCAACCAGATGGTGGACGGCTACCTCGAGCTGCGGCGCGAGCTCACGCGCCAGCTCGACCACTGGCAGTCCGAACTGCTGCGGCCCGGCACGCGCTTTACCAACTGGAGCTCGGTGCTCGATGCGCGGCTGGCCATGCACCACCTCGATGAGATTTGCGAAGACCAGCGGGCTGCGCTGCAGGACTGGATTGATTCGATTGAAACCTGGCCCGAAGGCGGAACACCCGCCGCAGTGCGCGAGCGCGAGCTGCTCAAGATCCGCTCACGCGACGTGCTCGAGCACATCGAGCGTGTGGTGCACCATGTGCGCCGCATGGAGCAAAGCGCCGAAACCGCGGTACAGATGCATTTCTCGGCGCAAAGCAACCGCACCAACGACATCATGCGCACGCTGACGGCGCTCACCGCCATCTTCCTGCCGCTGAACCTGATCACCGGGTTCTTCGGCATGAACTTCGAGTTCATGCCCTTTCTTCACGCGTCCACCGGTTTCTGGTGGACCTTCGGGTTCATGGTCCTGATCGTCGTGGTGGTCGCCACGGTGTTCTGGCGCAAGCAGTACCTGGCCAGGACGCGCCGCTGACACGGCGCCCGGGTGCGCTTGCCGTCCGGCTCAAGCTTGCGGCGGCGTCTGACGCTTCTGTCTGGTGCATCTTTGACAATACGGCCAATGGCGCCGCAGTGCCTGATGCGCTGCGTCTCAGCCGGGAGTTGGCACGGCGCTGATCCGGCACCCCCGAAAAGGATGTCCCATGAGCAATCAAGCAGGCAAGAAGGCGCTGAACGGCAATACAACCTGCGCCGATGACCTGACGCGCGAAAATGTCGAAGCCATGCGGCGCGTGGAAGAAACGGCACTGGCCAACCGGAGCCGGGCCGACCGCATCGCCGCCTTTGTCGCCGGTTTTTGCGGCTCCATGCCTTTTGTCTGGATGCACGTGGCTGCGTTTGCGTTATGGATCAGCTTCAATTCATGGCCGGGGCTGGCGCATTTCGACCCCTACCCCTTTACCTTCCTGACCTTGATGGTGTCACTGGAAGCCATCTTCCTGTCCTCCTTCATCCTGATCAGCCAGAACTATGAATTGCGCATCAGCGACAGGCGCAACCAGCTGGACCTTCAGATCAACCTGCTGACCGAGCAGGAAAACACCAAGATGATCCAGATCCTGGAGCGCATCGCCAAAAAGGTAGGCGCCAACATCGAGGGCGACCCGGACATTCCCATCCTCAAGGAAAACACCGACCCCGAAAAGCTGGTCGCCCAGATCGAGCAGGCGCAGCGCGACAACCCGCCTGCGGCGAAAGGTTAGAGACTCAGACCCAAGGCTGGGCCAGCCCTTCGGCGTGGAAGGCCTTGATCACGGCAGGCCGCGCCAGCGCACGCTGCAGGTAAGGGCCGAGGTGGGGCCGGTTGCGTGCCGGCGACGACGCAAAGTTGCGAGTCCAGCGGCACAGCGTCAGCGCATAAATATCTACCGCCGAATACGTCGCACCCAACAGCCAGGGTTGATCATGGATTTTCTCCAGCCTTGCCAGCTCCGCGTCCAGCTGGTCCAGCATCAGGCCGACTTTGGCTTCGGCATGCGACTTCAACTCGGCTACGCCGGCGTCGTTGCCGGGGTTCATCCAGCGGTCGGTGTAGAAATAAATGATCAGCGCCGACTGCATGGTGTTGGTCAGCCAGATCAACCATTTGTAGAAATGCGCGCGCTCGCTGGTGCCGACGGCTGGGGCCAGACCGGCCTCGGGATGCGCATCGCACAGGTGCAGGCAGATCGCGGCGGTTTCATACAACACCAGGTCACCGTCGACCAGCGTCGGGATCAGGCCGTTGGGGTTGAGCTTGCGGTAAGCCTCCGACCGGTGCTCGCCGGTGCTGGTGTCGACGAGGACTTTTTCAAACGGCACGCCCAGTTCCTGGAGCAGGATGTGAGGCGCCATGGCGGCAGAGCTGGGAGAGAAATGAAGCTGGTACATCTGGCGTATTTTGCCGCACGCTCCTCCCCGATCTGCAAGCGAGGTGCCGCGGGACTGGCTTTGCCAGACCGCAGGCGCCGCCCCCTCGAGGGGGAACAGGCTACACGCAGTGAGCCTGGACGGGGGTGGGTTTTACAGGCCGAAGATACCGGCCGCATTGCCCCAGGCGATCTTGCGGGCCACATCGGCTGGCAAATCACCCAACCAGACGCGATAGCCCTTCATGAGCTCGTCGTAATACAGCCAGCGCTGGTTGACCCAGGTGTCGGAACCGATCATGAAGCGGCCTGGGTACTTGAGCAGCAGCGTGCGCCACTCCGCACACAGCTTTCCGCCTTCGCAGGTCAGGCCGGGGCGATAGGACAGCTCACCCATCAACTGCGGGTATTTGCCCAGCAGCGCATCAACGCGTGCCACAGGTGCGCCGCCTATGCCGGTGTGCGCCCAGATGAGCCGCGCATCTGGTGCGTGGGCCATCAACAAGTCGATCGCCGTGTCGTCTACGTGTGAGAGCACTGCCAGCTTGTTCTTCGCAGCGAACTGCATGAGCTTTTTGGCCACCGGGCCGTTGGCATTGGCGCTGTCGTACAAATGAAATTCGCCGATGCCCTTGTACGGGCCGGCCTGGTCACCCGTGACGCCGCGGGCAAACTCGGCCTGCACCATTTCGTAAATGGACTCGTCGCGAAACCAGTTGTCATAGTCGGCGCGGTTACGGTACAGGCGGATAAACGGGACCACGGTAACGCCGGCCTTGCGCGTTTCCGGCATGGCAGCCAGCGACTTCGTGCCGTCGTTGGGCCGGGAGTTGGCGACGATGGCTTTGACGCCATTGCGCTTCATGCGCGCAAGAACATCAGCGGGCGCGTGTGGACCGCTGTTTCCGTTCCAAGCCTCTTCGTTGTAATGCAGGTGCGTGTCAAACAACGGGCCGGCGTAGTCGGCCGCTCGGGCAACCGTCGAAAACGCTATCAAAACGATAGCTGCTCGCGCACATCCGCAAAGGGCTACAGCCCAAAAAGGCTTGAATCCGGGGGCAGGGCGCACGGTCAGGCCAGTTTGGCGGCAAGGAACGCCAGCGAACGTTCGCGTGCCAGCTTCGCCGCCGCTTCGTTGTAGGAGCCGCGCTGGTCGCAGTTGAAACCGTGGTTGGCCTGGTACACATGCACCTCGACTTCCGGGTGCGCCTTGCGGAAGGCTTCAACGCCTTCCATCGGAATCCAGTGGTCCTGGTCGCCGAAATGGGCCATGACCGGGCACTGGGGCTGGCGCTCGATTTCTTCCTCGGCCGTGATGCCGCCGCCGTAGTAGGGAACGGCCGCCGATAAGCCCTTGAGCAGGCTGGCCGCACGCCAGGTCAAGAGGCCGCCCCAGCAAAACCCGATGATGCCGACCTTGCCGCCACCGGCCTTGGCCGCGTGGTCAATCGCCGCCTGGATGTCTTGCAGCACACCGGCGCCAGGCAGCGCGCTGACAGCAGTTTTCAGCTCGAAGCCGATCTTCATGTCCGCCTCGCTGTAACCCATGTCGACACCGGGCTTGACGCGCTCGAACGTGGCGGGTGCCACTGCCAGGTAGCCTTCCGCCGCAAAGCGGTCCGCCACACCGCGGATGTGCGAGTTGACGCCGAAAATTTCCTGGACGACGACGATGCCGCCGCGCGGCTTGCCTTCCGGTTGCGCCACATAAGCCGGCACGACGAAGCCGTCGGCGGCGGTGAGATTGGTGAATTGGCCCATGAGATGGATGTTCCTTTGAATTGGTTGATCGGTATGAATGAAGGGCGAACTGGAGGGGAAACGGCCAGCGGTTTATGCCCCGGCCTTAAGCTTGCGCTCCACGAAATCGAGCCGGTCCTGGCCCCAGAACAGTTCGCCGTCGATGACATAACTGGGCGCGCCGAACACGCCGGCGTCGATCGCCTGCTGGGTATTGGCTTCATAGCGCTCCTGCACGGCCTGGCTGAAGGATTGTTCCAGCCGCGCCGCGTCCAGCCCACATTCGGCCAGCAGCTCGGCCAACACTTTTTCGTCGGCAATATGGCGCTCGCGCACCCACACGGCGCTGAAGATGGCGCCGCCGATTTTCATCGCGGCTTCGGTGCCGTCGTGCAGGTTCACCGCGATGATGAGGCGCGAGGCCTCATCGCCGGACACCGGGAAATACTTGGGCTTGAGGTTCAGCGGCGCATGCAGGTAGTCTGAATAGCGCTGCAATTCCAGCAGGCGGTAAGCCTGGCGCTGTGGCGCGCGCTGGGCCAGCGGCAGCCCGCCCGAGATGGGAAACACCTTGCCGCCCAGATCGATAGGCAACACATTCACGGTAGCGCCCGCCGCACGGGCGATCTGCGCAAAGCGTTCGTGGCCCAGATAAGTCCATGGGCTTTGCGGCGTAAAGTAATAATCCACAACGGTGCTCATGATCGTCTCCGGTTTTTGGGGCCTGTTCAAGTACATTGACCCGATGCAATCCCCGTTTTTACCCGGGATTGCCATTTTCTGCAGGAGATCCGGTTTGTCAAAAGTTGTTTTGATCACAGGCGGCTCGCGCGGCATAGGCGCCGCAAGCGCCCTGCTCGCGGCGCGCCAGGGTTGGGTGGTGGCCGTCAACTACACCAGCAACTCGCTGGCAGCCGACGAAGTGGTGCGGCAAATCCGCCAGGGCGGCGGCCAGGCCATCACGGTTCAGGCCGACGTGGCCGACGAGGCGCAGGTGCTTGCCATGTTTGAAAAAGTGGATGCCAAGCTCGGCCGGCTGGACGGCCTCGTCAACAATGCCGGCGTGGTCGACCGCACCAGCCGCGTTGACGCCATGACGCTGGACAGGGTGCGGCGCATGTTCGAGATCAATGTGTTCGGCTCGTTCCTCTGCGCACGCGAAGCCGTCAAACGCATGAGCACGCGCTACGGCGGTACGGGCGGCGCCATCGTCAACGTCTCGAGCGCCGCAGCGCGGCTGGGCGGGCCTGGCCAGTACGTGGACTACGCAGCCGCCAAGGGCGCCATCGACACCTTCACGGTCGGGCTGGCCAAGGAAGTGGCCACCGAAGGCATTCGTGTGAACGGCGTGCGCCCGGGCATCATCGACACCGACATTCACGCTTCGGGCGGCTTGCCCGACCGGGCCCGTGAACTGGCGCCGCTGGTGCCGATGCAGCGGCCGGGTACCGCCGGCGAAGTGGCGGAGTCGATCGTCTGGCTGCTCGGCGACAATGCGAGCTATACAACAGGTGCACTGCTTGATGTCGCCGGAGGGAGGTAGTGCCCCCACGTTCGCTCACTGCGTGTAGCTCTCTGCCCCCCGAGGGGGCGCTGCGCCTGCGGCCCGGTGAAGCCGGTTCCGCAGCTCCTGCTGGAATTTGTTGGGCAGACCGCTTTTGGGCTTGCCACTTGAATTGCCTCTAAGGAAAAACGATGGATTTCAAACCGCTTGTCACGCTGCTGGCCATCGTCAACCCGCTGGCCATCGTGCCGTTTTTTATCCACTACACGCAGGGCTTCTCCGACGAGCAGCGCCGCCGCACCATCCTGGTGGCAGCCTTTTCGGCTTTTGTCGTTATCGCCATCAGCGCGCTGTTGGGTCTGCAGATCCTCGACTTCTTCAGTATCTCGCTGGCGAGCTTCCAGGTCGGCGGCGGCATGCTGCTGCTGATCAGCTCGATGAACATGCTGAATGCGCAACCGGCCGAAGCCAAACCCCTGACCAATGAAATGGAAGACGGTGCAGAGAAGGCCGCGCGCGGCGCCAGCATCGCGGTGGTGCCGCTCACCATTCCGCTGTTGACCGGCCCGGCCACCATGTCGACGGTAGTGATTTACGCCGAAAAGGCACAGACGGCCCTGCAGGTTGCCGCGCTGGTCGGCTACGGTGTGGTGATTGCGCTGGTGACTGCCATCAGCTTTTCGCTGGCCGAGCCGATTGCCCGCGTGCTGGGCAAGACCGGTATCAACGTGATGACGCGGCTGATGGGTCTGATCCTCGCTGCATTGGCCGTTGAGGTGATGGCCGGCGGCCTCGGCAAGTTGTTCCCCATTCTGCGAAGCTAATGGAGCCCCCACGTTCGCTCACTGCGTGTAGCTCTCTGCCCCCCGAGGGGGCGCTGCGCCTGCGGCCCGGCAAAGCCGGTTCCGCGGCCCCTGCTGAAACGTACAGCAAAGCCCGGTGGGGCCAATGACCAGTGCGCGCATCCTGCTGGTGGAAGACGACCCGGCGATTGCCCGGTCCATCATCTACACGCTGGAGCGCGACGGCCTCAGCGTGACACACAGCCTGCTGCTGGGCGATGCGCGCCGCCAGCTTGCGCTCCAGCTGCCCGACGCCGTGATCCTGGATGTCGGCTTGCCCGACGGCAGCGGTTTCGATCTGTGCCGCGAACTGCGCGCTGCTGGCAGCCTGCCGGTGCTGATGCTGAGCGCGCAGGGCGAGGAGATCGACCGTGTGCTCGGGTTGGAACTGGGCGCCGACGACTATGTGAGCAAACCCTTCAGTCCGCGCGAGTTGCTGGCGCGCGTGCGCAGCCTGCTCAGGCGCGCGCGCATGCCTGCCCCCGCAGCGGCGCCGGCTGGCGCCAGTCCTTTCATGATTGACACCGCGGGCCAACGCGCAAACCTGCACGGCCTCCCACTCAACCTGACGCGCCGCGAATTCGGCCTGTTGGCCGAGCTGCTGCGTCATCGCGAACGCATCCGTTCGCGTGATGAGTTGCTCACTGCGGTTTGGGGCACGGATTCGGACAGCACAGACCGCACCGTAGACACTCACATCAAAACCCTGCGCGCCAAGCTGCAGGAAGCAGCGCCGGAGCATGACTACATCGTCACACACCGCGGCATGGGTTACTCCCTGGATATCAACCGCACCAAAGGCAGCTGACATGCGCCTGGGCATACGGCTGCTGTTCGGTTTTTTTCTGGTCACGGGCCTTGCGGCTTTTTTTGTGCTGCGCGTCTTCATGGCCGAAGTCAAGCCCAGCGTGCGCGAGGTTATGGAAGACATGATGGTGGACACAGCCAACATCCTGGCCGAACTGGCCAGCGACGACCTCTCGGCCGGCGCCATCGCCAACGGACGCTTCGCCGGCCACGTGCGCAACTATGCGCAGCGGCCGATTGACGCGCAGATCTGGGGCCTGTCCAAGCAGTCGCTGGACTTCCGGGTGTACGTGACCGACGCCGCCGGCAAGGTGGTGTTTGACTCGGAGAACGCGGCAACCGGCCAGGACTATTCGCGCTGGCGCGATGTGGCCCGCACGCTGCGCGGCGAGTACGGTGCGCGCGCCACCCGTGAAGTGCAGCAGGACGATCGAAGCTCCGTGATGTACGTTGCCGCGCCGGTGCAGCAGGACGGCAAAATCATCGGCGTACTGACCGTCGCCAAACCGATGTCCACCATCCAGGCCTTCATCGACCGGGCTGAACGGAAGATTTTCCTAAGCGGCCTGCTGTTGCTGGTGTTGTCGCTGGCCATCGGTGTGGCCGTGACGCTGTGGGTGGTGTGGAGCATTCGCAAGCTGCGCCGCTATGCCAACGCCGTCGGCCAGGGCGAGAAACCCGCGGTTCCGCAGATACCGGGCGAGCTTGGCGATCTGGCCATGGCAGTCGATGCCATGCGCCTGAAGCTGGAGGGCCACGAGTACATAGAAGATTACGTGCGCGCCCTGACCCATGAGCTCAAGAGCCCGCTCGCCGCGATCCGCAGCGCAGGCGAGCTCTTGCAGGACGAGCTTCCCGAACACGCGCGCCGCGAGTTTTCGGGGCAGGTACTGGCCCAGTCCGGCCGCATGCAGGCGCTGGTGGACCGCATGCTCGAGCTGACGAAGCTGGAGCAGCGCCATGCACAGGTAGAGCGCGAGCGCCTTGCGTGGGCCGGCTTCCTCCAGTCTTTTGAGCTGGAGACCGGCGCCGGCCGGACCCAGCATGCGATCAAAGTCGTAATCCGTCCGGAACATGCCGGCGTGCATGCGGAGCCCGGCCTCCTGGGCCTGGCGCTGAGCAACCTGCTGGAAAACGCGCGCTCGTTCGCACCCGAGGGCTCTGCGATCACCCTGGAAGCGGGGCCAGACTTCATCGTCGTGCAAGACACCGGACCCGGCGTGGCGGACTACGCCCTGCCCCGCCTGGGCGAGCGCTTTTTCTCGACCGTGCGGCCCGACGGACACACCAAAGGCTCGGGCCTGGGGCTGGCCATCGTGCGGCAGATCATGCTGCTGCACGGCGGGCGCATGGTGGTGCGCAACACGCAGCCCGGGCTGCGGGTCGAGCTGCATTTCTAACCGCGGCGCGCGCATCACGCGGCCACCTTTGCCTGTTCAGGTTTGACCGGTTCAGCCTGTTTGAACCGTGCGTACCAATCCACCTGCCGCGTCAGCATCATGATGGCCGCGAGCACGGCGAACAAGGCCACTGCACCCAGCAGCAAGGCTGTTTGCTCCATCCGCAGCAGCACAAACAGCATGCCGTACAGCGTGGCGATGCCCAGGCCAAAAGGCAGGCCGCGCGACCAGCGTCCCAGCATATGGCTGGCGTAATAGGTCAGCAGCAGCACACAGGCGGCAGCGGCAATCGCATAAGCAGTTTCAAAGGGCATGTGCTCCGAAAGGCTCACAAGCAACAGGAAAAACATGCTCATGGCCGCACCCACCAGCAGGTACTGGATCGGGTGCACGCGCAGTGACTTCATGAACTCAAACAGCCCCACGGCCAAAAAAGTCAGGCCGATGAACAGCAGACCGTATTTGGTAGCCCGGTCGCTGAGCGCATAGGTGTTGGAGGGGTCGACAAAGGTCACGCTGAAGGCTTCGACGCAAGAGGCGTTGGCCGATCCATCGGCATAGTTCGGGCAGACGCCCCTGCGCTTGCCGGGGTCCTGTTGCGTCACCTCCTGCTGCGCCGTGCTGGCCAGCGAGCTGACACGCCAGCTGGCTTCAAAACCCTGGTCCGTCACTTTGCGGTCCACCGGGAGAAACTGCCCGCCAAAACTCGGGTGCGGCCAGTTGGACGTGAGCTGTACCCGGGTGTCGCCGCCCAGCGGCACGACTGAAATGCTTTCGGTGCCGACCAGTTCCAGTGCCAGCTGCGCCTGCAGCGGCGCCATGCCCATCATGGCCATGGACAGCGGCGCATGCACGCCGCGCGGGTAGCTGCCGTAGAAGGTGCCGGGCTTGAGCGCCAGCACCTGCTCGCCGATCTTGACGCTGGCATGGCGTATGCCGCGCGAATCGGACACCGCCATCATCAACAGCGGCTGGCCGCAGTTCATGCGTGAGCTGGCATGTTCGGCCACAGGCTTCAGCGCTGCGGTGTCGGTCCATTCGGCCACGATGTCGGCCTTGAGATTAAAGGCCTGCGTCGCATGCAGGCCGCGGGCGCGCGCCTCGAGTTTGCTGCCGCCCTTGACGATCAACGAAGCCGGCGCGGCCACCAGGGTGAACTCGCGCCGCTCGGTTTGCACTTTCTTGTCCTCATACTTGACGTCCCACTCCTCGGTGCAGGCCCGGTGGATCAGCGGGCCGGTCAGCGTCTGCGGGCCGGCCAGGCTCTGCGCCACGCTCTGGATGGCAATCTGCCGGTAGGTCTGGCGGTCGTGCACCACGCCGCTGATCTGGAACAGCGCGAGGACCAGCAAAACCACCACCAGGGCCAGCGCGAAGAATTTTTGTTTCATGACTTCCTTTCGTTTGAACAACGAAGGGAAGTGTGCAAACCGTGTGTGAGGTCAGAATGAGCTGCGGGCGGCCTGTGTGAGCTGAATGTGAAGTGGAATGTGAAACCTCAGCGCTCAATGGCGTATGCAGTGGGAGTATTTACCAGCGGGCAGCCGCGGAACTGGCTTTGCCAGGCCGCAGGCGCCGCCCCCTTGAGGGGGGAAGGCGCTACACGAAGTGAGCGACCGACGGGGGTGTACCAATTTCAGCGCCCCCTTGTAGGGGGGAACGGGCTACACGAAGTGAGCCCGGACGGGGGTGGGTTATTTCTTGCGAAGCAACTTTACTAGCTGATTGCTGGTGTTGCGCAGGCGCTGCGCCATCATCTGCGTGATCTTGACCAGCAGCTTGGCGCCCACGCCGGGGTGGTCGCGAATCAGCAAGGCAATTTCATGGCGCCCCCAGACGCCGGCCTCGACGGGTTCGATGGCGGTGCAGGTGGCATAGCGCGGCTCGCTGTCGAGCATGGACATGTCGCCTATTGCCGCGCCGCTGCGCACCACGGCCACGCGCGAGACGATCGGTTCCGCGCCGGATTCGGCCTGCGCCGCTTCGGCGGCTGATTCCAGTCGTTTGGTGACATCGACCGTACCCTTGAGGATCAGCATCATCCAGTCGCCGGCTTCGCCTTCGCGGATCATCACCTGCCCCGGGTCGGCGCGAACCAGCAACATGGACGCTCCCAGGATGTCGGCTTCAGCAGGCGTGAAGTCCTGTAGCAGTTGCGAATTCTGCAGCAGGTCGGGGCCGTAAGCGCTCAGCTGCTCGCAGCAGCCGAACACATGCAGCCCGGCGGCATCCAGTTGTTCTTCCAGCGTTTTCATGGCACAAGGCGTTTCAGCGCGCGGGGGTTTGCTGCAGCCATTGGTCCAGTTCCTCGATGGCGGCGTCGGTGGCTGCCGTGAGGGCACGGACGCCGCCGGGAGCGTCGTTGCTGGGCGCAGGACGCTGCACGATGACATTGCGCTGGCCGACCAGCTTTTCGCCCGCGGGCGTCACCTCGACCAGCGTGGCGCGCAGGCGGATCAGGCCGACGCTCGTGTTGGGCGCGCTGAAGAAGTGGCTGAATTCTTCCAGGTCCAGGCGCAGCAGCAGCGGCAATACCGCGTTCTGGCTGCGGTTGAGGGCCACACTGGAACCGGCGCTGAACACGGCGCGGCGCTGGCCAAGCTGTTCGCGCAGGCGCTGGCGCACCAGCTGCGCAGGCGGCATGCTCCAGCGCGCCTGCGAGTACGGCCGCAGCTGCTGCGCGTCGGTATACGCCAGGCGGTACAGCACCGCCATATTGTCGAGCGCGCCGCCAGAGGTGGAGATGTCGTCAAGCGCCAGCGGCGGCAACGGCGCCTGCCGCGTGCTGGGCTGAACAGCCAGGAGGCCGGGGCCGAAGTCATACATGGTGGCGCGCGTGGGCTTGTCGGGCAGGCCCGAGCAGCCGCCGACCGCCAGCGCCATGAATATCAATGAAAAAATGCCGACAGCCCTTTCCAGATAAGCGCGAGCAGCTATTAAATTCATAGCGGATGGGCAGATTGCGAGAAAATCGAATGTCATTTTTTCTCTCCGTTGGCAGAAAAACCGGGCTCGCCCGGACCGGGCACCGGTGGACCGTTGCCGAAAATCAGTGACTGCGGGTTGTCATCCACCGCGCTGACGGTGCGGCGCAACTGGCGCATCGCGCGGGCGGTTTCGTCAGCCACTTCGCCCAGCTTGGGCAAGGTGCCGGCGCTGAAGGTCTCCACCCCCGAGGCCAGCGCGGCGCCGCCCTCGGACAGTTTGTCGAGCGGCCCGCCCTTTTCACTCAGGCGCGTGGCGGTAGCGCTGACGTCGTCGGCAGCCGTCCTGACGGATTTCAGCGTAGCCGTGGCATCGCGCGACAGGCCCGGCAGGCTCGCCACCGTAGGCTCAAGGCCTTTGGCCACACGGTTGATGCCGCTGGCCGCTTCGCCGAGTTGCGTGATGGCGGAAGTCACTGCCGCCTGGTTCTCGTCGGACAGCAGTTTGTTCAAACGCGTGCTGGCTTCTTCGACCTGGTTGAAGATCACCTCGCTTTGCTTGAGCAGCTTGTCCAGCCCACCTGGTTTGAGCGGAATGCGCGGCGGGTCGTCGTCGTTCACCACCAGCCGCTCGGCGGACTTTCCGTCATCGTCGAGCTGGATGAAACCCAGCCCCGTGACACCTTGCGATGCCACTGTGGCAAAAGTGGATTTGGTGACCGGCGCGGTGCGGTCGATCGAGACACGGATCAGCACATTGCCCTTGACCTTGGTGTCAAATCCGATGACCTCGACCTTGCCGACCGGCACGCCGCGAAACCGCACCGTGGCCTGCGGCTGCAGGCCCGAAACAGTTTCGCTGGTGCTCATGTCGTAAAGGTCGCGCTGGGTGTTGTCGCGCGTCAGCCAGATCGCCAGCAGGGCCAGCAGGGCGGTCACCACCAGTACAAATGCGCCGGCGGCCATGGCATGGGCTTTGTTTTCCATATCGAAGCCTTTCTAAACAGTAAAGGGGTATTCGCGCAGCAATTCCATCGCGCGCTGACCCCTTTCGCCAAGGAAAAATTCGTGAATGAAGGGGTGCGGAAACGCCACCACTTCCTTGGGCACATCGTTAACGATGACTTTTTGTTCGGCCAGCACGGCGATGCGCGTGCTGAGCTCAAAGAGCGTGTCCAGGTCGTGCGTCACCATCACCACCGTGAGCTCCATGTCGCGGTGCAGCGAGCGCAGCAGCGAGACGAAACTGTCGGAGCTTTCCGGGTCCAGGCCCGCCGTGGGCTCGTCAAGCAGCAGCAGCGGCGGGTCCATGATGAGGGCGCGCGCCAATGCCACACGCTTGACCATGCCGCCCGAGAGGTCGCTCGGCATCTTGTCGGCTGCGTCGGGACTCAGGCCCACCATTTGCAGCTTGACCATGGCCGCCTCATAGACCAGTGCGCGCGGCAAGGTCTTGAGCTCACGCAACGGGAAGGCGATGTTCTCGAGCACGGTGAAGGCCGAAAACAGCGCACCCTGCTGGAACAGCATGCCGACGCGGCTGGCCGCGCCCCGTTTGCCCAGTTCGGCTGCCGGCCGGCCGAGCACGGTGATCTCGCCCTGGGTGGGTTTTTCCAGCCCCAGTATCTGGCGCAGCAGCACCGTTTTACCGGTACCCGAGCCGCCCACCAGCGACAACACCTCGCCCCGCTCCACCGTCAGGTCCAGGTCCTTGTGCACCACGGCCTTCTTGTCGCCGTTCTGGAATACGGTCCAGAGTTTTTTGATGTCGACGATGGCTTCGGTCATGGCTGATTTCCCGCTTCTTTCCTCTTCCGGAAGAACGACGCAACAAGCGACCGCGCAGGCACACTCTCTTTCCAGCAGGGGCCGCGGAACCGGCTTTGCCGGGCCGCAGGAGCAGCGGCCCCCTCGGGGGGCAGCGCAGTACACGAAGTGACAAGCGTGGGGGTCATATTCCAACGCTTTTAAACAGAACGGCAAACAATGCATCCACCAGAATAACTACCGTGATGGACGTGACCACTGAAGCGGTCGTGCCCTGCCCCAGGCTTTCGGTGTTGGGTTTGACACGCAGGCCGTAGTGACAGCCGACCAGCGCGATCAATACCCCGAACACGACGGATTTGGCCGTGGCCAGCGTGAGGTTGGCCACGTCGACCGCGGCCGGCAGCGAGTTGATGAAATAGGACGGCGTGACGTCCATGGAAATGTCGGCGGCCAGCATGCCACCCAGTAACGCCGCGATGGTGGTCCAGACGCTGATGAGCGGCATCACCACGGCGAGCGCCAGCGCGCGCGGCATGACCAGGCGAAAGCCCCGCGCGATGCCCATGACGCGCATGGCGTCGAGCTCTTCGGTGACCCGCATGACACCGATCTGCGCAGTGATGGCCGAACCGCTGCGCCCGGCGATCAGGATGGCGGCCAGCACCGGCCCGAGTTCGCGGATCAGCGAGATGCCCAGGATGTTCACGATGAAGGCGTCGGCGCCGAACTGGCGCAGCTGCTGCGAAATCAGGTAGGCCAGCACCACCCCAATCAAAAATCCCACCAGCGCCGTGATGGGCAAGGCGGTGGCGCCAATATGAAACAGGTGGCCCGACAGGTCGCGCCACGGGCCTTCCTGCGGGTGCCTGAAAAGCCGGATGATGTCGAGCAGCAGCTGGCCGATCAGGCGCACCAGGCCTTTGAGGTGGTCGACCAGGCGCAGCACCCTTGTGCCGAGCAGGATGAAGGGCCCGGTCCAGTCAGACTTGCGGGGTTTGGGCGGATCCGCACTGAACTTGGCGACGGTTTCCAGCACCGCGCGCTGGCTCGCATGCACTTGCAGTTGCGCAGGCCAGTCGCGCCCCCAATGGTTCCACAGCACCTGCGCACCCAGGTGGTCGAGTTTTTCGAGCGGCTCCAGATTCCAGCCGGCGGATTGGACTGCGCCGCCCTGCAGGGCTTGCAGTTGCGCAGTCAAACCTTGCCAGACCTCCTGGGCCGTGAGGCCGGCCGCCGTCCAGGCACCGCGAACGACAAACAGCCGGCCTTGCGGCGTGTCCTGCTGTTCGATGCGGGGCGTGGATTCTTCCATGTGCATTCGGTAAAGGCGTCCGGTGGTGCCCGGCGCTTGCCGGCAGTCTGCAATGACGGGCGGCGCCCGATTTGCAAAACAGTCATGGTAACTGCAGGAAACACAAATACACAGCCCAAAAACGCGCTATCGCCTTGGTCCTACAACCCGCCGGGACCCTGTGCCGGAAGGAAAGGCCAGCGGGTAATCCCCGCCGCAGGGATAGCGCCATTTTTGCCACAATCGAGCCACTGCCGCGCGGTCAGCCTCGCGTTAGGCTGGAATGGCAGGATGTGAACCTGCGGCGCAGGAGCACGGCCAAAACAACACGGCCACCCGTCCCATCAAAACACACGGCTGAAAGCCAAGAGACAAAACATCCATGCAAGACGACAGCCAGGTTTTTGACTACATCATCGTCGGCGCAGGCACGGCAGGTTGCCTGATGGCCAACCGCCTGAGCGCCGACGCATCCAAACGCGTGCTGCTCATTGAGGCCGGCCGCAAGGACGACTACCACTGGATCCACATCCCGGTAGGCTACCTGCACTGCATCGGCAACCCGCGCACCGACTGGCTCTACAACACCGAGCCGGACGCCGGCCTCAACGGACGGGCGCTGCGCTATCCACGCGGCAAGACGCTGGGCGGCTGCTCCAGCATCAACGGCATGATCTACATGCGCGGCCAGGCACGCGACTACGACCAGTGGGCCCAGCTGACGGGCGACATGGCCTGGCGATGGGACAACGCGCTGCCGCATTTCAAACTGCACGAAGACCACCACAAGGGCGCTGACGCGATGCACGGCGCGCGCGGCGTGGCACCCGAGCTGATGCAGGACAAGAGCCAGCCCTACCAGAAGCTGCTGCGCCACCACAATTCAGGCGGCGAATGGCGTGTCGAGAAACAGCGCCTGCGCTGGGACATCCTCGATGCGTTCGCCGAAGCTGCGCAGCAAGCCGGCATCCCGGCAACTTCCGACTTCAACCGCGGCGACAACGAAGGCGTGGGTTACTTCGAGGTCAACCAGAAAAAAGGCTGGCGCTGGAATACCGCCAAGGCCTTTTTGCGGCCGGCCTGCTATGCCCGGCCCAATTTCGAATTGTGGAACAACGCCCAGGTGTGCAAGCTGGTGATTGAGCCGCAGGCCGACGGCAGCCAGCGCTGCACCGGCGTGGAAGTGTGGGCCGGCGACGAGCGGGTGACGGCGCACTCGACACGCGACTCGGGGCACATGGGCGAAGTCATTCTGTGTGCAGGCAGCATCGGCTCGCCGCAAATCCTGCAGCTTTCAGGCATTGGCCCGGCCACCCTGCTGCAACAGCACGGCATCCCTGTGCTGCAAGACCTGCCCGGCGTGGGCGCCAACCTGCAGGACCATTTGCAGATCCGTTCGGTCTACAAGGTGCACGGTGACCAGCGCTGGGGGCTGTCGCTCAACACCATGGCCAACACGCTGTGGGGCAAGGCCCGCATCGGCCTGGAGTACGCATTGCGGCAGACCGGCCCGATGAGCATGGCACCGTCGCAGCTGGGCGCCTTCACGCGCTCATCACCCGACCAGCCCTACCCCAACATCGAATACCACGTGCAGCCGCTGTCGCTGGACGCTTTCGGCGAGCCGCTGCACAGCTTCAACGCTTTCACCGCCAGCGTATGCAACCTCAACCCGACCAGCCGCGGCACCGTGCACATCAAGAGCAACCGCTTTGAGGATGCACCGGCGATTTCGCCCAACTATCTGAGCACGGCCGAAGACCGGCAGGTGGCAGCCGACTCCCTGCGCGTGACCCGAAAGATCGTCAGCCAGGGCGCGCTGGCCAAATACAAGCCCGAGGAATTCAAGCCCGGCGTGCAGTTCCAGACGGACGAAGAACTCACACGGCTGGCGGGCGACATTGCCACCACCATCTTCCACCCGGTGGGCACGACCAAAATGGGCAAGGAAGACGACCCCATGGCGGTGGTGGATTCGCACCTTCGGGTCCGCGGCATTCGCGGCCTGCGCGTGGTGGACGCCGGCGTGATGCCACTGATCACCAGCGGCAACACCAATTCGCCCACGCTCATGATTGCGGAAAAGGCCGCCGGGTGGATTCAGGCCGGCATTTGAAGGCAGCGCCGTGTCGAAGCTGCCCGCAAGCCTCAGGCAGCACCGCCCCTTCGAAACAGATCAAAGATAGATTTTTTGCAGAAGACGCACCAGCGTCTTTTTTTCCGCCGCGCTCAGCCGTTCGGTGGCATCTGATTCGAGGCTGGTGGCGGTGCGCTCGGCCTCCCGCATCAGCGCCTCGCCTGCCTCGGTGAGGTACAGGCCCACAGCGCGGCCGTCCTGCGGGTGCGGCTTGCGGTGAACGAGCTCTCGCTTTTCCAGCGTGCCGATTTTCCCGACCAGGTTGGGCGGCAAGATGCTCAGCGCACTGCACAGCTGGCGCGAGGTGATGCCCGGGTTGTGCGTGATCAGCGACAGGATGGAAAAGTCCACGTGACGCAGGTCATACACCGCCATGCGTTTCATGAACAGTTCAATGACCTTGAGCGACGCACGCGTGGCGTTGTAGCCAATCAGGGTTTCAAGGTAGGAGGTATCGACTTCTTCGACAGCGGGCGCTGGTTTGAGGGACGCTGGCATAGGTGGTCAGGAAGCTTTCGTCATCGGGCAATACGGACCGCCGCACGGCATGCGGCCAGTCCAGCCCCGATTATGCCAAGCGGTGCCGATCCATGACGGGGCCTCAGGGCGCCCGGCATCAGTCGTCGGCACCGCGTTCTGATCAGGACTCGGCGGTAAAGCCGATTTTCTTGATCAGCGGGCCCCAGCGATCGAGTTCGCGCTTCTGGCTGGTGGCCATGTCCTCTGCCGTGCCGCCGTAGGGAATCAGGCCCACCACCGTCAGCGAATCAATGACGGATTTGTCCTTGATGGCTGCGTTGATGGCGGCATTGGCGGCAGCGACCACACCGGCCGGCGTTTTGGCGGGGGCGCAAAAGCCGAACCACTCCTCCACGGTCAGGTCGGCAAAGCCTTGCTCGGCGAAGGTCGGTACTTCCGGCACAAAGGGTGAGCGTTGCTTCCCGGACGTTGCCAGGATGCGCAGCTTGCCGGCCTTGTGGTTGGGGATGAAGTCGCCGTGCGGCGTGAACATGGCCGCAAGCTGGCCACCCACCACATCGGTCACGCCGGGCACGGAACCGCGGTAAGGCACATGTTTGAGTTCAACCTGGTTGTTCAGGCCCAGCAAGGCGCCCAAAAAGTGGGGTGTTGATCCCGCAGCGGGCGAGCCATAACTTGCATCCTTCGGATTGGCCCTGGCCCATACCAGGAAGTCCTGAACGGTCTTCACGGAAGCAGGCACCAGGGGCCCCACAGCCAGCCCATGGTGAATCATGGACGCAGTGCCCACGGACACAAAATCGGCGAACGGGTCATAGGCCAGCTTTTTGTAGATGTGAGGATAGAGGGACATGCAGGAAAACGGCGTCATGGCAATGACGGAGCCGTCCGCGGGTGCCATCTTCAGCGTCTCCAGCGCGATGCGGCCGCCGGCGCCGGCCTTGGTGTCCACGATGGCGTTGTTTTTGGAATAGGCCGTGCCGCCCATTCTGTCGCCGACACGGCGCGCGCAGATGTCGCCCGCACTGCCGGCGGGGAATCCGTAAATGATCTTGACCTGCTCCAGCGGACTCGCATGGGCAGAGAACGGGGCGAAGCCGGCGGCTGCGGTGAGCGTTGCGGCGGCCTGCACAAAATGACGGCGTGTTTGCATGAAATGTCTCCTTTTTTAATGATGTCCAACGGGTCGAAAAACAAAACCGAAATCAAAAACTGAAAGACGGAAACAAAAGCGGAACGCGAAGCGTCAGCTGCACAGGGCCCGAATGTCTTGCGGCACGGCAATGGCCTTGATGCGCTCAGGATTCTCCGGACGGCGGATGCAGAAGGCCCGGGTTTCACGGCCTTCGCAGATCAGGTCGTCACCGCGTTTGATCACATGCTTCTGGATGAAGACCTTGTCGCGCCATTCCTCAATGCTGGTGTGAATCTGCAGCGTCTCACCATAGACGGCAGGCTGGCTGAACCGGGTATTGATCTCGAGCAGCGGCGTGCCGATGATGCCGGTGGTCTTGACAAGCTCACGCCATGTTGGCACGCCGCACTTGACAAAAAAGTTCAGCGACGAGGCGTCCATCCACCGCGAGAAATTGGGGAAAAACACGATCCCCGCTGGATCGCAGTCGCCAAACGCAACGGAAACTTCGTAAACAACGGTCTTGCTCATGCTGTTCACCTTGGCGCCATGCGCAATGCGCCATCCAGCCGGATGACTTCGCCGTTGAGATGGTCGTTGGCCACGATGTGCGCGGCCAGCTGGGCAAACTCCTCGGGCTTGCCCAGGCGCTGCGGAAAAGGAATACTGGCGGCCAGCGAAGCCTGCACCGCTTCGGGCAATTGCTGCATCAGCGGCGTCGCGAACAGGCCCGGCGCCACTGTGCAGACGCGGATACCGTGCTGCGCCAGGTCGCGCGCCATCGGCAGTGTCATGCCGACCAGGCCGCCCTTGGAGGCGCTGTAAGCCTGCTGGCCCACCTGGCCGTCAAAGGCTGCCACCGAGGCCGTGAACATCATGACGCCGCGCTGGCCGTCTTCCAGCGCGGGCAGTTTGGCACAGGCGGCCGCAAACAGGCGGCTGGCGTTGTAGGTGCCCACCAGGTTGATGGTGACGACTTTGGCAAACTCTTCGAGCGGCGCAGGGCTGCCGTCTTTGGCCACCACGCGTTTGGCCGAGCCGATGCCGGCAACGTTCATCAGGATGCGGGCCGGGCCATGCGCAGCTGCGGCTTTTTCCAGCGCGGCCGCCAGGCTGGCGCTGTCGGTGATGTCGCACTGGCACGCCACTGCGGCACCGCTTCCGTGCATAGCGCAAATGTCGGCCGCGACTTTTTCCGCACCGGCGAGATTCACGTCCAGCACGGCAACCTTGGCGCCCAGGCGTGCCAGCTCACGGGCAGTGGCTTCGCCCAGCCCGGAGCCGCCTCCCGTCACCAGTGCCGCAAGTCCTTCAATCTTCATGCCTTCTCTCCAGATCGGTTGCTATTGTTTTTATAGCTGCTTGCGCTCGTCCGTTGTGCGCTGCAGCGACTATTTGCTCAAGAAATTTCGGCCCCTTCGGGGTTTTCAAGCAACAGGGCAATGCCCTGCCCGCCGCCCACGCATGCGGATGCAATGCCGTAACGCAGGCCCGCGCGCTGCATTTCACGCGCGACGGTGACCGTCAGGCGGACACCGGTGACCGCCAGCGGGTGACCCATCGCGATGGCGCCGCCATTGACATTGAGCTTGCGCAGATCGAGGTTCAGTTCACGCGCCACTGCCAGCGTTTGCGCGCCCTGGGCTTCGTTGATCTCGAAGCGGCCGATCTGGTCCAGCTTCAGGCCGCAGCGCTCCAGCAGCAGGCGAATCGCCGGCGCGGGGCCTATGCCCATGATTTCGGGTGGCACCCCCACCACCGCGGCAGCCACGACACGTGCCAGCGGTTTTTTTCCATGCGCCTTCACGTACTCGCCCGAAGCCACCACGGCAGCAGCTGCCGCATCCACCAGCGCTGCACTGTTGCCGCCGGTCTGCACCCCGCCGGCGTGAACCACCCGGAGTTTGGCCAGCACCTCGACAGGAGACAAGCGTGCGTGGGTGTCCTGTGCGACTTCCGTGACTTTGCCCTGCAGGCGTATGCCGCGCTTGGCGTAGCCGGCGAGTTCAAATTCTTCCGTGACCACCGGCACAATTTCACCGGCGTGAAAACCTGCCTCGCGGGCCGCCACGGCTTTGGCAAACGAGCTGGAGGCAAATTCATCGACGGCTTCCCGCGTGATGCCGTATTTCTTCGCGAGGTTTTCCGCGGTCTGGATCATGTCGATGCCGGCGGCGGAGTCCTTCAGGGCCTCCCACATGAAGTCCTTGAAGCCGACGGGCGCGCCCAGCTTGAAACCGGTGCGGTGTTCGAAGGCGGCGATCGGGTTGCGCGTCATGCTCTCGGCGCCGACGACCAGCGCCACGCTGGCGGCACCGCTCTGGATCTGCTCGCCGGCCTGGCGGAACAATTCAAAGCCGGTACCGCAGATGCGCTGCACCATGATGGCCGGCACCTCCACGGGAACGCCGGCGTAAAGGCCGATATGACGTGGCAGCATGAACTGCTCAAAATCACCGGGAGCCATGTTGCCGGCAAGCACCGAATCGACATCGCCGCCACTGACACCCGAGCGCTGGAGCACGGCGCGTGCCGCCTTGATGCCGAGGTCGGTGGGCGATATATGGCCAATGGCGCCGCAGTAGTCGACCATGGGCGTGCGGATGCCGTCGAGCATCCAGACGTCTTGGAAAGCGGAGAAAAATCCTTTGGGTTGCATGGTGTTTGTGCGTCGGGTTTTATGGTGCGGGTTTGACAATGGGGTGCGCCGTGTCATCGTGCAGGGCCACCACCAAAGCTTCACGGTGCGTCAGCACGGCGCGCTGGTTGATGGAGCCTTTGTCGGTGACTTCACCCTTGTCGAATGAGGGCGGCTCATGCATCAGGTGCAGGCGCCGGATGCAGCTGGCGCTGCCGGTCGCGCCCTCTGCGAGCTTGTTCATCATCTCCTGAAAGTGCGCCACTACCTGCGGGCTTTCGACGGCCTGGCGCAGCGGCGCATCGGGCGGTAGTCCGGCCAGTGCGCGCACGGCGGGTGTCGGAAACACCAGCGCGCCCACTTCCTTGAGGTTGATGCCCGTGAGTACCACGTCCTGCACGTAAGGCGCTCCCGCAGCGACGATCTTTGCACGCAGCGGGCCCACGCTGACAAAGGTGCCCGTGGCCAGTTTGAAGTCCTCGGCGATGCGCCCGTCGAACTTGAGCCCGAGGTGAATGTTGCCCTCATCAATCCATTTGACGGCGTCGCCGGTACAAAAGAAGCCTTCTTCGTCAAAGGCTGCTGCCGTCTCCTGCGGTGCGCGCCAGTAGCCGGGCGTGATGTTGGGGCCCTTGTAGCGCACCTCGGTTTTGCCGTCGGTGTCCACCAGCTTGAGCTCGATGCCGGGCGCGGGTACGCCGAGGTCGCCGGCTTTCACGTTGGGGTTGGTCACGAAGATGGCAAACGGCGCGGACTCGGTCATGCCCAGGCCGGTCGCCATGACAATGCGCTCGCCCACTTCTTTTTCTTCGGACTCGTACAGGCTGTCCCACACGGGTTGGGCCAGCGCAGCGCCGGCATAAAAAAACATCTTCACGCGCGACAGCAGGTTGCGCCGCAGCTCTGCGTCCGTTTTCATGGCGCTGGCGATGGCCTCAAAGCCGGTGGGCACGTTGAAGTACACCGTGGGGGCAATCTCGCGCAGGTTGCGCAGGGTTTCGTGCATCAGCGCCGGGGTCGGCTTGCCGTCGTCGATGTAGAGCGTTCCGCCATGGAACACCACCATGCCGAAGTTGTGGTTGCCGCCGAAGGTGTGGTTCCAGGGGAGCCAGTCGACCAGCACCGGTGGCTCGTCCTGCAGCACCGGCATGGATTGCGCCATTTGCTGCTGGTTGGCACACCACATGCGCTGGGTATTGATCACCGCCTTGGGCATCTTGGTGGAGCCGCTGGTGAACAGGAATTTCACGATCGTGTCCGGCCCCGTGGCCTGCATGGCGCGGCCTACGGCATCCGTGGCCGGCGTTGCAGCCAGTTCGGCAAACGCCGTGGTGGCGCGCCCTTCGACCTGCCCGGTGGCCAACACCACCTCGACGTCGTCGCCGATGGCTGCGTTGATGGCCCTGGCGTAGCGCGCGCCGTCGGCGGCAAACACCAGGCCCGGCGTCACGGTCTTGAGCACGTGGCGCAGCTTGTCGTAGTCCTGGCTGACCAGACTGTAGGGCGGAGACGTCGGCACAAAAGGCACGCCGGCCAGCATGCAACCCAGCGCCAGCAGCGCATGCTCCAGATCGTTTTCCGACAGGATGACCACCGGGCGTTCGGCACTCAGGCCCCGGTCAATCAGCCCCTGCGCGATGTTGCGGGCCGAGACCCAAGCTTCGGCATAAGTTATGTGCCGCCAGTCGCCGGTTTTACCGCCTTCCAGTTTTTCGCGCCGCGCCATGAAGCTGCGGCCTGGGACCGTCAGCGCCCAATGCTGCAGGCGGTCGGTGATACGGGTCGGGAAGGCTTGCAGGTCCTGGTCTGCGCGCAGGTAGCGCACGCCGGGTACGCCGTCGCGCAGGACCACACGGGTCACGCCAAAGGCCATGGGACGAAATTTCGGGGCGCTCATGGTTGTCTCTTCTGTTCTGTCTTCTGTCTGCTGTCTCTTTTCTGGATGTCTCTCTTGCCTGCCCGCCCGGCCTGGTCAGCCCTTCTGGACCTTGCGGGCCTTGCCGTCCAGGAAGTCTTTCACGCGGCTCTTGGCTTCGGGTGCGCTTTGCGCCACTGCGGCCATCAGGGCCTCGGTGAAGAACCCCTGGTCTGCCGGTTGCTCGGCAATGCGCGGCAACGCATGCATGAGGGCGTAGTTGGTCAGCGGTGCGTTTTCTGCCACGCGAGTGGCCAGTTCAAGGGCTTTGGTGAAAGCCTGGCCCTCGGGAACCAGGTATTGCGCGATGCCTATGCGCTCACCGTCCACCGCGTTGTAGACACGGCCGGTCAGCATCATGTCGGTCATCCGTGCGGCGCCGATCAGCCGCGGGATGCGCACCGCACCGCCACCACCGACAAAGATGCCGCGCGAGCCTTCGGGCAGCGCGTAGAAGGCGCTTTCGTCGGCAACCCGGATATGGCAGGCACTTGCCAGCTCCAGGCCACCACCGACCACGGCACCGTGCAGGGCCGCGATCACGGGCACCGGGCCGTACTGCACCCGCTCCAGCGCTGCGTGCCACATGCGCGAATGGTGCAGGCCCTGGCTGGCGTCACGCTCCTTGAGTTCGCTCAGGTCAAGGCCCGCGCAGAAGTGGTCACCCTCGCCGCAAAGCACGGCGGCTTTTGTTTCGGGAGGAAGGCTTTCGAACAGGTTCCGCAGTGCCAGGATCAGGGCATCACCCAGGGCGTTGCGTTTGGCAGGACGCGCCAGGCGGACCACGGCGACATTGCCGTGCATTTCGAGATGAAGGTATTTTGGGGTCATGTGAAGTGTGTTTCCGGAAGCCAATTATGGTTATGAATAATAACTATTACAACGTGATTAAGCCTTTTTTTTCTAGTGAAAACCCTAGGGCGTGCCAAGGCATGTTTGCGCGGCGGACCAACCGGCCCCGCAAGGCAATCCGCAGGAGGAAACACTGGGTGAAGGATGACCTTCCCCGCAGGGGATGGAGAAAAATGGGTCGCCCGGCAGACGGCGATTCGGCACACCGGGGGTGTGCCACTGCTGACGCTGGTGCGCTTGTGGTCAGTCAGTTACGCTGCGGCACAGCCTGGGGCCGGCAACAGCCGGCAAAGGCCTGGTTCAAATATTGAGCCACTTCAGCAGCTCGCGCATGCGGGCTTCCGACGTGATGTCGAACTGCTCGATGCCGATACGCTTGAGCACGTCCTTGCCGGCATCGCTGGCGGGCAGCGCCAGCAATTCCTCCTGGATCGCCTTGAGCTGTTCGGGCTTGACGCGTTTATGGGCTACCAGCGGGAAGTAGGGCTGCGCCACGCTCTTGTGCAAAATACGGCCGCCCTCTTTTTCCCATTTCTTGGCAATGCCTGAGTAAGAGGCGACACCACCCACATCGGCGAATTTGTTGTCGAGGTAAAAGCCGACAGCCGCCTGTTCGCGCACGAACTGCACGTTTTCCTTGTCCACCAGGATGCCTTTGTCCCTGAGCTCTGCGGCACAGAAGCGGGACATATAGGCAATCTGCTCGGGCAAGGCAATCCGCTTGCCCTTGACGTCGTCGATGGTCTTGAGGGCCGAGCCCTTGGGCGCAATGATGAAGCACTGCCCGTCGGGCTTGGTGCTGGCGATATAGCTGTAGCCGTAGTCGCGCATGCCGCGCGCCGGGTAGTCGCTCGGGCGCGCCATCACCAGGTCGAAGCGGCCGGTCTGCATGCCTTCTTCCAGCTGCTTGAACTCGCGCGCAAACACCACGCTGACCTTGGCCTTCATGGCCTTGCCGATCACCTCGGCCAGCCCTTGGTATTTGGCAATCACCTGGGCGTGGTCCAACCCGCCCGAGCTTCCTTCGCTGATGCCCAGTATTAGTTGCTGGGCCTGCGCCTGGGCATTGGCAGTGCCCATACAAAACGCGCCGAACCCCAACACCAAGGCCCCTGACATGCAATTCCACCGCATAAGTCCCTCCTTATATATAAAGCTCACGCATGCTACTGCGTGCGTCCTGCGCTGGCTAGCGCAATTTACCCCCGGTCCGTTTTCCGGCAGTCTTTATGCCCCGGGGGAGCATCCTGCGTTCGCACACCGATGACACAATGCGGACCACGCCGGAAACAGCCGGTGTCGCATTGACATCATGAAACACCTGACCACCCTTTCGATCGCCCTCCTGCTGGGCGTGCTGTCTGCCTGTAGCCCGGCGCCGCGCGCCAGCCAGGACCCGCTGTCGATTGCCCGCGCTCCGGTGGCCGCGGCCATCAACGACTACCAGCGTTGCGCCCAAAGCGCCTTGCAGCCGCTGAAAGACAACCCGGAGCAGTCCGTGTTTGTGCTCGCCGATGCCGCACTGGCGGCCTGCGATGCCGGCCTGGAGCAGGTGCGACGCAGCATCCTGGCGGACAACGCAGGCCACCCGTATGTGGCTGCGTTTGCTGAAGAGGCCAGCGCCAACATCCGCATTCGCACCCGCAACATACTGGCGCACAGCCTGAACCGTGCGCGGGAAGCGCAACCACAACCGGCGAAATAAACCGGCCGCCGGCCCTGCGCCGGCCTATCGCAAGCTCTTCACGAAGCGCGGCGTGTTCGGGGCAAGAACACCGCAGAACCGGCTTTGCCGGGCTGCAGGTGTTGCCACCCTGAGGGGGGTTCCGGCTACACGCAGTGAGCCGAGACAGGGGTCTACAAGTTATCGCAGGCCCTTCACATAGCGCGGCGCGTTCGGGTCGCGCTGGCGGCGCTCCCGCGGCGACTCGCCCTCGCCGAAGATGGCACCGAATGTCGACTCGATAAAACCTGATTCAGGATAGACCTCTTCCTCGGTATCGATGGACCGGGCGCTCTGGCGGTCGGGCACTGGCGCCGGGGCAAGCACCGGCTGGCTGCGCTCCTTCACCACCTCGGACACCAACTGCACCAGCGGCACGCGTGCCTTGGGCTCGGGGGTGGCCATGATTTCTTCCAGCCGGTCGGCCCACACCGCCAGGTCCACGTGGCCATCCTCGGCGGCTTTTTCCCGCGCAAAACGCGCTATTTCGGCGGCGTATTCCTGGTTACCGGCCATCCACTCGGTGTCGGTCACGCGGCCGGTTTTGCGGCGCAACAGCACATGCAGGTGGGCCGCAACGGCAATTTTTTCACTGGAGGGCATGGTGCGCAATCCTTGAAAGTGGAGTCCGTTGTTTGTCAGTTACGTGCCCAACCGCTCGGCGTGCTGGGTGATGTCCAGGCCGTCGCTCTCGGCGGCTTCGCTGACGCGCAGGCTGACGATCAGCGAGGTGACCCACAAGGCCAGCGCCGTCATGAACAGGCTGTAGAGCATGACGGCGCCTGCGCCTATCGCCTGGGTCATCAGGCTGCCCTCGACACCGGAGATGGCCTTGCTGGCAAAAATGCCGGTCAGCAGCGAACCCACAATGCCGCCCACGCCGTGCACGCCGAACACGTCCAGCGAATCGTCGGCGTTGAGCAGGCGCTTGAGGCCCGTGGCGCCCCAGTAGCAGGCCACGCCGGCCACCAGGCCAAACACCAGGGCCGCGCGCGGCGAGACAAAGCCCGCCGCCGGCGTGATGGCGACCAGCCCGGCGACCAGGCCCGAGCACAGTCCCAGCAGGGAAGGACGCCCGCGAACAATCCATTCGGCCGCCATCCACGAGAGAGCGCCCGCGGCCGCCGCGATGTGCGTGACGGCCATCGCGAGGCCGGCCCGGCCGTCGGAGGCCACGGCGGAGCCGGCGTTAAAGCCAAACCAGCCGACCCACAGCATGCCGGCACCGGCCATGGTCAGACCCAGGTTGAAAGGCGTAAACGGTTCACGGCCATAGCCGTGGCGCGGCCCGAGCGCGTAGGCACAGACCAGCCCGGCAATGCCGGCATTGATGTGCACGACCGAGCCGCCGGCAAAGTCCAGCGCGCCCATGCGCGCCAGCCAGCCATTGGGCTCCCAGACCCAGTGGGCAATGGGTGCGTAGACGACGACGGTCCACAGCGACATGAACACCAGCATCGCGGAGAACCGCATGCGTTCCACAAACGAGCCGACCACCAGCGCGGCCGTGATGATGGCGAAGGTCAGCTGGAACATGGCGTAGACCGACTCGGGAATGTTGGGCGCAATATGGCTCACGGCCACCTTCTGCGCGTCCTTCACGTAGTCCAGCCCGGTGAACCAGAGCCGCTCGGGACCACCCAGATAGTGCCCAAGCGCACCTTTGCCGGGCGTGAAGGCGATGGAGTAGCCCACCGCAAACCAGAGCAGGCTGACAACGGCACAGATGGCGACAACGCAGGCCATGACATTGAGCACGCTTTTCCTGCGCACCATGCCGCCGTAGAAAAGGGCGATGCCGGGCAGGGTCATGAGCAATACCAGTGCGGTGGAGGTCATCATCCAGGCGGTGTCGGCACCATTGAGGGTCTCCACGCCGACCAGTCCCGGTTGGGTCAGCGGCGCCGGGGCGGCCGCTGCAGGCGGCGCAGAGGCCGCAGCCACCGGTGCGGCGGGAGGAGCAGGAACAGCGGCCGGTGCGGGGGACGGTGCGACTTCCGGAGCGCTGGCAGTGACTGCTGGCGGCGCCACCGCCGGGGGAGCCGTGGTCTGTGCCAGGGCTTGCTGGCATGCCAGGCCCAAGCATAAAGACATACCCAAGGCCAGAAATCTGTTCATATGCATACGGTGCCCGCCTGTTCAATCAACCAACAATTGGTAACAACAGGCATAAGTCGTGCCAATACCGCAGTAGCTCGTGTGATGGGACTGCAACGGAAAATATGTACTGCAAAAGTGCGCAAACGATTGGCGTGGTGCCCCAAAAACATCCACAGAACCAGCGGCCGCCCAAAGCCCGGGGCCGGGAAACCCCCAATGCACTGGGACAGTGCGCCCGCTATATTGGATGACTTGCTGACGAGCCTTGCTGCTCGCAACGCGAGGAGCCGAGGAGACACGAGAGAGTCATTAAGAAGTACACAAGCAAAGCGGCATTCCACAAGAGATGCAGATTTGCAAAAAGCGCTGGCAACCCCAGCGCTTTTTTTATGCCTCCGCCCTGACGGGGCCCAACCCTCAAAAACCCTCGCAGCCATTGACTGTCGGGCGCAAGCAGCTATCTATTTGATAGCAATGAGTCTGTTCAATGCGATGGGACAATCCGGGCCATGGAATTATTCATCGTCTCGTTGGCCTCCCTGCTCGCCGGTTTTGTGGACTCTATCGTCGGGGGCGGCGGGCTGATCCTGGTGCCGGCCCTGTTTGCGGTTTTCCCCACCACCCATCCTGCCACCCTGTTTGGGGTGAACAAGGGGGCCTCGGTCTGGGGCACCGCGGTTGCCACGGCCCAATATGCCCGTCGGGTGGAGCTTCGCTGGGCGGCACTGTTGCCGGCGGCGGCCGCCGGGTTCACCGGCTCGCTGGCGGGCGCCTGGCTGGTCACCGTCATCTCGCCGGGCTTTTTGCGCAAGACCCTGCCCTTTGTGCTGCTGGCGGTGTTGCTCTATACGCTGGCCAGGAAGGAGCTGGGCCGCCACCATACGCCCCGCTTTACCGGGCATGCCGAAACCGCGGCGGCCTGCTGCATCGGGCTGGTGCTGGGGTTTTACGACGGCTTCTTCGGTCCGGGCACCGGCAGCTTTTTTGTATTTTTATTTGTGCGCTGGCTGGGTTATGACTTTTTGAACGCGTCGGCTTCGGCCAAGCTGCTCAACACCGCCACCAACCTCGCAGCGCTGGCGCTCTTTGCCTGGAAGGGCCATGTCTGGTGGCATTTCGCCCTCACGATGGCCGTGGCCAACGTGGCGGGCAGCCTGCTGGGCACCCGCCTGGCCCTCAAACATGGGGCCGGGTTTGTGCGCGGGGTGTTTATCGCCGTGGTCAGCTCGCTGATCCTGAAAACCGGTTTTGACGCATTTGCGCGCTGACTGTGCGCAGGCCGTTTGCTATTGATTTAATAGCTGCTTGCGCATGTGCTGTATGGGTTTCCGGCAAATTTGGCTTGAAATCCGGCCATCACCGTTTAATGACCAAATTGGCGCCCGGCCCAATAGGGGCATGCGCAAGCAGCTATCAAATCGATAGCGACGGCCGGCTTAATCGGGGTTGATGCCCGCTGCCGCCATGGGCGGCGGCAGCTTGCTGAGCGCCTCCGCAATCGCCGCCGTCCTGGCTTTGGCGGCAGCGGCAGCCGCGGCGTTCGTGGGGCCGGGGGAAGCGCCTGCTGCGCCGGCCGACAGCTGGCCGGCCACGTCGGCGGCCTGGCGCGGCTTGCCGATGGGCGCTGCCGCCAGCCCCTTCTGCACCGCCACCATGTCTTCCTCGCTCGGGTACTGGCCCAGCAGCACATAGTCAAAAACACGCCGTGCAATCGGCGCCGCCACCCCGGCGCCCCAGCCGGCGTTTTCCACGATCACTGCCAGCGCGATCTTGGGGTCTTCCGCCGGCGCAAACGCCATGTAAACAGCGTGGTCGCGCTGGTACTCTTCCATCTTGCTGCTGTTGTACTTGTCTTTCTGGCCGATGGTGACCGCCTGCGCCGTGCCGGTTTTGCCGCCGCTCAGGTAACCCGCGCCGGCAAACACGCGTGCCGAGGTGCCTTCCTGGGTGACGCCAACCAGGGCCTTGCGCACGATCGCGATGTTTTCAGCCTTGTAGCCCAGGTTTTCCGGCGCATCGGCCGGCAGCGGGTGCATCACGCGCGTCACCGGGTCCTGCGTGCCGATCACCAGCCGCGGCCGGTGCTTGACGCCGTTGTTGGCCAGCACGGCCGTGGCCTGCGCCAGCTGCAGCATGGTGAAGGTGTTGTAGCCCTGCCCGATACCCAGTGAGATGGTTTCGCCGGGGTACCACTTCTGGTGCTCCGGCCTTTTATAGGCTTTGCGTTTCCAGGCCTGGCTGGGCAGCACGCCCGTGACTTCACCGCTGATATCGATGCCGGTGATCTGCCCAAAGCCCAGCGGCTGCATGAAGTCGTGCATGGCGTCCACGCCGAGTTCGTTGGCCAGCGAATAGAAGTACACGTTGCTCGACTTCACGATGGCGCGGTACATGTCCACCGCCCCCAGCGCAATGTCGCCGTGGCTGCGGAAGACGTGGCCGCCGAAACTCCAGGAGGCGTTGTCGTTGACGATGAAGCTGGCGGAGCGCTTTCCGGTTTCCAGCGCCGCCATGGCCATGAAGGGCTTGTAGGTGGAGCCCGGCGGGTAGGTGCCGCGCAGCGCGCGGTTGAGCAGGGGCTTGTCCAGCGAATCCCGCAGGTATTGCCAGCTCTCCGTGTCGATGCCGTCCACGAACAGGTTGGGATCGAAAGTCGGCTTGCTGACAAACGCCAGCACGTCGCCGGTCTTCGGGTCCATGGCCACCAGCGCGCCGCGCCGGTCGCCGAACATGTCTTCCACCAGCTTCTGCAGGCGGATGTCCAGCGACAGCATGACGGTGTTGCCGGGCGTGGCCGGGTTGCTGGCGAGTTTGCGCATGGCGCGGCCGCCCGCCGAGGTCTCGACCTGCTCGACGCCGGTGGTGCCGTGCAGCTGCTGCTCAAAACTCTGCTCGACGCCGAGCTTGCCGATGTAGTCGGTGCCGCGGTAGTTGCCTTCGTCTTCGCTGCCTTCAATGATTTCTTTTTCCGCCTGGTTGATGCGGCCGATGTAGCCCACCACGTGGCTGCCCAGCTCGCCATAGGGGTAGCTGCGAAACAGCCTGGCCTTGATGTCAACACCCGGAAAACGGAAACGCTGCGCCGCAAACCGGGCGACTTCCTCGTCGGTCAGGCGCGTGCGTATGGGCAGCGATTCAAAACTTTTGGATTCTTCGCGCAACCGCTTGAAACGCCGCTTGTCGCGCACCTGGATGTCGACCACCTTTTCCAGCGCGGCAATGGTTTCTTCCAGGTTGTCGACCTTGGAAGGCGTGATCTCCAGCGTGTAGGCCGAATAGTTGGTGGCCAGCACAACGCCATTGCGGTCCAGGATCAACCCCCGGTTGGGCACGATGGGCACGATGGCCGTCCGGTTGCTTTCGGCCTGCTCGTTCAGGTCGGCATGGCGGTACACCTGCAAATACACCAGCCGCGCCGCCAGCAGAGAAAAAGCACACAGCACCGCAAAGCTGGCCACCAGCACCCGCGCACGAAAGCGCGACAAATCCGCTTCAACGTTGCGAAGTTCAGTCATGACACTCTGACCCTGCAACCGCCAGAAAGTGCCCACAACAAAGAGGCGATGCGAAGCGAGCCGAAAAAGGCCAATCCGAGCCGCGGAACTGGCTTTGCCAGGCCGCAGGCGGGGCGGCCCCCGAGGGGCTGGAGCCCGCGGCTCCAAGCCTGCCTGCGCAGGCTTGGACGGGCGATAGAGGCGAAGCGTCTCGCGAGCCGCGGCCTGCAAGGCCTCGGGAACACACGAAGTGAGTGACCGTGGGGGCCATATCTAGAGTGGCCGGTTCTGGTCGGGATCGGGTGCACGGCGCTGCGGCACCAGCAGCAGCACGCTTACCACCGGCCACAAAACGGCCTCAATCAGCGGCGCCAGCAGCATGATCCAGCCCGGGAAAATGCCGCCGCCGATCATGCGGATCACCAGCTCCACACCATGCGCCACCGCAAACAGCGGCAGTACCTGCAAGGCCTGCGACGGTACCGTGAACCAGAGCAGGCGGCGATGGATCATCGTGGCAAAAAAGCTCAGCGCCGTATAGGACAGCGCATGCTGGCCCAGCAGTGAGGACTGGTGCACGTCCATGCCCAGACCGAACATGAAAGCCACGCCGATGCCGACACGCAGCGGCTGGTGCACGTTCCAGAACACCAGCACCAGGGCCAGGAAATCGGGCATCCACGGCACGCGGCCCAGGGGCAGCATGTCCAGCAGCAGCGCCGCGATCAGGCTGCACCAGATGAAGACGGGATTGGCCGGCAGCAGCAGCTGCTGGCCCGATCGCATGATCATTTCGAAGCCCCCTTCTTTTTGGGTGCAGGTTCGGGCGTGTCGTCGGGCCGTGGCGGGATCTGGCCGGTGCCGGGCTTGACCACGATAACGTGCCGCGCACCCGTCACGAGCGCCTGCGGTGTGCAGAAAATTTTTGCGAACGCCGATTCCGCGCGCCGCTCGATGCGGCTGATTTTGGCCACCGGCAGGCCGGCCGGGTAGACGCCGTCGACGCCGCTGGTGGTCAGCAGGTCGCCTTGCTGCACATCGGAGTTGCTGCCCATGAAGCGCAGCTCCAGGCCGCTGCCCGAAACGGTCGGGTCGCCATAGGCCACGCTGCGCGCGCCGGTGCGCACATTGAGCACCGGAATCGCCAGGTCGCGGTCGACCAGCAAGGTCACTTCGCTGACCAGCGGATGCACGCGGGTGACTTGACCCAGCACGCCAGACTCGTCCAGCACCGGCGAGCCCAGGTCAACGCCCTGCGCCATGCCTTTGTCGATGATCACCTTGCGGGTGTAAGGGTCCGCTGCGTCATACAGCACCTCGGCAGCCATCACCGGCGTGCCGAGCTGTTCACGCAGGCCCATGAGCTTGCGCAGGCGGTTGTTCTCCTGCGTGAGCTGCTCGACCTGGCCGGCGCGCAGCGACTGGAGCGCGAGCTTGCGGCCGGCTTCTTCGCTGCTGGTTTTGGCCTGATTGAGGGTGGTGAAATATTCACCGCTGCTTTTGACAGCGCGCACCGGTTGCAGCGCCAGCCATTGCACCGGATACAAGGCCGTAGCCAGCGCGGCGCGCACCGGTTGGGTAATGCGAAAACGCGTGTCGGCCACCATCAGGAACAGCGACAGCGCGCTGAAAAACACCAGCTTGGACAGCGCCGAAGGCCCCTGTTTGAAAAAGGGCGGCGGGGATCTGTCGAGGGTTCCTAAAGGCATGGTTCGCTGTCAGGCTGGCCCCGCTTCATGCCCGGCGTGCAGCATGAAGTGAAGACGCTTATTCCGAGGTGAAGATGGAACCCAGGCGGTCCATGCGCTCCAGCGCAATGCCACAGCCGCGCACCACGCAGGTCAGCGGGTCTTCGGCCACCAGCACCGGCAGGCCGGTTTCTTCGGCCAGCAGGCGGTCCAGGTCGCGCAGCAAGGCGCCACCGCCGGTCAGCATCATGCCGCGCTCGGCGATGTCGGCGCCCAGCTCGGGCGGCGTTTGCTCCAGCGCGTTCTTCACGGCGCTGACGATGTTGTTGAGCGGGTCGGTCAGGGCTTCGAGGATTTCGTTGCTGGAGATCGTAAAGCTGCGCGGCACGCCTTCGGACAGGTTGCGGCCCTTGACTTCCATTTCCTTGACTTCGGAGCCCGGGAAGGCCGAGCCGATGCTCTTCTTGATGGCCTCGGCGGTGGGCTCGCCGATCAGCATGCCGTAGTTGCGGCGGATGTAATTGATGATGGCTTCGTCGAAGCGGTCGCCGCCGACACGCACGCTGCCCTTGTAGACCATGCCGCCCAGCGAAATCACGCCGACTTCGGTCGTGCCGCCGCCGATGTCGACCACCATGGAGCCGCTGGCTTCCGACACGGGCAGGCCCGCGCCAATCGCGGCAGCCATCGGTTCTTCAATCAGGTACACATCGCTGGCACCGGCGCCGAGCGCGCTTTCGCGGATGGCGCGGCGCTCAACCTGGGTGGAGCCGCAAGGCACACAGATGATGATGCGCGGGCTGGGCTTGAACAGGCTGCGCGGGTGCACCATCTTGATGAACTGCTTGAGCATCTGCTCGGTCACGGTGAAGTCGGCGATCACGCCGTCTTTCATCGGGCGGATGGCCTCAATGTTGCCGGGGACCTTGCCCAGCATGGCCTTGGCTTCGTGGCCGACGGCCTGGATGGTTTTTTTGCCCTGGGGGCCGCCTTCGTGGCGGATGGCAACCACAGAGGGCTCATCCAGCACAATACCGCGGTCGCGTACAAAAATCAGGGTGTTGGCGGTGCCAAGGTCAATGGCCAGGTCGGTGGAGAAGTACCGACGGAATGATTCAAACATATGCAGGAGTCCGGTTGAGCATGAGCAAACTTCGTTGCTCCATCGCCTTTTTATTGATCAAGCAATTATGGGGAAGTTGAGCCAGAGGCGCTCTGAAATCTGCTTCTGGCACCTAAAAAACGCCTAAAGCCCGCATCCAACCCTGATTTCACACCAAAGGCGGGATAATAACGCATCCCCTATAGATCAATAGCTTTAGCCTGCCTGTTTTTTCAGCTTTACACCTCGTTTCAGCCCCTGTTTTCTGGTTTATTTTTCCCGTATTTCCTTCATCCCTACCCCATGGCATTGACACCCCAAGACATCGCCCGCGTCGCCAATCTGGCGCGGCTGGAATTGCGCCCCGACGAAACCGAGCACACCCTGGCCCAGCTCAACGGCTTTTTTGCCCTGGTCGAGCAGATGGAAGCCGTCAATACCGACGGGGTGGAACCTTTGGCCCATCCGGCCGCGGTGATCGGTGAAGTGGCCCTGCGCCTGCGCGAAGACGTCGCCAGCGAGCCCAACCAGCGCGAGGCCAGCCAGGTGAGTGCGCCCGCCGTAGAACGCGGCCTGTTCCTCGTGCCCAAGGTGATCGAATGAGCGGCGCCATGAAATCTTCTTCCGCTTCTTCTGACCTCCACGACCTGGGTGTTGCCCAGCTGGCCGCCAGATTGGCCGCCCGCGAAGTCTCCAGTGTTGAGGTCACGCAACATTTCCTGGCCCGGATCCAGCAGGAAAAGCTGGGCGCCTTCCTGTCCACCAATGCCGACGTGTCGCTGGCGCAAGCCAAAGCCGCCGACGCGCGACGGGCCGCCGGTGAACGCACACCCCTGCTGGGCGTACCGCTGGCGCACAAGGACGTTTTCGTCACGCGCGACTTCCCCACGACAGCCGGCTCAAAAATCCTGGAAAACTACCGCAGCCCCTTTGATGCGACCGTGGTGGGCAAGCTCGGCGCAGCCGGCATGGTCACACTGGGCAAGCTCAACTGCGACGAGTTCGCCATGGGCTCGGGCAACGACAACAGCGCCTACAAGCCGGTGAAGAACCCCTGGGACCTGCAACGCATTCCGGGCGGCTCCTCGGGCGGCTCGGCGGCCGCCGTGGCGGCCCGTCTGGTGCCCGCCGCGACAGGCACCGACACCGGCGGCTCGATCCGCCAGCCTGCGTCGCTCACCGGCATCACCGGCATCAAGCCCACCTACGGCCGCTGCTCACGCTACGGCATGGTGGCCTTTGCCTCCAGCCTGGATCAGGCCGGCCCGATGGCGCGCAGTGCGCTCGACTGCGCCCTGCTGCTGTCAGCCATGGCCGGGCCCGACCCCGACCGCGACTCCACGTCGCTGGACTTGCCTGTCACTGACTATGCTACTGATTTGATAGCTGCCGGCGCACAATCTGCGGGTGCAAAGCCGTTAAATGGCTTGAGAATCGGGCTGCCCACGCAATTCTTCGGTGCGGGTTGCGCACCTGACGTGCTGGCCGCCGTGCGCGCCGCGCTGGCCGAATACGAAAAGCTGGGCGCCACATTGGTGGACGTGAGCCTGCCGCTGACCGAGCTCTCCATCCCCGTGTACTACGTGATCGCGCCGGCCGAAGCCAGCAGCAACCTGAGCCGCTTTGACGGCGTGCGCTACGGCCATCGCGCCGCCAACTACACCGACCTCAACGACATGTACAAGAAGTCGCGTTCGGAAGGTTTTGGCGACGAGGCCACGCGCCGCATCATGATCGGCACCTACGTGCTGTCGCACGGCTACTACGACGCCTACTACCTCAAGGCGCAGAAAATCCGCCGCCTGATCGCGCAGGATTTCCAGACCGCCTTCACGCAGTGCGACATCATTGCGGGCCCCGTTTCACCCACCGTGGCCTGGAAGATCGGTGAAAAGTCGGACGACCCGGTGGCCAGCTACCTGGCCGATATCTACACGCTCTCATCGAGCCTCGCCGGCCTGCCCGGCATGAGTGTGCCGGCGGGCTTTGGCGCGGGCGGCATGCCCGTCGGCCTGCAGCTGATCGGCAACTATTTCAAGGAAGCGCAGCTGCTGGGCGCCGCGCACCAGTTCCAGCTGGCCACCGACTGGCACCTGCGCCAGCCCCCAAGCCTCCAAGTGATTTGACATGAGCCAGACCCAACCCACCGTCAACCCCTTCGCCGAAATGCAGGCCGGTCGCCCCACCGGGCCGCTGGTGCAAGGCTACGAAGTCATCATCGGCTTTGAAACCCACACGCAGCTCACGACGCAATCGAAAATCTTCAGCCGCGCTTCCACCGCGTTCGGCGCAGAGCCGAACACGCAGGCCTCCGCCGTGGACTTCGCGCTGCCCGGCGCGTTGCCGGTGATGAACAAGGGCGCCGTGCAACGCGCCATCGAGTTCGGCCTGGCCGTGAACGCGCATATCGCCGAGCAGAGCGTGTTCGCGCGCAAGAATTACTTCTACCCCGACCTGCCCAAGGGCTACCAGATCAGCCAGTTCGAGATTCCGGTGGTGCAAGGCGGCAGCGTCGAGTTTTTCCTGGACGGCGAGAAACGCTCGGTGCGCCTGGTGCGCGCCCACCTCGAAGAAGACGCCGGCAAGTCGCTGCACGAAGATTTCATTGGCATGAGCGGCATCGATTTGAACCGCGCTGGCACGCCGCTTCTCGAAATCGTGACCGAGCCCGACATGCGTTCGTCCGCCGAAGCGGTGGCGTACGCCAAAGAGCTGCACAAGATCGTCACCTGGATCGGCATTTGTGACGGCAACATGCAGGAAGGCAGCTTCCGCTGCGATGCCAACGTGTCGGTGCGCAAGCCCGGTACCGAGTTGGGCACCCGCCGTGAGATCAAGAACCTGAACAGCTTCAAGTTCATGCAGCAAGCCATCGACTTCGAAGTGCGATGGCAAATCGAGCAGATCGAAGACGGCCATGCGATCCAGCAGGCCACGGTGCTGTTTGATCCGGACACGGGCGAGACGCGTTCGATGCGGACCAAGGAAGATGCCGCGGACTACCGCTACTTTCCCGACCCGGATTTGCCGCCGCTGGTGATCGGCCGAGACTGGGTGGAAAAGACCCGCGCCGACATGTCAGAGCTGCCGCGTGTGATGGCCGCGCGTTTTGTGGCTGATTACGCCCTGCCCGAATACGACGCCGGCCAGCTCACGCAAAGCAAGGCAACAGCAGCTTATTTCGAAGCGGTGGCGACACTCAGCAAACAGCCCAAGCTGGCCAGCAACTGGGTCATGGGCGAGTTGTCGCGGCGGCTGAACAGTGAAGAGAAATCGATTGAAACTTCCACCGTCAGCGCAGCGCAACTTGCCGCCCTGATTGGCCGGATTGCGGATGGCACGATTTCCAACAATGCCGCCAGGCAGGTGTTTGATGCGTTGTGGACCGGCGAGGGTCAGGACGTAGATGTCATCATTGAGGCCAAGGGCCTCAAACAGATGAGCGACACCGGCGAGCTCGAGAAAATCATCGACGATGTTCTTGCCGCCAACGCCAAAAACGTCGAGGAAGTTCGATCCGGCAATACCAAAGCCTTCAACGCACTGGTCGGCCAGGCCATGAAAGCCACCAAAGGCAAGGCCAATCCGGCCCAGGTGAACGAGTTGCTCAAAAAGAAACTGGGCTGACCGTTCTGACGGCGTTAGCAGCGGCCCAGGGGCGAGCCGCTAATTTTTTGCGGCGCCAGCAACACCACTGGCCGCAATGGCAGGCACGCCGGCAATGGTCCACAGCTGCTTGAGCTTGGCCAGCTCTTCGTCAAACCGCTGGTTGACGCGTTTTTTTTCCTGCTCCTGGTCCTGGATGAACTTCTTCTGTACCAGGGCGCTGCTGTCGTTTTCCTCGATCTTGCGTTTCAGCGCGAGGGGCGCCTTGGCGGGGTCTTTCGCGTAGAACTCGAGCTCGCTGTTGATGCTCTTGCGCTGCGCGGCCAGTTCCACCGTTCTTTTGCTCGCAGCCTTGATGACCTCGTCGATCTGGGCTAGCGCGGTGACGCGTTCCTGGTCGTGCACTTCCCGGCGCGGATAGCGCAGCAACAGGGCGCGGTCACGCCGTTTTTCCTCGGCTTCGCGTGCGCGCACTTCGGCGGCGACCTTCTCTTTTTCCTCAAGGGCGGCGCGCTCCTGCACGGTCAGCGACGGGCCCACCTGGCGCTTGACCGCGCCGGACGGGCTCAGCTCCTGCTGTGTGCGGTCTATGCATTCAATGATCGGGCGGTCTGCCGTGATCTTGCGGCCTTTGCCGTCTACACAGGTGTAGATGTTCTGCGCTGCAACAGGGCCGGCCAGGCACATGAGTGAAATACAGGTGACCGTGAGCGGGGTTCGCAGGAGCAATTCGAATCCTTAATTGACGCCGTATCGTTCGCGATAGGCCAGCACCGACTGGTAGTGCGCTTGCAAAGATAACGTTTCAGGAGCGCTTGTAGCCGACGTGCCGCCCTGCCTGGAGAGATACTGCAGCAAGTCGGTCAGGCGCGCAATCGCACAAACCTGCAACCCCAACTGATTCGTAACATATTGCACAGCACTGTGGTTCACATCCACACCGTTTTCGGTGGCCTTCTCCTGCCGGTCCAGCGCCAGCGCCACGGCGTGGGGAATGGCCCCGGCTGCCCGGATGATGGCAATGGATTCGCGGGCAGCGGTGCCGGCGGACATGACGTCGTCAATGATCAGTACGCGGCCCTTGACCGGGGCGCCGACCAGCGTGCCGCCTTCGCCGTGATCCTTGGCCTCCTTGCGGTTGTAGGCAAACGGAAAATTGCGCCCCAGCCGCGCCAGCTCGACGGCCACCGCGGCAGCCAGCGGAATGCCCTTGTAGGCGGGCCCGAAAATCATGTCGAATTCAAGACCGCTGCGCTCTTCTTCGGCCAGCAGGTGGCGCGCATAGAATTGCGCCAGCCGGCCCAGCTTGGCTCCGTCGTCAAACAGGCCGGCATTGAAAAAATAGGGGCTCATGCGCCCGGCCTTGGTCTTGAATTGCCCGAAGCGCAGTACGCCTGATTCGACGGCAAACTGCACGAATTCCAGTGCCAGCGCATCGTCCGCAGAATGCGCTTTGCCCTTGTTGTCCCGTTTCCCTGCCGTGCTCATTTGAAAGTCCCATGTTTAAATTAACCAGCCTCAACCTCAACGGTATCCGCTCCGCAGCCAGCAAGGGGTTGCTGGACTGGGTTGCACAATCCATGCCGGATTGTATTTGTGTGCAGGAGCTCAAGGCCCAGGCCGCCGACATGAGCGGCCGGTTCGAGGAAATCGCCGGCATGAAAGGCCATTTTCACTTCGCCGAGAAAAAGGGCTACTCCGGCGTCGGCGTGTACACGCGGCACGAACCCAGCGATGTCATCGTGGGCTACGGCTCCACCGAGTTCGACGCCGAAGGGCGTTATGTGGAACTGCGCTTTGACAGACCCGGGCGCAAACAAAGCCCCAAGCTGTCCATCATCAGCTGCTATTTCCCGAGCGGCTCTTCGGGCGAGGAACGCCAGGCCGCCAAGTTCCGCTTCCTGGCCGAGTTTTATCCGCGCCTGCTGGCCCTGAAGGAAACGCGCGACTTCGTGCTGTGCGGCGACATCAATATCGCGCACCAGGAAATCGACCTGAAAAACTTCAAGGGCAACAAAAAGAACAGCGGCTTCCTGCCCGAAGAGCGCGCCTGGATGACCGAGCTGCTGCGCGATGCCGAGCTGGCCAACGAAGCCGCACAGGAGCTGACAGAGCGCACAGGCCCCTCGGTCAAGGGCGGCGGTATGGTCGATGTCTACCGAAAGCTGCAACCCACAGCCACGGACGCGGCCTACACCTGGTGGAGCAACCGCGGCCAGGCCTATGCCAAGAATGTGGGATGGCGGCTGGACTACCACCTGGCCACGCCGTCATTTGCCGCGCTGGCCCGCAGCGAACATATCTACAAGGAACAGCGGTTTTCCGACCACGCGCCCATGAGCGTGGACTATGAGTTTGGACTTTGACCCCCGCCCAGGCTCACTGCGTGTAGCCTGTCCCCCCTTCCAGGGGGCGGCGCCTGCGGTCTGGCAAAGCCAGTCCCGCGGCCCCTGCTGGTGAATACCCCGCTGGTTAGTCCCTGAATTTCAACCCAGCCGGGGCCGCGGATCCGGCTTTGCCGGGCCGCAGGCGCAGTCCCCTGCAAGGGGAAAAGGGCTACACGCAGTGAGCCCGATAGGGGTGTGCCAATTTCTCGGCTTTGCCAGACCGCAGGCGGGCGGCCCCCTCGGGGGGCAAGGAGTTACACGCAGTGAACGACTGTGGGGGCTCTACTCCACCGTGGGGGCTCTACTGTGCTGCCCAGATGCGCTGGATCTGGCTAGACAGCTCCATCGGGTCAAACGGCTTGGGGATCACCTCCATGGCGCCCAGGCCCTTGTACACCGCGACCTCTGCAGCCTGCACCTTCGCGGTCATGAAAATCACCGGCGTGTCGGCCGTGGCCGGCAATGCCCGAAGACCTTTGAGCGTGCTGGGCCCGTCCATGCCGGGCATCATCACGTCCAGCAGCAGCAGGTCGGCGCCGGCGCCCGGTGCGGCATCCAGCGCCTCCTGGCCCGAAGCGCAGGCGATAACGGTGAAGCCGCCTACGGCTTCCAGCGCCATCTGCGCAACCATACGAATGTCGGGTTCGTCTTCGACATACAGGATACGGGTCAGTGGTTTGGTCATGATCAGATCAGGGGTTGGGATTGGGTGGGGCGGTAGTCGGCGGGAATCTGGAGCACACGCTGGATTGTATTGAGCAGTTCGGTATTGGAAGTATGGGCCTTGACCAGCACCGCATCGGCCTGCTTGCCATCTGCCGGGTTTACGTCGCCGGCCGAGAACACGATCACCGGCGGACGCGGATCCAGGGCGTCGATATCCTCGAACAGGTCCCAGCCCGAATGGCTGCCGAGCGACAGGTCCAGCAGGATCAGGTCGAATGAATGCTGGCGCAGTAGGGCGCGAGCCTCGTCCAGCGTTGTGGCAAATTCGAAGGTCGCAAAATCCTGTGCAATGGCGGCCGTGATTTGCTGGATATCCTGGTCGTCTTCGACATGCAGAACGCGCGGTTTGCCTTCATCCACGCTGACAACGGCCCGTCGCAAGCTGTGAATAAGCAACCGCTCGTCAATGGGTTTCTTGAGCCAGTCCGACACCGTGTGCGGCTTGCGGTTGAACTGCAACTGCCCCTGCTCGGCCATGGCCGAGATCACCACAACAGGCAGGTGGCGGGTTCTTTCATCCTCCCGCAGCTGGCCGATAAAGGCCACGCCGTTCTGCCCCGGCAGTTTCAGGTCTACCGTCACCGCGTCGTAGCTGTTGGCTGCCAGGCAAGCCAGCGCCTGCTCCGCGCTGTGTGTCATATCGGAGTCGAACCCGGCCTTGCTTAGCATCATGCTGATCAGCCTGGCCACGTCGGGATCGCCTTCGCAGATCAGGATGCGAGGCCGGGTTGAAACAGCCGGCTGTATCCGCACGGGTTGCAGCAGTGGCACCGGGTTGGTCCATTCCGGCACCTCAAAAAAGAAGGTGGTTCCCACGCCTTCCGCGCTGCTGAAGCCGATCGTGCCGTCCATCTTTTCCACCAGCGCGCGAGAAATATTCAGGCCGAGGCCGGTTCCGCCTTTTTGCCGGGTGTCGGAAGAATCTGCCTGCGAGAATTTCTGGAAAATGCGACCGTGGAACTCCTCGGGAATGCCGGGGCCGACATCAACCACCTCGACGCGAACGCGCTGCGCCGACCTTGACAGCCTGACCTCCACCGGGCTGCCCGGCGGCGAAAACTTGACCGCGTTGGACAGAAGATTGGTCAAAACCTGGGTCATGCGATCGGCGTCGATCCGCACCTGCAGGGCGACGTCAGGCGCCCGCAACACGAGGTCCACCCGGTGCTGGCCGGCAAAGCCCTCGTTGGCGACCAGCGCCTGCTGCACCAGTTGCCGAAGGTCCACCACCTGCAGGTCCAGGCGCAATTTGCCGGACTCGATTTTTTCACTGTCCAGGATGTCGTTGATCAGCCGGATCAGGCGCTCGCAGTTGCTTTGGGCAATGCCCACCAGGTTCTTCACCGCCGCAGGCAGCTCACCGGCCACGCCGCCGGAAATCAGCCCCAGGGAGCCGCGTATGGACGTCAGCGGCGTGCGCAGCTCGTGGCTGACGGTGGACACGAATTCGGTCTTCATGCGGTCGATACGCCTGAGCTCGGTGATGTCCGTGCCCATTGAGAAGAACCCGATGACCTTGTCTTTGGCGGCGCCTTCGCCGTAGCGGGGGAAATACTGCATCGCGAAGTGCCTGCGCTCGCCTTGCGGCGTCACCTGGGTGCGTTCGTAGCGGACCGGCTTGCCGCTCAGCACTTCTTCCACTTTCTCCCGGACGGTTTCGTAAATCTGCGGACCCAGGACTTCAGCCAGGGGGTGCCCGTCGATCTGCTCGAAGCTCAGGCCGAAAGCAGCTTCGTAAGCGCGGTTGTGAAAGCGAAAGCGCTGCTCCGTATCGAGGTAAGCAATCAGGGCCGGCACCGTATCGGTGACCTGGCGCAGCTGGGACTCGCTCGCCCGCAAGGCCTTGCTGATGCGCTTGCTCTCGGTAATGTCATGCATCAAGGCGGTGAAAAGGCGGCGGCCGCCGACTTGCACATCACTAAAAGACACACTGACCATGAACTCGCTGCCATCTTTGCGCATGGCGCGCACTTCCTGCCCGGATATCCGGAACGTTTCCGGCTGCTCCCGCATCATGGAAGTGAAATCCTTGTATTGCTGGCGAAACCGCGGCGGCACCAATTCCGACACGTCACGGCCGATCAGATCGCTTTTCTCGTACCCAAAGAGTTGCAAAGCCGCCGCGTTGGCCTCCAGAACGATGTCGTCGGACGTGGTGGTGATCACCGTTTCGACCATACCCTCGGTAATGCTGCGGCTCATCACTTCTGTGTCGCGCAATTGCTCCTCGCCGCGTTTTCGCACGTGCTCATAGTGCTTGACCACATAGACCATCCAGGCCAGCATGCAGGCAAACAGCAGGTTTCCCGCGATGATGAAGCCCTGAGCCCACTGGGCGCTATGCTCCGCCGCAGCCTGCGCGTCACGCCACTTATGGACCTCGCGATTACGCGCGTTTTCCAGCAATCCGTCGGTGCGCAGCCTCAATTGCCGGCTGGCATCACTGCCAAGAACGGTCGCAGCGGCTTCGGGGCCGGACGCCTTGCGCGCCGCGATGGACTGGTTCGCGATCTGGGCGCGCTGATTGATCAGTTCGTCAAACTCTACGGCCTCCTGCAGCACGTTGGCGCTGCGCATGCGTGCCCTGATCGCGCGCAACTCGACCCGAGCCCGCTGGAACTCCTCCAGCTCCTGGGGGCTGCCGCTCAGAAGATACTGTCGCAATGTGGACTCGGCCGTGCGGAGGCCGGAGTCCGCACGCTCGAGCATCACCAGCGTGTCTTCCGTGCGCACCCGGGATTGCGCCGTTTCAATCAGGCGGTCGATGCCGATGTACGAGGCCGCACCCACAACCATCATCAGCACAAGGCCTGCAGCCAATGCGATTTTGATCTTGACCAGAAAAGCGTTGGAGGAAAACATGGACATTTTGTGCGATCTGATCGTAGGCGTTCACGCAGTACCGGGAAAGCGTTGCTGCAGTGCCTTAACTGCCCGTCCGACTTCGGACTGCACCTGCGGCGAAAGCGGCCGGCCGGCACCGACATGAGGTTCTATGGCCAGTTCCAGCGCCTGGGCCGCAAGACCGAGGTCGGCCCATCCGAAGGTTGCCGCAGATCCGGCCAGGCTGTGCGCATGGCGTTCCAGGGTTGGCAGAGCCTGCGCCAGATCGTCGCCGTTGAGAATTTGTTGCCATAAGGCCGCCACCTGCTCAAGACGACGCGGCAACGAGCGGGTGTAATCGGCGCGCTGCTCCTCCAGAAATGCGAGCAGGGCCGGGTTGGGTTGCGTCATGGCATCCGGAAAGCTGGCGCCAGCCATGCGCTATTTGATGCGGTGCCGCAGGAGAAGCTGGTGACCAGCCCCGAAGTCGCCTTGGCATGCAAGCCGCGCGGGCACGCATGTTGCACTTGATGAAGAAGAAAGCACATGCGGCTTATCTTACGGCGCAGGTGCCAAAACGCAGCGTAGGACAAGTACGAGGTTTCGCCTTGGGGTGCACCGCTTGCGGCGGGATGTCAGAAGCGAATCATCTGTACCGGTGAATAATTAATTCTTATAGCCTGCTTTATCGCAAAAACCCCTGAATCTACGCGGCAATTAAATACATTAGTATTCAATCATTGGGGCCGCCGCGCGCATCAAGCCGATGGATCGGCAGCCCGCCCCAGCGCAGCGATCACATCAGACTGGGTAATAATTCCCACCAGCCGCTCTCCCTCCCCGATGATGGGAATGTGGTGGTGACCGGTGCTGCCGAACAGCGGCACCAGCTCCACCAGCCGCCGGTGCATGCCCGCTACGCGCACGTTGCGGGTCATGATCTGGCCCACGACTTCGGGTTTGTCGGAGTACACGCTGCGCGTGGTGCGCACCAGCTGCCTCAACTTGGCGTCAAAGCCTTCGTACAAATCGAGTTCAGCCGCCCGCATGAAGTCGGCCTGCGTGATGATGCCCGCGATGCGGAAGCTGCGGTCCACCACCGGCAAGGCCTTGATGCGGCGCTCCCTCAGCAGGGCCCAGGCCTCTTCCAGCGGAGTGCCGAATTCCACCGTGACGAGATCGCGCGACATGACGTCGGCGCAGCGGACTTCCGCCAGTTTGCGGTCGTACGCGCGCAGCCGGGTTTCGGCCAGCAAGGTCTTGAGGTCGTCGCGGCTGACGTCCAGCACCTGGTTGTAGCGCGCCAGTACGGCGTCCAGATCCGCATCAAGCAACTGGTCTTCTACGGACGGCGCGGGGCCCGGCGGGGCCAATTGGGTGTGGGGATAGGCCCTGCGCGTGGCGTTGTTGTAGGCGACGCCGACCGCCACCAGCAGCACGGAGTTGAGCATCACGGGATAGAAGGCAAACAGCGGGTCGGAAACTCCGCCCAGCACCACCATCAAGGCAGTGGCGCCGCCCGGCGGGTGCAGGCAGCGCAACGCCAGCATGAGCGCGATGGCCGTGGCCACGCCCACTGCGGCCGCAAGCGCCGGCGAGCCCAGCAGATGCATGCCATGCACGCCCGCAATGCCGGCAAGCGCCGACAGGGTATTACCGCCCACCACATTCCAGGGCTGCGCCATAGGACTGGCCGGCACGGCATACACCAGCACGGCGCTGGCGCCCAGCGGCGCCACCAGCCAGGGCAGGCCCGGCATCATCCGGTCAGCCAGGTGGCACAGCAGCCCCGTCACGAAAATACCCAGCAGCGACCCAACGACAATGCGCAGTCGCTCGCGAGAGTTGATGCGGGTGCGTCCCGGCCGGAAGCCCCGCCACCAGGCGCGCGTGAAGAATGCGGCGCGCTGCGTCAAACCGGTCACCAGGGGCCAGATCAGCCGCGCGCGCGTTGATAAAGACCCTGCACCTTGGGCACATTGGCCTGCAGTTGCTGGATGCGCTCAGGACCGGAGGGATGGGTAGAAAGAAAGCTCGGACCGCCGGCACCGCCACCAGCCTGCGCCATTTTTTCCCAGAGGCTGACGGATGCCTGCGGGTTATAGCCGCCGCGCGCGGCCAGCTCCAGACCCACGAGGTCGGCGTCCGTCTCGTCTTCGCGGCTGAAGCGCAGCGTCAGCAGCTGGGTGCCGATGTTGGCAGCTACGTCGCCGAGCTGGCCCAGGCCGAGCAATTGCGCACCCAGCGAGAGCAGCTGCCCGGTTCCCGCGCTCTTGGCGATGCGGGAACGTGCATGCTCGCGCAGCGCATGGGCCATTTCGTGGCCCATGATCATTCCAATTTCATCGTCGGTGAGCTTGAGCTGATCGATGATGCCCGTGTAGAACGCAATCTTGCCTCCGGGCATGCAGAAGGCGTTGATCTGCTTGCTGCCGAGCAGGTTGACCTCCCAGCGCCACTGGTTGGCACGGTCGTTCCACTGTGCGGCCTGCGGCACCAGCCGGGTAGCGATGCCGCGTATGCGCTGCAGCTGGGGATTGCCCGGCGACGCCAGCGCCCCTTTGGACTTTGCCTCCGCCAGCAGCTTGGCATATTCCTGCGTGGCGGCGTTTTCCAGTTCCTCGGCAGGGATCAGCTTGCGCAGCCCCGATGACGGCCCGACATCAACCTGCGCAAGCAGCGGGGTGGTGACGGCCGTCGCTGCGGCGCCGCCGGCAGCCAGCAGGAACGCCCGGCGGCCAGCCCAGGCAGAGTGTTTGGCCTCGCATAAAAAGCACATGGGTGAATAATAGTCACAAATCAAAATGCCCATGTCAGACAAAACCCCCTCCTCCGAACTGCCATCATCCGCCCCTGTCGCTGCGCACAGCGCGGCATCTACAGCCCCCACTGTTAAAGCCGCACCCAAACCCGCCTGGCGCGATGTCTGGCGCGTGTATGCCGAAGCCGCCACGCTGCGCATGCTGTTTTTGGGGTTTTCCGCCGGCCTGCCCCTGCTGCTGGTGTTTGGCACGCTGAGCTTCTGGCTGCGCGAAGCCGGCATAGACCGCACCACCATCGGCTACCTGAGCTGGGTCGGGCTGGCTTACGGCTTCAAGTGGGTGTGGGCGCCGCTGGTGGACCGCATGCCCATTCCGCTGCTCACGCGTCTGCTTGGGCGCCGGCGCAGCTGGCTGCTGCTGTCGCAGCTGGTCATCGTGGCGGCGCTTGTCGGCATGGCACTGACGGACCCCAAGCTGGCACTGCAACCCGTCGTGTGGTGTGCACTGGCCGTGGCATTCGGGTCGGCTACACAAGACATCGCGCTGGACGCCTACCGCATCGAGTCGGCCGACATCCAGCGCCAGGCCGCACTGGCTGCCGCCTACCAAACGGGTTACCGCATCGCGATGATCTGGGCCGGCGCCGGGGCGTTGTGGATTGCAGCGCGTGCCGAAGTCGCAGGCGACGCCGTCACTTACCAGCACGGCGCATGGCAAGTGGCCTACCTGGTCATGGCGGCGTCCATGCTGCTGGGCATGGCGACGGTGCTGCTGTCGCCTGAACCAGCGCCGCGCCCGCTGGCGCCGTCGCGCAACGCTGCAGAGTGGCTTAAAACCGCGCTGGTCGACCCGTTCGCCGATTTCCTGCGCCGCTACGGCAAGCAGGCGCTGCTGATCCTGGCCCTGATCGCGGTCTACCGCATCAGCGACGTTGTCATGGGCATCATGGCCAACCCGTTCTATGTCGACATGGGCTACACCAAAGACGAAGTAGCTGCAGTGACCAAAATTTACGGCGTGGTGATGACACTGGTCGGTGCCTTCGTGGGCGGCGCGCTGGCCATGCGCTTCGGCGTCATGCGCGTGCTGATGCTGGGCGCCGTGCTGAGTGCCGCCAGCAACCTGCTGTTTGCCTGGCTGGGCACGCGGGGCCACGACGTCAACGCGCTGATCTTCGTGATCTCGGCCGACAACCTCTCCAGCGGCATTGCTTCAGCCGCTTTCATCGCCTACCTGTCGAGCCTCACCAACATCAATTATTCGGCCACCCAATACGCCCTTTTCAGCTCCATGATGCTGTTGCTGCCGAAGTTTCTGGCCGGCTATTCGGGCAAGTATGTGGACTCTTTCGGGTACAGCAACTTCTTCACCGCAACGGCCCTGCTGGGCCTGCCGGTGCTACTTCTGGTGGGTTTTGCCTCAAGACTTAAAACGCCGCAAACCCAGAAGGAATAAGCGCAAGCAGCTATTAATTCAATAGCAATTCCGCACCGTGGCGGACGTGCCGTGCACGGAGTATGCTGGAGGCTCGCTGCCCCGGTTTACCGTAACTTTACGGTGGCTTCAAGCGGGATTGTTGCGCCCGGCGCACCATGAATTTCATTGTGATCCCACCCCAAGGGGAACACCTGCACACGAGGACCAGCCATGACCCAACAGCTTTTGATGATTGAAGACGATACCCGCCTGGCCAATATGGTGGGCGAATACCTGCGCCAGTCGGGCTACGGTTTTACCCACGCAGCCGACGGCGCGGCAGGTCTGGCAGCACTGGAAGCCGCAACGCCCGACCTGGTCATCCTGGACCTGATGCTGCCCGACATGGATGGACTGGAAGTGTGCCGGCGCATCAAGGGCCAGGGCAGCGAAAACGCCAATACCGCCGTGCTGATGCTGACGGCCAAGGGCGACCCGATGGACCGTATCGTCGGCCTGGAAATTGGCGCTGACGACTACCTGCCCAAACCTTTCGAGCCGCGCGAGTTGCTGGCGCGCATCCGGGCCGTGCTGCGCCGCGGCGGCGAAACGGGTGCGGCAGCCTCCAGCGGCGGCCACAAGGTCATGCGCTTCGGTTCGCTGGAGATCGACCGCGATGCACGCACCGTATCGGTGTCCGGCAACCCCTGCGAGCTGACGTCTTACCAGTTCGACCTGCTGGTGGCGCTGGCCGAACGTGCCGGCCGCGTGCTAAGCCGCGACCAGATCATGGAAGCCGTACGCGGCCGCGAACTCGAGGCCTTTGACCGCTCCATCGACGTGCACATGGGCCGCATCCGCAGCGCCATCGAGGCCGACGCAAAAGACCCGAAACGCATTCTGACGGTGCGGGGCGTCGGCTACGTTTTTGCCAAACAGCAGGACTAAGGAGGGAAATGGCTATGGAGCTCCTAGAAATGCAATTGTCGGGATGCAGGGCGAGGCGCCCGGAGCGCAGGACACCGGAATGCACTTGGGTACATGAGGATTCCGAGCACCGCGCAACGATGCCATCCGCCCGAAAATTGGACTTATAGGAGCTCCATATGTGGGGACGTTTTACCTCGCACCTGTATGTGCGAATCTGGCTGGCTGTTGTCGCTACAGTGCTGGTCCTCACTTTTCTGGTGGGCGCGGCGTGGCGCCTGAGCGCCGACCCGCCGCAGCTGCCGATACGCGAAGTGCTGGTGCACAACGACAAGGGCGAAGTCATCGGCACAGCGCAAACCAAGCCCGACCGCAAACCCGGTGACGGCCTGGAATTTGACGTGCTGACCAAAGACGGCCAGACCCTGAACCTGGTGTTGCCGCGGCCCAAACGCCCACCCGGCAACAACCCGTGGAACCGCCCTCCGTTTGGTTTTGGCTGGATGCTGGTCGTGGTCGGCCTGGCCGTGGCGCTGGGCGCCTACCCCGTGATGCGAAGGCTGACGCTGCGGCTGGAAGCCCTGCAGCGCGGCGTAGAGCGCTGGGGCGCCGGTGATTTGTCGGCCCGCGTTAACGCAGACGGCAAGGACGAGGTGGCCTTCCTGGCCAGGCGCTTCAACCACGCGGCCGAGCGCATCGAAACCCTGATGGAGTCGCACAAATCGCTGCTGGCCAACGCGTCACACGAATTGCGCTCACCACTGGCGCGTATCCGCATGGGGCTGGAACTCATGGGCACCGACGCCGCATCACCGCAGCGCAAGGAAATTTCCCGCAGCATCTCCGAACTCGACCAGCTGATCGACGAGATATTGCTGGCCAGCCGCCTCGACGCCAAGCAGGCCGACGCGGAGCCTTTTGAAACCCTGGACCTCACGGGCCTGGCGGCCGAAGAATGCTCGCGCGTCAATGCGGAGTTGAGCGCAGAGCTGAGCCAGGATTCCAGCGGCGCCGGCCTTGGCATTGATGCCGATAGCCACAGCCTGACAGTACAGGGCTCTCCACGCCTCTTGCGCCGGCTGATTCGCAACCTGCTGGAAAACGCGCGGCGCTATAGCACCGGCGAGATTAACCTCGAGCTGGCACAGGCCCGGGCCGGCGCAAAACAGCGGGCCGTGATCAAGGTGCATGACCGCGGCCCGGGCGTGCCCGCCGAGCAGCGGGAGCGCATTTTCGAACCTTTTTACCGGTTGCCCGGCGCCAGTGAACGCGAAGGCGGCGTGGGGCTCGGCCTGGCCCTGGTGAAGTCGATCAGCCAGCGCCATGGCGGCAGCGTTCGTTGCGAAGCCCGGCCTGGCGGCGGCGCGACTTTTGTTGTTGAATTGCCGGTCGCCCACCCATAAACGTGAAATAAATCACGAAGTACGGCCTCCAGCAACACTAAACCGCGCGGTCTCCTCTATTTGGAGAATGGTCAGACAGCGTGTAATCGCCGACATTTCTTCCCGTTGCTGTCACAACAATGGATAGGGGAAAAGGGGAACTAAAAGGGACTAAAAACCAAAACGTCGGTGAAACATTTCAATGATTCCCAACGACATCTTCCTCACGGAAGAAGTTTGCAAAAGCCACCTCGCGGTGGCTTTTTTTTGCCTGAAGACATGGCGGCGCGCCCTTTGATACGCTCAGGGATTCAGCCACCCACAGGAACCCCATGAGCCTTGCCACCACACCCCCAGCTCCCGCCGTCCCCCAGGGCTTCTTCCAGCTTGCCGAAGACCGGATGCCGCTGATGCCGCGGGAGGCCATGTCACCCGCGCAGCAGGCCGCTGCAGACACACTGATCGCCGGCCCGCGCAAGGCCGTGTTTGGCCCGTTCATTCCCCTGCTGCGCAGCCCGCAGCTCATGGGCCGCATCGGCGACGTGGGGGCTTACCTGCGCTTTGAAAGCGCGCTGGACGCGCGCATCCGCGAACTCGTTACCTGCGTGGCGGCCCGCCATACCGCCAACCAGTTTGAATGGCTGATGCATGCGCCGCTGGCGGTGGCTGCGGGCGTGAGCCAGGCCACTGTGGACGCGATCGCCGAAGGCAGGCAGCCGCGCGAACTGGCCGCCGATGAGGCCGTCGCGCTGGACCTCACGTTCGAAGTGCTGCGCCAGCACGGCTGCTGCGACGCCACCTACGCCGCGGCAGTGAAAACTTTCGGCGAACAGGGTGTGGTCGAGCTGGTCAGCCTCGCCGGCTATTTTGTGATGGTGTGCTGGGTGATGAACGTGGCGCGTACGCCGACCCAGGGCAAACCGGGTTTTTCGCCGCTGGCGGCCTTCCCCGCCTGACCGGCCTAATTTCCCACCCGGGGAACCGGTGGCAGCGCCGCCAGCACCCGCTCGGCGCCCATATCGTTCAGGCAGCGCGTATGGCCCAGCGGGCATTCGCGCTCGAAGCAGGGTGCGCAGTCCAGCGGCGGCTGGTAGGCGGCATCAGCTTTGAGCCACAGCACGGTGGCCTTGTCGCTTAGCGGCGGCGTATGCAGGGGGCTGGACGAGCCGAAAATCGCCACTTGCGGCACACCGAAGGCCGCAGCCACGTGCATCAGTCCCGAGTCATTGCTGATCGTGCTCTGGCTTGCGGCGATCAGGCACAGCGCCTGCACCAATGAGGTCTTGCCCGCGAAGTTCAGGCATTTGCCGGGCTGCGCCGCGTTCACGGGCGCGGCGATTTCTTCGCAGAGCGCCGCCTCCTTGCCGGAGCCCAGCAACACTACCGGCAAAGCCAGCCGCGCGGCGAGTTCTGAAAAGTGACGGGCGGGCCAGCGCTTGGCAGGACCGTATTCGGCGCCGGGCGCAAACACGTAATAGCCGCCGCGTTGCAGGCCCAGTTCAGCCAGCGCCTGCTCAATTTCAGCGGGTGCCATCTGCAGTTGCGGCCGGTCTTTGTCGAGGTCCGCCCCACCGCTCAACGCTGAATAAAACGCCACCATGGGCGGCTTGTTCTTCGGATTCTTGAGCCGGTGCGTGAGCAGGCCCACTCGCGCTTCACCGAAATAACCGATGCGTTCCGGGATGCTGGCCAGAAAAGGCAGCAGTGCGCTTTTCAGCGAATTGGGCAGGACATAAGCTTTGTCGAAACGTCCCTCGATGCGCCTGGCAAGCGCGCGACGTTCGCGGAACTGCAAGCCGCCGTGTGCAAAGGGAAATTCAATGACATCGGCCACCTGCGGCATCGCCCGGTAAACCGGCGCCACCCAGGACAAGGCACCTACCGTGAGGCGTTCGCCGCGCGCATGCAAGCGGCGCATGAGCGGCTCGGTCATGACGGCGTCACCAATCCACTGAGGTGCGATCACGAGCGAGTGAATTGCACCCTGTGAGCCAGATCTGTCGTCGGATTTATGGCTCATTGCGAAGGATGGCAACATCAAAATCTTTGCGAGCGCACGGGATGGCCTGCTTGCGATACTTGGCGACAAATTCTCTCGCCTCGTCCAATGTCTTTGGATAACGGACAGTTTCGTTGCCTTCCCGAACGGGCTGAAAAAGAAATCCGTTGATTACCAGGAATCTTACTTTTTCCCACTGCCGGGTATCGCGGGATTTAGGTGCCGAGAATTTGCGGCTCAAAACGACGAGCTGGCCGCCACATTCTGGGCATAAGCGGGCGGTCACACTCCGCGGTTTTTTGAATGTCTTTCGGCAGTCCAGGCAGGCGTGCGGAAAGAGAACACCTTGAACGTGTTTCTCTTTTACAAAATAGCTGTGATGTTTGAAGCTGCCCATCAGAATGAAAGGCGACCGCGATTAGTGATGTCCGCCGAAGTGCTCGCCGGCTTTCAGCGCGTAAACCGTGCCGCAATACGGGCACTTGGCCTGGCCGGTTCGGGCCACGTCCAGGTAAACCTTGGGGTGGCTATTCCAGATTTTCATGTCGGCCTTGGGGCTGGGGCAGTAGACGCCGCCCTGGGCATTCAGGTCGGAGGCCAGCAGTTCGACAGAGGATGAATGGAGAGTCGTCGTGGGGGTGTTCATGTTCGGCTTTCTTATTCAGGGGGCACTCAGACCTTAGCCAGCCAGTGGGCATATTTAGGATTGCGGCCGTTGACGATGTCAAAGAACGCGCTCTGGATTTTCTCGGTGATGGGGCCGCGCGAGCCGGCGCCGATTTCAATGCGGTCGAGTTCGCGAATCGGCGTGACTTCGGCGGCCGTGCCGGTGAAGAAGGCCTCGTCGGAGATATACACCTCGTCGCGCGTGATGCGTTTTTGCACGAGATCCAGGCCCAGGTCCTTGCAGATGTGCAGGATGGTGTTGCGTGTGATGCCGTTGAGCGCGCCTGCAGACAGGTCGGGCGTGTAGACCACGCCGCCCTTGATCACAAAAATGTTTTCACCCGCGCCTTCGCTGACAAAACCTGAGGCGTCGAGCAGCAGCGCTTCGTCGTAGCCGTCATCCAGCGCTTCCATGTTGGCGAGGATGGAGTTGGTGTAGTTGCTCACCGCCTTGGCCTGCGTCATGGTGATGTTGACATGGTGGCGGGTGTAGCTGGAGGTCTTCACACGGATGCCGCGCTTCATGCCTTCTTCGCCAAGGTAGGCGCCCCAGGCCCAGGCCGCGACCATCAGGTGAATCTGGTTGCCCTTGGGGCTGACGCCGAGTTTTTGCGAGCCGATCCAGGTCAGCGGGCGGATGTAGCAGGACTCCAGCTTGTTCTCGCGCACGACGGCTTTCGTGGCTTCGTTGACTTGATCCTGGGTAAAAGGAATCTTCATGCGCAGAATCTTGGCGCTGTTGAAGAGGCGCTCGGTGTGCTCTTCCAGTCGGAAAATCGCCGTGCCGCCCTGGGCGTTGTAGGCCCGCACGCCTTCAAACGCGCCGCAGCCGTAATGCAGGGTGTGGCTCAGCACGTGGATCTTGGCGTCGCGCCAGTCGACCATCTGGCCGTCCATCCAGATTTTGCCGTCGCGGTCTGCCATGGAAGGAATAACTGGGGACATGGTGCTGATCCTGTGGTGAATGTCGTGGAATGGTTGTGCTGTATCGGCGCGCCGCCGGCAGCAGCAGCCGGAAATGCGGTGCCAGGCCGGGCAAAACCCGAAAGTCTGATTTTACGGTGCGGGCGGCGCTGCGCCCCCGGCCTCAGGCGAATCCGCGGGCACGGGGCGGAAGAGTTCATGGTGCGACAGTTTGCCGCCCACAAAGGTGCAGGTGACATGCGACTCGGAACCGTCTGTCCAGCGGAAGATTTCGGGCTGTTCGTCCTTGGCCGACTGCAGCAGGCCCAGCGCCCGCGTCATCGCCACCACATGTAGCAATGTCATGCCGGGCCGGAGCTTGGCGTTGAGCATGACCGCGCTGTCGACATAACCGATGGGCCGGTTGGCTGCACGCTTCAAAACCTGCATCATGCGGGTGAAATGCAGCAGCACCCACATCACGAGGGCGCTGGCAGCGGCGGCTACACCGGCCCAGCCGTAAAAGCGGTACGCCAGCAAGACCCCGGCGATGCCGGCCACGGGAACAATGATTTTCTGGAAGTTCATGGCCGTATTTTCGCAGCCACCGGGGACGCCAACGTTGCGGGGAGTGCGTAGCGGCATGAAAAAACCGCCGAAAGCGGCCTCCAGGCAGCGTGGAGAGCTCTTTTTAAGCCAAAAGCGGCTGCTACCCAATCAGATATTGCGCCAGCAGCTATGTTTTTAATAGCGCTTGTTAACTGCCGCGTTGTGCCCAACCGGTCGCCAGCGCATACGCCCAGTCAGGACGGCCTCGCCCGAATGCCGCTTTGGATGCCGCCATGTGGTCATAGGGCACGGCGCGCAGGTCCACCCGCCAGCCCTGGGCGGTTTTTTCGACGACCGCGTAACGCGCGTGCGGCGCACCGTTTTCCACCACATGCGGGTGAGGATGGTCGTCGTCATAGGCCTGCAGGCCGACGCTGCCGGGATTGACGACAAGCAGGTTGCCGCACTGGGCCATGCGCGGCACATGGGTGTGGCCGCAAAGGACCAGCGAATGCGCCTGTGGGCTCTCGCCGCCAAGCCGCAGGAAAACTTCTTCGCCCGTGGCGGGCCGGATACCGGTCGGATGCGCGTCAGGAAAACCGGGCACCGTAGTTTCCATCCAGTAGATCAAATCGCTGCCGGGCGTTCCGTGGCACAGCAGCACATCGCCGCCCGCCAGCTCCAGGTGCGCGGGCAGCGCCCTGATCCACGCCACCTGCGCCGACGTCAGCTGGCCCGCGGTGTAGCCGTCAGTGCCGAGTGGGTCGAGGTGCTGGCCCTGGTCCAGCAATTCCAGCACCTGCCGCTCGTGGTTGCCGCGAATGGTGGTGAAGTTGCGGGCCATCAGCAGGTCGGCCGTTTCCGCGGGTTGCAACGGGCCGCTCAGGATGTCGCCCAGGTTCACGGTCTGGTCAACACCCTGCCCGGCAATGTCCGCCAGCACGGCCTCAAGCGCCAGCAGGTTACCGTGAATGTCGGAGATGACGGCGAGTTTCATGGCCCTGATTGTGCAATGCCTCAGCTCAGGCTGCGCACCACTTCCATGGCCTCTTCCACGCGCTCGACGGCGTGGATGGTGAGGCCTTCAATCGGTTTCTTGGGCGCATTGGCCTTGGGCACCACGGCAACGCTAAAGCCCAGCTTGGCCGCTTCCTTCAGGCGCTCCTGGCCGCGCGGGGCCGGGCGCACTTCTCCGGCCAGCCCGACCTCACCAAAGGCAATGAAACCCTTGGGCAACGGTTTACCGCGCAAACTGGAGGTGATGGCCAGCATCACGGCCAGGTCGGCCGCCGGCTCGCTGATGCGCACGCCGCCCACGGCGTTGACGAACACGTCCTGGTCCATGCAGGCAACACCGGCATGGCGATGCAGCACCGCCAGCAGCATGGCCAGGCGGTCGCGGTCCAGACCCACCGAAAGGCGCCGCGGGCTGGGCCCGCCGTTGTCGACCAGCGCCTGGATTTCAACCAGCATGGGGCGCGTGCCTTCCAGCGTGACCAGCACGCAGCTGCCGGGCACGGGCTCGCTGTGCTGGCTCAAAAAGATCGCGCTCGGATTGGCCACACCCTTGAGGCCTTTTTCCGTCATGGCGAACACACCGATCTCGTTGACCGCACCGAAACGGTTCTTGATGGCGCGCACGAGGCGAAAGCTTGAATGCGTGTCGCCTTCAAAGTACAGCACGGTGTCCACCATGTGCTCGAGCACACGCGGGCCGGCGAGTGCTCCCTCCTTCGTGACGTGGCCGACCAGCACGATGCACACGCCGCTGGACTTGGCGGCACGCGTCAGGTGCGCCGCGCATTCACGCACCTGCGCGACCGAGCCGGGCGCCGACGTGAGCTGGTCGGAATACACCGTCTGGATGGAGTCGATCACGGCAATGGCCGGCTGCGTGGCCTCCAGCGTGGCGAGGATTTTTTCTAGCTGGATTTCCGCCAGCACCTTGACCTGCGAGCCGTCCAGCCCCAGCCGGCGTGAACGCAGCGCGACCTGCGCGCCGCTTTCCTCGCCGGTCACGTAAAGTGTGTTGAGCCCGGCGCGTTGCAGCGAATCCAGCGCCTGCAGCAGCAAGGTGGACTTGCCGATGCCAGGGTCGCCGCCAATCAGCACCACGCCGCCCTCGACGATGCCGCCGCCCAGCACGCGGTCCAGCTCTTCGTGCCCGGTGGGCGTGCGCTCCATGTCGGTGGCTTCGATGTCGGCCAGGGCGGTCACGTCAGAGGCCTTGGCCAGTGACTGGAACTGGCTGCTGTAGCGGTTCTTGACCGGCGCACTGTTTTCCGCGGCCGACTCGATCAGCGTGTTCCAGGCGTTGCAGTGCGGGCATTTGCCCAGCCATTTGGGGCTGGTGCCACCGCATTCGGTGCAGGTGTAAATCGTTTTGTCTTTGGCCATGCGCGATATTACTGTATAAATAACCAGCTTTTGCGTTTTGGTAATGATGGCGGGTCCTGTTCATCCGCGCAACCTGCCAACCCCCACCAAACTCCGCCATGCCTCACCTGAACATTCAATACACCGCCAACCTGGATAACCTCACCGACATGAACGCCATGTGCCACACGCTGGCCGCCACACTGGTGGCCCTGCGCGGCGAAGACGGCGTGGCGCCGCTTTTCCCGGTGGCCGGTACGCGGGTCATGGCCTGGCCGGCGCCGCACTTTGCGGTGGCGGACGGCCAGCCCGACCGCGCCTTTATCTACCTGAACCTCCTGATCACCCCCGGCCGCAGCGAAGCCATGAAAAAGCGGGCCGGCGACGCCCTGCTGGCCAGCGCCAGCGCACACCTGGATGGGGTGTTCGCGCAGCACGCCGTGGGCATGACATTGCAAATCGACGAAGGCGCCCCCGTGTATGAAGGCAAGCGCAACAACCTCGCCGCGCATCTGGATACCGCCTGATCCTGCACAAAATCGCATCTTGCACAACAATGGCTTTTTCGCGCCCGCCAGCGGCGCCACAGCAGCCCCCACCCATTCCACGAGGTCACACCATGAACATTTCGCGCCGCCAGCTCATCCAGTCATCCAGCGCTGCAGCACTGCTCACAAGCATCGGCCAGCGCGCCTGGGCCCAGGCCATTGACAGCACCAAAGTCATCGTCGGCTTTGCGCCCGGCGGCACCGCCGACATCGTGTCGCGGCGCGTCGCCGACAAGCTGCACCCCGGTTATGCCAAAAGCGCCGTGGTGGAGAACAAGACCGGCGCGGGCGGGCAAATCGCCGTGCAGTTCGTCAAATCTGCCGCGCCCGACGGCGCCACCGTTTTGCTGACGCCCATGTCCATGCTGGGCATCTACCCGCACACCTACAAGAAGCTACCGTACGACCCGGTAGCCGACCTGACCCCGGTATCTGCCGGCGCGATCTTCGACTACGGCTTCGCCGTCGGCCCCATGGTGCCGGCCAGCGTCAAAAACGTGCCGGATTTTCTTGCCTGGTGCAAGGCCAACCCAGGCCAGGCCAACTTCGGCTCACCGGCCGCCGGCTCATCGCCGCACTTCATCGGCGCGCTGCTGGGCCGTGCCGGCAACGTGGACTTGCGCCACGTGGCTTTTCGCGGCACCCAGCCCGCCGTGCTGGACATGGTGGGCGGCCAGATTGCCGCCGTGTCGGGGCCGACCGGCGAGTTCACCCAGCATGTCGCGTCGGGCAAGTGCCGCCTGCTGTCGACCAGCGGCCCCAAACGCAGCCGCTTTACCCCCAACACGCCGACGCTGCTGGAGCAAGGCTTCAAGGACATGGCGTTCACCGAATGGTTCGGCTTCTTCCTGCCCGCCAAAGCGCCGCAGGATGTGGTGCAGCGGCTGAATGCCGGCATCCGCTCCGCGCTGGCCTCGCAGGACGTGATCGACGGCCTCGCGGTGTCGTACCTGGAAGCGGCCCCGACCTCGCCCGCACAGCTGGCCGCCATGCTCAAGGCCGATACCGAGTTGTGGGGCCCGCTGGTCAAGGCGGTGGGTTTCACACCAGAGGGTTGAGCCCCCACGCTTTTCACTTCGCCTTCGGCTGCGTGTAATGCGCTGCCCCCCGAGGGGGCGCTGCGCCTGCGGCCCCTGCTGGCCTTTCGCTTTTGGGATTAGGAAATGGAGACATGAAACGATGAAGGTATGTATTTATGGCGCTGGCGCCATTGGCGGCTGGATAGGCCACGGGCTCGCTCACGCAGGTTGCCGCGTCAGCGTGGTGGCGCGCGGCGCCACGCTCGATGCCCTGCAGCTGCACGGTCTGCGGCTGAACCAGGGCGGCAAGATCACGTCGCAAGCTGTGTCCTCCAGCGCCGCGCCGGCCGACCTCGGCGTGCAGGACCTGGTGGTGCTGGCCGTCAAAGCGCCTTCTCTGCCCGAGGTGGTGCGCCGGATCGCGCCGCTGATTGGCCCGGAAACGATGGTCCTGACCGCCATGAATGGCGTGCCCTGGTGGTTCTTGCAAGGCTTCGGCGGGACGCTTGAAGGCACCCAGTTGACTTCAGTGGACCCCGGCGGCGAACTGGCGCAGGCCATTCCGGCAAAGCACATCGTCGGCTGCGTGGTGCATGCCAGCTGCTCGCTGGATGAGCCCGGACAGGTGCACCACCACTTCGGCAACAAGCTCATCATCGGCGAGCCCTCCGGCGAGAAAACCGCCCGGGTGCAGCAGCTTGCGGCCCTGCTTGAAAAAGCCGGCTTTGAAGCGCCGGTGTCGGAGCAGATCCAGAAAGACATCTGGTTCAAGCTCTGGGGCAACATGACCGCCAACCCAATCAGCGCGCTGACCGGTGCAACCATGGACCTTGTTCTTGACGACGAACTGGTGACCGGTTTTACCCACAGCGTGATGCTTGAGGCCAAGGAAATCGGCGCGCGCATCGGCATCCCGATCAACCAGACCCCTGCGGAGCGCCATGTCGTCACGCGCAAGCTGGGTGCTTTCAAGACATCCATGCTGCAGGATGTGGAAGCCGGCAAACCGGTCGAGCTGGACGCGCTGGTGACGGCTGTGCGCGAGCTGGGGCAACTGACGGCGGTACCCACACCCTATACCGACGCTTTGCTCGGGCTGGCCCGGCTGCAGGCGCGTGTCAAAGGTCTTTATTGACCCAAAGATTTTCCGGATTTTTCTCAACCACTTTTCAGGAGACAGCATGAAACACATCGGCGTTATCGGCGCATCGGGCCTCATGGGACACGGTATTGCACGCAACCTGCAGGCCAAGGGATTCAACGTCAGCCTGACCGTGCACCGCAATACGGAACGCGTGGCCGACCTGCTGGCCGCCGGCGCGAAGCAGGCCGCAAGCCCCGCCGAGCTGGGCGCGTGCGACGCGGTGATCATTTGCGTGACGGGATCGCCGCAGGTCGAGGAGACCCTACTCGGGGCCCATGGCGTACTGTCAAAGGCGCGCGCAGGGTTGATCGTGATCGATACCTCCACCAGCGAACCCGAATCCACACGCCGCCTGGCCGCCCTCTGCGCCGAACGTGGCGCGACGCTGGTAGACGCACCGCTGGCGCGCACACCAGTCGAAGCCGAGCTCGGCAAGCTCAACACCATGGTGGGCGCCGAGCAGGCCGTGTTCGACAAAATTCAACCGGTGCTGGCGGCCTATTGCGAAAACATTTTTCACGTGGGCGGCCCCAGTGCCGGCCACATCATCAAGCTGCTCAACAACTTCATCGGCCAGGCGATTTGCACGGCTACCGCCGAGGCCTTTGCCGTGGGCGCGCTGGCGGGTATTCAGCCGCAAAAGCTGGTGGAAGTGATTTCGGCCGGCGCGGTGAACTCGGGCCTCTTCCAGGCCATGGCCAAGACACTGAACGGTGACTTCAACGGCCTGAAGTTTGAGCTGGACAACGCCCGCAAGGACCTGCGCTACTACACCCACCTGGCCGAGATGGTGAATGTTCCTTCTCTCGTGGGCGAGGCCGTGCACCAAAGCCTGGCCACCGCCAGCGCGCTGGGCCAGGGCAAGAAATTTGTCACCGCCCTTGTGACGGCGCAGGAAAAACTCACAGGCGCCAAAATCACGCCGCAGTGAGCCGCGGTTCGACGGCGCCTAAAGCGCCTTGGCGTACACGACAAAGCCGGAGTTTTCCGCCACCTGGTCATACAGCCTCATGGCCGCGGTGTTGGTTTTGTGGGTTTGCCAATAAACGCGGGTAGAACCGGCGGCTTGGGCCTTCTCGTACACGGCTTCAATCAGCGCCTTGCCAACGCCTTGGCCGCGCACGGCTTCGGCGGTGAACAGATCCTGCAAATAACAGACCGGCGCAATGCGGGTAGTGCTGCGGTGATACAGGTAATGCGTGAGGCCCACAAGTTCGCCGTCAGACTCCGCCACCAGGGCGTGGACAGGCTCATACGCATCAAAAAAGCGCGACCAGGTCATGGCGGTGATGTCGTCAGCCAGCGCCGTCTCACCGGATCGGCCGTAGAACTTGTTGTAGCCCAGCCAAAGGGGCAACCAGGCCTCGAAATCCTGCGGCGCTATGGGACGAACGGTGATGGATGAAGCCACTGGCATGGACACCTCTTGATGATGGCAGGCAGGGTTGATGCCGGAGAGAGCGGGTATCAGTCGTTGAACGCGACAGGCTGGGTAGTGCCGGCCTTGTTGCGCACGACAACCGTGCCGGCGAGCTTGTCGTGCCAGCCCTGCTTGCGGGCGTCGAAAGCCACCCAGAAAAAACCCAGGCAAAAGGGAATGGTGGACAGCACGTAACCGATGTAGCGGATGACGAACTGGCCTGGCGTGGCCTTGAGGCCGGTCCTGGCGTCCACGATGCGGGCAGCAATCGCCATTTTCCCGGGTGTCGCCTGCCGAACGATCCAGAAGCCCACGACCACTACAGCCGGAATAACCCATGAGATCAGGAAATCCGCCGGTCCCTGAACCAGCTTTGTGCTGTTCCAGTAAGCGGTGCCGTAAATGACCGTCAGTAGCGGGAAGATCAGCACACAGAACAATACGGTATCAATCAGCGATGCCCAGACGCGTATCCAGAAGCCGGCATATTCAAGTTCTGATGTTTCCATGGTTCTTTTTTCCTGAACAAGTTTGCAGTCACAGCGGATTCAGTCCGCCACCGCCGGCACACGCTGTGCCACCGCGCACATGAGCTCATAACCGACGGTGCCGCCGGCGTGCGCCACTTCGTCGATCGGCAGCACCGCGCCGCTGGAGGCGCGGCCCCACAGCGTCACCTCGGTGCCGATGCCCGCGCCGGGCACGGGAGTGAGGTCCACCGTGATCATGTCCATGCTGACGCGCCCCACCATGCGGGTGCGCACGCCATTCACCAGCATCGGCGTACCTGTGCTGCAGTGGCGCGGGTAGCCGTCTGCGTAACCGCAGGCCACCACGCCGATGCGCAGCGGGCCGTCGGCCGTGAAACAGGAGCCGTAACCCACGGTATCGCCGGCTTTGAGCTCCTGGATGCCGATGATTTTCGATGACAGCGTGATGGTGGGCTGCAAATCCCAGTCGGCCGCGCTGTGCTCAGGGAAGTCGGGCGCGCTGCCGTAAACCAGGATACCGGGCCGCACCCAGTCGGAGCGCCCGGCCAGCACATCGCCGTGCCGCAAGGTGGCGGCGCTGTTGCTGAGAGTGCGTTCACCCGGCAGGTCGTGCGTGACGGCGTCAAAGGCCTTCAGCGCCGCGGCGATGCCTTTAGGGCCGTCCGCATCGGAAAAATGCGTCATCAGCGTGATCTCTTCGACCTGGGGCAATGCATTCAGGCGCGTCCACGCCGCACGGTAGCGTTCGGGCGCGAAACCCAGCCGATTCATGCCCGAATTCATCTTGAGGAAGACACGGTGCGGCAGCTGCGTCTTGTGGGCAGCCAGCATGTCGATCTGCTCGTTGCAGTGAATGGCATGCCACAAGCCCAGGCGGGAGCACAACTCGAGATCCCGCGCCTCGAAGCAGCCTTCCAGCAACAGGATGGGGCCGCGCCAGTCCAGCGCGCGCAGGCGCTGCGCTTCAGCCAGGTCCAGCAGCGCAAATCCGTCGGCACTGCGCAGCGCATCAAAAACACGTTCGATGCCGTGACCATAGGCATTGGCCTTGACGACGGCCCAGACCCGCGCATCGGGCGCGGCAGCGCGCGCGCGGGCAAGGTTGTGGGCAAGCCCGGCGGTGTGAATGGTGGCAAGAATGGGACGTGGCATGGCGCAGTAAATTGTTTTCCGGGAGCGTGGCAGGCTGGCGGGCCCGTCGGGACGAAAGGCCTCTGGATGAGGTCTTTTGCATTCTGACACCGCCCCCCATGCTATAAACCGGAATCGTCTGGAGACATTCACCCATATCTTGCCGCATCAGATCCGCTGATGCATTGATGCAGTGACCACAACAGTTTAATGAAGCGCGGTTTCTACACCATCATGGCGGCCCAGTTTTTCAGCTCGCTGGCTGATAACGCGCTGTTTGTGGCCGCCGTGGAGCTGCTGAAAACCAGCGGCGCGCCCAAATGGCAGCCGGCGGCGCTGGTGCCCATGTTTGCGCTCTTTTACGTGGTGTTGGCGCCTTTTGTAGGCGCTTTTGCCGATGCGCGCCCCAAGGGCAACGTCATGTTCGTCAGCAACGCCATCAAGGTGATCGGCTGCCTGATGATGCTGTTTGGCTCCCACCCGCTGCTGGCCTATGCCATCGTCGGACTCGGGGCGGCGGCTTATTCGCCCGCCAAATACGGCATCCTCACCGAACTCCTGCCGGCTTCGCAGCTGGTCAAGGCCAACGGCTGGATTGAAGGCTTGACGATTTCGTCCATCATCCTGGGTGTTTTGCTGGGCGGCCAGCTGGTGGGTCATTCGGTGTCGTCGCTATTGCTTTCGTTTGACTTTCCCATTTTTACTACCGGCATCGACACCGCCCCTGAAGCCGCGATTGCCGTGCTGATCCTGCTCTACATCATCGCGGCCTGGTTCAACACCCGTATCCCCGACACCGGCGTGGAGATGCGGCCCATGCCGCGCAACAAGCTTGAGCTGCTGCCCGATTTCTGGAACTGCAACTCAGCCTTGTGGCGCGACAAGCTTGGGCAGATTTCCCTGGCCACCACCACCCTGTTTTGGGGGGTGTCGGGTAATTTGCGCTACATCGTGCTGGCCTGGAGCGCGGCCGCCCTGGGCTACAGCACGACACAAGCCTCTTCCCTGGTCGGCGTGGTCGCCATCGGCACCGCCGTCGGTGCCGTACTGGCCTCCATGCGCATGCGGCTGGACCAGGCCACCAGCGTGATGCCGCTGGGTATTGCCATGGGCCTTCTGGTCATCTTGATGAACTTCATCGGCAATGTCTGGGTGGCCGCGCCTTTCCTGATCCTGCTGGGTGGCCTGGGCGGCTTCCTGGTCGTGCCCATGAACGCGCTGCTGCAGCACCGCGGCCACAACCTGATGGGCGCGGGCCGCTCGATCGCCGTGCAGAACTTCAACGAACAGGCCTGCATCCTGAGCCTGGGGGCTTTCTACAGCCTCTCTACCGGCTTGGGCCTGTCGGCCTTTGGTGCCATTACCGCCTTTGGTGTGGTGGTGGCCGGCTTCATGTGGGTGATCCAGCGGTGGCACAAAAACAACTGCATCAAGCACAAAGAGCAGGTCGACCACCTGCTGAACATCGCCCGCAGCGATAACTCGCACTAGGAACTGTTAACACTGTGCAGTCTGATGCGACACACGGTGCCGCTGCGAAGGGCACCTCCAAAGCCGTTCTCGCCCTCACACTGAACGCCCTCGTCTGGGGCGTGTCCTGGTGGCCGCTGCGCGAGCTGCAGGGCCATGGCCTGCACCCGCTGTGGACCACGGCGCTCGTCTATGCAGTGGTGGTTACCGGCCTGCTCACCCTGCGCCCCGCCGCCTGGCGCGGCTTTGTGGCCCACCCGCAGCTGTGGTTCCTGGCGGCGGCTTCGGGCCTGACCAACGTCGGCTTCAACTGGGCCGTGACCGTGGGCGATGTGGTGCGCGTGGTGCTGCTGTTTTACCTGATGCCCGCGTGGTCGGTGCTGGTGGCCTGGGTCATGCTAGGTGAAAAGCCCTCGGCCGCCTCGCTGCTGCGCCTCTTGCTGGCCATGACGGGCGTGCTGATCGTGCTCAAATCGCCCGACTCGCCCTGGCCCGTACCCCAAGGTGGCGCCGACTGGCTGGCCATCATGGGCGGCTTCAGTTTTGCAGTGACCAACGCCGTGCTGCGCAAATACAACCACACCCCCAGCGAATCGCGCATGCTGGCCATGTTTGGCGGCAGCGGCCTGATGGCGGCGGCAGCGGCGCTGATGGGTATGTCGCAGGCCCTGGTGCCCGCACCGGCGCTGGCGCTGGCCGGCGTCCCGGTGGTGCTGGGGCTGGCGCTGGCCTTCATGGCCAGCAACGCCGGCCTGCAGTACGGCGCGGCGCGGCTGGCGGCAGGCACCACCGCCATCGTGATGTTGACCGAGATCCTCTTTGCGAGCCTCTCGTCGGCTGCGATGGGCGCTGCCGAACTGACTCCTCGCGTGCTGCTGGGTGGCAGCCTGATCGTGCTGGCTGCTGTACTGGCGGCGACAGCACCGTCGTCTTCGAATGGCGCAAAATCGCACTAAGGAACAAGCCTCACGCTTTCCGATAGCGATTCACAAGGAGACACACCATGGGCGCAGAAAAAACGGTTTACGACTTCCAGGCCAAAGACATCACGGGCAAGGATGTTGCACTGGGCGCCTTCAAAGGCAAAGTCATGCTGATCGTCAACACGGCCAGCAAATGCGGTTTTACTCCGCAGTTCGCGGGTCTGGAAGAGCTGTACAAACAATATGCAGGCAAAGGCCTGGCGGTGCTGGGCTTTCCCAGTAACCAGTTTCTCTCCCAAGACCCCGGCAGCGACGACCAGATCGCCGAGTTCTGCCAGGTCAACTACGGCGTGAGTTTCCCTATGATGTCCAAGATCGACGTCAATGGCCCCGCCGCCCACCCGCTGTACCAGTGGCTGTCGGCCGAGGCGCCCGGCCTGATGGGCATCAAGTCCATCAAATGGAACTTCACCAAGTTCCTGGTCGGCAAGGACGGGAAAGTCATACGACGTTATGCGCCCAGTGACAAGCCCGCAGACCTGGCCAAGGACATCGAGGCTGCGCTAGCGGCCTGAGCCGCCAGCGCCCCGCATCAAGGGGGTTTGGGGCCGGCTTTGACAGCGCGCAAATAATCCGCCAGCGTACGGCCGGCCTCATGGCCCATGCGTTCGTCCAGCACGTCGATCGCGGCCATGCGGTCCACGCGAAAGTTGCGGAAGTCCTGCCGCGCTTCGCACCAGGCGCCCAGCGTCCAGACGCTGCCCCAGTAAAAACAGCCCAGCGGCCAGAGCACGCGCCGGCTTTCACGCCCGGCCGCATCGAGGTAGCGCAAGCCCACCTTGCAGTGCGCATGAATCGCCTCACGCAAAAGCTGCAGGCGGCGCTGCGTGGCCTCATCGGGATTGATCACCACCGCATACAGCGGCACGCCTTCGGCCGCCGTGCGCGCCGCGGGCGGCAGCACCGAAAAAATCTTGCCCCAAGCGGCCTCCGCATCACCCGCCATGGCCGGGTCCAGCCAGGCCTGCGCCAGGCGCACCGACGCAGCCAGCGCATTGGCTTCCTTTTGCGTGAACATCAGCGGCGGCAAATCAAAACCCGCGCCCAGCCGGTAACCCACGCCGGCCTCGCCCTCGATCGGCACACCCTGGTGCTGCAGGTCCGCCACGTCGCGGTAAATCGTGCGCTCGGAAACCTCGAGCCGCTTGGCGAGGAATTCCGCGGTGCTCAGGCGGCGGCCGCGAATCAGCTGGACGAGATGGAAAAGGCGATCGGCGCGGCGCATGGTTTGCAGATGATAGGGGAGCGCCCACCCGGCTATAGTGCAAACCGTGATCACCATGCCACTGCTTCTTCTAATTCTCGCTTGCGTCGCAATCGTGGCGACCCTGGTGATAGCGCCCATCGCATGGTTCCGCATGGTGCGAGCCCAGACGCAGTCGGTCTATTGGAAGAACATGGCGCTCTTTGTGGCGCCTATGCTGTTGACCTTCCTCCTGGCCAAGGCTTCCGGTCTCATACCGGAAGCCTCAGCACCGCCATCCGCGATCCCGACGGCTGAGGATGTCCTGGCAAGCATGCCACCCGGTCAACTGATCCTGCTCTCGCTCATAGCGGTGCTCTGGGTCGGCGGCGGAAATTTACTGCTCTATCTGAACCGCAGGCGGCTCGGGAAGAAATGGTGGCAGGCCCTGAACCCATTCGATCCTCCGTTCAAGGATTTCAACACCGCTGAGTGGCTGGCGCTGGGAGTCCTTGTGGCCGGCTCACTTACTCTTGGAGCGCTTGCTGTTTCGTATGGTCGCGGGGCCTGGTAACCGATCTTCCATGCATAAGCTCACTTGCCTGATCGCCGCAATGCTGGCGACCCTGTCCGTCCGAGCCCTTGCCGCCGACAGCCAATGCTTCGGCACGGTCAGCAAGGGCCGCATCGAAGGCAGCGTCAAGCTGCCGACCAGCGGCCCCAACTTCTCGGTGTACAGCGCGATGGCCGCCACGGCAGGCCGCACGCATGTGCATACCAAGGTCGCGGACGTCATCACCGCGTCCTACGCGGCGCTCCACGCCACCAGCCCATCGACCACCTATGTCTATGGCGAAACGGGCTGGCCTTCCGGCGGGCGTTTCCGGCCGCACCGTACGCATCAGAACGGCCTGTCCGTGGACTTCTTTGTGCCGGTCCGCGACGCGCAGGGAAAGTCCGTGCCGCTACCAAGCAGCATCGGCAACCGCTTCGGCTATGACCTTGAGTTCAATGCCGACGCCCGGTACGGCGAGTACGTCATCGACTTCCCCGCGACCGCCGAGCACCTGTACCAGTTGCACCTGGCCTCGAAGGCGCACGGCGTCGGCATTGCCCTGGTCATCTTTGACGCACCGTTTTTGCCCCGGCTGTTCGCCACGCCGCGCGGCCTCTACCTGAAGCAGAACCTGAACTTCATGAAAGGCAAGCCCTGGGTTCGCCACGACGAGCATTACCACGTGGACTTCGCCATTCCGTGCAAATCCGGCGCGGGCTAGCAAAACGGCAGCTGGCGCAGAGCGGCAAGCGTCATAGGCACTGGACATGACCTCCAATATGATGGAAAATAAATTCCATCATGACAGAAGCCCCCTCCGGCCTGAACCAGCGCATCGCCGAGCGCGTACGCGAGCTGCGCGCCGCCAAAAGCCTGTCGCTTGACGCGCTGGCAGCCAAAAGCGGTGTGAGCCGCTCCATGATTTCGCTGATAGAGCGCGGCGAAAGCAGCCCCACCGCCGTGGTGCTGGAGCGTCTGGCCACCGGTCTGGGCGTGATGCTGGCCTCACTGTTCGATGCGCCCGCCGCCCAGGCGCCCGCCAGCCCGGTGGCGCGCCACGCTGAGCAACTGCAGTGGCAGGACCCGGCTTCGGGCTACCTGCGGCGCAACATCTCGCCGCCCGGCGTGCCGCAGCCCATGCAGATCGTCGAAGTGCATTTCCCGCCGGGCGGGCGCGTGGCGTTTGAAACCGGCGTACGCGATGCGCGTGTGCACCAGCAGGTATGGGTGCTCGAAGGTGCCATCGACATCACCATAGGCGACGAGCGCCACGCGCTGCGCGAGGGCGACTGCCTGGCCATGCAGCTGGACCGGCCCACCATGTTCCACAATCCCACGCGAAAGCCCGCGCGCTATGCGGTGGTGATCGCCACCGAAGCGGCTTGAACACCATGATGAACACTACACCCTGGTCGCTGCGGCGCCTGCCTGCCGTCAATGACGAACAGATTGCCGGACTGGTCGATGTGCTGATCGACTGCGTCGAAGGCGATGCCTCGGTGAGTTTTATGCACCCGCTGTCGCGCGAACGTGCCGCGGGCTTCTGGCGCGATGTAGCGCAAGGCGTTGCCGCGGGCGAACGTGCGCTGCTGGTCGCCGAGGATGCACAGGGTATCTGCGGCACGGTGCAGCTGGTGCTGGCCCAGCCCGAGAACCAGCCGCACCGCGCCGACCTGGCCAAGATGCTGGTGCACCGCCGCTGCCGGCGCCAGGGCCTCGGCGAGGCCTTGATGCGCGCCGCCGAAAGCATGGCGCGCGACTGCGGCAAGACCTTGCTGGTGCTGGACACCGTGACCGGCGATAACGGCGAGCGCCTGTACCAACGCCTGGGCTGGCAGCGCGTGGGCGTGATTCCCGGCTATGCGCTGTTGCCGCGCGGCGGCCTGGTGGGCACCACGGTGTTCTATCGCGAGCTGACCTGGTAACTACAGGTCCGGGAACAGTGCCATGGGGCGCATAGGCGCAGCTGCTGTACCAGCCGCCTCAAAGTCCAGCGCCGCGAGGTCCGCGCGCATGGCCCGCGCGACCAGCCGCATGTCGTGGTCGCTGACCTCGAACAGGCCGAAGCGAAACTTGTAGCCCCAGTGCTGGCGGCTTTCCACAAACTCGAACTCGTCCAGCCAGGGCAATATGGACACCTCCCGCGCGGCCGCATAGGTCACGTCGCGGCGGAAGGGTACAAAGCCGCCGCCCATGTCGAAGGCATACGGCTCGCCGGCCCGCACCACGCCGATGGAAACAAAGCGCTGGAATTTGTCTTTGCCGCCCATGGTCAGTGCGGGCGAGTAATAAGCCACGCGATCCCCAGCCAGCACCCGTTTAAGCGGAGCGCATTTGCCATGGCACACCTGCATGTAGCCGTTGTGCGGATCTGCGCAGCCGCGCCGCGCATGTTCGGCACCGGCGACGGCTATCCAGTTCTTGCGGCCCATCACGCTCAAGCCGCGGCGTGCAGGCCGACGCGGTTGCCGTCCAGGTCGGTGATGTGCGCAAAAAACCCCAGACCGGGCGGCAGCGCCTGGCGCGGCAAGGCGACCTTGCCGCCGGCCTTGACGGCGCGCGCCAGTGCGGCATCCAGCGAAGGCGAAGCATCGAGGTAAATCAAGGTGCCGCCGGACGCCGGAGCAGGCGCTGTGGGGCCGGTCAGGATCGCGCCACCCACGCCCTCCTTCGTCTCATAGGGAAACACCGCGCCTTCGGACGGGCCCATGGGCTCGCGGCGCATCTTGCACTCGAGCACGGCTTCGTAAAAGGCCTGGGCTTTGTCGAGTTGGGTGCTGGGGATTTCAAACCAGGTGATGGCGTTTTTCATGGGAGGCTCCTTGTGTTGAAGAAGCCTTGATGGTGCCGAGGGGCTACTGACAACGTGGTGTCAGGAGGGTGTTGGCCCCCACGCTTTTCACTTCGCCTTCGGCTGCGTGTAATGCGCTGCCCCCCGAGGGGGCGCTGCGCCTGCGGCCCGGCTAAGCCGGTTCCGCGGCCCCGGCTGGCTGGTGTTCGCTCCCCTTCAGGACTTCAGCGCAGCGTCGAGCACTTCGACCCAGTGCCGCACCGGCGTTGCCGTGCCGCTTTGCAGGTGCGTAATACAGCCGATATTGGCTGAGATGATGGTTTCGGGTGCAGTGGCTTGCAGGTTGCCGAGCTTGCGATCGCGCAGTTGATACGCGATGTCGGGCTGCAGCACGGAGTAGGTGCCAGCCGAACCGCAGCACAGGTGCGACTCACCGGCCGCCAGCTTGACGTTAAAGCCGAGTGCGCCCATTAGCGTCTCGACACCGCCGCGCAGCTGCTGGCCGTGCTGCAGCGTGCAGGGCGGATGAAACGCCAGCGTGCCGGCTTGCGCCCTGACCTTGCCCTGCAGCTCACCGACCAGCTCCGGCATGAGCTCGCTGAGGTCGCGTGTCAGCCCGCTGATGCGTGCGGCTTTGGCCGCGTAGGCGGGATCGTCCCTGAGGAGGTGGCCGTATTCCTTCACGGTGACGCCGCAGCCCGAAGCATTCATGACGATGGCTTCAACACCGGCGCCCTCGCCAGCGTCCACGTGCGGCCACCAGGCGTCGATGTTGCGCCGCATTTCTTCCTTGCCGCCCTCCTGGTCGTTCAGGTGAAACTTGACGGCGCCGCAGCATCCGGCTTTTTGCGCCACCACCGTTTGTATGCCGGCGGCGTCGAGCACACGCGCCGTGGCGGCATTGATGTTGGGCATCATGGCGGGTTGCACGCAGCCTTCGAGCATGAGCATCTTGCGGGCGTGCTGGCGCGCGGGCCATGGGCCGGCGGCCTGCCTGGCCGGCACCTTGTTTTTGAGCGATGCGGGCAAGAGGCCGCGGACGGCTTGCCCGGCCTTCATGGCGGGCGCAAAAAGCGGCGACGGAAGGCCTTCCTTGAGAGCCCAGCGCACGACACGCTCACCGGCCGGGCGCGGCACGCGCTCGTCAACCAGCTTGCGGCCGATATCCACGAGGTGGCCGTATTCCACCCCGCTGGGGCAGGTGCTTTCGCAGTTGCGGCAGGTGAGGCACCGGTCCAGGTGCAGCTGGGTCTTGCGCGTGGGCGCTTCACCCTCCAGCACTTGCTTGATGAGGTAGATGCGTCCACGCGGGCCGTCAAGCTCGTCGCCCAGTAATTGGTAGGTGGGGCAGGTGGCCGTGCAAAAACCGCAATGCACACATTTGCGCAAGATGGCTTCAGCCTCCAGGCCGTCAGCGGTGTTTTTGAATTCAGGGGCGAGGTGGGTTTGCATGGTGTCAGGACCCTTCTTTCAGGGCCAGAGCGAGGGCCTTGCGCCGGGCAGCGCGCCGGAAATCCGCATACAGCGGCGGCAAGGACAAGGTCAACAGCATGAGGGCCAGGGGCACGACCCAGATGAAACCGACGTATTTGAAGCCGGCCGCACCGACCAGGCCGCCGGCAATGAACATGGCCAGCAAGGTGCCGAAGAGCCGCACCTTGATACGGTTGGCGCGCACACGGGACTCCATGGAGCTGGCGGTACGGTTCCAGTAAAACATCTTGCCGAGCTCGATGCCGAGGTCAGTGATGACACCGGTCATATGCGTGGTGCGGATCTGGGAGGACGAGATTTTGCTGACCAGTGCGTTTTGCAGGCCCATGGTGAAGGCCAGCACCAGCACGGTCAGAGGCACGGCGAACGGCGTCTGCCGGTTCAGCGTTGCGCCAAGCAGGCCGAAGACCAGCAAAAGAACTGACTCGAGCAACAGCGGCAGGGCGAACTCACTGCGAAGGTGCCGGTGGCGCGCCCAATTGACCAGCACGGCCGTCACGGCCGCACCCAGGGTGAAGGCCAGCAAGGCGCCCACCGCACCGAGCACCAGCGTCAGGTTCCCGAGGATGAGGTTGTCGGCCACGATGGAGACAAACCCCGTCATGTGCGAGGTGTACATGCTGACCAGCAGGAAGCCCCCCGCGTTGACAGCTCCGGCATTGAACGCAAGCACGCCGCCGAGCAGGCGGTTGATGGTGGGCGTGCGGTGCTGCCCGGTGAGATGGCGCAGGCGACGCATGAACTACCAGCCCGCCGCCATGCGGCCGCGGTTAAGGATTCCGGCGGGATCGAACTCGCGCTTGAGGTCCCGGTGGATCCGGTCCAGCGGCGGCTTTAATGCATCAAATCGGGCTGTAGCTCCCGCTGGCATTGCGCTGACAGCTATAAAAAGAGTAGCATGCCCGCCGGCCTGAGCAGCGGCCGCGCGCAGTGCCTCTGCCTGCCCGGCGCCTGCCCGTACCCATCGCTGGGCGCCATGCCATTCCACCAGCGGCGAGTCGGGCAAATCCGGAACATGGGCCGTTTGCGGCAAGGACAGCCGCCACAAGTCCTGGTCGGCCTGGCGTGCCCGGAACCACGGGTGCTGCTGGTTGCGACAGTCCTGCCAATAGCCGGCAGCTTCGGCGCTGCCTTGTTTCTCGCCGCCCAGCACCTTGCAGGCGGCTTCGACGGCGGCGACAGCGCCGCGCAATCGCAGATAGAGCGTACCGATGTCGGCTTCTTCCGACCAGCAGCTCGCGTTGAGCGGTAAGGGCCGGCCGCCCCAGGCGTTCAGCCAGTCAAGCGCCTGCGCCTGGCTGCATTCAAAACGCAGGGTGGCCTCGGCAGGCGCCACCGGCAGCACCTTGAGGCTCACTTCAGTGAGCACGCCCAAGGTACCCAGGGCACCCGCCATGAGCCGTGAGACGTCATAACCCGCCACATTTTTCATGACCTGCCCGCCAAACGTGAGCAGTTCGCCACGCCCGTTGATGAGCTTGAGGCCCAGCATGTAATCACGCACCGCGCCCACGCTGGCGCGTGCCGGCCCGCTCAGGCCGCTGGCGACCATGCCGCCCACGGTGGCTTTTGCCCCAGAATCGTCAAAACGCGGCGGCTCGAAGGGCAGGCACTGGCCCTGGGCCGCCAGCAAGGTTTCGAGTTCAGCCAGCGGCGTGCCGGCGCGCGCAGTCACGACCAGTTCACTGGGTTCGTAGCTGATCACACCCGCGTATGGCGTCATGTCGAGGATGTCACCTTCCAGGGATTGGCCGTAGAAGTCCTTGGTGCCGCCACCCCGAATACGCAGCGGCGTACCGGCGGCAGCGGCAGTGCGTATTCGCCCGCGCAGGGACTCCATCACATCATCGGTATCTGAAGGCATGGCTGGGATGGTACGTGGGTATCGCGCCTGGGGAGTTGATCTTTTTGCATGCCGCCTGTTCGGTTTTTTCAGAGGCGAAGCTCAATCCTCGAAAAAATTCACCGGCAAGCCGGGCACATCCACCCGCATCGAAAACACGCAGCCCGACTCGGGATAGGCCTGCAGCTCGGCAGCTGGCCGGTTGTAGCGTGCCGTGGTGATGTAAAGCGTTTGCAGGTCGTCGCCGCCAAAACACGGCATGGTCGGGCATTGCGCCGGCACGGGAATTTCAGCCAGCAACTCTCCTGCCGGCGACAGCTTGAGAAGGCGCGCACCTTCAAACATGGCCACCCAGTAGTTGCCCTGGATATCCACCGCAGCGCCGTCGGGCCGCCCGCCGTAACCGGGCATGCCGAACTGCCAGCCAGCGGGTTTGCCGGGCCATTGGTGGAAAACGCGGCGGTTTGCCATGGCGTTGCTGTCGGCATCCCAGTCCCAGGCATGTGTGGTGTGCGTGGGGGTGTCCGTCCAGTACACGGTTGCGGCGTCCGGCGACCACGCCAGGCCATTGGCGATGATGGCGCCGCCTGCCTTGCGTTCTACCGCAGGCACAAGGCTATTGCGGCAGTCGATGGAAAAAAGCTCGGCCACGGACTTGTCCCGTGGTTCGTACATCGTGCCGGCCCAGAAGCGGCCGCGCGGATCGGCCTTGCCGTCGTTGAACCGCGTCGTGGCAGTGTCATGGCCGGCCCGCATGAGTTGCTGGAGCTCGGCGCCCCACTCGCGGGCGCGGTAAATGCCGTCGCGCAATGCGATCACCAGGCCACTGCCTTGCCCCTGTGTACGGGCCGGCGCAATGCTGCCGGGCTCCGACGGCATGGGCCAGCTTTGTACCGTCCCCATAAAGACGTTGCAGCGGTGAATCTGCCGGCCTGGAATGTCAACCCAATACAGCATTTGCTCGTCGGGATGCCAGAACGGCGATTCACCCAGTTCACTGGGTTGTGCAACAACGGTTTGCCATGTCATGCGGCGTTCCTTGAAAGGCTGAAAAGTGGATAGGCACCCAAGGTTAGCACCGGCAGGGCCACAGCCGGAAACGCCCCCGCAACCCAATCCCGGCGATCATGCAACGCCCACAAGGCACGCGCCAAAAAAAACAGCCCACCGGCTTGCGCCAGCGGGCTGAACATCCAAAGGAGATACTCAATCAGGGGGCTGCCCTGGGGCAGCCCGAATTCGTCTGACTATGAATTAACGGTTGTAGGCGGTCTCACCATGCGAGGTGATGTCCAGGCCTTCGCGTTCGTCTTCTTCGCTGACGCGCAGGCCGATCGTGAGGTCAACCACCTTGAAGGCGATGAAGGAAACCACACCGGACCAGACGATGGTGATCAGCACGGCCTTGGCCTGGATCCAGACCTGGCCGGCGATGGTGTAAGCGTCAGGCGTCACGGCCGTGGCGGTCACCCAGTCACCCACGAAGCTTGGGCCACCCAGGGCTGGCGAGTTGAAAACGCCGGTGAGCAGCGCGCCCAGAATACCGCCCACGCCATGCACGCCGAACACGTCGAGCGAATCATCGGCGCCCAGCAGTTTCTTCAGGCCGTTCACACCCCAGAGGCAGGCGAAGCCGGCGATCAGGCCGATGATCAGGCCGCCGCCGATGCCGACGTTGCCGGCTGCGGGCGTGATGGCCACCAGGCCGGCGACGGCGCCGGACGCTGCGCCCAGCATCGAGGCCTTGCCGCGCATCAGCGCCTCACCGACGCACCATGCCAGCACAGCGGCAGCGGTAGCACCCAGCGTATTGATGAAGGCCAGGGCGGCGAAGCCGTTGGCTTCCAGGGCGGAGCCGGCGTTGAAGCCGAACCAGCCCACCCACAGCAATGCGGCACCGACCATGGTTAGCGTGAGGCTGTGAGGGGCCATGGCTTCCTTGCCGTAGCCGATACGCTTGCCGATGCAGAAGGCGCCGACCAGGCCGGCGACAGCGGCGTTGATGTGCACCACAGTACCGCCCGCAAAATCCAGGGCGCCCATTTGCCAGATATAACCGCCCTTGGCGCTCATGGCGTCGGCGACTTCCTTGCCGGTGTAGGCGTCAGGGCCCATCCAGAACCAGACCATGTGGGCGATAGGTGCGTAGCTGAAGGTGAACCAGATTGCCATGAACAGCAGCACTGCGGAGAACTTGATGCGTTCGGCAAAGGCGCCGACGATCAGCGCGCAGGTGATGCCGGCAAATGTAGCCTGGAAGGCGGCGAACACGATCTCGGGGATCACGACACCCTTGCTGAAGGTGGCGCCATTGGCAAAGGTGCCCGCAACGTTGTCCCAGATGCCCTTCATGAAGAGCCGGTCGAAGCCGCCGAAGAAGGCGTTGCCTTCGGTGAAGGCCAGACTGTAGCCATAGATAAACCACAGCACGACGATCATCGAGAACGTCACCATGACCTGCATCAGGACCGACAGCATGTTCTTGCTGCGGACCAGACCGCCGTAGAACAGCGCCAGGCCGGGCACGGTCATCATGATGACCAGCAGCGTGGAAACCATCATCCAGGCGGTGTCGCCTTTGTTGGGAACGGGCGCAGCGGCAGCCGGTGCAGAGGCTGCTGCTGCAGCGGCGGGTGCTGTCGCTGCGGCAGGCGCGGCGGCGGAAGCAGCAGCTTCAGCCGGCTTGGCTTCTGCGGCGGAAGCGGCGGGTGCAGCTGCCGGGGCCTGCGCCATCACGGCGCCGGTCGTCAGCAGGCTCAGTCCCAGTACAAGGGAGGCAAGTAGTTTTTTCATGTCTATGTTCTCTTCGTTTTTTGGGGTAAGCCTTACAGCGCTTCCTTGCCGGTTTCACCGGTACGGATGCGCACGACCTGCTCGAGGTTGTAAACAAAAACCTTGCCGTCGCCGATCTTGCCGGTGCGGGCGGCGCCCTCAACCGCTTCAATCACGCGATCCACCAGCTCGTCGGAGACTGCTGCTTCGATCTTGACCTTGGGCAGAAAATCGACGACATACTCGGCGCCGCGGTACAGCTCGGTATGGCCTTTCTGGCGGCCGAAGCCTTTGACTTCAGTCACAGTAATGCCTTGCACGCCAATGCCGGAAAGCGCTTCACGCACTTCGTCCAGCTTGAACGGTTTAATGATGGCCGTTACGAGTTTCATTTTCAGGTTTCCTCCAGGGATGAATAGGGAAGCAGCATCGTCAAGCACCACCTCAGCCGGATTAAGGCTTTTGTACGAGTCATTGCTGATGGAGTCTCCGTAGAAGCTCCAAAGGTTGGCAACTTGCGTGGACTTCTTAGCAGGTAACGTGCCAAAGACGCTTTGCATGGATGACCGGCCTGCCCTTGAACTTCGAGCGAACCTCCGCGAATTGCGCCGAATACGATGCACCAATAAAGGGCATTCAAGCGCACAATTTTGGAGCATAAAACCAAAAAAGCATCACCAAGCCTGTCTTTAGTGCACGGCGGTCTTCTGCAACGTTCGTTTCTGGGATGGTCAGCACCAGGAGATCGGCGGCAAGAATGCCACGGCGGATCCCGGCACTGACACAACCAGGCAAATGCGCGGGACGAAAGTGAGTGCCGCTATCGGATGCAGTGGGGCACACCTTTCTGGTGAACCGGCGGGTGGCTTCTCTCGCTAGGCGATACTCGTCTTACGTGAAGGTCTGGTGCGCCTGCAACCCGGGATGGCCTCGGGTTCAGTTGTGATGCCGCCTCTGAGGGAGGGAGTTTCGAATGAGCTTGTCTTTAGTGCATAGCCGCGCCTTGTTGGGCCTGGAAGCAAGGCCGGTGCAGGTGGAGGTGCATCTTGCCAACGGCTTGCCCAGCTTTACGCTGGTCGGGCTTGCGGAAACGGAAGTCAAGGAAGCGCGTGAACGCGTGCGCTCGGCCGTCCAGAACGCCGGACTGGAATTTCCCGCCAATAAACGCATTACGGTCAATCTGGCACCCGCCGACCTTCCCAAGGATTCCGGCCGGTTCGACCTGCCCATCGCGCTCGGCATCCTGGCGGCCAGCGGCCAGATCGACGCCCGCAAACTGGAAGGCTATGAGTTCGCCGGCGAGTTGTCGCTGGGCGGCGACTTGCGGCCCATTCGGGGAGCGCTTGCCATGAGCCTCGCCCTGGCACGCCCGGAACGGCTGGCCGCCGAGAAGCTGCCGAAGCTGGTGCTACCGGAGGCCAGCGCCCAGGAAGCAGCGTTGGTCCCCGGCGCCGAAATCTTTCAGGCGCACCATTTACTCGATGTGGTGAGGCAATTTTTGCCGGGCGACACCCCCATCGAAGCAGGGGAAGGCTGGTCTCGCGTCAAGCCGATCGTGCCTTCGGGGCAGTCCCCGTATCCTGATCTGGCCGACGTCAAAGGCCAGGCGGCGGCCCGACGCGCCCTGGAAATTGCCGCGACCGGCGGGCACAGCGTACTGATGATGGGCGCCCCAGGCTCCGGAAAATCCATGCTGGCACAGCGCTTTGCGGGCCTTCTGCCGGCCATGACCACCGAAGAAGCGCTGGAAAGCGCAGCGGTGGCGTCATTGGGCGGCCGGTTCACGCTGGACAAATGGGCGATACGCCCCACCTGCGCGCCTCACCACACGGCCAGCGCCGTTGCGCTTGTCGGTGGTGGTTCCCCGCCGCGGCCTGGTGAAATTTCCCTGGCGCACCGCGGCATCCTGTTTCTGGATGAGCTTCCGGAGTTTCCGCGGGCAGCCCTGGAAGCCCTGCGTGAACCGCTGGAGTCCGGCACCATCACCATTTCGCGAGCCGCCCAGCGCGCCGAGTTCCCGGCGCGCTTTCAGCTGGTTGCAGCGATGAACCCTTGCCCCTGCGGTTACCTCGGCTCGAGCTTGCGGGCTTGCCGTTGTTCGCCCGAACAGGTGTCGCGTTACCAGGGCAAGCTCAGCGGCCCGCTGCTGGACCGCATCGACCTGCATGTTGAGGTGGGTGCGCTCGCAGCCGATGAACTGGTCAACGCGGCGCCGGGCGAGGCCACCGCCGTTATCAGGGCCCGGGTTGCCACGGCACGTGATCGTGCTATTGCCCGGCAGGGCACCACCAACCAGGCACTGGAAGGCCAGGCCATTGATGCGCAATGCCAGCTCGATGACGCGGCCGCGAAATTCCTGAACACAGCAGCAGCGCGGTTAGGGTGGTCAGGCCGCAGCATTCATCGCTGCCTGAAAGTGGCCAGGACGATTGCCGACCTCGCAGGCGCACAGGCCGTCCAGGTCGTCCACGTCGCGGAAGCCGTGCAGTACCGCCGGGCGCTCAAGGCAGCCCATTGACCGCCGCCGCACAACCGCGCGAAGGCCTGTTAATTTCAAACGTTCAATAGGTGGCAAGCACATTCAGGAACCAGCCCCGGCTGCGGTAAGACAGGTCGGTCAGGTCATCGGAATACTTGGTGAAGTTGTATCCCACCCCAACCTTCACCCCCTTGCCAAGGTGGCGATAGACACCGAGGAGCATGCCGGCTTTTGCATCCTGCGCCTCCGTGGCGCGCAGGTTGCGCCATTCAATCAGGGCGTCCCACTCCTTGACCAGGTGAAGATCCGCCCGGAAGATCAGAAGATCAGCACGGCTGGAGAACCACTCCCCGCCGGCAACCGGCATTTTCAGCTCGCCGATGCGGAACGCGTATTTGGCGCCGACGGAAAGCCACGGCTTCACGTCGTAAATCGTGTCGACGGAAAACACCTGGCTGCGCTGCGCGTAGTCGGCCGCCTGGCCCGAAGGGGTCAGCTGGCCCGCGGTCGGCACGTTGTGCAGATTGGTGTACTTGAACAGGGTGTTCCAGCGGTCGTTGTCAACCGGCCGGTAGGCGCTGCCCAGCACAAACTCATGGTAGTTACCGTCGACAAAGGCCCCCTGGCTGTTGCTTGAACGCGAGACATTGAGCTTGCCCAGCACGCGCCAGGCAGGGTCCACCTGCATGCCCACCGTGTTGCGCATCAGCCAGGTGGTACGTTCGCCGGACACATTGCTCCGGTCGTTGCGCCACTCAAGATTACCGCCGTATTTCAGGCTGTCCTTTTTGTAGCCGACAGAGCCACCGAGCGCACGGCGCCTGAGGTCACCAGCCAATGGGTCGGACACGGTTCCGAACTCGACCTTGGCGCCCCAGTTCCAGCGGTCATTGGGCGACCAGTCCATGCCAAAGGCTTGCGTCAAGCTTTGCGGGCCGGCCCCATTGACTGCACGGCCCTCGCCGAACACCCGCAATTGATCGGACACGCGGGTGCTTGCACCAGAGACCAGCGTCCCTTGGCGGCCGCGCCACGCGACATCCGGGCTTTCTGTTTCCATCGTGTACGCCAGATAGGCATTGCTCCGGTCGGAGATGCGGTAGTCGGCGCCCAGCTTGCCGCCGGCGCCCATGCTGCCGCCGGATGCTTCGCCGCTGAGCTTCACGCGTTCGCTGACTTGCAGTGCGCCACCCAGGCCGACGCGGTTGTTGGGGTCGCGCGTATCGTCACGCTCCAGCGTCCCCTGAACGTAACCGTAAGCTTCCCAGTTTTCTTTTTCGCCGGGTTTTCCACCCGCACGATCAGGCCGGTAATCCGCCCTCACCTGCGCATCCGTGCGCGATCCGGTCTGGGAAAGCAACGGACTGGCATTCGGCGTGACATTGGAACGATCGTCCGCACGGACCCCGACAGCGACTTCCCATTCGCTGTTCAGCGTCTGCCGCACCGCAAGCTCGGCGTTCTGGTTATTCTGCAGATCGCCGTCGCGCTTGTCTGCCTTGACCAGCACGCGCGTGCCCGGAGCAAGCTCCACATCGGCAGCGGCACCGGCCTGCCGGACCGCCTCGCCGCCTATGCCAATCTGCCCTGGGGCCGAATAACCGCGGTCACGGTTCTGGACATAAGAGGTGATCTTCCCCTTCATGCTGTCGGTGACTTCGGCGAGATCCACCGAGCCTTCCAGACGTTCTGCGCCGGCCGACTGGATGCCGCCGTTGTTCAGCGTGTTAAATCCAAAGCCGCCATCAAGAGAGGTTTGGGCCCCATTGCCCGGCCCCTTTGAGCGTGCCGCCTCAAACTTCAGCCAGGTGCCAGGCTTGTAGCGCAGCGTCCCGTCGATTCCCTTGAGCGTCTGGCTGGATCCTGTTTCGCCCTGGTGGTAGCTGCTGGCGCCCAGCTGCACATGGTCGTTCAGCCATTGGCTCGCGCGAATGCCGGTCGACAGGTTGTTGATGGCCGTGACGCCGGGCGCAAACTCGTATGTCGTCACGAGGTAGACCGGCTGGCCGCCTACCGCAGACGCCATGATCAGGCCGGCGCCGGCGCCAGTCGCGGACAAGGGCGACTGCAACAGAATACGGCCTTGAAGGTAGTTGATCTCGTAATCCTGCGTAGGTGCGAGCTCGCGGCGCTCGATCACCATGCCGGAGTCCTTGTCGCGGACCTCGATCCAGACGCGCTCCGAGCCCTGTGTGATGTCGAGGTGGCGCAGGTAGTACAGCGAGCCTCCCGTGCCGCGAAACTCCTCGCGCGAAGCCAGCGTTCCCGGATCGGCGGCAAAAGCATCAATCTGGGTCTGTTTTTCGCCATAGGTCGTGGCATCTTCAGAGCGGTAGCGTACCTGTGCGCCATATAGGCCGCGTGAGTATTGCATCAGCTCCGTTCCGCTCCACGAGGTCTGGAAGTTACCCCACATGACGTGCGAGTCGCCTTTTTGCAGTTTGACAAAAAACTTGCCCTGCGTCGGCGCATCATCCACCGTTGTGCTGTCATCGCCGTAGACGGGGTAATAGAGGTTGGGGTCAATACTGCGCAGAAGGTATTTGGGATCCTTGCTGGAGAAGTTGGAAAACAGGTCCTCGACAGGACCTTCCCGGGTATCGGCCGAAGCCGTCAGCAGCCATTCGCCCTTGATTTTCCCCTTGAGGTAAAAAGCGGCGCGGCCATCGACATACACCTTGTCTTCGTAGTGACTCATGTCACCTGTCACCAGTTTCGCAGGCCCGGAGACATTGTTTTTCCCGACCGTCAAATCCCCTAGTGCCAGGTAAAACCAGTCATCCGCGGCGATGTTGAGGTTGCGGCGAAAGGTGCTTGCGCGCCCGTCCGACTCTTTCAGCGTCACCTCTACAGACTGCGGACCTGCCGGCATGATTTGTTTCATGGCGAACTTGCCCTGCGCATCGATCGGCAGCTCCAGCCCCAGCGCTTCGATACGTTGGCCCGGCTTGAGATTGGTACCGTTGACCGTGACCGTGCCCCCGGTGACCGGAATATTGCGCAAAGCCAGGCTGTTTTCGCCATACCCCGTCAGCCGCTCGCGCTCGAGCTTCTCCGCATCTTCATTGACCGGCATGGCGCGCGCCAGAAGGTTCAGGGATTTCAGACTGGTCTCGTCGAAACGCCCCTGGGCGTCATAAACACGCAGGAGGTAGAACACCTGGTCGCCGGCTGTGTTGGCCGGAACGGTCCAGTTGAGCGCGCCTGACCATGTGATGGGCACGACCTCAAAAGGATGCTCCTGTGTCTTCTGCCCTGCACGGAAAAGCCGCAGTTCGGCCTTTTTGATCCAGGGAATGTAGTTTGACCAGGCCCGAAACTCCGCCACCTCGCCCTTGACCGCTGCATTGGGTGTGGCCCAGGCATTCATCACCGGCGCAATGGCCAGGCTGTCATAACGCACCTGGATGTCAGCCTTCTCGAGCGCGACGTCGGCGCACCGCTGGCCATCTGCCTCATTGGGAATCTCGGAGGCATTGATCGGCTCGCCATCAATCGTGATGCGAAACGGCACGGTAGACTGCCCCACGGCCTGTGGCGTGCAGGGCTTGGCGGCCGCCAGCGGAACAGGAACGCCCGCCGGCGCTGCGGCATCGAACCACACGCGCAGCTCGACGCGGCGATTGCGGGCCATCCCTTCAGACGTTGCGTTCAATGCCAACGGTTTGTTCTCGCCTGCACCTTCGATCGAATAAGTGATGGCGGGATTGTTCAGCTGCTGCTTGAGATAGGCTGCAACCGCCAGAGCACGGGCCTCAGAGAGCCCCTGGTTATCCCTGAAGATCCGCCTGGTTTCAGGCGCCAGACGCTGGTTGTCCGTGTGCCCGACAACAGCAATGCGCATGCCTGGAGACGATGCCCCCCTGGCGCGTATCTCGGCGGCCAGCGCTTCGATGGACGCTTTGGCGGCGGGCAGCAACTCGGCCTTGCCCGATACAAAAAGGCTCAGGCCGCTGGCTTCTTCCAGCGCCTTGTTGACGGAGGCGACGCTCTGCGGCACCTGTGCGGCGCGGCTGCGCATGCCTGCCGCCTCTTCCCGCGTAACGCCCGAAGGCAACGGGTAGCTGATGGCCGGCTGCACCTCCGAAGGCGGAGGCGCCGAGAACAGGTCGATGCGGCCATTGTCAATTCGCTTGCCGCTGACTTCGGTAGCGGCCCATACAGAAGACCCTGCACAAAGGACGCTGACGGCTACTGCAATGGTGTGTGTACGGAAATTCATTTCGCCGACTCCAGCTCGGTTTCAATCATCAAGGGATGGAGGGGTTCACTGTCTGTTTCCGCGCGCTCCTTCTTTCGCCTTTCCTTCCACAAGGCCTGTATCCGGTCGCTGATCGCCGACACGCGTTTTTCCGCAAGCCCTGCCGCCTCGGCGCCTCGGTGATAGGCAATGCGCAGGATGGATGGACGTGTCGCCAGTTGCGAAGGCAGCTTTTCCAGCACCGCGAGATACGCAGGCTGCAACTCCGTGCCGTCGTTCAGGAATGCAGCGCCGGAGAGTTCGAGCCGGACCACACGATGGACCGTCGCGCCGAAATTGAGCTTCACCATCTTGCCGCGTGTCACCCGGACATCACGCGGGTTTTCGGTTGTCAACCGATAGCCCGAAGGCAGGGTTCTTTCGTCCACCTTCATCACGAAGTTGGAACCGCGGTCAGCGTTCGGGATTGCCGCGCAAGCCACGTGGAAGCGTCCATCATGGTCGCTGGTAACCAGCAACCCGCGCGCAGTTGCAATGCGGACATTCGCGATGCCCGTCTCCCCCTCGTCCTGGTAACCATTGGCGTTCTTGTCGTCAAAGACCTTGCCGATGATGTCGGAGCAATCGAAGGTGGGATCGGGGACCACACGCACCGTCGCTGTGGCCGTGTTGGACACCTGGGCGTTGACCAGCGCATTGCGCGCTGCAACCTGGTTCACGTAAGTGCCTTCCGACACACCGCTGCCGACCACCAGCAGCATGCGCAGTGTTTTGCGCTCACCTGCGGCAAACGTGTGGCCGGCCCAGGTGAGGTTGCGTCCGCTCACCGTGGGCTCAAGTGCCACGCCATTGAGCGATGCCGAGCCGGTGCGATACCTGAAGCCCGCCGGAATCACATCCACGATGTTGATGTTGCCGAGCACCGCATTCAGTGTGTTGGTCGCCGTGATGTTGTACGGCACCAGGTCGCCACGGACCACGTTGACCAGCGGTGTGCTCTTTGTCATCACAATCGCGCCACCCAACACCGGGTCCAGCGGGATATGGTTGTTCAACACGTTGGCAGAGCCTGGAACTGCGGCGAAGGTGAACGTGTAGAAGTACTGGGTCGTGGCCGCACCGCCCGCAAGGGCCAGGGTGTTGTTGGGGCAAGCTGCGGGGTTGTGCAGCGGCACGCCCGCTGTGGGTGCGAAGTTGCTGTTCTGCACCAATGCCGGGTCTGGGCTCGGAGGCGCCAGGCCCACGCCCAGGGTCGCGGTACAGGCCGGAATAATCGCCGACGGACCGGGCAGGTAGCCCGGTGGCGACGTCACCGTCAGCGTGTACAAGGTCGCGCCTGCCGGAGCGCCGCCCAGCAACAGGAACTGGTAAGAACCATCAGCACCGGTGGTCTGCGTCAGGCTGCCGCCAATCACGTCGGCTGCGGTGAGGCCTGGGGCCGAGAGTGTGACGATGGCGTTGGGTACAGGCTGACGGCTGACCGCGTCATAAATCACCCCGCTCGGATCCAGCGGCAGGCTCTGGGCCAAGGTCGTGGTGCCAGCGGTTAGCGTAAGGCCTCTTAACGTTCCGTCGGTATTGTTCGCACCGGCCGGGTTGGAGGTCGAATTCACCTGTCCATTCGTATAGGGCAATCCGGTCTCATTGGGCACTGGGCGTCCATAGATGCGCCCGCTTGTGGGCTCCCGAAAGCGGATCTGGTAACCCGAGCCCGGCGCCACGCTGGGAAAGCTGTAAGCGCCGTTTGCGTCGGAGGTGGTGGTACCCACCACCACGCCGCCGAGTGTCAGCTCGACGATCCAGCCCGGGACCAATGGTTCACCTGGGTCCTTGATGCGGTCATGGTTGAGGTCGCGCCACACGCTGCCCTGTACCGCCGCCACATCGGAGATCGCCGTGGGGTCGGTTGCCGTGTTGTTGCCGGAAAAGCCGCTGGGCTCATTGCCGCCGGAAACCACAGCCGTGTTCACCAGGACCTGTCCGGACAAACCGGCAGCCACCGCAACACGCACCGTGATAACGGGCGCCGTCGCCCCGGATGCGATCACGCTGTTGGTGTTGCAGGTGACGGTTGTGGCGGTGTTGGAGCAAGACCACGTTGCGCCGCCATTGACGGCAGCTACAGTCATACCCACGGGCAAGGTGTCGACCACCGTCACGGTGGCGGACGTCGCCGCTGCACCGACGTTGGAGACGGTGATGGTGTAGAAGCCCGTGCTGGATCCCTGGGCGAAGCTGACCGGCGCGTGCGTTTTGGCGATCGCAAGATCAGGCGCATTGCCCGGGATTTCAGCGAAATTGTTGTCAGCCGACACGGCGTTAGCGGTGGCGAGCGGAATGTTCGAGATCGAGGACACCGGATTGACTGGCAAGGTCGCCGTTCCACCCGTGCTACCGGCAATGGTCTGGCCATTGGTCGTGCCCGTCGCCTGGGGCAACGGCTGTGTCACGGTATAGGTACCCTGGGCCAACCCGGTGAAGCTATAGGTTCCGTCGGCCAGCGTGACTGTTGACCTGGAGACAGCGAGCCCATTGATGTCGGTGCCCGTCAGATTGATCGTCTGTCCGCCGATGCCGTGATCGCTTCCATTCATCAGGCCGCTGTTGTCATAGTCCAGGAAGACCTTGCCGGAAATCGTGCCGCCATTGGACACCTCGGCGAAGTTGTTGCCGCTCGAAACCGTATTGGGCGGCAGCACGATGCTGCTGATCCGGCTCGGTGTGACGGCCGGTGTGGTCGCCGTTCCGGGTGTTCCGCCATTCGGAACAGCACCCGCGGTGGTAATGCCGTTGGAGGTGCCGGCGGGTTGTGCGGGCTCCACCACGCTGTAAGTTCCAGGCAAAAGATTGCCGAACGAATAGTTGCCCGTCGCGTCGGTGACCGTGGTCGCGATCAGTGCATTGCCTGCGTCCCTGAGCTCGATGGTGACGCCTGCGAGCGGATCGTCTGCGCCGTCCTGTGCGCCGTTGTTGTTCAGGTCCTTGAACACTTTGCCTGAAATGGTCGAAGGAACGACTTCGGCAAAGTTGTTGTTGGCGGAGCCCGAAATTTCGGCGGCTGCGCCGTCACCATTGAGAACCACGTTGGTGATCTGGCTGGTGGTAGCCGTGGGGTTGGATGCCGCACCGGCTGAACCCGTACTGCCATTGATGCCACTGATGGGGCCGGCGGTCGTGATGCCGTTGGTGGTTGCCGCGGGCTGCGCTGGCTGGCAAACGGAGTAGCTGCCGGCTGCCAGTGAGGAGAACAGGTAGTTGCCGAGCGCATCGGTGGTTCCTGTCGTCAGCAGTGCGCCACTGCAGTTTGCGCCGCTGCGCAGTTCAATGCCGACCCCGGCGATCCCCGTGTCGGTGCCGTTCTGAAAGGTGCCGTTGGGCGTGACGTTGTTGTCTCTGAAAACCTTGCCGGAGATGTAGCCAAGGGTGCTGATCGTCAACGTCGCATTGGCAGGCGCCTGGTTGTTGCCCAGATTCGTTTGCAGGGCACCGGCGGGAATGTTGTTGGTGTGTACGCCAGCCGTCAGCCCCGTCACATTGACATCAATCGTACAGCCACCTGCGGGGATCGTGCCGCCGCTATTGAGCCTCACGCTGGTGGCGTTGGCGGCAGCCACGACAGTTCCACCGCAGGAGGTCGTCATGCCCGGAGCTGCCGTCAAACGGATCTGGCCGGGTGCCGTCGGCAGGACGTCGTCAAAATCCGCGCTCAAGGTCATTGCTGCGGCATTCGTGTTGCCGATGACGATGCTCAGGCGCGATACGCCGCTTGGTGGGATCACCGCAGGGGTGAACTGCTTGCCGACGGTCGGCGGGGTGGAGGTAATGAGCTGTGCGCTGGTGGGCTCCTGGTTGGTGACGCCCTCGGTGGTAGTAATGCTCCCGGTCGGGATGGTGTTGGTGTACACGCCCGAAATGTTGCTCAGAACATTCACCGTGACGGTACAGAACCCATTGGCTGCGAGTGTGGCCCCGGTCAGGCGAACGCTGGTGGCGGACGCTGCGGCAACAACAGTGCCGCCTGCACAGGTCGTGGCCGCAGCTGGCGTAGGCGCGACGACAAGTCCGGCGGGCAATGCGTCCGTCAAGGTCATGCCGTTGAGCTGTGTGTTGTTGGGATTGTCGAAACGAATCGTCATCACCGACACCGCGCCAGGCGCCTTGGTGTCGGACCCGGTTGTGAACCCGACAGGATTGCCTGCATCCAGCGTGCGGGCGCTGAAGGCCTTGTGCACCACTACCGGTGACTTCGCGCGCAGCGTATCGCTCGTAGGCTGGGTGTTCGCCAGGGCATTGCCGCCCGCGCTTGCCGTTAGTGCGTTGGCTGGAATGGTGTTGACATAGTCGCCTTGCGCCGCCACAAAGACGTCGATTTCCACCTGGCAGGTTGCTGGCACATTTCCGGCCGCGGCGACGATGATGCCGCCCGAAAGTTGCACCGTGTTGGCCGTCGAAGAGACCGTCGCACCCTGACATGTCGTCGTCGGATTCGCGCCACTGGGAACAGTCACGCCGGCCGGCAAGGTGTCGGTGACCGCCAGGTCGCTGACGGGCTGTGAAAGCGGGTTATAGAAAGTGATGCGCAAGCGGGACCGGGTACCCGGCGCCACCACGTTGGGCGTGAACTGCTTGACGATGCCAATGTTCGTGCTGATCGCCAGGCTGGTCGTTGCCGGGTTGGCATTGGTCAGGTTCTGGTCGGTGATGATGGCACCGGGCGGAATGGTGTTCGTGTTGCCACCGGTTACGGCAGACGTCACGTTGACCGATATCTGGCAGGTCGCGTTTACCGCCAGGTTTGCCCCTGACAGACGGACCGATCGCGCGCCCGCCGCAGCGGTCACAACCCCGCCCGGGCACGTCGTTGCGGTTGCCGGGGTAGGTGTCACCACCCACCCATTGTTGGTGCCGCCTGCAACACCGCCGACCGTGAAGTAGTCGGTGATGTCCAGGTTGGTAACCGCCTGGGACCCGTTGGATATGTTGATCGTCAGCCGGCTCACCTGGCCGGGGAAGGCCAGGGAACTGATGGAAGTCGTTTTGCTGACGGCCAGGCCGGTGGGGGCATTGAAAAGCAGCGTGCCGACAACGGCGGTGACATTACGCACGCCGCCGTCCGCGAGGATGCCGTTGGGAGGGATGCTGTTGACCCAGTTCGCGGCACCTGTTGCCACCACATCAAACAGGAAGGCGCAATTTCCGCCGCCCGCCACATTGGCACCGGTCAGGGTTGCGCTGCCTGCCCCTGCAACAGCCGTGATGGATGTGCTTCCCGCGCAGGTCGTCTGCGCATTGGGCGGGGTGGCCAGCACCATGCCCGCCGGGAGTGGGTCGGTCACACTGACGTTTGTCAGTGCAAGCGCGCTCGAATTCAGGAGCTGAACCGTGACCGTTGATTTGCCGCCCGAGGACACGCTGGGTGGATTGAAGCTCTTGTTCGCGGTCAGCGCGGAGGTGTAGGTCAGCTGGGGGGTGTTGGTTGATACCGTACCCAGTGTGTGTGTCGTGCCGTTCCCGTAGGTTTCGGTGCCGTCGACCGTCGCGGTGTTGTTATAAACGCCGGCCGGCCCTACGACATCCACCTGCAAGTTACAGCTGCCGTCCGCACCCGTGCCGTTGTTGGCGCGAGCCGGAACGGTGCCGCCAGTGATGCCGATCGAAGTGGAACCGGCAACCGCCGTGATGGCGGGGGCGCCGCAGGTGCTTGCCGCGTTGGCCGGATTGGCGATGCGAAGCTGCCCCCCACCGCTGGTTGCCAATTGCAGAGTATCCGAGACCGCAACGTTGGTCAGTGGGTTCGCCGACTTGTTCGTCAGCGTGATGGTCATGCGGACAATGGTTCCCTCGGCAAACGTGCTGGCGCCGGGAGAGGACTGGGCAAACGCCTTCGTTGCAGCGAGCACGGGCGGGTTGGTGCCTACGCTGGTGGAGTTGGAAGCACCCCCGTTGCAAGTGGCGCCGCCGTTGTAGCAAACCCCACCGGCAGCGATGACGTTGTTCGAGGTGGCCACCGCAACAGTGGACGCCATGGCCCACATGGTGATGGTGCAGGCACCCGGTACGCTGACACTGGTGCGGGCCGGGACGGTGTCAATGGTAAAGACCGGCGCATTGCTGCCCAGTGCGCTCGCAGAGTTGACGTTGCCGCAGCCCGCGCTGACAGTCGGCGTGTAATTCAAGCCGTTGATCGTGCCGGTGAGGAATGTCTGGCCGTTGGTGAAGTTGTCCGTCACCGATACGGTATTGATCGCACCAGCGCCGAAGTTTTGCACGGTGATCTGGTACTGGATCGGGTTGCCCGGCGCCACAGGTGTCGTGGGTTGTACCGATTTGAGAACACGGAGGTCGTCGGCAACCAGGATGGTGGCCGATACCGCCTGGCTCTTGATGGCGGGATCGCCCACATCCACGGCGCCTTGGGGGATGCTGTTGGTGTAGGTCACCGGCACGCCGTTCACCTGAACAGCTGCGGTGAAGTTCACTGTCACCGTGCAGCTGCCATTGGCGGGAATGGTCCCGCCGGTCAGCCTGACGCCTTTGTTGCTGTTGATCGCGGCAGCGGCGCCGCCCGCACAGCTGGTCACCGCCGATGTGACGTTTAACCCTTTTGTCGGGTCGACGCCACCAATCCCGTCGATCGGCGTGTCATCAAAGGTGGTGACAGTCAGTGGCGTATTGCCGCTATTGCTCAAGGTGAGGGTAAGAAAGCCCGTGGCACCGCTTGAAAGGGAGGTGCTGGGCGTAAAGCCCTTGGACACACCGAGCGGAGACCGGACCGTCACGCTGGCCTGCGCATTGGCCTGGGCGGGCAGTCCAAGCACATTGGTGAAGTCGGTGCTCCGGTTGATGATGTTGTTCTGGGCACCGGTCGAGAACTGGCCGTTGGTCTGGTTCGCCTCCACATTCACAACGAAGGTGCAACTCCCGTTTGCCGGCAGATCTCCGGTGCCGGTCACACTGGTTGCGCCCGCTGCCGGTGCGGGATTGAAGGCCGGTACCGGACCGCTGGTGCAGGTTGCATTCGCGCCGGGCGTTGCCGCGACCTTCATGATGGCGCTGCCACCGAGCTGGGGAAAGTTATCGGTGATGCTGAACCCGGAAATTGCCACCGGGTTCGGGTTGACCAGCGTGATGGTCAGAGGTGTCGAAGCGCCTCCCAGTACCAGCGTCGAGCTGGTGAATGCCTTCGAAATTTGCGGTTGCTGCAGCGCCCGCACCGTAAAGGTCTGCGACACGTCTCCAACGTTGCTTCCGCCGGTACTGGTGACCGCGCCATTGAGGATTTGATACGCATAGGAGGTTGCGTTGCCGGTCGAGGTGCCGACCGTCACCGGAATATCGATGACACACTGGCCGTCAATCCCGCCGGCGGCGGCAGGTATGGTACCGCCAGCCAGGGCAAGCGCCTGAGTTCCCGGGTTGGCGGTCAAAGCCCCACCGCAACCATTTATGGCCGCAGACGCAACGCTGAGGCCGTTGGGCAGAAGGCCAGGCAGGCTGTTGCTGAAGTCCACGTTGGTGGCGGGCACCGGATCGCTGTTGGACAAGGTAATCCGCAAGGTTGCCGTCTCGCCGGGATACATCCCCTGTGCCGGAATGATCGCGGTCACCGAAGCCGTCAAGGCTTGGGCCGCAACGGGCATCAATCCAATGGCCAATCCGAGAGCCGCAGCACGAAGCAAGGAGCCGGCAGAGGCTTTCGCCAGAAATTTCGAGGACAACATAGGCAGTTCGACTCTTTGAATGCTTGGGAACCGTGCCGGTAGGCAGTCCGCAGGAGCACCGAGTCAACGCTGGCAGAGGACGTACAGCGTTCACTCGGCATGTCTCATGTCAGACAACATACAGGTAACAAACAGTACGAAGATTAACTATGTTGCGATTTTTCTAATACTAAATTTACTACTTTGTTAGTCTGAAGTGACAGAAGTGGAACTTTTTAACAACCCTATTAGTTGTATATGTTTCCTTATGTAATTTTTCGTTGTGCCGATGCAAACCAAGTGGACATTTTTGGCAGCAGGCGGAAATACCCGAAGAAACCGCTGTTGAGCCAGGCGTGACTGCGGCTTTTGTGAACGGAATCCCTCACAACGGACAGAGGGCGGTATCTACGGCCCATGCAGCTCCCGCAAGCGGGAATGGCCAATAGCACCCGTGCGACACGCGCCGTACATGCACCGGCTGTCGAACGCAGACAGGTTGCCTGCGGCAAGGACTGCGCCTTTGAGGTTCGTCAGCCCTGATGCTTTTTCCTTTTGGATGGGTGTCGCCAGACCCTGGAACGGCCACTAAATCCGGACTTCGGGAGTCCGACCTTCACACAGCGCAGGTCAACCTTCTCGCTGAGCTTTCAAGGGATTTTTTTTGCGCGCTGACGTTGGGGCCGGCGCGTCTTCCACCAGCGCGCAAGGTGCACCCTCAAGTCCTGATGCGGATGGGTGATGCGCCGGATCGCGCCGGCATAATCCAGCGCCAACCCGGGTGTCCACGCGATCGATTCGGCACGCACCCGAACGCTTCCGGCCAGCCACATGTCGGGGTGAAAGGCCAGGCGCAGCAGGGTTCGCCAGAAAGGTTTGTCGGCAAATACACCTTCCATCGCGGCGTCGATAGCCTCGGTCACGACCACCGAGCAGTTGCGGTGCGTCAGGTTATAGGTGTCGTCCTGACGGTACGCTTCCCAGAATGACTGCAGGTGGCCGCGGTTAAACAGGCGAAAGCGGATGCGAAAGGTTGAAGGGCGCGTCGCACCGGCTTCCTGCTCATAAGAAGGAAGCCACATGCCTGGATGGTCATTGCTTTGTGTGGCGCGCACCTGGTCGACAAGATTGCGCTGCGTGATGGTCAGGCGCACGCGTGGATGGTGGCTGATATACAGCTGCGGCCCGCACTCCAGCGCGACATGGCCGGTAGTAACGCTGCCCTTGCGGGAGAGGGCCGCGATGTACCGGTCGACCAGCGGAAGCCGGATGCGTTCTTCGCTTTGATCCACGGCGGTCCAGATGTGAACCACCATCTGTTCGCCGGACATGCTGGCACCTGCGGGCGGGGGGGATAGCGGCGTACTGGCACCCATCTCCCTTTTCCTTTTATAGAGCTCGATGGCCGCAAGCCGTGACCCCGGCGGCAAGCGTTGCAGGCGCCAGGCGCCGCGCATCACGACGTAGCCGCCCGCCATCAGTGCAAGGCCGGTGCAAAAAGACACGTTCATCGCGGAAGGCAGGGGCCAGTCGGTCACCAGCAATATCGCCATGACCAGATAACCCCAACCGATGATGTTGGAGATGCGCCAGTTCGGATACCGGATCAAAAGACTTGACGCAATGCGGACCAGTCCATTGAAGGTAAATGCGGCGGCGAAAAGAACGCCTGCAGCAATCGAATTGTCCCAGGGGAAGTCCAGCAGCAGACAGGCAAACACCACCATGGCCGCGCCGCGCAACATTTCAAAGCGCCGCCGCGCACGCGTGTGTGTGGTGCCTATCACCAGTTCCACCAGGCCTTGCAACAGCAACACGGCGCCGAACACCCAGCCGGCCATGTCGGTCACACCATCGACCAGGTCTATCAGCACCACGACACCCAGCAACACCGCGAGCAGGCCCGCCACCAGAAAGATCTTCCAGCGCTTCACGAGCGCATCGCCGCCAAAAAGGGTTAGTGCAAGTCTGAACATGTTGGTACGGTGGCCGCCGGGGCCGTGCCACGCGTCAAGGGAATGCGTAGCTCGCAGCGCCCAAGCTTCACTTCAAAGAGGGGAAATCAACCACGTAGCCATTCATGGGCAGGGTGGCGCGCTGAATGGCCTGCTGCTGCGGCAATGCCGTCCACACCACTTTGCCCTGATCGGTCACGTCCGTAGCAACCCCCCTGGCCGTAAACGCGTCGATCACGTAGGGCACCCCTTGCGATGACAAGGGGCCGATGCCGTCCGACACATGGAAATGCAGGTGCGGTGCAGTGGTGTTGCCGGAATTTCCCAGCAGCGCCAGCACCTGGCCGCGCTTGACGCGGTCGCCGACACCCACCTTCAGCGAGCCCGGCTGCAGATGTGCATAAAACGCGTAGTAGCCACGTCCCAGGTCCAGGATCACATGGTTGCCCGTCACGTTTTGCATGGTCGTGTCGGGCGGCAAGGCGTTAGGCACCCGCTCAGGCAGCCCGTCGAGCACGGAAACCACTTTGGCATCCGCTACGGCAATCGCTTTTTGCCCATAGGTCGGCCAGTTTTCGTTCTTGTTGCTGTCGCCGTTGCTTTGCTGCGAGTTCGCGTCTATCTTGATCCAGTCGATTGCAAACCGCTGGCTGACGTAGAGAACGCCGTTCACCGGGATGCCGGCACGCCGGTGCGGAACCTCCCTGCAGCAGCCATTGAACGCAACCCAGCCGGAGCCCTCAAGCGGAGGGCCGATCAACGGCGCGGGCCGAGTGCTGACAGACACGGTGCCACCGGTTTGCGACGTCTGGACAAGGCCTTCACTCGCAGGTTTGACGGCGGCCGTGAGCCTGACTTCAGGTGCGGAGGTCACCACGCGATGCGACAGGGCTTTGGGGAGAGCCTGGCCGGCCTCCAGCACTACGTCAATCCAGAACAAACCGGCCTGTGCCGCGCCGATGCTGTCACCGCCCGCGCCGTCCAGCAACGAAAAAGTGCCGGCAACATCCGCCCCGGCGACGGTGGTCAACACCTTGCCGGAAGCGGCATCCAATACCTCCAGCGATACCAGCTTGACCGGCGCGGCCCGCGCATTGGTGACCTGCAGCTCGTAGTCGATGTGCACACGCCCATCAGCGCCGCGAAAAGGCACGGGGCGTGAGGCGGCGCTCAGCAGTACGGGTGTGTTCTGGTCGTGCGCACCGGCAAATTCCAGGTTGTTCAGTCCGGGTTTGGGTCCTGCCGCGAAGGCGTGCAGACTTCCGGCAAGTACCAGCACGGCCACAAAAAAACGACGCATGCGATCCTCCTTGTGATGGCGGGGCCATCATAGCGCCAAGCATCGCACCGTCGAAGCATAAGAGGGAGCGTGCCGCGCGAAGGAATCCCGCGCGGCATCAGAAGGGAGACTCAACGGGTCAAGCGCCCACACAAGCAGGCGCACTAAAGCTTGCGCGCCTTCCGGTCTCTGACTAGATCAGCGGTTGCTGTAGCCGGGAGACTGCTGCTGCGTGACCACGGGGGCCGGCGGCGGTTTGGGGCCGTAACTGGCGCCGTCCTGGGTCCGCAAGGTCGCCCCTTCCACCGTCACGCGGCTGCCAACACTGGGAGCTTGGGCAACTTCTACCAGGCGGTGAGAACCGTCTTCCATGCGCACGCCGACCTGGTAAACCGTTTCCTTGCGAACATGCCCTTCGATGGCGTTGCCAGCGAAACCGCCACCCACCGCACCCAGGATGGTGGCTGCCGTACGCCCACCACCATGGCCGACCTGGTTACCGAGCACGGCGCCCAGCACGCCACCCGCCACAGCACCTACGCCAGGGCCGGCCGGCTTGGTGGAGCGCTCAACCGGCGTCACCGATTCCACCGCGCCGCACACATGGCACACAGGCGCCGGTGCTACGGCGACCGGTGCAGGATAAGGAGCCGGCGCGGGCGAAATACCCGCATAACTCGGGGCGGGTGCCGGTTTTGGTGTCGGCTTGACCACTTTCTTGGTCGGCACGGGCGCGGGCTTGGCGGGTGCGGCAACCGGCTTTTCAGCCATGTCGTCCGCCGCATTGCTGGCCGCGGCCATGGGCGGCGCCACTAGCGGCGCGGCTTGCGGTGCTGCGAGTGCCACCGGCGTCGCCGTGACCGGGTTGCGCATCTGGTAAATCATGGTGCCGCCCATGGCCAGAACGGCCACTCCCAGTATGCCGACGGCGGCCCACAAGGGCTTGCTGGCCGACGGGGCCTGCTGGCCCGGCTGAAGAGTTTCGGTGGATGTGTTCATGGCAATTCCCTCTGGTGAAATCAATCGGTCCCGTGGCGGGAGTTCATCTATGGTTGTTCAACGTTTCCCATGCCGCGAAGGTAAACACGCTTTGGCAGGCGGCTGTGTATTTATGTAAACGCAGGTTATTTTCCGGCAAAGTCGCCGTAAACGCGAATTGCAACGGTAACGCGGCCTGTTGTTCCTGGAGACGCCCACAGAATCCAGCGAAGCGGTCCGCGGAAGGCGGCGCACAACGCCAAGAGGGTTTTCGGTGGAAGTGAATCCCGTATCACTCCCATTTGCCCCAATGACATCGACCTTAACGTGGCCGGGCAGCGGCCTCAACATCGGTAAGGGAAACTATTGTCTCGTCGCCGTACTTTTCTGCAAGCATTGTCTCTACTTCTTCATAGCTATGTGCGTAGAACGTTTCATGCACGCCCGGCTCGTCTGAATTCTTCTTCCACACGATCGCAAGGTACTCTTTAAGCTGCTTGTCCATCTGCCACCTCATTTTTTAAGGCATGTACCACTATTGCAAAAGCCGCCGATCGTGGCGCCTGATCCCTGCAGCAGCGCTTCGAGTTTCATTAGTGGCTCTTAAAGATTCGGTGCCAGCAGGCGCTGCAACTCGCCGGCCTTCAGGCCGCGCCGCTTGGCCAGGTCCTGCAGCTGGTCGTCGCCGATCTTGCCGACGTTGAAGTAGGCGCTTTGCGGGTGGCTCAGATAAAAGCCGCTCACACTGGCCGCCGGTGTCATGGCCAGGCTTTCGGTCAGCGCCATGCCGACCTCTTCGGCCTTGAGCAACTCGAACATTTCTTTCTTGACGCTGTGGTCCGGGCAGGCCGGATAACCTGGCGCCGGGCGTATGCCCTGGTATTTTTCGGCGATCAAGGCTTCGCTGTCCAGTGACTCGGCCGGCACATAGCCCCACAAATCCTTGCGTACGCGCTGGTGCAGGCTTTCGGCAAACGCTTCGGCCAGGCGGTCAGCCAGCGCCTTGAGCATGATGGACGAATAATCGTCGTGGTCATCCAGGAAGTACTTTTCCTTTTTCTCGGCGCCAATGCCTGCCGTGACGGCAAAAAGACCGATGTAGTCCGGAATTTTTGAGATGTTTTTGCCCGCAGCGCCCGCATATTCAGCGCGAGCAGCTATCAATTCAGGAGCAAGTACCTTGGGTGCGACAAAATCAGCCAGGCAACGGCTGGGGCGCATCACGCCGTCAATTGCGGTTTTTTCGGTTTGCTGGCGCAGGCCGTACCAGGTCATGGCCACTTCGCTGCGCGACTCGTCGGTGTAGATCTCGATGTCGTCGCCCACGCTGTTGGCGGGGTACAGCGCCATCACGCCGTTGGCGGTGAGCCAGCGGCCTTCGATCAGGCGCTTGAGCATGCGCTGCGCGTCGGCGTACACGCGCACAGCCTCGGTGCCCACCACCTCGTCTTTCAAAATGGCCGGGAAGGCTCCGGCCAGGTCCCAGGTCTGGAAGAAAGGACCCCAGTCGATGTACTGGGCCAGCTCCGACAGGTCGAAGTTCTTGAACACGCGGCGGCCAATGAACTTGGGCACGGGCGGTGTGTAGTGGGCCCAGTCCATTGACGTGGGATTGGCGCGGGCCTTGGCCAGCGGCCACATCGGTACCTGCTTTTTGTTGGCGTGCTGGGTGCGTACCTTGTCGTAGTCGGTATACAGCTCTTCGATGTATCTGGCGGCCTGGTCGGACAGCAGGCTTTGCGCCACGCTCACGCTTCGTGACGCATCGGGCACATACACCACCGGGCCTTCGTAGTGCGGGGAGATCTTGACGGCCGTGTGCACGCGGCTGGTGGTGGCGCCGCCTATCAGCAGCGGAATCTTCTTGATGCGGAAATGATCGTCCTTTTGCATCTCGGCGGCCACATACTGCATTTCTTCCAGGCTGGGGGTGATGAGACCCGACAGCCCGACGATGTCGGCGCCTTCAACCTTGGCGCGCGCCAATATTTCATGGCAGGGCACCATCACGCCCATGTTGACGACTTCAAAGTTGTTGCACTGCAAGACCACCGTCACGATGTTCTTGCCAATGTCGTGCACATCACCCTTGACCGTGGCGATGATGATCTTGCCTTTGGTCTTGACGTCACCGCCGGCGGCTTCGAGCAGCAGCTTTTCGGCTTCGATGTAGGGCAGCAGGTGCGCCACGGCCTGCTTCATCACACGGGCGCTTTTGACGACCTGGGGCAAAAACATCTTGCCCTGGCCGAACAGGTCACCGACGATGTTCATGCCGTCCATCAGCGGGCCTTCGATGACGTGCAGCGGCCGGCCGCCCTCCGCAAGGATCTCCTGGTAGACCTCTTCGGTGTCAGTCACGATGTGCTCGTTCATGCCGTGGACCAGCGCATGCGACAGGCGCTGGCGCACCGGCAGGGCACGCCATTCATTCTTCTTGCTGTCGTCCTTGGCGCCGCTCCTGGCAGTCTCGGCCACTTCAATCAGGCGTTCGCTGGGCGTGAGCTCAGGCTCGCCCGGCTTGTAGACCGGTGTGCGGTTGAGCACCACGTCTTCGACGCGCTCGCGCAGCACAGGGTCCAGGTCGTCGTACACGCCGACCATGCCGGCGTTGACGATGCCCATGTCCATGCCCGCCTGGATCGCGTGGTACAGGAACACGGTGTGGATGGCTTCACGCACCGGGTCGTTGCCGCGAAAGCTGAAGGACACGTTGGACACGCCGCCAGAGACCTTGGCGCCCGGCAGGTTCTGCTTGATCCAGCGCGTGGCGTTGATGAAATCGACCGCGTAGTTGTTGTGCTCTTCGATGCCGGTGGCGATCGCGAAAATGTTCGGGTCGAAGATGATGTCTTCGGGCGGAAAGTCCAGCTCGTCGACCAGCACGCGGTAGGCGCGCTCGCAGATTTCGACTTTGCGCTCATAGGTGTCGGCCTGGCCTTTTTCATCAAAAGCCATCACCACCGCTGCCGCGCCGTAGCGCTTGAGCAGCTTGGCCTGCTGCTTGAAGGGCTCCAGACCCTCTTTCATCGAGATCGAGTTGACGATTCCCTTGCCCTGGATGCAGCGCAGGCCGGCTTCGATGACGCTCCACTTGGAGCTGTCGATCATGATGGGCACACGCGCGATGTCGGGCTCACTGGCGATCAGGTTCAGGAAGCGCACCATGGCGGCCTGGCTGTCCAGCATGGCCTCGTCCATGTTGATATCGATGATCTGGGCGCCGTTTTCGACCTGCTGGCGGGCCACGGCCAGCGCCTGCTCGTATTCACCGTTGAGGATCATGCGGGCGAAGGCCTTGGAGCCGGTGACGTTGGTGCGTTCGCCAATATTGACAAACAGCGTGCCCGCGCCGATGGCGACCGGCTCCAGGCCGGACAGCTTCATGGGGGGAACATTGGGTAAAGATTCAGTTTCAGACACGGACTCACCTTGAGGCAAAGGTGAGCGTCGTTGCCGCAGGGGCCGCCGGAAGCCGCCGCCTGTAACCCAAGCCTGACGAACGCTTGTGTTCGCTGCAACGCTCCTTGGGTTACCATCATTTTAAGGGCTGAACGCCGCCCGCGCCATATCCTTGCACCAATGGCAAGAGATACCAACAAAAGTCCAGGGGATAGCCGGAGCCACCATGTTTGAAAACCTGTTCGGCAGAAAACAGCGGGGAACGCCCGATGCGCCCGAGTCCATGCGTCCCAAAGACCGCATGCGGGCCATTGAGGGCTCCAGCACGGCCGAGCTTGCCGCCAGGCTGCTGATTGCACCAACCGCCCTGATGCAGCTCACGCCCGAAGAGGCTTTCACTGTCGTCAGCTACATGACGCCGCGCAGGATTTCCGAGGGAACGACCTTCATCCGCGAAGGCGACAAGAGCGATACCGGTTATATGGTGCTGCTGCTCGAAGGCGAAGTCACTGTCGAAAGCATTGTGGTCAGCCGCCGCACGCCGGTCACCATCACGGTGCTGGGCCCCGGCAGCCTGATCGGCGAAATGGGCCTGGTCGACGGCCAGGCGCGGCTGGCGTCATGCACTGCCAGCAGCGACGTGAGCTGCGCCGTGCTGTCGCGCGCAGCGCTTGAAAAAATGGGGGAAGAGCAACCGGTGACTGCGGCCAAACTGATGTTTGCCGTTTCGCTGCGCATCGCCGAACGGCTGCGCGACACCAGCGAAAAACTCAAGATGTACAGCCAGCTGGTACAAGCCATGCAGCAGGAAATCGACCGGCTGATGCCGGGCTGATTTCCGTCTGGCAGAAAAGCGGGGAAGGCGCCAGGCTAGCCGCCCTTTCCGCCCTTTCCGCCCTTTCGATTTAGTCGAGCTTGATTTTGGCGACCTTGATCAGGCGTCCATAATCGGCGTGCTCTTTCATCACCATGTAGGCAAAGTCGGCAGAGCTCATGGGGCTGGGGGTCGCGCTCATGCGTGCAAACTTTTCTGCGGTATCGGGCGTGTTGAGCGCGTCGGCGAATGCCCTCTGCAGCTGGTCTGCCGTGGCTTTGGGGAGGTTGGCCGGGCCAAAGATGCCGAACCAGGTGCTGATGTGAAAGCCGGGCAACACGTCATTGATGGTCGGAATTTCCGTGAAGCTGCTGGAGCGGTTGATGGTGGTCACGCCAAAAGCGACCAGCTTGCCCGACTTGATGTTGGCGCTGGCAGAGGCCAGGTTGTCGAACATCAGGTCGGTCTGGCCGGACAGCAGGCCAGCCTGCGCCTGGGCCGAGCCGCTGGAAGGCAGGTGCACCACGCTGATCTTGGCCAGGCTTTTAAACAGCTCGCCCGCGAGGTGGCCGGCGCTTCCATTGCCGCCGGAGGCATAGTTCAGCCGGCCGGGATTCTTGCGTGCGTAGGCAATCAGGTCCTTGGTGTCCTTGATTTTCAGCCGCCTGGCCGTCTCGGCATTCATGACCAGCACGTTCGGCACCCGCGCCACCAACGTGATGGGCGTGAAGTCCTTCAATGCGTCGTAGGGCATGTTCGGGTAGAGCCATGGGTTGATGGCATGGGTGGCCACCGCCCCCATCACCAGCGTATGGCCGTCTGCAGGCGCCTTGGCGACGAGGGCCGCACCCACGTTTCCGCCGGACCCCGGCCGGTTGTCAACCGTGACTTCGGTTTTGAGCAGGGGACGCAGCTTCTCGGCCAGGATGCGCGCAGCGTTGTCCAGCGGGCCGCCGGCTGGATAGGGCACGACGATCGTCACCGGTTTTTGGGGCGACAGTTGTGCATGGCCTGCGAAAGCCGTCATCGCCAACGTGAATGCCGCTGCGGCCTTGATGAATAAACCCACCTTCATGATTTCCTTGGTTGTGTTGTGTTGCGTTGTTTTGCCGAACCATCAACGCTGCAGGGCGCAGCGCCGGAGAATGAAAACAGGGTTCGGCAAAGGGGCCTGACTATAGCCGCGAAATATGACTTTTCGGGACATCGCCGGGCACGTCATCTCATATGCATACTTATTAAGTACACGCGCATCAGAGAACCGGCTTTTTCGGCCACCCGACGGCATCACCCGGAAGTGATACGGGGCAGCGCTGCCCTCAGGCGGCCTCTTTGTAGAAGGCGCCGCGCTGCAGGGAGCGGCTGGCGACCGGCGCAACCGCATGGGCGATGGCACCTATGTGATCCGGAGTGGTGCCGCAGCAACCGCCCACGATGTTGACAAGGCCTTCCTCGGCAAACTCGCGCAGCAGGCGGGACGTCACGTCGGGTGTTTCGTCAAAGCCGGTGTCGCTCATGGGGTTGGGCAGGCCGGCATTGGGGTAGCAGCTGATGAAGGTGTCGCCGGCCACGCGGGCCAGCTCCTGGATGTAGGGGCGCATCAGGGTGGCGCCCAGTGCGCAGTTGAGGCCGACTGCCAGTGGTGCGGCATGGCGCACACTGTGCCAGAAGGCCGTCACGGTTTGCCCGCTCAGGATGCGGCCCGAAGCGTCGGTCACGGTGCCGCTGATGATCAGGGGCAGGCGCTCGCCGGAGTTGTCGAAGTATTCGTCAATGGCAAACAGCGCCGCCTTGGCATTGAGCGTGTCGAAGATGGTCTCGACCAGCAGCACGTCGCTGCCGCCCTTGACCAGCGCCTCCGTCTGTTCGTAATAGGCCTTGCGCAACTCCTCGAAGCTGGTGTTGCGCGCGCCCGGATCGTTCACGTCGGGGCTGATGCTGGCCGTCTTCGGCGTGGGGCCGAGGGCGCCGACGACAAAACGCGGCTTGTCGGGTGTTGAAAACTTGTCGCACGCGGCACGGGCGATGCGGGCCGACTCGTAATTCATCTCGACGGCCAGGTCGGCCATGTCGTAGTCGGCCTGCGCCACGGTAGTCGCGCCGAAGGTATTGGTTTCAATCATGTCGGCGCCCGCAGCCAGGTAGCCCTCATGGATGTCCTGGATCACGTCGGGGCGCGTCAGGCTCAACAACTCGTTGTTGCCCTTCACGTCCTTGTGGAAGTCCTTGAAGCGTTCGCCGCGGTACTGGGCCTCGTTGAGCTTGAAGCGCTGGATCATGGTGCCCATCGCACCGTCGAGGATGGCGATACGCTGTTCCAGGATGGCCGGCAGTTGTTGGCCGCGTGTGTAGATGATTGGCTTCATGGCCTCGATTTTAAGGCGCGGCAGCTTTTTCAGCAGACTTCGATGGGTTCTCTTCAACCAGCAGGGGCTGCGGAACCGGCTTTGCCGGGCCGCAGGCGCAGCGCCCCCTTGGGGGGCAGCGCATTACACGAAGTGAAAAGCGTGGGGCGTTAGACGACAATAGGGGTATTGCCCTGAACATGAAAAACTTTCAACCCAAAGAAGCCTGGACCTGGTTGCAGGCGCATCCCGACGCGCTGTTCGTGGACGTGCGCATGGAGATCGAGTCGCTGTATGTGGGCCGCCCACCGGGCGTGGTCAACGTACCGTGGTACGAATACCCCGACCTGCAGCCGGACCCGCAAAAGTTCGCCGACGCCGTGGCGCGCGAGGCCGCCGGCAAGGCGCAGCCGGTGCTGCTGATCTGCCGCTCCGGCAAACGCACGCTGGACGCCGGCAAGGCACTGGAAGCAGCCGGCTTCTCTGATGTGCAGCATGTGGTGCACGGCTTTGAAGGTGAGCTCGACGAACAGTTCCAGCGCTCCACCCTTTCCGGCTGGCGCTTTGACGGCCTGCCCTGGGAGCAGATGTAGCCGGTTTTCCCCGCTATTTATGTATCAAACAGGCCTCCAGCCCTTATGGATCTTGCGCAAGCAGCTCCTATTTTCATAGCGCTCATTTTCACCACTCCGACTTTCCGGCTTAACACCTTGTCTTCACTGCCCATTTCTGCGCCTTTGCCGACACCCCTGGACGTGCTCAGCCGGGTTTTTGGCTACGACAGCTTCCGCGGCCCGCAGGAGGCCATCGTGGACCATGTAGTTCGCGGCGGCGATGCCCTGGTACTGATGCCCACCGGCGGAGGCAAATCACTGTGCTACCAGATCCCGGCCATCGTGCGGCAAAACGCCGGCCACGGGGTCACGGTGGTGATCTCGCCGCTGATTGCGCTGATGCATGACCAGGTGGGCGCCCTGCATGAGGCCGGCGTGTCCGCCGCATTTTTAAACTCGACACAAAGCTTTGAAGAAAGCAGCCAGCTTGAAAAGCAATTGCTGCGCAACGAGCTGACGCTGCTTTACGCCGCGCCCGAGCGCATCAACACCCCGCGCATGAAAGGCCTGCTCGGCTCCCTGCATGAACGCGGCCTGCTCAGCCTGTTTGCGATTGACGAAGCGCATTGCGTGAGCCAGTGGGGTCACGACTTCCGGCCCGAATACCGGTCATTGAGCCTGCTGCACGAAACCTTCCCGAACGTGCCGCGTATCGCGCTGACGGCGACCGCGGATGCGCTGACACGGCAGGACATGATCGAGCGGCTCAAGCTGGAAGACGCATGCGCATTCGTCAGCAGCTTTGACCGGCCGAACATCCGCTACACCATCGTCGAAAAAACCGACGCCACGCGCCAGCTGCTGCGATTCATTGAAAGCGAACATGCCGGAGAAGCCGGCATTGTGTATTGCCAGTCACGCAAACGCGTGGAGGAAATTGCCGAGGCCCTGCAGGACGCCGGCCTCAAGGCCATGGCCTACCACGCGGGTCTGGACAGTGCCCTGCGCCAGCAGCGGCAAGACCGCTTCCTGCGCGAGGAAGGCACAGTGATGGTCGCAACGATTGCCTTCGGCATGGGCATCGACAAACCTGACGTGCGTTTTGTCGCGCACCTGGACATGCCGAAAAACATCGAAGGCTATTACCAGGAAACAGGCCGTGCCGGCCGCGACGGCCTCCCCGCCAACGCCTGGATGACGTACGGCCTGCAGGACGTGGTGAACCAGCGCCGCATGATAGACACCAGCGAAGCCGCCAGCGAAGAGTTCAAGCAGGTCATGCGCGGCAAGCTCGATGCCTTGTTGACGCTGGCTGAAGACACGCGTTGCCGGCGTGTCAGCCTGCTGCATTACTTCGGCGAAGACAGTCAGCCTTGCGGTAACTGCGACAACTGCCTGCAGCCGCCGGTGGTATGGGACGCGACCGAAGCCGCACGCAAGATGCTCAGTTGCATTTACCGCGTGCAGCAGGCCAGCGGCATCAGCTTTGGTGCAGGCCACCTGATGGACATCCTGCGCGGCAAGGCGACCGAAAAAGTATTGCAGTACGGCCACGACAAGCTCAGCACCTTCGGCATTGGCGCCGACCTGTCCGAAGTGCAGTGGCGTGGCGTGTTACGCCAATTGATCGCCAAGGGCATGGTGCGGGTCGACCCCGATGCGTTCAACACGTTGCAGCTGTTGCCTGATGCACGCCAGGTGCTCAAAGGCGAAGTCAGCGTGATGCTGCGCGAGCAGTCGGCCGGCGCCGGTGAACGGCGCAAAGGCAGTTCCAAAAAAGGCACCAAAACCTCCGCCAAAGGCATGGCCGAAGCCTCGCTCAATGCCGGTGCACTGGAGCGCCTGGCCCGCCTGAAAGCCTGGCGCGCCGAAGTCGCCCGCGAACACAACCTGCCGGCCTTCGTGATCTTTCATGATGCAACCTTGCGTGCCATTGCGGAACGCGCGCCGCAAGGCATTGCCGATCTCGAAGGCATCAGTGGTATCGGCGTCAAAAAACTCGAGGCCTACGGGGCCGAAGTGCTGCGCGTCTGCGCCGGGGCGGATTAGGCCCTCGCTTCCGATGGCCGATTCCCGTGCGGTGCCGGCAGCCCGGCCGCTTAAGTTGCGCCAGACGTATTGCGGATTTCGACGCTGTCTATGGCAGCCCGCGCAGGGCGCTGCGGTGTCAACAACCCGCGTACCAGGCCAGCGGCGTTAAAGCACCACGACACGACCGAGAACACGGCTTTGGTGGCGCTGCGTTTTCGCCATGCCATCAACAGGACGGGTGCTGCTGCAATGCCGGAGAAGGCTCCGATGCGCGCTGTCCACGGCATGGGAACCACCAGAACGGCAAGCAACACTGCCCACCACGCAAGCACGGCGACATACAGCCGCAACTCGCGCACCCGCGTTAGCACCAGCCCCAGGTGCGACTCACCCCAGGCCGCGCGCAGCACTTCGCCCAGGCCGCAGATGTAGCGGCTGCGCCAGCGGCGCACCAGCAATTGATAGGGAGGCGCATCGTGGCCATGGTGCCGCACGGAATCGGTGCCCAGGCGCCACAGCTTCCAGCCCCGGGCATGCAGGCGCATGGCCAGATCAAACTCTTCATAGCTGTGCAGGTTGCGGTCTGAAAAATACCCGGCCTGCTCCACCGCAGCTCTGCGATACAGGCCGCCCATGTCCAGCCGGTCCACCATGCCCGCCTGCATATGACCCAAACCGCGCTCCACGCGCGCCACGTATTCCAGGCTGCTGGTGTTCATTTCAACGACCTGCCCTCCCACGCCGGCCACGTCGGGGTGAGCCTGCATGAAGGCCAGCGCCTGCGGCAAAAACCCGGGCAGCATTTCCATGTCGCCATCCAGGATGTACACAAATTCGCCTGCCGAATGCTGGTAACCCAGCTGCGGGCCGATGCCGCAGCAGCGCTCATTGGCACGTGCCAGCTGCACGATACGGATGGGATAGGCAGACGCCAGCGCCACGGTGCGGTCGCTGGAACAGGAATCGGCCAGCACGACCTCGCCACCAACCATCCGGACGGCCGCCAGTGCACTTTCCACCGCGGCCACGATGCGCTTTTCTTCATTCAGGGCCTTGATGACGATGCTGACCGTGCAAGGCGTTTCGCTGGCTTCAGGAAGCATCGTCACGGCTCCTCAAAATAATGCGGGCCGGCACACCCACGGCAAGGGCTCCGGCGGGGACGTCGGTGATCACCACGGCATTGGCGCCAATGTCGACGTCGTCCCCGATCCGTACAGCCCCCAGGATCTTCGCGCCGGCGCCGATATTGACGCGGTTGCCGATGTGCGGCGCCTCGAGCGGCCTGTCGATACGCTGGTTGCCGATGGTGACGCCCTGGCGGATGATGCAGTCGTCCCCGATCACGGCCCGGCCATGCACCACAATCGCACCGGAATGCTCAATCACCAGGCGCCGCCCAATTTGGGCCGAGACGCCAATCGTGACGCCGCAAAACATTTCAGCCAGTTTGGCCAGCACCAAGTGCACGGCACCCAGCGGATAACGCACCAACCTGGACTGAAACCGGTAGCGCAGGTGCCCCAACCGGTACACCTGCAATGCCCAGAAGCCCAAGGACAAGACGCCTTCCTGCGCCACCCGCAAGTCTTCAAGAAAAGCCATTGTTATTGAGCTTTCGTAACATGCATCAAGACGTGAAACCCCTCCCCCGGCCGCAGGCTCCAACGGGGACCGCTCGGGTTTGGGGGATGAAGTCCGCGGCAAGTCCATCAGAACCCGACAAAAGCCGGAGCAGAAAATTCAGCCCTTGCGGAAATGCGGCGCAAGATTCGTACCAATGGACTCACCCGGAACTTGCCTGGCTGCGGTACCACCGGCGCAAGCAAGCTGTCGGAAGGCCATTGTGCCGGGGATGATTGGGGTTCCCTGTCAGCCGGATTCCCGCATAAGGTTATGCATCTTTCGCCGCGGTTAGCCTTTGCCTAGTAAGGGCTTGCCCTGAGAGGTACCCGCCATAGTTGGGCTAGCATCCGCCATTGGCATGGTTCGTGCTGATGTCGACCTACTTATTGACTGGAGAATCCTCGTGATCAAACTCGTAAAGAAACATGGACTTGTTGCCCTTGCAGCGGCCGGCCTCACTGTTGCGGCCATGGCACCTGCCCATGCCGGCAAGACACTGGACGCCATCAAGGCACGGGGCCAGGTCATCTGCGGCGTGAACGTCGGGCTGGCGGGGTTTTCCTCTGCCGACAGCAACGGCGCCTGGACCGGGCTCGACGTGGATGTCTGCAAAGCAGTCGCCGCCAGCGTGCTGGGCGACGCCAGCAAGATCAAGTGGGTTCCCCTGAACGCCCAGCAGCGCTTTACCGCCCTGCAGTCCGGCGAGGTTGATGTCCTGTCGCGCAACACCACGTTCTCGCTGACGCGCGACGCCTCTCTGGGCCTGCACATGACCGCCGTCACCTACTACGACGGCCAGGGCTTCATGGTCCCGGTAAAAAGCAAGATCAAAAGCGCCAAGCAGCTGAAAAACGCCACCGTCTGCGTACAGTCCGGAACCACCACGGAAAAAAACCTGACGGACTTCTCCAAGGCCAACAACCTCAACATGAAACCCGTCGTGTTTGAAAAGCAGGAAGCCGTCAACGCCGCCTACTTCTCCGGCCGTTGCCAGGCCTACACCACGGATGCATCCGGCCTGGCCTCGGTGCGCAACAAGGAAGCCAAAGTCCCGGCCGACCACCTGATCCTGCCGGAGCTGATCTCCAAGGAGCCGCTGGGCCCCATGGTGCGCCGCGGTGACGATGAATGGTTCGCCATTGTCAAATGGGTGATCTACGGCATGATCGAAGCGGAAGAATATGGCGTGACCCAGGCCAATGTCGATGCCATGACCAAGGAAAGCAAAGACCCGGTGGTCATGCGCCTGACCGGTAGTGGCGAAGACACCGGCAAGCTGCTGGGCCTGGACAAGGAATGGCTGGTTCGCGCCGTCAAGGCCGTCGGCAACTACGGTGAAATCTTCGACCGTAACGTCGGCCCCAAAACGCCCCTGGCACTGCCGCGCGGCCAAAACAATCAATGGAATAAAGGCGGCCAGATGTACGCCATGCCGGTGCGCTGAACGACTCCTTCCGATGCGCTGAACGCAACGGGCCGCTCGCAACCATCCGTTGACGAGCGGCCCGTTTTACTTGGGTAACCGCCTTATGTCCGAGCACTCCCTGATTCCCGCGCGGCCGGCGCCGGCGCTGCGGCGCAGAGTTTTTTCCTGGCGCAGCAAGCAGGCGCGCGCCGTTGTCTACCAGATCCTGGCCGTCAGCCTGATCGTCTTCCTCGTGTGGCTGCTCGTGAGCAACACCATGAGCAACATGAAGACGCGCGGCATCCAGAGCGGCTTTGATTTTCTGTTTCAGCCCGCCGGTTTCGACATCGGGGAAGGCTGGCTGAATTACGACTCGATTGATCCCTACTGGAAAGCCTTCCTCGTGGGGCTGGTGAACACGCTGCGCGTGGCCGTGGTGGGCATTGTGCTCACGTCCGTGCTGGGAACCCTGCTGGGCGTGGGACGCTTTTCGCGAAACGCCCTGATCCGCGGCCTGTGCTATGGCTATATCGAGATGTTCCGCAACATTCCGGTGCTGCTGCAGCTGTTGATGTGGTACCTGCTGTTCACGGAATACCTGCCGGCCATTGACCAGGCCCTGCATATCGGCAGCCTGGTGTATATCAGCAAGAACGGCCTGTCTTACCCCTTTCCGGTGTGGCATCTCGGGCAGACGCTGGCCCTCGTCGGCATGGCGGCCGGTGGTGTGGCGGGGTTTGTTTATGCGCGCCGGGCACGCCACCGCTTTGACCAGACCGGCCATGCGCGCCCCGTGTTGTGGGTGGTGCTGGGACTGGTCGCGGCCGGTGCGCTGCTGGGCTGGCTGGCCGGTGGTGCACCTTCCGAATGGAACCTGCCGAAACTGACGGAAACCCAGGTGGAGGGCGGTGGCGCGCTGTCGCCTGAATACCTGGCGGTGCTGCTCGGGCTGGTGCTCTACACCTCGGCCTTTGTGGCGGAGGTGGTCCGCGCCGGAATTGCCTCGGTCTCGCTGGGCCAGCACGAGGCCAGCGCATCGCTGGGACTCTCGCGCGGCCACTCCATGCGCCTGGTGGTGCTGCCCCAGGCGCTGAGGGTCATCATCCCGCCGCTGACCAACCAGTACCTGAACCTCACCAAAAATTCGTCACTGGCCGTTGCCGTGGGCTACCCCGACCTGGTGTCGATTGCCAACACCTCGCTCAACCAGACCGGCCGCGCCGTCGAATGCATTGCCATCATCATGCTGATCTACCTCACCACATCGCTGGCCACCTCTGCGCTGATGAACTGGTTCAACAGCCGCGCCGCCATCAAGGAACGCTGACATGAACCAGACCTTTGTTCCCGTCGCGCCGCGCCCGGCCCCCATCAAGATGGAGGGCCCGGGCCCCTGGCTGCGCAACAACCTGTTTTCCAGCGTCGGCAATGCGCTGGTGTCAGTCGGGGTCATCGCCCTGTTGCTGTGGGCCGCCTCGTCGGCCCTTCGCTGGGCGGTGTTCAATGCCGTGACCGCGGCCGACGCGGATGCCTGCCAGGCCGCACGCGGCATAGGCGCATGCTGGGGCGTGATCAACGAAAAAGCCCGCATCATCCTGTTGGGCCGCTACCCCCTGACGGAGCACTGGCGGCCGGAGCTGGCAACCTTTTTGCTGCTGGGCCTGGTGGTCGCAAGCTGCAGCCGCTGGTTCTGGAAACCCTGGCTGGGATTGATCTGGGTCGTGGTCCTGACGGCGTTCTTCACGCTCATGAGCGGCGGCATGTTCGGGCTATCCAAAGTGTCCACTGACCAGTGGGGCGGCCTGCCGCTGACCGTCATGCTGACGGTGATCTCCATGACGATTGCCTTCCCGATTGCGGTGGCGGTGGCGCTGGGGCGGCGCTCCAACATGCCCGCCATCAAGACCCTGTGCGTCATTTACGTTGAGCTGATTCGTGGCGTGCCGCTGATCTCCGTGCTGTTCATGGCCAGCTTCATGTTTCCGCTGTTCATGCCCATCGGCAAATCGCCCGACGTGCTGATCCGGGTGATCGTCGGCATCACGCTGTTTGCCGCGGCCTATATGGCGGAGATTGTCCGGGGTGGTTTGCAGTCCCTCTCGAAAGGCCAGACCGAAGCAGCCGCCAGCCTGGGCCTGGGCTACTGGCAGACGCAGATCAAGATCGTTTTGCCGCAAGCCCTCGGCGCTGTGGTGCCCAGCATCATGAACAACTTCATTTCGCTGTTCAAGGACACCTCCCTCGTGACCATCGTGTCGCTGTATGAACTCACCGGGGCCCTGTCGCTGGCTGTCGGGTCCGATCCGAACTGGCGGCCGTTCAAGATTGAGGCTTACCTCTTTATCGCCGCGATTTACTTTACCTGCTGCTTCGCCATGTCCCGCTACAGCCTCTGGATAGAGCGGCGGCTGGCTGTGGGCAAGGCCCGCTGACAAAAACCAAGGATCCCCATGAGCGACCCCATCATCCGCTTTGACAAAGTCAACAAATGGTATGGCAACAATTTCCATGTGCTGCGCGACTTGCAGCTGGACGTGCAGCAGGGCGAGCGCCTGGTGATCTGCGGGCCGTCCGGTTCGGGCAAATCCACGATGATCCGCTGCATCAATGCCCTGGAGGACTACCAGGAAGGCAAGCTCACCGTGGCCGGCTCCGTCCTCGGCGACGACATCAAGGCCATTGATGCCGTGCGCCGGCAGGTCGGCATGGTGTTCCAGCAGTTCAACCTGTTTCCGCACCTGACCGTGCTTGAAAACCTGACCCTGTCGCCCACCTGGGTCGCGGGCCTGTCCAAAAAGGAAGCGACCGAGCGGGCCATGCATCAGCTCGAACGCGTGCGCATCGCGGAGCAGGCACAAAAGTATCCCCTGCAGCTGTCAGGCGGCCAGCAGCAGCGGGTAGCCATTGCGCGTGCGCTGTGCCTCACGCCGAAAATCATGCTGTTTGACGAGCCGACATCCGCGCTCGATCCTGAAATGATCAAGGAAGTGCTGGACGTGATGATCTCACTGGCCGAGCAGGGAATGACCATGCTTTGCGTGACGCATGAAATGGGCTTTGCCAAGGCGGCAGCCGACCGCGTGATCTTCATGGACCAGGGCCAGATTGTTGAACAGAACACGCCCACGGACTTCTTCAACCACCCGCAGACCGACCGGGCGAAGGATTTCCTCTCCAAGATTCTGGGACACTAGAGGAATGTGCCAACTCCTCGGAATGAATGCCGCCAAACCCGCAGACCTTCGCTTTTCATTCACGGGTTTTGCCGCACGCGGCGGTCTGACGGACCATCATGGCGACGGCTTCGGCATCGGCTTTTTTGAAGACAAGGCCTGCCGCATTTTTATGGACAGCCAGCCAGCCGCCACCTCACCCGTGGCCGAGCTGCTCAAGAGCTATGCCATCAAGTCCTGCAATGTCGTGTCCCATATCCGCAAGGCGACGCAGGGCGATCCGCAGCGCCTGGAGAACTGCCATCCGTTCACACGTGAGCTCTGGGGCCGCCACTGGCTGTTTGCCCACAACGGCGACCTGATCAATTACTTTCCCGCCCTGGGCGGCAACTACCAGTCCGTCGGCACCACCGACAGCGAACGCGCTTTTTGCGCCCTGATGGAAAAACTCAAGGCCATCAGCCCGCGCGAACCCTGCTCGCTGGACACGGTGTTTGAAACCCTCTGCAGCATGAGCGAAGGCACGGGCGAGTATGGCGTATTCAACTACCTGCTCTCCAACGGGCAAGCCCTGTTCGCGCACTGCTCCACACGGCTGTATTACCTGGTGCGGGAATGGCCGTTTTCACACGCCAAGCTCGTTGACGCCGACCTGAGCATCGACTTTGCCCAAACCAATGTCCAGGAAGACCGGTTGTGTGTCGTCGCTACCCAACCGCTGACGCTCAATGAAAACTGGCAGCAGCTGCAGCCCGGGCAATTGCTGTGGATTGAAGGCGGCCGTATCGTGCGGCAGGCGCAGCTGAAGGTCAGCGAGGATGTGCGGCGTAAAAACGAAGCCAACCTGGCTTGCGTATAAAAATCAGGCCTCAGACCAATAGTGACGGGCGCAAGCAGCTATTCTTTTGATAGCAATCCGGCCCTGACGGAGCGTCTGTAATAGCGCCTGTTCCTATTGCATGAACCCCATGGCCCGCCCTTCGCGTACCTCGGGCTTGATGCGGTGCTCTGCCTCCAGCTGGGCCAAAAATTCCTCGCTGGAAAACTCTGCCGCGAGAATATCCACCTGCCGCTTCACGGCCGCGAAATCACCCGGGCACAGCTGCACCAGTTTGCCGAGCCTCTCCCGCAGCGGGGCCGCAAGCCGGTCGGCGTCGCCTGCGAGTGCTTCGGTGACAAACATCTGCTCACGCTGGGCATGAGTCAGCGGCATGAATTTGATTTTGAAGGTAAAACGCCGTAGCGCCGCCTGGTCCAGGCTTTCAAGCAGGTTGGTGGTGCAGATGAAGATGCCCGCATGGCGCTCCATGCCCTGCAGCATCTCGTTGACCTCAGTCACCTCGTAGGTCCGCTGGGCGCCGCGCCTGTCCTGCAGGAAGCTGTCCGCTTCATCCAGCAGCAATACGGCTTTTTCCGCTTCGGCTTCGCGGAACATCGCTGCCATATTCTGCTCGGTTTCACCGACATACTTGCTCATCAGGTCGCTGGCCTGCTTGATGATGAGCGGCAAATCCAGTGCTTTGGCGATGTGTTCGGCCAATGCCGTCTTTCCCGTGCCCGGCGGGCCGTAAAAGCACAGGCTGCCGTGGCTTCGGCTTTTCAGTGCCTCGACGATACGCGGTACCTCGAACCGGGATTCGACATTGAGCATGGAAAGGTCATAGGTGGTCGCGTTGCGCCGGCCGGAAGTTTCCGCCCTGTTGCCCAGCGCCACATCGGCATTCTTGAGCTGGCGCTCGATCAGCGACTCCATCAACAGCGGCCTGCCGCCCGACAGGATGGCGTGCATGCCTTCTGCGTCCACCTGTGCGTCTACCGCGTCTTCAGGCGCGCTGGCCAGCCGGGCAAACCGGACAGCCGTGCGTATTTGCGCGGGCGTCAGGCCCTTGCGGGCCGTCAGCTTGGCCACAAAGGCATCGCTGACATGAACACCTTCCAGTGTTTTGCGCACCAGGCCTTCACGAGCACCCGGCGGCGGCGACCTGAGTTCCAGGTGGTAGGCAAAGCGCCGGCGAAAAGCAGGGTCGATCTGCTCGATGCGGTTGGTGACCCACAGGGTGGGCACGGTGTTGGATTCAAGGATCTGATTGACCCAGGCCTTGCCGCTGACCGACCCGCTGGCAGGTACGGGCAATTGTTCGGAGCGTGCCATCAGCTGCGCGGCTTCGCTGGAAATCGGGGGAAACACATCTTCGACTTCGTCAAACAGCAAGGCGGAGTGCGTGCTGCCCTTCAGGAAGACCTGGGCGATTTGCAGCGAACGGTAGCGGTCGCGGCCACTGAGCGAGTTGCCGTCACGGTCGGCATATTCGACTTCGAACAGGTCCAGGCCGGCGGCCTGCGCCACCACCTTGGCCAGTTCGGTCTTGCCGGTGCCGGGCGGGCCGTAAAGCAGCACATTCACGCCTTGCTCCTTGCCGGCCACCGCATTGCGCAACAGCGACACCAGCACCTGGGCATCGTCGTGCACAAAAGCGAAGTCCGCCAGGCCCAGGCTGCTGTGCGCGGCCGGCCGTGTGAAGACCGCCATCAGCTCATTCTGGTCGCGGTATTCGCGCATCAGCACGGGCGGCAGTTTTTCACTCACCTTCATCAGGTCGGCAAGGTCGGTGATGTTGTGCTCGGAAATCAGGTTTTCAACCATGCCGATGCGCTCCAGGCGCGAGCCGGCGCGCAGCGCTTCGGCAACCTCGGGCGCCTTCACGCCGGCCACGTCGGCGATGGCGGCATACGCTTCGGGGGCATTGTTGACCTTGAACTCCACCAGCAGGGAGCGCAGGTCGCGCTGGTAGCGCGCCAGGGTGCCGTAGAGCAACAGCGCACGCTCGGCCCGGTTGAGCTGCAACAGGTTGGCCAGCGCATCGATGTTTTTCTCGACCAGCGTGGATTGTTTCTTGAGCGCCTGGGTCAGCCATTCGCCGGTGGCGGCCAGCACGGAGAGCAGGTCCTTGGGCTGGTCCTTCGCATGCTCGTCTAGGTAGAAGAACAGCGTGCCTTCTTCATAAGGGCCGCGCCAGGCGCCGTGGCGCGCCATGAACTCGGTGTCGGTCAGGCTTTCATGGCCGCGCCAGAACTCGTTGTCCTTGCAGCGGCGGCCAAGAAACTCGCGCAACCGCTGCACCGCTGGCAGGGGCCACACGAGATGCCGGCCCGAAAGCGAGAGCAGGCTGTTGAGGTCGCGGCGCACATTGAACTTCGCGCCTTGCCTTGCCGCCAGCGTCAGCACGAAATGCGAGCACATCAGGTCCAGCACCGGCGCTTCTTTCAGCCCGGGGGACAGCAGCCACTGCTGCTCGCTAACGGAACGCTTGCTCATGGACAAACCTCCCTTTGCAACTACACGGTTGGTAGACATGCCTGTGAGATACCCTGCTTCGAGACCGTCGCCTCACTGGCTATGAGCACCGCAGATGCGACCTGGTTCAATGAGACTCCACCATAACGCAGCTTGAAGCATCATGGAAGACGCTACTTGTACCCCCACGTGTGAAATGCACCACAGAAACTCCTGCGAAGATGCGCAAAGATGATCCCGCACAATCCCACCATAGCCCCGCAGAGGAATTCCCATGCTCAGTCTCAAAGATATAGAAACAGCCGCCCAGCGCCTGCAGGGCCACCTGCTCGATACGCCCTGCGTGGAGTCCAGGACGCTTTCCCAGTTGACGGGCGCGCAGATTTACCTGAAGTTCGAGAACCTGCAGTACACGGCGTCCTTCAAGGAGCGCGGCGCCTGTAACAAGTTGGCCCAGCTCTCAGCCGATGAACGGCGCCGCGGCGTGATCGCGATGAGTGCGGGTAACCACGCCCAGGGCGTCGCGTACCACGCACAGCGGCTGGGCATACGGGCCGTGATCGTGATGCCGCGCTTCACGCCGGGCGTCAAAATCGAACGCACCCGGGGTTTTGGCGCCGAAGTGGTGCTGCACGGCGATACGCTGGACGAATCACGCACCCACGCGCTGACGCTGGCTGAGCGGGAGGGCCTGGTCTTCGTGCACCCTTACGACGACGAAGCCATCGTCGCGGGCCAGGGTACGGTGGTGCTGGAGATGCTGCACGCGCAACCCGACCTCGAAACGCTGGTTATCGCCGTCGGCGGTGGCGGCCTGATTGCCGGCATGGCCACGGCGGCCAAGGCGATCAAGCCCGGCATTGAAATCATCGGTGTGCAGACCTCGCGCTTCCCGGGCATGGTCAATGCGATCAAGGGCACCCGGCACCCCCAGGGCACCAGCACCATCGCCGAGGGCATTGCGGTGGGGACGCCGGGCGTCATCCCGCAGGCCATCATCGCGAAGCTGGTTGACGACCTGGTGCTGGTAGACGAGGGCGATATCGAGCAGGCCATGGTCATGCTGCTCGAGATCGAGAAAACCCTGGTTGAAGGCGCCGGCGCGGCCGGGCTGGCAGCGCTGCTGAAGTACCCGGAGCGTTTTGCAGGTAAAAAGATCGGCCTGGTGCTGTGCGGCGGCAACATCGATCCGCTGCTGCTGGCAGCCATCATTGAGCGCGGCATGGTGCGCGCCGGGCGCCTGGCCCGCATCAAGGTCAGTGTGCGTGACATTCCCGGATCATTGGCAAAGATCACCGCCACTGTGGCCGACGCCGGGGCCAATATCGACGAGGTGCATCACCAGCGCGCCTTCACCATGCTCTCGGTCCAGAACGTGGAGATCGAGCTGGTGATCCAGACACGCGGGCGCGACCATATCCAGCAAGTGCTGGCGGCGCTGAATGCGGCCGGCTTCGAGGCGTCAGAGCAGCACTGAGCGCTGCGAGGGACCCGTCAATTCCAGCCAATCACCTCAAAACCCTTTTCACTCAAGCAACGCTGCACAAAGCTGCGGTAGGTGCTGTTGGGTTTGTCGTTGTGAAACGCGCCTGACACCGCACCCGCAGAGCCGCCCACGGCGGCGCCCGCGGCGCCGGAACGCAGTACGCCTTCGCCGCCGCGCCCGGTGATCAGCGCACCCACCGCCGAAGCCACACCCCCGACGGCTGCGCCTTCACCGGCACGCCGGCCGACTTCGTTGGTGCTTTGCGACGGGCTGAGCCCGGCGGCCGAGGCCCGTGACATGCAGGCGCTGGCCTCCGCCTGGCCTTGCGCGTCACCTACCCGGTTAAGGGTGGCGTTGGGATAGAGCACGGGCTTTGCCGAGGCGCTGTTGGGACCGCCGGAAGCACATGCCGACAACAGGGCCACGGCGGACAAAACAGCACCGGCTGAAAAAAAACGGAACCGCCGCTGAGGCGCGAAATGGGCTGGGGATTTCATGTATTCCTTCCACAAATAAGCATGGCAAAGGGTACCGCAAGCCAGGCGCCGGGCATCTTTGTCGCCCGCATCTTCATGTAACCATCTTCATGCAGGTAAAATCTGCCAAGACTCTCAAGCATTTCAGGAATCAACCCCATGTCCAGTCCAGCCAGCCACACCACCAATGCAGCCCACGACAGCGCCACTCCCGCCCAGGAGCAGGATGCCGTCGACGCGATCGTTCCGCTGATCCCCATTGTTCTGCCCGTGGTGGGCGGCGTGCTGATGTTCCTGCTGGCGTTTATCGCCATCTACATGGCCTGAAAGCCCCCGCTCTCACCCCGAAAGTCCGCATCTTGCGGACTTTTTTGTTTCCGGGGCTCCGCGCCCTCTTCTCCACTCTCTTCCCGGCCCACTTCCCGGCCCCTTCAGCCTGTTCACCGAGGAACCGGCCTGAAACTGCGGGCCGAAACGGCCGTCCAGGCATTCTTCACCCCGATGTCATGACTGCCGGAACCCCGGCGCAGTCTATGCATAACCTCATGCCGGTTATGCATAACTTTTGCCTGTAACTTACAGGTAACTCGCGCTGATCTTCTTAAAATGAATTGGACTGGCCGATCCGTGGAAGATGAAAAGCAGCCTCACGCTGCCGCTTTTTGTCATTGCGCCGCAGCACTTTTGAAGCTTGCGCACCGCCCGCCGACCGGGACCTGTTTGTTGTGCAAAGGGAAGCTTCCAAGCCTTATTTCGATAAACGTCTCCGTGTCGCAACCATCCAGGTTGCCGCGCGACGTTTCCCGAAATAACGCTTTTTAACTTTGGAGTTTTTTCGATGAACCACCCCGCGATGCAAGGGCTTAACCTCAACACGCCCCCCTACGTCAAGAATGCCAAACTGATTGCCTGGGTTGCCGACATGGTGGCCTTGTGCAAGCCCGACAACATTTATTGGTGCGACGGCAGCGACGCCGAATACCAGCGCCTGTGCCAGCAACTGGTCGACGCCGGCACCTTCAAAAAGCTTAACGAAGCCAAGCGCCCGAACAGCTTCCTGGCCTGCTCCGACCCGACCGACGTGGCGCGCGTGGAAGACCGTACCTTCATTTGCTCGGCCAAAAAGGAAGACGCCGGCCCGACCAACAACTGGATGGCCCCCGCTGAAATGCGCACCACACTGCAGCCCCTGTTTGATGGCTGCATGAAGGGCCGCACCATGTACGTGGTGCCTTTCAGCATGGGCCCGCTTGGCTCGCCCATCGCGCACATCGGCATTGAACTGTCCGACAGCCCTTACGTGGCCGTCAACATGAAGATCATGACGCGCATGGGCAAAGCCGTGTTTGACGTGCTCGGCCTCGACGGCGAATTCGTCCCCTGCGTGCACACAGTGGGTGCGCCGCTGGCCGAAGGCCAGCAAGATGTGAAATGGCCTTGCAACAAAACCAAGTACATCGTGCATTACCCCGAAACGCGCGAGATCTGGTCTTACGGCTCCGGCTATGGCGGCAACGCCTTGCTGGGCAAGAAGTGTTTTGCGCTGCGCATCGCCTCCAACATGGGCCGCGCGGCTTCGCAAGACGGCTCCGGCAACCCTGGCTGGCTGGCCGAACATATGCTGATCCTGGGCGTGACCTCGCCCGAAGGCAAGAAGTACCACGTCGCGGCGGCCTTCCCTTCGGCCTGCGGCAAGACCAATTTCTCGATGCTGGTGCCGCCGGCAGGCTTTGAAGGCTGGAAGGTCACCACCATCGGCGACGACATCGCCTGGATCAAGCCGGGTGCGGACGGTCGCCTTTACGCCATCAACCCGGAAGCCGGCTACTTCGGCGTCGCACCGGGCACCAACATGCTGACCAACCCCAACTGCCTGCGCAGCCTGGACAAAAACGTGATCTTCACCAACGTCGGCCTGACCGACGACGGCGACGTCTGGTGGGAAGGCATGGAGCAGGACGCCCCCGGCAAGGCATTGCCGGCGCACCTGATCGACTGGCAAGGCAAGGACTGGACGCCACAAATCGCCAAGGAAACCGGCGCCAAGGCCGCCCACCCCAATTCACGCTTTACCGTGGCCGCCACCAACAACCCGGCGCTGGACCCGGCCTGGAACGACCCTGCCGGCGTGCCGATTGACGCCTTCATCTTTGGCGGCCGCCGTTCGAACACCGTGCCGCTGATCACCGAAGGCCGCAACTGGGTGGAAGGCGTGTACATGGCCGCCACCATGGGCTCCGAAACCACGGCCGCCATCACCGGCCAGGTCGGCGTGGTGCGCCGCGACCCGTTCGCGATGATCGCTTTTGCCGGCTACAACATGGCCGACTACTTCCAGCATTGGCTCAACTTGGGCCAGAAACTCGAAGCCTCGGGCGCGAAGCTGCCGAAAATCTTCACCGCCAACTGGTTCCGCAAAGGCGAAGACGGCAAGTTTGTCTGGCCCGGCTACGGCGAAAACATGCGCGTGCTGAAGTGGATGATCGACCGCATCGAAGGCAAGGGCCAGGGCGTCGAGCACATCACCGGCGTCAGCCCCCGCTATGAAGACATGAACTGGACCGGCCTGGACTTCAGCGCCGAGCAGTTCAAGACCGTGACCAGCATCGACAAGGCCGCCTGGCTCAAGGAGCTGGAACTGCACGCCGAACTGTTCAAGCAACTCGAACATCACCTGCCGAAAGAGCTGGAGGAGACCAAAGCCGCGATCGAGCGCCGCCTGGTCGCCTGACCGGCACACCACGCGCGGGGCGTTTCGCACAACCTGCGGTACGCCTCATTCCTGGTGCAATGACTGCGCCAAGGCAAAAAAAAGCCACCGATCCGGTGGCTTTTTTTGTGGGCCGCTGCAAAGAGCGGCGCGGCGTAGAGGCGCCTGGCGCTTAGATGTAGCTGCGGTGGTAAGCCCGCAGTTCCGCACCACCGAGGCGGCGGGCGCGCTGTGACAGTCCGGCTGGAGCAGATGCCTCATCAACCACAGCTTCGGCAGCGGCAACTTTCGTGTCGGCCTGGCTGCGCAGGAAAGCCTTCAGTTCTGCACCGCCCAGACGGAGGGCGCGCTGTGTCAGGCCGGCCGGAGCGGACACCACGGCTGCGGGGGCAGCAACAGCCTCTTCAACGGCGGCTTGCTGACGGGCCATTGCAACTTGCAGGTCGGCCATCACGCGGGGATCGTTCTTGGCGGCTTGCCACAGGCGCTGGTCGGCGCGGGCTTCGGCCAGGCTACGCGACCAGGCGTCCAGGCCGACCTTGAGGCTGACGGCTGCATTGCGCGCAGCGCCGGCGAAAATCGCCAGGACAGCAAAAGCGACAGCCCAGATGCCGATCCACATAACCAGCAGGTGACCTTCGGCGACGCTGTCCATCACCTGGTAAGCCACCACCATCACGGCGGCCGCAACAGCGGACAAGAGCAGCGTAGCCAGGCCGCGGGTGCCGGAGAAAGCACCGCCCAGCTGGCGTACGGCACCAAAGGCCGACTCAGCGCGGACAACGCCGGGGTGCTGTGTGGAATATTTGATATTGACGAAGCTGGTCATGGTGAACTCCCTTTGGGTTAACTCCGCTGAACCAAAATTGCAGCGGGTAGGAGGATATTAGGGTTATCACTGATGTTATTCAACTTTATCTTTATGATGTGATTCATTCACATTGGTGATAATTTGAGCTTTTCCACCCTCTTTTCACCCTCTTTTTCGCTCTTCAACACCCGCCCCAAGCCGTGACCCCGCTCAATTTCCGGACCCTGGACCTCAACCTGCTTCGCGTGTTTGACGAAGTGATGGCCGAGCGCAGCCTGACCCGGGCGGCGCGCAACCTGTCGCTGACGCAGCCGGCTGTCAGCAATGCCTTGCGCCGGCTGCGTGAGACCCTGGGCGACGAGCTCGTACAGCGCAGCGGCCAGGGCATGGCGCCCACCCCGCGCGCCGTGGCGATCTGGCCGGCCGTGCGCGAGGCCCTGCAGCAATTGCAGGAGTCGCTGGTGCCCAACGAATTCGTGCCCGGCGAAGCCACCACCATCTTCGTGCTGGCCATGGCCGACGCCACCGCGGCCGAATTGATTCCCGGCCTGGTGGAGACACTGGACCAGGAAGCCCCAGGCGTGTCGATCCGCGTGATTCCACTGACCACACGCGACCCGCGGCGCCTGCTGGACGAGGAGCTGTGCGACCTGGCGGTCGGCTACTTTCCCTCGGTGCTGGCCGATCTGACGGCCGGCGCGCAAAGTGGCGAGCCCCTGCCCTTTTTGCACCAGCGGCTGTATGACGGCGAATACGTCTGCGTCATGCGCAAAGACCACCCGCTGGCTACCGGCCCCTTCACACTGAGCAAGTTCTGCGCGGCGCGCCACATGCTGGTGAGTTTTTCGGGCCGTCCCTATGGTTTCGTCGACGAAGCCCTCGCCTCGCTGGGCCGGGAGCGGCATGTGGTGCTGACGGTCAACCAGTTCTTCACTGCCGGGCGCGTCGTGGCGAACTCGAACCTGCTCACCGTGCTGCCGCGGCATTTCGTCGGGGTGACGGGCATTGCCGACCAGCTGGTGCTGCGCCCCCTGCCGTTTGACGTGTCACCGGTGCACGTGGATACCCTGTGGCACCGGCGTTCGCAACAACGCAGCGCGCATGCGTGGTTGCGGCAGGTGCTGGTGCGTGCGGCCGACAGGGCATTTTTGGCCTGAAGCCCCTGACCCACCCAAAGGACTGGCCAGCCTGGCTATCCGGAGAGACGTCTACACAGCGCTATAAAAATCATAGCTGCTCGCGCAAGTCAGTATTGGGCGAGGGTCATTTTTGATGCCAAACCAGGCAGTTTTGGGCGCGGAAATCGTCGCCGGGAGCCATCGCTACTGCGGCGCGCTTCTCCAGCACACTTTTTTCCCATCATATTGGTGTTTTAGCCAACAAAGACGAGCGCAAGTCGCTAGCTATTTGATAGCAGCCGTGGCAAGCGGATCAAACCACTGCAGTTCCCGGCTGCGGTGTGGCCAGCACGCAACGCAGACACCAAAACAGCGCACTGAATGACCCGGATCCGGTGCCCTGCGGTGCGATTTTCAGCGTGTGGCGCCGCTTTTTCTGGCTACAGGCCAGCCTCCGGCCACTCTTAGTCAACGCCACAAGATCAAATTAATTCTTTAGTTCTCCCATTTGACGCTCTGGGCGTTATAAGTTGTCAAACGACCTACTTGCAAAAAAATGTAACGTGAAGCAAAGTCAAAACATGGACATCACACCCGTACGGAGCTCTTTCCGGAGGCCATAGTTACTGCGAGGCATACGTTAAGAAATGTTAGCTAAATTATTAACTGCGCCTGCAGCCGAAATCGCGATGTCCTCTGGCAAGGCAATCGTCTTTGGGTTCTGCTGACCGGCACGGCTTGAAGCCTCACCCCAAAACCGGCCCGCATGAATTCCCGCCCGCACTTTCCCCTCAAGCCGCTTGGCCTGGCGCTGGCATTCGCCGGCCTGGCCATGGCACCGCATGCCGGCCATGCCCAGGTCACCAACGATTTCTCGGCCGCAGGCACTCAGGACTGGAACGACGCGGCCAACTGGAGTGGCGGCACGCCTACAGCCGCCAGCTTGGCAAGGGTCCCGACGAACCAGCAGGTGGACATTATTAGTGGACCAGCCGCCCAGGTGGGCACGCTGCAAGTGGAGGAAAACGGCCAGGTGGTCGTCCATGCGGGCCGCACCCTGGCCGCTGGCACGCTCCTGCTGGGCACCACGCCGACGCCGGGTAACGCGGGATCAATGCTGATTAATGGGAGCGTCACGGCCACGCGGCTGAGCGTGGGCGACACGGTGACCGGAGGGCAGATCCTCATGGACGGCGCCGGCGCCAGCCTGAACGTGTCCCCCCTCAGCCTGGCTCCGGGCGACCAGTTCATTGTTGGCAACAATGGAGACGGGCTCCTGGGCATCCGCACCGGCGCCACCGTGACGGTGGGCGGCACCCGCACCCTGCACCTGGGCAATGTGGGCACCGGGACGCTGGTCATCGGCAACATCGGGCCCAGCGGCACCCTGAATGCTGACGCCGTGGTTTTCGGCAATGCCAGCTCCAGCATCAAGTTCAACCAAAACGACGCCACGCCCTACACCTTCTCCGCGGCGATCAGCGGCGCCGGATGGGTAGAAGTGTTCCGCCACCCCGGGGGCTCCTCCACCATACTGACGGGCGCCAACAGCTACACCGGCGGCACTTTCATCAGAACCAATGCCCGCCTGACCGGCAGCACCACCAGCCTGCAGGGAGCCATCAGCAACGACGGCGTGCTGACCTTCGACCAGACCACCAATGGCACCTATGCAGGGTCCGTCAGCGGCGGCGGCGCACTGGTCAAGGAAGGCAGCGGCACGGTGATTCTTTCTGGCACCAACACCTACACCGGCGGCACCACCATCAATGGCGGCACCTTGCGCGGTACTACCGCCAACCTGCAGGGCTTGATTACCACCAACGCCAACCTGGAGTTCTTGCAAGCAGGCAACGGAACGTTTGGCGGCGTCATCAGCGGCACCGGCAACGTGGTCAAAAGCGGCACCGGCAATGTCACCTTTTCCGGCACCCACACTTACAGCGGGACTACCGTCGTCAGCGGCGGCACGCTGTCGGTCAACGGCAGCCTGACCAACTCTGCCGTGCAGGTGCAGAACGGCGGCACGCTGGGCGGCACCGGTTCCGTGCGCAACACCACCATCCAGTCGGGCGGCACGCTGGCGCCCGGCAATTCCATCGGCACGCTCACCGTCGTCGGCAATCTGACTTTCAATGCGGGCTCCAATTACAGCGTGGAGGTCGATGCAGCCGGCAGCAACGACCGCACCAACGCCACCGGCACGCTGACCATCAACGGCGGCACGGTCAACGTGCTGGCCAGCGCCGGCACCTACTCGCCGACCACGCAGTACACCATCCTCAATGCCACAGGCGGGCGCACCGGCGTCTTTAGCGGGCTCACGACCAACCTGGCGTTTCTGACGCCGTCGCTCACCTACGACCCCAACAATGTGTACCTGACCCTGGCGCGCAACAGCACCGGCTACAACACCCTGCCCGGCATGACGCCCAACCAGCAGTCAGCCTCGAATGCGCTGCAAAATGCCTCCGGCAGCGCGAGCGGCGACATGAGCACGGTGCTCAGCGCCCTCAACAGCCTTTCAGTGCCGCAGGCCCTCGCCGCCTTCGATGCCATAGGCGGTGCCAACCTGGTCGCCTTGCGCCGTGCCGGCCCCAGCTTTGCCGCCGCATTCGGCGAACAGCTGCAGGCACGCGTGGGCCGAAGCAGCCTGGGCTCAGTCTGCGGCAGCGACGACGTTGCGGGCCGCGAAGCCCTGAGGGCGCTTTTCCCGGCCATCGAAGACGGCTGCGGTTTCTGGCTGCGCGGTTACGGCAGCCACCAAATCACCGACAGCGACGGCAATGCCATGGCCAGCCGCCTGAACAGCACCGGCCTGAGCGCGGGTTACGACGCCGAAGTGTCGCCAGGCTTGATGCTGGGCGGCGCCGTGACGATGGGCACATCAAGGGTCAGTTTTGATTCAGGTGACCAGGGCAGGGCTCGCAGCGCGGCGCTGGCGATGTACGCCGGCTACACCGACGGGGCCTGGCGCCTGAATGGCGTGACCAGCGTGGCGTTTCACGGCAACCACATGGACCGCGGCATCGTGGTCGGGCCGATCGCCCGCCTGGCCTCGTCGAATTTCGACAGCAGCACCGCCACGGCCTACGGCGAGTTGACCTACGACCTGGACATGACCGGCTGGACGCTGCAACCGATGGCCGCGCTGGCCTTCAGCCGCAACCAGACCAACGGTTTCGCCGAGCAGGGCGCCGGTGCGCTCAACCTGCAGGTTGCCGCGCAAACCGTGTACTCGACCAAATCGATGTTGGGGCTGAAAGCCGGCTTTGACGTGGGCCGGCTGCGGATCGAACCGCGGGTGGTGTGGGCACATGAGTTTGGCAAATACAACACCCCGATGACGGCGCAGCTGCAGGGCGCCGGCACGCCCTACCAGTTCCAGATCGCGGGCGTGGCCCTCAATGCCAACACGGTGGTCCTGGGCGTGGGCGTTTCGGGCCGCATCCACGACAACTTCAACCTCTTCGCCGACCTCCAGACCGAACAGAACGCACGCCAGCGCAACCTGGCCCTGCTGATGGGGGTGCGCGGCAAATGGTGAGCCGGGCATCTCAAGGCATGTTGCCCCCTGACCGACCTGATTCACAACACATTTAATCCAGCCACACCCGCGTCATATCTCATGGCTTACAAAAGCATGCCCCCCATCCCGCCATCCCTGCCGCCTCTCCCGCCGCGCCAACCCAAACCGAAACCCGGCAAGGACGCCGGCGCCCACCGATACGACACCATCGTTTTTTTGCTGATCATCGGCCTGGCGATTGTGGTGGCCGGCAGCGCAGCGCGTTACACCCTGGTAGACCGGCCTGCGGCCAAGGCACAGAAGGAAGCCCAGCTGCTGATGCAGCAGCTGATGGCCGCGAACCAGAAGAACCAGCAGCAGCTTGAACAAAAGCTCGCCGAAGCCAAGGCCCAGACCGAGGCATTGCGCGCCAACATGGAGCAGATGAAGGCCGAGATCCAGCAGCCCAAGGCCGCAGCGGAACCGGTTGCGGAGCCGGTGCAGAAACCGGTGCCCGACGCCCAGGCCGCGGAACGCAAGCGGCTGGAGCGCATCAAGGTGGTCGATGAACTGGTGGACTCCCTGACGCCTAACCTGCAGGTCAAGTTCCAGCAAAAGGTCACCTGGCTGGACCGCAGCGTCTCCTTCGGTTTTAGCCTGACCAACGCAAGCCGCCGCGCCGTCCGCGTGACCCCGCCGCGCATCGCCCTGACCCTCAACCCTCTTCCCAACACAAAGCTGGCACTGAAAGCCAGCGATGTGCAGGCTGACATCTGCCCTGGCGGCTTGATCGGGCCGGGAGAGACCATTAACTGCAATGTGGTGCTGCGTTCAGAAGCCACCTTCACCGGCGTCGGCCACATTCCGTTTCGCGCCGTCATCTCGGCACGCACGGAACTCCCGGCAACCAGCGAAACCTGGAAAACCGTGCGTTCCGCCTACAAGGAAGCCTACCTGGAGGAACACATGGTCAAAAGCGTCTCCTTTAACGGGGAGCTGTGGCGGTAGCCGCGGGCCGGCAGCAGGATCACGCACGCACCCTATCGAGGCGACTGAAGCCGGCGGCAGATTGCCATGCCATTCGCTATCAAATAGATAGCTGCTTGCGCCCGTTTGTATTGGGCTTTAGCCATCTTTGGCACTTGAAATCAGTGGTTTTCTCGGGGTTTCCGGCGTCGCCAAGGCTTTTGCGGCACCCCAGGGGCAGGCTGGAGGATAAAAAGCCCCCTGAATCGCTTTTTACCCACTCAATCGGGCTGCAACCCAATGAGAACAGGCGCTAGCCGCTATTAATTCAGTAGCATCTCGCCGACGCCGAACGCCCACGGGCAACCCCATTCAAGCGGCTCGCGGCGAGGGGCATGGTTTTTGCACACACTTTTGCACACAAACTGTACGCAGGAGCCGCGCATGCCAGACCACCCACACACCCCAACGCCCTCCCACCCACTTGCGCGCCGCACCGCGCTGAAGATCCTCGCCAGCGGCGCCGCGTCCATGGCGCTGCCGGCCCTGGCTGCCTGGCCGGACAAGCCGATCAAGATCGTGGTGACCTTTCCGGCCGGCGGCGCCAGCGACATCGTCGCGCGGGTGATGGCCGAGCAGCTGGGCAAAAAGCTGGGGCAGGCGGTGGTGGTCGACAACCGGCCGGGCGCGGGCGGCAGCGTGGGAGGCCTGGTGGTGGCGCAGGCGCCGGCGGACGGCTACACGCTGATGCTGAGCAACTCGACACCGGTTTCCATCGGCCCGTTCGCGCTGGAAAAGCAGCCCTATGACCCGGTGGAAGGCTTCACCCACATCGCGCTGATCGGCAATGCGCCCTGCGTGGTGATGGCCAACCCGCACGCGCCCATCAAGACGATTACCGATGTGGAAGCGCAGGCCCGCAAGGCGGGCCGGCTCGACTTCGGCTCGGGCGGCCCGGCTTCGATCGGCCACATCTACGGCGAGCTGATGAAAAAGTCCATGGGCGTGAACCTGGTGCACATCCCGTACCGCGGCGGTGCGCCCATGACGACAGACCTGATCGGGGGCGTGATCCCCGTGGGCATCGACGTGCTGACGGCGTTTGTGCCTTACTTCAAAAGCGGGCAGCTGGTGCCGCTGGCCGTGACGTCGGCCAGCCGCTCACCGCTGGTGCCGGATGTGCCCAGCGTGGTGGAGTTTGGCTACCGCAAGCTGGTTCTGGACAACTTCTTTGGCCTGAGCGGCCCGGCGCACATGCCGGCCGACGTCGTGGCACGGCTGAGCAGCGCCTGCAACGAAATACTGGCAACGGCAGAGATCAAAAAGAAGATGCTGGAGCTGGGCATCACCACCCAGCCCATGAGCCCGGCGGCGTTCACCGGCTTCGTCAAGGAGCAGGTAGCCGTACTGTCGCCCGCCGTCAAAGGAGCAGGGGTTAAGCTCTGACCGCATCCGCCCCGAGCAAGACCCCGTCTTTACCAGCTGAAGCCGCGGTCTGGCTTTGCCAGCCGCAAGGCGGGCAGCCCCGTACGAGAGAAAAGGGGCAGCGCGCCGCAGGCTCGAAGTGGGGAAGCGTGGGGGCTCAGCGAACCACGCTGAGGTAAGCGTAGGCGGCGCTGCGCAGTTCCTGGGCCTGCAGCGGATTGCGGCCGGCGCGTGCTTCGGCGCGTTCCATCAGGTTGTGGGCCACACCGTTTACAGGGGCCACGCGGGTTGCGGCGGGCAGGAAACGGGCGATCTGGGAAATCAGGCTGTACATGTCAGGGTCACCTTCATGGGGTGAAAAAGTTGCGGTGAATGAAGAATAAGGGTTTTCCCTAGGGTTTCAAGCCTAACCGAGGCCCAAACCCATGCAAAAAATGCATGTGATGCCCCGCGGCGACACATGCGGGTGATTTCTACGTGATTTCCGGGAAAAATTTCACGGAGCCGGCGGCTATGCTTGGGCTGTGGCCCATCCCCAAAATCCCTCCTCTTCCCTGCCCACGGCTGAGACCCCTGCTTCATCGCCGGACGGGGCGCTGGCGCTGCTGCGGCAGATCGCCTCGAATATTGACGCCATGCTCTGGTCCTGGGACCCGCAAACCGGCCGCATCACCTATACCAACCCGGCGTTCGAGGCGTTCTGGGGCCTGTCGGCCGACACCCTGGCAGACCGGCCCTGGCAATGGCTGGAGCATGTGGACCCGATAGACCGCGAGCGGGTGCTGAGCCTGCAGACCAGCCCCCTGAAGCGCAGCGAAGAGTACAGGGTCATACGGCCGCAGGGCGGCAACGCCCGGCTGAGCCAGCGCGCACTGCCCATGCACAGCCCTTCGGGGCAGTTGCTGCGCGTCATCCACCTGGCCAACAACATCACCTGGCAGCTCGACACCTCCAAGCAGCTGCGTGTGGAGATCGGCCGGCGCAACGACTCCGAGGCCAAGTACCGCGCGGTGGTGGAAAACGTCAGCGAGGGCATTCTTGTCACGGCGGCCGGGCGCATCCTGTATGCCAACCCCAAGGCGCTGGAGCTGACCTCGCTGGACGAGGAAACCGCCAAGTCCCGGCCCTTCATCGAATTCATCCACCCCGACGACCGCGAGAAGGTGCTGAGCAACCACATGAAGCGCCTGCGCGGCGAGCCGGTGGAGAACTACTACCAGTTTCGCGTGCAACACAGCCGCAGCGCCATACGCTGGCTGGAGATCAGCGCGGTGATGTTTGAATGGCAGGGCGCGCCCGCCACGCTCAACTTCCTGACCGATGTCACGCGCAAGCGCCAGGCAGAGGAAGACATGCGCAAGGCGCTGGCGCACGAGCGCGAGCTGTCGGAGCTGAAGTCACGGTTTGTCGCCGTGACATCGCACGAGTTCCGCACACCGCTGGCCGCCATCCTGTCGTCCGTGGAGCTGCTGGACGCCTACGGCGCCAGCTTTCCGGCCAGCGAACGCCGGGAGCTGCTGGGGCAGATCAAGACGGCGGTGGCCCGCATGAACAGCATGGTCGAGCAGGTGCTGCTGACCAGCCGCCTGGAGCTGGGCAAGTTCCAGTTCGAAGCCGCACCGCTGGCAGTGCCCGACTGGCTGGTTCAGGTGATGGGTGAGCTTGAGCGCGGCAACCCGCAGGCCGCGCGCGTGTCGCTGACCTGCGACGGCCTGGACGCGCCGCGCACGGCGGACCAGCAGTTGCTGCGGCACATCGTGGTCAACCTGCTGGGCAATGCACTGAAATATTCGGACCCGGACACGCCGGTGCAGTTTGCCGTTCGCGGCGTGGGCGACCAGATTCACCTGCGCATCACCGACCACGGCATCGGCATCCCGGAAGCCGACCTGCCGCGGCTTTTCGGCAGCTTTCACCGCGGCACCAATGTCGGCAATATTTCCGGCACCGGCATCGGCCTGCACATCGTGAAGGAATGCGTTGACCTGCACCAGGGGCAGATTGAAGTCACCAGCCGGCCCGGACAGGGCACGACATTCACCGTGCGCCTGCTGGCGCCGCTGGCCTGACGCACCCCGCCCGGCGCCGGCGGTTTTGCCGTTTCAGGGGCCTTTTTTCCGGTGGTAGGTCAGCGCCGCCTGAATGCAGAACGACAAGGCATCCCGCGGCAGTGGATCGGCCGCATCGAGCACGATGGCCCGGTTGCCCTCATAACGCAGCTCGCCCGGAAACAAGGTGCGGAAGGTGTCCACCAGCGTGGTGTTGCAATTGAAGTACAGGGCGTACTGCGACGGGCTGGACTTGACCGGCCCCAGGCGGACGGTGCTGCCGCTTTTGCTGACTGACGTGAGGTAGGCCGGCTCGCCCCACTTGAGGGTTTCCTCCAGCTCGCCCACGCCGGGTGTGGCCGATGCCGTGTCCAGGATCAGCGTGCGCAGGGCCAGCAGCTTGCGCCGCAGCGCCGGTGGGTAGGCCGCGAAGGTCTGCGCGACGGCTGCGTTTTCGATCTGCTTCACAAGCGGCTCCGGTTCATCTGCTGATGCCATGCGCAATCTAGCGCATGGGCGCAAGGTCGCGCAAGCTAAAACTCCAGCAAGGAAGAGATCGAAACATCTTCCCGCACAATGGGCGGGTGAACATCCAGCTCCTTTCCGATCTGCACCTTGAATCCAATCCCCACTTCACAGCGCAGCCCGTGCCCGGTGCCGACCTGCTGGTGCTGGCGGGCGACATCGGCTCCTACCAGAAGGGCTCGTTGCTGGACGAATTGAATATCGGCGACTTTGGCCTGGCGCGGTTTTCACCGTTGCCGGCAGAGCGCGGCGGCGCCGGCTGGCCGACGCCGGTGCTGTTTGTCCCGGGCAACCACGAATACGACGGCCTGGACTTTGATGAAACCCATGTGCGGCTGCGCGAAACCTGCGAGCGCCTGGGCATGGTCTGGCTTGAGCGTGAAACCGTGGTGCTGCAGGGTGTGCGTTTTGTGGGCAGCACGCTGTGGACCGACTTTGACGCCCTGAGCGCAGGCCAGGCCCAGGCATCGGACATTACGCCGGGCGAGCAATTGAAAGCTCGCGAAAAAGCATTCCGCGCCGCCAACTTTTACCTCCAAAAAAACCATTCCTTTCGCGATGGCCAGCCACTGCTGGCGGCCGATGTGCGCGAAGAGGGCCTCAAAAGCCAGGCCTGGTTGCGGCAGGCACTGGCCGTACCCTTTGAAGGGCCTACCGTGGCCGTGACGCATTTCGCCCCCAGCTTGCTGAGCGCCGACCCGCGCTATGGCCTGGTGCCGGGTACAGCGGGCTTTTGTAATGCGCTGGATGACCTGCTGCCGCTGGCCGACCTGTGGCTGCATGGGCATCTGCATTGCGTAATTAATTACATCAGCCGCGGCTGCCGCGTAGTGGCGAACCCGCTGGGTTATGCACGCAAGCATGAACAGGACGGGTTTTTACCCGACTTGCTGATCCGCGTCGGCCAATAGCACTCAAGCACTCAGTCGTCCTCTTATGTGCGTGGTGCCGACGTGCCGCTGGTGACTAAAGTCGTAGCGCCGCAGCGCACACGGCGGCGGCATTTTTTTGAACTTCCTGCGCATCGCGTAACCCAACCACGACCGGCAACGCGGAACCCAAGGGTCAGCACGAAGGTGATAACACTTTGTTCCAATTGTTGGTTTGCGCACTGTTCGGCTTGCATGTATCTTGCATGAAGGGTTCATGCAGGACTTCCTGTACCGCACCCGCATTGGGGAGAGCACCATGAAAAGCAACGTGTCCTATCTTGGCGCCTGGCTGGTTGCCGTCGGCCTTGCGTTTGCGTTTGCGTTCGCGTCGCCCAATGAGGCCAGCGTGATGGGGCACATGCCGGCCTTCATGGCGCAAACACTGCTGCGCCAGCCGGTCAACGTACCGGATGGCTTGCCCTCTGACCGCACCCTTGCACTGATCACCTTCCAGCGCGGCCAGCACGTCCAGGCCGAGAGCTGGATCCAGGGGCTGAACCTGCGTAACGACTCGTCCATCGCGTGGATGCGCATGCCGATCGTCAATGACCCCGGCACACCGACGGGGCGCAGCGCCGTCGAAAACAGGTTGCTCAAGCACTACACGGCCGACACCGAGCGCGCCAGGCTGGTGCCGGTGTTCACCGACCGGGCCAGTTTTGTGCGCGCGGCCGGCCTCAACGGCACGGACCAGGTCTACGCCGTGGTGGTCAACCGCCAGGGTGAAGTGCTGGCGCGGGTTGAAGGTCAGTTCGACGCAGATAAAGCGCAGACGCTGCGCGAAACTCTGCGCTCGCAGAGTTTCTAGACTAGCCCCCACGGTCGCTCACTTCGTGTAGCTCCCTGCCCCCCGAGGGGGCCGCCCGCCTGCGGCCCGGCAAAGCCGGTTCCGCGGCTCATGCTGGCTTGAAGATTCGGTGAATACGGCCAGTGATGGAGGTATTTCACCAATGGGGGCCGAGGGCCCGGCTTCGCCGGCCCCAGGCGCCGCCCCCTTGAGGGGGGAACAGGCTACACGCAGTGAGCCTGGACGGGGGTACTACAAAGTCCTCTCACCCAACGTGAAATAGAACGTGGCGCCCTGCCCCAGTGCTGACTGGGCCCAGACCTTCCCGCCATGCCGTGCCACGATGCGGTGCACCGTGGCCAGCCCAATGCCGGTGCCGGCGAACTCCGACAGCGAATGCAGGCGCTGGAACGCGCCAAACAGCTTCTCCGCATAGGCCATGTCAAAGCCGGCGCCCTTGTCCTGGACAAAATAAACCGTCTCTCCGTCTTCCCCGATCTCATGGCCGAAGGTGATTTCGGTGCGCTCCTGGTTGGCGCTGAATTTCCAGGCGTTGCCCAGCAGGTTGTCCAGCAACTGCATGAGCAGGCGCGGGTCACCCTGCCCCGTCAAACCCGCTTCAACATGGAGATCCACCGGCCTTTCGGGCTCGCGTTCACGGTAGCCATCAAGGATGCCCTGGACCAGCGCGCTGAGGTCGACCGGCTCCCAGCGCAGGCTTGAGCGCGACACCTGTGCCAGCGTCAACATCGCATCGATCAACTCCCCCATTTGCCCCACCCCGGCCCGTATGCGCGCCAGGTAATGCCGGCTGCGCTCCGACAGCGGTGTGCTGTCGGACTTGTTCATGGCACGCTGCAACAGGTCGCTGAATCCGTCGATGGCACTCAGCGGGCTGCGCAGGTCATGGGACACGGAATAGGAAAACGCTTCCAGTTGTTTGTTGGCAAATTCGAGCTGCGCGGTGCGCTGCTGCACGCGCTCTTCCAGGCTGGCGTTGAGCCGCAAAATTTCTTCACGCGCACGCCGGCGTTCTCGGATATCGGTGTTGATGCCGAGCACCCCGTTGACCTTGCCTTCTTCGTCGCGCACCACCGTCCAGCGTGCTTCGATGGCCACCGTTGAACCATCTCTGGCGTGCTGCTCCAGTTCACCGGTCCAGTCCCCTTCATTGGCCAGCGTGCGGGCCATGGCGTCCACAAGCACCTGGGGATCCTCGTACATGAACTCTTCCATCGATTTTCCCAGCACTTCTTCGGCCGTCCAGCCGTAAAGGCGTTCGGCACTCTTGTTCCAGAAACGTATGGTCCGGTCCAGGTTGCGGACCATGATGGCATCCTGGGCCCTGTCCAGCAGCGAGGCCTGTTCGCGCAGTTTGACTGCGGCCTGGCGCGCCGCCTCCTGGCTGCGCTGGCGCTCCAGCCGTTCTCTCAAGCTGACGATGCCGAATGCCAGGTTGTCGGCAAGCTCCTGCAGGAGCTTGATTTCTTCAGGGGTGAAGTGCTGCGCTTCGGCCGAATAAAGGCACAGCACACCAAAACTGCGGCCCCCTTCGCGCAAGGGCAGGCAGACCGCGCTCCGGTAGCCTCGCTTCATCGCGTCGGCATGCCAGTAGAAGTGATTTTCAGCCTGACCGATGTCGCCACTTTGCTGGGGCAGCCCCGTGCGAATGGCCTGGCCCGCGGGGCCCTGGCCCGTGACCTGGTCATCGCGCCAGGTCAAGCGGATCACCGTCAGGTAGCCACCCTCGTTACCGGCGTGCACCATGGGCTGTATGGTGCGCGCTTCGTCGTTCTGCGCATACCCGACCCATGCCATGCGGTAGCTGCCCACGTCGACGGCGACACGGCAGACTTCGGCCAACAGGGCCTCCTCGTCTTCGATCCGGTTGATGGCGATGCTGGACTGGCTCAGCATCTGCAGGGCCCGGTTGGTGTTTGCGAGCGCCAGGTCGGCAAGCTTGCGGTCGGTAATGTCGCGCGCGGTGCCCACCACACGTTCGAGCACGCCCGACGCATCGAGCACCGGATAGGAGTGGTCGTGTATCCACCGGAGCTTGCCGTCCGTGGACAGGATGCGGTATTCGATGTCGGAGGATTCGCCGGTTCGGTTGCGCTTCCTGGCGAGCTTCAGCAAAGGCTGATCCTCCGGCAGCGCCGCGTCGGCATATGACAGGGGGTTGGCATACAGGCTCTCGCGGCTGCGCCCCCACACCTTCTCATAGCCGGGGCTGATATAGAGAAGCTGGCCCGAGCGGGGATCCACGTTGTAAAAAACGTCGTTGATGTTTTCTGCAAGCTCACGAAAGCGCGCTTCGCTGCTGACCAGCGCCGCCTCGGCGCGGGCACGTACCAGCGCAATGCCGGCCAGCCGCGCCGCGGTGGCGATCAGCTCCAGGTCGTGCGCCTGGGGGGCACACGGATAGCGGTGGTAGATGGCAAACGTCGCCAGCGGCTCGCCAGTGGTAGACACCACGGGATGCGACCAACAGGCGCGCAGGTTGTGCGTGGCCAGGAGTTCGCGATAGTCTTTCATCAACGGATCCAGCTGGGTGTCTTCCACCACGACCATCTCGTTGCGAAACGCCGCGGTACCGCAGGCGCCCACCCCTTCACCAACCGGCAAGCCTTCAATGGCCTGGTTGTAGCTGTCCGGCAGGCTGGGCGCTGCACCCAGGCGCAGGTGCTGGCCATCCAGCAGCAGGATCGAGCACAGGCTGTCCGGGGAACTCGTCTCAATTAATTGCACCACGGCTTCGAGCGAGCGCTGCAGGGGCGCGCTCCCGGCAATCAGTGCCAGCACCTGTTCCTGTGCCTTCGCGAATTCTTCGGCGGCCTTGGCTTTGGTGATGTCGTTGAACACCGCGACGCCACCCACCAGCGTGCCGTCGTCACCGCGTAAGGGCCGGGTGCTCATGCGGAGCACCCGGTCTTCGGCGCCGGGCCTGCGAAATAGCAGGTCCCAGTTGTCGGTACTGACGCCGCGGGCAGCGCGTGTCAGCGGCCGTTCAGCTTCCGGCAAGTGGGTTTTGCCGTCAAGCATCAGTAGCTCATGGCTGCGCCGCCATTCCTCGACCCGCATGCCAGGGCCCGGTGTAGCCGCATTGAAGAGCTTGCGGGCCGTCGCGTTGAACACCAGGAAGCGGCCTTCGGTGTCCGCTGCGATTACACCCTCACTCATGCTGTTGAGAATGAGGTCGAGCAGGGAGCGCTCCTTGTCCACACGGCTGAGCGCGGCATCAAGCTCTTCCTGCCGCGCCTGAAGCGAGCCGGCCATGCGATTGAAAGTCTGCCCGATATCGCCAAGCTCCCCTTGGTACAACGGACCCAGCCTGACACGCGCCCCGAGATTGCCCTCTGCAACCTCATTAGCTTCTTTCAGAATCGCCTTGGCCGGGTTGACGATCAGGCGGTTGCCCATCCACCACGCACAGGCTGCGCTTGCCACGGCCACGGCGAGCAAGGCCGCCAGCTCCGAAAGCAGGTTGTCGCGGCTTTCCGCGCCGATGATTTCCTGCGGGACACTGACCGCCACAAATAGCCCATCGCGGCCTTCGACGGGAACCGGCGCAAAAGCGTAGACCCGCTGGCTTCCCTGCGCATCAGGCGCATGCAGTACGCCCAAGTGGCGAGTTTGCACTCCCTGGCGTACGGCGGAATCCGGGTGCTGCCGGCCCAGCCAGGAAGGCGCCTGCGGGGAAACAGCCAGAACCACGCCATCCCGGTCAAGCACCGTCAGCCTTGCACCCGGCATCATGGACGCGGTGGTCAAGGGTTCTGCGAGCGCCTTCAGGCCCAGGGAGGCAAAGGCCACGCCGCCCATGGCGCCGGAATCGGTGTGGACCGGTATGGCGAAGATCAGGCCCGGCAGGCCACTGCTGCGGCCAATGCCGTAAGTCCCGATGGCAAAACGCTGCCCGGCCATGATTTGCAGGAAAAATGGCCGGTCGTCTTCCTGGATACTGCCGGGAAGAAGGCCCAGTGAGCTGCAGACCAGCCGGCCGTCCGGCGCAGCAACGCCCACATGGGTGAACTCGGGGTGCTCCCGATGGATATTTTTAAGCTGTTGCCCGCACAGTCCGGGCTCGCGGCTTTTGATATGAGGCGCACTGGCCAGGCCGTTGAGAAGCTCATGGACCTTGTCCACCGTGCGCTGCTGGTGTGTGGCGAGCAGCGCGACCTGGGCCTGCAGGTCAACCTGCGCATGTTCCAGCGCAGTCCGGTGACCTTGTTCGGCGTAATACGCGAGCAAGCCGAACAGCGGGAGCAGCGCGAGCAGCACCAGCAAAACCAGACGGGTACGCAGCCCCAGCCATCCCAGCATTCGTTACCTCGTGCCTTTCACTGCAATGCAGCGCCAAGCGCGCATCAGGTCACAGTGTGCGGAAGCCGCTGCCTTTTGTAAATGGGATTACTCCCCTGCCTGTCTTTGTCAGCGAGTGAAACAGCGACACCGTACGGCCGCCCTGATGTCCCCGTCGGCCAGTCATGCGCGGCCATCACGCAATGCTCGCCTCGTGTGATCAGGTCACCAACGACTGCGCTGCAGACTGCTTGAGTGCGGCGGTGAGCGCGTCCAGCACTTCAGACTCGAGGTTCCAGCAATGCCAGTAGAGCTGGATGGGCAAGGTGTAGCTGGACGCCACGTTGACGAGCTGGCCTGTATCAATCAGTCCTTGCGCCAGCAGGCGCGGCACCACGCTGACGCCCCAGCCCGCCAGCACCGCCCTGACCATGCCTTCCGATGACGGCACAAAGAGCTGGTTGAGGGTGACGCGCTTGAGCCCGAAAGCTTTGCCGACGAAATCGACCGGCAGTTCGTCTTTGCGGTTGAACGCGATAAAAGGCACATCGCGAAAGTTGTACTGCGTCAGGGCGGCTGCATCCTGCTTCCCGCCCAGGCCAAGCCGCCTTTGCGCAAACTCCGGCGTGGCCACCGCGATGTACTGCATCGCGCCCAGCGGTTCCACCTTGCAGCCGCGCAGCGCCTGCTTGAGCGTGGTGACGCAGCCCAGCACCTGGCCTTCACGCAGCCACTCGTGGGTGAAGTTCTGGTCGTCATGGATGATCTCCATGGGCAGGCCCTGCTGCGCCAGGTCGGTCAGCGCCGGCAGGGCCCAAGTGGCAATGCTGTCGGCATTGATGGCGATGGAAATGCGCTCTTCCTCACGCGCACCACCAAGCGAGCTGGGCGCCAGCTCTTTCAGGTCGCGCTCAAGGTCGGCACGCAACAGGCGCAGCATCTTGGTGTGTTTCAGCAGCAGCTGACCGGCTGAAGTAGGTTTGAGCGGCCTGCTGCGCACGATCAGCACGGTGCCGACCTGGGCCTCCAGTGCACGCAGGCGCTGCGACACCGCCGACTGCGTGATCGACAGGCGCTGGGCCGCCCGCTCAAAGCCGCCCTCTTCCACGATGGCTGCCAGGCATTCGAGCGCATCCGGATCAAAAGTGCTCATGCAGAGCCTCCTTTGTATTAGTTGTTCTGATGTTTTCACTGATAGTTTAATTTTTCTATTAATTGAAAGCAACATCCTTCACACTTGAAAGCTGTAAAGGGGCTTGTATGAAAGTAGTGGTTTTGGGAGCGGGAATCATCGGCGTCAGCACTGCCTGGCACCTGCTGGAGCGCGGCCATGAGGTAACTGTGGTGGACCGGCAGCCCGGAGCCGCCCTGGAAACCAGTTTTGGCAATGCCGCACAGATTTCGGTCAGCTATTGCGAACCCTGGGCCAACAAGGACGCCCCCCTGAAGGCCCTGAAATGGATGTTTCGCAACGATGCGCCCCTGCTGTTCCGGCCGCAATTGCCCTTCGGCGATGGCTGGCAGCAATGGCGCTGGGGCCTGCAGTTTCTGTCGCAATGCAACGACGCCGCGTTTGAGCGCAACGTGCAGCAGCTGGTGGCCCTCGGCGCTTACAGCCATATCGCGCTCAAGGAGGTGGTCAGGGCCACCGGCATTGAATACAACCGGCTGGAGCGCGGCATCGCGCACTACTACACCGACCAGAAGTCGTTCGATACCGCCGGTGAAGCGGCGGCGCTGATGCAGAAGTACGGCGTGGCGCGCCGCGTGGTGAGCACGGCCGAGTTGCTGGGCATAGAGCCGGCCTTCAAGGCATTTGCGCACCGCATCGTGGGAGGCACTTATACCGCCAGCGACGAAAGCGGCGACGCGCGCGTCTTCACCCAGGCGCTGGCACAGCGCTGCGCCGACAAGGGCGTACGCTTTCTCTACGAACACAACATCGAAGGACTGGAAAAGTCCGGTGGAGCGGTCCAGTCGGTCGCCGTCCGGGCACGCACCGTGCCGGGCAGCAGTGAGAGTCCCGTCATGAAACTCAAGGCCGACGAGATCGTGGTGGCTTGCGGTTCGTACACGGCGCCGCTGTTGCGCTCGGTGGGCGTTGACCTGCCGATCTATCCGGGCAAAGGCTACAGCGCCACCTTCAAGCTGCTCAAGCCGGAACTTGCGCCCTTCGTCAGCACCATTGACGACGAGGTCAAATGCGCCATGAGCCGCCTCGGCGATCACTTGCGCGTGGCCGGCACCATCGAAGTCGGCGGCTACGACCTTTCGCTGGACACACCGCTGGCCAGGGCGCGCTGCAAAATGCTGGCCGACCGCATCGAAGAAGTGCTGCCGGGCGTGTGCGACACCCGCCTTGAAGAACAGGGCGGTACGCCGAATTTCTGGACCGGCCTGCGTCCCGCCACGCCCACCAACATTCCCTACATCGGCAAGACCAAAGTCGGCCGCCTGTGGGTGAATGCCGGACATGGCACACTGGGCTGGACGCACGGCGCCGGGTCGGGCAAGGCCATGGCCGAGCTGATCTGCGGGGAGGTTCCGGCCATGGATTTCGGTTTTTATGGGCTGGCCCGAGCGCGCGGCAGCCTGGAACCTGAAACCGCCTGATCCGCACCTGCCTGTTCAGGCCGCATGCTGGTCCAGCGTGCGTTGTGCGTGGTCGCGCAGCGCGGTGCGCAGCGCAGGTGGCTCCTGGATTTCGAAAGCAAATGGCAACCGCGAAAGCTGTCTGGCGAACCACGGGATGTGGTCGGTCTGGCTGTGCAGCAGCACGCCTTCGTCACTGGGCTGGAACACGCCAATGCTGTCGGGGAGTTCCATTTGCGCCGTCTGCAAATCGGTGTGCAGCAACAGGCGCACGGTGTTTGTGCGCGGCATGGTGGCCAGCCCCAGGACGAGATGCTGCGCGGCGTTGAAATCTGCCGGCGGCGTAAACACCACATTGAGCGGCCGGACTTCCTGCACACGGTCCAGGCGGAATGAGCGCAGCGCCCCGCGCAGATGGCACCAGCCCACCACGTACCAGCGGCCGCGGCGAAATGCCAGGCCGTAGGCGTCAAAGTCTCGCTCGGTGACATCGTCGTCGGCTGAACGGTACGCCATGTGCACACGCTGCCAGCCATGCGCTGCGGTGCTCAAGGCCAGCAACGCCGTGTTGTCGCCGGGGGCCACCGCATGGCGCATGTCCAGCGTCACGGTTTCACCAAGCGCACGGACGCGGTTTTTCAGCTGGTACGGCATCACGCGTTCCAGCTTGGCCTGCGCGCTTTCCGCGGCAGGCGCTGCCTCAGCCAGCCCCAGGCCGCGCGCGGCGAGCAGGCCCAGCGACAGGGCCAGCGCTTCGTCGTCGGTGAACATCATCGGCGGCAGCTTGAAGCCGGCGATCAGGCCGTAGCACCCGTAGCGGCCACGCTCAGCCACCACCGGGATGCCCAGGTCTTCCAGCTTGGCGATGTAGCGGCGCAGGGTACGGCCATCCACCTGCAGCCGCCGCGCCAGCTCGGCACCGCTCAGCCGGCCGTGGGACTGCAGCAGTTCCAGGACGGTGAGCACGCGCGTGGTGGGGGAATACATGGTGAAAAGTCTACCGCTTAATTAGGGCCGAAACAGCCCTATTACCTTTTTAGACTGGTTTTCACATATCCACTGCGGTGCCACAAGCACTTCAAGCCATGACCACCACCCTGACTCATACACCGGACCTTGCCGAGCTCGCCGACGGGCGCCACGATTTCAATTTCATCACCGGGCGCTGGCTGGTCAGCAACAAGCGTCTGCGCCGGCGACTGGAGGGCTGTACCGACTGGGAAAGTTTCGAAGCCGTGCAGGACGGCGCGCTGCTGCTGGGCGGGCTCGGCAACATGAACGACCTTGTCACCGAAAACAAGGAAACCATCGGCATGGCCTTGCGGTTTTTCAATCCGCAAACGCGGTTGTGGAGCATTTACTGGGTCAGCCACAACAACGGCCTGCTGCAGCCGCCGGTGACCGGTTCGTTTGCCGACGGCGTAGGCCGGTTTGAGGGAAACGACAGCCATGAAGGCCGGCCCGTGCGGGTTCGCTTCACCTGGTCCGGCATCACACCTACCCACGCCCGCTGGGAACAGGCCTTTTCGGAAGACGGCGGCCGCCACTGGGAAACCAATTGGGTGATGAGCCTGTCACGCCCCGCTTACCACGCGGTACACCGCTAGAAACAAACAGGCTCATTGATGGACCACTTCGCACACCTCTGGCTGTTTTTCCTCATGGTGCTGGGCATCATCATCCTGCCCGGCATGGACATGGCGTTCGTCATGGCCAGCTCATTGACCGGCGGGCGCAGGGCCGGCCTCTTCGCCGTCGCGGGCATTGTGGCGGGCGGTATTTGCCACGTCGTGGCAGGCGCGCTGGGGCTGGGCATTCTGCTGCAACTGGTTCCGGGCATGGTCAATGTCATGCTGGTGGCGGGCAGCCTGTATATCGCCTGGATCGGGTGGTCACTGATGCGCAGCACGTCTGTTTTCGGCGCTTTGCCCGACATCGAGCCGCCGTCCCCGTGGCGCACCTTCCGGCAAGCCGCACTCACCTGCCTGCTCAACCCGAAAGCCTACCTTTTCATGCTGGCCATCTTTCCGCAGTTTTTGCGGCTGGAATACGGCTCGCTCTGGGTTCAGGCTGTGGCGCTTGGATTGATCATCGCCATTACCCAAAGCGGCGTATACGGTTCGCTGGCGCTGGCTGCCGCGGGTACCCGGCGATGGCTGGCGCAGCGGCCGGGCGCCAGTGTTGCCATGGCGCGCGCCGTGGGTGCCGTGCTGATCGCCGGCGCATGCTTCACGGCGTGGCAGGGCTGGCGGCAGTTTTAGGGTTGGCGCCCTCGGGCCATGCCGGCCCCTTGAGTTCCACAGTGTTGCCTTCGGGGTCGTTGAGATAAATCGAAGGCCCTTCGCCCTCGGCGCCATAGCGCGACTCCACCTTGCCTGCCTCAACGCCGTGGGCCGCCAGGTGGCGGCGAATGGCCTCCGCGTCGAAGGGCTCGACACGAAAGCACACATGGTCGACGTTGCGGCCCTCCTTGCCTGGAGCCGCGCCGCCGGCCCGGCCCAGCGTGCCATCCACCGGCACCAGATCCACCAGCGAACGCCCGGCACGCAGTTGCACCAGGCCGATTTCGTCCTGCCGGCGTTCCAGGCTGCAGCCCAGCACCTGCTGGTAAAAGCGCAGCATGCCCTGCAGATCTGTGACCCGAAGGACGATGTGGTCGATGTCGCGAATATGGATCATGGCGAGGAAGGCTCCAGTGAGGCTGCGTTTTATCGCTTTATTCTGGCACGCGGTACCCAGACCCTGTACAAGCAAAGGCCTGCATCAGCCAGTACCATGGCCGCCATGAATCCGAACCCCCGATTTCTTTTTCTTGCCACCTCCACACGCGAGCCCGGTGCGTTGGGCAACACCGAGTGGCTGGCGCAGCAAGCCGCCGCCGCACTGCCGGCCGGCACGCCCCAGGCCTGGCATCACCTGTCCCGCATGCGGATGCCGCTGTTTGTCGATCAGCGCCACACCACGGGTCAGTACGCCATGCCGGAAGGCGACATGAAGATGCTGCTGGACGCCACGATGGACGCCACCGACATTGTGTTTGTGGCCCCGGTGTACTGGTACAGCATTCCGGCGCCGCTGAAGATTTACCTCGACCACTGGAGCGCCTGGATGCGCGTGCCCGGCCTGCCCTTCAAGGACGAGATGGCGAAAAAAACCTTGTGGCTGATTACCACCAGCGGCGACCGCGCCAAAGCGCAGCCCATGGTGGACTCAATCAGGCTCTGCGCGCAGTTCATGGCCATGAACTACGGCGGCGAACTGTGGGGCAAAGGCGGGCCACCCGACGCCGTCAAAGCCGATGCCGCCGCCACGGCACAAGCCGCGACGTTCCTGGCCGCTTGAGCCGCGCGGGCTTCGCGCAGGCAAGGTGGCCGTTTCCTACAAACGCTGCCTTTTCGGGCTGACAGCCCTGCCGGGGGGCGGGGCCGACAGTAGGTGCCATGACATCTTCCAAATCCGCTGCCGCACGGCAAAACACCCTGGAGCAACCCGTCTCGGGCAAGGGCATGCCGGCGAAAACTCCGCGCGTCCAGAGCTCACGTCCTGAGCAGGCGGGTTCGCCCAAAGACACCTCCGTCGAGGCCAGCCTGGGACTGCCTCACGAGCGCGACCAGTCCGTTGACATGACGGGCGGGCAATCCAGTGCCGAAGTCGAACAAGCAGGGCGCGATCTGCGGCGGGGGTTGAAAGACACCAGCAAGGGCCCTGAAATGGGCCGCGCCTACAAGAAGCTCAAGTCCTAGCGCAAGCCCAGATGGCCCTCCCGGTGGCGGCCCTCACCCGGGCGCATCGCTGCTTCCCAACTCACAGTCACCCTTTAGTGCTATTGTTTTAATAGCTGCTTGCGCATGACCCATGGGCGCCGCAAGCCCTATTGACTTAAACAATGACGTACTGAACCGCATCAGCCTTCCGGCGCCGAAGCCTGAAACCCCGCGCCACGACACGGCCCTCATCGCCCCCCTACAACGCATCACAGTGCCTGAATTTGATTTGAAATGATCAAAAATTTCGTTATCATGAATTGTTTTGTAAATTTATATACATCCAGTTTTACTTCCAATCCTGATGGCGACATTCCCTGGCAACCCTTCAATGGCACAGCGTATTGGGCGTTTGTTGCCAACGCTGACCCGCTCGCACCGGCAAATGGCCGACTATGTGCTGGCCCACCCTTTGCAAGCGGCCACCATGCCCATCGACGAGCTGGCCGCCACGCTGGGGGTTTCGGTGGCCACCGCCAACCGGTTCGCCCGGGCGCTGGAATTTGACGGCTATCCGCAGTTCCGCGCCGCGCTGGTGCTGGGCTTCGAAGCCACGCTGGCCCCGGTGGAGAAGCTGCGCAACAAGCTGGAGCATTCCGCCACGGTGGCCGACGTGTTTTCATCCGCCCTGGCGCAAAGCCTGCACAACATCGACCTGACACGGCAGTCGCTGGATGCCCAGAGCTGCGAGCAGGCGGTGGCGGCGATCCTGAAGGCACGGCGCATTTACATTGCCGGCTTTGGCAGCAGCAGCTGGCTGGGCGGGCTGCTGCAGCGCTCGCTGGACCCTTACTGCGACAACGTCCAGCTCCTGGCCAGCATCGAGAGCTCGTCCTACGGCGCGCGCGTGCTGGCGCGCCTCAAGCCCGAGGACCTGCTGATCGCCATTGCCTACCCGCGCTATTTCGGCGACACCATCTTGCTGGCGCGCCGCGCACGCGATGCCGGTGTGCCGGTGCTGGCGCTGACGGACCGCGTAACGTCGCCGCTGGCGCCGCTGGCCACCGTCGCGCTGTACGCCCATACCGAGAGCCAGTATTTTGCGAACTCCGAAGCCACCGTCCTGGCCTTGATCGAAGCTTTGTGCAGCGCGGTCGCCCACAGCGCCAAAGGCTCGCTCAAGGCGGCAACGCAACTGGCCGAGTCGGTGCTGCCCTGGCTGCACGGCAACCATGCCGAACGGCTGCGCCCTGATGCCGATGCTGCAGCGCCCGCCCTCCGCAAGGCCCGCACCCCACCGAAATTGCCAAAGGCTTCCAAGTGACACTGTCCAGGCCTCTTCCCCTTATTGCCATCCACGGCGGCGCCGGCACGATGAGCCGCAGCCACATCAGTGCAGAGCAAAACGCGGCTTATCACGCCGCCCTGCAGGGCATCCTGCGGCCCGCGCAGCAATTGCTGGCCGGCGGCGGCGGCGCACTGGATGCGGTCAGCCTCGCGGTGGAGCTCCTCGAAGACTGCCCGCTCTTCAATGCCGGGCATGGCGCTGTCTTCACCCACGACGAGACCCATGAACTGGACGCTGCGGTGATGGACGGCGCTACCTTGCGCGCCGGTGCGGTGGCCTGCGTTGGCCGTGTACGCCGACCGGTGCGCGCAGCGCGTGCCGTGATGGAGTGCAGCGAGCATGTGCTGCTGGTTGCGGCCGGCGCCGAAGCCTTTGCCGAAGAGCAGGGGCTGGAGATGGTTTCACCCGATTATTTTTCTACCGATGCACGCCGCGAGCAGCTGCGGCGCGCGCTCGCCACCGATAAAGCGGTGCTGGATCACGACGGTGCGGCGCTGGTGTTCCGCTCGCCCGCAGCCGGCGCTGCGCCCCTGGACGAAGGCCGCAAATTCGGCACTGTGGGCGCCGTGGCCCTGGATGCGCTTGGCAACCTGGCCGCCGCCACCTCCACCGGCGGCATGACCAACAAACGCGCCGGCCGGGTGGGCGACACGCCCCTGATAGGTGCCGGCACCTATGCCGACAACCGCACGGCCGCCATTTCCTGCACCGGCTCGGGCGAAATGTTCATACGCGCCGCAGCGGCCTATGACATCTGCGCGCGCATGGCTTATGCCGGCATGCCGCTGGATGCGGCAGCCCGGGAGGTGGTCATGAACGTGCTGCCGGCCCTAGGCGGGCGGGGTGGCCTGATTGCCGTCGATGCACAGGGCAACCTGAGCCTTCCCTTCAACACCGAAGGCATGTACCGCGGCTGGGCCCGCGTGGGCGAAGCGCCGGTGAGCGCCATTTACGCAGGCGAAGCCGACGAAAGCGCCGCATGACTGCTTTGCCCGGACTCCTGGATGACATGACGCGCGCCGGTACGGTGCCCTGCGCACAGGGCACGCCCACTGCCGGCCGCCAGCGCGTGATCGAGGTCAATGACCTCAGCGTGAGCTTTGCCAGCGAACAGCGCACCGTGCATGCGGTGCGGCGCCTCAGCTTTCACGTCGACGCCGGGGAAACGCTCGCCATCGTGGGTGAATCAGGCTCCGGCAAATCGGTGTCATCGCTAGCCCTCATGCGCCTGGTGGAGCAAGGCGGTGGCCGCCTGGGCAACGGCAGCATGTGGCTGACGCGCCGCAACGGCGAGCGCCTTGACCTGGCGCAGGCCTCGCAATCGCAGATGCGCAGCCTGCGCGGCGCCGACCTCGCCATGGTGTTCCAGGAGCCCATGACCTCGCTCAACCCGGTGTTCACGGTGGGCGAGCAGATCGCCGAATCGATACGCCTGCACCAGGGGCTTTCACGCAAGGCAGCGCTGGCCGAAGCGCTGCGCATGCTTGACCTGGTTCGCATTCCGGAAGCCAAAAACGTGCTGGGACGCCATCCGCACCAGCTGTCGGGCGGCATGCGCCAGCGCGTGGTGATTGCGATGGCGCTGGCCTGCAAGCCCACGCTGCTGATCGCCGACGAACCCACCACGGCGCTGGACGTGACCATCCAGGCGCAGATCCTCGCGCTGATCCAGCAGCTGCAGCGTGAGCTGGCGATGGCGGTGATCTTCATCACCCACGACATGGGCGTGGTGGCCGAAATTGCCGACCGCCTGCTCGTGATGTACCGCGGCGACAAGGTCGAAGAAGGCGACTGCGCCGGCCTCTTTGCCAGGCCGCAACAACCCTACACCCAGGCCCTGCTGGCAGCGGTGCCCCGGCTGGGCGCTATGCACGGGCAGGACCTGCCGGCGCGCTTTGCGGTGCCGGGTGCGCCGCAGCGCAAAGATGACGAAGGCGGCCAACCCTTCAGCGCCGCAAGCACCGTGCGCCATGACTTGCCGCCTGTCCTCAAGGTGCAGGACCTGGTCACGCGTTTTCCGCTGGCGGGCGGCCTGCTCGGGCGCGTGCGCCGGCAGGTATATGCAGTGGAGCAGCTCAGCTTCGAACTCAAGGCCGGTGAAACGCTGTCGCTGGTGGGCGAATCAGGTTGCGGAAAGTCCACCACGGGCCGCTCGCTGGCGCGGTTGCTGGAATTCAACAGCGGGCAGGTTGAGGTCGCGGGGCGCGACATCTCGGCGCTCAAGGGCCGGGCCCTGCAGGCGCTGCGCCGTGATATCCAGTTCGTGTTCCAGGACCCCTTTGCATCGCTTGACCCCCGGCTGACGGTCGGCTATTCGGTCATGGAACCCATGCTGATACACAAGCTCGCATCACCCCAGGAGGCGCAGGAACGCGTGCGCTGGCTGCTGGGCAAGGTGGGCTTGCCGGCCGAAGCGGCCCATCGCTATCCGCACGAATTCTCCGGCGGGCAACGCCAGCGCGTGGCGATTGCGCGGGCACTGGCGCTCAACCCCAAGGTGGTGATCGCCGACGAAGCGGTGTCGGCGCTGGACGTGTCGATCCGCGCGCAGATCATCAACCTGATGCTGGACCTGCAGCAGGAATTCGGCGTCGCCTTCCTGTTCATCTCGCACGACATGGCGGTGGTCGAGCGTATCAGCCACCGCGTGGCCGTGATGTACCTGGGCCAGATCGTGGAAATCGGCCCGCGCCGCGCCGTTTTCGAGAACCCGCAACACGCCTACACCCGGCGCCTGCTGGCCGCCGTGCCGGTTGCCGACCCGGCCCGCCGCAGCGCCGTGCGCGAACTCATGGCCGACGAGATTCCCAGCCCCATACGCGCCGTGGGCGACGCGCCGCAAGTGGCGCCGCTGCACCAGGTGGCGCCGGGGCATTTCGTGGCTCGGCATTCGGTGGGAGGCCCCTATTGACCCCACCCGTTGCACCGCCGCCTCTCCGTTTTGTCTTCTCGTCCCTCTTGCTTACCCCTCGTTTCCTTTCAAGGAGTTTTTCATGAACAAGCGTCTTTCCACCCTCACTGCCGCGCTGGCCGGTCTGATCGGCCTGGCAGGTCTTGCCGCCGCGCCGGCCCATGCCGCCAAAGACGTGGTCGTGGCCGTCCAGTCCAATTTCACGAGCACCGATCCGTATGACTCCAACGACACGCTGTCGCAGGCCGTGGCCAAATCTTTCTATCAGGGCCTCTACGGCTTCGACAAGGACATGAAGATGGTGCCGGTGCTGGCCGACAGCCACACGGTGAGCAAGGACGGGCTGGTCTACACCTTCAAGCTCAAGTCCGGCATCAAGTTTCATGACGGCACGCCTTTCAATGCAGAGGCCGTGAAAGTCACTTTCGAACGCGTGACCAATCCCGACAACAAGCTCAAACGCTACAACCTCTACAAGAACATTGCCAAGGTCGAGGCCGTGGACTCCACCACCGCGCGCTTTACCCTCAGGGAGCCGTTCTCGCCCTTCATCAATACGCTGGCCCACCCCTCAGGCGTGATCATTTCGCCCGCGGCATTGGCCAAGTACGGCAGCAAGGGCATTGCGCAGAACCCCGTGGGCACAGGCCCCTTCAAGTTCGTCGAATGGAAGGCCACCGACTACCTGAAAGTTGCCAAGTGGGAAGGCTACTGGAAAAAGGGCTACCCCAAGGTGGACAGCATCACCTGGCGCCCTGTGGTCGACAACAACACGCGTGCGGCCATGATGCAGACCAACGAAGCGCACTTCGCCTTCCCGATGCCGCCCGAAACGGTGGAAAGCCTGTCGAAGAAGCCGAGCCTGGAGGTGACGAGCGCGCCGTCCATCATCCATCGCTACCTCTCGATGAACACGCAGCAAAAGCCTTTCGACAACCCGAAGGTGCGTGAAGCCATCAACTACGCCATCAACAAGGAGGCGCTGGTCAAGGTGGTGTTCTCGGGCTATGCGATTCCCGCCGAAGGCGTGGTACCCCACGGTGTGGAATACGCCGCCAAGCTGGGCCCCTGGCCTTACAACCCGGCCAAGGCGCGCGAGCTGCTGAAGGAAGCCGGCTACCCCAACGGTTTCGAAAGCACCCTGTGGTCAGCCTACAACTACACCACCGCGCAGAAGGTGATCCAGTTCGTGCAGCAGCAGCTGGCCCAGGTCGGCGTCAAGGTACAGGTGCAGGCGCTGGAAGCCGGTCAGCGCGTGGAGCGCGTGGAGAGCGCGCAGGACCCCGCAACGGCTCCGGTGCGCATGTACTACGTGGGCTGGTCGTCATCCACCGGCGAAGCCGATTGGGCACTGCGCCCACTGCTGGCCTCCGAGTCCCTGCCGCCCAAGATGTTCAACACCGCCTACTACAAGAACCCTGAAGTAGACGCCGACATCGCCAGGGCGCTGGTCACCACCAGCGGCGCTGAAAAGGCGAAGCTGTACACCGACGCCCAGCAGCGCATCTGGAAAGACGCACCCTGGGCCTTCCTGGTGACGGAGAAACTGCTGTCAGTGCGTGCGCGCAACCTGGCCGGCTTTTATGTGATTCCGGACGGCAGCTTCAACTTCGACGACGTGGAACTGAAGTAACCCCGGCCGCAGCAACAGCAATCTGAAGAAACCCGCTCCTGCATGACCCTCTATCTCCTCAAGCGCCTGCTGGGCCTGCTGCCGACGCTGCTGATCGTGGCCGTGCTGGTGTTCCTGTTCGTGCACCTGCTGCCCGGCGACCCGGCACGCCTGGCCGCCGGACCCGATGCCGGCCCCGAAACCGTGGAGCTGGTAAGGCGCGACCTGGGGCTGGACCTGCCGATGCCGCAGCAGTTTGTGCGCTTTTTCAGCCACGCGCTGCAGGGTGACTTCGGTCTGTCCATCCGCACCAAGCGGCCCGTGGCCACCGAGATCTCCGAGCGTTTCGCACCCACCTTCTGGCTCACCATTGCGGCCATGAGCTGGTCGGTGCTGCTGGGGTTGGTGCTGGGCATGGTATCGGCCGTGTGGCGCAACCGCTGGCCCGACCGGCTGGGCATGTCGCTGGCGGTCTCGGGCATCTCGTTTCCGTCGTTCGCGCTGGGCATGTTGCTCATGCAACTCTTTTCGGTGCAGCTGGGCTGGCTGCCCACCGTCGGGGCCGACTCGTGGCGGCACTACATCCTGCCGTCCCTCACGCTGGGCGCGGGTGTGGCGGCCGTGATGGCGCGCTTCACGCGCAGTTCCTTCATCGACATCCTCAAGGAAGACTATGTGCGCACGGCACGCGCCAAGGGCCTGTCCGAAACCGTGGTGGTGGTCAAGCACGCGCTGCGCAATGCGCTGATCCCGGTGGTCACCATGATGGGCCTGCAGTTCGGTTTCCTGCTGGGCGGTTCCATCGTCGTCGAGGTCGTGTTCAACTGGCCCGGCATGGGCCGGCTGTTGGTGGACGCGGTAGAGATGCGGGACTACCCCGTGATCCAGGCGCTGGTGCTGTTGTTCTCGCTCGAATTCATCCTGATCAACCTGGTGGTGGACCTGCTCTACGCCATCATCAACCCGACCATCCGCTTCAAGTGACTACCACCGAACACCCACACGCTGCCATCGCAAGTGAACCTCTGCCTCCGGAAAGCGCACCTCTCGCCATGGAGCAACCCGGCGCAGAAACCGGCGTACCCATGGCCGCCCTTGCCGTGCGCACGCCTGCCTCCGAGTTCTGGCGGAAATTCAAGAACCAGCGCGTTGCCCTGGTGGCCGGCGGTTTCGTGCTGCTGCTGGTGCTGGTAGCCGTGTTCGCACCCTGGCTGACGCCTTTTGATGCGGAGAACTTCTTCGACTACGACGCGCTGAACACGCCGCCATCAGCCAAGCACTGGTTCGGCGTGGATGCGCTGGGGCGCGACATCTTCAGCCGCATCCTGATGGGCGCGCGCATCTCCCTGGCCGCGGGCCTGGTCTCGGTGGCCGTAGGCGCCGTGATCGGCACGCTGCTGGGCTTGCTGGCCGGTTACTACGAAGGCTGGTGGGACCGCATCGTCATGCGCATGTCCGACGTGCTGTTTGCCTTTCCCGGCATCTTGCTGGCCATCGGGATCGTCGCGATCCTGGGCAACGGCATGATCAACGTGATCATGGCTGTGGCTGTGTTCAGCGTGCCGGCGTTTGCGCGCCTGGTGCGCGGCAATGTGCTCTCGCTCAAGCACCAGACCTACATCGAGGCGGTGCGCTCCATAGGCGCGCCCGACTCGGTCATCATGCTGCGCCATCTGCTGCCGGGCACGGTGTCTTCGGTAGTGGTGTACCTCACCATGCGCATCGGCACCTCCATCATCACGGCGGCCAGCCTGTCTTTCCTGGGCCTGGGCGCGCAGCCGCCCACGCCGGAATGGGGCGCCATGCTCAATGAGGCGCGCGCCGACATGCTCAATGCGCCGCATATCGCGCTGTTTCCCAGCCTGGCCATTTTCCTGACCGTGCTGGCCTTCAACCTGCTGGGCGACGGCCTGCGCGATGCGCTGGACCCCAAACTTGACCGCCAGTAACCGGGGCAAGGCCGCGTCGTGACACCCCGCCATCTGCTGCCCCACATCGGCAGCCTGCCGCACGGGCAGCGCAACGCCATCACCGATGTAGCCGGCGTCACCGTGGGCCATTGCACGCTGGACGCGAACGAGGTGCAAACGGGTGTGACGGTGGTACGCCCCCATGCAGGCGACCTGTTCCGTGACCGGGTCCCGGCAGCGGCTGTCGTGCTCAACGGTTTCGGCAAGAGCGTGGGCCTGATGCAGGTCGAGGAGCTCGGCGTGCTGGAAACGCCGATTGCGCTCACCAATACCTTTTCGGCCGCCGCCGTGGCCACGGCGCAGATCCACCAGTGCGTTGCTGCCAACCCCGAAACGGGGCGCAGCCTGCCAACGGTCAACCCGCTGGTGTTTGAATGCAACGACGGCTTTCTCAACGACATCCAGCGCATGGCTGTCACCGGACAGCACTACCTGCAGGCCTGCGAACAGGCAGGTGTGGAGGTGGAGGAAGGTTCGGTCGGCGCCGGTCGCGGCATGTCGAGCTTCGGTCTCAAGGGCGGCATAGGCACGGCTTCGCGCCGCGTAGCGGCCCTTGGGGGCGGCGAGCACACCGTCGGCGCGCTGGTGCTGGCCAACTACGGCCAGCTGCCGCAACTGATTCTGGCGGGCCAGACCCTTGGCGCCCGGCTGGTGGCACATCGGGCGCAAGCGGCAGAGCCCGAAAAAGGCTCCATCATCCTGCTGATTGCTACCGACGCACCGCTTGACGCGCGCCAGCTGCGCCGGCTGGCGTTGCGCGCCGGCGCCGGGCTGGCCCGCACCGGCTCGGTGTTCGGCCACGGCAGCGGCGACATCGCCCTGGCTTTTTCCACTGCCTACACCGTGCCGCAGCAAACCGCCAGGCCCATGCCGGGCGTGGCGATGCTGCATGACGGCCTGATTGACCCGCTGTTTCAGGCCGTTGCCGACAGCACCGAGCAGGCCATCATCCATGCCCTGTGGCAGGCCCGCGCCGTGACCGGCCGCAACGGCCACCACCGGAGCGCGCTGGCCGACCTGCTGCCCGGCTGGCCCGCTTCATCCTCATTTTCATTTCCACCTTCAGCGGATCCCCCATGAAAGTCCTGATCTCCACCGACATCGAAGGCGTTGCCGGCGTTTTTCACCACGAACAGGTGCGCGCCGGCAACCCCGAGTACGAACGCGCCCGCCTGCTGATGACGCACGAGGCCAACGCCGCCATCGCCGGCGCCTTCGATGCAGGCGCCACCGAGGTGCTGGTCAACGATTCACACGGAAGTTTTCGCAACATGCCGCCCGACCTGCTGGACGCACGCGCCCAGGCCGTCATGGGCAAGCCGCGCTACCTGAGCATGATGGCCGGCGTCGAGGACGGCGTGAACGCCGTCTGCATGATCGGCTACCACTCGCGCGCGCAAGGCCGCGGCATTCTGGCGCACACCATCAACAGCTTTGCCTTTGCACGCGTGTACTTCAACGGCCTTGAACTGGGCGAAGCCGGAATTTACGGCGCGCTGGCCGGCGAGTACGGCGTGCCGGTGGTGATGGCCAGCGGCGACGATGTGTTCATCGAAGAACACCGCCCACTGTTTCCGCACGCCACCTTCGTGCAAACCAAGCGGGCAACCGGCCAGACCAGCGGCATCAGCCTTTCCCCGGCCCAGGCCTGCAGCGCCATCCGCGTTGGCGTTGCCACGGCCTTGGCGCAATACGGCTCAGCCCGCCCTTATGTGCTGAAAGGCCCTGTCGCTGTACGCATCCAGACCCAGTCGCCGGCGCTGGCGGACCTGTTTTGCCAGTGGCCGGCGCTGCAGCGGCTGGACGGGGATGAAGTCGGCTTTGACGCGCCCACGGTGGAGACCGCGGTGCGCATGGTCAACAGCCTGTCGGCCATGTCGAGCATGCTGCGCTAGGAAGCTGTTCGCGGCCCAAACGGGTTCTAAGGCACGCGCGGCGCGTGTTCCGCGCCCTGCCCCACGGCCCGCTCACTCATCCAGCGCAGCAGGTCCAGCCACATCTGGCGCATCTCGGCATCCAGCGGCGTGCGGGTGGAATTGGGCAGTTCGATGGTGACCACCGGCACGCCCTTGTGCACACCGCCATAGTTGCCCAGTGAGCCGGGAAAGATGCCCACCTGGTCAAGGTACAGGCGCCCCAGCCTGGAGGGCGGTACTGAGGGGCCGTCAAAGTCGAGCACGCCGTAAGGCGCATGAATGCTGACGATCAGGTTGGGTTTGAAGCTTTGCATCTGCTCATGCAAAAACCGCGACTCGGGCTCGGACAGCGGCTTGGGCCCAGGCCAGCGGCGCGGGTCCTTGCCGGTGCGCTTTTCCCAGTAAACCTTCGCGTCGCGCTCCCAATTGGGGGTGGGAAAGTTGCGGTTCAAATCCACACCATGTGCGTTGGTACGGCGAGGCGGCCTGGAAAGCACGCCGTCCGGATTGAGGACAGGAACGAATCGCCAGTGGATCGCCTGGGGCGAGTCCAGCGGCGGCTGGGAAGCCAGCCTGATCCAGTGCAGCGCCACGGCCCCTGAGGACAACTCGTCGCCGTGAATCGCACCGACGACCAGCACACGCAAGCCGGGCTGCTCGGGCTTGACGTCACGCACCCAGAGCACCCGGCCGTCAACCGAACGCGTCCCCGAAGCTTGCAGTTCTGCCGCCTCACACAGCTCACGCTTCACATTCGGGAGTTTGGAAGAGTAATCGGCGCAAGGTGAATCTGCACGAGCGCCAGCAGCTATTAAATAGATAGCAAAAAAACAGGCTGCAGAACGAAAAAATGGCATGGCACCCAGTTTAACTGCCGGGCCGCCAGTCCCTCGCAAGATGCGGCCTAAACCCTGACGCGGGTACGCCTGTACCGCTTCGGTTAAATTACCCTTCTATGCTGACCCCTGCCATCCCCCGCAAAGCGAGCAGCCCCAGCTTCTCCCAGCGGGAGTTCCGGGCTTCGCTGGCCATGTTTGCCACCGGGGTCACCATCGTCACCGCACGGACGCCGCAAGGCGCCTTGGTCGGGCTGACCGCCAACTCCTTCAACTCGGTATCGCTGCAGCCGCCCCTGGTGCTCTGGAGCCTGGCGCAGGCGGCCGGATCGATGGCCGCGCTCAGCACCGGATCACACTACGCCATCAGCATCCTCGCGGCTGACCAGAAAGAGCTGGCCGAGCGCTTTGCCAGCCGGCGCGAAGACCGCTGGAAAGGCGTGCTGTTTACGGAGGGTGTCGGCGGCGCGCCGTTGCTGACAGGCGCAGCCGCCACTTTCGAGTGCTTCAACCGCAGCCGGTACGAAGAAGGGGACCACGTGATCTTCGTGGGCGAAGTGGAGCGCTGCACCCACCGCGCGGGAGCCGCGCCGTTGCTGTTTCACGGCGGCAAGTTTTATACCGAGCATCCGCTGTAAACCGCACCTGCGCAGGCCGTGTTCAGCCCAGCCGGCCCAGCCGCACGGTCGTCACACCGGGCCGCAACTGCCGCACCGACGGCATGACCAGCACACAGTCGTCGTAGGGTGTCACCACCGGTTCGCCCGCATCATGCGCAATCGGCGTGCCGGCATGGCGTATGGTTTCGCCGCCGCAAAAGTCCTGCACAAAGGCAAAGTCCATTGATCGCGCAACCACGCGATGCGTCACCGTCACGGGCGGCGGCGGCGGCGCATCGGGCAGCAACCAGCCAGGCGGCACATCGCCGCGGTCAATCACACCCGCACACACCAGAAACCGCATGAGCACGTTGCGCGCCGCCTGCAGCGACGCCAGTTCCCAGTGCTGGCCGGCCTCCAGCAGCAGGGCAATGCGGTCGCCGTTTTCGTCGCCAAGCGGGCCGTAGTCCCGCATACGGACACCATCGGCGTGACCGGCATCAACGACCACCTGGCCCGAGGTACCCAGGCTTTGCGCAAAAGCAATATTGCGCGGCAGCATGCCCGTCACCAGCAAAGCGCCACCGGGCTCATGCATGGAATGCAGATCCAGCAGATGGGTGGCCCGGTCCACAAACGGCCGGATTTCGCGCGCGCGCAGCAGCTCGGTACTGCGCCGGGGGCCATCCAGAAGATCAGCGGACCACACGCGGTTGAAATCCTCGTCAACAAAACGGGAGGCGTCGGGCTTACGGGTGTCAAACCGCATGAAGGCCTCGGTGTTGCAGAACACGGCGGTGATGCGCCCCCGCCGCGGTTGCAGCCCGCTGAGAAGGAACGCGTCCAGCGCCCAGGCGCCCGAATATTCGTTGCCATGCACCAGCGCCGTCACCAGCACTTCCGGGCCGGCTTCGGTTGAAGTGCGCTCCTGCACATGCGCCACCCCTGTGGAAGAGGCCGCCCAGAATGACAACCCGGGCGGCTGAAGCTGCACCGCATGGGCTTTCCTGATCACTTCGCCAGACTTCGCTTGATCGCTTCCTGATCGTTTCATGTGTCAGTACCGCCAGAAGATTTTCTGCAACTCTTTGGTGTCCCTTGTCTTCGTCAAGGCCAAGGCCAGAAGAATTCGGGCCTTCTGGGGATTCTGGTCGTCAACAACGAGCCAGTCATTGACGTCATCCTTCACCGAATTGTTCCGAATCACTACACCGCTGCCGGTGCGGGTTGCCCGAACGACAAACACCCCCTTGGCGCGAATCTCGTTAAGCGGGCCAGCTATGTACTCAGGAACGCTTCCCGCGCCGACACCCGCATGAATGATGCCCTTGGCCCCGGATGCGACCAACGCGTCGTATGCCGCACGGTTCATGTTCTGATAGCCATAAGCAATGTCGACCTGCGGCAGAGTCTGTATCTTGTCAATGTCGAATTCACTCTGCACCGTATGAGGGCGAATCAGCGCACGGTAGAACCTGGCCTGACCTTCGATCACGAGACCGAGCGGACCGTAGGGAGATTTAAAGGTGTCAACCCGGGTGGCATTGGTTTTAGTGACATCGCGAGCGCTGTGAATCTCGTCATTCATGACCACCAAAGTCCCTTTTCCCACCGCTTCTTTACTCCCGGCGACCGCCACCGCGTTGTAGAGGTTAAGCGGCCCATCTGCGCTGAGCGCCGTGCCGGGCCGCATGGACCCGAGCATCACGACCGGCTTGCTGCTTTTGACGGTGAGGTTGAGAAAGTACGAGGTCTCTTCCAGGGTATCGGTGCCATGGGTGATCACGATGCCATCAACCTCGTCCGACCGAAGGAGTTCAGACACCCGCCGGGCCAGTTGGAGCAGGCGGTCGTTGGTGAGGTTGTGTGAGCCGACCTGAAAGATCTGCTCGCCCTTGACGTTGGCAATAGTCTGGATTTCCGGCACGGCGGCCATGATCTTGTCGACAGCAACCACAGCGGCCTGATAGGCGCCGATGTTGGTGCTCGATGCTCCGACGCCGGCAATCGTGCCGCCGGTGGCGATGAGCACCACGTTAGGTTTCTTCACTTCCTGGGCCAGCGCCGAAGCCGAAACAGCAAGCGGCAATAGCAGACCGCAGGCGAGCCCGCGCAACATTGATATGACAGATAAGTGCATGACAATTCCCTCCGTGTCGGGCTAAAAATATTGCTCGGCGTGCAGAGCCCCGCCAGTGCTCCGGAGGGGCCTGGCCAGCACGCTTCGCGATTAACAAATACAGATCATGGCGAGCCAGGGTCTTCTGTGGGCCTGCCGCCGTTGTCCCGGCCCGGCCCCCGCGGCTTCAGCTTCAACGGCACCGCATGGGTTTGGGTGAATTCCCGCTTACGACTTACGAGGTAGCGCCGGTCGCCACTGCCTTGTTGACCACGTTGCGCACGCGCTGGGTTTCAGCCCGGATAAAGGCCGTGAGCGCCTGTGGCGTGCCGCCGTCATTGGAGATGCCGGCTTTTTGGAGCTTTTGCCAAACGGCTTCTTCGCGCAGGATTTCGTTGAGCTCCTTGTTCAGGCGCGCCACCATGGGCGCCGGCAGCTTGGCGGGCCCGAAGAGGCCGAACCAGACGTTCATGTCGTAACCCTTGAGCTTGGGGTTCTCGCCGAGTGCAGGGATTTGTGGTGCAGCCCGCGAACGCGTCGGCGTGGTGACGCCCAAGGGGATCATCTTGCCGGACTCGATGTGTGGCAGCGCGGAGGAAAGCACAGAGACACTGAACTCGATATTGCCGCCCAGCAAGTCCTGCAGCTGCTGTCCTGCGCCGCGATACGGCACATGGCGGAAGGTGGTGCCAGCCATCAGGTTGATCAGCTCTCCCGACACATGCAGCGGCGTGCCTATGCCCGAAGAGGCAAAGCTCAGCTGGTTGCGTTCGCGTTTGGATTTGGCAATCGCTTCCTCCATGGTTTTGACGCCGGTCTTGGTGTTGGTCACAAAGACCATGGGCGTGACGCCTATCAGCCCGACCGGGCTCAAGTCGGTTTCACCGTTGTACTTGACCGCAGCGTTGAACAGTTTGGCAATCGAGATTTCGCTGCCCGAACCCAGCAGCAGCGTATAGCCGTCGGGCGCGGCACTGACCACTTTTTGGGCGCCTATGGTTCCACCGGCGCCGCCGATATTCTCGATCACCACGGGTGTGCCCAGGCGCTTGGCCAGCGGTTCGGCGATGATGCGCGCCACCAGGTCCACGCTTCCGCCGGCAGGGTAGCCCACCACCAGCGAAATGGGCTTGCCGGCAGGCCAGGCCTGGCCCCAGGCAGCCGGCAAACCCAACAGCCCTGCGGCGGCAAGGCAAAGTGTGCGGCTCACGCCGCGGCGATTGAGGGTAAACATTCCTGGCATGGCGCGCTCCTTGTTGATGGCGCCAGTCTAGGAGCCGCCCCTGCGCGGCCCATGCGTATCACGCATGGGCGCATGCGACCTGGATTCAGGAAGCAGCCGGCGTGCTGGCGGACCAGATGCGCTGCACCAATTCATTGCGCGGGCTGCGCGGCCGGTACAGGCGGATCTCAAACCGGACCGTCACGCCCTTGCCGTCCGCCTCGACCAGCCTTCCGCTGCGCAGGTCGCCTTCGACCAGTCCGCGCGGCAGCCAGGCCAGTCCCACGCCCTGCAAGGCCTGCTCATGCAGCGACTCGGCGAAGTCAGACTCGATCACGGTGTGCAGATGCAGCTCGCGCGCGCTGCGGCTGAGCCCGTCCTGAAGGATCTGGCCAAGCGCGAGCGTAGGCGCATAACCCAGTACCGGCACCGGCCTGCGGGCCGTACCGGGCAGGGCATGCTGCGGCTGGCCATCGGCGCGCGGTGCGCTGACGGCCACCAGTTCGTCGGTGCCCAGCGCGAGTCCTTCGAACGTCTGTTCGTCCAGCAACAGCGGCAGCCGCGGATGCGTGAACGACAGCAGGAAATCAGCAGCCCCCTGCTCCAGGGCCGTGGCGCCTTCATGGATGGAGCCTGTGAGAATGCGCAAGCGAAACTCCCCGGCCCCGCGCTTGGCGCGTGCGAGCCAGTCAGGTACGGCGCTGCGTGAGAGCGTGCGGCCTGTTGCCAACGTGACCCAGTCCAGCCCGCCCCGTGCATGGCGGATGCGGGAGCGCGCATCGTTAAGGCCCGCCGCTGCGCGGCGCGCCACCGGCAGCAGCTCTTCCCCGGCGGCCGTCAGGGCCAGAGGCATCACCGCGCGATTGATCAGGTCGGCGCCCACCCACAACTCCAGCGCGCGGATACGGCGCGAAAACTGCGGCTGCGTCACATGGCGAAGCTCTGCCGCTCTAGAAAAACTGCGTTCTCGCGCCAGTGCAATGAAATCTTCCAGCCATTTATGGTCCACAGCAGCACCTTGTCCAGGGATTTAATGCAATGGTATTCCTTGTTACCCCGGCCAGCGAGCTGCCAGGGGTCGGGCTACCATCAAGGCATGACGAAAGCCCGCAAAGCCAATCTCGATCTCCTCGCCATGTCCCTCCTGCTGGGCTGCTGCCTGTTCTGGGGCCTGCAGCAGGTCTTGATCAAGGCCACGATCAGCGAAATACCGCCGATGTTCCAGGCCTCGCTGCGGCTGGTTGGCGCCACGGCGTTGCTCTGGCTCTGGTGCCTGTGGCGCAAGATCCCGCTCTTCAGCCGCGACGATTCGCTGAAGGCCGGCCTGCTGGCGGGCGCGCTGTTCGGCGCAGAGTTCGCCTGCATTTATGTAGGCTTGCAATACACCAGCGCTTCCCGCCTCACGGTGTTTCTGTACACCTCGCCTTTCTGGGTCGCTCTGCTGGTACCGCTGTGGGTGCAGTCCGAACGCCTGCGCGGCGTGCAATGGCTGGGCCTGTTGTGCGCCTTCGCCGCCGTGGTGTTCGCGCTGCGTGAAGGTTTCACCGGTGATCATGCGTCGACGGCGCGGGGCGATCTGCTGGCACTGGCCGCCGGCATGCTGTGGGGCCTGACCACGGTGGTGATACGTGCCACCAAACTGGTCAGCATCTCCGCTGAAAAACTCCTGTTCTACCAACTGGCCGTTAGCGCCGCAGTGTTCCCGGCCCTGTCGCTCTACCTGGGCGAGCAATGGTCGTGGCATTTCAGCCCGTTTGCCATTACTTCCCTGCTGCTGCAGACCGTCATAGGCGCATTCGCCAGCTACCTGGCCTGGATGTGGATGCTGGGGCGCTACCCGGCAACCAAGATTTCGGTGTTCGTGTTTTTCACGCCGCTGTTCGCGCTGCTGTTCGGCGCGCTGTGGCTGAAAGAAAATATCACCACCGGCCTGCTGGTGGCGCTGGCCACGGTCGCGGCGGGCATTGTGCTGGTCAATCGCAAGCCGGCAGGCGCATAATTTTTCAGCATGACGCCTCATAAACGAATCCCCGGCCATCGCTTCCTCCATTCACCTGGCCCCACGCGGGTGCCTGACGAGGTCATGGATGCGATGCGGCGCCAGCCCATGGACCTGGCCGACCCGCGGCTTGATCGTGTGATCCAGGCCTGCGAGACCGGGCTCAAGGCGCTGCTGCAAACCACCGCGGCCGACGTCTTCCTGTATGCCTGCAACGGCCACGGCGCCTGGGAGGCCGTGATCGCCAACCTGCTGGCGCCCGGGCAGCAGGTGCTGATCGCCGGAACGGGGCACTTCTCCGAATCCTGGGCCATACAGGCCGAGGCCATGGGCGCAGCAGTCATCCGCACGCCCTGGCGCGAGGGTTACCCGATTGACGTGCCGGCCATAGAAGCCGCGCTGCGCGCCGACACTGCGCATGCCATCGTGGCGGTGTTTGTGGTTCATACCGACACTGCGAGCGGCATGACCAGTGACCCGGGCAAAGTCCGGCGGGTGCTGGAAGCCACGGCCCACCCCGCGCTACTGGTGGTAGATGTGGTCGCGTCGCTGGGCGCGTCGCCCTTTGCCATGGATGCGCTGGGCGCCAACGTCGTGCTGGGCGCCTCGCAAAAAGGCTTGATGGTGCCGCCCGGTCTGGCCTTTGTGGCTGCGGATGCCGCAGCGATGAAGGTAGCCGCTGCCAATCCCTCGCCGCGCTTTTACTGGGACTGGGCGCGGCGGCAAAACCCGCTCAGCTACCGCAAGTTCTGCGGCACGCCGCCGCAAAGCCTGCTGTTCGGCCTGGAGGCTGCACTGGGGCTGATCTTTCATGAGGGCGTCGAAGAGGTCATCGCCCGCCACCAGCTGATCGCCAATGCGGTGCACGCCGCTGTCGATGCCTGGAGTGAAGGCGGTGCTCTGGGCCTTTTTGTGCGCGAGCCTGCGGCGCGCTCGGTCTCCGTCACGACGGTGTCTGTCACTGCGGGCATTGATCCCGAAGCCTTGCGCACTGTTGCGCGCGAACGGTTTCAGGTGGCGATTGCAGGCGGTTTGGGCCCGCTGGCAGGAAGAACCTTTCGCATCGGCCACCTGGGTGACATGAACCCGGCCATGATCCTGGGTTGCCTGGCCGGCCTGGAAGCGGCCATGCAGGTGCAGGGCATTCCCATCGGCGGCGGCGTGCAGCATGCCGTTGCAGCCTTGGCAGGTAAACGCTAGTACCTACTGCGAGGCAGTGATGCCGCCGTCGAGGTAAAGCACCTGCCCGGTCACAAAGCGGGATGCGGGCGCCGCAAAAAAAACGGCCGCACCCGCCACGTCCTGCGGGTCGGCCACGCGACCCAGCGGAATGCGTTCCAGCACCTGCTTGCGCGTCTCAGGATTTTCGAGCCAGTGGCGCGCCATCTCCGTCTGCACCACCGTAGGTGCGATGCCGTTGACAGTGATGCCGTAGGGCGCCAGTTCACTCGCATGCTGGCGAATCAGCATGACCAGGCCGCCCTTGCTGCTGCTGTAGGCCGAATAACCACGGCCGCGCAAACCGAGCTGCGCGCGCACCGACAGCAGATGCACCTGAGCGCCGCCCCTGCAGCCTTCAATCTGTTTTTTTGCCGCAGCCTGCGCAAGAAACATGGCGGCCTTGAGGTTGACCTGCAGCACCTCGTCAAAGGCTTCTTCCGTCACCTCCAGCAAGACCTGCTCACGCTGCATGCCGACACAGTTCATCAAGATGTCGAGGGCGCCCCATTGCGCCGCCACCGCATCAACGGAAGCCTGCATCTGCGGCACCGAATGCGCGTCCATGGCCAGACCCATGGCCTCGTGCCCTGCCGCACGCAACGCGGAGGCAACGGCCTCGGCCTTGGCTTCGTCGCGCCCCGAAACTGCCACCCGTGCGCCGGCCATCGCCAGGCCCCAGGCAACGGCCTCGCCAATACCACCATAGCCGCCGGGCACGTAAGCGGTTTTGCCGCGCAGGTCAAAAAGGCCTGAAAGCGCAGTGTTGAAATCAATCCGGGGTGTGATGCTCATGGATGGCGAAATTGTGGGCGCAAAGCCGGCTAGCGGCGAAAGGGCTTTCCCTCAGTCCATCAATAGCCCGCCGTTCAGGTCGATGATCTCGCCCGTGATAAAGCCCGACAGCGGCGAGGCCAGGAAGCGCACCACGTGGGCGAACTCCTCGGGCTCGCAGAAGCGGCCGACCGGGATGTCCTTGAGCAGCTTCTGGCGTTGCTCTTCATTGAGCTGTTCGGTGATCATGGGCGTTTTAACGTAAGCGGGCGCGACGGCATTGGCCGTGACGCCAAAGGGCGCGAGTTCGCGCGCCAGTGAAAAGGTCAGCGAACTCATCGCGCCCTTGGACACCGAATAGGCCGTGCCTGCTGTCAATCCACCTGTCTTGGCCGCCAGGGAGCTGGTGTTGATGATGCGGCCGAAGCGCCGCGCCTTCATTGCCGGCACCACCTGCTGCGCAAGGTAAAACGCGCCGTCGAGGTTGGCGCCCATCACGCGCCGCCATTCACCCGCTTCGGTGGCCTCGATCTTGTTGTTGGACAGGATGCCCGCGTTGTTGACCAGGATGTCGACTGGCCCGAAGGCCTTGACTATGAGCGCATGGCCGTCGCTCACGGCGGCCGCATCGCTGATGTCAAACGAGAACGGCAGGACACGCGAGCCCAACTCATGTGCGAGCGCACGGTTGCGTTCATGGCTGACATCCACCATCGCGACCTTGCAGCCGTCTTCGAGCAAGGCCTTGACAACGGCCAGGCCCATAGTCCCTGCCGCGCCGGTGACCAGCGCGACTTTGTCTTGAAGCGGTTTCATTACTTAACTTTCCATAGCGAACCAAAGAATGACTAAACCAGTAACAGCGCGGAACTGGCTTTGCCAGGCCGCAGCTGTTGCCCCCTGCAAGGGGGGATCCGGCTACACGAAGTGAGCCGAGACGGGGATGTACCAAATGTCAAGCGTCCAGGACGCTCTTCTTGCCAAACAATCCACGTGAGCGGAATGTCACGACGGCAATGAACAAGAGGTACATGGACATCAACGACCATTCGGACGCATACGAACCCGTGAGCCCGACGACCATGCCGACCATCAGCCCGGCGATCACTGCACCCCAGAGCGAACCGACGCCGCCCAGCACAATGATCAGGAATGCCGGCACCACTGCGTCTACGCCCACATGCGGGCGAATACCCCAGATCGGCGCCATGACCACGCCGGCGATGGCGGCCAACGCCACGCCCAGACCAAACACAAACAGGCGCAGGCGCGACAGGTTGATGCCCAGCGCGCGCACCATTTCGCTGTCATGCGCGCCGGCCTTGATGATGGCGCCGTACGGTGTTTTCTGCAAAAACACCCACAGCAGCACAATCATGAGGATGGCGAATCCGCTGGCGAAGAAGCGATACTTTGAATAAACCAGGTCGCCCATCAGGAAGGCGCCGGAGATGACCTCGGGCAGCATCAACTGCTTTTCCGAGGAGCCCCACACCAGGCGTATGGTTTCCTCAATGACCAGCGCCGCACCGAAGGTCAGCAGCAGGCCATAGAGCGGGTCACGGCCATAAGTGCGCCGCATGCACAGCTCCAGCAACATGCCGAAAATACCCACCAGGATGGGCGCAAGAATGAGTGCCACCAGGTAACGCGTTCCCAGCGGCAAACTCATGTACCAGGCCTGCAGATTCGGAAACATGCCCAGCTGCGGTGCGATCAGGAAAAGCGCGAAGTACATGCCCAGCGCAAACAGCGAACCGTGCGCCAGGTTGATGGTTTCCATCACCCCCACGATGAGCATGAAGCCCAGCGCGATGAGCGCGAACAACAAGCCCAGCGAGATGCCGTTGACGAGGTGCGGAATAAGCTGAAGCAAGAAGTCCATTGCGGTCTTTGGAGCTTGAAGTAAATCAGACTTCGTAGCTAGGTGTCGCGTCGTAGCTCTCAAGCTTGCAGGCGCCGCCGGCATCCTTGTCCGCCACATCCTTGGGATCGGCCTGTGTGAGGATCTTGAAGATGTCGTCCTTCTCGGCGGGCTGGTCGTTGTAGGTCGCCATGTAAATCGTCTGCTGGCACTGGTGGGTGACGGGATCCATCCACGCGTCGTAGTGCTGCAGGCGGTCGGCCGCGCTCATCTTGCGACCTTCGAGTTTTTTGATCACGGCAATGTTGTTGGTGGTGCCGGCCTCTTCCACGCAACGCAGAAGTTCGCGCGTGGCCATATAGCCGTTGTGATACACATTGCCCGGCACGCGAATCGCCATGCCAGGGAACTGCTTCTGGTAGGCCGCCACAAACTCTTTGACGCCCGGCAGGCCCAGGCGCCAGTACCAGGTGGTGCCAAAGACGCCGAAGATGGCTTCAGGGCCCAGACCGTAGACATCTGGCCAGTCCTGCTGGTTGTTGATCCACGCCATGGACTGGTTCATCTTGAGCTGCACAACTTGCTGGCGCAGCGCCTTGATGTCGTCACCGCCCACCGCCGTGGCCACCACATTGGGCTTGAGCTGTTGCAGCTTGAGCAGGTAGGACGAGAAGTCGCGGGTGTTTTGCGGCACCAGCAGCTCCTCAACGATGCGCCCGCCGTTGGCTTCCACGATCGCGCGTGTCGCCTTGGAGGTGGTGTGGCCCCACACATAGTCGTTGGTCAGCAGCACCCAGTTCTTGCCGCTGGCCTTGATGGCGTTCTTGACGATCGCGTTGGAAAAGTTGGTGCCGTTGCCGTCCCAGACGAACTTGGTGCGGTGGCAGTCCTTGCCGGCCTCGGTCGGGCTGCTGGAGTTGGTGTTAAAAAATACCGTGCCGTATTTTTGCGCAACCTGCGAGATGGCATTGGAGACGCCTGAGTGCACTGCACCGATCAGGAAGGAGGCCTCATTGCGCGTGATCATGCGTTCGGCCACGCGCGAGCCGGTGGCCGGCGTCGTTTCCGTGTCGATATGGATGGCCTCAATGCGTCGGCCCAGCACACCGCCCTTGTCGTTAAATTCCTTGATGGCCATCATGGCGCCCAGGCGCTCTTCGGCGCCCGAGGCTGCGTACAGGCCCGAAGCGTCCATGGTCAGGCCAATGGTCAGCGGTTTCTTCTGGCCGGTCTGCGCCCAGGCGTGGTTGTGCTTCCACGGCCCCATGAAGGGCGCCGCGCCGTACAGGCCCGCGCCCACCAGCGCCAGGCTTGAGTGCTTGAGCAGCGCGCGGCGCGAGGTGGCCTTGCTGTCGGATTGGGATTCAGGTGTTGCGTGGTTGTTCTTGATGTCGCTCATGGTTTTGTCTCCTGCGTGTAAATGGGTCAAACGGGTTGGCTTAACGGGGAACGATCTTGACGTCGTTGAGTTTTTCCTGTGCTTCGAAAAGGGAGGCGATCAGCTTGTCGCCGAAACCGGCGTTGCTGGCCTGGATCAGGCTTTGGTGCGTGGCCTCACCCATGAAGCTGGTGACGGGCAGCATCTCGGCCAGATGGGTGTAGTAGCGCAAATCTTTTTGCGCATTGGCGATGCCGAATTTGAAGCCGGTGACGTCGCCTTCCTTGAGTGTTTTCGTTGCCATCATCTGGAAGATGCCGCAATTCACGCCGCCGGCCGAGATCACGTCATAGAGGCGGTTGAGGTCCAGCCCGCTTTTGGCCGCCACCGCAAAGGCCTCGGCAATCGAGGCCGCAAAGCTCATGGCCATCATGTTGTTGACCAGCTTGAGCACGTGGCCGTGGCCGGGCGGGCCGACGTGGAAGATGTTTTCGCAAAAAGCCTTGAGCACGGGCTCCAGCGTTGCGAAGTCTTCGGGCTCCGCGCCCACCATGGTGTTGAGCCGGCCTTCCTCGGCTTCCTTGGGCGTGCGAGCCAGTGGCGCATCGACCAGCTTGATGCCTTTGGCCGCGAGGTCGTTGCGGATACGGGTGCTGGAGGCAGGCTCGGCCGTGGAGGTGTCAACCACGATGAGGTCTTTGCGGCCGCTGTCCAGCAGGCCATCCTTGCCGTAAACGATGTCTTCGACCTGGGGCGAACCCGTCACGCAGATGAAAACGATGTCGCTGGCCTGTGCGCATTCGGCATTGGTCCTGGCCTCTTTCGCGCCGGCGGCAATCAGGTCGGCCAGGTTGTCCCTGTTGCGGTTGACCTTGAAGGTGAGGGCGAAGCCCTTGGCCAGCAGATTCTTGGCCATGCCGTGGCCCATCATGCCGATGCCGATGAATCCGATTTTGGGTATTGTCATGTTTGTCTCCGTTTTCTTTCCCGTTGTAGCTTGTCTGTTCTGTCTGTTGCGTTTGGCGGCTTAGTTCACGGCCTCAGTGGCGGCGGCCGAAACAGTGGCCCCTGCGCCCGCCCTCGCCTGGTCCCACAGCGAGATCAGCCGCGCATAGCGCTCGGCAATGGCCTTGACCACCGCCGCGTCGTCCATGGCGCCTGAGAACCAGCCAGTTGCGGCATCGGCAAAGATCGAGCGCCCCACGGCAAAGCCGCGGCAGATGGCGTGCGGCGCTGCGATTCGAAAGCTCTGATCCAGTTTTTCCTCGCTGGCCTCCAGGCCCAGCACCAGCACACCGCGGCAATGCGGGTCGTGCTGCGCCACCACGGCCGCGATCTTTTCCCAGGCAGCCGCACTATCGGCTGGCGGCAGCTTCCACCAGTCGGGGAAGATGCCGGCCTGGTAGATTTGTTCGAGCGCCATCGGTACGGTGTCGCCATCCGCGGGCATGTCCTTGGGTGGGATCACCTCGATGAGGAACTCGTGAAAGCTGTCCACGCTGGCTCGCTGCAGGTCGGCCAATTTGGCCAGCTGGGTGTCGCGCAAGGCCGGCTTGTCATGCGGGTGGTAATACACCAGGCATTTGGCGACGTGCTCGCCGGGCCAGGTTCGCATGACCGCGCCCAGGCCGGCGCCGGCTTCGAACTGCAGCGGTCGTGAACCCGGCAGCTCGACCGGCCTTGCGACCCACCAGCCTTTGCCGGTCACCGTTGGAAGTACCTCTTCACCAAAACGTCCGTCAACGATCACACCGACGCCACCGCGCTGGCCGGCTCCGAGCCGCGCACCTTCGGCGATCAGGGATTTGAAAAGGGGGATGCGTTCGCCAGGCGCGCCATGGCGTGCCGCCACCTCTTCCAGCTGCATGCGGTGGTCGAACGCCAGGATGACCAGTTCTTCCCAGCGGCGCGTGCGCGTGCTGACACGGTGCAGGTGTTCGAGCTTCGCGTCTTCGCGCAGGCGCCGAGTGGCCGAGCCATGCACTAAAAAAAACTGCAGCTCTTCCCAGCTCGCCATGGCTGGCGCACAGCCATGGCGCGACACCACCAGAGCGCCGCAGGCGTTGGCATAGGCGCAGCAGCGCGTGAGCGGCTCCCCCGGGATCCAGCCGCGCAGAAACCCCGACATGAACGCATCGCCGGCGCCCAATACGTTGTAGACGTCCACCGGAAAGCCGGGGCCTTGCAAACCTTTTTCCAGTGAATCGGGAATCGCGCCATCGAACACCACGCAGCCCATGGGCCCGCGTTTGACCACCAGCGTGGCCTGCGTCAACTCGCGCAAGCGGCGCAGGGCTGCGAGCGTGTCGGTGCTGCCCCCCGCGATATGAACTTCTTCTTCAGTACCGACCACCAGATCGCAGTGACCGACGACGGTTTGCAGATGCGCGCTGACTTCGCCCGAAGGCACAAAGCGCTGCTCGCCCATGCCGGGGCTGGTCAGGCCCCACAGCACGGGGCGGTAATCAATATCGAGCACCACGCGCGTGCCCGCGGCTTTGGCCATCATCATGGCACGCTTGCAGCTTTCATAGGTGAGCGGCTGCGACAGGTGCGTGCCCGAAATCAGGAGTGCCTTGGCCGAAGCAATGAAGGCCGCATCGAAGTCGTCCGGACTGATCGCCATGTCGGCGCAGTTGTCGCGGTAGAACACCAGCGGAAAAGTGTCGCGGTCCTGGATTCCCAGAAACACCAGTGCCGTCAGGCGCTTGGGATCGGTGGCGACATGGCTCACGTCCACGCCTTCGGCCGCCAGGGTTTCGCGCACAAAACGGCCGTTGTGCTCGTCACCCACACGGGTCAGCATGGCGGGCTTCAGACCCAGGCGCGCCACGCCCACCGCGGTGTTGGCCGGCGAGCCACCCAAATATTTGGTGAAGCTCTGCATGTCTTCAAGACGGCCGCCGATTTGCTCGCCATACAGGTCCACTGCGGCGCGGCCGACACAGATCAGATCCAGCGGGCGGCTCATACGGCCCCCTTGCGAGTTGGCTTGGCTGCGGCCTTGCTGTTCCTGGTTTTGGCTTTTGCTGCGCCCTGCTCAGCCAGTTGATGACCGGTGCTGACCACCAGTGCCTGTGCCAGGCACAGCGGTGCGACCAGCGAGCGGAACGGCTTGGAGGAATCGTCGGCCAGCTCCAGGCAAACCTTGGCATGCGCCTTGAGCGGCGAGAGCGGGCCGTCGGTAATGGCAATTACCAGCGCTCCCAGTTTGGCAGCCTCTGCTGCAGCCGCGATGACTTCGGGCGAATAGTTGCGAAAGCTGGCGGCGATCAACACATCGCCGGGCGCAATGGAGCGCAGGCTTTCGCGCAGCATGCCGCCCGTTCCGTCGAGCAGGTGGGTGCGCAGTTCGAGCTGGCTCAGCGCATAAGCGAGGTAGCCCGCCACCGGGAAAGCGCGGCGCTGGGCCAGCACATGGATGCGCGGCGCCGAGGCCATGAGCTTGACGGCCGCTTTCAGGTCGGCCTGGGCGATGCTTTCCTCGAGGTGGCCGAGTTCGGCCACCGATTCGCCCACCAACTGGTGCAGTACACCGGCCGGTGCTCGCTCGCCGTTGAGCTGCTTGCGGCGCATCTGGTCTATGCGTTCGCGGTAGCTGTCGGAACGCTCCAGCAGGTGGCCGCGGAACACCTGCTGCATTTCGGAAAAACCGCCGTAACCCAGCGCGTTGGCGAAGCGGATCATGGCCGAAGGCTGCACTTCGGTGGCCTCGGCCACCGTCGCCACCGTGCCCAGCGCCAGGTCGTTGGGCTGCTCGAGCGCGAAGCGCGCGATGCGCTGCAGCTGCTTGGACATGTCCGGATAAGTCCGGCCAATCAGCGCCTTGAGTTCTTCGTAAGTCGTTGCAGAGTCCATATGTCGTTGCCGCCTCGGGAATGCGATGGACGGGTCGGGCCTGCGTCGCATCAAATTAGAATAAATATTCTTGCTTATTTAAATAATAGAACGTATATTCTGTTGTGTCCAGCCCTTTTTTCAGCACTTATTTTTCAAGCTCCACTCATTCACCCAGAAAAACCGAAGAGACAAGGTCCCCATGCAACTCGCTTCCGGCCGCGCGCCGCTGATCCCTCTGCCGATGCTCGCCACATTGCTGGTGCTGCTGTCCACGCCGCTGTGGGTGGGCCGCGTCGGGCTGTACCAATACCTGGCCCTGGAAATCATGATCTGGGTGTTGTTTGCGATGGGCTACAACCTGCTCCTGGGTTTCACCGGCCTGCCCTCCTTCGGGCACGGTGCATTCTTTGGCACGGGCGCCTACGCCTTCGGCCTGCTGCAACTCAAGGTCTGGCCCAACCTGTGGTTCGACCTGGCCGGCGCGGTGCTGGTCACAGCGGCGCTCGGCGCGCTGGTGGCGCTGTTCATCTCGCACAGGCGCGGCATTTATTACGCATTGCTCACCATCGCATTCGGGCAGGTGTTCTGGTTCATCGCCAACAAATGGCATACCGTCACTGGCGGTGAAGACGGGCTGCTGAACATCAAGCGCCTGCCGGCCGATTTTGGTTTTGTGTCTTTCAATCTCTCCGGCAACAACGCCCTCTTCTTCTTTTGCCTCGTGCTGTTCGGGTTGGTGCTGCTGGCGCTGTGGCGGCTGATCCATTCGCCATTGGGTCGCATCTTCAGTGCCATCAAGCAGAACGAGACCCGCGCCGCCTTTGTGGGCTACAACGTGTGGCTTTACAAGTGGCTGGCCTTCACGATCTCCACCGCGGTGGCGGGCCTGGCCGGTGCGCTGTTCGCCATGGCGCAGCAGTCGGCCTACCCCAACGTCATGAGCCTGCACAACTCGGGATTCGTCGTGATGATGGTGCTGATAGGCGGCGGCCTCGTAAGCTTTTGGGGCCCCATCATCGGCGCCACTTTCTTTATTCTGGCGCGTGACCTGTTGGGCGCCTACACCGAGACCTGGCTGCTCTGGTATGGCCTCGTCTTCATGGCGATGGTGCTGTTCAAGCCCGAAGGCATTGCCGGCGCGTGGCAGGCCTGGAAGGCACGGCCGCGGCGCACTGTGGTGGCCAAACCCGTGACAACCCCCGCCGGAGGTGCACTGTGAAGCTCTTCGAGGCCAGCGGCCTGTCCAAACGCTTTGGTGCCCAGGTGGTGCTGCAAGACATCACCCTCAGCTTCAGGGAAGGTGAGCTCAATGGCATCATGGGCCCCAACGGCGCGGGCAAAACCACCTGCTTCAATGTGCTGACCGGCCGCTACAAGCCCGACCGCGGCCGTGTGACCTTTGCCGGCGAGGACATCACCGGCCTCTCGCCGCGGGAGATTGCCCGCAAGGGCGTGTCGCGTTCCTTCCAGATCATGAACCTCTTCGACAGCTACACCGCGCTCGACAACGTGCTGGTGGCCACGCCGCATGTGCGCAGGCAGGGCTTCAACCCCTGGCGCGATCTGGGCGCCGACAGCACGGCGCAACAACTGGCCGCGGCCATCCTCGAGCGCGTCGGCCTCAAGGGCAAGGAGCACGTGCTGGCCAGCAGCCTGTCTTACGGCGAGCGCCGCGCGCTGGAGATCGGTGTGGCACTCGCAGCCGAGCCACGCATGCTCTTCCTCGACGAACCCACCGCCGGCCTGGGCGCCGAAGGCACGGCGCGCCTGATGGAGCTGGTGAAAGAACTCAAGCGTCAGCTCACGATTGTGATCATCGAACACGACATGAATTTCCTTTTCAAGCTCGCCGACCAGATCTCCGTCATCCACTGGGGCCAGGTCATCAGCCAGGGCACACCTGACCAGTTGCGTGAAAACGAATGGGTGCGCCGGTCCAACCTGGGGGCGCTGGCATGAGCGCGGTCCTGAAGTCCGTCATCAAAACCGTGTCGCCGCAGGCCGACATGCTGGCGGTGAACCGCATAGACACCTACTACGGCGAAACGCAGGTGCTGTTCGACGTGTCGCTGAAAGTCGGCGCCGGCGAAGTGGTGGCACTGCTGGGCCCCAACGGCGCAGGCAAGACCACGCTGCTTCGCTCCGTGCTCGGCCTCACGCCGCCACGCAAGGGCAGCATTGCCTTCGACGCGTGCGACATCACCCGTATGCCCACGCACGAGATCGCCAAGGCCGGCATGGGCTGGGTGCCGGATGACCGCCGCATCTTCCCGACGCTGACGGTAGCGCGCAATCTGGCTATCGCCCGCAAGACCACGCGCTTTCGCCCCTGGCAGGAGAAGGAGTGTTTTGAAATCTTCAGCGCGCTCGAATACCTGATGCACCGCGAGTGCGAAAACCTCTCGGGCGGCGAAATGCAGATGGTCGCAATCTCGCGCGCGCTGCTGGGCTCGCCCGGCCTGGTGCTCTTCGACGAACCCAGCCAGGGCCTGGCGCCCAAGGTGGTGCAGGACGTGATGAAAACCATCAGCCGGCTCAAGGCCGAGGGCATTGCGGTGCTGGTGGTCGAGCAAAACGTGCAGAGCGCGCTGCAGGTGGCCGACCGCGCCTATGTGATGAACCAGGGCGTGATCGTCCACGAGGGCCCTGCGGCCGATCTGCGCAACGATGCCGCCTTGTGTCGGCAACTTTTGGGAGTCTGACCCGCATGAGCCATCCACTCCATCCACTGCTACGCGTCGAGAACGTCGCCAAGCAATACCAGCGCGGCGTCTTCCGCAAGACCACGACCTTTTCATTGACCGCCGATTTCGAAGTGCACAAGCCCTGCGTGGTCGGTGTCATGGGCCCTAACGGCTCGGGCAAGACCACGCTGTTCGAGTTGATCACCGGCAGCAACCTGCCGAGCGCGGGCCGTGTGCTGGTCAACGGCCAGGACATCCACCAGGTACGCACGCGCGAGCGGGATCGCCTCGCCATTCACTACCACCAGTCCTACCAGGTGCGGTCTTTCCAGAAAACCAAACCCGACTTCATGTTGGAACACGCACAGAACGACTCGCCGCTGGTGCATCTGTTCGACGAACCGCAGTTCAATACGCAGGACGGCTACATCGGCTTCATGCTGGACTTCTTCGCCAAACTCAGGGCCAACGGCCGCCTGGTGTTTTTATGCCTGCATCCCAACGAGCCCTACCACGTCGACATCCTGCGGCAATGCTGCGAGCGTTTCATCTTTGTACAAAAAGGTGCGGTCAGCGAAGCGCCTGACTTCGACACGCTGGCGCACGACGAGAAGGTCAGGGCCTACCTGGGGGCGCTGGCGCCGGCAGCTTGATCCACGGCGCCGCACGCGGTTCAAATCAGGCTGTGTTTTCTGGCGCGGTAAGCCAGCTTCGCCCGCGTGGTCTTGAGCCGCCGCGCCGCCGCTGAGAGATTGCCCTGGCAGGCCGAGATGGCGCGTTCCAGCATGTCGCGCTCGGTTTGCTCCAGGGACCGCTGCGAAGCGGCGGTCCCTGCCGGCACGGGATGCGCGCCGGCCGGCGCCCCGTCGAAGTTCAAGGTGCCTGAACTGCCCTGCATCCGCAAGGTCATGACCTCGGTGCTCAAGGTCTCGCCGCCGGTGAACAGGTGGTGCACGTCGATCAAGCCGTCGGCATCGGCCATGATCACGGCGCGCTCGATCAGGTTTTGCAGTTCGCGGATGTTGCCGGGGAAGTCGTAGTTCAGCAGCGTGCGCACCGAGGCCTGCGTGAAGCCGCCGGTGTTGCAACCGTGTTTGCGCCGGTAGTGGTTCAGAAAATGGTTCATCAGCAGGGGAATGTCGTCGCGCCGCTCGCGCAGCGGCGGCAGGTGGATGGGGAACACATTGAGCCGGAAGAACAGGTCTTCGCGGAATCGGCCTTCACGCACGGCCTGGCGCAAGTCTTCATTGGTGGCGGCCACCACGCGCACGTCGACCGCGATGCCGCGCGTGCCGCCCACGCGTTCGACCTCGCCCTCCTGCAGGGCGCGTAGCAGCTTGCCCTGGGCCACAAAACTCAGCATGCCGATTTCGTCCAGGAACAGGGTGCCGCCGCTGGCCCGCTCAAAGCGGCCTGGCCGCGAATGGCTGGCCCCGGTGTAGGCGCCGCGCTCCACCCCGAACAGCTCGGACTCGATCAGGGTTTCCGGGATGGCCGCGCAGTTCACCGCGATAAACGGCAGCTCTTTGCGCGGGCTGATCCTGTGCAGCATGCTGGCAAACTTTTCTTTGCCCACGCCCGACTCGCCCGTGAACAGCACGGTGGCTGTCGTGCGCGCCACCCGGCTCAATTGATGGCAGGCCGCGTTAAAGGCCGATGAGGCCCCCACCATCGCGTCGCCGGCCGGCACGTCGCCGGTCGCCAGGTCGGCCGGGCCCGCTTCGCTGCGCGCATAGGCCGCGGTGTCGACAAACTCCCTGGCGTTCAGGTAGCGCATGTCTTCTTCGATGTTGTCCCACTTGTCGGCGGACTTGCCGACCACGCGGCATTGCGCCTGGCCCATGGACCGGCACATGGTTTCCCGGAAAACGATGAGGCGGCCGAACAGCGTGCTGACATAGCCCGTGGCGTAACCCACCTGCATCCAGCAGGCCGGGGAGCCGCCTATGCCGTAGGCGGCGATGTGTTCATCGTCTTCGCTGGAGTTGTGCCAGATGAATTCGCCTTCATAGCCGCTGGTGTCCGGGTCGTAGGTCACGCTGACCAATTCGACCTTCACCACGCCCTCCAGCGCGTGCAGGCGCGTGCCGGCCATGGCTGCAGCCGGCGGGTCGGCGTCGGGCCAGTGCTTGCGCACCAGCTGGGCATCGCGGGCGCCGCTGACATAACCGGCGCGGGTGAACAGGCCGCGGGCTTTTTCGATGCCCAGGCTGTCAATCATTTCGCGGCGCATGGAGCCCAGCGCCTCGGTGTGCAGCAGCACCATGCGCTGGTCCTGCAGCCAGATGCGCCCGTCGCCCGGCGAGAAGAACAGGCATTCGCTGATGTCAGCGATCGTCGGGTGCGTGTCACCGCCGATGTGCGTGCTGGCAAACCCGCCCATGGCTTTGGCCACCGACGCGCTGTCGAAGCTGCCCAGCGCGACACCGGTGGCCCGGGCCACCTCGGCCAGGGAAATGCGATCGGATACGCGCATGGCTTGCTCCTCAATTTGATCAATTGGTGAAATTTGATTCAACTTTATAACCATTTGATCAGAAAAGTATGGGTGATTTCCATGTGCTGCACCGCAGCAAACATACCTAGGGTATGTCCCGGGTTTCCCAGTGAAAAAACTTTGGGTGCAGCGCAGCAAGCGGACTCTTTCGCGCGGCGCTGGTACATGCATTGCGATACAGGAGCACGACGCGCCGATGTGGCGAGCTGATCAAACAACCGTAAGGACAAAAGCAAATGGGTGTATCCGACGCGATGGCATTTCTGGATTTTTCCGCGCTGACGCAAGCGCCGCTAGGCGGCGGGAAGCGCGACGTGGTCGAGCCGGCGACCGGGAAAGTGATGTGCACGGTGGGCATCGCCAATGCGGCGGACGTGGCCGCGGCCACGCGGGCGGCGGCCAACGTGCAAAAGCCCTGGGCCGCCCTGCCCCCGCGCGAGAGGGCCGACGTCTTCCGCCGCGCCGGCGCGCTGTTCCAGCAGCACTTCGACGAACTAGCGCTGTACGCCACGCGTGAGACCGGCGGCATATTGCCCAAGGGGCAGCATGAGATTCGCGAAGCCATCACCATCTGCCACCTGGCCGCCGCCATGCCCTTGCAGCCCCAGGGCCATGTGCTGCCCAGCGTGCCGGGGCGCACCAGCATCGCCCGCCGCGTGCCGCACGGCGTGGTGGGTGTCATCTCGCCCTTCAACTTTCCGCTGATCCTGACGCTGCGCGCGGTGGCCCCGGCGCTGGCTGCAGGCAATGCCGTGGTGATCAAGCCCGACACCCGCACGCCGGTGACCGGCGGCCTGATGATTGCGCGCATTTTTGCGGAGGCCGGCCTGCCCAGGGATTTGCTGCACGTGCTGCCCGGTGACGCTGAAGCCGGCGAAGCTTTGGTCACCGACCCGCTGGTGCCCATGATCGCCTTCACCGGCTCGCCCGCGGTGGGCAGGCGCATCGGCGAGCTCGCGGGCAAGCACCTCAAGAAGGTGTCGCTGGAACTCGGCGGCGCAAACTCGTTGATCATCCTGGACGACGCCGACCTGGACATCGCCGCGAGCAACGCCGCCTGGGCCGCCTACCTGCACCAGGGCCAGATCTGTATGGCCGCCAACCGCATCCTGGTGCACCAGGGCATCGCGGCCCCGCTGCTGCAGCGCCTGGTCGCCAAGGCCACGCACCTGCCGGTCGGCGACGGCGCCACAGGCCAGGTTGCGCTCGGGCCGCTGATCGATGCGCGCCAGCGCGATCGCGTGCATGCCATCGTGCAGGACAGCATCAAGGCCGGCGCGAAGCTGGAAGCCGGCGGAAGCTACGACGGCCTGTTCTACAAGCCGACGGTGCTGTCCGGCGTCAAGCCCGGCATGCGCGTGTTCGATGAAGAGACCTTCGGCCCGGTGGCCAACATCGTCACTTTCGGCAGTGACGAGGAAGCGGTCGCACTGGCCAACAACAACAGCGGCAGCCTGGCCTGCGCCGTCATCTCCCGCTCCGTGGGCCGCGCCATGGCCGTGGGGCAGCAGCTCAAGGCCGGCATGGTTCACATCAACGACCAGACCGTCAACGACGACTGCGTCAACCCTTTCGGCGGCCCCGGCATCGCGGGCAACGGCACCAGCGTGGGCGGCCCGTCCGACTGGGAGGAATACACGCAGTGGCAGTGGATGACCGTCAAGGACACCGCGCCCATGTTCCCGTTCTAACGGAACGCTTCGACTTTTCGGTTTTTTCGATTTTTTTGGCTCACCACATCAAGGAGACCTTCATGAATCCGCATACCCGGGAGGCTTTATGAGCCTGCAAGGCAAAACCATTGTCATCACCGGCACCTCGTCCGGCATCGGCGCCGAGGTGGCCAGGCTGGCGCGCTTCCAGGGCGCCACGGTCATCGGCATGGACCGCAACGATCCCAGCCTGACGCTGGGCGGCTTCATCAAGGCCGACCTCGGCACCGCCGCGGCCATCGATGCCGCCGTGGCCCAGTTGCCGGCGCAGGTTGACGCGCTGTGCAACATCGCCGGCGTACCCGGCACGGCTGACGGCGAGCTGGTGGCCCGCGTGAACTACCTGGGCCTGCGGCATCTGACGGAAAAGGTGCTGGCGCGCATGCCGCGCGGCGGCAGCATCGTCAACGTGGCGTCCATCCTGGGCGCCGAATGGCCGCAGCGGCTGGCCCTGCACAAGGAGCTGGTGGCAGCCAAAGGATTTGAAGCCGGCGCCGCATGGCTGCGCGGCCACCCGGTGCCGCAGGCGACCTGCTACCAGTACTTCAAGGAAGCCCTGATCGTCTGGAATGCCACGCAGTCGCAGGAGTGGTTCCTGGGCAAAGGCGTGCGCATGAACTGCGTGGCGCCCGGCCCGGTGTTCACACCCATCCTGGGCGACTTCGTGGCAATGCTGGGCCAGGAGCGCGTTCAAGCCGATGCGCATCGCATGCTGCGCCCTGGCTTTGCCGACGAAATCGCACCCGTCATCGCCTGGTTATGCAGCGACGCCGCGCGCTGGGTCAGCGGCGCCAACATTCCCGTTGATGGCGGCCTGGCCTCTACCTATATCTAACTACATCTAACGCTGACACGCCACGGGTGCGAGGGCACCCATCCCCCATTCACGTAACAACGACACATAACGAGGAGACATTCGATGAACAAGGTATTCACCCCCTTCAGGCCAGCCACGCTGGCCTTGGCCTGCGGCCTGGCTTGCGCACTGCCGGTCCACGCCCTGGAATTGGACAACGGCGACCCCGACACCAAAATCCGGCTGGACTTCACACCCAAGTACAGCCTGGCCTGGCGGCTGAAGGACCCGTCCGCACTGCTCACCTCGCCGGCCGCCCGCGGCGATGGCGGTGTGACCAATGAAAACGACGGCGACCTCAACTTCAAGAAGGGCCTGATCTCCAACCGCGCCGACCTGTTGACCGAATTTGACTACAGCCGCAGCAACTGGGGCCTGCGCATCAGTCACTCCGCCTGGTACGACTCGCAGTACCTTCGCGCCAATGCCAATGACGGCACGGCCGGCGTCAGCAACTTCGCCGGCCAGGCCGCCAACCAGTTCGTCCCGGCAACCCGGGAGCAGCATGGCCGTGGAGACGAATTCCTCGACGCCTTCGTCTGGGGCAAGGGATCCATCGGCAGCATGCCAGCCTCGATCCGCGTCGGCAAGCACGCGCTGCAGTATGGCGAGAGCGTGTTCTTCGGCCAGAACGGCATTGCCAACGCGCAAGGCCCGGTGGACATCGCAAAAATCGTCTCGGTGCCGAACTGGCAATTCAAGGAAGTACTGCTGCCGGTGGAGCAGATTTCCGGCACGCTGCAGGTGGCCGATGGCGTGACGCTGGGCGGCTACTACCAGCTCAAGTGGCGGCCCAGCAAGATTCCCGGGGTCGGCAGCTATTTTTCGAACCAGGACTACATAGGCGGCGGCCGTGTCTATCTCGGCGGGCCGGTGCTGCCCACCGACACCAGCCGCGACCAGAAGCCGGGCGACAGCGGCCAGTTCGGCGCCCAGTTGCGTTGGGCGCCGGCCGGCGGCAACTATGAGTTCGGCGTGTACGCGGCACGCTACAACGACAAGACCCCGGCCGTTCCGGTGTTCGACCTGATCAACGGCAATGTGCACAACGTCTACGCCAAGGGCATCAAGACTTTTGGTGCCAGCGTCACTTCGTCGATAGGACAGCTCAACTGGGCGTTGGAGGGCTCGGTGCGCACCGACGCGCCATTGGCCAGCGATCCCGCCGTGCTGGGCGGCGCACCCTTCATGCCACCAGTCAACTGCGACGGCTCGCCCTCCAACCCGTGCTATGCAACCGGCAAGACGGCGCACCTGAATCTGTCGGGCATTTACGTACTCAACAAGTCCAGCCTGTGGGACGGCGGCGCCCTGGTGGCCGAACTGGCCTGGAACCGGCTCATGAGCGTGACAAAAAACCCCAGCGCCGTTGGCTTTGGCGGGCTGGACCCGAACGCAACGCGGAACGCCGCGGCGTTCCGCATGATCTTTGAGCCGCAGTACTTCCAGGTGCTGCCGGGCCTGGACCTGTCCATCCCGCTGGGCCTGGGCTACAACTTCGGCGGCCGTTCCGCAGCCGTTATCAACTTTGCTGGCGGGGCCAGCCAAGCGGGCGACGTGAGCATAGGCATCAAGGGCAAATACCAGAACGTCTGGAACTTCGCCCTGAACTACACCGCCTTCTTCGGCAAGGAAAACACCCTGACCGTCACGGACCCCAGAACCCCCACCCGCATGCTGTCTTATGGGCAAACACTGAAAGACCGCAACTACGTTTCCTTCACCGCTTCCCGCACTTTCTGAAAAACATTACAGAGACAACCATCATGATGCAGACCGCAAAACTTTCATTGCTCGTGGCCGCCCTGCTGGCCGGCGCCATGTCCGCCCAGGCCGCTGTCACCGCCGAAGAGGCCGCCAAACTCAAATCCTCGCTGACGCCCATGGGCGCCGAGAAAGCCGGCAACAAGGAAGGCACCATTCCGCCGTGGGAAGGGGGCCTCGCCAAGGCCACCCCGGGCTACAAGAACGGCGACGCGCGGCCCGACCTCTACCCCAACGAAAAACCCATCCTGTCGATCAACGCCAAAAACATGGCGCAGCACGCCGACAAGCTGACCGACGGCGTGCAGGCCCTGATGAAGAAGTACCCCGACTTCCGCGTCGACGTGTACCCCACGCACCGCACCGCGGCGGCGCCGCAGTCGGTGTACGACAACACCTTCAGGAACGCCACCCGGGCCAAGACCATTGAAGGTGGCTACGGCATGGAAGGCGCTTTTGGCGGCACACCATTTCCGATTCCCAAAGACGGCTATGAAGCCATGTGGAACCAGCGCACAGCCTGGCGCGGCGGCAACTTTTCCATGCCGATGCGCGTGTGGGTGGTGACGTCCGATGGCAAGCGCACCATGGCCTCCGGCGGCACGCAAACCATACGCCAGGCCTTCTACGACAAGGACGGCACCGCCGAGAAGTTCGACGGCTATTACCAGTACGGCAAGCTGGTGGTCAACGCGCCGGGCTCCAAGGCGGGCGAAGCCATTCTCGCGCTCGACGGTGTTTCGGATGCCGCGCCGCGCGGCCTGTGGCAGTACCTGGTGGGCCAGCGCCGCGTGCGCAAAGCGCCTTCCGTGGCCTACGACACACCCGACTCGGTGACCTCCGGCATCGGTCTGTTCGACGAGGCCTTCACGCTGTTTGGCCCGATCGACAAGCACGAATTCAAGCTGGTGGGCAAGAAGGAAATCTACATTCCCTATAACAACAACCGCGCCGCCTCGGCCAAGATCGAAGACCTGGTGACGCCCAACACGCTGAACCCTGCGCAGGTACGCTGGGAGCTGCACCGGGTATGGGAAGTGGAAGCCACACTGGCTGCCGGCAAGCGCCACGTGGTGCCCAAGCGCAAGTACTACATCGACGAAGACTCCTGGCAGATCGCGCTGTTCGACGGCTGGGACGCCAAAGGCCAGCTCTGGCGCACCAACTACGCACTGATGCTGACGGCACCGGACATTCCGGCCGTGACCAACGTCGTGCTGTGGGGCGGCTATGACATGCAGACCGGCGCCTATTACCTGAACATGGCTTCCAACGAGCTGCCCAAGCAGTACGAAGTGCAGCCGCCGATTCCGCGCTCCTTCTTCAGCGCTGAATCGCTCGCCAGCGAAGGCGCTCGCTGATGACCGGAAGTGCCCAGCCTCGCGCTGCGCGGCGGGCAGCCCTGAGGGGGCTGCTCGGCTGGGTGGCCTCCGCTGCACTCCCCGCGTGGGCTGCCAACGGGCCCGCCGTGTTGTCACAGCCGGCGCTGGTCACGCCCAAGGCGTCAGGCGCGGCCACATTGGCCGTGACACGGGCCGGCACCCGGCTCGTGGCGGTGGGAGAGCGCGGCACGGTGTTGCTGTCGGATGACCATGGCGCCACCTGGCGACAGGCGCAGGTGCCTGTGCAAGCCACCTTGACGGCCGTGTGTTTCGCCGATGAACGCACCGGCTGGGCCGCAGGACACCTGGGCGTGATTTTGCGCAGCGTCGACGGCGGGGCCACCTGGGAAAAGCAGCTCGATGGCATCCAGGCGGCCGAGCTGGTGAAGCAGGCTGCGCAGCGCAGTGGCGACAGCCAGGCCATGGCGCAGGCAGAGCATCTGGTTGAAGAAGGTGCAGACAAACCATTTTTTGACCTGGAATTTGTGGATGCCCGGCGCGGCTTTGCCGTCGGTGCTTACAACCTGATTTTTGCTACCGAAGACGGCGGCAAGACATGGACCGCGTGGGGGCCGCGGCTGCCCAACCCGAAAGCCCTGCATCTGTACGGCGTGCGCGCCCACGGCCGCACGCTGGTGATCGCCGGTGAGCAGGGCTTGCTGCTGCGCTCAAGTGACGGCGGGGCCAGCTTTACCGCGTTGCAGTCACCGTACAAGGGCAGCTTTTTCGGCCTGCTGCGCACCCGAGGCGGCGCGCTGGTGGCCTACGGCCTGCGCGGCTCAGCCTATCGCTCGACAGACGAGGGCGTGCACTGGGACAAGCTCGACACCGGCGTGCCCATGGCGGTGGGAGCCGGCATGGCTTTGCCGGACGGCGGTTTTGTGCTGATGAGCCAGGCGGGCGACGCCCTGATGGGCACCGCAGGCGGGCCCGGCCTGCGGCGCATCCCGGCACGCGAGCCGGTTCCGGTTTCCGGCGTTGCCCTGGCGGCCGACGGCAGCCTGGTGCTGGCAAGCCTGCGTGGCATGCGGCACTTGCCCGCACTGCCGGCTAACTGAAAACAACGAAGAGACATACGCCGCCAACAGCGAAACTTTATGCACGCCGATTCCTCCTCCTCCGCTTCCTCTTCAGATACCCAGCCCGTCGTCGCGCGGCTTGAAGACTTTGACACGCGTTCGGGCACGCTGCTTGAGCGCGCTTTTTTCAATCACCGGCCCTGGGTCATGGCGGTGTGCCTGCTGCTGACCCTCGTGCTGGGCTGGCAGGCCACCAAGCTGCAGCTCAACGCCAGTTTTGAAAAAACCATTCCGACGGGCCACCCCTACATCGTCAACTACCTGGCCCACAAGGCCGATCTCGGCGGCCAGGCCAATGCGCTGCGGCTGGTGGTGGAGGCCCGGCAGGGCACGATCTTCGACAAGGCCTACCTCGATGCGCTGCAGAAGATCAACGACGAAATCTTCCTGCTGCCCGGCGTGGACCGGCCTTTCATGAAGTCGCTGTGGACATCCAACACCCGCTGGGTGGCCGTGACCGAAGAAGGCCTGGACGGCGGGCCGGTGATCCCCGATGCCTACGACGGCTCGCCTGCCAGCCTGGCCGGGCTGCGCGCCAACGTCGAGCGCTCGGGGGAAATCGGCCAGCTGGTGGCGGGCGACTTCAAGTCCAGCATCGTGTTTGTTCCCTTGCTGGACCGCAACCCGGACACCGGCAAGGCACTGGACTATGGCGATTTGTCACGCCAGATCGAAGTCCTGCGCGCCAAGCACGGCAGCGATGCGCTGCAGATCCGCGTCACCGGTTTCGCCAAGGTGGCTGGTGACCTGATCGAGGGCCTGCATCAGGTGTTGCTATTCTTCCTGCTGGCACTTGCCATCACCACCGCGGTTCTTTTTGCCTACACCCGCTGCGCCCGCAGCACCGCGCTGGTGGTGGCGTGTTCGGTGGTGGCGGTAGTCTGGCAGTTCGGCTTGCTGGCATTGCTGGGCTATGAGCTTGACCCCTATTCGGTTCTGGTGCCCTTCCTGGTGTTTGCCATCGGCATGAGCCACGGCGCACAAAAGATGAATGGCATCATGCAGGACATAGGCCGCGGCACGCACCGTGTGGTGGCGGCCCGCTATACCTTCCGGCGCCTGTTCGTCGCAGGCCTGACCGCCCTGCTCTGCGATGCTGTGGGCTTCGCGGTGCTGGTCATCATCCAGATCAAGGTCATCCAGGACCTGGCCCTGATTGCCAGCATCGGCGTGGCGGTTCTGATCTTCACCAACCTCGTGCTGCTGCCCATCCTGTTGTCTTATGCGGGTGTGGCCCCTGCTGCGGCGGCGCGCAGCCTGCGCCAGGAAGCATCACAGGGGGCGCAACGTTCATGGCTATGGGCCTTGCTGGACCATTTCACGCAAAAGCGCTGGGCCACGGCAGCAGTGGTCGTTGCGGCGCTCATGGCCGCAGGCGGCTATGCCATCAGCCTGCACTTGAAAATCGGCGACCTCGACCCCGGCGCGTCCGAGCTGCGGCCCGGCTCGCGCTACAACCAGGACAACGCCTACCAGATCGCCCACTACGCGGCCAGCGCCGACATCCTGACTGTGATGGTGACCACACCCGCGGATAAATGCACGGCCTACGGCACGCTGGCCAAGGTGGACGCCCTGGCCTGGCAGCTTGAACAATTGCCCGGGGTGGAGTCCACCAACTCGATGGCCGCGCTGTCCAAGCTGGCCATGGTGGGCTACAACGAAGGCAACTTCAAGTGGTTTGAGCTGCTCCCCAATGAAGGCGCCCTGGGCGGGGTGCAGACGCGCGCGCCGCGCGAACTCTTTAACCAGAGCTGCTCATTCCTCGCGCTGTACGTCTACCTGAAGGACCACAAGGCCGAAACCCTGGCGCGCGTGGTGGCCGATGTGGACCGCTTCGCTGCGATCAACAACACGCAGGACGTCACCTTCAAGCTGGCCGCGGGCAGCGCCGGCATTGATGCGGCGACCAATATCGTGGTGGGCAAGGCCATGCGCGAGATGCTGCTGTGGGTGTATGCAGCGGTGGTGATTTTGTGCTGGGTCACCTTTCGCTCCTGGCGTGCGGTGGTGGTGGCGGTACTGCCGCTGGTGCTGACCTCGATCCTTTGCGAGGCGCTGATGGTGGGCTTGGGCATGGGGGTGAAAGTTGCCACGCTGCCGGTGATTGCGCTGGGCGTGGGCATCGGCGTGGACTATGCCCTCTATGTGCTCAGCATCACGCTGGCCCGCATGCGGGAAGGCGCCAGCCTGTCCGAGGCCTACCACCACGCGCTGCAGTTCACCGGCCGCGTGGTCCTGCTCACCGGCATCACGCTGGCGCTAGCCGTTGGCACCTGGGCTTTTTCGCCCATCAAGTTCCAGGCCGACATGGGCATTTTGCTGGCCTTCATGTTTGTGTGGAACATGGTGGGGGCGCTGGTCCTGCTGCCCGCGCTGGGCTACTTCCTGCTGCGGCCGGCGGTGGCCCTGCCCATGCCGGTCAATGCACGAGTGCCGGTATGAGCCGGCGTAGCGACACACTGACCCGCCGCACGCGCAGGCTTCTTGGCACGGCGATGCTGCTGGGCGCGGCCGCGGCAAGCCATGCCGCGCCCGACACCCTGGTCGTCGGCCAGTCTCTGCCGCTCACCGGTGCGGGCTTTCCGGTCGCCAACCGCGTGCTGGCCGGCGCCCGCGCGCATGTGGAGCGCGTCAACGCGTCGGGCGGAATTGCCGGGCGACGCGTTGAACTGGTGACGCTGGATGACGGCGGTGACCCACGGCGTGTGGCGGCCAACCTGCGCATCCTGGTGGGCCAGCACAAGGCGGTGCTGATTGCCAATTGCCTCGGTGAACGGGCCTGCCTTGAGGCTGCCCAGGCCACGCGCGAACTTCGCGTGCCGCTGGTCGGCCCGATGTCGGGCGCGTCGGCTTTGCGTTCCCCCGATGTCCGCCATGTTTTCAGCCTGCGACCGGATGATGCGCGCGAGGCCGATGCACTGGTGCGCCAGCTGGCATCCATCGGCGTCACCCGGGTGGCGGTGCTGGCCGACGGTTCCGAACCGGCGCGCACCGAGGCGCTGGTGGCAGCCTTGCAACGCGACGGCCGGCAGGTCACACGCATCACCGCCGACGCGCGGCTGGCGTCCATCGAAGCGGCATTCCGCGACGTGGCCAAGGCCGCGCCGCAGGCCCTGGTCCTCAACCTGGGCAACGAGGTGCTGGATGCGCTGGGGCGGCTTCCGGCCTCAGCCTATGACAGCGTGCCGTCCACCGTCGCCACTTTGTCGACGGCGGGGCTGACGCAGCTGACACGGCTGTTCCGCAACCGGCTGGTGGGCTACACCAGCGTGGTGCCGAATCCCGAGGTGGCCCGCCTGCCCATCGTGCGCGAGCTCGAGCGCGATGCAGACGATTTCATCGGCCCCGAAGCTATGACCTTCGAAGGCCTGGAGTCCTACCTGAATCTGCGTGTCTGCACGGAGGCACTGCGCCGCGCCGGGCCCCGCGCCGACGGGCTGCGCCTCGGCGAGGCGATTGAAAGCCTTGGAGCACTGGACCTGGGCGGCTTCAGGCTCTCGTTCGGCCGGGAGCGGCACCACGCCTCGGACCATGTCGAGATCGGCATGCGCGCCCGCGACGGCAAATTGTTGCGATGAACACGTTACCCACCCATGAGGAGACTCTCGAATGAATGCTGTTGTGAAGCCGGTGCTGGAGACGGCCGATATGGACCCTGGCCTGGCCGGCTTTCTGGCCCAGGCCGCCGCGCAAGGCAATCCGCCGCTGGAAAGCCTGCCACCTGCCATCGCACGGCAGGTTTACCGCGAGCTGGCCGACACATTGGGTTTGCCGGCCCCGGCCATCGGGAAAGTGGATGACACCAGCTTTCCCGGTCCGGGCGGCCCCGTGCGCCTGCGCGTGTACAGCCCCGACACCATCGGCCCCTGGCCTGTGCTGCTGTATGCGCATGGCGGTGGTTTTGTAATCGGCGACCTGGAGACCCATGACAAGGTCTGCCGCACGCTGTGCCACCACACCGGCATGCTGGTCGTGGCGGTGGATTACCGGCTGGCGCCGGAGCACCCCTTCCCCGCCGCACCTGACGACGTCGAGGCCGCCTTGCGCTGGGTACTGGCAAATGCCTCTGCGTTGGGCGGCGACGCAAACCGTATCGCGGTGGCCGGCGACAGCGCCGGCGCACAGCTGGCACTGGTGGCATCACGGCGCGTGAACGCAAAAGCCGTTCGCGCGCTCGGCCTGATCTATCCGGTGACACAACACCCCAGCCAGCCCAGTGCCTCCTACCCGGAGAACGAAGGCAAATTTCTCAGCATGGGCGTGATGCAGTGGTTTATGGCCAGCTATCTCGGCAAGCAGGCCGGTGCGGACAAGCATCCTGACTTTGCCTTGCTGGACTCAGGGGGCCTGGCGAACCTTCCCGCCACCTGGGTGGCCACCATGGGCCACGACCCGTTGCGTGACGAAGGCCATGCCCTCGCACTGCGCGTGGCCTCGACCGGGGTGGAGGTGGCGCACCGGCACTACCCGGAGGCGATTCATGCCTGTATCCATTTCACTGCCGTATCGCCTGTCGGTTTGCGGGTCATGACGGACCTGGCGCAGTGGTTGCGCGCGCGGGTGTGAACCGCCTGCTCAATCCCGTCGATCACCTGCGGCACGCTTTTGCGCGAAAGCCACGTACCAGTCCAGGCAACCGGGGTTGGCCATCGCGTCGCGGTTCACCACCTTCTCCAGCGGCTGGCCCAGCAGCAGTTTCTTGATCGGCAATTCCTGCTTCTTTCCCGAGAGCGTGCGCGGAATTTCCGGCACGGCGAAGATGTCGTTGGGCACAAAGCGCGGCGACAGCGCGGTCTTGACGGCCTGGTTGAGTTTGGCTTTCATCGCGTCATCCAGCTCGTGGCCGGGACGCAGTACAACGAAGAGCGGCATGTAACTTTCACGGCCCAGGTATTCAAGGTCGACCACCATGGAGTCCAGCACTTCGGGCAGCGCCTCAATCGCGCTGTAAAGCTCGCTGGTGCCCATGCGCAGGCCGTGGCGGTTGATAGTGGCATCGCTGCGGCCATAGATGATGCAGCTGCCCGAGGGCGTAACCTTGAGCCAGTCGCCATGCCGCCACACGCCGGGGTAGGTGTCGAAGTAGCTCGCGAGGTAGCGTTGGTTGTCCTTGTCGCCAACGAAGTAAAGCGGCATGGACGGCAGCGGCTGCGTGCAGACCAGCTCACCGACTTCATCGACGACGGACTCGCCCTTGTCGTTCCAGGCCTCGACCGCGCAGCCGAGGATGCGGCATTGCATTTCGCCGGGAACCACGGGCAGTTCGCGGTTGCCGCCTATAAACGCACCGGCGAAATCAGTCCCGCCGGAAATATTGCACCACCATATCGGTGCCCCCACGCTTTTCACTTCGTGTAATACGCTGCCCCCCGAGGGGGCTGCCTGGCCTTGGGGCGGCCCGGCGGTCAGGCGTCTTCGGTTTTCCCGATCACGTAGCTTCTCGAACTGCGCGGTTCCCCATCGCTGCGTGTCCTCACTCAGCGGTGATCCCGTCGTGCCCAGCGTGCGCAGCCGGCTCAGGTCTCCGCACTGTGCGAGGTCAATGCCCGCCTTCATGCAGTTGGCAAAGAAGGCCGCGCCCGCTCCGAAGAAGGTAGCGCGGGTGTTGGCGACAAAGCGCCACAGTGTGGTCCAGTCAGGTGCGTCCTTGTTCGTGCCCGCCGGGTTGCCGTCGTAGATGCAACAGGTCGTGCCGTTAAGCAGGCTGGCGGCCTGCACGTTCCACATGATCCAGCCGGTGGAGCTGTACCAGTGAAATCGTTCCGGATTGGCCGGGTCGGCATAACTGGGTGCCAGGTCGTTGTGCAGGCGCAGCAGCGCCAGCCCCACCAAGGCCACGCCACCATGGCCGTGGACGATGGGTTTGGGCAAGCCGGTGGTGCCGCTGGAATAGACGATCCACAATGGGTGGTCAAACGGCAGCCAGAGTGGCTCGAAGGCCGCTGTTTGTGCATCGTTTCGGGCTGTGGCGCTTTGCAGGTATGCGCAACCAGCTATCAAATCAATAGCATTTGAATTGCCGGGCAGCACCTCGTGAAGGATCACGTGCGTGACGCTGGGCAACGCCGCAACCAGCTCCGCCACCACGCTGCGGCGGTCGATGTCCTTTCCGCCGTAGTGCACGCCGTTACAGGCAATCAGCACCTTGGGCTCAATCTGGCGAAAACGGTCCAGCACAGCGGGCGTGCCCATGTCGGGCGCGCACACGCTCCACACGGCGCCTATGCTGACCGTCGCGAGGAAGGCGACCATGGTCTCGGGCGTGTTGGGCAAGTAGGCGGCCACGCGGTCGCCGGGCTGTACGCCCTGCGCCTTCAGGTGCAAGGCCAGCGACGCCGACTGCCGGCGCATCTCGGCCCAACCCAGTTCCCGCGCTGCTTCGCCGTTCGCCAGGCTGGCTTCACCGTGACTGACGATGGCAGGCACGCCCGCCGCGTCGGCCGCGGCCGTGTGGCGGAACACCTGCTGCGCGTAGTTGCCCTGCGCACCGGGAAACCACTCAGCCCCCGGCATGCTGCGCCGGCCCAGCACGGCCGTGTGCGCGGTGGGCGACTGCAGTTCGAAGTAATCCCAGATGCTTTGCCAGAAGGCGTCGAGGTCGGTGACCGACCAGCGCCACAGCGCGTCATAGTTGTCGAATGACAGGCCGCGTGTGGCCTGCAGCCAGTTTTGGTACTTGCGTATCTGGAACATGGCCGTAACCATAAACCAGGACGAGGCGGATGCGACCCGGTGGTATCCCCGCCATGGCCTATATTGGCTGACTCCGCATGAAAGAAGTGCTCATTGAATAGCGCCCCCTGGATCATCTACTGCGACGGCAGCGCCGTGCCGAACCCTGGCCGTATGGGCCTGGGTGCAGTCGTTACCGGGCCGGACGGCAGCCGGCATCCGCTGTCTATCACCGCGGAAGGCCGAGGCTGCAACAACGAAGCGGAGTTGCGTGCGCTGATGGCGGCCATGCAGTACGCCGGGCAGCAGGGTGCAACGGCGCTGCTTGTTCACTGCGACAACAGCGTGGTGGTCCAGCAGCTGGCGGGAACTGCCACGGAGCCATTCCTGCGCCTGGCTCCGCTGTTCGAAGAGGTGCGCGCCGTGCTGCACTCCTTCGCGAGCGCGCGGCTGGTGTGGATACCTCGCCACCGCAACCGGGAGGCCGATACGCTGGCCCGGGCGGCGGTGGGGCTGATGCCCAAAGGCCCGACGCCAACGATCAGGCGTCGCCGTTAGCCGCAGGTGTGAATGCTTCGTTCCCGCGCGAAGCAAAGAAGTGCCGTAGCCGCGTACAAATGTGGATGTACCCGCATCACCCCGCACACCCTGCCCAGGAGCAACGCATGGCCAAAGAGATTATTCGCGTCGAGCCCCTTTCAACCTGGCTCGAGCGGTGGAAGGCGCCCACTTCGGTCATGACGCGCCATGGCGATACGGTCTATGTCTCTGGCCTTCCGCCGTTTGATCCCGCCACGGGTGAGGTCATCAATGCAAGCCTCGAACGCCAGACCGAGCTGGTGCTGGAGCAGATGAAGCTCTGCCTGGAAACAGCGGGTTCGTCGCTGGACCAGGTGCTGAAGTGCAACATCTATTGCACATCGGCCGAGAAATTTGCAACGGTCAATGCTATTTACGCCCGCTACTTTCCCCAGGATCCACCGGCCCGGATTTTCATCTGCGTGCCGGCATGGCCAGGGCACTTTGACATCGAGATCGATTGCGTCGCCGCCTGCTAGCCCTGCGCGGAAGACCCGAAACCCGTGAAGTGGTGAGGGGATTGCACTTTCGCACAATCGTGCTAATATTCGCCGCATGGACGCCAAAACCCAGAAAAGCGAAATGACCCGCGCCGCCATCATCGGCGCAGGCATTGACCTGGCTGCGGCGGAAGGTCTGGAAGCCATCACCTTGCAGGCTGTGGCCGACCGCATCAGTATTTCCAAGAGCGGCGTGTTTTCACGCATCGGCTCGCGCGAGGCTTTGCAGAAGGCCGTGATCGAAGAGTTCGGCCGGCGCTTCATTGCCGACGTGTTCGTGCCCGCCATGCAGCAGCCCAAGGGCCTGCCGCGGCTGGAAGCCATCGTGCAGCGCTGGATTGTGCGCACGCGCGATGTGGAAGCCAAGTCAGGCTGTATTTACACGGCGGGCGCCTTTGAGCTGGACGACCGCGAAGGCGAGCTGCGCGACCTGCTGTTCAGCGAGGTCACCCGCTGGCGCGCCACGTTGCGGCGCACCGTGCTGCAGGCCATGGAGGCCGGTCAACTGAAGGCCGACACCGATGCGGAACAGCTGGTCATGGAAATCAGCAGCATTGCCATGGGGATGTTTCACGATGCCCGTTTTCTACGCGATGCACGCGCGGCTGAACGGGCCCAGGCAGCCTGGGAGCGCCTGATCAAGAGCTACCAGACCGAGACAGTCACCAAAAAGTAAGAGACAAACTGGGCGGAAAGGGCAGCCATGCCATTTTCGATGTGTTGGCAAGTTTTAATTTCGCACGACTGTGCGGAGAAATGAGGAAATCATGTTGATCCTGATCATTGGCTTTGGCATTTATTTTGGCGTTCGCGCCGTGATGGCGGTGCAGGCTTCGCTGCGCACACTGCCGCGCAGCAATGAAGACTGGGTCTGGTACTGAAAACCGCGGAGACAGCAGACCATGACACGCACATCGCTCCAGGCCACCGCGGCCTTTTATAACGCCAGCCCCCTGACACGCATTTTCCGCTGGGGGCTGGGCGCTTCGCAGCAGCTCTGGCCGGCGCTGGCTGTGCGGGCGGCTTACCGCCTGTTCGGCACACCGCTGCCGCCCAAGTGGGTGAGTCGCCGCAGAAAGTGGAGCCCCGACTGGCACATTGAGCAATGGCCTTTTGAAGACGCCAGCGTGACGATGTACAGCCGCCCCGTCGCGCCTGCCGGCCCGGTGGTGCTGTTGGTGCACGGCTGGGGCGGACACGCCGGGCAGATGCTGGCGCTGGCGGAGGTCTTGAGCGCGCAAGGCTTGCGGCCCGTGATTGTTGAGATGCCGGCGCATGGCCGCAGCAGCGGCTCGGTCACCAACCTGCCGCAGTTTGCGCGCGTGCTCGAGTACGTGACCGCACGGCTGCAGCAACAGGGCCATACGCTGCGCGCGGTGGTGGCGCATTCGCTGTCGGCGAACGCCGGCGCTTATGCCGCCAGCCGCGGGCTGGCGGCCGGCCGGCTGGTGTTGCTGGCGCCGCCTGCCTCGCCGCTCGAATACACGCGGCTGTTCGCCCACGTATTCGGCCTGCGCGAATCCACGCGCGCGGCCATGCAGCGGCGCATCGAGGCGCGCGAAGGCATTTTGATGCCGCAGTTCGAGCCGGCGATGGTCGGCCCGCGCATCGCCCTGCCCACGCTGGTGGTGCATGACCGGCAGGACAGCATCAACCGCTTTGCCGACGGCGTGGCCTATAGCGAGGCGATCGCCGGCGCACGCCTGGTGGCCACCGAAGGCCTGGGCCATCGCAAAATCCTCAAGGATGATGAGGTGCTGCGCCAGGTTGCCGCTTTCCTGGCCTGAGCCAGGTACCTCTCCAGCGTGCCCGCCCTTGTGCGGCGCGCGCATTCCCCCTAGCATTGCCTCACTTTTACAACGAGGAGACATGATGGGAATGCTGGACTGGACAGAAAAAAGCAGCGCGGTATTGCAACAGGGCGGCGTCATCGGGCCCGACGAACGCCTGCCATGGCCGCAGACCGCGGTGATGGGCGTGCAGCACGTGATCGCGATGTTCGGTGCCACGGTGCTGGCACCCATCCTCATGGGCTTTGACCCCAACATCGCCATCCTGATGAGCGGCATCGGCACGCTGATTTTCTTCGTCATCACCGGCGGCAAGGTGCCCAGCTACCTGGGTTCGAGTTTTGCCTTCATCGGTGTGGTGATTGCCGCCACGGCCTACGCCGGCAAGGGGCCGAATGCCAACCTGGGCGTGGCCCTGGGCGGCATCATTGCCTGCGGCGTGGTGTATACGCTGATCGGCTTCATCGTGCAGTCCATCGGCACCGGCTGGATAGAACGTTTCATGCCGCCTGTGGTCACCGGCGCCGTGGTGGCGGTAATCGGCCTGAACCTGGCCAGCATTCCCATCAAGAATATGGCGGCCGGTAATTTCGATTCATGGATGCAGGTGGTGACGTTTGTGAGCGTCGCCCTGGTGGCCGTGATGACACGCGGCATGGTGCAGCGGCTGCTGATCCTGGTCGGCCTGATCGTGGCGAGCGTGATTTATGCAGTGCTGACCAACGGACTGGGCCTGGGCAAGCCGATGGACCTGTCGGGCATTGCCAATGCCGCCTGGGTCGGCCTGCCGGGCTTCACAGCACCGGTGTTCAGCGCCAATGCCATGCTGCTGATTGCGCCCGTCGCCATCATCCTGGTGGCGGAAAACCTCGGCCACATCAAGGCGGTGACGGCCATGACGGGCAAGAACCTCGATGTCTACATGGGCCGCGCCTTCATCGGCGACGGCGTGGCGACCATCGTCTCGGGCAGCGCGGGCGGCACCGGCGTGACGACTTACGCCGAGAACATCGGCGTGATGGCGGCGACCAAGATCTATTCCACCGCCGTCTTCGTGGTGGCGGCGCTGATCGCCGTCGTGCTGGGCTTCAGCCCCAAGTTCGGCGCGCTGATCCAGGCGATTCCGCTGCCGGTGATGGGCGGCGTGAGTATCGTGGTGTTCGGCCTCATCGCCGTGGCCGGCGCCAAGATCTGGGTCGACAACAAGGTGGACTTTTCGGACAACCGCAATTTGATTGTTGCCGCCATCACGCTGGTGCTCGGCACCGGTGACTTCACGCTGAAGTTCGGCCAGTTCGCACTGGGTGGCATCGGCACCGCGACCTTCGGCGCCATCCTGTTGTACGCCTTGCTGAGCCGCAAACCCTGATCAACGAATCGCTATCTATTTGATAGCTGCTTGCGCAAGTCCTGATTGGGCTTCAGCTTCCTTTTAATGCCAAGAGCCCCGGTTGACCCAACAACCGGGGCTTTTTTCTGGCTGGCGGCAACAGGCGCTGCCAGCCAGGATCAATGGTCCATCAGCCCAGGAAACGTCCACCTGCGCCGAGAACACCCAGTTCGACAAATTTCGAACCCGCGAACGGCGGCGCGGCATAGTCGACACTGAAACCGCCGAGGTCGAACTTCTGCAGGCCGGCCAGTGCGGTGCGCAGCTTGGCGCGCGTCAGGTCGCGGCCGGCGCGCTCCAGACCCGCGGCCATCACGTGGGTGTTGATGTAACTCTCCAGGCTGCCGAGCGAGAACTCCTGCTGGCCGATGGCGCGCATGGCGGCCTGGTACTCACGCACCACCTCGAGCCTGGCGCGATACGGGTCGGGGAACACCATGGTCAGCGCCAGGCCGGAACCGGCCGCGCCCAGCGCCTTGATGCCTTCGCCTGACAGCGTGACACTCAGGCCCGCGATGGGCAGCATGGGCGAAACTTTCTTCAGCGCGGCAATCACGCCGACCGAAGCCGAGCCGGCGGTCCCCAGCAGCACGGCGCCGGGCTTGCCCGCGACGACCTGGCTGACGACGTCGTTGAGGTTCTTGCCGTCGACGGCGAGCGCCACCTGCGCAGCGGCCTTCGCGCCCTGCGCCTGGAGTGCGCGATTGACGTCGGCCAGCACTTCCTTGCCGTAGTCGTTGTCCAGATAAACGACGGTAAGGTCCTTCATGCCCATGCTCACGAGCCGCTGCACCAGACGCTGGGTTTCGTCGGTGAAGCTGGCGCGCACGTGGAACACGTTGCGCATGCCGGGCTTGCGCAGCGACGAGGCGCCCGAGCGCGGCCCGACGTAAGGCAGGTTGGACTCTTCAATCACCGGCATGATGGCGGCGTTGTTGGGCGTGCCGACGCAGGACATCAGCGCAAAAATGCTGCCGTCACCGATCATCTTCTTGACGTTGTCGGCGCTGCGCTGCGGCACATAGGCATCGTCCATCATCTGGAACTGCAGCATGCGGCCATTCACGCCGCCCTTGGCGTTGATCTCGCCCATGGCGGCATCGACGCCCTGCTTCAACTCGGCGCCCACACCGGCCAGCGGGCCGCTGGTCGCGCCCGTGCTGCCGATGGTGATGGCCTTGGCCGTCAGGCCTTCCTGGGCGTAGGCGTTGCGGATGAAGGCAGGGGCGGCGGCAAGGGCAGCCATTTGAGGGGCAAACGAAAGGAAGCGGCGGCGAAGCATCGCAAATCTCCAAAAGGTGGGGTAGCCGTGAAGGCCAAAAGACAAGGCCGAGTGACCTTGCAGGGTAAAAACCGCTCGCCAACCGGCGCACAGCAGCGCGCCAGAAGGGCAAAGCAAATCATTTAGGATTAAATGATTCTAGGGGTAAACCCTTACCAATTGATGACAAAGCGCAGGCAGCTGTGAAATTGCCGGGGCATGGCCGGCTTATCGTCGGCCTGGCCGGTTTAGCCAGTTACTTGGCCTGGGGCTGGCCAGTAGCCCTGGCAAGGGCCGCCTTGGTTCTGGCGAGTTCGCGTTCCAGGTCGGCACGCTCGCCGATTTCCTGTTCCAGGGTTTCATTGACCTGCGCGAGGTCTTCAGCGGATTCCTGGATGCGGGTTTCGAGGGCGTCGGTTTTCTGCAGGGCCTGAGCCACTTCGCCGGCTTGCACATGCGGCGGGAGTTCCTGCTTGAGCACCGTATTGATCACCAGCAGCTCGGCGGCCGATTGCTCCACGGTGTCCTTGACGGCTTCGTTTTGCCCGAGCGCGCGCTCCAGGGGAGTCGATGCGGTGGTGGAAGCGGCAGACTGCTGCTGTGGCATATCGATGGCCTTATGGTCGGTTGATGCGGGTCGTTGAAACGTGGGTATCCGCAAAAAATGATGGTGTTGGCTTGCGCTGCTTCAGCGGGATTTTAACCACCTGCGGCAAATTCAGAGGGCCAGAAGCTCAGCATCGGATGTGGGTATTGACGGCAACCGGACCCGCCGGGCGCAGTTGATGGATCGGACCCTCAGCGCGATTTGGGCGGTGCGGCGGGTGCCTTGCCGCTGCGCGCCGCGCTGGCAGGCTGCGCCGGGCCCGGGCTGAAAATCTTGCCCAGTGTGGAGCCGATGCGGGCCCCAATGGCCGTGCCAACACCCGGCAGTACCGCAGTGCCCACCACGGCGCCCGCAATGGCGCCGCCCGACACGGAGAATTTGACGTTGTCGAGCGGGCCGCTGACCGTCAGCGGGATGCCCACTATGCCGTCCACCAGGTCAATGGCAAACTCGCCCGCGATCTGCCGGTTGGCAATTTTGGCGTCACCCGAGGCGGTGAGCGCACCGGAGCTGGCCCTCACGCCGGTGTAGGTCACCACCATACCCTCGGGCGTGTTCTGCGTGTCGAGCTGGCCCGTGATGGTGTCCAGCGGTGTCTGGCCGGCGTGTTCCTTGCCGGCCGTGCGCACGGCCTTTTCCAGGTCAAAGCGCAGCAGCATGGACTTGCCCACCGTAAAGGGGGTTTTGGTGTGCAACGACTGCGCCAGCTCGGCCACCGTGTCGCCGTTGGCCGACAGTGTGGTTTCGCCAGAGGCCCGACCTGCAACGACAGACCGGCGATTGAAAGCAGCCAATGCACTTTCAACTTCGATATCGCGGGGCTGCAGGGTGCCTTCGAGATGCATGCGCCCGTTGGCGCGAAACTCGAGCCGGACTTCCCCATCGGCCGTGCCGCCGCCCACCCGAATGCGTGTATCCCAGCGGTCTTCCTGGCCCTGGCGTGTCAGGCTCAGCTGGGTGGTGGGCTCGACATTGGGACGCCTCAGCGCGGCCTTGCGCGGACGCCAGCCGGGGTCAAAATCAACCTCGCCGTCATACACCACAGAGATGCCGCGGCGCGAGATCCAGGTCACGTCGTGAAACACAAAGCGCGCCAGCGGCAGTTCATCGCCGGCCATCTCGTCTTTTTTTTCACGCTGTTTCCCCAATCCGCGCAGCGACAGCTGGGGCACCACGGCACCTTCCAGATCGGCGCGGTCAATTTTCACGCGGCGTTGCCACAGGGCGAAGAGGTCCGGATAGACGGTGAGTTTTTTAATCAGGATCGGCTGGGGCTGTTCCGTGCTGGCCTCTTCAATCACCACCGCCGGCGAAGGCAGCAAACGCCAGTGCAATGCACCGACACGGACCTTGACGCCCAATTGCGCCTCAAGCTCGGTGGCAGCACGCTGCGCGAGTTCCTCGTCACTCGGCAACAGCCGGAGTGCGGCGAACCACAGCAAGCCGAGGGCCAGTGCGACACCCAGCAGCCCTGCCAGCCATTTGTGCGAACGTGTCATCGGCCCGATGGAGCCGGGCAGCCCCGGTCCCGGTAATCCAGGTTCATGTATTCCGTGTGTCTCATACGGCCAGCTTAAGCCTGGCCGCCGCTGCAGCCTACGCGACAAGGTGCCCAAGCGCTGTAGGCCGCAACCTTATAGTGAGGGGGTATCAGCCCTGTGAGAACCCTCATGCGCATCTGGAAACAGCCCATCTCCGTCGAACTGCTCACGCACCACAATGCCGACAGTGCGGTCACCCATCTGGGCATCGAATTCCTGGAGGTGGGTGACGACTTCATCCGTGCCCGCGTGCCGGTGGACCGCCGCACGGTGCAACCCTATGGCTTGCTGCATGGCGGCGTATCGGTGGTGCTGGCGGAGACCCTGGGCTCTTGCGGCGCGGCCTATGCGGCACCCGAAGGGCACCGCGCTGTCGGGCTGGACATCAATGCCAACCACCTCAAGGGCGTCACCAGCGGCTGGGTCACCGGCACCACGCGGCCCGTGCACATAGGGCGCAGTACGCAGGTTTGGCAAATCGAGCTCACCAATGACGCGGGCGAACTGACCTGTGTCTCGCGCATCACGATGGCGATGCTGCGGCCAGAGTGAGGCGATTCGAAGGGTGATAGGTGTAATGGCGCACCCACCCTTGATGGCTACGCACAAGCTGCATATTTACAAATAGCAACAATTCTCCCGCGCCAGATATCCACCCTGCACTTTGCCTGGCCAGGCGCACATTCATGGCCACGGTTATCGGTGTTTTCAGGGGCTGTGATGAGGCCTTCCCTCCGAAAGCCGCGCCAGAGGCCAAATCTGCTCATAACGACAGGGTTCAGCTCCATATTTTTTTCGTCTCAAGAGATGGTTTGAATCGTATTTGATCTTATAGATGCGCATTTGTATCGTTCGCCGACAAGAAGACGAAAGGTAACAAATGGACACAAAAACTGTAAGTCGATGGGCCACAGCGCTGCTGGCAGCCGTCCTGTGCGGCGCGGGACACGCACAGATTTTGATCGGCCAGACAGCCGGTTTCACGGGTCCCGTGGCCGCGGGCGTCAAGGAAAACACCGACGGCGCACGACTGTGGCTGGACGCGGTGAACGCGCGGGGCGGGATCGCGGGCCGGCAGCTGGAGCTGGTGTCACTGGACGACAAGTTCGACCCCAAGCTCGCCGGCGAGAACGCGCAAAAGCTGGCCGAGCGCGGCGCCGTCGCCTTGTTCCTGACGCGCGGCACGCCCCCCACCGAAGCCGTGTTGCCCGTACTGCTAGCCAACCACATGCCGCTGGTCGGCCCCTCCACGGGCGCGATGATCCTGCACCAGCCGGTCAACCGCTATGTCTTCAACGTGCGCGCAACCTACCAGCGAGAGGCCGAGAAGGCCATCGAGCACCTGCACACGCTGGGCATCCAGCGTATCGCTGTGGTGCATGCGGACGACTCCTTTGGCCGTGACGGGCTGGAAGGGGCCAACAAGGGCTTTACGCAGGCGAAGCTGAAGCCCACCAATATCCTGAAAGCGGACCGCAGCAAGCCCGACTACAACCAGCTTGTTCCACCCATTCTGGCAAGCGATGCACAAGCCGTGCTCTGGATCGGCTCGAGCAACGCCGTGGCGGAAGGGGTGCGGGCCCTGCGCGCCACCAAGTCGTCCGTGCGCGTGGTCACCTTGTCCAACAATGCATCGACGGGCTTTATCAAGGCGCTGGGGGAGTATTCACGCGGCGTCATCGTCACGCAGGTCTACCCGGCGGAGCGCTCCTACGCCTACACGATGGTGCAGGAAGCCAACGACCTGGCCAAAGCCAAGGGGATAGCGCTGTCGCCGGCGATGCTGGAAGGCTATGCCGCTGCCAAGGTGCTGGTGGAGGGCCTGCGGCGCGCGGGCAAGAACCCGACGCGGGAGACGCTGCAGGCGGCCCTGGAAGGCATGAAACGCTTCGACCTGGGCGGGCTGGAAGTGAGCTTCAGCCCCGACGACCACACGGGCCTGGACTTCGCGGACCTCTCCATCGTGAGCCTCGAGGGCCGCTTTGTGCGCTGACGCCCAGCTGTATCGAGGCCCTCCACATGAGAAGACCGCCATGGCATGGATGAAGTCGCTGCACAGCCGGCCGCATGAAAGTGCCCTGGAGCCATCGACGCTGGACCTGGACCAGCTGCGCCATCAGCTCCACGATACGCTGCAACGATGCGAAGGGCCCATGTGCGAACGCATGCACTGGCGCATCGACGAGGCGCACACCGCACAGCACCTTTGGCAGCTGCGGGGAGAGATCTTCCAGCTGGTCGCCCGCCAGTTCTATCAGGAGGAGGCAGCGCGGCGCATCAATGCGCTGCTGCCCGCCTTCTCCGGCTGGCTGCCGGCGCACATGCTGACGCGGGTCTAGAAGCGCCATTTTTTTGGCCAGAACCCGACGGCAACTTGAGATCAAGATGTTTTAGTGCTGCGACGCTTGATGATCGCGCGCAATGGCTATCTTATTGATAGCAAAACCGCCAGCTCCAACCGCACCCGAACGGGACCTGTTTACAGACGCCGGCTGGCCGGCATGGCTGCAGTTCACGCGGAGAACACCGCGCAGGCCGTTGTTGTTATTTCGTACCGGCGGCCTGTGCCATGCGTTCGCTCTTCCAGTACACGTCGTCACCGCCGTTCATGCGGTTGAGTACGCGCGACAGAACGAAGAGCAGATCGCTCAGGCGGTTAAGGTAGTGGCGCGGCGACTCCTTGACCGGTTCGGCCGCACCCAGCGCGACCACCGATCGTTCGGCACGGCGCGCCACCGTGCGGCACACATGCGCAAGCGACGCGGCACGCGAGCCCGCCGGCAAGATAAATTCCGCCAGGCGCGGCAGCTTCGCATTGTGTTCGGCCAGCGCGTCGTCCAGCAGCGCCACGGCTTCGGGCTTAAGCAGTTCAAAGCCGGGAATGGAGAGTTCGCCGCCCAGGTTGAAGAGCTGGTGCTGCACCTCCACCAGCAATTCGCGCACGCCCGGCGGCAGCTCTTCGCACAACAACACGCCAATGTGCGAATTCAGTTCATCGACATCGCCCATGGCATGCACACGCAGGCTGTCCTTGGACACACGCGTGTTGTCGCCCAAGCCGGTGGTGCCGTTATCGCCGGTGCGCGTTGCGATCTGTGAGAGTCTGTTGGCCATGGTCTGAGACGCGGTGAAGCGCGGTGAAAGTGCATGAAGCTCCAAGCGTTACGCCGGGCAAGAAAATGTGTCGTCGTACGCCATCATGTGAGTGAGGAAACACCCTGCAAAACTGCTGGCCGCAACGGACAGGCTGGGTTGCAATGGTTGCTTGTTCACTCCTTGAAAGACTCTTCGCATGACCATGCACACGACAGCAACACAGCATACAAAACATTCTATTCCCGGCTTCGAGTTGCGCAGCGTGCTCCTGGTGGCCGCACTGGCCGTGGGTGCAGCCGGCGCCGCACGGGCGCAAACTGCAACGCCCTCGCCCGCCAGCCCCAACAGCCCTCCTGCGCAGGTGGCGCCTTCATCCCCGGGTACGGGCGGCGCAGCCGGCGCCGTGCCGCAAAACCGTGTGACCAGCAAAGACATTGAAGCGGCTTTCAACCGTGCGGACGCCAACAAGGACGGCAAGCTGGACCGCCAGGAAGCCGAGCACTTTCCCGCCGTGGCACAGCGCTTCGAGCAAATCGACACCAACCACGACACCTTTATCTCGCTGGGCGAGCTGATCAAGGCAGCAAGTTCCTGACCGGCGCCGCGCCGTCACCAAGGGGGTTTTCACCGGGTCAATGGCTGGCAGGAACGACGGACACGTCGTAAACTGTGCCACCGACCCGGAGACACCATGAACGCCCCCCTGCCCACGCACCTGCTTCCCGAAATCTGCCAGCGCGAAACCCCTGCCGCGCTGATCGACGCGCTGAAAGCCCGCTTTGCCGAGCGCTGCTCCACCGCCCTGGTGGTGCGCGAGCAGCATGGCCGCGATGAGTCCTCCTTCGCCGCGCCGCCGCCTTCGGCCGTGGTGTTTGCCGAAAGCACGCAAGACGTGGCAGATGCGGTGAAGCTGGCCGCCCGGCACAACGTACCGGTGATTCCTTTCGGCGTGGGCACATCGCTGGAAGGCCACCTGCTGGCCGTGCAGGGCGGCATCAGCATCGACGTGAGCCGCATGAACAAGGTGCTGTCCATCAATGCCGAAGACCTGACCGTTACCGTGCAGGCGGGCGTGACGCGCAAGCAGCTCAATGAAGAGGTCAAAAGCACCGGCCTCTTCTTCCCCATCGACCCGGGCGCCGATGCGACCCTGGGCGGCATGAGCGCCACGCGCGCCAGCGGCACGAATGCGGTGCGCTACGGCACCATGCGCGAGAACGCGCTGGCACTGGAGGTCGTCACCGCAGACGGCAGCGTCATCCGCACCGGCACGCGCGCCAAGAAATCATCGGCGGGCTACGACCTCACGCGCCTGATGGTGGGTAGCGAAGGCACGCTGGGCGTGATCACCGAAGTCACCGTCAGGCTGTACCCCCTGCCTGAAGCCATCTCCGCTGCGGTGTGTTCCTTTCCGAGTATCGAAGCCGCCGTGCGCACCACCATCGAAATCATCCAGCTGGGGGTTCCGATTGCGCGCGTGGAGCTGATCGACCACAACACGGTGCGCATGGTGAATGCGCACTCCAAGCTCACGCTGCGCGAAGAGCCCATGCTGCTGATGGAGTTTCACGGCTCACCTGCCAGCGTGAAAGAGCAGGCCGAGCTGGTGCAGGAGCTCGCCAGCGGCCACGGCGGCAACGCGTTTGAATGGGCCAGCACACCGGAAGAGCGCACGCGCCTGTGGACGGCACGGCACAACGCCTACTTCGCGGCCATCCAGTCGCGTCCCGGCTGCCGCGCGATTTCCACCGACACCTGCGTGCCGATTTCGCGCCTGGCCGATTGCCTGCTGGAGTCGGTGGCCGAAGTCGATGCCAGCGGCATTCCCTACTTCCTCGTCGGCCATGTCGGCGACGGCAACTTCCACTTCGGCTATTTGATCGACCCGACGATTCCCAAGGAGCGCGAAGTGGCCGAAGCGCTGAACCACAAGCTGGTCACCCGCGCGCTGGCGCTCGAAGGCACCTGCACCGGCGAGCACGGCGTGGGCCTGCACAAGATGGACTTTCTGGTAACCGAAGCCGGTGACGGCGCAGTCAACATGATGCGCACCATCAAGCGCGCGCTCGACCCGAAGAACATCATGAACCCGGGCAAGATTTTCTCGCTGTGAAGCGAGCTCTACTGCGCGTTTGCAGTGGATGTGAAAAGCCCGCTAAAAAGCGGGCTTTTGAACTGAGGCCCTCTTCACCAGCTCGTGCCGTGCGATCTATAACCACCCCCGTCCGGGCTCACTTCGTGTAGCCCGTTCCCCCTCGAGGGGGCGGCGCCTGCGGTCTGGCAAAGCCAGTCCCGCGGCCCCCGCTTGATAGTGCCCAAAGAATTCTTCAACCCAGCATGAGCCCCGGAACCGGCTTTGCCGGGCCGGAGGGCGGGCGGCCCCCTCGGGGGGCAGCGACCCACACGCAGTGGGGGAGCGTGGGGGCTCAATTATTTCTGGATATCGCTCATCTTGCAGCCTTTGGCCAGGAACACGCCAGTGAGATGTTCCTTGCGGCCCTGCGCCTGCTGGCCCTGCAGGGCGACGGCCTGTTGCTGCGCGGTTGCGGCCTGCTGCTGGGCGACGCCACTGTTGGCGGCCTGTTGGGCCGTATTGCCTGCCAGCTGCTGCACGATGCCGCCAAACATGCCGCCCAGGCCGCCGCCGAATCCGCCAAAGCCGCCGGCGTTTTGCGCCGCCGTATTGGCCGCTGCGGTGGCCAGCGCAGTTTGCACCACCGCTCCGGCAACCTGACTACCTGCATCTGTGGGATCCGCAGTGGCCGGTGCCGCGGTGTACTGGGCGGCGCGCGTGACCACGCTGTCCATCTGTCCGATCTCGCCATAGATCTGCTGGCACGTGAGGTCGTTGTCCGTCATCTTTACGCGCTCGATGGTTTGCGCAGATGCGGTGGCAGCCACCAGGGAAAGCGCCAGCGCGGCGGCAAGGGAGTGTTGTTTCATGACCGGTCCTGCAGTAGGTAAGGTTGATGGAGGTTGGGGGAAACGGGGGTAAAAAATTGGGGGCTACTTCTGCATTTCCGAGAGCTTGCAGCCCCTGGACAGGAACAAGCCAGTCAGGTGATCCTTGCGCGCCCTGGCCTGGGCCCCCAGACCAGCACCAGCCGCCTGAACTGGCGCCGGTACGGTGGCGGTGGCGGCAGCTGCGGCACCGGTGCGCGCCAGCAAGGAGCCCAACATCCCTGCGCCCAGCGCACCGGCCAGGCCGCTGGGCTGCGCGGGCGATGGCGCAGCGGAATTGCGCCCGTTTTGCTGGGCCGCCGCCATGTTGTTGGCGATTTGTTGCTGGTACTGGGTCGAAAGCCCCTGCTGCGTGGCCAGCGCGGCGGTCGGCGCATGCATTTGCGCCAGCGTGAGCGCGCCACCGGGCACGACGGCAACGGGCACGACGGCAACGGGCGTGGCAGTGGCCGCGGGCGCTGCGCTGACAACCGCCAGGGCCATGGTGGTGTCCATCTGCTGCGCCTCGGCGTACATCTGCTGGCAGCTGAGGTCGTTGTCCGTGAGCTTGACGCGCTCAATGGTTTGCTGCGCCTTTGCGGCCTGAGGCGCCAAGGCCATCACCACCGCAAGGGTGGCGCAGGCGCCAAGGCCGGCAAACCCTTCTCGCCAGTCTGGCTTGATCCAGTCTGTCATGTCGGAGACGGTGGTGACGCCGAACCGGGCCAGGTGAGCGCTACGGAAAGAACGATTCGCCAGGTAATTCATACGCAAACACACAAATAATTACATGTAGTAACAATAAGCATGTAGGCGCCAGCCGTCACCCGCTTTCTGGAGAAAGCCTTGTAAGAGTCACAAAAGTCGTGAATTAGTTCACATTTTGACTATCGCCACCCGATTCATCGGCGAAAAATAACCCAAACAGTCTATTTATTGCCGCGCAAGCGTTCGATCAGGCCGTTGAGTTCGTCCATCGATGAGAACTGGATCGCCACCTCGCCCATGTCTTCGCGCCGGCCGTTGCGCTTGACCTGTTTTTTGATGCGCACTTCCACATTGGCCATCAGCAGGTCGGCGAGTTCTTCCTCCACGCGGCGGGTGTCGCGGGACTTTTCCTTGGTGGCTTTTTGCGGCTTCAGTGAAAACTCAGCGCTGAGTTTTTTGACCAGGCTTTCGGCCTCGCGCACCGACATTTTTTTGGCCGATATCTGGTTGGCCGCGGTGATCTGTGCCGCACGGTCCAGGCCCAGCAAGGCGCGCGCGTGACCCATGTCCAGGTCGCCCGCCATCAGCATCGTTTGCACCGGATCAGCCAAATTCAAAAGCCGCAGCAGGTTGGAAGCAGCACTGCGCGAGCGGCCGACGGCCTGCGCGGCGAGCTCGTGCGTGAGGCCGAATTCCTTGACCAGGCGCTGCAGGCCGTGGGCCTCTTCGAGCGGGTTCAGGTCTTCGCGCTGGATGTTTTCGATCAGCGACATCGCGGCGGCCGACTCGTCGGGCACGTCGCGCACCAGCACCGGCACCTCGTCCAGCCCGGCCAGCCTGGCCGCGCGAAAGCGCCGCTCGCCGGCGATGATTTCGTACTTGCCGTCGTTGGCGCCGCTGGTCAGCCGGCGAACCAGGATGGGCTGCATGATGCCCTGCACCTTGATGGACTCGGCCAGCTCATAGAGCGCGCCTTCATCCATGCGGGTGCGCGGCTGGTACTGGCCCGGGACCATGTCGGACAGGCGCAGCGACGCCGGCAAGCCGGGGCTGTTGGCCGTGCTGCTGGCGTTTTCCGCGTCGGTGGCGGTCTCGCTGACCTTGGGGCCGAGCAGTGCTTCGAGCCCGCGGCCCAGGCCCTTGGGTTTTTTGGTGACCATGGTTTTTTTCTTTCTTTCAATTCGTCATTGCGAGCCGGGCGTGAGGTCCCCGCCCAGTGATTGCAGCACGCCGCGCCAAAGGGCGTCGCGCTCTTCATAAGGTTGCGCATCCTGTTTGCCGCCGGCCTGTTCCCACACCGAGGTGAGCACCATCACAATGCCGGTGGACGGCTGCACATATACCGTCTGGCCGTGGATGCCCTGCATGGCAAAAGTGCGTGCCCGCAGCGGCATGAGCCAGAACTGGTAGCCATAACCAAAGTAAGGCGTGGCCTTGCGCGGCTTGAACGCGGGCGGCTGGCGCGCCGGATCCGTGGCGTCCAGCAGGTAGTCCAGCGGCAAGACCTGCAATGCGCCGGGTTTGCCGGTGGCCTTGTCGATGGCATGGCCGTCATTGGCCAGCAACTGGCCCAGCCGCGCCCAGTCGCGCAGGGTGGCGTTGAAGGCTCCGTAGGATTGCTCCTGCCCGTCGGCGGAGACACGCCAGAAGGCATCATGTTCGGCGCCCATGGGCTTCCACAGCCACTCCGTGGTGAGCTCGGACATGTTCCTGCCGGTGGCGGCCACCACCACGCGGCCCAGCACGTCGGTCTCGGAGCCGGCGTAGACAAACTTTTCGCCGGGGGGTGAATGCCGGTCGGTGATGGACTTGAGCACATCCAGCGGCATGCCCGCACCAGGCGTCCCGAACGAGGCGCGCGACAGGCGCGCGATGTCGTCCTTGCCATCGTAACGTTCGGTAAACGTCAGCCCTGAACTCATGCGAAGCAGCTGGCGAATCGTAGTGGCGCCATAGGGGCTGCCGGCAAGGTCTCTGGCGTATTTTTCGGTGGGGTCGTCGAGCGAGGCAATCAACCCGAGCGAGAGTGCCTTGCCGACCAGCAGCGAGGTCACGCTCTTGGCCATGGAAAAAGATAAAAACCGCGCGTCGTCCTTACGGCCGTAGCGGTAGTGCTCGGCGACGATCTCGCCGTTTTTCAGGATCAGCAGGCCAGTGGCGCGCTGGCGGTCCAGGTAGTCGGCCAGCGTGTAGTTCGTGTTCTTGTAGCGGTAGCTGACCGCCGCCGGGCTGGCTGCGCGCGGCAAGGGGCTGGCCTCGGCCGGGTGCCCGACCACGCGGATCCGCACCCCGGGCACTTTGTCGAGCGCCGACCAGGAGCCAACGCGAAAAGGGTTGAGCTGCCAGTTGTTCACGTTGCCCAGCGGATAATTTTGCGATTTTCCAAGCAACTCTTCATCAGGCTCGGCATGCAGAGAGGCACTCGCCCCTGTCGCCAGCACTATCAGGGCGAGTTGCAGGTAGCGCGCGCGCGTGCGTTGGTAAAAAAATGAGGTCATAGGCCAGGGGTGATGCCGGGTGAAGGTTCAATGGCCGGCGAGGTCAGGTCCTTGAGCTGCAGCAGCCGCAGGTACGCTTCGGGCCAGCCGCCCAGGCCGCTCTCGGCATTCAGGTGCCCGCAAGGTCCGGTGTCCACAAAGGTAGAGCCCCACGCGGCCGCGAATTGCCGCGCCCGCTGGATCGCGCAGAAAGGATCGTCAATGCTGGCAAACAGCGCGCTCTCAAACGGCAGTTTATTCAGCGGCACTGGCGACCAGCTGGGCAGCAGCTCACGCACGTCTTCGCGGTCGACGTCAGGCGGGGCCACCAGCAGCGCACCTTTGACGCGGTGAATGTTCCTGGAGTGGCTGGCCCAGGCCGCCACCAGCATGCAGCCCAGGCTGTGCGCCACCAGCACCGCGGGTTCGTCGCAGGACAACAGCACCTCTTCCAGGCGCGCCGTCCAGTCGCCGCGCAGTGGGTGCATCCAGCTGTGCTGCTCCACGCGGGTGTAGCCGTCGACCTCCTCCCACAGCGTTTGCCAATGGCCGGGGCCGCTGTTTTTCCAGCCGGGAAGAATGAGGACGTTGTCGGGTTTCATGAAAAGAAGAATCAGCTTGCTATGATTTTAATAGCTGCTTGCGCCCGTGCTTATTGGTCTGCAGGCATTTTTGCTTACAGAACAGCACTTGTGCGGTTCACATCGCCTTGATGCGCCCCACCATTTCTTCGGCAAACGTGACGAAAGCCTGCGCGCCCCTGGAGGCCGGGTCAAACACGACGCCCGGCAAGCCGTAGCTGGGCGCTTCGGCCAGGCGCACGTTGCGCGGGATCACGGTGTTGAACACCTTGTCGGCAAAGTGTTCCTTGAGCTGGTCGCTCACCTGCTGCTGCAATGTGATGCGCGGGTCGAACATCACGCGCAAGAGCCCAATGATCTGCAGGTCCTTGTTGAGGTTGGCGTGCACCTGCTTGATGGTGTTGACCAGGTCGGTCAGGCCTTCGAGCGCAAAGTATTCACACTGCATGGGCACGATCACGCCGTGCGCGCAGCACAGGCCGTTGAGCGTCAGCATGCTGAGCGACGGCGGGCAGTCGATCAGCACGAAGTCGTACTGGCTGTCGACCTCGGCCAGCGCCAGCTTGAGGCGCTTTTCGCGGCGTTCGACATCGACCAGTTCGACCTCTGCGCCGGCCAGTTCGCGATTCGCGCCCAACACGTCGTAGCCGCACTTCTCGCTGTGCACGCGTGCCTCGGCCACCGAGGCCGACTCCAGCAGCACGTCGTACACCGTCATTTCCAGCTTGCGTTTGTCGACGCCTGAACCCATGGTGGCATTGCCCTGCGGATCCAGGTCAATCATCAGCACACGCTGGCCGACTTTGGCCAGGCCTGCGGCCAGGTTCACCGTCGTTGTTGTCTTCCCTACCCCACCCTTTTGGTTGGCTATGCAGAATATTTTGGCCATCAAAGAGCCCCCACGCTTTTCACTGCGTGTAAGGCGCTGCCCCCCGAGGGGGCTAATTTTTCTAGGGGCGGCCCGTCGAAAAATTGCATTTTGTTATTCATGTGATTTTTGTTATTCATTTGGAGACCGCGAGCTTGAGGCCGAAGCCGATCAGGAAAACGCCGGCCAGCTTGTTGAGGGCCGCCGTGATTTTCGGGTTGGCGCGTATGCGCTCAGCCAGGTGGTAGGTGATCATGACCGAGGTCAGGCCATACAGGAAAGTCAGGCCCGCAATCGTGGCCGCCATCACGGCAAAAGTCTTCAGCCCCTGGTGCAGGGCCGGGTCGACAAACAGCGGGAAAAAAGCCATATAGAACACGATGGCCTTGGGGTTCAGCAAGGTGATCATCATCGCCTGCTGAAAGTAGTGGCGCGGCTTGATATTGAGCAAGGGCGCGTCACCGGGCTTGGCCATCAACATCTTGATGCCCAGCCAGGCCAGGTAAATGGCACCCGCCCACTGGACGATATGAAAAGCCGTCGGGTAGGCCGCCATGATGGCCGACACCCCCGCGACCGCCGCCCAGAGCAAAACCTGGTCTCCAGCAATCACGCCAAAGGTTGCACCCAGGCCGCCCGCGATGCCACCCTTGCTGGTCGAGGTGATCAGCGCCAGGTTGCCCGGACCGGGAATCAGCAAAAAGACAATGATGGCGACGACAAAAGCGCCGTAGTCGGCCACACCAGTAGTAGCGACGAATGAGCCCAACATGGAGGTTCTCCAGAAAGTAGAGAGAAGTGAGGCTGTGAGTTTACGACAGGGGTGTGCCGCAGAAATGCCAAACCAGCCCGATCAGGGCTGATTCAGTGTCCGCAGAGGTTTCTTTTTGTGCCCGAACAACGGGCTGAGGCGCTCGGCCCCGGTTTTCAGGCCGGGCTGGCGGCGGCTTTCGCCTGCATCCAGACAATGCAGCGCTCGGCGTCCAGCCCCGGAACTTGCAGTTGTTCCACGTGAAACACTTCAGCGCCGGCTGGCAGGGCGGCAATTTCGTCGGCCGGGTGTTTGCCCTTCATGGCCATCCACACACCTTGCGGTGCCAGCGCGTCGGTCGACCAGTTGGTGAAATCGACCAAGGACGCAAAGGCCCGGGAGCAAATCACGTCAAAAGGGGCGGTGATGGTTTCGACCCGGGCGTGCAGGCCGGAGAGGTTGGGTAGCTTCAAAGCCAGCGCCGCTTGCTTGATAAACGCGGCTTTTTTGGCCACCGTATCCACGCAAGTCACCGCTACATTGGAGCAGCAAATCGCAATAACGACACCCGGAAGGCCGGCGCCGGAACCCACATCCAGCAAGCGAGCACCCTGCTCCAGCCCGGCTTTTTTCAGTTGCCGGCGCAGCGGAAGCACCGCCGCCAGGCTGTCCAGCAAATGGTGGGTCAGCATTTCAGCCGGGTCGCGCACGGCGGTCAGGTTGTACACCTTGGTCCATTTGCCGATCAGGTCTTGGTAATCCAGCAACTGGCCGACTTGTGCATCGCTCAAGTCCAGCTGCAGCGCCTTGAGGCCGGCGCGCAAATCCTGTTCACCGCCCCGCATCAGGCTTGGGCTTTTTCGGTGGAAGCCCCGGCCGCCTGGAGCGGCGTCGTGTTTTTCCAGAGGTTTTTCTTCAGGTGCACCAGTAGCAGGGAAATGGTGGCGGGCGTGATGCCGGAAATCCGGGAGGCCAAACCCAGGGTTTCGGGCCGGTGTTTGGCCAGGGTCTGGCGCGCCTCAAAGCTCAGGGCGGGCACCTGCAGGTAATCCAGATCCGTCGGGAGTTTCAGGTTTTCGTAGTGCGCGGCCCGCTCGACCTCGGTCTTTTGCAGGTCGATATAGCCGGCGTACTTGGCCGTGATCTCGATCTGCTCGATCACGCTTTTGGCCATGTCGTCGCTGGCCGCTGCTTCGGCGGCCAGTTCGGGGTTGGCGTACTTGCCCTCCTCCAGTGACATCAGTCCGGCGTAGTTCACATCCGGGCGGCGCAGCAGGTCCAGCAGGTTGTACTCCCGCTCGATGGACTTGCCCAGAACCCGCTCAGCTTCGGCCACCGGCAGGTTGTTGGGGTTGACCCAGATTGCCCGAAGCCGGGCTGTTTCACGTGAAACAGTGTCGCGCTTGCGGTTGAAAGCATCCCAGCGGACGTCGTCTACCAGACCCAGTTCCCGGCCCTTTTCGGTCAGGCGCATGTCGGCGTTGTCCTCGCGCAGCATCAGGCGGAACTCGGCCCGGCTGGTGAACATGCGGTAAGGCTCGGTCACGCCCTTGGTGATCAGGTCGTCGACCAGTACGCCCAGGTAGGCTTCGTCGCGCCGCGGCAACCAGGCTTCTTTCTCCTGGCATTGCAGTGCGGCGTTGATACCGGCGAACATGCCCTGGGCCGCCGCCTCTTCATAACCGGTGGTGCCATTGATCTGGCCGGCAAAAAACAGCCCGCCAATGGCGCGCGTTTCAAAGCTGGATTTCAGCGCCCGCGGGTCAAAGTAGTCGTACTCGATGGCGTAGCCGGGTCGCAGGATATGGGCGTTTTCCATCCCCGCCATGGAACGGACCAGGTCGTACTGGATGTCAAAAGGCAGGCTGGTCGAAATACCGTTGGGGTAGATCTCGTGCGTGGTCAGGCCTTCCGGCTCCAGGAAAATCTGGTGGCTGTCCTTGTCGGCGAAGCGGTTGATCTTGTCTTCCACACTCGGGCAATAGCGCGGGCCGACGCCGTCGATCTTGCCGGTGAACATGGGGCTGCGGTCAAAACCGGAGCGGATGATCTCGTGCGTGCGCTCGTTGGTGTGGGTGATCCAGCACGGCATTTGCCGCGGATGGGCAATGCCGCCACCCATAAAGCTGAACACCGGCACCGGGCCTTCAGTGCCGCCCGGCATGCCGTCGCCGGGTTGTTCGGTGCATTTGCTGAAGTCGATGGTGCGGCCGTCGATGCGCGGAGGCGTGCCGGTTTTGAGCCGGCCTTGCGGCAGCTTGAGTTCCTTGAGCCGGGCTGAGAGCGATACCGCAGGCGGATCGCCTGCCCTGCCCGCCGAGTAGTTATTGAGTCCGACATGGATCTTGCCGTCCAGGAAAGTGCCGGCCGTCAGCACCACGGTGCGGGAACGAAAGCGAATGCCGACCTGCGTCACCGCCCCGACAACCCGGTCGCCCTCGACCATCAGGTCGTCGACCGCCTGCTGGAAGAGCCAGAGGTTGGGCTGGTTCTCCAGCTTGCGGCGAATCGCCGCCTTGTACAGAATGCGGTCGGCTTGCGCGCGGGTGGCTCGCACGGCCGGGCCCTTGGAGCTGTTCAGGATGCGGAACTGGATGCCGCCTTCGTCGGTGGCCAGTGCCATCGCGCCGCCCATGGCGTCCACCTCCTTGACCAGGTGGCCCTTGCCGATCCCGCCGATGGACGGGTTGCAGCTCATCTGGCCCAGGGTCTCGATGTTGTGGGTCAGCAGCAAAGTCTTGCAGCCCATACGTGCGGAAGCCAGCGCGGCCTCGGTGCCGGCATGGCCGCCACCGACCACGATCACGTCAAATTCTTGCGGGTAAACATAAGGCGAGTGCATCACGCCTCCTTCGGGTAAAGCGGCTTTCAGGCTGGGGCGCCTGCATGCCATGGAGCGGTCCGGTGTCGATGGTGGCCAGGCCTGCCGCAGCCGCACGGCACGCCATGCGGTGCCCTGGCCCATCGGTCCCCACAGGACGAAGGCGTGATTTTATCAGGCGAGGCCTGATTTGTGCGGCCCGCCGGAGGGCATGGCCTTGCTTGGCCTCAGGGTTTAGCTATCAAATTAATAGCTGCCCGCGCTTTCCCTGCTTGGGCTGCAGACCCAAAAGACTTCTGAAAGACGATTGTGTGCGGCAGAGGGCCCAAAGCCGGCACCCTAACGGCCACAATAGCGGGCATGAAACTACTCGTCTTTGCTGGCAGCACCCGCCAAAACTCCTTCAACCGCAAACTCGCCCAGGTGACCGCCACACTGGCGCGCGCCAGCGGCGCCGAAGTCACCCACATCGAGCTGGCTGATTTCGACATCCCCATGTACAACGCCGACCTGGAGGCGCAGGGCACGCCGCCCGACGTGATGAAACTCAAGCAGCTCATGTTTGAACACCCGGCGTGGATCATCTGCTCGCCCGAGTACAACGGCAGCTACACCGCGCTGCTCAAGAACACCATCGACTGGGTCTCCAGCCCCGTCAAGAGCGACCCGGCCTGGCACGAAGGCTTCAAGTCTTTCACTGGCAAAGTCGTGGGCGTTCTCAGCGCCTCGCCCGGTGCGCTGGGCGGCCTGCGTTCGCAAAGCCATCTGGTGCCGTTGCTGCTCAACGCGCAGTGCTGGGTCGCGCCCAAGGCTTTTGCCCTGGGCCGCGCCGGCACCGCTTTTGACGCGGACGGCAAGCTGCTCGATGATGCGCACCTCAAAAATGTGCAGGCGGTGATCGACCAGGTGCTGTTTGCCAGCGCCCGGCTGGCGACATAACTTAACGGGTTGAGGCCAAGGTGCGGGCGCGTTCCATCGCACCGGCCCTGGTCGCCGCCAGTTCTTCGGGCGGCACCAGCGTCGGTGCGGCGCTGATTTCCGCCGTCACCGCAATGTCCAGGAAACGCAGCCAGCGCCGCATGTATGGTTTCTGGAAATCGGATTCATCTTCCTCGGGCCGCAGCAGATACGCGCCTGCGCTTGAATACACCAGCGTCGCACTCTTGCCTGGCAGCAGCGCCTTATAACCGGCCTCTCTTGACCAGCTCCAGTTCTGCCCCGGCAAGGTCACTACATCGATGAAATGCTTGAGCCGATAGGGAATGCCGAAATTCCACATCGGCAGGCTGAAGAGATACCGGTCCGCCGCATTGAAGCGCTGCGACACCTCCACTGCCCGCGCCCACAGCGCCTGCTGCGGCGCTGTCGCATTCTGCGCGCGCAACACGGCAAACTTGGCTGCGATCATGTCGGCGTCAAAAGGCGGCAGGTCGATGTCCCACACGTTGATCGTGTCCACGGTGACGTCTGGATGCGCCTGGCGATAAGCGTCCAGCCAGGCGGTGGCGACGGAAGTTGAAGTGGATGCCGCCTGCATCGGCGAGGCTTCGATATAAACCAGATGGGTCATGCGTTTCTCCGTGCGATGGGTTGATCAAACAGTGCCATCCAGCAAGCGCAGGCCCACCATGCCGGCCACGACCAACGCCACGCAGGTCAGGCGCAGTGCCGAGGCGCTTTCGCCCATCCAGAGAATGCCAATCAGCGTCACGCCGACCGAGCCGATGCCCGTCCAGATCGCGTAGGCCGTACCCACCGGCAAGGTCTTGACGGCATGCGTCAAAAAGAAAATGCTGGCGCCGGCCGCGGCCACCCCCAGCACGCTGGGCCACAGGCGCGTCCAGCCTTCGGAAGATTTCAGGAACAAAGCCATTGCGATTTCGACAATGCTTGCAGCGAGTAAATAGAGCCAGGCCATCAGGGGACTTCTTTCAGGAACAGGGTTAATCGGTTGAAGAGCCACCAGCTTAGGTTTACGATTACCCATAGGCAAGTACGCACCTTCTGGTAACCATGACAATTCCCGGCGACCCACCCACCGACGCTTCAAATGTGTTTAGCCAGGCCTGCCCGTCGCGGCAAGCGCTGGAGCTGGTGGCCAGCAAGTGGGCTTTGCTGGTGATCCCGGCGCTGGCTGACGGCCCGGTGCGCAACAACGAACTGATGCGCCGCATCGAAGGCATCTCGCAAAAGATGCTGACGCAGACACTCAAGGAGCTGGTGCGCAATGGCCTGGTGCTGCGCTTTGACCGCCAGACCGTGCCGCCCCATGTGGAATACCAGCTCAGCGCGCTGGGCCAGTCGCTCAGCGAAACATTGATCCCGCTGGACAACTGGGCCGAGCGCAACCACCAGAACCTGAAGGCCGCGCGCGAACGTTTCGACGCATCCTTCATCTAGCGCATGGGGGTTAGCCTCATTAGCGGAATCACGTAGCGCCGCACCTCATGTTCGGTCCTATATTGGACCGACACGCCGGCGATGAAAACGGCGGCGACCACAACATGGAGACACATCAGATGAAACACCTCAACACGCGCCGCGGCGCATTGCAGTTTGGCCTCAAGGCCGGCAGCGCCGCAGCCGCTGTCTCGGCCTTCCCCGGCCTTCTTCTCGGCAGCGCGCACGCGCAAAGCACCTGGCCCAGCAAACCCATACGCCTGCTCGTACCCTTCGCGCCCGGCGGCAGCTCGGAAATCGTTGCGCGCTCAGCGGCCAACGAACTCACCAAGAGCCTGGGCCAAACCGTGTTTGTGGAAAACAAGCCCGGCGCCAGCGGCAACATCGCCATGCAGGAGTGCGCAGCCTCCACCGACGGCCACACCATCATCCTGGGCCACATCGGGACCATGGCGGTCAACCCCTTCATCTTCGACAAGCTGCCCTTCGACACCAACAAGGACTTCAAGCCCATCTCGCTGCTGGCCAAGGTGCCCAGCCTGTATGTCGTCAATTCCAGCGTGCCTGCGAACAACCTGAAAGAATTCATCGCGCTGGCCAAGGCCAAGCCCGGCCAGCTCAACTACGGCTCGGCCGGCAACGGCAGTGCCGGCCATCTGGCGTTTGAATATTTGAAGATGGCCACCGGCATTTTTGTGCTGCACGTGCCCTACCGCGGCACCGGCCCGCAGCTGACCGACCTGCTGGCCGGGCGGCTCGAAGCGGCGAGCGTAGGTGCGCCAGCCATATTGGCGCACATCAAGTCAGGCAAGCTGCGCTGCATTGCCACCGGCACCAAGGAGCGCCTGCCCCAGCTGCCCGACGTGCCTACCGTGGCGGAAAGCGGCTACCCCGGTTTTGAAATGACGCAGTGGTATGGCCTCAATGCGCCGGCCAACATGCCGCAGGCCAACATCGACCGCATCGCCGAAGCCTGCAACAAGGCCATGCGCAATCCGCAGGCCACCGAACGCCTGCGCGGCGACACCGCCCAGCCGATCGGCGACACCCCGGCGCAGTACGGCGCTTTCATCAAGACCGAGCAGGTGCGCTGGAAGGAAGTGGCGGCACGGGCAAAAATCAAACCCGACTGATTTTTGCCCCACAAACGGCCCCACAGGCCTTTTTTGAGCATCAAATACGGCTCCAGCCCAATAGAAATCTGCGCGAGCAGCTATATTTTTCATAGCAAACCACCAGCCATGAACTGCCGTCCCGGCTGCGGCGCCTGCTGCATCGCGCCCTCCATCAGCTCCGCCATACCCGGCATGCCGCACGGCAAGCCGGCCGGCGTGCGCTGCGCGCAGCTGGACGATGCCAACCGCTGCCTGATTTTCGGCCAGCCCGAACGGCCTGCGGTGTGCGGGCAGCTCATGGCGTCTGCCGAGATGTGTGGCGCCGACGCGGGAAGCGCGATGGTCTGGCTGACCCGGCTGGAAAACGACACGCGGCCCGGCCGGCATTGAACCCGCCCTAGCGCGATACGTTGCCCAACGCCTCCAGCCGCGCAGGCGAAACAATTTCAATGCAGCGGTAACCGAGCGCGATGGCGCCACGCTGCACCATCACCTTGAGTTCCACCGACAGCGTCTGCCGCGAGATGCCCAGCATCATGGCCAGCGCCTCCTGCGAAACCCGCACCACCGGCCGCGCCTTCAATGCCATCGTGGCATCGCCGCGCGCCAGCAACAGCAGGCGGCGCGCCACCCGGGCGCGCGTCGAACGCAGCGCGGCGTCTTCCACCATGCCGTAGAGCGAGCGCACGCGCGCGGCCAGCAAGCCAGCAATGGCCCGCGCAAACGGCGCACCCTGCATCAGCAGGGTAAAAGCGGCCTGCGGCACCACCAGCACCTCCACCGCCGACAAGGCCGTGGCATCGTGCGTGCGCGGCTCGCCGTCCATCAGCGAGATCTCGCCGATCCAGTTGCCCGCCTCCAGCACCACCAGAATCGCCTCGCGCCCATCCTCCCGCAGCGAGGAGATCTTCAGCAGGCCGCCGAGCAGGCCATAAAAGCCGCCGGGTGCATCCCCCTGGCGAAACAGCATTTCGCCGGGCCGCAGGCGCAGCACCTCGGACGACGCCAGCAGCGCCTGACGGTCCGCCGCCGGCAGCGCACCGAACCACGGGTTGGCCGACATGCGGGCAAGCAAGGATGGCGGTGAGAGCGGTGAAAGGGGCGAAGGTGTCTTCGGAACGACAGGCATGCGGTCAATTGTCAAATTTTTGACAGTTCCCCGTCAAGCACCCACGTATCGTGGGCAGTTCATGCCGCAGAGCACCTTTATTCATACACACCACGGAGACAACCCTCATGCACATCCCCTCCCTCAAGGAAGTCGTCAGCGCCGAAGAATGGCAACTGCGCTGCGACCTCGCCGCCTGTTATCGCCTCGTCGCGCTCTACGGCTGGAGCGACCTCGTCTTCACCCACATCAGCGCCAAGCTGCCTGAGACCATTTCCGGCGCCGGCAATCACCATTTCCTGATCAACCCCTACGGCCTGATGTTCGACGAGATCACGGCCTCCAGCCTGGTCAAGATCGACGGCCAGTGCAACAAGATCATTGATACGCCCTTCCCGGTAAACCCGGCCGGTTTTGTGATCCACAGTGCGGTCCACGACGCGCGCGCCGACGCCGGCTGCGTGCTGCACACCCACACGCGTGCCGGCGTGGCCGTGAGCGCGCAAAAGTGCGGCGTGCTGCCCATCAGCCAGCAGTCCACCTTCGTGCTGGCGTCCCTCGCGTACCACGCGTACGAAGGCGTGGCCTTCCGCGACGATGAAAAACCGCGCCTGCAGGCCGACCTGGGGCAAGCCAACTTCCTGATGCTGCGCAACCACGGCCTGCTGGTAGTGGGCAAAACGATTGCCGACGCCTTCCTGAGCATGTACACCTTCGAGAACACCTGCCGCATCCAGCTGGACGCCCAGGCCGGCGGCGAACTCACCGAGGTCAACCCGCTCATCGTCAAGGGTGTGGCCGAGGCCATGCGCGTGCAGACCGGCGGCTTGGGTGGTGCTTTTGTCTGGCCCTCGCTGATTCGCAAGCTCGACAAGCTCGACGAAAGCTACAAGTCATGAGCGGCGGCTCACCTGTCGTCGCGCAGCTGCTGATCGCGGCACTCGCGCTGGTCATGCTCGGCCTGGGCATGACCCTGAAGGTCGAGGACTTCACCCGCCTGCTCAAATACCCCAAGGCCGTGGCGGTGGCACTGGTGCTGCAGGTCATCGTGCTGCCCGTGGCCTGCTACGCGATCATCGTCCTGCTGAATGTGCCGCCGCTCTTTGCGGTGGGGCTGATGCTGCTGGCCGCTTCGCCCGGTGGTATCTCGGCCAACCTGTTCAGCCACCTCTTCGACGGCAACGTGGCCATGAACATCTCGCTGACCGCCATCAACACGCTGCTGTCCATCGTCACCATGCCGGTGATCGCCAACTGGGCGATCGAGACCTTCGCCAAAACCGGCCAGGTCGTGCCGCTGCAGTTCGGCAAGGTGGTGGAGGTGATCGTCATCGTGCTGGTGCCGGTGGCCATCGGCATGTGGCTGCGCACGCGCAAACCCGCCTGGGCCGCGCGCAGCGAAAACCCGACCAAGATTTTCAGCATCATCGTGCTGGCCGTGGTGGCCATTGGCGCAGTCGTCAAGGAGTGGCAGGCGCTTGCCAGCACCTTTGCGGCTGTCGGCCCTGCGGTGCTGGCCTTCAACCTCGTGAGCCTGCTGGCCGGCTACTACGTCTCGCGGGCCACGGGCCTGGACAAACCCATCTCGACCGCCATCAGCTACGAGATCGGCATTCACAACGCGACGCTGGCCATCTTCATCGCGCTGGCCGTGCTGAACAACTTCCAGCTGGCCCTGCCGGCGGCGATTTATTCCTTCAGCATGTACATCACGGCCACACTGTTCGGGCTGCTGGTGCTGAAGCGCCGCAACGCGGCAGCCATGGCAGCGCCTGCGGGCTAAACCGTGACCACGGTCAGCGCGGGCGAATGCACGCCTGTTGAAACGCCGGGCAGGATGTCTCCCTCGGTGATCGAGAGTTCCTTGCGCAGCATCTGCACACCGCCAAAAATGGTTGCAAAGGCCACGTCCTTGGCGTCGCGGCCTGTGCCCACGCGCACCAGGCGGTCGATAGGCGCCATGCGTGTCGGGTCAAAAATTACCCATCGCCCCTCCAGCCAGGCTTCAAACACGGCATGGAAATCTTCCGGCGGCTCGTCAAAATGCACATACCCCACCACCAGCCGCGCCGGAATGTTCAAGGCCCGGCACAGCGTGATGCCCAGGTGTGCAAAGTCACGGCAGACACCCGCGCGCTGCACAAACACCTCCTGCGCGGTCGTCGTGGAGTTGCTGAAACCCGGCAGGTAGCCAATCGAGTCGTGAATCCAGGCCTCGATGGCACGCACCCTGCCAATGCCCGGCGGCAAGTGGCCAAACAGCTGCTGCGCGGCCCGGCTCATAACGTCGGATTCGCAATAGCGGCTGGGCATCAGGTAGCGCAGCACTTCATCCGGCACCGCCGTCACGGGGGTTTCGTCCAGGTGCAGGGGAACCGGGGCCGGGTGCAGCTCCACGCGCGCATGGTAGTTCACCGAAAGCACGCCCTTGGGAGCATCCAGCCGAATAAAGCGGTTGCCGCTGCGCTCATCCGAAAAATTCCGCACCTTCATGCTGGGCGTGATGGTCAGGCGCTCTTCCACAACGTGGTGGCCTTCGTGAAAAGCCGCCTCGATGTGAAACAGGAAATGGGCAGGATGAGTGACCTCGTATTCCAGCAGCAGGTCAATAAGGGTGGTGTGCATAAGCCTGAACCGGTGAAAAGAAACCTTGTGGATGCGTGACGTGCAGTAGCGGCACGGTTTGCAGGAATGTGCGTCAGGCGGCCGCGCAGTCAGAGACGTGTGCGGTGGCTGACTTCCCGGTTCTCGGCCGGTGCAAACCAGTTTTTGCAGGTCACAAACACAATGCGGGCCGCGCGCTCCAGCACTTCGGCAGACGGCGCCGCCGGCCGGCGCGCGCGCAGGCGGTTGATCAGTAAAAACTCGGCAATGCTGGCCTGGAAACCCAGCGGCCGTTTGGGCGCCACACCGGCAGGCGACGCAGGCAAGCGCGCAGCCTCATTGCCCGGCTGTCGCCACGGGTGGAACAGCCGCTGCCGGAACCGCGCGGCCATGGTGCTGGCCGGCATGTCGGTGCTCGCAGCCATCTACTTCAGCGCTTTCTTTGCAGCGCCTACACCCAGCGCAGCCAGCACGATGAAGATAACCGCGAGGATCAGGAACAGGCCGAACAGGATTTTGGCAATGCCTGCTGCGCCCGCTGCCACACCACCGAAACCGAGGGCAGCGGCAACCAATGAAATCAGCGCAAAAATAATCGCGTACTTGAGCATGATGGCCTCCAGAAAGTGGCCTCTTGCGCGAATGCGCAGGATGAGGCGTTACGGCGTTACGCACGTCATGGGCATCAAAGTGTGAAGTCAAGGTGAGTCAACGCAGCCCATGACCCATAAGCCCATGCTAAAAGCAGGCGACGATTTTCCGAATCAGCAGCGCCCGCATGGCCCTGTAGGACAAGGACGCAGCTCAGCGCAACTTCAGAACAGCCAAGGCTTTAGGGGCAAGTAAGCGCTCATTGACGCATCAACCGGGAAGGCGTCCGGCTTATTTGCCAAAGATGCCGCGCAGGCTTTTACCGACCTTTTCGCCCACACCAGCGCCGGCCCCGGTACCCACGCCAGGCAGCAACACCGTGCCGATGGCGGCCCCCAGCAGCGCCGCACGCGACAGCGTGACTTCCGGGTTGTCCAGCGTGCCGCCCACCACCAGCGGCACCCCCACGGCGCCACCAATGGCACTGCCGATCTTGCTGTCGCCGGCCAGGGTCACGCTGACCTGCCCGCTCAGGGCCTTGGCGGACGAGACCGCCACATTGCCGGTGGCGCTCAATGCTCCGGAGCTCGCCACCAGATTGGTCAGCTGCGCCGACCGCCCCAGGGTGCTGACCTGCCCGGCCAAGGTATCCAGCCGGGTCTGGCCACCACGGCTCAGCCCCACCGTTTTGACCGCCTTGGCCAGGTCCAGCCCGTTCACCACTGCATCGCGCACCGTGAAGGTGGTGTGGCTCTGCAGCGCATCCACCAGCGCAGCCGTGGTGGCGGCGCGCGCATTGAGCGTGGTCGTGGCGTCAAGCTGGCCGGTCAGGGCCTTGGCGGGCGCCGTCAGTGCGGACACCTCGACACCGCTGGTTTTCAGCTGGCCCTGCAGCACCAGTTCTTCCGCCGAACGCGCCACCGGCGGCGCCTTGGCGCCCGGCTTGGCGGCGGCCGTTGCTGCTGCGGCCGCCACAAAACCGCGCTGCAGGCCCAGGCGGCCTTCCAGCTTGCCGCCGCCCACCTTCACAAGCAAGTCCCACTGTGCGGCACCGCCGGCCTCGCCGGCTTGCGCTTCCACGCGTTGCAGCGTTGCCTCCAGACCCTGGAGGTTGCCTTCTGTCAATTTGATCGAAGCGTTCTCCGGCAGGCCATCGGCCCCCAGGCTGGCCTCGCCCTTGACCGTGGTGCGTGCGCCGGTGGTGTTCACCCAGGTAACCTCGTCCAGCACCGTGCGGCGCGGCAACCAGTCAAGCCGGTTCATTTCCGGGCCCGTGTTGGCTGCAGACGCCGGTGCGCCCGGTTTGACAGGCACCGCCTGCTTCTTCTTTTGCAGCAGCAGGAGCAGCGCGTCAATGCCCTGCTGCGGCAACACCGCCCGGCGCACCCGCAGGGTGGCCACTTCCAGGCGCCCCTGCAACAGCGGGCGCCATTCGGGCCGCACTTCCACGCGCTCCAGCGTCAGCGGCGGCTTGCTTTGCACGGAAATACCGCTCAGCGCCACAGCGGGCAAAGGCCAGATGTCCACCGCCACCCTGTCCAGGCTCAGGGGAACGCCCAGCGCGGCCGACGCCTCCCGCTCAACGCGCTGGCGGAAGTCGTCCGTGCTGACCCAGCGGTGCAAGGTGTAGGCCACCACGGCCAGAAGCACCATCAAGCCGAGGGCCAGGAACACCAGCCATTTGAAAAGTTTTGCCATGCGGCTATTGTGGCGCGCCCGGCCAGCAATAATCCGCTGTTCCGGCTAGCATGAGGGGCTGTGCGACATTCCCGCCACACTCCCGCCGCACTTCGCTACCCCACAAAGGACAAGACACCATGAAACTTTACTACTCCCCCGGCGCCTGCTCCCTGTCACCCCACATCACGCTGCACGAGTCGGGCCTGAAGTTCGAGCATGTGCTGGCGCCCACCAAAACCCACCAGCTGGAAGACGGCACCGACTACTACACCATCAACCCGCTGGGTTATGTCCCGCTGCTGGAGCTGGACGACGGCACGCGCATCGCCGAAGGCCCGGCCATCGTGCAGTACATTGCCGACCAGGTGCCGGAGAAGAAACTCGCACCCGCCAACGGCACGCTGGAGCGCTACAAGCTGCAGTCCTGGCTGACTTTTGTCGGCACCGAACTGCACAAGGGCTTCAGCCCGCTGTTCAATGCCGCCACACCGGCCGACTACAAGACCATCGTCATCGACAAGCTGCTGTCGCGCCTCAAGTGGGTGGACAGCCAGCTCGCCGGCAAGCAGTACCTGATGGGCGATGCCTTCAGCGTGGCCGACCCCTACCTCTTCACTGTGACCAACTGGGCGCCGCGGGTCGGGGTGGATATTTCGGGGTTTGCGAACATTGCTGCGTTTCGGGAGCGTGTTGCGGCTCGGCCAGCTGTGCAGGCAGCGATGAAGCATGAGGGATTGCTGAAATAAGTGATGCCTCCCGGACGCTGATCGCAGTTTGCGTTCCGGGGCCGGGGTTGCCGGCGGCAACTCACTTTCTTTTGCTTCGCCAAAAGAAAGTAAGCAAAGAAAAGGCGACCCTGGTTCCTGCGTCCCTCCGCTTCGCTGCGGGCAACCTGCGGTGCTCGGTCCAGCCGGGGTCAAAAACAACTCGCTTCGCTCAAACAAGTTTTTGCCCTGATCCGTCTGGTCCTCCGCTCCTCGGCGCATCCACAAGGGGCGAGCGGAATCGGGTGTGGGGACAAGTTGCTGCAATAGCACGATTCAAGCAACCCGTGTTGGGCAAGCCAATCGAAACCGGGCCAAACTGGCCCTGTTTTCATTCAAGCCCCATTCAGGATCTCTTCATGCCCACCCTATTCGACTCCAACAAAGCCGGTGACCTGGCCCTTGCCAACCGCATCGTGATGGCGCCGCTCACGCGCAACCGCTCACCCAACGCCATCCCGACCGACATCGCGCAGATTTATTACGGCCAGCGTGCCAGCGCCGGGCTGCTGATCACCGAGGCCACCGCCGTCAGCCATCAGGGCCAGGGCTATGCCGACGTCCCAGGGTTGTACGGCAGCGAGCAGCTCGACGCCTGGAAGGAAGTGACCCGTGCTGTACATGCCAAGGGCGGCAAGATCGTCGTGCAACTCTGGCATGTCGGCCGGGTTTCACACACCAAACTCCAACCTGACGGTGGCAAGCCGGTCGCGCCTTCGGCCATCACCGCCAAGACCAAGACCGTGCTGATCGAGGACGGCGTGCCGACCTTTGTTGAAACCTCTGAACCGCGCGCGCTCACGGCAGCTGAAATCCCTGGCATCGTGCACACCTTTGCGGCAGCGGCGCGTAACGCCGTCGAGACGGCCGGTTTTGACGGCGTCGAAATCCACGGCGCCAACGGCTACCTGCTCGACCAGTTCCTCAAAGACGGCAGCAACAAGCGCACCGACGACTACGGCGGCAGCATCGAAAACCGCGCCCGCCTGCTGCTGGAAATCACCCGGGCCGTGACGGATGCCGTGGGCGGCGGCCGCACCGGCATTCGCCTGTCACCCGTCACGCCCGCCAACGATGTGCACGACACCGACCCACAGCCCTTGTTTGACTGCGTGGTCAAGCAGCTTGCCACACTCAATCTCGCCTACATCCACATCATCGAAGGCGCCACCGGCGGCCCGCGCGAAATCGACGACCGTCCGTTCGACTACAAGGCACTCAAGGCCGCCTACCGTCAGGCCGGCGGCAAGGGCGCATGGATGGTCAACAACGGCTACGACCAGGTGCTGGCTGAAAAAGCGGTCGCCAACGGCGCCGACCTGGTCGCCTTCGGCAAGCCCTATATCGCCAACCCGGACCTGGTGGAGCGGCTGCGCGCTGGCGCGCCGCTCAACACGCCGGACAAGGCCACCTTCTACGGCGGCCGCGAAAAGGGCTACACAGACTACCCGACGCTATCAAATTAATAGCTGCTTGCGCCCGTTCAGATTGCCTGAGCGGGCCTTTTCATCCATGAACCCGATCTAGGCCCGGTTCGGTGCCGCCAGGCGCAGGCCGTGCAGCGCGGCTTCCTGCGGGTCGACTGCCAGCGTCACGGCGCTCACCACAGCCACGCCGCCCACGCCACACGCCATCACGCCGGCGATGCGGTCCAGCGAGATGCCGCCTATCGCCACCACCGGGTAGGGCGACGCCCGCAAGGCCCAGTCGCGCAGCTGCTCCAGCCCCACCGGCTCATAAGGCATGACCTTGAGCGTCGTCGGGTAAACAGGGCCAATGGCCAGGTAAGACGGCTGCACCGCATGCGCGCGCGCAAGTTCAGCCGGCGTGTGGGTGCTCAGGCCCAGCCGCACACCGCCCTTGCGCAGCGCATCCAGGTTGGCCGTGTCCAGGTCTTCCTGGCCCAGGTGCACCCCATACGCGCCGAAATCCAGCGCCAGCTTCCAGTGGTCGTTGATAAAAACCTGCGCGCCCTTGATGCCGCGCCCTGCTTCAATCGCCGCCTGTACTTCGGCGGAAATCTCCGCAGACGTGTGGTCCGCCGCCTTGATGCGCAGCTGGATCGTGCGCACGCCCCAGCCCAGCAGGCGTTTGACCCAGGCTGCGTCGGGCACCACGGGGTAAAAACCAATTGGGCCGGTCAATGGGGCAAAGGCGGGGGTTTTCATCGGAAGTCCAGTCAGGGTGCGTGCCAGAAGGGTACGCCAACGGTCGGCGTGGAAGCCTGCGCGGCAGCCCGCTCCGGCATGGGTGTCGACTCATAAGCGGCGCGGCCGGCGGCCACGCCGTCGGCAAAAGCGCGCGCCATGCGCACCGGGTCGCCGGCCTGCGCCACCGCGGTGTTCAGCAGCACCGCATCAAAGCCCAGCTCCATCACCGCCGCCGCATGCGAAGGCCGGCCGATGCCGGCATCAACCACCAGCACCGCATCGGGCAGGCGGCGGCGCATGGTTTCCAGCGCATAAGGGTTCAGCGGCCCGCGGCCCGTGCCAATGGGCGCTGCCCAGGGCATCACGGCCGCGCAGCCCGCATCACGCAGGCGCTGGGCTATCACCAGGTCATCCGTCGTGTAGGCAAACACGGCAAACCCGTCTTTGGCCAGCACCGTTGCGGCGTGCAGGGTGGCGTGTGTGTCGGGCTGCAAGGTGTAGTCGTCGCCGATCACCTCCAGCTTGATCCAGGTCGTGCCGAAAATCTCGCGCGCCATCTGCGCCAGCGTGATCGCCTCTTCCGCGCTGTGGCAGCCCGCCGTGTTGGGCAGGATGTGGCAGCCCAGCGCCTGGATACGTTGCCAGAAACTGTTGCCGCCGCCACTTTCCGGCTGCAGGCGGCGCAGGCCCACCGTCAGCACTTCGCACCCGCTGGCACGCACCGCATCGCTCATGACTTGCGGCGAGGGGTAATGCGAGGTGCCAAGGAAGAAGCGGCTGGACAAAGTCTTGCCACCGACCTTCAGGGGCTGGCCGTGGGCGATAGAAGGTAATGCAGGTGTTGTCATATCAAGCGTTCCGCAAAAGTATCGCGATGCCAGCAGACGCCGCGGAACTGGCTCCGCCAGGCCGCCAGCGTCGCCCCCTGCAAGGGGGGAAGGTGCTACACGCAGTGAGCATCCGACAGGGGTGTGTCATGTCTATCCCCCTGTAATCGGGGTCACCACATCGATGCGATCACCATCCTGTAGCGCGCGCTCCGGCCACTGCGGCCGCGGCACAAACCCATTGTTGATGGCGCAGGCAAAGGCGCTCTTGAAGTCGTAGCCCCGCGCCTGCAGCAATGCCTGCAGTGTCGGCGCATCGGTTTCCATGCGTTCACCGTTCAACGATATTTCCAATGTTGTCGTCGTCATGTCATTCATTCTCCGTACCCAGGAGTTTATGGACAAGCCCATCCACCAGCGCGGGCGCGCACAGATACCCATGACGGTACAGGCCATTGATGTGCCAGACACCGTTGCGCAGCGCAATCGCCGGCCGGTGGTCGTCCAGCGCAGGCCGCAGTGCAGCCGCCAGGCGCAGCACCCTGGCCTCGCCAAAAGCCGGGTGCAGGCTGTGCAGCGCGCTGGCGAGCTCGAGTGTGGAGCGCAAGGTCACCGGCCCGCTGTCTTCCGATTCCAGCTCGGTCGCGCCCACCACAAAACGGTGGCCGGGCCGCGGCGCCACATACAGCTGGTAGCGCGGATGCATCAGGCGCACCGGGCGCTGCAACGTCACGCCGGCGCATTCCACCGTCAGCACCTCGCCGCGCACGCCGCGCAGCTGCGGCCAGCCTTCCTTCGCACCCACACCGCGTGCGTCCACCGCAACATCCACGCCATGGGTTTGTCCGGCGCAGACAATGCGGCCCTCTTCCACAGCGTTGACTGCCTGGCCTTCGAGCCAGGTGCCGCCCAGCCTGTCGATCTCCACCGCCAGCGCGGCCATCCACTGGTCATTGGCCAGCTGGCCTTCGCCCTCCAGCAACAGGCCGCCGCCAAAGCGCCCGGCAAGCGCGGGCTCGGCCCGGCCCAGCGCAGCGGCATCAAGCGCCTGCACCTGCGCACGTGACGCATCAGGCAGCTTGTGCATCAGCAGGCGGGTGAAATGTTCCAGCGAACTCTGGTCGGGTGCATGGGCCACCACCAGCGTACCTTCGCGCCGGAAATACACCGGCAAGCCTGCAACCTCCAGCTCGGCAATCCATTGCGGCCATAGCTGCATCGAGCGCTGGCCCAGGGCAAACACGGCCTCGTCAGCCACCGCCAGCTCCGCCAGCGGCGAGAGCATCGCCGCCGCCGTCATCGAGGCCGTGGCCAGATCGTCACGCGCCCGCGCATCGAACAGGCTGACGCGGCAGCCGGCGCGCAGCAGGCGCCAGGCCAGCGTGCGTCCGGCCAGGCCTGCGCCCGCGATGCCGATGTGCAAAGTGCTCATGTCAGGGACGGCTCCGAAACAACTCAGGAATAAATCTCGCTCCCGCCTTCGCGGAACTCCTTGGCCTTTTCCTCAAAGCCGGTGGCGATCTGCTTGATGGGAATTGTCGTGGTGGCCGACGCCAGCGTGGTGGTGGCCGGGTTGAGCCGCGCAAACTCGCGCACCTCCTGCGAGATTTTCATCGAACAGAACTTCGGCCCGCACATCGAGCAGAAATGCGCCACCTTGGCGTTCTCTTTGGGCAGCGTTTCGTCGTGATACGCCATCGCCGTGTCAGGGTCGATCGCCAGGCGGAACTGGTCTTCCCAGCGGAACTCAAAGCGTGCTTTCGACACCGCGTTGTCCCACATCTGCGCGCCAGGGTAGCCCTTGGCCAGGTCGCCCGCATGCGCGGCGATCTTGTAGGCGATCAGGCCCTGCTTCACATCGTCGCGGTTGGGCAGGCCCAAATGCTCTTTCGGCGTCACGTAGCAGAGCATGGCCGTGCCGTACCAGCCGATGTTGGCCGCGCCCATGGCCGAAGAGATGTGGTCATAGCCCGGCGAGATGTCGGTGATCAGCGGGCCCAGCGTGTAGAAAGGCGCTTCAAAGCAGGCTTCGAGCTGCTTGTCGACGTTTTCCTTCACCAGCTGCAGCGGCACGTGGCCGGGGCCTTCGATCATCACCTGCACATCATGCTTCCAGGCGATCTGCGTGAGCTCGCCCAGCGTGTGCAGCTCGGCAAACTGCGCTTCGTCGTTCGCATCGGCAATCGAGCCGGGGCGCAGGCCGTCGCCCAGCGAGAAGCACACGTCATACGCCTTCATGATCTCGCAGATCTCGTCGAAGCGCTCGTACAAGAAGCTTTCCTTGTGGTGCGACAGGCACCACTTGGCCATGATGGAGCCGCCGCGCGAGACGATGCCCGTCAGGCGGTTGGCCGTGAGCGGCACATAGGCCAGGCGCACACCGGCGTGGATGGTGAAGTAGTCAACGCCCTGCTCCGCCTGCTCGATCAGCGTGTCGCGGAAGATTTCCCAGGTCAGGTCTTCGGCCTTGCCGTTGACTTTTTCCAGCGCCTGGTAAATCGGCACCGTGCCGATGGGTACCGGCGAGTTGCGCAAGATCCATTCGCGTGTTTCATGGATGTTCTCGCCCGTCGAGAGATCCATCACGGTGTCTGCGCCCCATCGGATCGACCAGACCAGCTTGTCGACTTCTTCTTCGATGCTCGAGGTGACCGCCGAGTTGCCGATGTTGGCATTCACCTTGATCAGGAAGTTGCGGCCGATGATCATCGGCTCGCTCTCAGGGTGGTTGATGTTGTTCGGAATGACGGCGCGGCCGCGCGCCACTTCGTCGCGCACAAACTCGGCCGTGATCTGCTCCGGAATCGCGGCGTTGAAGGAGTGCCCTTTTTTCGGCATGCGTTCAGTGGCCAGGCGCTCAGCCAGCTGCGCGCGCACCAGGTTTTCGCGCACCGCGATGTATTCCATCTCGGGGGTGATGATGCCTTTGCGCGCGTAATGCATCTGCGACACATTGGCGCCGGCCTTGGCGCGTCGCGGCACGGGCGCATGCGCCATGCGTAGCGCGGCCAGGGCCGGATCGTTCAGGCGCTCACGGCCGTAGGCGCTGCTGATGCCGGGCAGGGCTTCGGTGTCCTGGCGCTCGTTGATCCAGGCGCCGCGCAGCGGCGGCAGGCCGCGCGTAATGTCGATGGGCGAGGCCGGGTCGGTGTAGACACCCGAAGCGTCATACAAACGCAGCGGCGGGTTGGCCTCGCGGCGCGGCTCGCCGGCGCCTTCGTGCACCAGCGTGTCGGTCAGCGTGACTTCACGGAACGGAACGCGAATGTCGGGGCGCGAGCCTTCAATATAGATTTTTGCGGAGCCCGGAAAAGGCGCGCGCGTGATGCGACTGGTGAGGTCTTGGGTGTCAACGGTGAGTCGGGTTTTGGCCATGTGGTTCTCCAGAAGGTGGGGTGCCTGCTGGGGAGCCGGGGGTCCATCGGTGGCATGTGGGATGCCGCTGCGGAGTTCCGGAGCCAATTGCGTTGTTCCCTACGCGGGGATAATCCCGATCAGGTTCAGCGGGTCTCGCAAACTGCGATCTCAGCCTCGAAAGCCTCCTCACGGAAACATCCTTGGCACCCCGACAAGCTGAGGCCATTGTAGGCAGGCCGGACGGTAATGGCAATTGACCGTGGTCAATAGCACCTTAACCGGCGAGGGAGACAAAAACCAGGGGCCAGTTACCCAAAGCGGCTCGCCTGCCCAACCAGTTTTTTGGCCAATTCGTCCATCAGGCCCGGCGTAACCTGTGCCGCGGGGTAGGTCGTGTTTTCCACACYAAAGCCGCCCACATTGCTGATCCGGAAGGCAATTTCGCCGCGGTCGTGGTCCGGCGTGACCGTGATAAAACCCCGTGTCTGCGTTTCATACTCGAACACATAGGCCAACAGTTTGTTGGTTTCCGGATGGCGCTGCTCCTTGCGCTCATGCGGTACCTTGCCGACAGACAGGCGGCTCGTCACCCGTTCAAGATCCGGCGGGAAGTTCACTGTCACGCTATGGACGGCCACACTTCCCTTGGCCGGAAGCAGATCCCATCCCATCCCGATGTAGTCAATCGCTTCTGCGTTTCTCAGCATCTTGGTACGGGCGTCGCACCGAAGGTTTGCCAGCGCAAGCGGCGGGAACGGCTGTTTCCCATTCAGGCTGTAGTCGCCGGGCGCCGGCGGTCTGATCACATTGAGCTGCGCGCACAGTTCCTGCAGGTATTTGCGCGCCATCTTGCATGCGAATTCACAGTTTTGCGTGTTGGTGCTCAGGTCTTGCTGCACACCGAGTTGCCGGCTTTGCAGTTCCGTGGCGTGCTTCTTCAGTTCAGACAAAAAACTCATTTGGTCGGCGGACGGGTAAGACGTTGAGGCACACAGCATACCCGCAAGCCCCGGCCGTGAGGCACGGCCGTCCGCAAAACGGCCTCCGGCAATATTTACGTCCTTGCCCCGTGGCCACCACCAGGCTTTCACCAAACTTTACATACCGTCATCGCCCGGCAACGCCAGGGAAACAGACGGCCCGCACACTTGCTTTCAACCTGAAGCCAAAAGCCGTATGTCACGACTCAATGGAACTCAGGCATCTTCTCCTGAAAGGAAGTTCCCCATGAAATTCGCATTCAACCGCCCTGCTTCCCTCAACAGCCTCGTACTGGCCGGCCTGCTGGCAACCGTTGGCGCCGGTGCCATGGCACAAACGCCTCCTGCACCACCCGCCGGATCGCCGCCCGCCGCAGGCAAGCCTGCCGGCCCCCACGAAGGCCGCATGGGCCGCCACGACCCCGCCAAGATGCAGGCCATGATCGCCAAGCACCAGGCCGAACTGAAGGCCAAGCTCAAGCTCACGCCTGCCCAGGAAGGCGCATGGACCAGCTACACCGCCTCCATGCAGCCGCCCGCACACGGAGCACGTCCCACGCCGGAGCAACGCGCCGAGTTCGACAAGCTGACCACGCCTCAGCGCATCGACAAGATGAAGGAAATGCGCACCCAGCGCATGGCCGAAATGAACGCGGCGATGGACAAGCGCGGTGAAGCCACCAAGACCTTCTACGCGGGGCTCACACCCGAGCAGCAAAAAACCTTTGATGCCGAGCACAAAAAGCACGGCATGCGCCATGGCGGTCCTCGCGGCCACGGCCCGGCCCCACAAAAAGGTTGAGCCATAACTGCGACACGCTGAACTGAAGCGGTGTCAGGCCCGCACGGCAGCCCCAACGGCTGCGTGCGGGCTTTTTTGTGGCCAGTTCACATTTCTCATTAGCTATTATTTTGATAGCTGTCTGCGCTGCTTACATAAGGATTACAGGCCATTTTTACCAAAAACCGCAGCTCGCCAGACGGCGCCGAAAGCCCGCGTAGGACGGCATCGAAACCCCCGGTTCAAGCCCTGCAGGGTCACTAGACTCGGCAGATGACCACGGTACGCAAAGGCCAGGCACCGGCCGTCCTTTCACGCGACGCGTTCCACGAACGCTTCATGCAATCTTTTGTCGACCCGGCATTCCGGCAGGAAGACGAAGCCCTGGCCCGGCTTGAAGGCGTGGCCTGGGATGCCTACCAGGAGGGCCGCAAGGCGCCCCACACGCGCAAGGCCGGGGAAGAATTTTCCGACCCCGACTACGACCTGTCCGTCGAATGGCTGGAAACCCGCGAACGCCTGGCCAAAGCGCAGGCGGCCTGGAAAGACCCGGCCACGCCTTCCCGCGTGCTGCTGGTGTGCGGCTCCGCCCGCAACGACGGCACCTGCCCCGGCGAAATCTCCAAGACCTGGCGCCTGCTCAACAGCGCGAAGACCACCCTCCAAGAGGCAGGCATGAATCCCGATGTGCTGGACCTCAGCCTGCTCACCTCCAGCTACCGCCTCAACATCCACCCCTGCAAAGGCTGCGTGTCGACCGCCATGCCGCTGTGCCACTGGCCTTGCAGCTGCTACCCCAACCATGCATTGGGGCAAACCAGCGACTGGATGGCCGAGATCTACGAACGCTGGACGGCTGCGCATGCCGTCATCATCCTCACGCCCGTGTACTGGTACCAGTCACCCAGCCCGCTCAAGCTCATGATCGACCGCCTGGTGTGTGCCGACGGCGGCAACCCCGACCCCACCACCACCCACGGCAAAAAGCCTGAGGAAGCCAAGGCGCTGGAGATGAAAGGCTGGGACTATCCCAAGCACCTGGCCGGCCGCGCGTACGGTGTCGTGGTGCATGGCGACGTGGCCGGGATCGAGGGCGCGCGCCGAAGCCTGTGCGACTGGCTGGACTGGATGGGTCTGATTGACGCAGGCAGCCCGGCCCGCCTGGACCGCTACATCGGCTACTACGAACCCTATGCCACCAGCCACGACACGCTGGACGCAGACAAAGCCCTGATGGAAGAAGTCCGCAACGTGGCCAGGGCGGTTGCCACCGCTGTCACCGAACTCCGGGCCGGGAAGCTACCCCAGCCCGGCAAGGGCTTGCAGCAGCCCCGGCCCAAATAACGCAGGCGCGAAAAAAGCCGGGCAGGTAGAACCCCGTGCCCGGCTTTGTGGCGGTGCAACTACCTTGCGGCGATTACACCCGCACCTTGCCTGCCCTTACTTCGAAGTGCCGCCGACGGCCGCATCACCCTGAACACTGCCCTGGACACGGGCACTGCCCGCAGCGCTATCCAGCTTGTTGTAGGTGCGCTTGGCGCCGCTCTTCACGGCGTTGCCGGTGCGGGCTACAGCCCGGCCGGTGCTGCGGGCAGTGTTGTCCACCGCGGCCGCGGCCCTGCTGCCTGCGGAGGTGTCCCCCTGGGCTGAGCCGGAGACATTGGCGCCGGCACCGAGCCTGCCGCTGGAAGATCCCGAGGAGGGCCCGCTGGAGTCCGAGGTAGCGCCTGCCGCGGCATTCGCGCGAACACCGGCGTCGATATTGGTGTTCTGGCCGGCCGAGACGCCGACCCCTACACCGGTGCCGACACCCACACCGAGGCCCTGTGCAAAGGCGCCGGCAGAGCCGAACAACGTGACTGCGGTCAACGCAGCGGCCGCAGGAATGGAACGCATAAAGTACTTGGACATATCAAACTCCTTCAAAAAGGGTGATGGCAACGCGTCAGCGCACCTTCAACCTGAAACTGTCATGGCGCCAAGGCAGCGCCTGGCCTTACTTGCTGGTACCGCCCGAATCCGTGGGGGCAGCGCCTGCAGTGGCGGCTTTACTCTTGCGTGCAGCGCGTTTGGCGGCCTTGACCTGCTTCTTGTCGGATTTCGCTGCCTGTTTTTCGGACTTGGCGGCGTCACGCTGCTCAGGCGTCTTGGCCGTTGCACCGGTGGAGACCGAACCCGAGCTGTCGCCTGGTTTGCCCGCAGGATCGGTCTGCGCGTGTGCAGCTGCGCCAAACATCAGTGCGGCCGTCATGGCAGCTGCAAGGGAAAGGGTCTTCATGGAAGAGGGGGTTTTGAACATGGGAGTAGTTCCTTGGGTTGTGCTCGTAGGCTGGGTTGAAAAAACACGCCTGCCACTTCATCGGGGCTAACGTTGAATTCAATCTAGCGGGCCGGGCCCGCCGGCCTTATCGGAGAGGCCCTCCGCGCCATGTAGGACACTGCGCCCGCGGGCTGTGGCCAAAGGCACGTCCCAGGCGCTTGCGTACGCCGCGCCCTGCCGCAAATAAGTTACTGTCCTACAGTCACTCCCCGGGCGCAGAATAACAATGGGTGCCAAGGCCTGTCCTGCGCCCTTTCCGCCTGCCTGTCTGGGCCTACTCGCTTATCTTTCCTATGCCGACTTCCACACCCGAATCCCCTTCGCCATCGCCTTCTTCAGCTTCGCGCCGCGGGCCGGATGCCCTGTCTGTCGCCGTGCCCACCCGCTCTCCTGAAGCCGCCACGCTGATCGACATGGAGGCCGTCGAGGCCGACACGCAGACTGCACTTGCAGCGGTCAGCCCCGAATCTTCGTTCTCGTTCAAGGTACTCACGGTCAACATCCACAAGGGCTTTACCTTTTTCAACCGCAAATTCATCCTGCCCGAGCTGCGCGAAGCCGTTCGCGGCGTCGGGGCGGACGTGGTGTTTTTGCAGGAAGTAACGGGCAACCACGTCAAGCACCAGGACAAGTTCGACAACTACCCGGAAACGCCGCACTACGAATTCCTGGCCGACACCATCTGGCCGCAGTTCGCCTACGGCCGCAACGCGGTCTACACCAACGGGCACCACGGCAATGCCGTGCTGTCCAAGTTCCCCATCGTGCGTTTTGAAAACCTCGACGTGTCCATCAGCGGGCCCGAGCGCCGCGGGCTGCTGCATTGCGAACTGCAGATACCCGGCCGCAGCGTGAACGTGCACGCCGTCTGCGTGCACCTGGGCCTCATGGAAGCGCACCGCGAGCAGCAAATGGACATGCTGTGCGAACTGGTGCGCAACAACATTCCGCCGCACGCGCCCGTCGTGGTGGCCGGGGACTTCAACGACTGGCGGCACCGCGCCCATGCCCGGCTGGAAAAAGGCGCCGAGCTGCATGAGGTGTTTGTGCAGGCCAACGGCAAGGCGGCGCGCACCTTTCCCGCACGCCTGCCCCTGCTGCGGCTGGACCGCATCTATGTGCGCAACGCCATCGGCCATGCGCCGGTGGTACTGCCGCTGCGGCCCTGGTCACATTTGTCAGATCACGCGCCTCTCGCGGCAGAAATCGAGCTCTAGAAACATGGCCCCCACGCTCGTCACTTCGTGTACTTCGCTGCCCCCCGAGGGGGCTAATTTTCCTTGGGGCGGCCCGGCGAAAAATATGGCCCCCACGCTTTTCGCTTCGCGTAATGCGCTGCCCCGCGAGGGGGCCGCTGCGCCTGCGGCCCGGCTAAGCCGGTTCCGCGGCCCCTGCTGGCCTGGAACCCGGGAAGCACCTTCTTCTGCGGCCAAGGAGAATTTATGTCGAGGTGGGTAAGCGGCAACCAGTTTCAGCTGCTTGAAAACGGCGAGGAGTTTTTCCCGCGCGTCTTTGAGTGCATTGCCGCGGCCAAACGCGAGGTGGTGGTGGAAACCTTCATCCTGTTTGAAGACAAGGTCGGTGAAGAGCTGCACGCGGCCCTGCACCAGGCGGCGCGGCGCGGCGTGCAGATCGACCTGACGATCGACGGCTACGGCTCGCCGGACCTGTCACCTGAATTCATTTCCACCCTGACGCGGGCCGGCGTGCGCGTGCATGTGTTTGACCCGGGGCCCAGGCTGTGGGGCTGGCGCACCAACCTGTTTCGCCGTATGCACCGCAAGATTGTGGTCGTCGATGGCGAACGTGCTTTCGTCGGCGGCATCAACTATTCGGCGGACCACCTGGCCGACTTCGGCCCGCAGGCCAAGCAGGACTATGCCGTCGAGATTGAAGGCCCCCTTGTCGCCGACATCCACAGCTTTGTGCGCAGGGCCCTGGCGGCGGGGCAGCGCAATGCCGGCGCCGAGCCGCCCACGGGCTTGCGTGAACGGTTTTCCGAACGCGCCCGTTCCGTGGCCGGCACCTGGCGCAGGGACGACGTGCCCGCGCCGGCGGGCGACGCCGCGGCGCTTTTTGTCACGCGCGACAACCGCAAACACACCAACGACATCGAGCGCCACTACCGCGCCGCCATCCGCACGGCGCGCCAGCGTGTCGTGATCGCCAACGCGTATTTCTTTCCCGGTTACCGGCTGCTCAGGGAAATGCGCCACGCCGCGCGGCGCGGTGTGGACGTACACCTCATCCTGCAGGGCGAGCCCGACATGGCGATCGTCAAGACCGCCGCCAGCATGCTCTACCACCACCTGCTGGACGCGGGTGTGCGCATTTACGAATACTGCGACCGCCCCTTGCACGGCAAGGTGGCCGTGATCGACGACGAATGGGCCACCGTGGGCTCCAGCAACCTGGACCCGCTGAGCCTGGCGCTCAACCTCGAGGCCAACGTCATGATCCGCGACCGCACCTTCAACAACGACCTGGGCACGCGGCTGGACCACCTGATGCAGCACAGCTGCAAAGAGATAGGCCGCCAGGACCTGGTGAAGCCCACGTGGTGGCGCACGCTGCGCAGCTACTTTGTCTTTCACCTGCTGCGCCGCTACCCCGCCTGGGCCGGCTGGCTGCCGGCGCACGCGCCACGCATCACGCCCGCCGAAGTGGCCACGCCCGATCAGCGCGAGCCCCAACAGCACCAGGCCAGACCCATTTGAGCGCGTGATGGCCGAAAGCCGCACCTTGCCCACGCCCCATCCTCCCCGCCCGCCCCGGCGGCACGGCAAGCCCCAGCCCGCCGCGCCGAAAAAAAAGGCCTGGTGGCCATGGCTCAGGCACGGCGCCACCGCCGCATTTTTTCTGCTCATCGCCAGCCTGCTGTTCTCGCAGGCTCGCAAGATTGAATGGTCCCAGGTCCTCACCGCGCTGGAGGACTACCCCCTCACCGCCGCCTGGGGCGCCGTGCTTTTAGCCGTGGCCAGCTTCACGCTTTACAGCACCTTCGACCTGCTGGGCCGCCACTACACCCGCCACCCGTTGCGCGCCCCCACCGTGATGGCAGTGACCTTCGTCAGCTACGCCTTCAACCTCAACCTCGGCTCCCTCGTGGGCGGCGTGGCTTTTCGCTACCGCCTCTATTCACGCCTGGGCCTGGGCAACGGCGCCATCACCCGCATCATGTCGCTGAGCATGTTGACCAACTGGATGGGGTACCTGCTGCTCGCCGGCGCGGTGTTTGCCTTGCAGCCGCCCACCCTGCCCCTGGACTGGCCTGTCACCACCAACTCCCTGCGTCTGATCGGTGCGGTGCTGCTGGCGGTTGTTGCGGGTTATCTCGGCATTTGCGCGTTTTCCCGCCGGCGCATGCTGCGGCTGCGCGGCCATGAGGTGGTGTTGCCCTCCGTGCGGCTGGCCGGCCTGCAGCTGCTGATGGGCGCCGGCAACTGGCTCATCATGTCGGGCATTATTTTCATCCTGCTGCAGCACCGCATCGAGTTTTCCGCCGTCGTCAGCGTGCTGCTGCTGGCGGCCATTGCCGGCGTGATCACCCATGTGCCGGCCGGCCTCGGCGTGCTGGAGGCCGTGTTCGTCGCCCTGCTGTCGCACGAGATGCCGCAGTACGAACTGCTGGCCGCGCTGGTGGCTTACCGCGTGATCTATTACCTGGTGCCGCTGACCGTGGCCGTTGTGGCGTATCTCGCCATGGAAACCCACGCCAAAAAGCTGCGGCGGGCCCACAAACAGCGTTGACGGCACTTCATCCGGGTCAAAAAACATGCGCCGCAGCAGGTTTGGCGCCGTTGCCGCCAGCCTCGCCCTTTTGGGGTCGTTTCCAGCTGATTTAGGCGACAAAGCCACAAAAGGCCCGGGATTTTTGCCTCACTTTCGCACCTGAATCACCAAAACACTGTATATTAATACAGTGAATTCGGGCTTTCTGTCCTGGCAATGCGCCGCCCGCACCCAGGAAGACGGCTCTTTTGCCTACACCCGCCGCAGTGGCCGCCGCCGCACCATGGGTGCTTGAACCGTGAAGAAAGGATGTGTCCATGGGCGTGATGAATGACCTGCTGACGAACGACCTCTTTCCACAAGCCATGCTGCCTGTCACGCTGCAGGGGCAGACGGACCTCGAGGGCTTTCGCCGTGCCGCACGCGGCCTGCTGGCACAGAACATCCTGCCTGGGCAAGTCATCTGGCATTGCAGCACCACGCCCGCTGAAGGCGTGCCGCCCACCGGCACGGCGCAGAGCCCCGCACTCAGCGACGCACCCACCGTCACTGTCCCACCCGAATTTCTCACCCTGTGCCAGGCCGTCATCCTGCACAACAACCCGCAGCGCTTCAGCCTGCTCTACCGCCTGCTGTGGCGTCTGGTGCATGAGCCCGAACTGCGGCACAACCAGCTCGACACCGACATGGCGCAGGCCCGGCAAATGGCCGAAGAAGTGCGCCACGACATGCAGAAAATGAAGGCCCAGCTGCGCTTTCACTCGGTGCAGGACGACACCTTCAAAACCCGCCCGCAAGGCGGCCCGCTGCACGTGGCCTGGTTCGAGCCGGAACACCACATCGTTGAAGCCGTGGCGCCGCTGTTTGCCCGCCGCTTTGCCCACATGCGCTGGGCCATCCTCACGCCCCAATGCAGCGTCGAGTCCGACTACCTGGGCCCGCAGGCTACCGGCCACGGCCGGCACGCTGCGCCGGTGCTGCCCCCGGAAGAAGTACGACCAGGCCACAAGCCGGCCGACGCCCCGGCTTCACTGCGCTTCGGCCCCGCCGCCGACAGGCAGACCGCCCCCTCACCCGACGCCAGCGAACAGCGCTGGCTAACGCAGTACGAACAGGTCTTTCACCCCGCGCGCCTGCGCCGCCGGATGATGCAGAAAGATTCGCCGCAGCGTTACTACCGGAAAAACCGCAGCTCGGCCGGCGCCCGCAAGGCGCGCACACCGAAGGCTGCCGCCGGTCAGCCACTATCAATTTAATAGCTGCTTGCGCTTGTCCCTGTTGGGCCAGGGCGTCATTTGGCATTCATCCTTGATGCCACGCCATACCGCTCACGGGCTATAAACAGGCAGCAAATCCGCCTCAGGGCTTGGCAAGAGGCGGCCGCGTTGGCGCAACACCAGGCGCAGGTGTCGCATTCGGCGAGGGCGATACCGCGTCACGACCGTCGTTGCCGGGCGGCGTCACCGGACGGATGGTCGAGTCACGCGGATCCGGCGGCGGGGGCGGCGCTTCGGGTTCAGACGCCCGGCGCGCCGGGTTGCGGTTCATCGGATTCCTCAAGGGAGCCGTCGGCACTGCGGTATCGGGTGCCGCGGCCGGCTGTGTGGTTTGCGATGTCTGGGCTACCGCCTGTGGTCCTGTGAAAAGCGTCAGGGCCATTGCCAACACAACGCCCGGCAGGGCGACGGAAGCGACGGAAAAGGGTGGTTGTTTCAACATGAACATGCCTCCTTGATACTGGGTGCTGGTAGGTTGCGTGCGTGGTAATGCGCTAACACCACTCTACGCCTGTCCTCCACGCCCGCCATGGCCATGACGCCAGCACGGCTGTCAGGGCCGGCCTACAGACGCGGCCCCTGCTTTCACGACCAGGGCGTTGCCGGCTTCGCCACCAGTTCCTTGAACCCGGTCCGCGCGTCATGCTCACGCGCAAACACCCAACCCTGCAACGACACCAGCACAATTTCAGCGGTCGTCCGCACAATGCAACCCGGCATCACATGGCCGCCACACATCTCTCCCCGCGCATTGGCCACGCTGGCATGCAGGTGCGCACCGTCCGGGCTCAACGTGCCCGACAGCGTGATCAATTCCAGCGGCTCCACCAACACCGTTCCCTGCGGCTCGGCCGCGTAGCGCAGCACGGCGCGAGACAGGCTTCCCACCGCAGAGATGACGCAAGCCGCGCGGGTGTTCTGCTCGGCCTGCAGCTGGGCGAATGCTGCATCCAGGGCTGTTCGCAGGTCGTCGCCAGGGTTCAGGCGGAGGGTTTGGGTTTGGGGCATGGGTGGAGGGTAGACGATGTTGCTGTTGTTGTTCAAGCTGTGTGCTCTTGCTGAGGGCTGCTGGCCGGGGGTTGCCCGGCATGCAACTCACTTTCTTTTGCTTCGCCAAAAGAAAGTAAGCAAAGAAAAGGCGACCCTGGTTCCTGCGTCCCTACGCTTCGCTACGGGCAACCTGCGGTGCTCGGTCCAGCCGGGGTCAAAAACAACTCGCTTCGCTCAAACAAGTTTTTGCCCTGATCCGTCTGGACCTGCGCTCCTCGGCGCATCCACAAGGGGTGGGGGAAGGAATACCAACAGCCAAAAACAAGAACCCGAATACGGAAGAAACAAGGACACGCCATGGCGTGTCCTTGTTGGTATTGGAGTTGATATTTGTCTTTGGCATTTTGTCCCCGTTCCCGATTTGCCCTTCTGTCTGCGCCGAGGAGCGCAGGTCCAGGCGGATCAGGGATCGCGATTGTCTGAGCGAAGTGCAACGTAGCGAGTTCGAGCGAGACCCCGCCTGAACCGAGCACCGCAGGTTGCCCCGGAGCGCAGCGCAGGGGTCGCAGACAGCAGGGTCGCCTTTTCTTTGGTGACTTTCTTTTGGCGAAGCAAAAGAAAGTTACTTGCATGCCGGGCAACCCCCGGCCAGCCGCCCTCAGCAAAGAGCGCAACCATCAAATCAACACAACCTTACCCCACCACCAACCTCAAAAAAGTAATCTCCGAAGGCGCCCCAAACCGTTTGGGCGGCCCCCAGTACCCCGTCCCGCGGCTCGTATAAACCCACAGGTTCTGCAGCTTGTGCAAGCCCGCCGTAAACGGCTGCTGAAACCGCACAAACAAATTCCACGGATAAAACTGCCCGCCATGCGTATGGCCCGACAGCTGCAGGTCAAAGCCGGCTTTGGCCGCCGCCGCCGCACTGCGCGGCTGGTGCGCCAGCAACACGCGCACGGCCTCCAGCGGCGCACCACGCAGAGCCGCCTCCGGGTCACTGCGATGGGTTGGGTCAAAATGCCCGCCGCTGTAGTCCGTCACACCCGCCAGCACCAGCGGCGTGGCGTCCTGGCCCGCAGCAAGAAGTGGCGGTCGAATCACCACATGCTGGTTCAGCAGCACCGTCAGGCCCAGCCGGCGCAGCTCGTCAATCCAGGCATGCGCGCCCGAGTAGTACTCATGGTTGCCCGTCACAAAATACGTGCCGTGGCGCGACTGCAGCTCCGCCAGCGGCGCCACGTGCGAGGCCAGCTCGCTCACCTTGCCGTCCACCAGGTCGCCGGTGATGGCTACCACATCGGCATCCAGCGCATTGACCTTGTCGACAATGCGGCGCAAATACGCCTGCTTGATGGTCGGCCCCACATGGATGTCGCTGATCTGCGCCACGGTAAACCCCTGCAGTGCGGCGGGCAGGCCCTTGATGGGCACATCCACCTTCACCACGGCGGCTGTGCGGCGCGCATTCAGAAAACCCAGCACGGTGATCAGCCCGCCCAGCAGCGGCACCGCCTCGGCCGACACCGTGCGCAGCCACGCCAGCGGCAGGTGGCCGGGCGCCACGGCATCGGCCAGCCACAGCACCAGCAGTGCCGCATCACGCGCCACCGTCAACACCAGCAGCGACGAAAACAGGCCCATGAAAAGCAGGCCCGCCCAGGTCAGCACATCGGCCAAAGGCTGTTTGGCTACACGGCCGGCCATCAGCCCCAGCGGCATGACAAAGGCCGACACCACAAGGACCGCGGCAAACAGCCATTGCCCCGCGGGATACGCCCCCAACCCGGGTAGAAGGCGTGCACCAATGTAAACATGGAGCAGCGCGGTTACAAGCGCCAGCGGCAGGAAGTTCATGAAATGTCCAGGGTAATGACGAGCTGATGACCCCTGCACATGGGTACGGGACGCGCGCATTCAATGCCGGCGCTGCTTTAAAGCGGGGCTGCCGCGCCACGCAAACACCACCACCAGCGTGCCACAAGTCACGGGCCAGCGTTTCATACGCTCACAAGTGCGACAAAGCGTGCGTGCGAATCCGCCCCTTCGCACGCTACCCTCGGCCATCTTTCTTCGCCCTCATTTTTCGCACCGGTCGCCCGTTGTCCTTCTGCCCATGACTTTCCACCCATGACTGTTGCCATACAGGCCACCACCCCCGCCACCTTCGAAATCAAAAGTGCCAACCTGCCCCTGGTGGCTTTGCTGCTCAAGTCCACCGACCTTGTCGCGCTCGCGCAAGAGTTGCAGGCCCGCTTTGGCGACATTCCCGACTTTTTCGACCAGGACGCGCTGATGATCGACCTCTCGCCCCTGCAGTCCGCCGCCGCGCGCAGCGGACGGGCGGTGGGCGACATCGACTTCCCCGCCCTCATCACCCTGCTGGGCAGCTACCAGCTGGTGCCGCTTTCCGTGAAGGGCGGCAACCCCGCGCAAATGGCGGCAGCGCTGCAGGCCGGGCTGCTGCCCGTGCCCGACGCCCACCTGCTGCCTGACCGCCCCGCTACGGCAGCCCCGGCGCAACAGCCAGCACCGCCCGTGGTGGTGGCCGCGCCCGCCGCCGCCCCGCTGGGTGCCCTGGTGGTCGACAAACCTCTGCGCTCGGGCCAGCAGGTGTATGCACGCGGCCGCGACCTGGTGGTGCTGGCCATGGTCAACGCCGGCGCTGAAGTCATTGCCGACGGCCACATCCATGTGTATGCGCCGCTGCGCGGCAAGGCCATGGCCGGCGCGCGCGGCAACACCGAGGCACGCATTTTTTCGCTGGCGCTGGAAGCCGAGCTGATTTCGATTGCCGGTGTGTACCGCACCGCCGAACACCCGCTGCCCGAAGGCCTGGCAGGCCAGCCCACGCAAGTGCGGCTGGTGCCTGCCGAAGAAGGCCAGGAAGGCGACCGGCTCGTCATGAATGTGCTGGCTGCTTGAGCACGCAGCCTTCAACCCACGTATGTTCCTGCGCCTTCATGCCGCCCATGTGTAAACCCGGCATACCCGTTCCCGTTTTCAAAAGGACTTTTATCTGATGGCAAAAATCATTGTGGTCACCTCCGGCAAGGGCGGCGTGGGCAAAACCACCACCAGTGCCAGCTTTGCAACCGGCCTCGCCTTGCGCGGGCATAAAACCGCGGTCATCGACTTCGACGTGGGCCTGCGCAACCTCGACCTCATCATGGGCTGCGAACGCCGCGTGGTGTACGACCTCATCAACGTCATCCAGGGTGAAGCCACGCTCAACCAGGCGCTCATCAAAGACAAGCAGTGCCACAACCTCTTTGTGCTGGCCGCCTCGCAAACCCGCGACAAAGACGCCCTGACAAAAGCCGGCGTGGAGAAAGTGCTCAAAGACCTGGGCGAGATGGACTTCGAGTACATCGTCTGCGACTCCCCCGCCGGCATTGAAACCGGCGCGCTCATGGCCATGCACTTTGCCGACGAAGCCCTCATCGTCACCAACCCCGAGGTCTCCTCGGTGCGCGACTCCGACCGCATCCTCGGCATGCTGTCAAGCAAGACCAAACGCGCCATCGACGGCGGCGACGCCATCAAGGAACACCTGCTCATCACCCGCTACAACCCCGGCCGCGTCGACCAGGGCCAGATGCTCTCGCTGGAAGACATCCAGGACATCCTGCGCATCAAGCTCATCGGCGTCATCCCCGAATCCGAATCCGTGCTGCAGGCCTCCAACCAGGGCGTGCCGGCCGTGCACATGAACGGCAGCGATGTGTCCGAAGCCTACAAGGACGTGGTCGACCGTTTCCTCGGCGACAAGGACAAGCCCATGCGTTTCATCGACGCGCAAAAACCCGGCCTCTTCAAGCGCTGGTTCGGGGGGAAGTAAAACGATGGCGTCCTTCCTGTCCTTTTTTCTCGGTGAAAAGAAAAAAACTGCCAACGTCGCCAAGGAGCGGCTGCAGATCATCCTGGCGCACGAGCGCACAGGGCGCGGCCATGAGCCCGACTACCTGCCCGCGCTGCAGCGCGACCTCATCGCCGTGATCGCCAAATACATCCGCATCGACCCCCACGACATCAAGCTGCACCTGGAGCGGCAGGACAACCTGGATGTGCTGGAAGTGAAGATCGAGCTGCCCGACAAGAAGGAAAAAACCGGCGCTTCCGCCGCAGCAGCCCGCAAATAGCACCCGCCAGAAAACCCGCCGCACTTGCCCCGCAATTGACAAAAGGCAAGCCCGGCAACACAACTCAGGGCTATCATCATTCGATGTTGATCGAGACCTTCGGTGCTGCGCGCGACATGGCACGCCTGGCGGAAATCGCCGGTGTGCTGATTCGCCACGGCTTTGGCGACAGCGTGCGGCGGCTCGGCCTGGCCGACAAGCTCGAGCGTGCCGGCCATGCGCTGCACTGGGGCCATGTGGCAGACCTTGCCCGCATCAGCCCGCCCGAACAGGTGCGCCTGGCGCTTGAAGAGCTGGGCCCCACCTTCGTCAAGCTCGGGCAGGTGCTTGCCGGCCGCGCCGACCTGTTCGGCCCCGAGTGGATCACCGAGTTCGAAAAACTCCACAGCCATGTTCCGCCCGTGCCGCTGGCGCTGTTGCTGCCGCAGCTGCGCGAAGACCTGGGTGGCGAGCCTGAGGCTGTCTTTGCCCGCTTTGACACCACGCCGCTGGCCGCCGCCTCGATTGCGCAGGTGCACCGTGCGCAGCTGCATGACGGCACTGAAGTCATCGTCAAGATCCGCCGCCCCGGCATCACTGAAGTCATCGACGCCGACCTGCGCCTGATGGACCGGCTGGCCTCGCTGGCCGAAGCCGAGCTGTCCGCGCTCAAGCCCTACCACCCGCGGCAGCTGGTGCGCGAGCTCGCCAAGTCGCTGCGCCGCGAGCTCGATTTAGCCGCCGAATGCCGCCATGCCGAGCGCATCGCCCTCAACATGGCATCGCTGCCCTACATCGTGATCCCGCGCGTGCACTGGGCCCACACCGGCCTGCGCATCAACGTGCAGGACCTGGTCGACGGCGTGCCCGGCAGTGCGCTGGACCAGCTCACGCCCGAAGCCGGCTTTGACCGCAGCGAACTTGCCCGCCGCGGCGCCCACGCCGTGCTGAAGATGATTGTGGAAGACGGCCTTTTCCACGCAGACCCGCACCCCGGCAACGTGTTTTACCTGCCCGGCAACGGCATCGCCTTTATCGACTTCGGCATGATCGGCCACCTGACCGAGCGGCGGCGCGAAGAGCTGCTGCAACTGCTGCTGGGCCTGGTCGAACGCCAGCCGCAGGCCGTGGCCGACGTGCTGCTCGACTGGACGAGTGACGAGCATGGCACCAACCTCTCCCAGCTGGAGGGCGAGATTGAAGCCTTTGTCGACCAGTACCACAGCACCCCGCTGGCCCAGCTCAGCCTGGGGCAAATGCTGTCCGACGTCACCGCCATCCTGCGCGATCACCACCTGGGCCTGCCGCCCGACCTGGCGCTTCTGATCAAGGCTTTTATCTCACTCGAAGGCATGGGTCGCGGTCTGGACCCGGGCTTTCACATGGCCACCGAAGCCACACCGCTGCTGCAGCAAATGGTGCGCGCGCGTTACGAACCCGCGGCACTTGCCAGCCGCGGCTGGCAAACACTGAGCCGCGCGATGGCGCTGGCCGGCCAGCTGCCGCACGACTTGACGCGCCTGCTGCGCAACGCGCGCCGCGGCCGCGTGCAGGTAGGCATTGAACTGGCCCACCTCAAACGCGTGGGCGACCAGCTCGACCGCGCCGCCAACCGGCTGGCCATGGCCCTGGTGATTTCGGCGCTCATCATCGGCTCGTCCATCGTCATGACCGTCAAGGGCGGCCCCACGCTGTTTGGTTTGCCGGCGTTCGGGTTTGTCGGTTTTATGGGCGCCATGGCCGGCGGCCTGTGGCTGGTGCGGGCCATCTGGCGCAGCAGTCGCGGCCGCAACAGCGACGACGAGAACTGAGCAGCGCTATCTTTTCAGGAGCTGCTCGCGCACACTCCTAAAGGCTTACAGGCCTTTTTTACTCAAGAAAGCGCGCCTTGCCGCCCGCGGGGAAGCTACAGCTTGAGCTGCGCCGGCAGGTACTTCGCCATCAAATCGTCGTAATACGGTTTGAGCTCGGCCAGCACCGGCGGCCTGTCGTTCTTCGAATAGAGATCGTAGGGGTTGAACTTCTGCACCCATTCCATATGCGCCGCATCCTGCGCATCCGTCAGGTGGCCGTACTGACCCTCGCGGTGCCAGGCGTAGAACGAGTGGTAGCGAATCATGTACAGCGCCGGCATCGGCAGGTGCGTTTTCAACAGCTGGTACAGGTATTCGTCATGCCCCCAAGACATGTGCACCGCGTCCAGCCCGCAGCCGGGGGCATACACGCCGTACTCGCTGTTGTAGCGCGCATCCGTGCTGTCGGGGTTCAGCGCAAAGTATTCGGGGTAGACGATGCGGTCTGAAAATTTGCAACCCACCGGAAAGGTGTCGCCCACCACGGCCCACTGCGGCTCGCCGAACAGGCACAGCACCTTGCCCAGGTCGTGGATAAAACCCGTCAGCACAAACCAGTCGGGGTGGCCGTCGGCGCGAATCGCCTCGGCGGTTTGCAGCAGGTGGCTGATTTGCGGCAGCTCGATGTCCGGGTCCGACTCATCCACCAGTGTGTTGAGAAACTCCAGCGCGGCCCAAGGCGTCATCTCGCGCTGCGAAAACGCCAGCCACTCGGCTTTTTTGCGCTGCACAAAATCGTAGGTCTGGTTCTGGTGGTTGTTGCGGTAGAACGTGCGTACACGGTCCAGGCCGGGCTGCGCGTAGTCGCGGTAAGCCGCGCGGTCAGGTTCACTGGCCAGCAAGGGTGTTGCCGGGGCATTGGGGGTGGTTTGCGGCATGACGGCGTTCATCGTGCCATTGTAGGAAGCCCGGCCCCTGCGTGCAAACCCGGCTGTCGCAACGGTTTGCCGCGGGTATATTGGGCCCGACCTCGATCCAACCCGCCCCACCCGCCACCGCCCGAAAGGCTTTATGCACCGCAGACCGTTCCACCGCCTGATGGCCATCGGCCTTCTTTTTGCGTCAGCCCTGCTGGCCGGCGCCGTCCACGCACAAGACGGCAACCCCAAAATCGGCGTGCTCATGCTGCACGGCAAAAACCCCGGCAGCAACAACGACCCCAATATGAGCCGCATCAAGCCGGTGCTGGAAGGCGCAGGCATGGTTGTGCTTTTCCCCGACATGCCCTGGTCGCGCACCCGCTACCTGGACGGCAACTGGGACAAGGCCATGGCCGAAATGGCCGGCCACGTCAAAACCCTGCGCAGCCAGGGCGCAACGAAGATCGTGATCGCCGGCCACAGCATTGGCGTGCCCGCCGCCATGAGCTTTGCCGCGCGTGGCGGCGACGTGCAGGCCCTGGTGCTGCTGGCGCCCGGCCACGTGCCCGTGAGCTACTACCGCGTCCTGCAAAACACCACAGTGCGCGAAAGCGTCGACGAAGCCCGCAAGCTGGTGGCCGACGGCAAGGGCGATTCGCGCGAACGCTTTACCGACATCAACCAGGGCAAGCAGCTGCCCGTGGCGGCCACCGCCAAAGACTATTTGAGCTACTTCGACCCCGCCTCTGACGCCGAAATGGGCGTGACCGCGCCCCGCATCCCGCCCGGCACGCCGGTGCTCACGGTGGTGGGCGACGAAGACTGGATCAGCAAATTCGCCAAGACCTACTTTGCCGACAAGCTGCCCGCCAATCCCAAAAGCCAGTACCTCGAAGTCAAGGCCAACCACCTCACCACGCCGGTCGTGGCCAGCGAAGCCGTGGTGCAGTGGATCAAAACCGCGACAGCACCATGAAGCGCCGGCACGCCAGCAGCGCCCACCGTCAACGCTATTATTTTGATAGCTGCTCGCGCACGACCTGATTGGGTTTCAGCCCTGTTTTCTTTAAACAAATCCCGGAACGTCCTTACAGGAACCCAACCATGACACCGCATTCACCCGCACGGTACCTGTGGCTGCGCCAGGCACTGCCCGCTTTCCTGCTGGTGTGCATGGCCGTGGCCGGGAACGCGCAGGCGCAAAGCACTCCGCGCGTAGTCGACATTCCCACCCGCCCCGGCGTCACCCAGCGCTTTGTCTACATCGCGCCCACCGCGTCCACCACCCCAAACGCCACGCCCAAGGCCTCCGTCATCCTGTTCGCCGGCGGCCATGGTGGTTTGCAGATCAACGACAGCGGTGGTTTCGCTCGGGGCGGCAACTTCCTGGTGCGCACGCGCCAGCAGTTTGCCGACGCCGGTTTTGCGGTGGCAGTGATTGATGCGCCGTCAGACAAGCAGTCGCCGCCGTTTCTGTCGGGAAACCGGCAAACGCCCGAACACACCGCCGACGTGCTGGCCGTCATCGCCTGGCTCAAGCAGCAGGCGCCTAGGCCCGTGTGGCTGGTGGGCACCAGCCGCGGCACGCAGTCAGCCGCCTACGTCGCCACCGAGGTTGCACCGGCGCAGGGCGGCCCCGACGGCCTCGTGCTCACGTCCACCATGCTGACCGACAACAGCGGCCGCGCCGTGCCCAAAATGCCGCTGGAGAAACTGACGATTCCGGTGCTGGTGGTTCACCACGAACAAGACGGCTGCAAACTCTGCGCCTTCAGTGACATGCCGCAGCTGATGAACAAGCTCGCCAAGACGCCGAAGGCCGAGCTGCTGACATTCACCGGCGGCCAAAGCCGGGGCGACCCCTGTGAGGCCATGGCGTACCACGGCTATAACGGGATTGAGGCCGAGGTGGTCGGCAAGATCGGCCGCTGGATGGCCGCGGCCAAGCCCTAGGGCGCTACGACCGCCCGGGCCGCATTCAAGCCTGTTCGGGCTTGTCCAGCAGCTTGCCGTTCGGGCTGTTGCCCGCGGCGGTGTGGTTGAGCGACAAGCTCACGCCCGCCCGCTTCTGCACCGTGTCTACCGCATCCGGGTCCGGCGCCACGCTCCAAGCCATGGCGGTGGTCAGCACCACCAGCGAAGGAATGGCCCGCAAATAGCGCGGGTGAAACAGGAAGTCGGCGATCTTTTTCATGGCGGGCCTTTCTTGGCGATGTCTGCAGGTGGTTGCCCCGCAGAAAAAAACAAGCGTTCATCCTGCGCCGCCAAACTTAGGGCCATGCGTCTGCCACGTTGCGGTTTGTAAGGAAATGCCTCAACGGCAGGTAAAGACGCGCGCAGCGCCGGCGCTGAGAGCGCCAAGCGCTATGGTATTGATAGCTTCTCGCGCAAGCACCGCTTGGGCGGCAGCCACTTTTCGTGATGAAAATGGCCGTTATTTCATTCCAGAAACCGGTTCACGCACGCCATCACCCCTTCGGCCTGGTCCTTGTGCGCCTCATGGCCGGCAAACGGAATGTTCAGCAGCTTCGCGCCGGGCACCTGCTCCGCCAGCTCAAACACGCTGGCACGCGACACCAGGTGGTCTTCATCGCCGCGAATCGCCAGCAAGGGGCAACGGATCTGCCTGACGCATTCGCCCGGGTAGCCGCTGGGGCCGTCGTCCAGCCACATCGGCACAACGGCGTCGATCAGCGCCGCAAAGTCGGGCTGCGGGTTGACTGCGTTGTACAGCGCCACCGATTCAGGGAATTTTTGGGTCCAGCTTTGCACCGTAACGCCGCCCAGCAGCTTGCGCACCGGGTCGCCGGCCTTGAGCATTTTGTCGGTGCCAATGGCAACCAGCTTGTCGCTCAGTGACGCAGTCTGCGCGGCCATGCGCAACGCCGTGATGCCGCCGTCGCTGAAACCCACCACGCTGCAGCGCTCAACGCCCAGGTGCTGCAGCACAGCAGCCGCGTCTAACGCCAGCCGCTGGTAGGTCACGCCCGCCGTGCCCAGGGTTGACTTGCCGTGGCCCCGGCTGTCGATGCCGATCACCCGGAAGCGCTTCTGCAGCAGCGGCAGGGCGCTGTTGAAGTCCTTCATCGTGCCCAGCCCGCCGTGCAGAAACAGCAGCGGCGGGTCGGCGTTATCACCGTGAACCTCAAAGTAAATCTTCGCGCTGTCCAGCGTCAGGTGGTCGCCGCTGTGGTGATCAAATTCACCGGCCTTCACCCCCGCCGCGCGGCTGAACGTGTCGGCAGCCACGTCAGCGCCCCGTCGTGCCGCGGCGCGACTGCAGCTGGTTGCTGCCGCCCACATGCGACTCCCGGTCGCTGCGGCTGTTGGCCGTGCGCTGGCCTTCGTTCTTCTGCGTGGGCTTTTGCTCGCCCATCTGGTTGAAGTCGTTTTCCACCTTGCCGCCGTGGCCCGATGCTTTGGGTGTGCCGTCTTGCTCCATCGCGCCGCCGGCCTGGTTGCGCGCGTCCCCGGGCGCGAGTTGTTTGCTCTGTTTGTTTTTGGCGTTCTGTTTGTTCGGCATGGTCTGTCTCCAGATAAAGGGGGTTAAACAAGGGCCAGCGTGCAAACAAGGCAACACCAGCCCGCGTAACAACCATTCTGAAAACCCCGAATGCCCACCCATGTCAGACAGCGCCCCGTACCCAAGCGCGACAAGGCGAAGCGCAAGCAACCCGGCTTGCTATGAATTAAATAGCTGCTCGCGCTCGTTCTGCTTGGCCCAACGACTCATTTCGCTTAAGGCCGGCGTTACATCAACCCGCAGATGTATCCGAAAACTGCGCCTCAATCTTGTGCCCATCCAGGTCCCGCACAAAGCAGCCGTAATACTGCGGCCCATACAGAGGCCGCGGGCCCGGCGCACCATCACCCTGCCCACCCATCTCCAGCGCCTTGGCATAAAACGCATCCACCTGCGCTTTAGACACGGCCAGAAAACCAAGGTGCGACCCATTGCCCACATGCGCCTTGCCGCCATCGTGCGGCACACCCACCCAGAACTCCGGATACGCCCGCCCAAAAGCGATGGCCCCGGGGTGCTCCATGATCACCTTGATCTCCATCGCACCCAGCACAGCGGTATAGAACGCCTTGGCACGCTCGAAGTCGTTCGTGCCGATGGAGACGTGGGACATGATGCTTTCGGGGAGGGAGGGGGTGTTGGGCATGGGCGTAGTCTTGTTGGTTGAGAGGGAAAAGCTTAGCCGGCCAGATCGTCCCTGGCAACGAAGACCCCAGTCCACCAACGCATATTCATACGGTATCGTTGTTGCAAACAAAACAGGTAGGGGGAAAAACTGATGGACCAAGATTTCATGAAGAGCGGTGACCGGGAGCGGCCATTCAGCCCGACTCCAGAACAACCGCTTTTACGCTGGATCGGCTTCCTGCTCGTTCTTCTGGCGCTCATTTATGCCGGCTATCGGGTGTGGGAGTCGCAGAGCGATCGGGTATCACCAGTGAAGACCAAGCAGGCAGCGCCAGCCACCAACCAACCTTCACCGCAGCCCCAAACATCAGCGCAGCCGCAACCAATTGCACCCGCGACTCCAGCACCGGGCACTCGCATCGTCACCAAGTGCGTGATCAATGGCAAAACCATCTACAGCGACAACGCCTGTCCACAAGGCGCGGCAGGTGCGCAAGTCGTCACCAAGGCCGACCACAACCTGATGACAGGCCTATCGCCTACGCAGATGGCGGCGGCGGATCGCATTCCGCCGGCCGCACCATCGCTGTCCACAATCGCTCCATCTGTCAACGCAACCCCCGACAAAAGAAGCGAATGTGTATTCATTGACGCAGAAATCAAACGTCTTGATGCGCTGGCAAGGCAGCCGTTAAGCGCGCAAACTCAAGATGAAATTACTCGCGCGAGAAAAGAACTGCGTGATCGGCAGTTCCGGATTCATTGCTAAATGACTATCTGCCTGGGCTGAATTACATCATCCAATTACTTGTGTCGTAATTAACCCTTAGGCACTAAGAGAAGCTGGCTCTGTAAGTAACAGGGTCAAGAAGACAATGCGTCGCCAACTTGCCAGGCAAGTCAAATAACTTCGGTGCTTGTCTGAAATCAAAAACTCTGTACAGATGAAATTGCTCTGTTTTGCTATCCGCGAACGCCAATTCGTTATCGGTTACGAAAAATGGAGTAGCTACCCCATAAGCCGTAGTTTTGACCTCAATAAATCGTTTTTCACCAAACGCGTCAAAAGAAAGCACGTCGTAGCCTAAGCCGTCGCCCTCTGTTTGCGACACCCAATCAACCCGATTTGCCAGACTTGCCTCACCAATCTGCATAAGACGCCAGCGTTCGAACTCGACCACAAACTCTTCTCCGGCGCGACCCAACGACCGGTTCCGAGCCTCTCGCTCCAAATAGTCTCGTCTAATTGGCAAGAACTTTCTTGGGGACGGTTCGTTAGTACCCAACGCCAATTTCGGTGGAGATGTTTTGACTTTCGAAAAATCGGTCATGGATTGAGAAACTGCCGGCAACTGAACAGCAGCCATCGCGGCCTCGTCCAGCCAGGGCGTCTTTTCTAGCTGCGCAAGAACCACGCTTTCCAGTAACTTTTGGTAGTTAGGCAGTGGCTTATAGCCAGGCAGATAGTGGTATCCAAGTAACACCATCACAGCACTGACATTGCCACGCTTGCGTTCTACAGCGGATTCATTTCGATTACCCAGGACTTGTAGCAAGTTCCTACGCCGCTCTGATTTGTTAGGAGGTTGTCCTAAGAAGACTGCTGCAAGCATCTCCAGGTAGTCAGCAACGACCGCCTCTACTTCGCTTCGCGTCCAGTCTTCTCCAGCCATTATTTCCTCACTTATTAAAAACCAAATGTCATGAGCATTTAATTGCTAGAAGGAAGCGCCAGCCGTCATGCATTTTTTTCAAGTGACGCCCATTCGGCGTCAACGAGCTTCCTCAGCTCGCTGTCCCGATTATGCTTTTGCCAATACCGGCAATCTAAAATGTCTCTAGCTCTTCCGCTCAACTAGCCCGCTTTAATCCGAATATCGCGCCATCAACGCCGGCACAGCGGGCTTTGCACACCGCTGTAAAGCCATCAGCAGCCCATGATCCGCTTTCGCCACACGGTGACGAACACGCAGATCATCCTGGATCTGTCCCAGCAAGGACGCAGCCATCTCCGCATCAGCCATAGCTCTGTGCGCACGCCCAGCTTTCGGCAGGCGGTGGTAATCGATCAACACGCCCAGCTTGTGGCTGGGTGCTTGCGGGTACAACCTTCTGGCGACGAGCATGGTGCAAGCAAAAGGCTGTGTTGCCAACTCCCCTGCGCGGCTTAATTCAGCCTCCCAGAACCGGCGGTCAAACGAAGCGTTGTGGGCCACCATGGGCGCGTTGCCGACAAAACGATTGGCCTCGGCCATGACTTTCTCCGCTGCAGGGGCGGCGGCAACCATGGCGTTGCTGATGCCCGTCAGGTTTTCGATGAAGGACGGGATATAGCGCCCCGCGTTCATGAGGCTCTGGAACCTGTCGACCACCTGGCCGTGCTCGACGAGCACGATGGCCACTTCCGTCGCGCGGTCGCCCATCGCGGGCGAGAGGCCTGTGGTTTCAAAGTCGATGACGGCGATGCGGCTCATGGCTCAGGTAATGTGATCACCAAAATAAAAACACCATGAAATGGACCTGCAGAGGTTCAAACTTCATGGTGTTGATCAATGTCCGGTTAGTCAATGCATTGACCTGGGCCGGGCGGCTTGCTTACTTGTAGAACGACTCTACCTTGCCTTTGAGCTTGATCATCAGCGGATTGCCCTTGCGATCGACCTTGTTGCCCACGGGCACCTTGATCCAGCCTTCGCTGATGCAGTACTCGGCAACGTCGTTGCGCTCTTTGTCGTTGAAGCGGATGCCAATGTCGTGCTCAAAGATCGCTCTGACGAAGTGCGGGCTTCGCTCGTCGGTCGAGAGGTGGTCGGGCAACGCTGGGCGCTCTGCTGTTTTGATTTCTTCGGTCATGGTGTCAAGTAGGAACTGAGTGAGTCGCTTAGACGTCGATGTTGGCGGCGCGCAGGGCGTTCTGTTCAATGAACTCGCGGCGCGGCTCCACTTCGTCGCCCATCAGCATGGTGAACACGTGATCGGCTTCGATAGCGTCGTCGATCTGCACGCGCAGCAGGCGGCGCACGGTCGGGTCCATGGTGGTTTCCCACAGCTGGGCGGGGTTCATCTCACCCAGGCCTTTGTAGCGCTGGCGTGCTGTGGCGTTTTCAGCCTGGCCAATCAACCAGGCCATGGCCTGGCGGAAGTCGCCGATCTTTTCTTCCTTCTGGCGTTCGCCTTCGCCGCGCATGACTTTTGCGCCTTCGCTTATCAAGCCACGGAAGGTGGCGGCTGCGTCGGCCAGGGTGGCGTAGTCGGCGCCGTGCACAAAGTCTTGCGTCAGCACGCTGCTCTTGACGTTGCCGTGGTGGCGGCGGCTGATGCGCAAAATGGGCTTGTCGGTACGGGTGTCAAACTCGCCGGCCACTTCGGCAGGGGCGCCGGTGGTGTTGAGCTCGCGCAGCTTGGCCTGCAGTGTCACGGCCGACACTTCAGCGTCGGCCACGGTGTCGAGGTTCAGGCTCACGCCGTCGGCAATGGCGCGCAGGGCTTCTGCGTCCATGAAGCCGCGCAGGCGGGCAATCACGGATTCAGCCAGCTGGTGCTTGCGGGCCAGTTCGGCCAGCGTCTCACCCGTGAGCACCGTGCTGCCTTCAGCGCCGGTTTGCACAGACGCATCTTTGAGCGCAATGCGCAGCAGGAAGCCGTCAAGCGCTGCAGTGTCTTTGAGGTACTGCTCTTCCTTGCCGGCCTTGACCTTGTACAGCGGTGGCTGCGCAATGTAGATGTGGCCGCGCTCAACAAGCTCGGGCATCTGGCGATAGAAGAAGGTGAGCAGCAGTGTACGGATGTGGGCGCCGTCAACGTCGGCGTCGGTCATGATGATGATGCGGTGGTAGCGCAGCTTGGCGACGTTGAAGTCGTCGGTACCGGGTGTGCCGCCAATGCCGCCGGCCTTGCCGATGCCGGTGCCCAGGGCGGTGATCAGCGTCAAGATTTCGTTGCTGGTCAACAGCTTTTCGTAGCGGGCTTTTTCAACGTTCAGGATCTTGCCGCGCAGGGGCAGGATGGCCTGGAATTTACGGTCTCGGCCCTGCTTGGCAGAGCCGCCGGCGGAGTCACCCTCGACCAGGTAGATCTCGCACATGGCGGGGTCTTTTTCCTGGCAGTCGGCCAGCTTGCCGGGCAGGCCCATGCCGTCGAGCACACCTTTGCGGCGCGTCATGTCACGGGCTTTTCGAGCGGCTTCGCGGGCGCGGGCTGCTTCAATGATCTTGCCGACGATGATTTTTGCGTCGTTGGGGCGCTCTTGCAGGTAGTCGTGCAGCAGACGGCTCACGATGTCTTCAACCGGGCCGCGCACTTCGCTGGAAACGAGTTTGTCTTTGGTCTGGCTGGAGAACTTGGGCTCAGGCACCTTCACGCTCAGCACGCAGCACAGGCCTTCGCGCATGTCGTCACCAGTAACTTCAACTTTTGCTTTCTTGGCCAGCTCGCTGTCGTCGATGTATTTGTTGATGACGCGGGTCATGGCGGCGCGCAGGCCCGTCAGATGGGTACCGCCGTCGCGTTGGGGAATGTTGTTGGTGAAGCACAGCACTTGCTCGCTGTAGCCGCTGTTCCACTGCATGGCAACTTCAACACCGATGTTGGTGCCCTGGTCGCTCTGGCGGTCACCCATGGCGTTAAACACGTTGGGGTGCAGAACCGTCTTGCCTTTGTTGATGAACTCAACAAAACCCTTGACGCCGCCGGCGCCGGCAAAGTCGTCTTCCTTGCCGCTGCGCTCGTCTTTGAGGCGAATGCGCACGCCGTTGTTCAAGAAGCTGAGCTCGCGCAGACGCTTGCTCAAGATCTCGTAGTGGAAATCGTTGTTCTCTTTGAAGATGTCGGTGTCGGGCAGGAAGTGAACTTCAGTGCCGCGCTTGTCGGTGTCGTCCATGACTTTCATCGGCGACACATCAACACCGTTGACTTGCTCAATGATGCGGTTTTGTACAAAGCCGCGTGAAAACTCCATGACGTGCACTTTGCCGTCACGGCGAATCGTCAGGCGCAGCATCTTGCTGAGTGCGTTGACGCAACTCACGCCCACGCCGTGCAGGCCGCCTGAAACCTTGTAGCTGTTCTGGTTGAACTTGCCGCCGGCGTGTAGCTCGGTCAGGGCGATTTCAGCGGCCGAGCGCTTGGGCTCGTGCTTGTCGTCCATCTTGATGCCGGTCGGGATGCCTCGGCCGTTGTCAGTCACGCTGACGGAGTTGTCGGTGTGGATGGTGACCACGATGTCGTCGCAATGGCCGGCCAGTGCTTCGTCGATGGAGTTGTCTACCACCTCAAACACCAGGTGGTGCAGGCCGGTGCCGTCAGACGTATCGCCGATGTACATGCCGGGGCGCTTGCGCACGGCTTCCAGGCCTTCCAGGATCTGGATGGAGCCTTCGCCATAGGCTTCGGACGCGCCGGCCTGGTTGGTGTCGATCTTGGGCTGGAAATTGGAGCTTCCCTCGCCTGCAGCGCCGTCGTTGACGTTTACCTGATCGGCTTCGTTCGGTGTGTTTTCTTCAGTCATAGCCAGCTTTATTTCCGATCTTTTCTCGAATTGCTTCGATTTCTTCAATCTCTTGAATGACCAAACCCGCGGAGAGTCGCGGGTCTGGTTGTTGGTTAGCGTGTGGTCAGCGCGTTAAATGCGCATCGGCATCACCACGTATTTAAAGGCTGCGTCGTCGGGGATGGTCAGCAGCGCGGAGCTGTTGGAGTCAGCCAGTTCGATCTTCACCATGTCCTGGTCCATGTTGGCCAGCGCGTCGATCAGGTAGGTGACGTTAAAGCCGATTTCGATGGCGTCACCGCCGTAGTCGATGTCGAGCTCGTCGACGGCTTCTTCCTGCTCGGCATTGTTGGAAGCCACGCGCAGGGTGCCGGGTTCGATGTTCAGGCGCACGCCCTTGAACTTTTCGCTGGTCAGGATGGCGGTGCGCTGCAGGCTGGCCAGCAGGGGCACGCGGCCCAGGGTGATGATGTTTTTGTGGTTCTTGGGAATCACGCGGTTGTAGTCGGGGAACTTGCCTTCGACCAGCTTGGTGACAAATTCCATGCCTTCGAAGCTGAACTTGGCCTGGTTGCCGGCGAACTGCATTTCGATGGCGCCTTCTTTGTCGCTGAGCAGGCGCTGCATTTCCAGAACGGTCTTGCGCGGCAGGATCACTTCCTGCTTGGGCACTTCAACATCGAGCGTGGCCGACGAGAAGGCCAGGCGGTGGCCGTCAGTGGCGACCAGGCTCAGCTGCTTGCCTTCGGCGACGAAGAGGATGCCGTTGAGGTAGTAGCGGATGTCGTGCACCGCCATGGCGAACGAGACCTGGTTGAGCAGCTCTTTCAAAACCTTTTGCGGCACGGAGAAGCTGGGGCCGAAATTGGCGGCTTCCTGCACCAGGGGGAAGTCTTCAGCGGGCAGGGTTTGCAGGGTGAAGCGGCTTTTGCCGCCCTTGAGGATCAGCTTGTTCTGCGACGACTCGAGCGAGACGGTCTGGTCGCTGGGCATGGAACGCAGGATGTCGATGAGCTTGCGGGCACCCACAGTGGTGGTGAAGTTGCCGGCATCGCCGTCGAGCTCGGCAGTGGTGCGGATCTGGATTTCAAGATCGCTCGTGGTGAGCTGCAGCTGGGCGCCAGTTTTGCGGATCAGCACGTTGGCAAGGATGGGCAAGGTGTGCCTGCGCTCAACGATGCCGGCCACCGACTGCAGTACCGACAAAACTTTATCCTGGGTTGCTTTCAGAACGATCATGACTTCCTCTGTATATATCTTTAATTCTTTAATTCAAATTAGTAGTAGTAGATAAGGGTGGCGCCCATCTGTGGATAGTGCCATTTTCCCCTTTTTGATCAACCACTTGGCGTTTGTTTAACCATGTGTTCAGACGCCCCTGAACTGCACTGCTGAATATGAACAACTTTCGATTGTCATCTGCTTCTGTGGATAAGCCATGGGTTGTTCAAAAGTTGTCCCCAAAGTTATTGTGAGGGTGGCTGGGCTCTGTAAAACACCGTGAAAACCGGGCGCTAGAGGGTTCGTGGGGTTCATGGGACGCATGGAGGCTGTTCCTCAGCCTTTCAGGGTCTGTTCAAGCACATGCAGCTGCTGGTTGAGCTCTGTCATTTGCTGGCGTTCGGCAGACATCTTGCGGACGGCGTGCAACACGGTGGTGTGGTCACGCCCGCCAAAGAGCTCACCGATCTCGGGGAGGCTCTTTTGCGTGAGTTCCTTGGCCAGGTACATGGCAATCTGCCGCGGCCGCGCAATGCTGGCCGGCCGCTTCTTGGAATACATGTCGGCCACTTTGATCTTGTAATAGTCAGCGACGGTCTTCTGGATGTTCTCGACGCTGATCTGCCGGTTCTGGATGGAAAGCAGGTCTCGCAGGGCCTCACGGGCCAGCTGGATGGAGATTTCCTTGAGATTGAAGCGTGAGTACGCCAGGATCTTGCGCAAGGCGCCTTCGAGCTCACGCACGTTGGAGCGAACGTTCTTGGCGACGAAGAAGGCTACTTCTTCGGGCATGGAGGCGCCTTCGGCTTCGGCCTTGCGGATCAGGATGGCGACACGCATTTCGAGCTCGGGCGGCTCGATGGCGACGGTGAGGCCGGAATCAAAGCGCGAGACCAGGCGTTCGTGGATATCCGTCAAACCCTTGGGATAAGTGTCGCTGGTCATCACGATGTGCGACTTTTTGGTCAGCAAGGCCTCGAAAGCGTTGAAAAACTCTTCCTGGGTGCGGTCCTTGTTGGCAAAGAACTGGACGTCGTCAATCAGCAGCAAATCGAGCGAGTGATAACGCTCCTTGAATTCATCAAAAGTCTTGCGCTGGTAAGCTTTAACCACATCTGAAACAAATTGTTCAGCATGGATGTAGAGAACTTTGGCGGCGGGGTTGTCCGACAGTAATTTATTGCCGATGGCGTGCATTAAATGGGTCTTGCCCAAACCGACGCCGCCGTAGATAAAAAGCGGGTTGTAAAGCTGGCCCAGGCTGCTGGAAACATGCAGCGCCGCGGCCCGGCCCATGCGGTTGGCCGTGCCTTCAATCAGGGTGTCGAAGGTCAGCGCGCTGTTGAGCCGATTCTTGAACGGCGCGCCGGCGGCTTCTTCGGGAACGCCCAGGCCGACGGGCTCAGGAACGCCGGAGCCTTCAAAGCTGCGAACCAAAGATGAAGATTTGGCGGGCGCTTCGCGCGGAGCAAGTGCTAACTCAAGAGGGATGCTTTGCCCGGAAATCTTCTCAAGCAGGGCCGAAATACGGCCGGCATATTGGGCGCGAACCCAGTCCAGTTTGAACCGGTTGCCTACTAAAACGGTGACTTTGGTGAGGTCGGGAGCGACCTCGACAAGCAGGGGTCGGATCCAGGTATTGAACTGTTGTTCAGGTAATTCCTGGGCCAGGTGGTCGACGCAGCTTTGCCACAAGTCCTGGTTCAGGTTTTGGACGGATGCCTCACTCATGGCTGGTTTTGGCTGGGTTGCTGGCCTGGCAAGAGGCGCCCGGCAGCGGTGAGCTGCTTGTGGATATTGTTAATTTTGAGCACCGGCAATTGTAGTCCGGACGGGGAGTTATCCACAAAATAATTGATCCGGGTTTCAACCTATTTTCGGCACTGGTTTGGGGTATGTAGCGACCCGGTTCGCCGCATCTCAGCCTTTACCCCAAATGGGCAGGCTAACTTGTTGCCAGCGTTAGGAAATCTGCGATAATCATGGGTTTCCCTGATTCGCGGCGGGTTTTGCCTGCCTTGAAGACTTGCAGAGATGGTTGTGTTGTACGGCCACCAAGATCATTCGAATCGCCCAAAGCAGTGTGTCTTATAACTAAGGCACGGTAACGGCAAAGGGGAAAGCTTTGTAGCTGACCGGCTAGTAGGACTCAATCATGAAACGCACATACCAACCATCCAAAGTCAAACGCGCTCGTACGCACGGCTTCCTGACCCGCATGAAAACGCGTGGCGGCCGCGCAGTGATTGCTGCACGCCGCGCCAAAGGCCGCAAGCGCCTGGCCGTATAAGCCTGTTTTCTGCTGGCCATTCGCAGTTTTTTAAACTGACGCCTGGCGCTCGTGCAACGGCTTCAAACCCGACCCCAGTTCCAGGCAGTTCTTGCCGGCGCCATTGTTGCAAAGACAACGCACTTCGCATTGCACCGCAATGCGCTGGACGCAAAGCCCGTGCAAGCTGAGCCAGGCAAGCTGGCGGACGTGCTCGCGGCAAAGCCGCTGTTTCCCGTACAGGATGTCTGGCTTGGGGCCATGGTTCCCAAACGCTGGGCCAAACGCGCCGTCACACGTAACGCCATCAAACGACAGATCTACACCGTGAGCGCTGATTTTTCGCATCAGTATCCTCAGGCTGCTTTTGTGGTCCGCTTGCGGCGTGATTTTTCGCGCAAGGAATTCATCAGCGCGACGTCCGAGCAGCTCAAGCTGGCGGTACGCACCGAAGTGCTGGCGCTGATGCAGGCAGGAGCCAAGGCGCCATGAGTTCCGCTTTTGCCGCGCTGGCACCTCTTTTCCGTTTGCCGCAAACCCTGCTGATCGGTCTGGTCAAAGGCTACCGTTTGTTGCTCAGCCCATGGCTGGGCTCAGCCTGCCGGTTTGAGCCGACCTGTTCCGCCTATTCACTGCAGGCCCTGCAGCAGCACGGCGCAACAGTCGGCAGCTACCTCACTTTGCGCCGGCTGGTACGCTGCCATCCCTGGTGCGATGGCGGGCACGACCCGGTGCCGCCTGTTCCCCTCTTTTCCCGCCTGGCCACGCCTGTGGCCTCCACCCCTTCTAAAAAGACGCCGTCATGAACGACATCCGCCGCACCATCCTGTGGGTGATTTTTGGTTTTTCCATGGTCCTTTTGTGGGACCAATGGCAGGTATATAACGGCCACAAGGCGACCTTTTTCCCGTCAGCAACGCAAAGCGCCAAGGCGCCGGCCGCTGGGTCTGCCGCTTCTGCACCCGCTACCGGCGCAGCAGCTTCTTCGGTACCGGCGCCTCAGGCCGTCGGTGCAACAGCCACCCCAGGCGCCGTGCCTGGCGGCGCACCATCCACCGCAACTTCGGCGACCAAAGAGCGCGTGCTGGTGAACACCGACGTGCTCGCGCTGACCTTTGACAGCGAAGGCGGCACCCTGGTGCATTCGGCCTTCAGTAAGCTCAAGGACATGGCCAATAAGGAAGAGGGCTTTGTACTCCTGGATGAAAGCGCCAAACGTGTTTACGTCGCGCAAACCGGCCTTATCGCCGGCGCCACGGGCGGCAGCAGCTTCCCGACCCACAAGACCCCGATGAAGGCAGTTCCTGGTGAGCGTTCGCTCAAGGAAGGCGTGAACGAGTTGGAAGTGAAGTTCGAATCGGCCGACGTCGGCGGCGTCAAGCTGGTCAAGACCTACACGCTCAAGCGCGGCGTCTACGACATTGCCGTGCGCCACGAGATCGTCAATACCGGCACAGCCGCGGTCGCTCCGCAGCTTTACCTGCAGCTCGTGCGTGATGGCAACCCACCACCCGGCGAGTCGTCGTTCTACTCGACCTTCACCGGCCCGGCTGTCTACACCGAAGCACAGAAATTCCAGAAGGTCGAATTCAAGGACATCGAAAAAGGCAAGGTTGATGTTGAAAAACAGGCGACCAACGGTTTTGTGGCCATGGTGCAGCACTATTTCGCCACAGCCTGGATTCTGGGTGACGGTATCAAGCGCGACCTGTTCTTCCGCAAGGTGGACACCAATCTGTATGCCGTGGGCATGATTACGCCACTGGATAGCATTGCCCCTGGCGCAACCAAGACGGTTGACTCGATCTTTTTTATCGGTCCGCAGGAAGAAAAGTCGCTGGAAGCCTTGGCGCCCGGGCTGGAGCTGGTCAAGGACTATGGCTACTTGAAGATCCTGGCCAAGCCCTTGTATTGGCTACTCGACAAGTTGCACGGTTTTATCCAGAACTGGGGCTGGTCCATCGTGGCGCTCGTGCTGCTGCTCAAGATTGCGTTCTACTGGCTCAACGCCAAGGCGTATGCCAGCATGGCCAAGATGAAGGCGATCAATCCCAAGATCATGGAAATGCGTGAACGCCTGAAAGACAAGCCGCAGGAAATGCAGCAGGCGATGATGAAAATCTACCGTGAGGAAAAAGTCAACCCAATGGGTGGCTGCTTCCCCATCATGATCCAGATCCCAGTGTTCATCGCGCTGTACTGGGTGCTGCTGTCCAGCGTTGAAATGCGCGGTGCGCCCTGGATTTTGTGGATTCATGACCTCTCGGCGCCGGATCCGTTCTTCATCCTGCCGGTGGTGATGACCCTGACCACCATGCTGCAAACGGCGCTCAATCCCGCCCCGCCGGATCCGATGCAAGCCAAGCTGATGTGGTTCATGCCGCTGATCTTCAGCGTGATGTTCTTCTTCTTCCCGGCTGGCCTGGTGCTGTACTGGATTACCAACAATATCCTGTCCATCGCGCAGCAGTGGGTGATCAACACGCGCATGGGCGTGCCGCCGCAGTTCAACCTGCCGAAATTCAAATAAGGCGGACACGGAATAAAAAATTGGGCCGCTTCGCGGCCCTTTTTCTTGGGAAACCGACTTTCGCGGCTGCGCTCCTTACCCAGGCGCCAAGATCTGGTTTGCCCCTTAACATCTACCACCATGCTGGCCCGACACCACGACCCCATCGTTGCTATCGCCACCGCGCCCGGGCGCGGTGCGGTGGGCATTGTGCGGGTGTCCGGCAAGCACATCGCGCCCGTCGTGGAAGCGATTTGCGGCCGCCAGCTTCAACCGCGCCAGGCGACCTACCTTCCCTTCAGCGATGCGCATGGCGTAGCCATCGACCAAGGGCTCGCCCTGCATTTCCCGGCGCCTCATTCCTATACCGGCGAAGACGTGCTGGAGCTGCAAGCGCACGGCGGCCCTGTTGTGCTGCAGCTGTTGCTGGCGCGATGCCTCGAGGCCGGTGCGGCGCCAGACCCGGTGACCGGCCAAGCGGCCGTGCCGGGGCTGCGCGTGGCGCAACCGGGCGAGTTCACCGAACGTGCCTTCCTCAACGACAAGATCGACCTGGCGCAGGCCGAGGCGATTGCCGACCTGATCGACGCGAGCACTGAAACCGCGGCACGATCAGCCGCGCGTTCAATGTCGGGTGAATTCTCTCTGGCGGTCAACACGCTGCTGGAGCAGCTGATCCATCTGCGCATGCTGGTCGAAGCCACGCTGGACTTCCCGGAGGAAGATATCGACTTCCTGCAGAAGGCAGACGCACAGGGCCAGCTTGAGCGCTTGCAGGTGACGCTGGCCGGCGTGATGCAGCGCGCGGTGCAGGGCGCCTTGCTGCGCGAAGGCATCAAGGTGGTGATCGCTGGCCAGCCGAACGCCGGCAAAAGTTCGCTGCTCAATGCGCTGGCCGGCGCCGAACTCGCCATCGTCACGCCGATTGCCGGCACCACACGCGACAAGGTTTCGCAGCTGATCCAGATTGAAGGCGTGCCGCTGCACGTGGTGGACACAGCCGGCCTGCGGGACGCGCTCGACGAAGTGGAAAAAATCGGCGTTGAACGCGCGTGGGCTGAAATCGCCAGCGCCGACGCGGTGCTCTTCCTGCATGACCTGACCCGGCGTGCCGCCGATTACCTGGCCGCTGACGCACACATCGCAGAAGTACTGAGCCGCGAGCTGCCACGCAACACGCCCATCATCGATGTCTGGAACAAGTCGGACGCGGCTGACGCGGATGTGCTGGGCACAATCAGCGGCGGTGTTCTGATCTCCGCCAAAACCGGCGACGGCCTGCAGGCGCTGCGCAAGCAACTGCTGCACGTCGTGGGCTGGCAGGCCGCCCCTGAAGGTGTGTTCATGGCCCGCGAACGCCACGTGCATGCCCTGCAGCAGGTCGCCGAACAACTCGGGCGTGCCCATGCGCAGATTCGCGCGGGGCACCCTGCCCTGGACCTGCTTGCCGAGGATTTGCGCCAGGCGCAACTGCACCTCGGCGAGATCACCGGTGCGTTCACACCGGATGACTTGTTGGGCGAAATTTTTTCCAGATTCTGTATTGGAAAGTAGTAAACCGGCGACAGGCGGGCCTTGTCTGGGGACAAGCGGTTCCATGCCGCGAAAAATGCCCCAAAACAGTCAAAAATGGGGCTCTGTCGAGGGGAAATTACAACTCCGGCTTTCCTGTATCAGGTGTAAGGGGCCGTTAACGTCTCTTGCGGGCTATGTAGTGCGAAGGTATCTTCCGTCCCACTATGAACGCTCCACTACCTGCCGCCATCCGTTTTGACATTCAGGGCCTTGCCCAGGCCATTCTTCACTGCCACGCCAGTGACGCATTGCGCTGTCAATTCAACCAGCCGCATTGGGACATCCTGGCCAGCTACATGCAGCCTTTCGCCCTCAACAGTGGCCAGGTGCTGATGGAACAGGGCGCGCTGGATCGCACGCTGTATTTTGTGGAAAGCGGCACGCTGAGCGTTCATTACGAAGATGAAAAGGCCCGCGTGCGAATGGCACTGGTAGGTGCAGGTACCGTGCTCGGTGAAGGTGCTTTCTTCTCGCACATGCCGCGCAGTGCCACGGTCCATGCGTCGACGCCTTGCAAGCTTTGGTGCCTCACGCCGATGCGGTTCCTTGAGCTGGCAAACCGCCACAGCCCTATTGCATTGGAGCTGACCATGGCAATGGGGTCGGTTATGGCCAAACGACTTTATAACCGTCCCAAGCGCGTTGCCGTGACCTGAGCGTCGCCCCGCTGTCGGGCACCGGCATGATCAGACAACTGATCCCCTGCCGTAATACTTTTGGGCGTCACAGGCGTTCTCAAAAACGTGACGGGCGTGATTTTTTACCAGACAGTTGCATGGGTGATTCGATAAAGTCGGCAACAGGATTTGCTGCTAAACAACAGCTGAACCGTTTGCGATATTGCTTACAGATTCACTCCGTGCATTGACGGAAAATCAACATTCATCACGAGAACATTGCCCATGTCTTTCTTAAACTGGTTTTCCGACAAACCGCAGCAAGCCAGCGCGGCTGCGAATGACGAACAAAAACGCGCGTCCGTCGGACGCGACAAATTTGCTACGTCCGTACCCCAGCGACTCTCCCCCGAACACCCTGCTCCCGCGGATTCCGGCAAGCTCAAGCGTCACGCCCGCCGCGAGCAGCTGTACGTAGCAATTCGTGAGGCCATGACCCGCTCCGGCGTGCTCTCGGCCAGCTACAAATTCAAAGTTCTTTCGCTCGACCAGAGCGGCAATGAATTCCTGGTCATGATGGACCTGGCAAAAGCATTTGGCGGCACGTCCGAGCAATTGAGTGGAATTGAGGCATCGATCACACAGCACGCCAAAGCGCGCTTTGAGATCACGGTACCCGCTGTGTACTGGCGCCTGGAGGAAATGGCGGTCGTGGTCAAACAGGCCCCGACGCCACCGCAGGCCGTGCAAGCACCTGTTGTACCAGCACCCGTTGTACATGCACCCGTAGTAGCACACGCTGAAGCCAATGTAGAAACCCGCGCGCCCGCGCCCGTCAAACCCGCAACACCACGGTATGAGCCTATCCAGGCCGACGAGGTTGCCGCCTTCAAACAAGCTTTGGTTGCTGCGTCTGCACAAGGCCCCGCAGTCGCGCCGGAAAAAGGGGTCAAAGTGCAAAGCGGCCCGCGCTCACGTTCATACACGCTGCTGACGGGCTTTGAAGACACCGAAATGCCGCCGGAATTCAGCACGTCACCAGCGCTGAGCAGCACGCAGTATGGCGATTTGAATTAGGCCGAGCCGGCTTTAAATTTAAGACAAATAGGCTTCAAACCCAATAGCGGTGGGCGCAAGCAGCTAAAAAAGTTATAGCTGAACCCGTTCTCTCTCCGGGCAGTTTCCAGAACTGCATCCCGCGGCTCAATGCCCCGAAAAGTCGATCAAGGTGAACAGCGGCAGCCCTGCTGCCCGCAGTTTTTCTGAACCACCGAGTTCCGGCAGGTCAACAATCGCCGCACCTTCGGTGACAGTGGCGCCCAACTTCTCCAGCAGTTTCTTGCCGGCCATCATGGTGCCGCCTGTGGCGATCAGGTCGTCGATCAGCAGCACCCGGTCGCCGGGTTTGACCGCATCGGTGTGCAGCTCCACGGTGGCGCTTCCATATTCGAGCTCATAGGTTTCCTGCACGGTCGTGAAGGGCAGTTTGCCTTTTTTGCGTATCGGCACAAAGCCAACATTCAACTCATAGGCGATGACGGCGCCGAGGATGAACCCGCGCGCATCCAGCCCTGCCACGATGTCGGGGCGGAGCTTGCCGTCCATGTAGCGGTGCACAAAAGCGTCGATCAGCACGCGAAAGACCTTGGGGTTCTGCAGCAGCGGTGTGATGTCGCGAAACTGTACGCCGGGGGCCGGCCAATCGGGCACGGTGCGGATATGGTTCTTCAGGTACTGGCCGACGGTCTGGTGAGTGAGGCTGTGCAGATCAGGCATGGCGTGTCCAAGGTGGGTGGCGCCCATATTGTGCCGTCAGTACCAACGAACAACGACCTGCTGCAGGCGCGAACAAAGCGGTGAGATGTTTCCCCGGAAGCCCCTCTTTGCGACGGGCGGCCCGCTGCTCAGTTGATACGGCCGCGCAGGAGCTTCTCTTCGGCCATGGCCAATGCCTCGGGCTTGCCTGACAGCACGAGCGTGTCCCCGCCCTCCAGCAATGTTTCGTCATGCGCGGCCACTGCCTTGCCATTGCTGCGGCGCAGGCTGACCACACGCACGCCGCCGGCGCCCAGTGCCACCGCACCCAGGGGTTTTCCGGCAGACCTGGTGCCCAGCGGCAATGTGACGTTTGACAGGCGCTCCTGCTCGAGCTCGTTGACGGTGTCGTCGTCGGCGCCGCGAAAGTAGCCTCGCAGCAGGTTGTATCGGGCGTCACGTTGATCCTGCACGACGCGGATCACACGGCGCATGGGCACCCCCACCAGCGCCAATGCATGGCTGGCCAGCATCAGGCTGCCTTCGATGGCCTCTGGCACGACCTCTGTAGCGCCGGCTGCCTGGAGTTTTTCCAGATCGTGGTCGTCTACCGTCCGCACAATCACCGGCACGGTCGGCGCGTGGGCGCGCGTGTTGGCCAGCACCTTGAGGGCGCTGGCTGTGTCGAGATAAGTTACCACCACGGCGCTGGCCCGGGCCAGCCCGGCTGCCATCAGGGCCTGGAGCCGCACCGCATCGCCGAACACCACCGAATCGCCTGCGGCTGCGGCCTGCCGTACCCGGTCAGGGTCGAGGTCGAGCGCCATGTACTGGATGCCTTCGCGCTCCAGCATGTGGCCCAGGTTCTGGCCGCAGCGGCCATAGCCGCAGATGATCACGTGTTTGTTGGCGTTGATGGACTTGCGCGCGATGGTGGTCATTTGCAGCGATTGCTGCAGCCACTCGCTGGAAACCAGCTTCATCACAATGCGGTTGCTGTACATGATGATGAAGGGCGTCGCCAGCATGGACAGCACCATGCTGGCCAAAATGGGGTTTAACAGTGCGGGTGGCACCAGCTTGCTTTGCTGGGCCAGCGTAAGCAGCACAAAGCCGAATTCCCCCGCCTGGGCAAGATACAGGCCGGTGCGCAGCGATACGCCGGCTGTTGCACCCAGCGAACGCGCCAGCGCGGTAACCAGCACCAGCTTGAAGAGAACAGGCAACGTCGTCAGCAACAGCACCAGCGGCCATCGTTCCAGCACCAGCCGCCAGTCCAGCAGCATGCCGATGCTGATGAAGAAAAGACCCAGCAAAACATCGTGGAAGGGCCGTATGTCGGTTTCGACCTGGTGTTTGTATTCCGTCTCTGAGATCAGCATGCCGGCAATAAAGGCGCCCAGCGCCAGGCTCAGCCCGGCGCGCTCGGTCAGCCAGGCCAGCGCCAGCGTGACCAGCAGCAGGTTGAGCACGAACAGTTCTTCGCTTTTGCGCCGTGCCACGATGGTGAGCCACCAGCGCATGATGCGTTGCCCGCCGGTGAGCAGCAGCCCCACCAGCACGGCCGCCTTCAGCCCCGCGATCGCCAGCGCCATCAGGAGCGCATCGGCGGGCGCGCCCAGTGCCGGAATCAGCACGAGCAACGGCACAACGGCCAAGTCCTGGAACAACAGCACGCCCATGACACGCTTGCCGTGTTCGGATTCGAGTTCAAGTCGCTCCGACAGCAGTTTGACCACAATAGCGGTGCTGCTCATGGCGATGGCACCGGACAGCGCCAGCGCGGTCTGCCAGCCCATCTTCCAGAGACCGGGGGCCATGCTGGCAAGGAACAGCGAGCCCACCGTGGCCAGCACGATGGTCAGCGTGACTTGCAGCAGGCCCAGGCCAAAGACGTGACGCCGCATGGAGCGCAGCTTGGGCAGGTTGAACTCAAGCCCGATCACGAACATCAGAAACACCACGCCGAACTCGCCCAAATGCCTGACGCCGTCGGAATTTTGCGCCAGCGCCAGTGCGTTGGGCCCGATGACCACGCCGACCGCCAGGTAACCCAGCATGGGCGGCAGCTTGAGCGAACGGCATGCCACCACACCCAGCACAGCAGCCAGCAGGTACAGCAGGGTCAGTTCAAGCGCGCTCATGCGTTGATGGTAGCCGAGGATATTGCATGGCCTTGACGATTTGCAGGCGGCAAAGGCCCATTCACGCGGCGGCAGGCCGGCAGGATGGGGCCTGCCCGCCTCTATAGAATGCAGCCATGAGCCTTGACGCCGTGAATTTTGATGCCGAACAGGTGCTGAGCCTAGCCAGGAAGACTTTTGAAATAGAAGCCGCCGCTGTGCTGGGCCTGGTGGGACGGCTGGGCGATGAGTTTGCCCAGGCCGTGGAGTTGATGCTGCAGTGCCGCGGCCGAGTGGTTGTCATGGGCATGGGAAAAAGCGGCCATATAGGCCGCAAGATTGCCGCCACACTCGCCTCCACCGGAACACCTGCCATGTTTGTGCATCCGGCTGAAGCCAGCCACGGCGACCTGGGCATGATCAAGGCCATCGACGTAGTACTCGCAATTTCCAACAGCGGCGAGAGTGCCGAGTTGACGATGATCCTGCCGGTGTTAAGCCGTCAGGGCGTACCGATGGTGGCAATTACCGGGGGCGCACAGTCCACGCTTGCCCGGCATGCACGGGTGACGCTCGACAGCAGCGTGGCGCAGGAAGCCTGTCCGCTCAACCTGGCGCCGACGGCCAGCACGACCGCGCAGCTCGCCCTGGGTGACGCGCTGGCCGTCGCCCTGCTGGATGCGCGCGGTTTCAAGGAAGAAGACTTTGCCCGCTCCCACCCGGGCGGTGCGCTCGGCCGCAAGCTGCTCACGCATGTCAGTGACGTGATGCGCAGTGGCGATGCGGTGCCGCAAGTGCTGGCTGACACCAGCTTCACCGATCTCATGCGTGAAATGAGCGCCAAGGGACTTGGGGCTTCTGCGGTGGTGGACGGCAGCCGGCGGGTGCTCGGTATATTTACCGACGGCGATTTACGCCGGCTGGTCGAAAAAGGCGTGGACCTGCGCAGCAGCAAGGCGGGCGATGTGATGCGCGCCAATCCGCGCACGATACAGCCGGATTCGCTGGCTGTCGAGGCTGTGGCATTGATGGAGCAGCACCGCATCACCAGCGTGCTGGTTGTGGACGACGCAGGGGTGTTATGCGGGGCGCTGAATACCAACGACCTGATGCGCGCAAAAGTGATATGACACTTGCACCCGTTATTTGGCTTGCGGTGAAACGATAGATGCTTACTCCAACACTGAGCTTTCCGCCTGAACTGCTGCTGCGCGCGCAAGGCATCAAGGTGGCATTTTTTGACGTTGACGGCGTACTCACGGACGGTGGCCTGTATTTTTCCGAATACCCCGACGGCCATGAACTGGCTGTGGCGTCAGGTGGTTATCGCGCTTCGGGTGAGATCGTCAAACGGTTCAACACGCTGGACGGCCATGGCCTCAAGTTGCTCCAGAGGGCCGGCATTACTCCCGCCGTCATCACCGGGCGCGATAGCCACGTGCTGCGCGCACGTTTGCAGGCACTCGGCATCACCCATGCCCATTTCGGTACGGAGGACAAACGCCCGGCCGCCGAGCTCACGCTGCAGGCCCTGGGGCTGGACTGGAGCGCTGCCGCAGCCATGGGTGACGACTGGCCCGACCTGCCTGTTCTGTCCCGTGTGGCATTGAGCTGCGCGCCGATCAACGCGCACGCGGAGGTTCGTGCGATGGTCCATCATGTGACACAAGCACCTGGTGGCCATGGCGCCGCACGCGAGTTCTGTGATGTGCTGCTGGTTGCCAGCGGACGCTATGCCGGGCTCCTTCAGGAGTACAGCCAGTGAGCACCGCGGCGAAGAACCGCGGCGCCCTGCTGCACCTGAAAAATGTGTGGCGACGCTTTCTGCGCGTCTGGGACAGCATGGCCATTTACATGCCGCTGGTGATGATGGGGGTGCTGGCGCTGGGTACCTACTGGCTTGTGCGCAACACCCCGATCTTCAGCACGCCGGAAGTGGCCAGGGAGGCGAGCCACGATGTGGACTATTTCATGCGCAAGTTCACCGTCAAGACGTTTGACGACGGGGGCCAGCTCAAGAGCGAAATTTATGGGACAGAGGCCCGGCATTTCGCCGACACCGACATCCTGGAAATTGACCAGGTGCGCATCCGCAGCATTAATGTGGAAAAGCGCATCACGACGGCTACGGCCAACCGGGCCTACACCAACGGTGATGGATCGGAAGTGCAGTTGACGGGCAATGCGGTAGTGGTCAGGGAGGCGAGCCAGGATGCGAACGGGAAGGAAACGCCGCGCATGGAATTTCGCGGTGAGTTTCTTCATGCCTTCCTGAATGACGAGCGCGTGAAGTCGCACAAACCGGTGCTGCTGATTCGCGGCACCGACCAGTTCACCGGTGACACTTTTGCCTACGACAACCTGGACCAGGTGGCCGATCTCAAGGGACGTGTCCGCGGCATTCTCGTCCCGCGTTCCGCGGCCAGCGCTGCAGGTGCTGGTACCTTGCCCACTCTCACGCCTGCACCACCCGTCAATCCGGCAAGCAACGCACCAGCGACCCGCTAACGCGACACTCTCTAATCAACGACTGCCCACCATGTCCAGACTCGTATTTATCACCGGCGCTTCCAGCGGTATCGGTCAGGCATTGGCACTGCGTTTTTATTCTGCAGGCTATCGGCTGGCGCTGGCTGCTCGCAGAACCGCCGAGGTCCAGGCCTGGGCCGAGACCCATGCCATCAGTGCGAGCCGCTACCAGGTCTACGGCGCAGACGTATCCGACATCGACAGCATTGTGTCCGCCGGCGAGGCTTGCATCGCCGCGCAGGGCGTGCCCGATGTGGTGATTGCCAATGCCGGTATCAGCATCGGCATGGACTCCGCGGTGCGTGCTGACCTTGAGGTCATGGCCCGGACTTTTGCGACCAACAATATCGGTGTCGCAGCCACCTTTCACCCGTTCATCGCCGGCATGGTTTCGCGAGGCACAGGAACACTGGTTGGTATTGGCAGCGTGGCCGGCATACGGGGCCTTCCCGGCCATGGCGCCTATTGCGCGAGCAAGGCTGCAGTCATCGCCTATTGCGAAAGCCTGCGCGGGGAACTGCGCCCCAGTGGCGTGAAGGTGGTGACGATTTGCCCAGGTTACATCGACACGCCGCTGACCCGCGAAAACCGCTATGCCATGCCGTTTCTGATGAAGGCCGAGGTATTTGCCGAAAAAGCGTTTGCCACCATCCAGGCGGGGTGCAGCTACCGGGTGATCCCCTGGCAAATGGGTGTGGTGGCCAAGCTGTTGCGTCTGCTGCCCAATGCGGTGTTCGACAAGGCTTTGTCTGGCCGCGCACGCAAGCATCGCCAGGGCGAGAGCTGAGAGCCGGGCGCTTTTGCGCGCTGCGCTATCAAAACAGGAGCTGCTCGCGCCCATTTATTGGGCACTACAAAGCAAAAAGGCTTCAAAACCGAAGTCTTGAAGCCTTTTAAGCGCTCTTCAACCAGAGGCTGAAGAGGGGGTTCTGCAGGGCTTAGTAGCCGCCGCGTCCACCACCGCCGCCACCACCGGAACGGCCACCGCCGCTACCGCCGCCGCCGTAGGGGCTGCGGAAACCGCCGTCGCCACCGCCGCCGCCGGAGCGACCACCGCCGCCACCGCCGTAGCCACCACCGCCGGAACGGTCGCCGCCGCCACCACCGTAGCCGCCACCACCGCCGCCGCCGAAGCCGCCGCTACGTGGAGGACGTGCCTCCATGGGACGTGCTTCGTTCACGACAACGCTACGGCCGCCCAGAGGCTGGCCGTTCATGCCGTTGATAGCTGCCTGGGCTTCTGCATCGCTGCCCATTTCGACAAAGCCAAAGCCTTTGGAGCGACCGGTGTCGCGTTCCATCATGACTTTAGCGCTGGTGACAGCGCCAAATTGGCCAAAAGATTGTTGCAGGTCTTCGTCGCGGACCGAGTACGGCAGGTTGCCGACGTAAAGTTTGTTGCCCATGAAGGGACTCCTCTAAAACACAAAAACAAAAGCGATGGGGTCCCGAAAGCACAACAAATCTTGATACGTACCGCTGTAGCGCGCGAAACTGACCGATCACCTAACGTGTGCGAATAGTGACACTCGCACCGGCATATTATGCGTCAGTTATCAAAAAGACAACCAGCTGGCGTTACTGCCTGGGCCTCGCAAGCCCGCATAAACAGGGGCTTCCCGGGCTTGTTTACGATTTTTGTATCGACCTGTCCGCTGACTTGAAGGCCGCGGAGGGTAACCCAAAGCACTTCTATTGAAGATGGCACAACAAAAAGCCCGGGATGAGGTTTTCGCACCAGCTACGCGGGTGCTTAACAATAAAGCGCTATTAGTGGCCCGAATTTACGGCCCTGCTTAATAAGTTAGCGCCTACTGTTTATGGATTTACCAATGAATAGAGGCTACCGGCGCGAAGAAATCAGAGTCGTAAGTTCTCTCCGGACAGCCCTGATGCTGGAAGCGAGGATGTGTCCGTTAAAAGCCATAAGCAGGACAGTTGACGCGCGCGCGGAAGGAAAATAGTTACAAAAAATTGCAATGATTCAATCCGAATCCATATTTATTCGATGAGATGGCGACCGCCTTCGCCCGTTCGGCGGCGCGTTATTTGGGACGAATATCGGGCGGCAATTCGGTGGAGCCAGCCTCGGCAAGATCCGAATAGTTGCGCCACTGCGTCATCGCGGCGCGCATGGTCAGAATCTGGTTCTCAAACTTCGGGCAGGCATCGCAGGCCAGAAGATGCAGCTTGAGCGCAATGTGGTCGGGCAAACGGAGTGCGCGGTCTTCCCGCGCGATCAGCAATGCCGCAGCCTCGCGGCAGGTGCGTCTTAACAGGGTAATGTTGGGTTTCACGTTAAGGGCCGGCCGTATCAGGTGCTGAGTTTGCCAAACCAGTGGATATTCAGGCACTCCTGCAGGCGCAGGCGTGCCCGATGCAACTGGACATACAGGTTGGTCGGTGTCAGTGAGAGTTCCTTACAGACTTCCTGCGAGGAAAGCTCCAGCCACTCACGCATCAGGAACAGCCGCCCCAGTGCAGGTGGCAGGCGCTCCATGCAGGCGTCCAGTACCTGGAAGAACTGAACCTGCTGCAGGGTCTGGTCCGGATTGCCCCAGTCGTTGGGCGGCTCGGTGAAATGCCCGTCAGCCTGGAAAGAGAGCCGGTCGAGCTCGTCACCCTCTTCGTCGCCGCGGGCGTCCGGCACGGCCACCATGCGCGCATTGCTGCGGATCAGGTCAATGACCTTGTGCTTGAGAATGCCGACAAGCCACGTCTTGAGCTGGGAGCGGTTGCCGAAAGACTGCGGCTTGGACAAAGCCGCCAGCAACGTTTCCGACACGGCGTCCTCGGCCCATTCATCGTTGCGCAGCTGCAGGCGCGCAAAACGAAGGAGATAGACGCGGTGTTCAACCAGCTGCTCTTCAAAAGTAGGCATGGCCGGAAGTCTAGCCGCACGCGGCCGCCTTGCCAGAAAAAATCGGACGAAATGCGTAAGGACCGTGGCTGGGCTGCGACTACTACCCAATACACCACCGCCAAGGACATCGCCATGAGCCCGACCGAACACACGTTTTCCCAAACCGCCAGCCGCCAGCCCAACGGAATTTACGGGCGGGCCTTGCTCTTGTCTCTTGCGTCCCTGATGTCAATTGCATCAGCCATCGCCCAAGTCCCGGCAGCTGCCAGGGCCGCAAGCGCACCTGCCCCCGCGATGGTGCCCGCCGCCGTGCCGCAGATCGAGGGCAAGACGATTGAGGGCGCACCCTTCAGGCTGGTTTCGCTGAAGGGCAAGGTGGTGCTGGTGATGTTCTGGTCAACCGGCTGCGCTGTGTGCCGCGACAAGATGCCTGAGCTGCGAAACAACTACGAGGGTTGGGCAGGCAAACCTTTTGAACTTGTCGCCGTCAACACCGACTCGCGCATGCAGGATTTCCTCGATTACGAACGCATCATTTCCCGCACCATTCCCGTGAAGCAGCGGTTTGTGCAGCTGTGGACAGGTGACGGCGGCTACAAAGACAACATCGGCAAGCCCCTGCAGCTGCCGGCCGCATTTCTCGTCGACAAGACAGGTAATGTGGTCGAGCGCTATGTGGGCCGCATCCCTCCCGAAGCCTGGGATCGCATCGCCGATTTGCTGTAGCAAAAGCAGGCGTGGGCTAACGATCCGGTCCGGCGCAAAAAAATTTTTTGGCACGCGTAAGAAAACCGGAGCGGGTCAGACTAATTCGCAACCACACAGAAAAACAAAAAAATTCTGCCGTGGTTGTTTTATTCAACTTTCACACTTCACGAATTAACAGGAGCTTTCACCATGAACCAACGCGCCATGATTGCCGCCGCTGCAGCCTCCCTGCTGTCCACCATGTTCGTCGCAGCGCCCGCCGCCGCCCAGGAAAAAGAAAAGTGCTACGGCATCACTACCGCCGGGCAGAACGACTGCGCCAACCTGAGCGGCACGCACTCCTGCGCCGGCCAGTCCAAGGTCGGCGCCGATGCCAACGAATGGAAATATGTTGCCAAGGGCACTTGCGCCAGCATGAAGGGCATGACCGCAGAGCAGGCCAAGATGAAGGCCATGGAAAAGAAGAGCTGAGCACGCATCTTTGCCAAGGCAAAAAGTCGGGCATGCCGTGTAGCCGGCAGCCCCTCTAGATCCCTTCCGCCAGACCAGCACAGCATTCACCATGTCCCCCTCACATCACACGGGCACTGCCACCTGCGGGATCGGCTGGCGGCACCCCCATTACGGCGAGCTGCTGGAGTCCTTGCCTGATGTGGATTTCATCGAGGTCCATTCCGAGAATTTTTTTGCGGAAGGTGGTGCCGCGCTGGCCGTGCTGAGCCAGGCGCGTGAACACTATCCTGTCAGCCTGCACGGTGTCGGGCTGGCCCTGGGTTCGGTCTGCGGCATCGATGCCTGGCATCTCGATCAGCTGGCCCGCCTGGTGGCACGCATCGAGCCAATCCGCGTTTCCGACCATGCCTGTTTTGCGCGAGGCGCGTCGGCGGGCCGCGAGCTCCACGCCGCGGACCTGCTGCCCCTTGCCTTCAACAATGCGGCGCTGGACGTGATCTGCGCCAACGTGCAGCGCGTGCAGGACCGGCTGAAACGGCCGCTGCTGGTGGAAAACCTGTCGGCCTATCTGCACTTCAACAGTTCGGATCGCGAGGAGACCACATTTCTTCGTGAGCTGGTGGCGCGCACGGGTTGTGGCCTGCTGGTCGACGTGAACAATATCTATGTCAATGCGCTCAACGCTCGCCTTGCCGGCAACGAGGCCGACCCATTGGCCGCTTGCCTGAATTGGCTGGAGCAGATTCCGCCCGGCTGCGTGGGTGAACTTCACCTGGCCGGCCATCATGATGGCGGTGACATCGTGATCGACGATCACGGCAGCCGCGTGTGCGCCGACGTCTGGCAGATCTATCGTCGCGCCCGGCAGCGCTTTGGCAGCGTGCCGGCGCTGGTGGAATGGGACACCGACATTCCGCCGTTGCAGGTGCTGTTGGAGGAAGCCGTACACGCGCGAAGCATCACGGCAGGCGCTCCGCAGGCGGTGAGCGCATGAACGGAATCGACATGCTGGCCCGGCAACAGCAAGCATTGCTGCACGCCCTGCTGGGCGAGCGCGACGACAGCGGCCTCTGGTCTCACCTTCAGCCAGGAGGGGCTTATGCACCGCTGGCGCGCCGGGGTTTGCAGGCCTACCAGGCCAACGGGCTGGCGTTGGCGGAACGGGCGCTGGGCGCGGCCTATCCGGTGCTGGCGCAGCTGATCGGGGGCGAGAGTTTTGCGGCGCTGGCGCGGCATTTCTGGCTGCGCCATCCTCCCTGCCGGGGCGACATGGCTTGCTGGGGCGATGCGCTCGCGGCTTTCCTGGAGGCCGCCCCGCAACTGGCGGACGAACCCTACCTGGGCGACGTCGCCCGCGTTGAGTGGGCGCTGCACCAGGCAGCGACAGCCGCCGACGCCCGGCCCGATCCGCGTTCTTTTGCCCTGCTATCAGAGGCTGATCCTGCAGAGATCACGCTGACCTTGGGCGCCGGTGTTTTTCTGCTGGCCAGCGGTTATCCGGTGGCCAGCATTGTCAACGCCCACCTGCTGGGCGAGCCTGCGTTGGCTGAGGCGGCTGCGTTGCTGCGCGCCGGCGCGGCGGAGCACGCGCTGATCTGGCGGCAAGGCTTCAAGCCTCGTGCGTGCGCCGTCACTGCGGCTGAATATGCCTTGCTGGCGGCGCTTCAAGCCGGGCGCTCGCTGGAAGCTGTGCTGGGGAGTGCACTGGAATGTGCGCCGAGCGGCGCGATGGAATCCACAGCGGCGTTCAGCTTCGAAAACTGGCTGGGCCCGGCCGTGCAAGATGGCCTTGTCACGGGGGCGTACCGATTGACGCATCTGAATTCCCGGCCGGTTCGTGCCGCTTAGCGCAGTTCTTTTAATTTTCATAACAACCCAAGGGGAACATCCATGAACACCGTCAACACCGCCCATGCAAGTCGAGCAAGCGTTTTGCAGCGCGGCCTGGGCCTGTGGCGCCTGCTGACACGCTTGCTGGATTCGTTCCAGCCGCTTGCAGCCCTGCTGGCCCGGTTGTACATCGCGCAGGTCTTCTTTCTCTCGGGCCTGACCAAGCTGAGGGACTGGGAAATCACCGTAGCCCTCTTCACCGACGAGTACAAAGTCCCTTTGCTGCCGCCCGCTTTGGCCGCAGCCATGGGTACTGCAGGCGAGATCGCCTTGCCGGTTCTGCTCGTGCTGGGCCTGGGAGGGCGGTTTTCGCCCCTGGGGCTGTTCGTGGTGAATGCCGTGGCGGTGATCTCGCTCAGCGAGATTGCGCCGGCCGCCCTGCAGCAGCATGTGTTCTGGGGCTCGCTGCTGGCGGGGCTGGCCATTTACGGCCTGGGCCCATGGTCGCTGGACCGCTGGGTGGTACAACGCCTTCAACGCGGACATTAATAATGAAATAGGGCTCTCGCAGGGCTCTATCCCAGCTTCATCCTCTCACCAGTTGACTTCGCGATCCGGTGTGGCGCCAATGCGGTGGACGGACAAATCCGCACCTTCAAATTCTTCTTCCTGACTCAGCCTGAGGCCCATCGTGGACTTGAGGGCGCCATAGACAGTAAAGCCCGCCAGCAGCGCCCAGGCCACGCCCATGGCGCTGCCCAGCAGCTGGGCGCCAAAGCTCACACCGCCCAGCCCCCCCAGGGTCTGGTTGCCGAAGATGCCGGCCGCGATGCCACCCCACAGGCCGCACAAGCCATGCAGCGGCCAGACGCCCAGTACGTCGTCAATCTTCCATTTGTTCTGCGTCAGCGTGAACATCACGACGAACACGCCGCCGGCGACGCCGCCCGTCACCAGCGCGCCCAGCGGATGCATCAGGTCTGAGCCTGCGCATACCGCCACCAGACCGGCCAGCGGCCCGTTGTGCACAAACCCCGGGTCATTCTTGCCAAACACCAGGGCGGCGAGTGTGCCGCCGACCATGGCCATCAGGGAGTTGACGGCGACCAGGCCGGAGATTTTGTCGATGGTCTGTGCGCTCATCACGTTAAAGCCGAACCAGCCCACAGTGAGGATCCAGGCACCCAGGGCCAGAAAAGGAATGTTCGAAGGCGGATGGGCCGACACTGCGCCGTCCTTGCGGTAGCGGTTGCTGCGCGCGCCCAGCAAAATCACCGCCGGCAAGGCCAGCCAGCCGCCCACGGCGTGAACCACGATGGAGCCCGCGAAATCATGAAACTCCGCACCGGTCAGCGATTTGATCCAGGCCTGCACCCCGAAGTGCTGGTTCCAGACGATGCCTTCGAAGAAGGGGTAGACGAAACCGACGATGACGGCGGTCGCGATGAGCTGCGGATAAAAGCGCGCCCGCTCGGCGATGCCGCCCGAAATAATCGCTGGAATGGCTGCGGCAAAGGTCAGCAGGAAAAAGAACTTGACCAGCTCATAGCCGTTTTTGGCCGCCAATTGCTCTGCGCCAACGAAAAAATGGGTGCCGTAGGCTACGCCATAGCCCACCATGAAATACACCACGGTGGATACCGAGAAGTCCACCAGGATCTTGACCAGGGCATTGACCTGGTTCTTTTTGCGAACCGTGCCCAGTTCCAGAAAGGCAAAACCGGCGTGCATGGCGAGCACCATGATGCCGCCCAGCAGGATGAACAAGGCATCTGAGCCCTGTTTTAGTGCTTCCATAAGTCCCTCTTCAAATGAAATTGCTATTTATTGGTGCGATTCCAGAGAAATTCCCATAATCGCACCAAATACAAGCAAGAAATGCGCCTCAAGTGTGCGAGCGAACAACTGTGCGCACCATTTCAGTCTGAAAGCGCTTGGACGCCCGCCGATATAATGAAAGCTGTCATTGGGGAGTAGCCAGCCTTTCAATCCTGAAAGGGGCTTGCGTCAACAGACTTGTCCTTGGAACCTGTTCTTCTGGACATGGCGCAAGCGGTCTTCGGATCACGCGAGACCTTTGACTACACAGCCTCCGCTTCAGGCCGGGGATGCCGTGCAGTCATGGGTTTTCGGCCGGAGTTTTTTTGAATGGAAGCTTTCCTCGTCTCAACGGGCATCGTCGCCCTCGCCGAAATGGGCGACAAGACGCAACTCCTCGCGCTTATCCTCGCTGCCCGCTTCAAGAAGCCCTGGCCCATCGTCTCCGGTATCTTTGTCGCGACCCTGGTCAACCACGCATTGGCCGGCGCCGCCGGCGCCTGGGTCACCACGCTGATCGGCCCTCAAATGCTGCGCTGGATCCTGGGCGCCTCGTTTCTGGCAATGGCGGCGTGGATGCTGGTGCCCGACAAGCTGGACGCGGACGAGGAGGAAAAGCCGCCGCGCTACGGCGTGTTCTTCACCACCGTGCTGGTCTTCTTCCTGGCGGAAATGGGCGACAAGACACAGATCGCCACCGTGATGCTGGCCGCGCGCTACGACGCCATCGTCAGCGTGGTCGCGGGCACCACCCTGGGCATGATGCTGGCGAACGCGCCGGTGGTCTGGCTCGGTGAGCGCGTCACGCGCCTGGTGCCGCTGCGCGCTGTGCACATTGTGTCGGCGATCATCTTTGCGGGCCTGGGCCTGGCTGCGCTTTTGATGTGACCCCGGCTTGCTATACTGTCCACAGCGCCGATTTGCTCAGCTTGCGGGCGCTTAAAAAGTACAGCTAAAGACGACATCCAAAAACCCGGACTCGCTTTAGCGATGCCGGGTTTTTTGTTTTCAGCAGGTGATTTTTTGACACTTATTGCCACCCCGCTCAGCATGCATTTCGTTGAGGCGCTACCGCTGCAGAGCGGCGCGTCAATACGCGCCTACGACCTGAGCTATGAGACCTACGGCGAGCTCAACGCCGACAAATCCAACGCCGTGCTGATCTGCCACGCGCTCAATGCCTCGCACCATGTGGCGGGCGTGTACCTCGATGCGCAGGGCCAGCCGATAGCCAAATCCGAAGGCTGGTGGGACACCATGATCGGCCCCGGCAAGCCGGTCGACACTGACCGCTTCTTCGTCATTGGCGTCAACAATTTAGGCTCCTGCTTCGGCTCCACCGGGCCCATGCAGCCCAACCCCGACACGCAGGAGCTCTACGGCGCCGACTTCCCCGTCGTCACAGTGCAGGACTGGGTCAGCGCCCAGGCCCGCCTGCTGGACCGCCTGGGCATCCAGACCCTGGCCGCCGTGATGGGCGGCAGCCTGGGCGGCATGCAGGCACTGGCCTGGACGCTGCAATACCCCGACCGCGTGCGCCACGCCGTGGTGGTGGCCAGCGCGCCCAACCTCACCGCCGAGAACATCGCCTTCAACGAAGTCGCCCGCCGCGCCATCGTGACCGATCCCGATTTTCACGGCGGCCATTTCTACCGTCACGGCGTGCTGCCCAAACGCGGCTTGCGCATCGCCCGCATGATCGGCCACATCACTTACCTGAGCGACGACGTGATGAACGAGAAGTTCGGCCGTCAGTTACGGCAAGCGGTAGCCGAGACGGTGAATGCCGATGCCCCCTATAAATACACGACGCAAGACATCGAGTTCGAAATCGAAAGCTACCTGCGCTACCAGGGCGACAAATTCAGCGAGTACTTTGACGCCAACACCTATTTGCTGATTACCCGCGCGCTCGACTACTTCGACCCAGCCCGGGTGTATGGCGGCAACCTCACCCAGGCGCTGGCCCATGTGACAGCCAGGTTCCTGCTCGTGAGTTTCACCACCGACTGGCGCTTTTCCCCCGCGCGCAGCCGCGAAATCGTTAAGGCGCTGCTCGACAACCAGCGTGATGTGAGCTACGCCGAAATCGACGCACCGCACGGCCATGATGCTTTTTTGCTGGAGGATGACCGCTATCTCGGTGTGGTGCGTTCCTACTTCCAGAGCAAGGTGGCCGTATGAACCTGCCCGTCGAACTCAATGTGCAGCCTTCGGCCGATATGTTGTCGATCGCCCGGCTGGTGCCCCACGGCTCCCGCGTGCTTGACCTGGGCTGCGGCACCGGCGAGCTGCTGGACTACCTGATCCGTGAACGCGGCTGCTCGGGCTACGGCGTCGAGATCAACGACGCCAACGTCCAGGCCTGCGTGGCGCGCGGCGTCAACGTGATCCAGCTCAACCTGGAAGCGGGCCTGGCGCTGTTTGGCGACCGCTCGTTTGACGTGGTGCTGCAGATCGACACGCTGCAACACCTGCACAACGCCGAAACCATGCTGCGTGAAACCGCGCGTGTAGGCCGCGCCGGCATCGTCGTGTTTCCCAACTTCGGCCACTGGCCCAACCGCCTGGCTGTTGCGCGCGGCCGCATGCCGGTAACGAAGGTGTTGCCTTACCAGTGGTATGACACGCCCAACATCCGTGTCGGCACGCTGCAGGATTTTGAAGCGCTTGCGCTGCAAAACCAGTTGCAGATCCTGGATTCCTTCGGCTTGCAGGATGGCCGCGAAGTCCGCTTTTGGCCGAATGCCCGTGCCAGCCGGGCGGTTTTCAAGTTCCAGCGGAGTTAGGATTGGCGCAAGGACGCGCTCTGGTGTTAGTATTCGCGCATCGGGATTTCAGCCTCCCGAATCTTCACAGATAGACGGTGTCCCGTCCAAGCGCTGGCAACTCATTGGAGTACTCCGTGGACACCTCTACCCTTTCCGTTCCCTCCATTTCCCCCCAGGAACTCGCCGCCCGCATGGGCCGTGCCGATGCACCTTTGCTGCTCGATGTGAGGCGCAAAGGAAAATTCCTTGAAAGCCCCCGTCTAATTGCAGGTGCCCAGCGCTGCGCACCGGAAAATGTGGCGGCCTTTGCCGCGTCACAGCCGCCACGCGAAGTCGTGGTGTATTGCGTCTATGGACACAACGTCAGCGCGGATGCTGTCGCCGAGCTGCGCGCCGCGGGCTGGAATGCTTACGCGCTGGCCGGCGGTATCGAAGGTGGTGAAGACGGCGTTGATACGCCGCAAGACATCGCCCAATGGCGCGCGCAGCGCCCCGCCACCGTCTTTAAGCGGCCCGAATGGGGCGTCACCGGCGAGCAGCCCTCGCGCTGGATCACGCGTGAGCGGCCCAAAATCGACCGCATCGCCTGCCCTTGGCTGGTACGGCGCTTCATCGATGAGCGCGCGGAATTCTTCTACGTGCCGACTCTGCAGGTGCTGAGTGAAGCAAAACGGCTGGGTGCCGTGGCCTACGACATTCCTGGCGCGCCGGTCTCGCATGAAGGCGAGCTGTGCAGCTTTGACACTCTGATGCGGGCCTTTGGATTGACAGATCCCGCGCTGGCCACCCTGGCGCGCATCGTGCGTGGCGCCGATACAGACCGCCTCGAACTCGCGCCGCAATCGGCCGGCCTGCTGGCGTTCTCGTTGGGCCTGTCGCGCCTGCACGCGGACGACGACCACGCCATGCTGGAGGCTGCCATGCCGCTATACGACGCGCTCTACGCATGGTGCCGCAGTGCGCAAGGCGAGCCGCACAACTGGAAACCAGAAGCCATGACCGGAGCCGCCAAGTGACCACCGCCTTGCCCTCTTCCCTCCCTTTGCCCCATGAACGGCCGTCGGCCGTGTCTTTTGCCGACGCGCTCAAGTTCTGGCTCAAGCTCGGCTTCATCAGCTTTGGCGGGCCCGCCGGGCAGATTGCCATCATGCATCGCGAACTGGTCGAGCAAAGACGCTGGATCAGCGAGCGGCGCTTTCTGCATGCGCTGAACTACTGCATGCTGCTGCCCGGCCCCGAGGCACAGCAGCTGGCCACCTACATCGGCTGGCTCATGCACCGCACTTGGGGCGGCATCGTGGCAGGCGCGCTGTTTGTGCTGCCTTCACTGTTTATCCTGATCGCGCTCAGCTGGGTTTATGTGGCCTTTGGTGATGTGCCGCTGGTCGCCGGCCTGTTTTACGGCATCAAGCCGGCGGTCGCCGCCATTGTGCTGCAGGCGGTGCATCGCATCGGCTCACGCTCATTAAGAAAACCGGCCCAGGCCCCCGTTCTATGGGCGATAGCAGCTATCAGTTTTATAGCAATCTATGCGTTGAACCTGCCGTTTCCGCTGATCGTACTTGGCGCGGCGGTGGTGGGGTGGCTGGGGGCCCGCTTCTCGCCGGCACAGTTTTCCGGTGGCGCGGGGCATGGCGAGGCCAGGCTTGGATATGGGCCGGCGCTGATCGACGACGACACGCCGACACCGGAGCACGCCCGCTTCAAGCCTTCGCGCCTGGCCGCCGTACTGGGCGTGGGCGCGGTGTTGTGGCTATTGCCCATAGGGGCATTGATGGCGACACGGGGCTGGGATGCCACGCTGACGCAGATGGGCTGGTTCTTCACCAAGGCTGCGCTGCTCACCTTCGGCGGCGCTTATGCGGTCCTGCCCTATGTCTACCAGGGAGCGGTGGAGCAGTTCCACTGGCTGACCGGCCCGCAGATGATCGACGGGCTTGCGCTGGGTGAAACCACGCCCGGCCCGCTGATCATGGTGGTGGCCTTCGTCGGCTTTATGGGCGGCTGGGCCAAGCAGGTGTTGGGCCCGGACATGCTGTTTCTGGGCGCGGCGCTGGCAGCCAGCGTGGTGACCTGGTTCACCTTCCTGCCCTCCTTTCTGTTCATTCTGGCAGGTGGGCCGCTGGTGGAGTCCACGCACGGCAAGCTGCATTTCACTGCGCCGCTCACGGCCATCACGGCCGCGGTGGTCGGCGTGATCGCCAGCCTGGCGCTGTTTTTCCTGGCGCACATTGCCCTGCGCGCGAACACCGGTGGCCCCTGGCTGGCCCGGGTGGACTTTTATGCGCTGGCCATTACTTTGGGTGCCGCCGTGGCGCTGCTGCGCTACAAGCGCGGCGTGATTCAGGTGATTGCGGCGTCGGCGCTCGCCGGCCTGCTGCTGCGCTTGTCCGGCCTGGCCTGATCGCGGCGCTGGATGACCGGGGGCTGGGCGCGGTATGCTCAGGCCCTCGTGATGGAACCCTCAGCCCCCAGCGCATCCCGGCCGTCGATCCCGCTCCTGGAACGCCTTTTTGGCGACTGGGTGCGCGAGGTGTCGCCTGCTACTGTGCGGGCCGATGCGATGGCGGGTCTCTTGGGCGCAGTGCTGGTGCTGCCGCAAGGCATTGCCTTCGCAACGCTGGCCGGCCTGCCGCCGGCCTACGGCCTTTACACCGCCGTGATCCCCTGCATCATCGCCGCGCTTTTCGGTTCCAGCCGGCATGTCATGTCGGGGCCCACCAACGCCAACTCGCTGGCGCTGTTCGCCATGCTCTCGCCGCTGGCCATGGCCTTTAGCCCGCTCTACATTCAGCTGGCGCTGGCCGTCACCGTGATGGCGGGCGTCATGCAGTGGCTGATTGGCGCGTTGCGCCTGGGTGTGCTGGCCAACTTCATTTCACCGGCGGTGCTGTTTGGTTTTACTTCGGGCGCGGCGCTGCTGATCGCCGTGCATGCGTTGCCCGACCTGCTGGGCCTGCCGGCCGCGCCTGAGCACAGCGCGGCCGCGGTTCTTGGACATGTTCTCACGCAGATCACTTCCGCCCAGCCCATGGCGCTGGGTGTTGCGGCCATCACCCTGGGCGTCGCGCTGCTGCTGCGCCACCTGCGCCGCAACTGGCCGTACATGTTGATCGGATTGGCGGTGGCCACTGCGCTGGCCTGGGTGTGGAGCGGCCTTCTTCATCCCGGTGCCGCACCCTCCGCCTCGTTGCGTACTGTGGGCCAGATCCCCATACCCTGGCCGAGGTTCGAAGTGCCGCGCATCAGCTGGGCGCAGGCCGCCGACCTTATCGGCCTGGCGTTTGCGCTAACCATCGTCGCGCTGGGCCAGGCGATCTCGATCGCCAAGACGGTGGCGCTGCGCTCGGGCCAACGCATAGACGCCAACCGCGAGTTCCGCGGCCAGGGCCTGTCCAACATCGTTGGCGGGTTTTTCTCAAGCTACGTTTCCTGCGGCTCGATGAACCGCTCCATGCCCAACCTGGAGGCCGGTGCGCGCACGCCGCTGGCCTCGGTGTTTTCGGCTTTGTTGCTGCTGGCGCTGGTGGCGGTGAGCGCGCCGCTACTCGCGCAAATCCCCATGGCCGCGCTGGCGGCGCTGCTGGTGCTGGTGGCGTTCGCGCTGCTGGACTTCGCGCGCTGGCGCCAGCTGTTCACCTTGAGCCGCAGCGACTTCGGTGTGGCGCTGGCCACCATGGTGGCCACCGTCACGATACGGCTGGAGATCGCGATCTTGCTGGGCATGATTTTGTCGCTGATGTCTTTTCTCTACCGCACGTCAAAGCCCGCCATGCGCACCATGGGCTTTGACAGCCGCGGCCTGGACCGGCAGTTCGTGGTCGTTGACAACAGCGTTGACGCAGGGGTTGACGTCGTTCCCGCGCAGAAGGCCGACGCGTCGGTGGAAGCGACGCCCCAGGCCTTGCCAGAATGCCCGCAGCTCAAATTGCTGCGCATGGAAGGCGAGGTCTATTTCGGCGCGACCCAGCACGTGGCCGACATCCTGCACGCATTGCGCACCCAGTCCCAGCCGCAAAAACACCTGCTGGTCATGGGCAAGAGCATGAACTTCATTGACCTGGCTGGGGCCGAGCTCTGGGAGGCTGAACTCGCCGCACGCCGCGCCATGGGCGGCGATCTGTACTTTCACCGGCCGCGGCCCGAGGTGATCCGCATGTGGCGCAAGACCGGCTTTACCAGCGTGCTCGGGCCAGAGCACCAGTTCCCCGACAAGTTCACCGCCATCGCCACCATCTTCAACAAGCTGGATCCGGAGATTTGCCGCCACTGCACCGCGCGGATATTCTGGGAATGCCAGTCCGCGCCTGGCCCCGACACACCTAGCCCCTGAAACCCATGCCCCAATTTGCCGCCAACCTCAGCTGGATGTACACCGAGCTACCCATGGCCGAACGCTTTGCCGCCGCTGCGCGTGACGGCTTCACGGCTGTGGAGATCCTCTCGCCGTATGCATGGGAACCAGCGGCGCTCAAAGCCATCCTGCAGCAGCACGGCCAGCAGCTGGTGCTGTTCAACGCTCCGCCCGGCGGCGTGGATGTGGCCAGTATTGAAAAGGCCTGGGCCTCCTCGCAAAAAGGCACGGCCTGCCTGCCGGGCCATGAGACCGAGTTCCGCGCCGGCATCGCCATTGCGCTCGACTATGCGCAAGCGCTGGGCTGCCCGCGCATCCACGTGATGGCGGGTGTGTTGCCGGAGGGGATGGAGCGGGAAGCAGTGCAGCCCACCTATGTGAACAACCTGCGTGAGGCCGCCACGCTGGCGGCCAAGGTGAGTGTGGATCTTCTGATCGAACCCATCAACACGCGTGACATTCCGCGTTTCTTTCTGAACCGGCAAGACCACGCGCATGAAATCATCCGTGAAGTGGGCGCGCTCAACGTCAAGGTGCAGATGGACCTCTACCACTGCCAGGTTGTTGAAGGCGACCTGGCCATGAAGCTGCGCAAATACTTGCCCACGGGCCATGTGGGCCATCTGCAGATCGCCGGTGCGCCTGGCCGCAATGAGCCGGATGTTGGCGAGATCAACTATCCCTATCTGTTTGCGTTGCTGGATGAGCTGGGCTACAGCGGCTGGGTGGGGTGCGAGTACAAACCGCTGCGCGGCGCAGAAGCCGGTGCTACGCCGGCCGGTCTGGGTTGGTTGAAAAAATTTCGCGAACGCGCCTGAGCGCGTTCGGCCTGTTCAGCGCGCGCAGCGAAACGTCAGATTGATGCGCTGCCGGCCCAGGCGCGCATGCTCACCCTCGGCCAGCGGCGCCACGCCGTGATAGGCCAGCCGCGATGGGCCGCCCCACACCGCGACGTCGCCATGCACCAGGCGGTATCGCGCGGGGCGACCGCTGCGGTTCAAGCCGCCGAACAGGAACACGGCAGGCAGGCCCAGCGACACCGACACAATCGGTGCGTCCATGTTGCCTTCGTCTTTGTCCTGGTGCAGCGACAGCCGCGCGCCGGGTTCATAGCGATTGATCAGGCAGGCGTCCGGGCGGAAGTGGTCAAAGCCCGCTTCCGCTGCGGCGCGCAGAGCGAGTTCGGAGAAGCTGCCTGGCATCGTAGGCCAGGGCTTGCCAGAGAGCGGGTCTTTGGTGTCGTAGCGGTAACCGCTGCGGTCGGACACCCAACCCAGCGCGCCGCAGTTGCTCATCGCGACCGACATGGTGTAGCCGCCCGGTGTGACCAGATGGCGCAGTGGCGCGGCCGCGACCACGTCTTCCACGGCTTGTAGCAAGGCTTCATCCACCTCGCGGGCAAAGCCGCGCAGCAACACGGCGCCCGGCGCGATCAGCTCGGGCACCGCATAAGGTGTCGGCACTTCATCGAAAAGCCCCAAGGTCAAATCATTTCCTTTACTGCGCGTCATGAAAAATAATGCCCAGCGTATGCCGGTGCCCGCTGCGCACCGTGCTCACGCCGTGCCGCATATTGACCCGGTAAAACCCCCGGCTGCCTTGTACCGGGCGATGGTGCACGGCAAACACCACGGCATCGCCTTGCCGCAGCGGCACCACCTCGGGCCGCGACTGCATGCGCGGGCGTTGCTCGGTCAGCACAAATTCGCCGCCCGTGAAATCTTCGCCCGGGCGCGACAGCAGCACCGCGACCTGGATCGGGAACACGTGCTCGCCATACAGGTCCTGGTGCAGGCAGTTGTAGTCGCCGGGGCCATATTGCAAGAGCAGCGGCGTAGGCCGCTCCTGGCCGGCTTTGTGGCAGCGCGCGAGGAAGTCAGCATGGGCAACCGGGTAACGTACATCGACTCCCATGGCCTGGTTCCAGGCGTTGGCTACGCCGACCAACTGCGGGTAAAGCATGGTGCGCAGCCGCGCCACGATGTCCGGCAGCGGGTAATTGAAGTACTGATATTCGCCCTGGCCAAAGCCGTGGCGCTGCATCACCACGCGACTGCGGAAATGGCATGCACCGGCATACAGCCCGGCCACGGTTTCGCATTCCTGCGCGCTCAGCAGCTGTGGCAGCACAGCGCTGCCGTGGCGGTTCAGTGTGGCTGTGATGTGCGCCCAGTCATCCGGGCCAGCGCCGGCTTCAGTTGGGTCGGGCAACAGGATAGGTGCTTCAGAAACAAGTGGCATGCTGCAATTCGTCAGGGCGATGGAGCGTCCATCAACAGCTCAGGATAAATCCGACGGCTCGCTGACGCTCGCCAGAACCGGACATTTCATTCAGCCGCGATCAAGCCGCCAACTCGGTCAGGATAGGGCAGTCGGGCCGGCTGTTGCCTTGGCAACAATGCGCCAGGTGCCCCAGGGTCTGCTTCATCGCCTCCATCTCCGCGATGCGGCGCTCCAGATCGGCCACATGGGCCAGTGCGATGCGTTTGACGTCCGCGCTGGCGCGGCGCTTGTTCTGCCACAGCTTTAGCAGTTCGGTGATCTCGGCCATGCTGAAACCCAAGGTGCGGGCGCGGCGTATGAAGCGCAGCGTATGCACTTCTTTTTCGCCGTATTGGCGGTAGCCCGCGTCGGTGCGGTGCACCGTGGGCAGCAGGCCCAGCGACTCGTAGTGGCGAATCATCTTGGCCGACACGCCCGAGTGCGCAGCGGCCTGGCCGATGTTGAGCGGGCCTGTATCAATGGTGTCAGTCATGGGTGCTTCCTTTCCAGCGGCGCAACAGCAAGGCGTTCATCACCACGCTGGCGCTGCTCAGCGCCATGGCGGCGCCGGCGATGACGGGGCTGAGCAGCCCCAGTGCAGCCAGCGGGATGCCGACCACGTTGTAGATAAAGGCCCAGAACAGGTTCTGGCGGATCTTGGCGTAGGTGCGGCGCGAAATATCGATGGCGTCCGCCACCAGAGCCGGGTTGCCGCGCATCAGCGTAATGCCGGCTGCGTGCATGGCCACGTCGGTACCAGTGGACATCGCGATGCCCACATCGGCCGCGGCGAGGGCCGGCGCATCGTTGATGCCGTCGCCCACCATGGCCACACGCCCGCCTTGCGCTTGCACGCCAGCCTTGAGCTGGCCGATGATGGCGGCTTTGTCTTGCGGCAACACCTGGCTATGTACAAGGTCTATTCCGAGTTGCTGCGCCGCGGCTTCGGCGCTGCCGGGGTTGTCGCCGGTCACCAAAGCAGTTTGAATGCCCAATGCGTGGAGGCGGGCAATCGCCGGCGCCGCGCTGCTTTTGAGCGTGTCGCCAAACGCCATCAGCCCGAGAAGCCGCGGTGTTCCGGTGACTTCGGCCAGCCATGACACCGTGCGGCCTTCGGCTTCGAGTTCTTTTGCGCGAGCGTTCAGTGCGGCGAGGTTGTTCAAGTCCAGACCCAGCTCCTGCATGAAGCGCGGGCTTCCGAGTCGCAGTTCGCGGCCTGCCACCACGGCGGCCATGCCGCGGCCGGCGACGGCGCGCAACTCTGTCGCCGCGGGAATCTCAAGCTGCTGCTCCGCCGCGCGCCGTGTGACCGCGCGGGCGAGCGGGTGTTCGCTGCCCGACTGGATGGCGGCCGACCAGGCCAGCAGCTCATCGGCAGCGATGGCGCTGGGCTCCAGCGCCACCAGTTCGGGCTTACCCTCGGTCAGCGTGCCGGTTTTGTCAAAAGCCACTACCTTGACGCTGTGCGCCACTTCCAGCGCCTCCGCGTCCTTGATCAGGATGCCCTGGCGTGCGGCGGCGCCGGTGCCCACCATGATGGCGGTAGGCGTTGCCAGCCCCAGTGCGCAGGGGCAGGCGATCACCAGCACAGCGACCGCATTGAGGATGGCCGCCTCCCAGTCCTGCGTGGCCAGGCCCCAGCCCAGCAACGTCACCAGGGCAATGGTGATCACCACTGGCACAAACACCGCGCTGACCTGATCCACCAGCCGCTGTATCGGTGCTTTTTTGGCTTGGGCCGATTCGACCATGCGCACGATGCGGGCCAGCGTGGACTCCGCGCCTATGGCCGTGGTGCGCACCACGATCAGGCCTTCGGCATTGACCGCGCCGCCAGTCACGTGGTCGCCCGCATGCTTGGCAACAGGCAGGCTTTCGCCGGTGATCAGCGATTCGTCCACCTGCGTGGAGCCCTCGACGATCTCGCCGTCGACCGCGATGCGTTCGCCAGGGCGCACCACCACCAGGTCGCCGAGCTGTATGTCTTGCAAGGCTACGTCTTCGTCCCTTCCATCGCGCCGACGGCGCGCGGTGCCGGGGCGCAGCGCCTGCAACGCGCGGATGGCGGCAGTCGTCTGGTGTTTGGCGCGCGCTTCCATCCATTTGCCCAACAACACCAGTGTGATGACGACTGCCGAGGCTTCAAAATACAGGTGAGCCATGCCATGGCCGCCATGCCGCAGCAATTGATAGATGCTCAGGCCGTAGGCGGCTGAGGTGCCCAACGCGACCAGCAAATCCATGTTGCCGGTGCGGGCGCGCAAGGCGCTCCAGCCGGCGCGGTAAAAGCGTGCGCCCAGCCAGAACTGCACCGGCGTGGCCAGCAGCCATTGCCACCAGCCGCCCAGCATCCAGTCCTTGCCGAACAGCGTCCCGACCATGGGCAGCGCCAGCGGCGCAGACAGGACAGCCGCCAGCACGATGGGCCACCAGGCGGCGGCGGGTTTGTCCACGGGAGTGCCGGAAGCGGGGATTTCACACGCGTGGTAGCCCGCTTTGGCCACTGCCGCCATCAGCGCAGGCAATAAGGCGCCGTCGCCGGCCACGCTGACTTCCGCGGTTTCAGTGGCCAGGTTGACACTGGCCGACAGCACCCCGGGTACCTGCTTGAGCGCCTTCTCGACGCGCGACACGCAGGAGGCGCAGGTCATGCCGTCTATTTTGAGCCGCAAGGATTGTTCGGCCACGCTATAGCCGGCTTTGGCGACGGCGGTCTTCAGGGCGTCCATGCCGACACCGGCGCGCACCTTGACGCTGGCCTGTTCGGTCGCGAAATTGACGCTCACGTCCTCAACGCCCGGGACGTTGGCCAGCGAACGTTCCACACGCGCCACGCAGGACGCGCAGCTCATGCCCTGGACGGGAAACTGCCACTCGGTCAGCGCCGGCATGACGGGAGATGTTTTTAACGTGGATGGGGTGTTCATGCCTGTAGTCTCAACCTTACCACCATGGGAGGGTCAAGCGCCTTGGTGTAATAGCCCTGAATCGAGGCAGGACTTGCCGGGCTACGCTTGACCCTGCCCCCATGGGAAGGTTCAGACTTCTGGGTAATCCCTGTACCAATCTCTCAGACAGCTTCCAAGGAGTCTTTATGGAATTTAATATCCCCGCCATGAGCTGCGGCCACTGCGTTGGCGCCGTCACCCAGGCCATCAAATCGCTGGATGCAGCGGCGCAGGTCAGTGTGGACTTGCCCGGCAAAAAGGTTGTGGTGCAATCTTCGCAAGGCCGGCAAGCCGTGGCGGCTGCGCTGGCCGAGGCGGGTTATCCCGCACAGTAGCACGCCGATATCCGGCGGAAAAGACGTTTCGGCGTCGATAGAATGGCCCTTCCTCCTTCCATTCAAGCCGCCTAGTGTCCGACCGATTCGCCGTCCTCCCCCAATACCTGTTTCCCAAGCAGGCGCTGACCAACTTTGCCGGTTTTGTAGCTTCGCGCGAGCGTGGCTGGGTCACCACCGAAATCATCCGCCGCTTTGTCGCCAAGTACCAGGTCAACATGGACGAGGCGCTCAATTCCGATATCGGCAGCTATCTCACCTTCAACGACTTCTTCACGCGTGCGCTCAAGTCCGGCGCGCGGCCGCTGGCCAATGCCGAGCTGATTTCGCCGGTGGACGGTGCGATCAGCCAGTTCGGTGCGATCGAGAAGGACCAGATCTTTCAGGCCAAGGGTCACAGTTATTCGACCACTGCGTTGGTGGGCGGGGATGCGGCGCTGGCGGCGCATTACCAGGACGGCCATTTCGCTACGCTCTATCTGAGCCCCCGGGACTACCACCGCATCCACATGCCTGCAGGCGGTCGGCTGACGCGCATGATTTATGTGCCGGGCGACCTGTTTTCCGTCAATCCCGCTACCGCACGCGGCGTGCCGGGGCTGTTCGCGCGCAATGAGCGCGTGGTCTGCGTTTTCGAATCGGCGCGCGGGCCCTTTGTGCTGGTGCTGGTCGGCGCGACCATCGTTGGCAGCATGGCCACGGTGTGGCACGGCGTAGTGAACCCGCCGCGCGGCAAGGTGGTGCGGCGATGGGATTACCCCGACGAGCCAGCCTCCGCCATTCGCCTCAAGCAGGGCGAGGAAATGGGCCGCTTCCTGCTGGGCTCCACAGTCGTCATGCTGTTTCCCAAAGGGCCGCTGCAGTTCAATGCCGAGTGGGCGCCCGGCCGCGAAATACGGCTCGGCGAAGCCATGGCGGTCTATGGTTAGGCAGAAGGCGTGAAGCCCAGGCGGTTTAAAAGTGCCATGGCCGCCGCCGGCGCCCTTTCCTTGGCACCGTTGATGAAATACACAAACACGTCGCGCGCCTTGCCCTGTGCCGGGGCTTCTTCCAGCGTCGGCAGGTCGGCCGGCGCGGAGCCGTCAGCCCATTGCCGCGCGCGCTCAGCCCACGCGTTCAGCGCGCTTTCCTCGTAGCCGGTCTCCAGCCCTGCTTCGCTCATCATGAGGCGGGCATAGGCGAAGTCACCCGTGAGGTCGGCGAAAGACGGAAATTTGTCAGAGTCGGTAAATACAGTGGCGACCTTGTAACGGCGCGCCAAGGCCAGGTAATCGGGCGACATAAAGCTCTCGTGGCGAACGTCGACGACATGGCGCAGCGCCCGGCCGTCCACCTGTTTCGGCAGCAGCGACAGAAACGCCTCGAAATCCCCTGCTTCAAACACCTTGCCGGGCATGAATTGCCAGACGACGGGGCCCAGCTTGTCGCCCAGCTCGCTGATGCCGCTTTCAGTGAAGCGCCGGATGGACTCGCCCGCCTCGGCCAGCACGCGGCGGTTGGTCGCGTAGCGCGAGGCCTTGAGGGAAAACATGAAGTTGTCCGGCGTCTCGTCGTGCCACTTCCTGAAGCTGGCCGGCTTGAGCGTGCCGTAGTAGGTGCCGTTGACCTCGATGGCGCTCAGCCGGCGGCTTGCGTATTCGAGTTCGCGGCTGTGCGCCAGGCCGGCTGGGAAAAAGTTGTCGCGCCAGGGCTCAAAGGTCCAGCCGCCCACGCCAGCGCGGATGCGGGAATCGGCTGCCGTGGAAGGCGTGGCGGCGGAAGATGGCGCGTGTGCGCGGCTTGCTGGTGTCATGGCGGCTCCGTGGCGTACTTGTCTGCTTTCTCGTCCAATTAGAGGAGTTATCTTTGCCCACGCCGCCTGCGAGGCGCTGTAGGTTGAGTTCTCCAATTGCGGGTCTTCCCTTGGCCGGTGGCACGGTCTGTGTCGGAAGCGTACAGTAGCAGGTGCGGCAGCAAAACGCTGTCCTAAAAAAGCCGATACCCTTGTTCCCGGAGCCTTTCCAATGAACGCCCCACTGCACCGCGAAATCCCCGCCAGCATCCTTAACGCCGCCCAGGCCTTGTCCCAGGTCACGGCCCAATGGGACGGCGACATCGTCAAACAGATCACCGACTACATCTCCATCCCAGCCAAGTCCCCCACGTTTGACAGCGACTGGGCGCAGCACGGCTTCATCGACACCGTCATGCGCAATGCGGCGGCCTGGGTCGAGGCGCAGAAGGTCGAAGGCCTCAAGCTGGAGATCGTGCGACTCGAAGGCCGCACCCCGGTGCTGTTCTTTGAGATCCCGGCCACGCGCGCCGATTCGACGCAAACCGTGTTGATGTACGGCCACCTCGACAAGCAGCCCGAGTTCACCGGTTGGCGCAATGATTTGAGCCCCTGGATGGCCAAGTACGAAGATGGAAAGCTTTATGGCCGTGGCGCCGCCGACGATGGGTATGCGGTCTACGCCAGCATTGCCGCGGTGCAGGCGCTCAAAGCGCAGAACGTGCCGCACCCGCGCATCGTTGGCCTGATCGAAACCTGCGAGGAAAGCGGCTCCTATGATTTGCTGCCTTACGTCAATGCGCTGCGTGAGCGCCTGGGCGACGTCGCGCTGGTGGTGTGCCTGGATTCCGGCGCGGGCAACTACGACCAGCTGTGGCTGACCACCAGCCTGCGCGGCAACGCGGCGGGCGTGCTCAAGGTGGAAATCCTCACCGAAGGCGTGCACTCCGGCGACGCCAGCGGCCTGGTGCCGTCGAGCTTTCGCATCATGCGCCAGGTGCTGGACCGCCTGGAAGACAGCAAGACCGGTCGTCTGCTGCCGCAGAGCTTTCACTGTGAGGTTCCGGCCGACCGGCTGGCGCAGGCGCAGGCCACCGCCAAAATCCTCGGCGAAGAAATCTACAAGCGCTTTCCCTGGGCGCACTACGACTGTGAAGGCTCCAGCGCATTTGCCTTGCCCACCACGACCGACCCGGTGGAAGCCCTGCTCAACCGCACCTGGCGGCCGACGCTGAGCGTGACGGGTGCCGAAGGTTTTCCGGCCCTCAAGGATGCAGGCAATGTGCTGCGCCCCTACACCGCTTTCAAGCTCTCGCTGCGTTTTCCGCCGCTGATCGACGCCGGCGCCGCGGTGCAGGAACTCAAGACACTGCTGGAAGACAATGCGCCTTACCAAGCCAAAGTCACGTTTGAAAGCAACGGCGGCGCCACCGGCTGGAATGCGCCCAGCACCGTACCCTGGTTTGAGAACGCGCTCAACGATGCGTCGCAAAGCTTCTTCGGCGCGCCCTGCGGCACCATAGGCCAGGGCGGAACCATTCCGCTGATGAACATGCTGAGCAAGGGCTTCCCCAAGGCGCAGATGATGGTTTGCGGTGTGCTCGGCCCCAAGAGCAATGCGCACGGCCCTAACGAGTTCCTGAACGTGCCCTATGCGAAGAAGCTGACCGCCGCGGTCGCGCATGTGATGGCCCGTGTTCCCGGTTGATGCGGGTGAGCTACCCTTCTTTGCGCCGCGGTTTGCCGGCAGCGCTTGTTTCAAGCCAGGCTTTTGCTGCCGCATGCATTCCACCGTCCTAGCGCCTTTCACCGCCCGCGACGGCGAGAACCTGGCTCTCTATGAGTGGCCACTGGATGCTTTGGCCATCGAAGGGGGTCAACATGCGTTGCCGCCGCGCGCCATGGTGCTGCTGGTCCATGGCTTGGGCGAGCACGCCAGCCGCTACGACCATGTCGCCAGCCAATTGCTCGACTGGGGTTTTGCCGTGCGTGCCTACGACCAGCGCGGCCATGGCGAATCGGGCGGGGTCCGTGGTGTGCTGCCCAATGAGACTGCACTGCTGGACGACCTGGCCGAAATAGTCGACGACACGCGCCTGCGTTGCGTGCGCCTTCTGGAGGAGGTCAACGCGGACGGACGAAGCCCGCAGCCGCCTGCGCATCTTCCCCTGGTTCTGCTTGGCCACAGCATGGGCGGTCTGGTGGTGAGCCGGTTTGTCGCACTGGGCATTCGCCCCGTGGATGGCCTCGTGATGTCTTCTCCCGCGCTGGAGCCGGGGCTCAACGTCTTGCAAAAGCTGCTGCTGGCCTTTATGCCGAGGCTGGCACCCGACCTGTGTGTGGGCAACGGCCTGGACGCGCGCTACATCTCGCACGATGAAGAGGTGGTCAAAAAATACTTCACCGACCGGCTGGTGCACGACAGAATCTCGCCACGCCTGGGCAAATTCATCGCAACAGCGGGTCCCGCGACGGTGGCGGCCGCCGCCCAATGGCGCACGCCTACGCTGCTGATGTATGCGGGTGCGGACCGGCTTGTCAATCCGGCCGGCAGCCGCGCTTTCTCGGAAAACGCGGCCCACTCACCGGCCGTGACCGCCGGTACGGTGACGTCGCGGTGCTTTGAGGGCCTCTATCACGAGATATTCAATGAAGTCGAGTCGGAGCCGGTGTTTGACACGCTCAAGGCCTGGCTGGACGCCCGCTTCTAGCGGTTAAGAAAATCTCAAGAGAAATTCGGCTTCGGCCCAATAAGAACGGGCGCAAACAGCTATAAAAACAATAGCAGTAACTGGCGACATCACCGGGTTCCATGCCCAGCCTGACCGCAATGTCGGACACGGTGCGAGGCGTAACCAGGTTCTCAGGCCTTCTGTCCCTTGCGTTGGCCGAGTGCAAGCCAGGCCAGCGCGGCGGCGGTGAGCCCCAGCGGCAGCAGTGACCCCAGGTTCAACAGCGCCCAGCCTTGGGTGGTCACCAGCACGCCGGAGGCCAGCGAGGAAACCGCCAGCACGGCAAAAATACAGAAATTGAGCGCGCCCTGCGCCTTGTCTTTTTCTTCCGGCCGATAGGTCTCAAGCGCCAGGGTGGTGCTGCCGGTGAAAAGAAAATTCCAGCCCAGACCCAGCAAAAAGAGCGCCGCCAGAAATTCCTTGAGCTCCACGCCCGAGAGCGCGATCAGCACGCACACCACGTTGAGCGCCAGACCCACCGCCATGATGGGCAAAGTGCCGAAGCGCCGGATCAGGTGACCGGTGAAAAAACCGGGTGCGAACATGCCGATCACGTGCCACTCCAGCACCAGCGCGACGCTGGAAAACGGCAGGCCGCAAACCTGCATGGCAATTGGCGTGGCCGCCATCAGCAGGTTCATCACGCCAAAGCCCAGGGCACCGGCTGCGGCGGCCACGATGAAGATCGGCTGCCGCATGATTTCGCGAAGTGGCCGGCCACCGCGGCTGGCATGCGCCTCGGGCGGCGGCGGAAACCGGATGAATGCCAGCAGCGCCATCGACAGCAGCGCCACGCCGGCCAGCGCCAGGTAGGCGCCTGCAAAGGGCACGTCGGTCAGCCCCCGCGTAGAGGCCGCCAGGTTGGGCCCGGCGACGGCGCCCAGCAGGCCGCCTGCCATGACCAGGGAAATGGCCTTCTCGCGAAAGGCCGGCAGGGCGAGCTCGGCCGCGGCAAAGCGGTAGAGCTGGGCATTGGCGCTGTAGTAGCCCGCCACCACTGTGGCGGCCACCAGAAGCCAGAAATTTTTGCTGTAAGCCGCATAGCAGCACAGCAGGGCCGAGGCGGCGGCCACCAGCAGGCCCAGCTGGAAGGAAATCTTGCGCCCGAAGCGCATTTGCGTGCGCGCCACCACGGACGTGGACAGCGCGCCACCCACCACATAGCCCATGACGGGCAGTGTCGCCATCCAGCCCAGCGGTGCCAGGTTCAGGCCGACCAGGCCGTTGATGGCGATGAAGGTGACGTTGTTGGTGAGAAAGAGGCCCTGGCAGACGGCCAGCAGCCAGAGATTGCGGTTCATGGCGTGCCGCTTGTCACTGCGAGAAACGACAGGCAGGCGAGCGGTGCGGTTTCGGCCCGAAGCACGCGCGGGCCGAGGGTGACGGCCGCAAAGCCGCAAGCCATGGCCGCAGCCTCTTCAGCCGCGCTGAGGCCGCCCTCGGGACCGCTCAGGAAGGTCAGTGCGCCGGCACCAGCTGCGGCCACCGCTTCGGCCAGCGGCCGGCTGCCGTCTTGTAATGAGAGTAGCAGCCGGGTGCCGCCAGCTGCGCCCTGCCCCGCGCCTTTGAGCCAGTCAGACAGGTTAGCGACGTCGTGAACGGGTGGTATGCGGCTGCGGCCGCATTGCTCGCAGGCCGCGACGGCGACGCCCCGCCAGTGCGCGATTTTTTTGTCGGCTCGCTCACCCTTGATGCGCAGCACGCTGCGCTCGCTCATCAAGGGCTGGATGCTGGCCACGCCCAATTCGGCGGCTTTTTCAATCAGCCAGTCCATGCGGTCATTGGCGGGCATGCCGACGGCCAGGTGAATGGAACGGCTGGCTTCGCGTGCCGTGGCGGTGTAGCCGCCGATAAGGACCTCCACATCGCTGCGGCCCATGCGCTCGACGGTGGCTGCAAATTCCCCTTCGCTGCCGGGCTGGCCGTTGCCTTGGCCGTTGAATATTGTCAGGGCGTCGCCGGGCTGCATCCGCAAGACCTGGACGTGGCGCGCAGTGGATGGCGGCAGGCTGACGATGCTGCCAGACGCCAGCGCGATGTCAGCGAAAAACCGGGCGGTCATGGTGCTGGTGCAGGAAGATGCATTGTTAGGTGCTTGCTGTGAATGCTATAAAAATAATAGCTGCTTGCGCAGAGCCAGTGGGCGCTATGGCCTGATTGTGCATCAGAAGGTGTAGCCCACACGGGTTTCATTGCCCTCAATCTCGTCGAGCAGCACCATCAGCGGCCCGAGCTGCCGGTAGCGCGCAGCGGTGTTGCGGGCGTATTTGATGAAGCGGGGCGTTTCGGCCAGGTATTTGGGCTTGCCGTCACGCAGCGTGAGGCGCGCAAAGATGCCCAGAATCTTGAGGTGGCGCTGCAGGCCCATCCATTCCACGGCCCGGTAAAACTCGCCAAAATCGTCACCGACCGGCAGGCCGGCCTTGCGGGCTTTTTGCCAATAGCGCACGGTGATGTCCAGTACGAAATCTTCTTCCCAGCTCAGGAAGGCGTCGCGCATCAGGCTGGCGATGTCGTAGGTGATGGGGCCGTAGACCGCGTCCTGAAAGTCCAGCACGCCCAAAGGTGGAGCCCCCACGCTTGTCGCTTCGCGTACTGCGCTGCCCCCCGAGGGGGTTAATTTTCCTAGGGGCGGCCCGTCGGAAAATTGCATGCCCCCTGCGTTGCTGGGCCGGGTGATCATCAGGTTGCGGGGCATGAAGTCGCGGTGCACAAACACCCGTGCGCCATTGAGCGAATTCAGGTTGCTGGCCTTGATCTGTTCGAAGATGACGTTCAGCTTGTCCTGAAGGCCGGTGTCCAGCGCCAGCCCGCGATGTCTGGCGACATACCAGTCCGGAAAGAGCGACAGCTCGCGCGACAGGAGTGCATCGTCGTAGGGCGGAAGCACGCCGGGCGTGGAGGCGAGTTGCCAGCGCACCAAGGCCTCCACCGCATCTACATACAGGTCGTAGTGCGCCGGAGTGGGGCTGGCGATAGCATCAACCTCGGCGGGCGGTCTAATCGCTTCCATCATGGTCTGCGCACCCAGGTCGCTTAGCAGCATGAAGCCCATTGGCTCATCCCAGGCCAGTACGCGCGGGGCAATCAAGCCGGCGCCGCTCATCAGGCCGGCGACTTTGACGAAAGGTCTGCAATCTTCCTGCGCAGGTGGTGCGTCCATGACGATGTAACTGCCATCGCCTGTTGCTGCGTCCACCCGGAAGTAGCGGCGAAAACTTGCGTCAGCTGATGCCGGCCTGATGGTGTCGACCCGCAGATTGTGCTGGCGGGCAGCGGCAGTCAGCCAGGCTTCGAAGGTCATGGCACGTGCCGGGTCGGCCCAGGCAATGGAAGGGGTGGTCATGTTTCTGGAGTCCCTGCCAGCCCTGCAATTGGGCGCTGGTTCGACATTGTGGGGACGGGGTGGAGGGTCATGGATAATCAGGCCTGATTTTACAAACGGGTTTATCTCACATAAACGATGCGCCGCGCATCCCCTTCGCCCTTTATTCTTTCCCCGATAGCTCAAGCTGTCTCCACGCTGGTGGTTTGCGCAGCACTGGGGATGACGGGTGCCGGGACGGCGCACGCCCAAACTCCGGCTGCGTCACCTGCTCCTTTTCAGGCCCCTTCCGCTGTTCCCCCCGCGGACCGGCCCGCAGGCGACACCCCGAAACTCAAGTCTTCGCCCCAGCTGGCCGAGCAGGTTTCCAGCGATCCCCAGGACAAGGGCCCCACATTTGTTTTTGGCGACCGGATTTCCGGCCGCCCCGATCTTGAAACCGTGATTGACGGCAATGCGGAATTGCGCCGCGGGTCTACCGCCATCCGCGCGGACCGCATTGAGTACTACCAGCCCGAAGACCAACTTAAAAGCCGCGGCAATGTTCGCATCAACCGGGCGGGCAACAGGTTTGAGGGTCCCGAGCTGGAGATCAAGCTGGACCGGTTTGAAGGCTTTTTCACGACGCCGGCCTACCGCTTCCTCAGCAACAGCGGCAACGGCCAGGCGGAGCGGATCGATTTCATCGATGAAGGCCATTTGACGGCCCAGCGCGCCAGCTACACCACCTGCGAGCGCAATGACGAGGCCAGCTGGGAGCCCTCATGGGTATTGCGCGCCAGAAGCTTCGAGTTTGACCTGGACCGCGAAGTTGGCGTTGCCAATGGAGCCGTTGTGCGTTTCAAGGATGTGCCTATCCTGGCTTTTCCCCGGGTGAGTTTTCCGTTGAGCGACAAGCGCAAGTCGGGTCTTCTGCCGCCCTCCATCGGCATGGGCTCAATCAACGGGTTTGAGTATCGGCAACCTTATTACTTTGATATTGCGCCCAATCGGGACGCGACATTTTCACCGGCGATCATGACCAAACGCGGGGTGGACCTCGCCGGCGAATTCCGCTACCTGGAGCCGAAGTACACAGGCGAACTGCAGGGAAACTTCCTGCCCGGCGACAAGTTGCGCAACCGTGACCGCTGGTCCTACAGTTATCAGCACGTTGGTGCCATCAGCAGCGGCCTGTCATCCGTCGGCGACCTGGGCATCAACCTCAACCTGAACCGGGTGAGTGACAACGATTATTGGCGTGACTTTCCAGCTCTCAAGGGGGCGACCACCCAGCGCCTTCTGCCCCAGGACGCGAGTTTGTCGTGGACCCGCGGGTTCTTTTCTTCGTCCATGCGAACGCTCAAATGGCAGACATTGCAGGATGTCACTTCGCCCATCGTTCCGCCTTACGACCGCCTGCCCCAGTTTGCAGCGGCGTACACCCGTGTGGATGCGCCGGTGGTGGGATTGGGCAATGGCTTTGACTGGTCGGTGGAGGGCGACTTCACCCGTTTTTCCGCAGATCGCCAGCTCACCAACCAGCCCAATAGTGACCGGGCATTCACGCGGCTGCAACTGAGCCGCCCCTGGCTGCTGCCTGCGGGGTACATCACCCCCAAAGTGCAGCTGCATGCCACGAGTTACAAATTTGATTCAGCGTTGCCCAATGGTGCGACAACGGCGTCGCGTGTTGTGCCTACCTTCAGCCTGGACAGCGGCGTGCAGTTTGAACGTAATGCCGGGTTCCTGGGCCGGAACTTTACCCAGACACTGGAGCCCCGGGCCTTTTATGTGCGTACTCCCTATCGCGACCAGAGTCTGCTGCCCAACTACGACTCCGGGTCCAACGACTTCAACTTCGCCACGGTCTTTACCGAAAACGCATTTGTCGGTAATGACCGTATTTCAGACGCTAACCTGCTGACCCTGGGCGTTACCTCGCGTCTGCTGGATCCTGCGACCGGTGCTGAAGCTGTGCGTGTCGGCATTGCGCAGCGCTTTCGTTTTGAGGATCAGAAGGTGACCCTGCCGGGTGTATTGCCGGTCACCGACCGCATCAGCGACTTGCTGGTCGGGGCTTCCGTCAATTGGGTGCCGCAGTGGTCTTTCGACAGTACGGTTCAGTACAACCCGAAGACCAAGCAATCTGAGCGTGCATCGATTGGCGTGCGCTACAACCCCAGCAATTACCGCGTCATCAGTGCCGCATTCCGGCGCCAGCGCAATGTCAGCGAGCAAATTGACGTGGGCTGGCAGTGGCCCATCAATGATTTGTGGGGCGACAAGGGAAAAGATCTGGGCGCTGGGCAGGGCCAGGGAGGCGGCCGCTACTATGCCGTTGGGCGCCTGAATTACAGCGTGCTGGACAAAAAACTGGTCGACTCGATCATCGGTGTTGAATACGATGGTTGCTGCTGGATAGGGCGCGTGGTTCTGCAGCGCTCTCAAACCGGGACCGGAAGCTCGGATACGAAAATCCTGTTTCAGCTTGAACTTGTGGGGTTTTCGCGCCTCGGTTCCAACCCCCTGGAAACCCTGAAGTCGAATGTTCCACGTTACCAATATCTGCGTGAGAATACCAGCACGCCAAGCCGCTTTACTACTTATGACTAATAACCGCGCCGTCCCAAGATTTTTTTTGAACTCCACTCAAGCCGCCACAACGGCCATGGCATTGTCGATTGTGCTGATGGTGGGTGCTCAGGCGCAGGGGTTGCGGCCATCGGGTACATTGCGCCTGCCCGACGCGGCCACGGGCTCCCGGACTGCGTCGGCGCAAGGAAGCGCGCAGCGGCAGGCTGACTTCATTGTTGCCGTGGTCAACTCCGAACCCATTACCAACAACGAGGTCCGAAGCAAGTTGATTCGGACCGAGCAACAAATGCTTCAGATGGGCGCGACAGTGCCGCCGCGCAGTGAAATGGTCGGACAAATTCTGGAACGCCTGATCAGCGACAAGGCGCAGCTGCAAATGGCGCGCAATTCGGGTCTGCGGGTCGATGACAATGCCGTCGAAGCTGCGGTCCAGACCGTCGCCAGCCAAAACCAGATCACGGTCGACGAGCTGCGCAATCGCCTGAAAGCGGACAGGATTGACTATGCCCAATTCCGCTCGGAATTGAGGGACGAGCTTTTGGTCAGCCGTTTGCGCCAACGCGAGCTGGAGACTCGTGCAACGGTCACGGAGCAGGAAGTCGACCAATTTCTGCGTGACCAGGATGGCGGCACCCCATCGTCTTCGCTGGCGCTCAACCTCGCGGAAATTCTGGTGGCCGTGCCGGAAAATGCCACACCCGATCAAGTCGCAGCGCTGCAGGCCAAGGCCCAGCAGGTGATGGACCGTGCCCGCAACGGTGCAGACTTCACGGCACTGGCCGCCGAAGTTTCGGCGTCTCCCACGCGCGCTTCGGGGGGCCTGATGGGGTTGCGGACTGCAGACCGCTATCCGGATCTCTTTGTTGAGGCGACAAGCAAATTGCAGGCGGGGGGCCTGGCGGGGCCGGTTCGGAGCGGGGCGGGATTTCACATCCTCAAAGTCATCGAAAAACGGCAAGGCGGCATGCCCAGCATGATGGTGGCACAAACCCATGCCAGGCATATCCTGCTCCGGTTGACGCCACAGCTCAGTGAAGCCGCCGCAGTGGAGAAGCTGGCGGGTTTTAAAAGACGCATCCAGGCCGGGCAGGCTGATTTCGCAGCACTCGCACGTGAGAACAGCGACGATGCCTCCGCAAAGGAAGGCGGTGACCTCGGCTGGGCAAGTACCGGCATGTTTGTGCCTGAGTTCGAGAAAGTCATGAACGGCCTGGCGCCCAATCAGGTCTCGGATCCCTTGGTATCCCGTTTTGGCGTCCATCTTATTCAGGTGCTTGAACGCCGCGAGACCCAGCTATCGCAACGTGAACAGCGGGAGATGGCACGCGGTGTGCTGCGCGAGAAAAAGCAAAACGAAGCCTATGCACTGTGGATCCAGGAGATTCGGGGCCGCGCCTATGTGGAGTACCGTGACGCACCGCAGCTGTGAAGATCGCCTCAGGCCTTCCTTAAGGTTCCATTCGCGCTGCGTGGGCGGGTCAACTTTCCGGCTGACTTCTCCAAAAAAAGGCAGTCTTGTTTGTATGCCAGTCTGGCGGCTTTAGGTCGCCCCCAATGTGAAACATATTCCGCGCAAGCGTTTTGGCCAGCATTTCCTGACGGACCAAGGCGTCATTGAGGGGATTGTGCAGGCGATTGCTCCACGTCCAGGACAGGCCATGGTGGAGATCGGGCCTGGATTGGCTGCGCTGACCCAACCCTTGGTTGAACGGGTGGGGCACTTGACGGTCATTGAGCTGGACCGCGATCTTGCCCGCCAGTTGCGATTGCACCCCCAGCTTGCCGTGGTTGAGTCCGACGTGTTGAAAGTGGATGTCCGCCAGCTGGCGCGAACGGCCTGTGCCGAAGGGCAAAAACTTCGGGTGGTCGGCAATCTCCCCTACAACATTTCCACACCCATCCTGTTTCATTTGCTGGATGCCGTGGAGGTCATAGAAGACCAGCACTTCATGTTGCAAAAAGAAGTGATAGACCGAATGGTGGCGGTGCCAGCTACCAGCGATTACGGTCGGCTCAGCGTGATGCTGCAGTGGCGCTACGCGATGGAAAACGTGCTGTTCGTGCCGCCGCACAGTTTTGATCCGCCGCCGCGGGTCGATAGCGCCGTGGTGCGCATGGTGCCGCATGCAGCGCCTGTGGCGCTGGACGTCAAACTCCTGAGTGAGCTGGTGCAGGTCGCCTTTAGCCAGCGCCGCAAGTTGCTGCGCCACACCTTGGGAAAGTGGCTGGACAGCCACGGTTTTGGCGGGCAGTTTGATGTCCAGCGGCGCGCTGAAGAAGTCGGGGTGACCGAGTATGTGGCCCTGGCGCGGAGCGTAGCGCAACTGCGCAATTAGCTGTTCGGTACACCTGATATGAAGATATTTGTCATCTCACTTCCCGAGGCGACCACCAGGCGAGCGACTATTGACCGGCAAATGATGACGCTGGGGCTGCGCTATAGCCTGATTGATGGTGTGCGAGTCGACCCAGAACGGCTGGCCGAGGTAGGCTACAGCGAAAGTGCGCGTCGGATTCGTTATGGTTACAGCATGTCGCCCGGGGAGGTCGGCTGTTTTCTGGCGCATCAGGATGCCTGGAGAGCAGTGCTGGCCGAGGGCGAAAAATGCCTGGTGCTGGAAGATGACGTATTAATTCCAACGCTAAGTACGGCGTTGCTCGCCCAGCTTGAATTGGCACCGTATCCCATGGTCAGGCTCGCAGGCGTCTTTGAGAAACGGCACAAATTCATCGGCGACACACCCTACGCAAAGTACTGGGGTGACCCTTCCGGCGCGGCGGCTTATGTGCTGGGACCGCGAGAGGCCGCGGAGCTGATACGGCGATCAACGCGGTTTTACATGGCCGTTGACGACTTTATGGAGGCGAGGCATTTACACGGTATCAACACCTATGCCTTGTTGCCCTATCCGGTCCGCCAGGCGGGAACCGACACGCAAATCGGCCATCGGGTTCGACCGCGATTGTCCGGCATCGCGCGTCTTCAGCTGATGCTGGTGCGCATCCCGATTGATATCAGCAAATATTTTCACCGCATTCTTTACTACATGTTTTAAGTCGCGGCGCGGTGCTGTCGGATGCGGCCGTTGTCTTAACTTCCGGCCTGGCGAAAAAAAGCCCGCAACAAGCGGGCCTTTTGTGAACCGGACAGCGCGCCTTTTTTCAGGCAGCTGCCAGCCAGTAACCCGCATTAAACGGGCTGCTCATGCGCAACGCCAGTGGCGACACGTCTACCAATTTGTCGGTCGGCATGATTTCTTCGCCTTCCGCGGTTGCTTGCTGGGCCTCATTCGCCCGATCCCCTTGGCCAATGTCTGGGGAGCGGGCTACAGAAAAGAATAGAAACATCTGAACGGTATCTTGCGATCCGCCCAGTAATCAGAGGCATCCCGGAAGATGTCGAGCAACTGCTCGCGCGCTTCCTTGTCAAATTTGGCGTTGGCCGGAATTTGCTCGAGCACGACAATAAAGCCGGGTTGCGGGCCTGACTTGTGGACCAGGTCCGTCATGCAGTCGTACAGTGCGTCGAAGTTTTTGCCGAAATGCGCCGGAAAGGTGTACTGCGCCGCAATCATGTCCAGCACGTCCTGCTTGCTCTGGGCGTTGCCCAGGTTGGCGTACAGGAAATGCTGGTTTAAATGTGTCGCGGCATCCTGCAGGTCTTGCACCCGGAAGGCCCGTATGGATTGAACGATATTGGGACGTACGCCGCGCAAGGGCGTTTCACCGTCCTTGCGCAAAGGCGTTTCGTTGTCCCGACGAAGTGGTGTATCCATCTCCGCTACTCTTTCTCTTAAGTCAAAAACTCAAAATAACGATCACAGTTCAATTTATTGAACGATTTTGCGAAAACTCGCATAGTGATCGTCGGTGTAATAACAGGCATCAGGTGCGACAGGTTTCAAGCCACCACAAACGATGCGCCGGGCTCCCCGGCTGCGCTCACCGGGCGTTCTGACGGTGTATTCGCGGTAGTAACCGCGACTTTGAGCCGGTAGAAGTCGTTCCCGGTTCCCAAACACCACGCCGTCCTTTTCATGCTTGAAAGGCCCGCCCTGGTAGATCAGCACCATCATGTCGCGTCCCTGGGGGGGCAATTGGACGGTCGCTATGGTCCCGATCGGAACCGGGCCCTTTGCCTGCACCATGCTGGGGATTGACCCGGCCAGACCGGTTGCCAAAACCAGCAACATGGCCGTTTTGGCCGCCCACCCATTGCGCAACATGAAAAAAACCTTTTTCTCGAATCCAGAGTTACCCACCGATTTTTCGGGTTAACCCTTAAATTTCAAGAGAGGTAGTTTGCCGCATGTGGCTAAAAAACGCAAGTGGATGCTGAAAATTTAGGCAGTAAAGAGAGGGGTCATTGATGCACTAAGTTAGTGCTGGCTATCTAATTTTGGCTCATCGACTCGCATTGGCATCCGCTACCGTCAGTGCGGTCATGTTGACAATACGGCGCACCGTTGCCGTAGCGGTCAGGATGTGCATGGGCTTGTTTGCTCCTAGCAAAACCGGGCCGATGGCGATATTGCCACCCGCCGCTGTTTTCAGCAGGTTGTAGGAAATGTTCGCTGCATCAATATTGGGCAGTACCAGGAGGTTGGCCTCACCCGTCAGGGTGCTGTTCGGCATGATGAGGGCGCGCGCATCGGCGTCCAATGCCATGTCGCCATGCATCTCCCCATCAACCTCAAGCCATGGCGCTTTCTCGCGCAGCAACTCCAGCGTGCGGCGCATTTTCAGGGCGCTGGGCAGGTTGGAAGAGCCAAAATTCGAATGCGACAGCAGAGCCGCCTTGGGCTTGATGCCAAAGCGCATCATTTCCTCGGCCGCCATGGTGGTGATCTCCGCGAGCTGTTCCGCAGTCGGATCGCAGTTGACGTGCGTATCGAGCAGGAACACCTGGCGCCCCGGAAGCAACAAGCCGTTCATGCAGGCATAGGTGTTGACGCCTTCGCGCTTGCCGATGACCTGATCCAGATAGTCCAGATGATGGGCCGTCGTGCCCCAGGTGCCGCAAATCAGCCCGTCCACGTCGCCTTTGTGCAGCAACATGCCGGCGATCAATGTGAGGCGGCGGCGCATTTCGATTTTGGCGATCTGCACCGTCACACCACGGCGTTCCATGAGGCGGTGATAGGTTTGCCAGAAGTCGCGGTAGCGATGATCCTGCTCGACATTGACGACGTCGTAGTCGAGCTCCTCCTTAAGGCGCAGGCCGAATTTTTCGATGCGTTGGGCAATGATGGCGGGCCGGCCGATCAGTGTCGGGCGTGCGAGTCCTTCATCCACCACGATCTGGCAGGCACGCAGCACGCGTTCTTCCTCACCCTCGGCATAGGCCACACGCTTGCGGCTGGCGGCCTTGGCGGCCGCGAAAATCGGTTTCATCACCGTGCCCGAGGCGTAGACAAAGCTTTGCAGCCGCTCGCGGTAAGCGTTCATGTCCTGAATGGGCCGCAGGGCCACCCCGCTGTCGGCCGCCGCCTGCGCGACGGCGGGCGCGATCTTCATCATGAGGCGCGGATCGAAAGGCTTGGGAATCAGGTATTCGGGCCCGAACGCCAGCTTTTCACCCACGTAGGCGGCTGCCACGACTTCACTTTGCTCGGCCTGCGCCAGCTCGGCTATGGCGTGTACAGCCGCGATTTCCATCTCGATGGTGATGGTGGAGGCCCCGGCATCCAGTGCGCCGCGGAAGATGTAGGGAAAGCACAGGACGTTGTTGACCTGATTCGGGTAGTCGGTGCGGCCGGTCGCCATGATGGCGTCGTCGCGCACGGTCCGGACGTCCTCCGGCGTGATCTCGGGATTGGGATTGGCCAGCGCCAGGATGATGGGCTTGGCGGCCATTTTGGCGACCATGTCTTTCTTGAGCACGCCACCGGCGGAAAGGCCCAGGAAGATGTCCGCGCCAGCGATGACGTCGGCAAGCGTGCGTGCATCGGTCTTCTGCGCGAACTGGATCTTGTCTTCGTCCATCAGCTCGGTGCGGCCTTCATAGACCACGCCGGCCAGATCGGTCACGAACACGTTTTCGCGCTGGATGCCCAGCTTGAGCAACAGGTTCAGGCAAGCCAGGGCGGCCGCGCCCGCGCCGGACGTCACGAGCTTGACTTGCCCCGGACCTTTGCCGACAACCTTGAGCGCATTCAGGACGGCCGCACCTACGGTGATGGCGGTACCGTGCTGGTCATCATGGAAGACCGGGATCTTCATGCGCTTGCGCAGCTCACGCTCGATATAAAAACAGTCGGGCGCCTTGATGTCTTCAAGGTTGATGGCGCCGAAGGTCGGCTCCAGCGAAGCAATGATGTCGACCAGCTTGGCCGGGTCTTTTTCGTCGATCTCAATGTCGAACACATCCACGCCGGCGAACTTCTTGAACAGCACGCCCTTGCCTTCCATGACCGGCTTGGAGGCCAAAGGGCCGATGTCGCCCAGGCCCAGCACGGCGGTGCCGTTGGTCACGACAGCCACAAGGTTGCCGCGGCTGGTGTACTTGAAGGCGTTATTCGGGTCCTTGACAATTTCTTCGCAAGGTGCGGCGACGCCTGGCGAATAAGCCAGGGCCAGGTCGCGCTGGTTGGTCAGCTGTTTGGTCGCTGCGATGGCGATCTTGCCCGGGGTCGGAAACTCGTGGTATTCAAGTGCGGCGAGGCGCAATTCGGCGCGTTTTTCTTCGCGATTGGCTTCAGTGCTATTGGGCGTCGCGGTGGGGGGTGTCGGCATCAGCAAGGTCTCCAGCGGAAACGGTCGGGTCGACCGTCAATTTCTTGTAAGGTCTGCGATTGTAGGCCGTCGGAGGGGAAAACCCTAGTAAGTGAATCTACGCAAAAAGGTGTATTGCTTTTGACTTTTCAGCACAGAAAGCCGCTTTGCCGCGGAGCTCATTCACGATGGCGGCGCGTAGCCGTTTTTTGAGCGCTTTAAGCGCGAAATAAAAAAAGCCAGGTTGGCGGGCCTGCGCCGCTCAGCGCGCAACACCCAGCAAATGGTCCAGGCGCTCGGGCTGCTCGCGCAACGCCTGGGCCGTTCCGGTGTGGACTACCATGCCGCGGTCCAGCACCACGGCGCTGTCGGAAATCGCCAGAATGGCTTGCGGGTGCTGCTCCACGATGATGGCGCTCAGGCCCTCTTCGCGCGTGATGCGGCGTATGGCGCGCAGCAGCTCCTCCACGATGATGGGCGCAAGGCCCTCCAGCGGTTCGTCGAGCAGCAGCAGCTTCGGGTTGAGTACCAGCGCCCGGCCCACAGCCAGCATCTGCTGCTCGCCGCCCGACAGCTGCGTGCCCAGGTTGCCCTTTCGCTCGGCCAGGCGCGGGAACATGGCGTACACGCCTTCGGGGTTCCATTTGCCCGGACGCGCCACCGCCGTCAGGTTCTCGTGCACCGTCAGCGACTTGAAGATATTGCGCTCCTGCGGCACCCAGCCTATGCCGGCCGCCGCGCGTTCGTGCGAGGGCAAATGGTGCAACGCGACCATGGATGTGCCCGCCCCGAACGAGATGGCGCCGCCGTGCTGCCGCGTCGCGCCTGCCAGTGTGTTGATCAGCGTGGTTTTGCCGGTGCCGTTACGGCCCAGCAGCGCGAGCGTCTGTCCCTCGCCCAGTGCGAACGACACCTCGTGCAGCACCACTGCCTCACCGTAGCCGGCGCGCAGTTTGTCGACCTTGAGCAGTTCAGCCATGAGCCACCTCTTCGCCATGGCCCAGATAGACCGCCTTGACCTGAGGGTCGGCCGCGATTTCCTCAGGCGTGCCCTCGGTCAGCAGCGTGCCGTTGACCAGTACCGTCATGGTGGTGGCGAAGCTGAACACCAGGTCCATGTCGTGCTCGATCAGCAGTACCGACACGTCAGCGGGCAGTGCGGCCACGGTCTGCAGCAGTTCTTCGCGCTCGCCGGCCGGCACACCCGCCACGGGTTCGTCGAGCAGCAGCACACGCGGCTCGCAGGCCAGCGCCACGGCGATTTCCAGCAAGCGGCGCTTTCCGTAGGCCAGCATGCGTGTCGGTTGATCCATCACTCCGGTCAGGTGAAACTGCTCCAGCAACTGTTCGCAGCGCTCGGCCACGCGCCGGTTGCGCCCCAGCGCCTGCCACCATTTCGCGCCGAGCCCCGCTTGTTGCGATACGGTCAGTGCCAGCGTTTCCAGCGGCGTGAGCGAATCGAAGAGCTGGTTGATCTGGAAGGTACGCACCATCCCGCGCTTGACGCGCTGGTGCGGCGCCAGCCGCGTGATATCTTCGCCGTCGAGGAGGATGCGGCCCTCGGTCGGCTGCAGAACGCCCGTCAGCAGGTTGACCAGCGTGGTCTTGCCCGCACCGTTCGGCCCTATCAGCGCATGGCGCGCGCCGCGACGCAGGTTCAGGCTCACGTTGTTGGTGGCGGCAATGCCACCGAAGCGCATCACCAGCCCTTGCGCGGACAGCACCGCGTCGCTGTGCGGCGCCGCGCTCATGGGTGGCCTCCGCGCTTAGGCAACCATGCCCAGGGCCGGACCAGGCGCTCGCGCCCCACCAGCACCAGCACCACCAGGAAGAGGCCTATCCAGAAGGTCCAGTACTGCGGCGTGATGGACGACAGCGCGTCCTGCATCAGCTTGAACACGATGGCCCCGGCTACGCCGCCATACAGCCAGCCAGCGCCGCCGACCACCAGGATCAGCAGCACATCGGCCGAACGATGAAACTCAAACAAATCCAGCGAGGCAAAGCCGGTGGTTTGCGTCATCAACGCTCCCGCGGCGCCCGCGACGCCGGCCGCCACCGTGTAGACCACGGTCAGCCGCGAAGCGACCGGAATGCCGATGGCCATGGCGCGCAGGCGGTTGTCGCGTATCGCCTTGAGTGTCGCGCCCAGCGGCGAATGCACGAGGCGACGCATCAGCACAAACAAAATGAGCAGCACGGCCAGCGAGTAATAGGCGGCGGTGCGGCCCGACAGGTCAAACTCGAAGCGGCCCAGCAGCGGGCCCATCACCACGCCTTGCAGGCCGTCGGCGCCGCCGGTCAGCCAGTCAAGCTTGTTGGCCAGCTCCAGCAGGATCAGCGCCACCCCCAGTGTCACCATGAGCCGTGTCAGGTCGCTGCCGCGCTGGATGGTGAGTGAACACACAGCACCCAGCAGTGTGGCGGTGGCGATGCCCACCGCCAGGCCCACCAGCGGGTCCGGCATGACCAGCTTGGCGAACAGCGCCGCCGCATAGCCGCCTATGCCGAAGAAGGCTGCATGGCCCAGCGAGACGATGCCGGTGTAACCCAGCACCAGATCCAGCGACACCGCGAACAGCGCGACGATGGCGATCTCATTGATGATGGACGCGTGGCTGGGCATCAGCACTGGCGCGGCGAAGGCGGCGAGCCAGAGCACCGGTTCCCAGAGCTTCCAGCGGCTGTTTTTAAGCAGGGACGTTTGAGTGTTCATTTATCTGCCGCCCTTGCGCACAAAGAGGCCCTGCGGCCGCCAGATCAAAATCACGATCATCAGGCTGTAAACGATGAAGGCCCCCAGCTTGGGGATGTAGTACTTGCCCGCCACGTCGGCAATGCCCAGCAGCAGCGCGGCCAGCAGCGGCCCGGTGATCGACGTGGTGCCGCCCACGGCCACCACGATCAGGAAGTAAATCATGAACTTGAGCGGAAAGCTCGGATCCAGCCCCAGCACTTCGGCGCCCAGCGCGCCGCCCAGGCCGGCCAGTCCCGAGCCGACGGCGAAGGTCGAAAGGAACACGATGTTGACGTTGATGCCCAGGCCGGCCGCCACGCGCTGGTCGTCCACCGAGGCACGCAAGCGGCTGCCGAAGCGCGTGCGAGTCAGCACGTATTGCAGGCCCAGCGTGAGCGCGGCGCACACCGCAATGATGAACAGCCGGTAGTGGCCCATGCCCAGCATCCAGGCGCCGCTGCCGATCTCGGTGCGGCCCTTGAGCCATTGGGGCAGCTGCACGATCTGCTGCGTCGAGCCGACGAAGTAGTCCACGCTGGCCACCGCCATGAACACCAGGCCGATCGAAAACAGCACCTGGTCCAGGTGCGGCTTGTTGTACAGCGGCCGGTACAGCGTGCGCTCCAGCACAGCGCCCAGCAGCGCTGAGCCGGCGAAGGCCAGCGGCAGGCACAGCAAAAAAGGCACGCCGAAGTGCTGCATCAGCAACACGGTGATGTAGCCGCCGGCCATCGCGAAAGCGCCATGCGCGAGGTTGATGAAATTCATCAGGCCCATGGTCACCGCCAGGCCCACCGCCAGGATGAACAGCAGCATGCCGTAGGCGATTCCGTCAAAAAGAAGGGTCAGCATGCTTTGGCCAGAGGATCAGTGTTTGCTTGAGAGAGGTCCGTGCCAGGAATACCGCGGAACCGGCTTCGCCGGGCCGCTGGTGTTGCCCCCAGCAGGGGGGAGGCGACGCGAAGCGGCGCTTCGGGGGGTTACTTGTTCTTCCCGGGATCCTTGACGTCCTTGATCACATCAAACTCCACGTTGTAGAGTTGCCCGTCCTTCTTCTCGACCTTGCGCAGATAGACATCCTGCACGATGTCGCGCGTCTGTGCGTCGATGAAAATCTTGCCGCGCGGGCTTTCAAACAGCTGGCCCTTCATGGCTTCGAGCAGCGCGTCGCCGCCACCCTGGCCCTTGCTGGTTTTGAGCGCCTCGTAAATTACCCGCATGCCGTCATAGCCACCCACCGCCATGAAGTTGGGGCGCAGGCCCTTGTTGGCTTTGGCAAACGCTTCCACGAATTTTTTGTTCATCGCCGAGGGGTGCGCCGCCGAGTAGTGGTGCGAAGTAACGACGCCAATCGCGCCGTCACCCATGTCGTTGAGCTGGTCGTCGTCCGTCACATCGCCGGTGGCGATCAGCCGAATGCCGGCCTTGTCCAGGCCGCGCTCAAGAAACTGCTTCATCACCGCGGCGCCTGCGCCCGAAGGCACGAAGACGAAGAGCGCATCGGGCTTGTTGTCCCGCACTTTTTGCAGGAAGGGCGCGAAGTCGGGATTGCGCAGCGGCACGCGCAGCGCGTCGGTCACCTGGCCGCCATTAAAGGTCAGGCGGTCCTTGAAGAATTTCTCCGCGTCGATGCCGGGGCCGTAGTCGGACACCAGCGTGACCACCGTCTTGATGCCGTTCTTGGGCGCCCAGTCGGCCAGGGCGACCGAAACCTGCGGCAGCGTGAAGCTGCTGCGCACGATGTAGGGGGAAGCCTGCGTGATGCTGGATGTTGCCGCCGCCATCACCACCATGGGCGTCTTGGATTGCGTCGCAATGGGCGCGGTGGCCAGGGCCGAGGGCGTGATGCCGAAGCCTGCCAGCACGTTGACCTTGTCGTTGACCACCAGCTCTTGCGCCAGGCGCCGTGTGGTGTCCGGCAGTGAGGTGTCGTCCTTCACGATCAGCTGGATTTTCTTGCCCGCCACGCTGTCGCCGTTCTGCGCCATGTAAAGGCGCACGGCCGCCTCGATCTGCCGGCCGGTGGTGGCCTGCTGGCCCGTCATCGGCAGGATCAGGCCGATCTTGAAGGTGTTGTCCTGGGCCAGTGCCGGGGCGGCGGCAAGTGCCGCGGCCGACAGCGCGGCGGCGGTGAGGAAGGTACGTTTTTTCATGCTTGTCTCCTGGGTGGTTTTCAGTTCTTGCTGCTGCGTTAAACGCGGCGGAGTTCAGGTCGCCGGCATCCGGCCGTAAAACGGTGCGAGTCTAGTATGAGTGCGGTATCAGCACAAATGTTCGATATGTGAACACATCGGCCATGCCCTCCATGGCTTCATTGTGTGGGTTGCCGCTCACGGGGTTGCTGTTGGTTCGCGGTCGGTTGCGCGATCATCGCGCGCATGACCCGGTGATCGCACACAAGTTGTCCCCTCACGCGTCGGGCCGGTAGGAAGAATCCAGCGTCACCGAACCGACCACGCGCGAGACACAGGCGCACAAGCGCGTGTTTTGTTGTTTCTCGTGCTCGCTCAGAAAGACGTCGCGGTGGTCGATCTCGCCGTCGACCGCCAGCACGTCCAGTGTGCACAGGCCGCATTCGCCGCGCTTGCAGTCGGACACCGCTTCCACGCCCGCCTGCTCCAGCGCGTCCAGCAGGCTGCAACCGGCCGGCACGGTGATGTCCAGCGCGTGGCGCGGAATCAGCACCCGGAAAGCCTGCGGCGCATACCGCCCGCTGTTGCCAAAGGTCTCGTAACGCAGGTCAGTCGCTGGCCGGCCCGAGGCTTCCCAGGCATGGCGCGCCGCGTCCAGCATGGGCACCGGGCCGCAGACATACATTTGCGCGCCGGCCGGTAGCGCTGCGATCTCGCCGGCGAAATCGATGCGCGCGTCGACGGCCGCCTGCAGCCGCTCGCCCAGGCAAGCCCGCAGCATTTCGCCGTAAGCCAGTTCAGATTCACTGCGCACGCCATACAGCATGCGCAGCGGCCGGCCCGACTGCGCACAGCGGTCGGCCAGCGCCTGGGCCATGCCCACCAGCGGCGTGATGCCTATGCCGCCGGCCACCAGCAGGTAAGCCGGGGCATTGAAGTCCAGCGGGAAATGGTTGCGCGGCCCGCTCACCTGCAACCGGTCGCCAGCGGCCAGCTGCCACATCGCGCGCGAACCGCCGCGGCCGTCGTCCAGCCGCTTCACCGCGATGCGATACGTTTGGCCATCGGTCTCGCTGACCAGTGAGTAAGAACGAAGCTGCGGCTTGCCGTCCACCAGCAGCTGTACCTGCAGGTGGCTGCCAGGTTCGTGGCGCTGCACGGTGGCTGCGTCACCCATGGGCCGGATGCGGAACTCGCGCACGGTGGGCGTGAGTTCGTCAAAAGATTCAATGACCGCATCGGTCCAGCTGGAGGTGGCTTTCATTCAGTTTTCCGTGATCTCTTAAATTCGAGGGCCGCCGTGGAACCGGCTTTGCCGGGCCACTGGTGGCGCCCCTTGGGGGGAGGCGGCCGCAGGCCGCTTTGGGGGGACGTCATTTCTTCCGTATGAGCCGCACGCCGGGCATCTGGTCCAGGTTGTGGCTGGCCACGGCAGCGCGCAGGTTGCGCTGGGCCAGGCGTGAGTGCTCGCGCATGATCGCTTCGGCGCGCGAGCCCTCGCGCTGCTCAATGGCGTCGAGCACCTGTCGGTGCTGGTCCTGCGCCACGACCAGCATGTCGCGAGCGCCCGGGGAATTGGCCTGCACCACCACAAAACCCGAAGGCGACGCAAACGGCAGGCTGAACACGCGTTCGAGCTCCTTGGCAATGACGCTGCTACCGGCCATTTCACCCAGCAGTTCATGAAACCGCTCGTTCAGCGCGACGTAGGAAGAGAAAGCCTCATCGTCCAGCGCAGGCTGGCTGAGCACCGCATCGATCTTGCCCAGGCATTCGCGGGCTTCGTTCAGCACCACGGTGGGTGCGCCGCGCTCGGCGGCCAGCCGCGCCGACAGCCCTTCAATGGTGCCGCGCAGTTCGATCGCTTCGGACACATCGCGTTCGGAAAACGTGCGCACGGCGTAGCCGCCGTTGGGCAGCGACTCCAGCAGGCCTTCCTGCTCCAGCCGCATCAATGCCGCGCGGATGGGTGTGCGTGAGAAGCCGAGTTTTTCAACGATGGACAGCTCGGCAATGCGTGCTCCGCCGGGCAACTCGCCGGCCAGGATCATCTCGCGAAGCTGAAGCTGCGCCCGCACCTGCGCGCTTTCAAGGCTATTTTGGCCTGTAGCCCTTTCGGAATCTGCGCTGGAAGCTACTGAATTGATAGCATTGATTGTGGTTCGCATAAAAAATGATCCCCGCCTCAGGCCGCCAGCCGGATAGTGATGACAGGCGCCGGTGGTTTTTCTTTCGCGATCAGTCCGTCTATCAGGCGCCGGGCCCACATCGAGCCGGCATCGATGTTGAGGTTGTAGAACTGGTGGTCCGGGTGTTCGTCGATGGCGATTTGCTGGGCCTCCAGCACATGTTCGTCCTCGCGGAAGATGCCGGCCACGCCCTCGCGCAGCTGGTGCGTCAGGCGCTGTTCACCCAGGCAGTAATTGCGTGCGAAAGCCCAGAAGTAGTGGCAGCTGCCGTCTGTTTCCGGCGTCACCGTATTCAGCACAAAACCATTGACGCCCTTGCTGCGGTCGCCCGGCTGGCCGTCTTTGGGTGGCGCACCCGATCCGGCTTCGGCCACGCCGACGTCGATGTTCACAGTGCAGGGCGCTTCGAATTTGATGATTTGCCAGCGGTCCACCTTGCCCCTGTAGCCGCGCGCGTGCTCAATCTGCCCGGCCCAGAACGGCGGTGCGTCGATGTTTTCCATCCAGCGCGTGACGGTGGCCGTACGGTCGCCATGCGTGGCGACAAAGGGCGCCTCGGCCACGGCGCGCTGGCCGATGCTGGAGCCGTGCACAAAGGTTTCGTGGGTCAGGTCCATCAGGTTGTCGACGACCAGGCGGTAGTCGCACTTCACCGTGATCAGCTTGCCGTCGCCGGCCCAGTCTGCGTCGTCGTTCCAGTGCATGTCGGGCACCAGCGCCGGGTCGGCCTTGGCCGGGTCGCCGGGCCAGATCCAGACAAAGCGATGCTTTTCCAGTACCGGGAAGGCACGCACGCAGGCCGAAGGGTTCAGCGTTTCCTGGCTGGGCATGTGGGTGCAGCGGCCCTGGGCGTTATAGACCAGGCCGTGGTAACCGCAGGTCACCTCGTCGCCGTTCAGCGTGCCCATGGACAGCGGCAGCAGCCGGTGCCAGCAGGCGTCTTCCAGTACGGCGACCTGGCCGTCGGTGCGGCGGAACATCACCACCTTCTGTTTGCAAATCGTGCGCGCCAGCAGCGTGCGGCCCACCTCCACGTCATAAGCGGCGGCATACCAGGCGTTCAGGGGGAAAGTCGATTTCTGGGCATTCATGGATACGCAATGTATACATAAATTGCCATAAAGCCAAGAAAAATAGGGAAATTCAGGGTAAATACGGAATTTCTGTATTCAATAAGGGGTGATTTTGCTGGAATACCATGGGGGTTTGTGCCTGCAACCGATGGAGACTTTCCCATGACCGCCAAGCTACCCGCCCGTTATGACCATGTCGGCAGCTTTCTGCGCCCGCAGTACCTGCTGGAAGCCCGCGAGCAAAAGGCCAAGGGCCAGATCACGCCCGAACAACTGCGCAAGGTCGAAGACCAGGCCATCACCGAAATCGTGAAGTTCCAGGAAGACGTGGGCCTCAAAAGCATCACTGACGGCGAATTCCGCCGCACCTACTTCCACATCGACTTCCTCGAGCAGATCGGCGGCGTGAAGACCGATATCCCGGTCACCATCCAGCGGCCCGACGGCAGCATGGAACTGGCGCCGCCGGTGATGCGGGTGATCGACAAGGTGCGCCACGTCAAGGACATCCAGCTCGCCGACTTCCAGTACCTCAAAAGCCAGGTCAGTGCGGGCAACACGCCCAAGGTCACCATTCCCTCGCCAACGATGCTGCACTTTCGCGGCGGCCGCGCCGGCATCAGCAAAGAGGCCTATCCCGAACTCGACCCGGCTTTTTACGACGACGTAGCCAAGGCCTATGGCGACGAACTGCGCAGCCTGGCCGCGGCCGGCTGTACCTATGTGCAGATGGACGACACCAACCTGGCCTACCTGTGCGACGAGAAAATGCGTGAAGCGGCGCGCCAGCGCGGAGACGATCCCAACGAGCTGCCGCACCGCTACGCCAAATTCATCAACAAGGTGGTCGCGCAAAAGCCCGCCGGCATGACGCTGGCCATGCATTTGTGCCGCGGCAACTTCAAGAGCACCCACGCCGCGGCCGGCAACTACGAGCCGGTGGCCGAGGCGCTGCTCAAGGAGATGGACCTGGACGCCTATTTCCTCGAGTACGACGACAGCCGCAGCGGCGACTTCAAACCCCTGCGCTACCTGCCCAAGGGCAAGACCGTGGTGCTGGGCCTGGTCACTACCAAGTTCGGTGAAATGGAAAGCAAGGACGACCTGAAGCGCCGCATTGAAGACGCTGCGAAATACGCGCCGCTGGAGCAGCTCGCGCTGTCACCGCAGTGCGGCTTCAGCAGCACCGTGCACGGCAACAACATCGCCGTGGAAGCGCAACGCAACAAGCTGCGCCTGGTGGTCGAAACCGCACGCGAGGTGTGGGGCACAGCCTGAGCTGACCCCGGGACTGGCACTCATCCTCCCCTTCTCGTATCCCCTTCTCGTATCTTTAGCGAGGGGGCCTGGCTGACTCCAGCCTGTTTTTTTGGGGGCCGTTAACCGGCGCCTTCTGCTGCGTCGGTAGTTTCGCTGTGGCTTGGTGGCTCCCGGTTGGCGGCGATCCCGTGGGCAACCCCGGCCAACGGGTCGGTGCCACGATTGGGCATCAAACGGCTCACCATTCCCACTGGACGTGCGCAAGCAGCTCTCAAAAAGATAGCAAGCATGGCCTGGGCATGCCGCCCGCAGGCTTCTGGCGCAGCCCTCGCCAGTACGGGCGCTGCCGGCCGGCGCGTACCCCATGAGTGCCGCCCCTCTTCTTTGCCTCCTCTTCTTATCCCTATTGACCGGTGCTCCTTCGTGCGGACGACGACCACTTCTGTCTGCCTGTCCGTGGGAATAGGGCAATGAACATTTACTTACATTTGGCAAAGAGCCATCGGCGTGCCGGCTTATTTTTCCAGGATCTTTAAATAACTGTGCAAAAACAAACACTTACAGCGAAAATAGGAAGTGTTTTAACAAAAAATATTGGACAGCGTAAGAGCAAAGCGCTACAACCGCTAAAACATTTTGTTGCATTTGTACACCGAAAGGGTCGCTTCTTGAGCAGTTCAGTCTTTCTGGCATCCAGGCTTGTCGCCTGGGGGGTTCTGGGCGTATGCATCGCCCTGGACGTCCCTGCGCTGGCGCAGGTCCGGGCAGACGTGCGGCCCGATGCCGGAACGCTGCTGGAGCCGCAAGGTTCGTTACCGTTGCTGCCCTTGCGTAGCGGGCCACTGCCCGAACTGGCACCGCCCCGGGTTGCGGAGCCAGCGGCGGGAACTGCGCGCATTACGCCAGCGGCGTTCAGCTTTTCCGGCAACAGCGTTTTCTCCAGTGAAGCACTTGCGGCTTTGCTGTCGAGCCGGCTCCACCGGCCCACGGATCTGGCCGGCCTCACAGATGCCGCCAATGCCATCAGCGCGCTTTACCGGCAGAACGGCTATCTGCTCACGCAGGCGTACCTGCCCGAGCAGGCGTTTCCCGCAGAGGGCGGGACTGTCGCCATCACCATCATTGAAGCGCGGGTCGGCCGCGTCTCTGTGCGTGTCGACGGCGCCGGCATCTCAAAGGCGTTCGCGGAAGAACTGGTGGGCAGCCAGCTGCGGTCCGGTGACGCCGTTACCGAATACGCACTCGACAAGCCCGTGTTGCTGTTGCGCGACCTGGCGGGATATGACGCCGGCGCTACGGTTGAGCCTGGAGATCGCCTGGGCCTGGCGGATGTCCTGATCACCGTGCAGGGCAAAGGGCCGCGCGCCGACGGCTCGGTCAGCGTAGACAACCATGGCGCGCGCGCCGCTGGTGCCGCGCGTGTCACTTTAAGTGCCAATCTCAACAACCTGCTGGGGCGCGGTGACGTGCTGGCCTTGAGCACCCAGCAAAGCGACCAGGCTGGCTCGACCCTGTACCGCGCCGGCTACACCGTGCCGGTCGGCGCTTATGGCACGCGGGTGGGTGTCAGCGCGGTGCGCCTGGATTACGCGCTGGGCAAGCAATTCGAGCCTCTGGGGGCCAGCGGCCGGGCCGACATTCTCGGCCTCAACCTGTCCCACCCCCTGCTGCGCGGGCGCGCCAACAATTTGTACGGCCTCATCAGTGCAGAGCAAAAAAAGCTCGTTGACGAAACGCGCACACCCGCACTCAAAAGCGAGCGCGACATCGCCGCGCTCAGGCTGGGGCTGGCGGGTAACTTCATCGACGAACTGGCGGGCGGCAGCAGCCTGAACAACTATGCCGTGAACGCCACCTTCGGCCGCCTCACGTTGAATGCGGCCGATCAGGCGCTTGACGATGGCCTCGGCGGCCTGCGCACAGCGGGCGGTTTCAGCAAGCTGAACCTGGAATTCCAGCGCTCCCAGTTTTTTGATGCCGCTTACAGCTTTCACGTCGCGGCACAGGCCCAGCTGGCGTCGAAAAACCTCAGCTCGGCCGAAAAAATGGTTCTGGGCGGGCCCAATGGCGTGCGCGGCTACCCGGTGGGCGAAGGCGTCGGCGACGCCGGTTTCCTGTTGAACCTGGAGTCGCGTTACCAGCTCGCGCCAACGGTCTGGGGTGAGCCTTTGACTCTGCTGGCTTTCTATGACCATGGGCGCATTCGCTTCAACCAGAACGGCCCCACTGTGCCGGGCAATGCCAATACGCTGAGCCTCGGTTCCGTCGGTGTGGGCGCCACGCTGGGCCAGCCTGGCAAATTCCTGGTCAAGACCTACCTGGCATGGCGCACGACGACGGCGCCGCCGTCCACCGGCGACCCGGACCGTGCGCCGCGCGCCTGGCTGTCGGTCCAAGCCTGGTTCTAGCCCGGCCCCAACCCCTGCTCTGCATACCCATCATGACCGCCCCCACTTCTTCCCCTCGCGCCGCCTATCGCCCTTGGACCGTGCGCACGGTGGTGGTCCGCCTGTCGCGCAAGCTCTCGGCCACTTACCGCATCCGCAGCGACCGCAGGCTGTCGCGCCTGCTTGCAACCCTGCTGGCGGCTGTCTCGCCCTGGGCCATCGCCTTGCCTGAAGGCGCGCAGGTGGTGGGAGGCCAGGCCAGCGTCAGCACGCCGTCGGCCAACGCCATGGTGGTCAACCAGACCAGCGACAAGGCGGTGCTGAACTGGCAAAGCTTCAACATCGGCGTGGGGCAATCGATGCAGTTCGTGCAGCCCGGCGCTTCGTCCGTCGCGCTGAACCGCGTCATCGGCAACGGTGCCTCATCCATCTTCGGTTCGCTGAGCGCCAACGGCCAGGTCTTCCTGATCAATCCGTCCGGCGTGATGTTCGCCCCGGGGGCGCAGGTCAATGTGGGTGGGCTCGTCGCCTCCAGTCTCGACATCGGCAACGGCGACTTCATGGCCGGCCGCTACAGCTTCAGCGGCAGCGGCGCGGGCGCCGTCAGCAACCACGGCAGCATCACCGCCGCGCGCGGCGGCTATGTGCTGCTGGCTGCGCCGCAGGTCACCAACACCGGCGCCGTCAGCGCCGAAGCCGGCTCCGTCGGCCTGCTGGCAGGCTCGCGTGTGTCGGTCGACACCTCGGGTGTGGGCCTGGTGCGCTTCTCGGTGGACGCCGCGGCCGCGCAGGCCGCGATCACCAACAGCGGCAGTATCACGGCCACGGGCGGCCGGGTTGCCGTGCTGGCCAGTGCCATGGGCGATGCCATGGCGACCGTCATCAACCAGTCCGGCGTCATCCGCGCCAACTCAGCCGTGGAGCGCAACGGCACGATTGTGCTGAGCGGCGGTGGCACAGGTGTTGTCCAGGTCTCCGGCACACTCGATGCCAGCGGCACCGCCCCGGGCCAGAGCGGCGGCACGGTGCAGGTGCTGGGCGACAAGGTGGCGCTGGACACCGGTGCTGCCATTGACGTCTCCGGCGCAGCCGGCGGCGGCACCGCGCTGGTGGGCGGCGATTACCAGGGCGGCAATGCGGCCGTCCAGAATGCTTCACGCACTTATGTGGCCACAGGCGCATCGATACGGGCCGACGCGACAGACAGCGGCAAAGGCGGAAAAGTGGTGGTCTGGGCCGACGGTGACACGCGCCACAGCGGCGCCATCAGCGCGCGCGGCGGCGCCAACGGTGGTGACGGCGGCTTTGTCGAGGTTTCGGGCAAGCAGCAGCTGGACCTGCGCGGCAGTATCGACGTGGCCGCGCCGGCCGGCACTGGCGGAAGGGTGCTGCTGGATCCGCAGGACATCGACATCAACACCACCATACAGTCCTCACCGCCCAACAATGCCGATGGCACGCCCGACGTGGCCCTCTTCGATCCACCGAGCCCGACGGGCACGTACACCATCCAGATCGCCGACATTACCGGCTATAGCGAGCTGTACCTCCAGGCCTCGCGCAACATCACGCTGGCCAGCGCACTGGCCATGACGGCGGGCAACAAGGTCCGCTTTGAAGCTGGCAATACGATTGCCCTCAATGCCGCACTAACGGCTTCCGGCGGCGTGAATCTTTCGGCGGCCAATATCACCAGCACCGCGGCCGGTAGCATCACCACCACAGGCGCCGGCAATACCAATGCCGGCAACGTCACCCTCAACGCCACGGGCACTGTCAACCTGCTCGGGGCCATCAACGCCATCGGAGGCCCTGCCACAACCGGCAACCCAGGCCGTAGCGGCGGGGCCGTCAGCATCTCGGGCGCCGGTGTCACCACCGCCGCCATCACCGCCAGCGGTTCCGCCGGGCTGGGGGCTGGACAGGCCGGTGGTACGGGCGGCAGTATCAACATTACCTCCACCGGCGGCATCTCCAGCACAGGCACCCTCACGGCCAGCGGCGGTGCCGCTGGCACGACGGGCATCGCGGCCGGGGGCAACGCGGGCAGCATCATCCTGGCTAACAGCGGCACCGGTAACGTCGCTGTGAGCGGGTTGACCGCCAGCACCGGCAATGCGGTCACCACCGGCGCCGGCGGCACGGCCGGCAGCATCTCCGTGACCAACAGCGTGGCCAGCGCCAGCCTGGGCACCGGCAACATCACCACCCAGGGCGGCAACAACGGCGACGGCGGCGCCATCACGCTCAATTCCGCCGGTGCACTGAGCGCGGGCACCGTCACCAGCACCGGCGGCACGGCACTGGCCAACACTGCAGGCCGCAATGCCGGTGCAATCAACATCACGGCGGCCGGCGCCATCACCGCGCTGGGCGCTGTAACGGCCAACGGCACGGCCGGCAACACGGCCGGCAACGGCGGCAACGCGGGCGCAGTCTCCATAGTCGCCGCGGGCGGCATCGCAGGCGCAGCCATGACCGCCAGTGGCGGGGCCGGTGTGGGCGCCAATGCGTCGGGCGGCAATGCAGGAACCATCACGGTTACCAACAGCGGTACCGGCAACATCACTGCCGCCGCGCTGGCCGCACAGACCGGCACGGCCACGGGCACCGGTACCGGCGGTGCGGCCGGCAGCATTTCGGTGACGAATACGGCTGCCGCGGGCAACCTGACGACCGCGGGAGTCACCACGACCGGCGGAGCCAAAGGCGACGGCGGCGCCGTGAACCTGAGTGCGCTGGGCGCTTTGTCCACCGGCGCTGCTGGCACCATCAACACGGCCGGTGGCGTCACGCTGGCAGGCTATGCCGGCCGCAATGCTGGCGCCGTCACACTCTCGGGTGCAAGCGTAAGCACCGGCACGGGCAACATCACCGCCAACGGCACGCCGGGTATAGGCGCTGGCCAAAATGGCGGCAATGGCGCCAATGTGCAAGTCACGGCCACGGGCGCCATCACAGCCGGTGCCATCAATACAACGGGCGGTGCGGGCATTGCCACCCTGGCCAGCGGCGGCAATGCGGGCACGATCACCGTCATCAACAACTCGGCGACGGTGGGCGCCATCTCACTGGGAGGGCTGAGCTCCAGCAGCGGAGCGGCCTTCGGGACCGGCGCTGGCGGCACGGCCGGTGCCGTGCAGGTGACCAACAATGCGGCCGGGCAAGGCCTCACCACGGGGGCCATCACGGCCAACGGCGGCACCAACAGCGCCGGTGCCGATGTCACCCTGAGCTCACAAGGTGCCCTTACCGTCAGCGGGCTGATCACCACCAGCGGCGGCGCGTTGGGTACCGGTATGACCGCAGCAGGCAAGAACGCCGGCAACGTCACGATCACGGGCGTCAACCGCGCCGTCACCGGTGCCATCACCGCCAGCGGCGGTGCAGGGATGGGTACCAACCAGGCCGGCGGCAATGCCGGCGTGGTGAGCATCACCGGCAGCGGCAGCCTGGGCACGAACAACATCGCAGCACAAACCGGTGCAGCGACGGGCACCGGCGCGGGCGGCACAGCAGGCAGCATCATGTTGGACGGCACGGCAGTGACCACTGGTACCCTGACGACCACGGGCGGCGCCAACGGCAACGGCGGCACTGTCAGCGCCACCTCGACGGCCGGCGTTTTGACGACAGGCGCGATCGTCTCCAGCGGCGGCACAGCCAATGCGGGAACGGCCGGGCGCAATGCCGGAACGGTGACGCTGCAGGCCACGGGTGGTCTGTTGACCGGCGCCACCATGACCGCCAGCGGCACGAACGGCACTCTGACGGGCGACCAGGCCGGCGGCAACGGTGCGGTGATCTCCATTACCGGCAACAGTGGCATCAGCGTCACCAATCTCGCGGCCAGCGGCGGCGCGGGTGTGGGCACCAATGCTGCCGGCGGAAATGCCGGCAGTATCACGGTCAACAACAGCGGCAGCGGAAACATCACCACCGGAACCCTGGCGGCCCAAACCGGCAATGCAATCGGCACGGGCGCAGGGGGCACCGCGGCCAGCGTCGCCGTCACGAATACGGCAGCGGCCGGCAATGTCACGACGGCAGGCATCACCACCACCGGCGGCACCAAAGGCGACGGCGGTGCCGTCACCCTGAGTGCCCAGGGTGCGCTGTCCACTGGTGCTGCAGGCGCGATCAATACGGCCGGCGGCGTCACCTTGACGGGCAATGCAGGCCGCAATGCCGGCACCGTCACGCTCTCAGGCGCAAGCGTGAGCACCGGTACCGGAAACATCACGGCCAACGGCACGCCAGGCATAGGCGCCGGCCAAAGCGGCGGCAACGGCGCCAATGTGCAAATCACGGCTGCCGCGGGCGGCATCACCGCCGGCGCCATCAACACCACGGGCGGTGCGGGCATTGCCACGCCGGCCAACGGCGGCAGCGCGGGCAGCATCACCGTCATCAACAATTCGGCCACCACTGGCGCCATCTCGCTGGGAGCACTGAGCTCCAACAGCGGGGCTGCTTTCGGCGCCGGCACGGGCGGCACCGCCGGCGCTGTGCAGGTGACCAACAGCGCGGCCGGGCAAGCCCTCTCCATCGCAGGGGCTGTGACGGCCAATGGCGGCACCAACGGCGCCGGCGCCGACGTCGTCCTGAGTTCGCAGGGCGCTCTCACGGTCGGCGGAACGATCAACACCAGCGGCGGTGCTATCGGCGCCGGGGTGACCGCCGCAGGAAAAAATGCCGGCAACATTACCCTGAGCGGCGTCAACCGCTCGGTCACGGGCCTGATCACCGCCAGCGGCGGCGCGGGGCTGGGTGCCAACCAGGCGGGTGGCAACGCCGGCGCGGTGAGCATCACCGGCAGCGGCACACTTGGCGCGGTCGGCATCACGTCCCAAACAGGTGCCGCAACAGGAACGGGCGCCGGCGGCAACGCCGGCAGCATCACGCTGACGGGCAGCGCCGTCACAGCTGGCGCGCTGACGACCACAGGCACCGCCAACGGCGACGGCGGCGCCGTCAGTGTCACGTCCACGGCGGGCGTTTTGACGGCCGGCGTCATCAATACCAGCGGTGGCGCGGCCAATGCCGGCACGGCGGGTCGCAACGCAGCAGCGGTCACCTTGCAGGCCACGGGCGGCCTGCTCACCGGCACGACCATTACGGCCAGCGGTACCAACGGCGCACTGGCGGGCGACCAGGCCGGCGGCAATGGCGCGGCGATTTCCCTTGCCGGCACCGGCGGCATCACGGTGACCAACCTCACGGCCAGCGGCGGCGCAGGCGTGGGTACCAACGCGGCCGGCGGCAATGCCGGCAGCATCACGGTCAACAACAGCGGCAGCGGCAATATCGCCACTGGAACGCTGACGGCGCAAACCGGCAATGCGGTGGGCACAGGTGCAGGCGGCACGGCCGGCAGCGTCAGCGTGGCCAACGCGGCGGCCGGCGGTACCTTGTCCACCGCGGCCATTCTCACCAGCGGTGGTGTCAAGGGCAACGGCGGCAATGTCAATCTGTCGGCGCTGGGCCAGGTGTCCATCGTCAACAACAACATCACCACCAGCGGCGGCACTGCGGTCAGCGGCCAGGCCGGCCGTAACGCCGGCACCGTCACCATCAGCGGCGGTGGCCTCAACATGGGAACGGGCACCATCACGGCCAGCGGTGGCGCGGCAGCTGCCACGTCGAACCTGAAAGGCGGCAGCGGCGCGGCCGTCAGCATCACGACCACCGATGCCGTGACCACCGGCGCCCTCACCGCCAGCGGCGGCGCGGGTGGCACCACCAACGGTGACGGTGGTGATGCCGGCAGCATCACGGTGCAGAACAATTCCACAACGGCAGGCGCGATTGCGTTGGGTGGGCTCGCGGCACGTACGGGCGCGGCAGTGGGTACCGGCGCCGGTGGCGCGGCCGGCAGCATCAGCGTGACCAACAACGCGGCAGGCGCCAACATCGGGACCGGTGCGATAGACAGCAGCGGCGCGGCAGGCGGCAACGGCGGCTCGGTCGCACTGGCCTCGCAGGGCGGCGTGACGGTCACCGGCACGCTGAACACCAGCGGCACGGCGCTGGCCGGTGGCACCGGCGCTGGCCGCAATGCGGGCAATATCACGGTGACGGGCGTCAACCGCTCGGTCACGGGTCTGGTCAGCGCCAGTGGCAGCGCGGGCCTGGGCACCAACCAGGCCGGCGGCAATGCCGGTGTGGTGAGCATCACGGGCAGCGGCACGTTGGGCACCGCGGCAGTGACGGCCTCAACGGGTGGCGCCACCGGAACGGGCGCCGGCGGCACGGCCGGCAGTATCACGCTGAACGGAACGGCGCTGACAGTCGGTGCGCTTACCACCACGGGTGGCGCCAACGGCAACGGCGGCAACATCAGCGTCACCTCGACGGCCGGCGTTTTGACGACAGGCGCGGTTGTTTCCAGCGGCGGCACCGCCAACGCGGGCACGGCGGGACGCAACGCAGGTTCCGTCACGCTGCAGGCCACAGGAGGCCTGCTGACCGGCACCACCGTGACCGCCAGCGGCACGAATGGCACGCTGACGGGTGACCAGGCCGGCGGTAACGGTGCGGCGATTTCCATTACCGGCAACAACGGCCTCACGCTCACCAATCTCACGGCGAGCGGCGGCGCAGCGGTCGGCACCAATGCGGCCGGTGGCAATGCCGGCAGCATCACGGTCAACAACAGCGGCAGCGGCAATATCACCACCGGAACGCTGACGGCGCAAACCGGTAACGCGCTGGGCGCCGGCGCGGGCGGCACGGCCGGCGGTGTTTCCGTGAGCAACACCGCCGCAGCGGGAACGCTGTCCACCGGGGCCGTCACCACCACCGGTGGTGCCAAGGGCAACGGCGGCAACGTCAGCCTTTCTGCTGCCGGCCAGGTGTCGGTGCTCAACAACAACATCATCGCCAGCGGCGGCACCACGGTCAGCGGTCTGGCAGGCCGTGATGCCGGCACGGTCACCATCAGCGGCGCCGGCCTCAACATGGGCACCGGCACCATCACCGCCAGCGGCGGCGCGGCGGCGGCCACGTCCAGTCAAAAGGGCGGCAGCGGCGGCGCCGTCAGCATCACCTCCACGGGGGCGGTCACTACCGCAGGCATGACGGCCAGCGGGGGTGCGGGCGGAACCACCAACGGCGACGGCGGCAATGCGGGCAGCATCGGCGTGGCTAACACCGTTGCGGGTGCTGTCACGGTGGGTGCACTGGCTGCGCAAAGCGGCAATGCAGCCGGCACGGGCGCAGGCGGCTCGGCAGGCAGCATTACCCTAAGCAACACGGCTGGCAACCTCACGGCAGGTACGCTGACCACTACGGGCGGCACTTCGGGCCATGGCGGCAACATCAGCGTTAGCGGATCCGGCGGCGCAGTGGCGGTTGGCGCCATAGTCACCAGCGGCGGCACGACTGCCGGCCCGGCCAACGGACGCAATGCCGGCACGGTAGACATTTCCGGCGCGGGCGTCACCACGGCGGCCATCACGGCCAACGGCACCAACGGCAGCACCGTCGGCTCGGGTGGCAATGGTGGCGCGGTCACCGTCAATTCCACGGGGGCCATCAGCAGCACCGGTGCAATCAGCGCCGTTGGCGGCAACGGTGCGGGCGGCAACCAGGCCGGCGGTCAGGGCGCCGCGGTGTCGATGGCTTCCACCGGCGGCAATGTATCGGTCGCCGCCATCACCACCACCGGCGGCAACGGCGGCACAGGCGTGGCGGCGGGCGGTAACGCAGGCGCCATCACACTCGACGCAGCGGGCGCCACGCCCACCATCACCCTTGCCGGCGGGCTTACTGCGCTGGGTGGCAACCAGGTCGGCGGCGCGGTCTCCGGTGCTGGCGGCGTTGTCCGTATCAAGGATGACGCACTGCTCAATACGGCCAGCATCACTGTGGACTCACGCGGCGGCAATGCCGGCGCGGGTGCCGGCGCCAATATCCAGTTCGACGGAGCGGTCAACAGCCAGGCCTCGGGCCGTACGCTGATCCTGCAGGCGGGCAACGGCGACGTGAGCATTGCCGGCACCACGGGCGCCAGCCTGGCCTTGTCGGTGCTGGCCGTGACCGCCAACGACATCGCCGTGGGCGCCATGGGCGGTGCCTCGGTGGGCGTTACCGGTTCCACCTCGCTGACGGCCACCACCGCCGGCGCCGACACTGGCGACATCAGTCTCAATGGCGCGCTCAACGTCAGTGCGTTGGCCCTGACGGCCGGAAGCGCACTCACGCAAACCAGCGCCATCAAGGCGACCACCGCCACCCTGGCGGCCGGCGCCGGCAACAACATCACGCTGACCAACGCCGGCAACGATTTCACGGGGGCGGTGGCTGTCACCACGGGCAATAACGTCAGCATCACCGACAGCAATGCGCTGGTGATGGGGACCTCAGTGGTGTCGGGTTCTCTGGCGCTGAATACGGCCGGCGCCATCACACAGACCGGCGCGGTGACGGTCACAGGTGCCACCACGCTGGCCGCCGGCGCAGCCAACGACATCACGCTGGCCAATGCGGCCAACAACTTCTCCAGCGTGGCCGTCACCAGCGGCAACAACGTCTCGCTGCGCGATGCCAATGCCGTGGTGCTGGGTACCTCCGTTGCCAATAGCAGCCTGACAGTGGTGGCCGGCGCGACCATCACCCAGACGGGCGCCATCACCGCGCCCACGCTGGTGGCCAAAACGCTGTCCGCCGGCACGGCGAACATCACATTGAACAATGCCGGCAACGAGGTCGCCACGGTCGATCTACGGGCCCGCAATGCCGCCGACACGGCCAATGCCAATGGGGCAGTCAGCTATCGCGACGCCACCGGCTTCGATGTGGCCGCTGTCAACACCACAGGGGCATTGACGCTGCAATCCGGCGGCAACATCACGCAGTCGGGCGCTGTGACGGCGGCCTCACTGGCAGTGGCCGGCACGGGTGCAGGCTCGCTGAACCTCGGCACCCAGGCCAACAACATCGCCACCCTCAATGCCATCACGGCGGCGGGCGGCTTCACGCTGAATAACGGCAACAACAGCACAACGGTGGCTGGCAATATCAGCACCGTCAACAACGCTGTCGCCATAGACACCGGCACCGGCACGTACACGCAGAACAACGTCGACGTGGTTGCCGGCAGCGGGCCCATCACGATCACGGCCGACACGGTCGCCATCGCCGCGAACACAGGCAACAACGCGCTGGCGACCAGTGGCGCATTGACGCTCAAGGCCAAAACCGCGAGCCGCACCATGTCCCTGTCGGGCGCTTCGGGCTTTGACCTCACGGCCGCGGAAGTCAGCGCCTTCGCCACGGGCGCCACCGGCCCCATCGTCATCGGCGATACGGCCAGCACTGGCGCCATGACCATAGGCGGCGCGGTCGGCCTGGCCGGCAAGACCCTGACGCTCAATGCCGGCTCCATCACCGATGTGGGCGTGCAAACCATCACCGCGCAGAACCTCACCCTCAATGCCAACGGCCAGATCGGCACCGACGCCAGCAACGGCATCGACGTGGGGGCCGGCAACCTGAGCGTCAACACCACCGGCAATGCCAACGCCTTCGTGCGCAGCGCGGGCGCCGTCAACCTGGGTGTGGGCAGCACGGCCTCAAACCTCGGCAGCGGCACACTGAACCTGACAGCACTGGGCGCGGTCACCCAGACGGCAGGTACCGGCAACATCACGGCCGGCACGCTGCAGGTCAAAACGCTGGTCAACGCCGGCGGTGGCATCACGCTCAACAACAGCGGCAACACCAGCACCGCCATCAACCTGCAGGCCCGCAATGCCGCAGACACGGCCAATGCGGCGGGGGCCATCCAGTACAGCAGCGCGGCCGGATTCGACGTGGCTGCCGTTGCGACAACCGGCAATGCCACCCTGTCTGCAGGCGGGGCTGTCAGCCAGTCTGGCGCCATCCTGGCTTCAGGGCTCGCGCTGACGGGGGGAACGGGTGCTTATACCCTGGCAAACGCGGGCAATGCCGTCACCACGCTCGCCGCCAGCACCGGCAGCGTGGACTACAGGCAGGCCGGCGCACTGGTTGTGGGCACGGTCGGCGCGACAGCAGGCGTAACGGCCACCGGCGCGGTCAAAATTGAAACCACCGGCGCGGCGTCAAATCTCACGTTGAACAATGCCGTGAATTCTTCCGCCACCGGCGATGCCGTCGTCCTCAAGGCCGGCAGCGCCAATGCAGCCGGCGTCAGCACCGGCGGCCAGCTCGTCAACAATGTGGGCGCGGGCGGCATCGTGGCCGCATCTGGCCGCTACCTGGTCTACAGCGGCGACCCCGGCACCACGCTTGAGGGCGTTGCCGGCTACAGCAAGCGCTACAACAGCGACGCCAGCTATGTACCGGCCGGCAGCGCAAATACTTTCCTCTACCGCGTCGCGCCGACCTTGACGGTTACGGCCGACAACAAGACCAAGGTGTATGGCGACACCAACCCGCTGCTGACCGGGGTGGTAAGCGGGCTGATCGACGGCGACACCATCGCCAGCCTGGGCGTGAACTACACCACCACAGCCGTTGACCGGACGGCCGTGGCGGCCGGACCGGTGGCTATCACTGCCGGCGTAGGTACCAACAGCGAAAACTACACCCTGGCCTTGACCAATGGCGCGCTGACCATCACGCAGCGCGCGTTGACGGTCAGCGCCGCCGGCCAGAACCGTGTCTATGACGGCGGCGTTGCGGCCACCGTCGCGCTGACCGACAACCGCCTCAGCGGCGATGTGCTGACCGCCACGAATACCGCCGCGAGCTTTATCGACAAGAACGTCGGCACCGGCAAGACCGTGAACGTCAGCGGCATTGCCCTCACCGGCGCCGATGCGGGCAACTACAGCGCCAACACCACGGCAGCCACCACTGCCAACATCACGCAGCGCGCGCTCACGGTCGGCGCAACCGGCCAGAACCGTGTGTATGACGGCGGAACCGTTGCCACCGTGACGCTTGCCGACAACCGGATCGCCGGCGATGTGCTCACGGCTACCAACACGGCTGCCAGCTTTGGCGACAAGAATGTGGGTACAGGCAAGGCGGTGAGCGTCAGCGGCATTGCCGTGACCGGCTCCGACGCCGGGAACTACACGTACAACACCACGGCCGCCACCACGGCCGACATCACGCAGCGAGCCCTCACGGTCAGCGCCACAGGCCAAAACCGTGTCTATGACGGCGGAACCGCCGCCACCGTGACGCTTGCCGACAACCGTGTTGCCGGCGACGTGCTCGCCACCACCAACACGGCTGCCAGCTTTGGCGACAAGAATGTGGGCACCGGCAAGACGGTGAACGTCAGCGGCATAGCCGTCACCGGCACCGACGCCGGAAACTACACGTTTAACACCACGGCCGCCACCACCGCCAACATCACGCAACGCGCCCTGACGGTGGGTGCCACGGCCCAAAACAAGGTGTACGACGGCGGCACTGCCGCAACCGTGACACTGGCCGACAACCGGGTCGCCGGCGATGTACTCACGGCCAGCAACACCTCGGCCAGCTTTGCCGACAAGAATGCGGGCGTGGGTAAAACCGTCAACGTCGGCGGTATTGCCATCACCGGCACCGATGCGGTCAACTACAGCGTCAACAGCACGGCCGCCACCACGGCCAATATCACGCCGGCTTCGATTGCGAATGTCAGCGGCATCACCGCCGCGAACAAGGTGCAGGACGGCACCACATCAGCTACGCTGGCAACGGGCGGTGCTGCGTTTACCGGGCGCATAGGCGCGGACGTTCTCACCGTGGGGGCGGCTACCGGAAACTTCGATTCGCCTGCCGTCGGCAATGGCAAGCCCGTCAGCATTACCGGCATCACCCTGTCAGGTGCCGACGCCGGCAATTACACCTTGCAGAATGCGACGGCCGCCACGACAGCCAATATCACGCCGGCCCCTGCCAGTACCGCGGAGCGTACCGGTGACGCGCGGATTGTGAACGGTACGGCGCTGCCAGTCCTGGAAGGCGATGAGCGCCGTCAGCAGTCCCTGCGCGCCGCCGGCATCAAGGATGCCGAAGGCGGCGTTGCGGCCGATGTGCCGACTTTCCGCCTGGCTGGGTTCCCTGATCCGCGCAGTGCCGGGCTGGTCCTGCAGGACTGCGCGGAGCAGGGCCGCGGCCTGAACTGCGCTGGAGGCGGTCAGGGCCAGTAAATAACGTAAAAACGTCGTTATCGGCGGGTATCATGTGGCCGACAACCACTCAAGGGAGCGCGCTATGGCCTTAATGGACTTCATCAAGAAACAGTTCATCGACATCATCCAGTGGACCGAGGACGACGACGGCACACTGGCCTGGCGTTTCCCGATGGCCGACATGGAGATCCAGTACGGCGCCTCGCTCACCGTGCGCGAATCGCAAATGGCGGTCTTCGTCAACGAGGGCAAGATCGCCGATGTGTTCGGTCCCGGCATGTACAAGCTGACGACGCAGACCATTCCGGTGCTGACCTACCTCAAGAACTGGGACAAGCTGTTTGAGTCTCCCTTCAAGAGCGACGTCTACTTCTTCAGCACCCGCCAGCAGATCGACCAGAAGTGGGGCACGCCCCAGCCCATCACCATTCGCGACAAGGACTTCGGTGCTGTCCGGCTGCGCGCCTTCGGCAACTACAACTTCCGTGTTGCCGACCCCAAGCTTTTCCACACCGAAATTTCAGGCACACGCGACCGCTACACCACGGCCGACCTTGACGGACAGCTGCGGGGCCTGGTGCTGCAGAATATTTCCGCCGCCATTGCAGCCAGCGACATTGCCTTCCTCGACCTGGCCGCGAACCAGCTCGTGTTTGCCCAGGCGCTGGCGGCGCAGCTTGTGCCCGAATTTGCCAAGATCGGCCTGAAGCTCGAGGGCATGACGGTGCAGAACCTCTCGCTGCCCGAAGAGCTGCAAAAAATCCTCGACCAGAAAATCGGCATGGGCATGGTCGGCAACGACATGGGCAAGTTCATGCAGTACCAGACGGCGCAGGCCATCCCGAAGTTCGCCGAAGGCGGCGGGGGCGGCAGCGGTATTGCCGGTGACGCCATGGGCCTGGGTGCCGGTGTGGCGCTGGGCCAGGTGCTGGCGCAAAACCTGCAGCAGGGCTTGCAGGGCAACACAGCCCAGGCGGCTTCGGCTGCGGCGGCTGCGGCGGTCAAGCCCGACGATGTCATGGCAACGCTCGAGAAGCTCGGGGAGCTCAAGGCCAAGGGCATCCTCACACAGGAAGAGTTCGACGCCAAGAAGGCCGAGCTGCTCAAAAAGTTAGTTTAAGTATGTGGCCCCCACGCTTGTCACTTCGTGTACTGCGCTGCCCCCCGAGGGGGCCGTCGCTTGCTCGGGGCGGCCCTTCGCTGCGCGTGCCTTCTGTCCGGCACTGAGCTTCATCTGCTGTGACTGACGTCACCCAGCAACGCGCCTACCGCGCGCCGTGTCCCGGCTGCGGTGCGCCTGTTGAATTCCGCAGCGCGCAGTCCACCCATGCGGTGTGCGGCTACTGCCAGAGCACTGTCGTGCGCGATGGTGACACGCTATCGCGCATCGGCAAGATGGCCGAACTGTTCAACGATTTCAGCCCCCTGCAGCTGCAGGCCTCCGGGGTCTGGCAGGGCCGCAACTTCACGCTGGTCGGCCGGCTGCAATACAAGTACGCCCAGGGAACCTGGACCGAGTGGTATGCCATTCTGGATGACGGCAGCGCGGCCTTCCTGAGCGAGGACAACGGCGCGTATGTGTTCAGCCGGCCCACCAGCCTGCAGCGCGCCGTACCGCCCGCAGAAAACTTTCGCATCGGCGCCACCACGGCGATCAATGCCAAGCCATTCAGTGTGGCCTCCAACGAGAGCGTTGTGCTGCTGTCGGCACAGGGCGAGCTGCCGCGCCTGCCAGCGCTGGGCATGCCTTTTGCTGTGGTCGAACTGCGCAGCACGGATGGCGATGTGCTCAGTGTTGACTACGGCACGGCATCTGGTGGCGGCGCGCCGGCACTCTCGCTGGGCCGTTCGGTGCTGCTTGACGAGCTGAAGCTGGCTGGCCTGAAGGACGAGTCTGCCAAGGAAGAAAGCGGCAGGCAGTTCAGCTGCCCCAACTGCGGAGCGACGGTGGCGGTTACGCTGGCTGCCAGCAAAAGCATCACCTGCAGTTCCTGCAACAGCCTCATCGACCTGAGCCAGGGCACAGGCGCCGCGCTTCAGCATGCGATCCAGGACGAACCGGTTGCCCCGCTGATCGCGCTGGGAAGCACGGGCCAGTTGCTGGGCACGCAATGGCAGGTCGTTGGGTTCCAGCACCGCATGGGGTACGAGCCCGACGACCCGGACGAGCACTTCGGCTGGGATGAATACCTGCTCTACAACCGCAAGCGCGGCTTTACCTTTCTGGTGGACGCCACCGACGGCTGGAGCGTGGTCAAGCCCCTGACCGGCGCGCCCACCTTCAAGACGGGTGGCGACAGCGCCACCTACCTCAAGACTACCTACCGCCTGCAAAGCAGCTACCGCGCCGAGACCACGTATGCCGCCGGCGAGTTCTACTGGCAGGTTCAGCGCGGGCAAAAAACCTTTAACCGCGATTTCGCCAGCGGCAGCGCGCTGCTGTCCCAGGAAGAGGCGCCGAACGAAGTCACCTGGTCCAGCGGCAGCAAGCTGGACGGCGGCCTGGTGGCCAGGGCCTTCAAGCTTGAAGGCAAGAAAGACCTCTTCAAGCGCGCGGATGCCAAGCCCCTGAGCAGTGCGTCGGGCATGGGTTGCGGCACCATTGTTGTGGTGGTGCTGGTGATACTGGTGGTTCTGTTGCTGGTCACGCGCTGCTCGCGCTGCGACCCGAATGTCGAGAACTGTTCTTCGTCCAGCAGCTCGCGCAGTTCAGGCGGCTCATTCGGTGGATTTTCCGGCGGAGGCGGCCATAAATGAAGCCGGCCCCTTTCTATTCAACCTGGCAGATTTTTTCTGGAGAACATCATGGGACTTGAATGGCTTAAACCCGCCGCTTTCCTCGGCTCGATTTTGTTCGCGCTGATCGGCGTGATCATCTTCTGGCTGAGCTTTGTCATCATTGACAAAATGACGCCGTACGACCTGTGGCTGGAGATTGTCGAGAAGCAGAACGTGGCGCTGGCGCTGGTGGTTGCCGCGATGGCGCTGGGCATCTGCGTAATAGTAGCCGCCGCCATCCACGGGTAGTTCCCGGCTACTGCGCGAACTGGGGGCGGCGTTGGCCGGTGCTCGGAATCCTCATGTACCCGCAGGTACATTCCGGTTCCTGCGCGCCGTCCGCCTTGCCCGCAGCTCGCTCGCTACGCCCTTGACGCCGTCGTGATACCGGCTCGCTTCGCATCGCAGTTCTGCATATCCCATCCATCGGCACCCTCGTTTTGAACACTAAACCCCCCTCCACCGTTGCCACACCGCGCCCTCTTGAAGTCGCGCTGCTGGCCAGCGTCTTTGTGGTCGCGGCGTGCGGGCTGGTGTATGAGCTGGCGGCAGGGGCTTTGGCTTCTTATCTGCTGGGCGACTCAGTGCTGCAGTTCTCCACCATCATCGGCAGCTACCTGTTTGCCATGGGCATTGGCTCGTGGCTGTCGCGGTTTTTCGAGCGGCAGTTACCGGCCCATTTTTTGCGCATTGAATTGATGGTGGCGCTGGTGGGCGGTGCGCTGCCGGCCACGCTGTTTCTGGCGAATGCCTATGTGCCCGGCGCTTTTCGTTTCCTGCTGTACGCCATGGTGCTGCTGGTGGGCACCCTGGTGGGGCTGGAGATTCCGTTGGTCATGCGCATCCTGCGGCGTAATGTGGCGCTCAAGGAGCTGGTGTCGCAGGTGCTCACTTTCGACTACCTGGGTGCGCTGGCCGTGTCGCTGGCATTTCCGCTGGTGTTGGTACCGCACCTGGGCCTTATACGCACCGGCCTGCTGTTTGGCCTCATGAACGCGGCTGTCGCGGTGTGGGCGCTGTGGCTGTTCCGCCATGAGCTGCGGCACGTCAAGTCGCATGCCCTGGCTTGCCTGGGCGTCTTGTGCGCACTGGGCGCCGGCTTTGCGGGTGCGAACCAGATCACCACACTGGCCGAAGACCATTTCTACCAGGACCGTGTGATTTTCACCGCCACCACGCCTTACCAGCGCATCGTGGTGACGAACGGCCGCGCCGGCCACCGCCTGTTCCTCAACGGCAACCTGCAGTTCGCCGAGCGCGACGAATACCGCTATCACGAAGCGCTGGTGCACCCGGTGATGAGCGCGCACGGTGCGCCGAAAAACATCGCGGTATTGGGCGGCGGCGACGGCATGGCGGTGCGCGAAGTCCTTAAATACCCCAGTGTGGAAAGCGTCACGCTGGTAGAGCTGGACCCGGCCATGACGCAGCTGTTCAGCCAGCAGCCGGCCTTGAAGCGCCTGAACGGCGACGCGCTGCTGTCACCCAAGGTACACATCGTGAATGCCGACGCCTTCCAGTGGCTGGACAAAAACGCCGGCATGTTCGACATCATCATCGTGGACTTCCCCGATCCGACCAATTTTTCCATCGGCAAGCTCTACACCAACTCGTTTTATGCGCTGCTCGACCAGCACCTTTCGGCCAGCGGGTATGCCGTCATCCAGACCACGTCTCCGCTGGTAGCGCGGCGCAGTTACTGGACGGTGGTGAGCACGCTGGAATCCGTCGGGCTCAAGGCCGCCCCCTACCACGCCAATGTGCCCAGTTTTGGCGAATGGGGTTTTGTGGTCGCCAGCCGGCGGCCTTTTAGCCCCACGACGCAAATGGGCACCCTGCCTGCCGGCCTGCGTTTTCTGGACCCGCAGACCCTGCCCTTGCTGTTTGATTTCCCTGTGGACATGGCACGCGTGCCGGCGCCCGTGAACCGGCTCTCCAGCCAGGAACTGGTGCACAGCTACGAGCAGGAATGGGGCAAGGTGCTGCATTGAAGCGCCGGGATTTCCTGGCCGCCTCTGCACTCCCGCTGCTGGGCTGCAAGGAGGCCACGTACGTTGACGGCGGTTTTGTGGGTGCGAACCATGAGCGCGGCCATCTGCTTCGGCCTGACGAGACCGGCAGGGCCCGTGCCTGGCCGGCCCCGTCCGTCACCCGGCGCACCCGCGTATTGATTGCCGGTGGCGGTGTGGCCGGCCTGGCGGCGGCACGCGCGCTGCGCCTGCGCGGCATGCAGGACTTTGCGTTGCTGGAGCTTGAAAACCAGGCCGGCGGCAACAGCCGCGCGGGCCTGGTCAATGGCGTGCCCTGCCCGCTGGGTGCGCACTACCTGCCGGTGCCCGGGGATGCGGCGCGTGACGTGCAGGATTTGCTTGAAGAACTTTCACTGCGCCAGCGTGTGGCCGGCCGCTGGGTGTACGACGAACGCCATCTGTGCCACAGCCCGCAGGAGCGGCTGTTCATCAACAGCCAGTGGCAGGAAGGGCTGCTGCCGCTGCAGGATGTGGATGCTGGCGTGTTGGCTGAATACCGGCGTTTTGCGGCGCTGGTGCAGCAGGCCTCGTCTGCGGCCGCATTCCAGATTCCTGTTGCCGGAGTGCCCCTGGCACCGCAACACCGCGCGCTGGATGCCGTGACGTTCAGGGCATGGCTGGACCAGCAGCAACTCACCAGTACGCCACTGCGCTGGTACCTCGACTATTGCTGCCGCGACGATTACGGCGCGGGCCTGGACACGGTATCGGCCTGGGCCGGCATCCATTACTTCGCCAGCCGGCATGGTTTTCAAGCGCCCGGCGACGCAGCTTCTGCGGAGCGCGAAGCGGGTGTGCTCACCTGGCCCGAGGGCAACGGCTGGCTTACCCGCCAATTGGCTGCACCACTCGGTGAACGCCTGTACGCCGGCCGCACCGTGGTTCGCGTGGCTGCGGGCCGGCATGGTGTGGAGGTTGACGCCTTCAATGCCGCGACCCAGGTCATTGAGCGCTGGCAGGCTGAGCAATGCATCCTGGCCATGCCGCTGTTTGTGGCGGCGCGCGTGGTGGAAAGCCCGCCGCCCGCATTGCGCGAAGCCGCCGGCCAGCTGCGTTACGCACCCTGGCTGGTGGCCAACCTGCACATCCAGGCCGCGCTGCACGACCGGCCCGGTGCCGCACCCAGCTGGGACAACGTCATCTACGGCGGGGACGCATCAGACAGCGCCGCGCAGGCAGGCCTGGGTTACGTCGACGCCATGCATCAGAGCCTGCAGGCCGTGCCCGACGCCACGGTACTCACGTATTACCGCGCCTTCGGCATTGAACCGGCAGGCCGCAAAACCTTGTACGAGAAACCCTGGACGCATTGGCGCGACAGCGTACTGGCCGAGCTGTCGGTGCCGCATCCTGATCTGCCCGGCAAGGTCACGCGCATGGAAGTCATGCGTTATGGCCATGCGATGAGCACGCCGGTGCCGGGTGTGCGCAACAGTGCGGCTTTGCGGGTGCTGCAAGGGCGTTTGCAGGCGCCTTGGCAGCGGCTGCATTTTGCACACAGTGATTTATCGGGGTATTCGGTGTTTGAGGAGGCTTTTACGCAGGGGCATCATAGAGGGACTTCACTGGCCTGACCGCGTGTCGGCCAGATGGATGGAGGCCCTTGGACCGGATGGCAACTTGGCTTAGCATGAGAGCCAGCCAGGCGTGACCCGGTGGGAGGTATGGATGGAATTCGACCAGATGTTTGAAACCCTGGCCGCCTTGCCGGCCGCGGAGCAACGGCAGTGGGCGCTGGCCGTGCTGGGCGTTCTCGCCACCATGGCGCTGGTGCTCCTTGTTGAGCGCCGCTACTTCAAAAGAAGCCAGAGAACCGGCAGTTGGATCGCGTTGAGGCTGGCATCGGCGTTGTTGGCGCCGCTCACCTTTGCCGCCGTGGTGGTTCCGGCCCGGTCTGTATCGGGCATGGAAGCCCTTGCTGTTTTTTATGTAGCCCTTTTCACTGCCGTGCCGCTTTTATGGTTTGGCGGCCATCTGCTGGTGGGCCGCGGCTTGCGGCCCGCCTTGACGACCAGCGAATGCATGGTGCTCGCCATTGTGGGCATCGGCATCCTGGCGATTCCCGCCACCGCATTCATGGCCGCGCAATTTCCGATGGAAGATGCGGCGCGGCGCCTGGCAACCCAGCGGCAGAAAGCACCTGGCTCCACGCCGCTTGCGCATACGGCCGGCCCTCTCCGGCGTTTTACGGTGCCGGGGGCCGGCGAGGTTTACGCGCAGTCGTTGACCGCCCCGGTCGGCATCCGGCTGGAGCGGGTCGATGACAGACGCAACGGGCCCTGGTACGACACGCGGGACACCACGCATCCGGTGTTCTGCAGACAGGGCGAGGATTTGCACTTGATGTGGTCAGCGAGCGAGCCGGCGCCGCAATTGCGCCTGCACTGGGTGCAAGCAGACGGCCGGCGTGTGAAGGGAGAGTTTTTTGCGGACCCTCGGACGGCGTCCGCAGACGCCCCTGAGTTTTCAATCGCTTTTCGTCCCGACGGGTTTGACCCGGTGGCGCCGATTCCCCGCGTGCGCGCCTACCTGGGCATTCTTCAGCGGGATGGCACGATTTACACCAATATGCTCAATCCGTTGCAACCGGGGGAGACGTCGCAGAACGACTGCCTGATGCAGGGCTACCGTCGTGTGGGGTGGCCGGACGAGGGAGTGGTGCAGAAGGTCAGTATCACGTTTCAGTTGCCGATGGGCGCGCTACCCTTGCGGGGAGAACTTGTGCGGCCAGCCGTTGAGGCTAAGTAGGCAGGCCGGATAATCTCGTTGCGCCATGGCAAATGGCTAATCCAGAAGGAAACTCATGCCGGACTTTGTGGTTTACCGGGCAAGGCCCCTGTCTTTGTTGTCGTGCGGTGTACTGGCAACGCTGCTTGCATCCTGTGCGGTCAACAAACAGGCGGCCGATACAGTGGTGCTGACGGGGCGCGTGGAAAAGGTCTATGACCCCTGTACCCAATCCCTGACCAATAACTTCACGGCCAATGTTGAGCAGCCACCCGGCATAGCGGCCATCGGCAGGGCAATGGAGCCTCTGCTCAAGCCAATCGACAAGGCCTTGGCACCGCGAGAGTGTCTTTTCTTGATACGCCAGACCAATACCGAGCAGCTCTTTTTTCGGACCAGTCAGAATTTTGCCGTTGGCAGTTGTGTGAAGGTCTACCTGACGGCCGAAAAAATGCGTGCCTGGAAAAGCATCAATCCCTTGATGACCAACACGTTGGTGGAACCAGGTTCGGCGATAGAGGCAAGCGATTGCCCCTGAGCGAAACGCTATTCCCAAAGCGCTCTTACCCCTTCATCAACGCCTCAATCTCATCCCCATCCACCGGCACACCCCGCGTCATCAGCTCACAGCCCTTGGCGGTCACCAGCGCATCGTCCTCAATCCGGATGCCGATGTTCCAGAACTCCTTGGGCACGTTCTTGCCGGGGCGTACATAAATACCGGGCTCGATGGTCAGCACCATGCCGGGCCGCAGGATACGAGAAGGCTTGCGCATCACGGTCTGGCCCAGGGCGTCCTTTTCCTCGCGCGGCTTGCTGCCGGGCTCGGTGTAGTCGCCGCAGTCATGCACGTCCATGCCCATCCAGTGGCCCGTGCGGTGCATGTAAAACTGGCGGTAGGCGCCGGACTCGAGCACGTCGTCGACCTTGCCGTGCTTCTTTTTGTCGAGCAGGCCGGTGTCCAGCATGCCTTCCACCAGTACACGCGTCGCCGCATCGTGCGGGTCCAGAAAGCGTTTGCCGGGCTTTGTTACTTTCACCGCGGCGTCCTGCGCGGCCAGCACGATGTCGTACAGCGTGCGCTGGGCCGGCGTGAACTTGCCGTCTGCCGGGAAGGTGCGGGTGATGTCGCTGGCGTAGCCGTCCAGTTCGCAGCCGGCGTCGATCAGGCACAGCTGGCCGGGTTTGAGTTCCGTATCGCCGGCGCGGTAATGAAGGATGCAGGCGTTGGCGCCGGCCGCGACGATGCTGCCGTAGGCCGGAAACTGCGAGCCATGACGGCGGAACTCGTGCAGCAGTTCGGCTTCGAGGTGGTATTCACGCAGGCCGCCCTTCAGTTTCCCGTTGGCACCGTTGCGCAGCATCGCTGCCGAGGTCTGCATGGCGCGTACGTGGGCACCGGCTGAAATCTTGCCGGCGCGCTTGAGGATGGCGACTTCATGGCTGTCTTTGACCAGCCGCATTTCGTCGAGCAGCTTGCACAAATCGTGCTGGCTTTGCGGGCATTCGGCGCCATAGCGCACGCGGGCGCGCACCTTGTTCAACCAGTCGTCCACCTGTGTTTCGAGGCCTTTGTGCGTGGCAAACGGAAACCACACCGCACTCTGGTTGGCCAGCAGCTGCGGCATTTTTTCTTCCAGCGCTTCCACACTGAAGGCGGCGTCCACACCCAGCGCGGCGGGCGCGGCCTTGGGGCCCAGGCGAATGCCGTCCCAGATCTCACGCTCCAGGTCCTTGGGCCGGCAAAACAGCGTGGTCTTGCCGCTGGCCTCAATCACCAGCCAGCTGTCGGGCTCGCTGAAGCCGGTCAGGTAATAAAAGTAGCTGTCGTGGCGGTAGGGAAAGTCGCTGTCGCGGTTGCGCGGGTATTCGGGCGCGGTGGGCAGCAAGGCGATGCCGCCGCCAGCCGCCTTCAGGGCGCGGGCAATGGCAGCGCGGCGTTTTTCGTAGATCGTGGTGGTGCTCATGTGCGTTCCGCTTAGGGCCTGTTAACAGTATGTTTGCAAATGCGAATGGGGTGAGAAAGCCGCCAATCAAGGCGCGTGACGACGCCCAGACTTTTGTCTGGGCTAGGAACGCAACGCCGAGTGGCGGCTTTCTCACCCCATTCCCTCCGGGTTGCGATCAAAAAGGCCTTGCGCGGCGTTGCAAAGCCTTGACGGGGTTCACCCCGCCTGCATTTTGCGCCTTGCTCAAGGCCTTTTTGACTCGCAACGCATCTTGCAAACATACTGTTAACAGGCCCTGTTTGTGGTGGTTTGATTCAGCTCGTGCAGCCGCGCCGGTGTGCCGACATCGGTCCAGGCGCCTTCATACAGCTCGGCGCTCACGGCCTGATTGTCCATCGCCGTACGCAAAAGCGGTGCCAGTGGGGCTTTCAGGCCTTGCGGGTTGCCGAAGGGCAGGCTGTCGAACAGTTCGCGCCGGTACAGGCCGATGGTGCTGTAGGTGAATTTGGGCTGCGGGTTGTCCTTGGGCAGGTTCAACGCCAGGCCGTCGGGGCTGAGGCCAAAGTCGCCTTTCGGGTTGTGCGCGGGGTTGGGCACCAGCCAGAGGTGGGCCAGCTTGTTGCCAGCGGCAAACCGGGCAACGGCGGCCTGGGTGAACTCAAAGCCGGGCACAAACACATCGCCCGCCAGCACCCAGAAAATGTCACCCAGCAGCGGCAGCGCACGCGCAATGCCCCCGGCGGTTTCCAGTGCGCCGCCAAAATCCACGCCTTCGTGTGAGTATGAAATTGATAGCTGCTCGCGCCCGTCCTGATTGGGCTGCAGCCCAAAATGGCTTGAAGAAAGCGCCGAAAAATGAGCCGGAACCTGCTCACCCAGCCAGGCCGTGTTGATGACCAGGCCGGTAAAACCACCGCGCACCAGCGCAGCAACCTGCCAGTCAATCAGCGGCTTGCCGCGCACCGGCAGCAGGGGCTTGGGCGTGGTGTCGGTCAGCGGGCGCATGCGCTCGCCGCGGCCGGCGGCCATGATCATGGCTTTGATGGGTGCAGAGGGCATGACGGCAGTTTAACGGGGCCGCTCATGCAGAATGGATGAACCGAAATCCGAAAGCCTGCCGATGATTCCTCCCGAGATCCACGCTGAAATCATGAGCCGCCTCGCGGCCACCGAACGGGAGCACGGTGTGCGCATCCTGATGGCGATCGAGTCCGGCAGCCGGGCCTGGGGGTTTGCGTCTCCCAACAGTGATTTCGACGTGCGCTTTATTTACGCGCGGCCGGCCGACGACTACCTCTCGCTTGATCTTGAGGACCGCCGTGACGTCATCGAGTACCCCATCGTCGACGACATCGACCTCAACGGTTGGGACCTGCGCAAAGCGTTGCGCCTGTTCTGGAAGTCGAATCCGGGATTTGTCGAGTGGATCCAGTCGCCGATCAAATATATGGAAAACGGTCCATTTGCCGAAGAGGCGAGGCGGTTGTTGCCACTGGTCTACTCATGCGAGCGGGGCATACACCATTACCGCAGTTCGGCCAAGGGCAACTACCGCGAACACCTGCAGGGCGAGATGGTGAGGCTCAAGAAGTATTTTTATGTGCTGCGGCCGCTGCTTGCGGTGCGCTGGCTCGAGCGCTACGGCACGGCCGCGCCCATCGAGTTCGCCAGCCTGCTGCATCTGATCGAGGGTGAGACGGACCTGCTCGCCGACATCGCCGAAATGCTGGAGAAAAAACGCGGCGCGCCTGAATTGGGCCTGTCGGCGCCTTTCCCGCGAGTCAATGCCTTTATTGAGGTTGAGCTAGCCAGGCTGGAGGCGGCGATCCCGGAACGCGATGATCTTCGGCCCGTGCTGCCGACCCTCAACGCGTTCTTTTTGACGACCGTGCGCGAGAAGTGGTGAGCCGGCCTACTGCGTGTCCCCCCGGTCCAGCGACCGCTGCTCGGTCCATTCCGGGTTAAAGCGCCGCACCAGCGCGTCCATCAGGCCGCGTGCCCGGGCGGAGTGGTCGCCGCCGAAGTTGCACACATACACATCCAGCGTTACGGCTTTCTGCTCGGGCCAGGTGTGCACGCACACATGTGATTCGGCCAGCAGCACGGTGGCCGTGATGCCCCCGGGGCCGTGCACGGTGTCTGGAAAAGTGTGAAACAGCTGGTTGACAGCCTGCAGGCCGGCCGACTGCACGGCCTGCACGCACCAGTCGCCCAGTCGGGTAGCGTCGGTCAGCCAGGCCGGGTCGCAGCGGCATTTGTAAAGGTCGGCGGTCAGGTGAAGGCCTTGCATGCCCCTGACTTTAGTGCATGGCGGGGTGCTGTCCAGCCAAATCGGGGCCAAACCCCCGCCAAACCGGTGGGGAGGGCCCAAACGGTAAAATACCGGGTTACCCCTGATCTTTCCCCCTCCCGGAGCTGCCTACATGGCCAATACGCAAATGATGGCGAATGCGATACGCGCACTCGCAATGGACGCCGTTCAACAAGCCAATTCCGGACATCCCGGCGCCCCCATGGGCATGGCCGACATGGCAGTCGCCCTCTGGGGCAGCCACCTCAAGCACAGCCCGCACAACCCCAACTGGTTCGACCGCGACCGTTTTGTGCTGTCCAACGGCCACGGCTCCATGCTGATTTATGCCGTGCTGCACCTCACCGGCTACAAACTGCCCATTGGCGAACTCAAGAACTTCCGCCAGCTCCACAGCAAAACCCCCGGCCACCCCGAATACGGCTACACCCCCGGCGTTGAAACCACCACCGGCCCGCTGGGCCAGGGCCTGACCAATGCGGTCGGCATGGCGCTGGCTGAAAAGCTGCTCGCCAAAGAGTTCAATCGCGAAGGCCACACCGTCGTCGACCACAACACCTATGTGTTCATGGGCGACGGCTGCCTGATGGAAGGCATCAGCCACGAAGCGGCCGCGCTCGCCGGCGCGTGGAAGCTCAACAAGCTGGTCGCGCTGTATGACGACAACGGCATCTCGATTGACGGCCAGGTCGCTCCCTGGTTCATCGACAACACCGCCGTGCGTTTCGCCGCTTACGGCTGGAACGTGCTGGGCCCCATCGACGGCCACGACGCCGAGCTGGTCTCGCAGGCCATTGAAGGCGCCAAAAAATCCAGCGACAAGCCCACGCTGATCATTTGCAAGACGCACATCGGCAAGGGTTCACCGAATCGCGCCAACACCGCCAAGGCCCACGGCGAGCCGCTGGGCGCTGAAGAAATCAAGCTCACGCGCGAAGCCCTCAACTGGCCTTATGCACCATTTGAAGTGCCGAAGGAAACCTACGACGCGTGGGACGCCAAGGCCAAGGGCTTGGCCGCTGAAGCCGCCTGGGACGCGAAATTTGCCGCCTACAAAGCTGCGCACCCCGCGCTCGCCGCCGAACTCACCCGCCGCATGAAGGGCGACCTGCCCAAGAGTTTCTCGCAGCTGGCTGTCGACACTGTCATCGGCGCGCACACCAAGGCCGAAACCGTGGCCTCCCGCAAGGCTTCGCAGCTCGCACTCGAAGCCTTCACCGCCGGCCTGCCAGAGTTGCTGGGCGGCTCGGCCGATTTGACCGGCTCCAACCTCACCAACACCAAGTCCACGCCCAACCTGCGTTTTGACATGAACGGCGAAGTCGTGCTGACGGCCAATGCCGAAGGCGTGAGCGCGGGCGGCCGCCACATCAACTACGGCGTGCGCGAATTCGGCATGGCCGCGATCATGAACGGCATCGCGCTGCACGGTGGCTTCATTCCCTACGGCGGTACCTTCCTCACCTTCAGCGACTACAGCCGCAACGCCATCCGCATGGCCGCGCTGATGAAGATCCGCGTTATCCACGTCTTCACGCACGACTCCATCGGCCTCGGCGAAGACGGCCCGACGCACCAGTCCATCGAGCACGCGGCCAGCCTGCGCCTGATTCCCAACCTCGACGTCTGGCGTCCGGGCGACACGGCTGAAACGGCTGTTGCCTGGGCCGTCGCGCTCGAGAACAAGAACAAACCGACGGCATTGCTGCTGAGCCGCCAGAACCTGCCTTACGCACCGAAGAACGACCTCGGTGAAATCAGCAAGGGCGCTTATGTGCTGGCCGAGCCCGCCGAAGTGGGCCTGAACAAAAAGGCCCAGGCCGTCATCATTGCCACCGGCTCTGAAGTGCAACTCGCGCTCAAGGCGCAAGAGCTGCTGGCCGCCCACAAGATCGCCGTGCGTGTGGTCTCCATGCCCAGCAACACGACGTTTGACAAGCAAAAAACGGCGTACAAATCCGAAGTGCTGCCAGAAGGCATCCCCCGCATCGCGGTGGAAATGGGCGTGACGGACGGCTGGTGGAAATACGGCTGCGCCGCCGTGGTGGGCATCGACAGCTACGGCGAGTCGGCTCCTGCGCCCGTGTTGTTCAAGCACTTTGGTTTTACCGCCGAGAACGTGGCCGACACCGTGCGCAAGGTGCTGAAGAAATAAACCTCACGAAGCCGCATGCCAAAGCTCATCTGGCTCGCCCGCAACTCACTGGCCTTCCAGTTGGGTTTGCTGTGCTTTGTGGTTGCGACGAGTTTTCTTTATTTCTCGCTGCCGGGTAAGACGGCGGTGGCGTATGACGATCTGCGCGTGGAAACCGCGGTCGTCAGCCGCGTTTCACAAATTGAAACTCGCCAGCGATACAGGCTGGGTGTGACCGAGCTTGAGTATTTCTTCGAAGGTAGCGTCGGTAAGGACGCTTACGGATGGACCCTGGTAGCGCTTCGGGACGGCGCAATGCAGAAAGTCTCAGACATTCCGTTCGGCAGCCTTGTTGATCAAGAGGTGGTACTGCGAAGCGATCCAGCAACGTCTGAAATTTACGTGCTGGAACGGGGTGGTGCCGTACTGTATTCCTATGACGACGCGCTCCGTTTCCGCGAGGCTGTGGCGCTCAACCGCCGTGGACTGGCGCAATGGGGTTACGTGTTCGCATTCTGTCTTTTTGCCTGGGGCTGGCTCGCCAATCGCGATCACACGGGTGCAAAGCATCGTTTTTCAAACTCACAGGAGATCTCATGACTATCAAACTCGGCATTAATGGTTTTGGCCGTATCGGCCGCAACGTGTTTCGCTCGGCCATCAAAAGCTTTGGCGACATTGAAATCGTCGGCATCAATGATTTGCTCGAGCCTGAGTACCTGGCCTACATGCTGAAGTACGACTCGGTGCACGGCCGCTTCGAAGGCGACGTGTCCGTTGAGGGCAACACGCTGATCGTCAACGGCAAGAAGATCCGCCTGACGCAGGAACGTGACCCCGCCAACCTCAAGTGGGGCGATATCGGCGCCACCGTGGTGCTGGAGTCCACGGGCCTCTTCCTCGACAAGGCTTCCGGTGAGAAGCACCTGGCCGCCGGCGCGAAGAAGGTCATCTTCTCGGCACCGTCGAAAGACGACACCCCGATGTTCGTTTTCGGCGTCAACGACAAGACCTACAAGGGCGAGGCCATCATTTCCAACGCCAGCTGCACCACCAACTGCCTGGCGCCTATCGCCAAGGTGCTGAACGACAAGTGGGGCATCAAGCGCGGCCTGATGACGACCGTGCACGCGGCCACTGCCACGCAGAAAACCGTGGACGGCCCGTCGAACAAAGACTGGCGCGGCGGCCGCGGCATCCTGGAAAACATCATTCCCTCCAGCACCGGCGCTGCCAAGGCTGTGGGCGTGGTGATCCCCGAGCTCAACAAGAAGCTGACCGGCATGTCCTTCCGTGTGCCCACCTCCGACGTGTCGGTGGTTGACCTGACCTGCGAGCTCAACAAGGAAGCCACGCTCAAGGAAATCTGCGCCGAAATGAAAGCGCAAAGCGAAGGCGCACTCAAGGGCATCCTGGGCTACACCGAAGACAAGGTCGTTGCCACCGACTTCCGCGGCGAGACCTGCACCAGCGTGTTTGACGCCGATGCGTCCATCGCGCTCGACGGCACCTTCATCAAGGTCGTCGCCTGGTACGACAACGAATGGGGCTACTCCAACAAGTGCCTCGAAATGGTCCGCGTGGTGGCGAAGTAATTCACTTCAACATCGCCAATAAAAAAGCGCCTCCGGGCGCTTTTTTATTGTCAGTGCAATACTCGGCGACCGGTCGCACTGAAAGGTTCATGCTGATGCCCCTGACGTTCAAAAAACTCAACGAACAAGTGGTGAGTGTTCATCTGAGCAGCGGCGAGCTGGTGGGCCAGCTCAAACTGATTGGCGGCGTGTGGAAGTTCAAGGCCATTGGCTACACCGCAGACGGCCATGTAGTGCCCGGCGGTGGGCCGCTGACGGATCGCCACAACATGACTTTCGCCACGCTGGACGAGGCGGCGATCAACACAGGTTTGATGCCTGTCTGAGTGGCCGGTCAACCCGCTGAACCCGGTTAACCCGGCAGGGTCAGGCCGGGCCGTTCATCGTCCCAGGCCATGGCGCTCATCTTCCAGCCGTCAGGCGTTTTGACAAACTGTGTCGAGATCATGCCGCGCGCCTCGAATGCCTCGCCGTTCATCGTGCCGGCCTTGCCGTAAGCGCTGTAGCGATGGGCAATGTTGCCGAAGATTTGTGTGGTTTCCGACAGCTCCCATTCCCTGAAGCGCGTGAGGCCGCCGCTGTCCACCATGGCCTGCCGCGGCGCGATGAATTCGCGCACGCTGGAAATCTCGGGTGCGGTTCCTGTGTTCTTGATCAGGAGGCCTGCGTCGATGAAGAGCGCGTGAATGTCATCGTAAGGCGGCACGCTGCCCGGCTCAAACGAGACGGCGCGAAAGAACGCCTGCGCCAGCGCATTCAGTTCGTTTTTGACCGCTTGGGAGTTGGGCTCCTGGCTCATGGCATCTCCTTGTGTTGGCGGGAGTGTAGGCGTCTGCTGCCGCACCCCACAGGCGGCGTTTGCGAAACCCGATATTGCCTGGGGGTACTGCGGGGAAGTTGACTGGTAATGCCGGAGTTATGCGAAAAGTGCCCCGGAGCGGCTAAGAACAAGCGCGGGCAGCTATTAAAAATATAGCAGCGAGGCGCTGCTCGGCCGTCAGTCGCCCGTCGGCCGCTCTTCGCGTCCGCCCGGGTGCCGCGCAAAGCGCGCCGGCTCCCGCCCATGCACCGGCGCGTCATCGCCAAACGACCAGCCACCAAACTGCGTGCGCTGGTAGTCCGCCATGGTCTGTGCAATTTCGGCTTGCGTGTTCATGACAAACGGGCCGTACTGCACCACCGGCTCACCAATGGGCCTGCCTTGCAGCATCAGGAATTCGGCTTCCTCGCCGCCGTTGATGATCTCCGCATCCACGCCGGCCCGCAGCTCGATGGCGCTGTCCACGTTCACCGCCTGGCCGCCCAGCGTCGCAGACTGCCCCTTGAAAAAATACAGGTGGCGGCGCGTGCCTTCGCCCGTTGCGGCGGGCAGCGTCCAGCGGGCGCCGGGCACCATGCGAATCGTCCAGATCGCCACGTCGGCCTCGGCTTGCGAAGCCCACGAATCCGGCGGCGGCGCCAGCGGCGCGGCCTGGGTATTTTGAATACGGCCGGCAATCACGGCCACTTCGGTGCCGCGCCCTTCGGCATCCTTGATGTCCAGGCGCGGAATGTCCTGCGACCAGAACATGGTGAAGTGCGGCTCGCTCATCTTGCCGGCCGCCGGCAGGTTCAGCCAGATCTGGAACAGCTCCAGTGGATTGGGATTTTGCGGGTCCAGCAACGGGAACATCTCGGAATGGACCACGCCCTTGCCGGCCGTCAGCCACTGCACGTCGCCGCGGCCAAAGCGCGCTGTCGCGCCCAGGGAGTCGGAATGGTCGATCAGGCCCTTGCGCACGATGGTCACGGTTTCAAAGCCGCGGTGCGGGTGCGCGGGAAAGCCCGGCACCGTGCTGCCGTGGTACATGTTCCAGCCGTCCTTGCGGGCAAAGTCCTGGCCGATATTGCGCCCCGCGAGCGAGGCATCCGGGCCCATCTGCGCATTGCCGCGAGGGTAGGCGTCGTCGTGGTACACGCAAAAGAGGAACGGGTCGAGCGTTGCCCACGGAAAGCCGAGTGGCTTGACCTGGAGGACTGGATGGGCGGCGGAGTGAGCGACAGAACTTGCGGTGGGGTCGGCAGGCATGAAGAGGCCTTTCTGGCGTGAAACTTTCAAAGAACACATATAAGGTTGGCCGCTGTCCTTTCAAGCTGCACCGCCAGCCCACCTGGCCGGCCCGGCCTTGGCGGTTTAAGGGAAATATGCTTGTGGACCTTATGTAGAAAGCGCAAGCAGCTATAAAATCAATAGCATCTATAGGGCGTTGTCATCAATCGCCTGTCCCTTCCTCAGGCCTTCAGCTTCCAGCCCGTACGGAAGATCCACCACACCGCGCCGAGGCACAGCCCCAGAAAGCCCATGATGGCCGCCACGCTGATGCCTACGTTGACATCGGCCACGCCGTAAAAACTCCAGCGGAATCCGCTGATCAGGTAGACCACCGGGTTGAACAGGGCGACCTTCTGCCACAACGGCGGCAGCATGTTGATCGAGTAAAACGCGCCACCGAGGAAAGTCAGCGGCGTCACCACCATCAGCGGCACAATCTGCAGCTTCTGGAAGTTGTCGGCCCATAGCCCGATGATGAAACCGAACAGGCTGAAGGTCAGCGCGGTCAGCAGCAGGAAGCACAGCATCCAGAAAGGGTGCGCGATCTCATAGGGCACGAAGAGGCGCGCCGTTGCCAGGATCAGGAGTCCCAGCATGACGGACTTGCTCGCCGCAGCGCCCACGTAGCCCATCACCACTTCCATGGACGACACCGGCGCCGACAGCAGTTCGTAAATTGTCCCCGACCATTTCGGCATGTAGATGCCGAAGGCGGCGTTCGAGATGCTCTCGTTGAGCAGCGACAGCATGACGAGGCCGGGGATGATGAAGGCACCGTAGCGGATGCCGTCGATGTCACCCATGCGTGAGCCGATGGCCGCGCCGAAGACCACGAAGTACAGCGAGGTCGAGATCACCGGCGAGGCGATGGATTGCATCAGCGTGCGGAAGGTGCGCGCCATTTCAAAGCGGTAAATAGCGCGGATGGCGTGCCAGTTCATGCGGCCTCCTTCTGGGCGCCCGGTTTGTCGGCATGCACCAGGCTCACGAAGATGTCTTCGAGCGAACTCTCGCTTGAATGCAGGTCCTTGAAGTCAATGCCGAGTTCGGCCAGCTGCTTGAGCAACGCCGCGATACCCGTCTCCTCGGTTTGTGTGTCGAAGGTGTAGACCAGGGTGTGGCCCTCTTTCGTCAGCTCAAGCGGCAGCCCTGCCAACGCACCCGGAATGGTTTGCAGCGGCGTTTGCAGTTGCAGGCTCAGTTGCTTCTTGCCCAGCTTGCGCATCAGCACCGTTTTGTCTTCGACAAGAATCAGCTCGCCCTTGTTGATGACGCCAATGCGGTCGGCCATTTCTTCGGCTTCCTCAATGTAGTGCGTGGTCAGGATGATGGTGACGCCGTTGTCGCGCAGCTCCCGCACCATTTGCCACATGCCCTTGCGCAGCTCGACGTCGACGCCCGCGCTGGGCTCATCGAGGAACAGGATGGTGGGTTCGTGCGACAACGCCTTGGCAATCAATACCCGGCGCTTCATGCCACCGGAGAGCGCCATGATCTTGCTGTCCTTCTTGTCCCACAGCGAAAGGTCGCGCAGCACTTTCTCAATGTAGGCCGGGTTGGGCGGCTTGCCGAACAGGCCCCGGCTGAAGCTCACGGTGGACCAGACGGTTTCAAACGCATCGGTCGAAAGCTCCTGAGGCACCAGCCCGATTTTGGCGCGAGCGGCGCGGTAATCCCGAACGACGTCATGTCCATCAGCCGTCACGCTGCCCGAGCTCGGATTGACAATGCCGCAGACGATGCTGATCAAGGTGGTCTTGCCCGCGCCGTTGGGGCCGAGCAGGGCGAAAATCTCGCCGCGCTGGATGTCCAGGTTCACCGACTTGAGCGCATGAAAGCCCGAAGCGTAAGTTTTGCTGAGTTTCTGAAGGGAAATAATGGGTTGCACGCGGCATCCTGACAAGAAAGCGGCGCCAGAATGTGGCGCCAGAAGAGACCCGAATCATTCTATAGAGCAAGGCTGAAAAAGCCGGGAGCAGGGTTTTCAAGATGGCGTGCTCAGGCCCCCTGGTTTTTTCTCAGCGTCGGCAAGCCGACACCGGCAGACTCAAAGCCACCGTCTACAGCCAGCACCTGGCCATTGACATAGCTGGCTGCCGGGCTGCACAAAAAGCCCACGGCCGATGCGATTTCTTCCACGGTGCCGTAACGCCCCAGCGGAATCACGTCGTGGTAGTCCGAGCGGATCGCCACGCTGTGAACCAGCTTGGCCATTTCCGTGTCCACCGGCCCGGGCGCGATCACGTTGGCCCGGATGCCGATGGTGCCCAATTCAACCGCCTGCTGTTTGGTCAGCTGGATAAGCGCGGCCTTGCTGGTGCCGTACGCCACGCGAAGCGTGCTCGCGCGCAGGCCCGAGATCGACGCGATGTTGACAATGCTGCCGCCGCCCGTGCGCTTCATGATGGGCGCGCAGGCCTGGCTGCACAAAAATGCGCCGTCCAGGTTGACGCCCAAAACCCGGCGCCATTCTTCAAAGGTTGTCTCACCGATAGGCTTGAACACCGCGATGCCGGCGTTGTTGACCAGCGCATCGATACGGCCGAAGCTGGCGTCCACCTTCGCCATGGCCGATTTCACCTGCGCCGGGTCGGCCACGTCGCAATGCACCGCCAGTATGCGGCCTGCATCCTGAATGGCGGCAGCGGCGGGGAGCAGCGTGTCGCTGTCGATATCCAGAAGCGCCACACGGTAACCGTTGGCCAGAAACCATTGCCCGATGGCAAGGCCAATGCCGCGAGCACCCCCTGTTACGACGGCCACGGGGCTGGTTGAAGAAGTTGCGGTCATGGATGTCCTTGCCTTGTTGTCTGGTGTGAATGAAGAAAGGGCTTTGGCGGTGTGGGCGAAAGTTCAGGTTGAAGTTTGCACTATTGGACATGGTTACGCGCGTTTGCGATGCTGCCGATTCGGGACACGCTGTCGTGGGCCCGTCCTACAGCATGCGCGCTTGCCAATGGGTACCTTGAGCACTCATCCTGTTGTCTGCATCAGAAATGATTCTTTCAAGATGGCCAGGCATGCGACAACCGCTTGCGGTTCTCGAATGTGTGTCTCTCGGCAAAGTGTTGTGGCTGGTATCGGTTTCATGCACATGATCCGTAAAAAAAACAGTTCACGGTCAAGGCAGGAACGAACTGTTGGCGCACATTTTTCCGTGCGAATTTTCTCACCAGAGGATCTCTATGAAATACCCACTGCTTTTAGCCGCACTTGCCGGCACCCTGGCCCTGAGCGCTTGTGAAAGAACGGTTGTCGCGCCGCCTGCGGCTGTGGTCACGGTCCCCGGTCCCGCCGGTCCTGCTGGCGCCACGGGTGCCCCCGGCACCGATGGCGCCAAAGGAGCCACAGGCGCGGGAGTCGGCATTCCCGGCCCGACCGGCGCCACCGGTGCTACGGGAGCAACAGGCTCCACCGGCTACGAAGGCGCTGCGGGTGCTACCGGCGCCACAGGCGACACCGGAAAGACCGGCAGAACCGGTGCCACAGGCGATACGGTCGTGATCGTTCCCGCGCCCGCACGGTAAGGTTTTCGGTTGCACCGGCCGGCGAACGCGTGAGTGCTCGCCGGCCTTTTTGTTTTCAGCGGCGGGTACAAGGCATTTAACCGCCCTGTAATTCCGGAAAGGGCTCACGCCAGGCGGCCAACTGATTGAGGCGGTCGTGCCAGCGCCGGATTTCCGGGAAATTGTCCAGCGGCAAGCGGGCCTTTTCGGCGTACGGCAAGGGGATAGCTGCCGCGAAGTCGGCCACAGTCAGCGCGTCGCCGACGAGGTATTCGCGCCCCTTGAGGTGCGCTTCGAGCACCCCGGCGTAGCGCTCGAAGACCGGCGTCACTCGCGCAATCTCGGCCGGGTCGGCCTGGCTTTGACGGAAGCGCGGCTTGATGATGTGTTCGAAATAGAAGGTTCTGGCGGTTGGCGCGAACTCGGTGGCATCCCACATCAGCCAGCGGATCACCTCGGTCTGGCGCTTGTCGCGCGGCCACAGGTCGGAGCCGGCTTTCTCCGCCAGGTGGCACATGATGGCATTCGACTCCCACAAGGTCGTGGTGCCGTCCACCAGCACGGGCACCTTGGCATTGGGATTCATTGCGCGGAACTGTGGCGTACGGTGCTCGCCCTTTTCCAGCGCCACGTAGATGAACTCCACCGGCAGCTTCAAGTGCCTGGCGACGGCGCAGGCTTTTCGCGGGTTCAGCGTGTCCGAGTAATAAAGCTTCATGCTGACTCATTTCATCGGTGATTTTCAGGCCGCCATACGCGGCAGGTCGGACCACACCGGCCTGACCTCTATGGTCGCGGCCCTGGCCATGGGATGGCCGGCTGCGATGTCGATCGCCTCCTGCATGCCGGCGCATTCAATCAGCCCGTAGGCCGCCATTTTTTCCGCGCTATCGGTGAAGGGGCCACTGGTTACCGCGCGCTTGCCGCTGCGCACCCGCACCGTCATCGCGTCGTCGGGGGGGCGCAGCGGGTTGCCGTGCTTGAGGATGCCGCGGCTCCCCATGTCCTTTACCCAGGCGCCAATGTCGGCCACCAGCGTCGGCGTGGGCGCGAAGGCCGCGTCGTGGCAAATGATCAGCAGGAATTGCATATGCTTTCCCCATCAGGGCATGGGCAGCGGCTTGATGACCATCCACGACACGCCGAAGCGATCTTCCACCATGCCGAAAGACGAAGCGTAAAAGGTCTTCATGATGGGCATCTCTACCTTGCCGCCGTCGCTCAATGCCTTGAACAGGCGCTGCGCTTCGGCATCGCTGGCCGCAGTCAACGAGAGCGAGAAGCCCTTGAATTCCGGCTTGCCGTTGCCCATGCCGTCAGAGGCCATCACTTCCGTTTCGCCGATCCTGAAGCTGGCATGCATGATGTTCTCACCCGGGATGGCACCGCCGTCTGGCCCGCAGCCTTCGGTCATGGGTTCCGGGTTCTCCTTGAAGCGCATCATCATCTTCACTTCGGCGCCAAGCGCCTTGCGGTAAAACTCGATGGCCTCTTCGCAGCGGCCGTTAAAAAAGAGGTAAGACTGGATCAGCATGATTGACTCCTTCGTGGGTTGATAAGGCTGGGGGATTTTTCAGGCACTCATTTGCGCAGCGTGGGCTTCAACGTTCATCCAGGCGAGCTCCCAGAGATGACCATCCAGGTCTTCGAAGCCGTGCTGGTACATGAATCCGTGGTCTTGTGGCTTGTTGGGCGTGGTCGCGCCGCCAGCCACAGCCTTGCTGACCATCTCGTCGACTTCCTGGCGGCTGTCACAGGAAAGGCAGATCAGCACCTCGGTGCTTTTGCGTGCGTCGCTCACCGGCTTGGGGGTGAAGGTCTTGAAATAGTTCTCGACCAGCAGCATGACGAAGCTTTCCTCGCTCACGATCATGCAGGTGGCGTTTTCATCGGTGAATTGCGGGTTGAATTTGAAGCCCAGCGCGGTGAAAAACTTCACCGATTGGTTCAGGTTTTTCACGGGCAGGTTCACAAACATCTTGGTCGTCACGGGTCTCTCCTTGAATAAATTGAATGAGGAGGTGCTTCCTCAGGCCCTGTCATAGGCTTCCTGGAGGTCCTTGATATTGATCTTGCGCATCTTCAGCATGGCGCTCATGGCGGCGCCGGCCTTGGCCGGGTTCTTGTCGCCCAGCATGTTGCCGAGCGCGGTGGGGATGATCTGCCACGACAGGCCGAATTTGTCCTGGACCCAGCCGCACTGGTTGGGTGCCCCGCCCGCCGAGAGCTTGTCCCAGAGCTCGTCCACCTCTTCCTGCGTCTTGCAGTCCACGAACAGCGAAATCGCCGGCGTGAAGCTGAAGTGCGGGCCGCCGTTGAGTGCCATGAATTCCTGGCCTTCAAGCTGGAAACTGCCGGTCATGACCGAACCCTCCGGGCCCGGGCCTTCCTTGCCGTAGCGCCTGAGCATGGTGATCTTCGAGTTCTTGAAGATCGAAACATAAAAATTCATGGCTTCCTCGGCCTGGTCGTTGAACCACAGGAAGGGGGTGATTTTCTGCATGGTCTGGTTCCTTGAAAGAAGAGCGTTTAAAGAATCGTTAAAGGCTTGCGGGCCTTGTGCGGTGGCCAAATCAGCAGTATTGTGTACACCGTCCACAAAAGAATAGCAAAGATAATGAACACTGTCCACATAAATAAGTAACAAGCCATGTCGAGTGCGCCCCCTTCCCAGCCAGTCCCGCCGCCGCGCAGCACTTATCGCCACGGCGACCTGCGACGTGCCCTGCTGGAAGCCGGGGTGGAATTGGCCCGCGCCGGCGGGCCCGGGGCCGTGGTGCTGCGCGAAGCCACGCGCCGCGCGGGCGTAGCGCCTAATGCGGCCTACCGCCATTTCGAAAACCGCCAGGCCTTGCTGTATGCGGTTCGTTCAGCCGCGCTGGCGGCCGTGGCCCGCGCGATGGAGGCCGAACTGGCTGCGCTGCCCCGGGGTTTGCCGCCAGCCGAATTCGCCCGCGCCAACGTGCGCGCGGTCGGCGCCGGCTATTTGCGTTTTGCGCAGGCAGAGAGCGGGTTGTTCCGCACGGCCTTTGGCCCCTCGGATGATTTGAAAGAAAGGGCCCAGGGCGCGCCGGCCAATGCCGAGCGCAAAGGGGAAAGCGGCCTGGACCCCTTCGAGCTGCTGGGCACCGCGCTTGACAAACTCGTGAGCGCCGGCGTGCTGTCGCCTGAGCGCCGGCCCGGCGCCGAGTTCCTCGCCTGGTCCGCAGTGCACGGCCTGGCCATGCTGGTGATTGACGGCCCGTTAGGCCCGCTCATCGGTCCGCAGATGCAGCAGATCGGCGAGCATCTGCTGGACATGGTTGAAAAGGGCCTGTGCGGGGACTAGGGGGAGTTGACATCCATTGATTGAATTTGCCCAAGGCTTGGCCGGTGCATTGATGACAAAAGCCCGCCGGAGGCGGGCTTTGCGTATCAGCTAGTTACGCCAGCTCCTGGCGCTCAGAAGTTGTGCTGAATGCCCACGCCGTAAACGCGGATCACGTCATTGGCGACGCGGTTGTTGGGATCGTTTCGGTCGTAGAAGGCGTACAGCGAAGTGCGGTTGCTCATCTTGTAGGAGTAGCCCGCCTGGAAGCGCTTGAGCTTGCCCGCCGGATCGCTCTGCACATCCTTGCGGATGTAGTTGGCCATGACCTTGCTGCTGGGCGTGATGTCCCACGAAGCGCCAATCATCTGCGCCGCCACCTTGCTGCGCGACAGCGCATTGCCCTGAAAGTTGTCACGGTTGTAGACCGCCCAAGCCCGGATACCACCGAAGTCGTAGGAGCCCACCAGCATCCACTTGTTCCTGAAATCGTTGAGCAAGGCGCCGCCACGTTTGCTGTCCCTTCCGTAGCCGACGCCCAGACCCAGCGGGCCGCCGCCTTCACCGTAGCTCAGCGAGACGTCGGTCTGCTTGTAGTCGCTCTCAAAGCGGACCGGGCCGGCCGGAGTTTCCGGCAGGCCTTCACCGTTGAAGTAATGGCCGGCGCGGAAGACGAAGTTGCTGATCACCGGGCTGGCATAGCCGATGGCGTTCGAGACACGTGTGCGCGCGTTGAAGATGGAGGTGCCAATCGCGGTGGCGCCGGCATCGTGGATGACGTACTCCACGTTGCGCCCCAGGATCGCATAGATGGGCGTGCGGCTCGGTGCGGCCGAGTCGATGCGCCCGATATTGACCACGCCAAAATCGCCGCCTAATCCCACGAACGAATTGCGGTACATCGGCGAGGTCGTCGCTCCGGTGTCGGAAGAGATGGCAGCCTCGATCCCGAAGAAGGCCTTGAGCCCTCCGCCCAGGTCCTCGGTTCCCTTGAAGCCGAACCGGGACGCGTTGCCCGTGATGAGCGTCTGCGAGACCGAGCCGGTCTTCGAGTTCTCGAAGCTCGTATCCATCTTCCCGTAGATCGTCACCGTGCTTTGCGCCAGCGCAGTAACAGGGGTTATTGCACCGGCAGCAACCGCTGCCAGGCAGATCATCTTGTAATTCATTCCTCACTCCTCAAAGCTTTTATAGATAGCGGGAGATCAATCACCGCCGCGGGGGTATTCACGGGCAAAGTTCGCCCAGGCCTGAGAAGACATCGTCTTCAACAGGGCAGCAAATTCACAGGGCACAGGGTCGTGGACGTGCGCGTCAACCGTCTGGCTGCGGCATCGTGGTGGGGTGGTGAAGGTTCATGCGCGGCTATTCCAGAACAATCTTGTTGGCTTGGGCGACATCCTTGAAGAACCGGATGCGTTGAATGACTTCCTGCCGGTACTCGGCTGGCCGCACGTTCTCGGGCAGCATTGCGCCGCGTTTGCGCCAGGCTTCCAGCGTGTCCTTGTCGCGAAGAATGGTGCGCACCGCGTCGTAGAGCTTCTGGATGATGGCCTCGGGCGTCTTTGCCGGCGCTGCCAGCCCCGTCCATGACGTGAGGTTCAGGTCGGGCAGCTTGAGCTCGTCAAAGGTGGGAACGTCCGGCAACTGCGGCGCGCGCAGCGGCGAAGCGACGGCCAGTGCGCGCAGGCTTCCGCTCTGCAGCATGGCCAGGTTGGAGGGCAGGTTGTTCCACGTCAGCTGAACCTGCCCCGAGAGCAGGTCCGTCAGTGCCGGTCCGGCGCCCCGGTAGGGGATGTGCGTGATGAACAGGCCCAGCTTCGACTTGAGCAGTTCCATGCTCAGGTGTGCCACCGAGCCATTGCCTGACGAGGCATAGTTCAATTTGCCCGGGTTGGCTTTGGCGTAGCGCACAAACTCGGCAAAGGTCTTGACCGGGAGTTTGGCGCTGGCGACCAGCACGTTCGGCAGCCTGTCGATCAGAGTGATGTAGGCGAAATCGTTCACTGCGTCGTAAGGCAGGTTCGGCGACACCGCCGGATTGACCACATGGGTTGACTGCGAAGTGACGACCAGCGTATAGCCGTCGGGCGCGGCCTTTGCAACAATGCCGGTGCCAATGGCGCCACCTGCGCCGGCCTTGTTGTCGATCACGACCGGTTGGCCCAGCAGCCTGCCCAGTTTGTCGGCGATAGCGCGCGCGGAGATGTCCACTGCTCCACCGGGCGGGAAGGGCACGATCAATGTGATGGGACGGCTCGGGTAAGCCTGCGGCTGGCTGAATGCCGGGCACGCTACCGCGCCCGCCGCACCGGCCGCTATGCCCAGGAATTTCCGACGGCTTGGGATGGTGATCATGCTGTGTCCTTGAGGTTGACGTGGCGTTTCGAGTGAGTGGTTTCTTCCCTGATGTGTCCCGCGATGGCCTGCAGCACCAGGTGAATGCGCTTCCTGAGTTCATGGAACTGCCGCTTTGGCTCGCGCGTCTTTTCGTCAAGGTAGAGCGCCCTGTTGATTTCGATCTGCAGGCTGTGCTGTCCGTGTGCGGGCCGGCCAAGAGTGCGCACCAGGTCTTGCCCCGCATAGGGGTCGTTCAGTGCGACGGTATAGCCTTGCCGCCTGAACTCCTCCCCGACGAAGTCCGCGAAAGCCGCGCTGCAGCTGGCGCCATGCAGGTTGCCCAGCACGATGTCGGCCAGCGGCTTGTCCGGCAACCCCAGGCGCACATACGCGTTGCTTGGCATGGAATGAAGGTTGAGGTGCCACCGTTCACCCTGCGGGGTGCTTGACTGGGCCAGCGCGTCCTCTAGCGCATGGCGATACGGCCGCCAGCAGCTTTCAATCCGGTGTTTGATTTCGCTGGCATGAAGCCGGCGGCTGTAGATCGGCTGTAGCGTCGGCGTCTTGCTGAACACCAGGCCGTTACCCAGCCGCAGGCAGGGTTGAGAAGGGGCCACCGGCTCAGCCCACTCGCCGTCCAGCATCGCAAGGTCGATGTCGTCCTCACTGCGGTTGGGGTCGATGTAGCTGCGCGGAAACGTCGCGTGCACCAGAGTCGCGCCGACCAGCGGCGCCGCGTCCCAAAGCTGCTCGATCAGCGTGTCCTCGCACTGCCGCAGTTGCTGCAATTCAATCGAGAAATCGAAGTCCTGCGGATAGTAGGTGCCGCTGTGCGGGGAGTCGCACACCAGTGCGATGGGATCAACGACGGGTCGGACGACCTTGACGGGTTCGGCGTGGGACATGGTTTGGCTCATGGCCGGCAGTTTGACGCCGCGAGTGCCGCGCGACAAACGACAATTTCAAAGCTGCTGATTAGATGATCTAATACGGTCATGAAATTCAAGTCGCCGTCGCTGGCTGAACTGCACGCGTTTCTCGGGGTCTGCCAATTGGGGAGTTTTCGCCGCGCGGCGGAGGTTCTTTCCGTCACGCAGGGCGCCGTCAGCCAGGCCATCCTGCGCCTTGAGCAAAGGCTGGGTTGCAGCCTGTTCGACCGCAACGCGACGGGCGTTGTGCCCACGGTCCGCGGGCGCGAATTCCAGAAGCTGGTTGAAACCCATGTCGCCGGGCTGGAGGCGGCCGTCACCCAGTTCGGCGGAGGGTCATCGCAACGCAAAGTGCGGGTGAGCGTCATACCAACCCTCGGAACGCGATGGCTGGTCCCCAGGCTCGCGCAATTCAAGTCCCTGAACCCCAATGTCGAGGTGGAGCTGCGCCAATTCCATTTCGACGAAGACTTCAAGCGCGACGACGTGGACCTGTGGATCGCGCTCAGGCGCCCGGGAAGAAGGTGGCCACGCGGTATCCGCGGATGCTATCTGCTGGGCAACGAGATCACGCCCGCATGCACACCCGCACTTGCGCGAAGCATTCAGCATCCGCGGGATCTCGCGGCGCATACCCTTCTTCATCACATCAACTACCCAGACAACTGGGCCGTGTGGATGGAGGGTGCAGGTTTAAAGCAGCCCAAGCCAGCATTGGGCCCGGGGTTCGATCTGGGCAACAACCTCATCGTCGCGGCATGCGCCGGCATGGGAGCCATCGTCATCCAGCCGTGCCTCATCGAGAGCGAACTCGAAAGCGGCAAGCTGGTCCTGCCCTTCGACACCCGGGTCCTGATCTCGCGCGGGTATTACCTTTGCCAACGATCCGCTGCCGCCCACAGCAATCGCGCCGTTGAAGCGTTTGCCTCATGGCTGCAAGAGCAGGCCGGCAACACGGCCGGCGCCTGACCTCTCCCAGGCGCTGCGATCAGGCTGCGCCGGCCCCGTCCTCGCGGGCCGGCAGGCCCATGCCCATGGGCAATCCCTCGCGCAGTGCTTCGATAAAGCGGCGCAACTTGGCCGGGTAAAAGTTCGAATAGGGGTAGATCAGGTAGACCGGCAGGGGCTCGGCACACCACTGCGGCGCCAGATGCAGCAGCCGGCCTTCGGCCACGTCGCCCGCCACCAGCCAGGTCGAAGCGATGCTTGCGCCCAGGCCCAGCAGCGTGGCGTTGCGCAGGGCAAACAGGCTGTCCGTGCCCAGGCGCGGCCGTATCGCAAAGCGGTGCTCTTCGCGGCGCTGGTCGGCATGGCGGCGGATCAGCATCACCTCGTTGCGGTAGAAGGTTTGCAGCGCCAGCCAGGGCAGGGCCTGCAGATCGGCTGGATGCATCGGCAGCGGCTTGTCTTGCAGCAGGGAAGGTGCGGCCACCACGATGCGCCGGACTTCGGCAATCTTCACGGCCACCAGCGAAGGATCTTCCACCGCGCCCACGTGCACCGCGCAGTCGATGCCCTGCGTGATGAAGTCGGGCGTGCCGTCATGCAGCAGCCACTCCACCGTGACGCGCTCGTGGCGCCGCAAATAGTCGACCACCGGCCCCACCAGCTGCTGCTGGCCCAGCGCATGCGGTACCACCACGCGCAGCGTGCCTTCCGCCACTTCCTGGGTGCCGCGCAGGTCGGCCTCAAAAGCCCCCCAGTTGCCCAGCAGCTCCTTGGCACGGGCAAAGCAGCGCTCGCCGCCCTCCGTCAGTTTCATCGCGTGGGTGGAGCGCTGCAGCAGCTTCAGGCCCAGCGAACGTTCCAGCGCCTGAAGGCGCCGGCTGACTGTGGGTTGCGTGGCGTTCATCTGCGCTGCGGCGGCGGACAGGCTGCCCGCCTCCACGATGCGCACAAAGGTCTGCATGAGTTCGATCCGGTCCGGCGCGGTTTTCATGAGGTCTCCCAGGTTGCTTATGCGTTTTACGTATGACCATTGTGCCCAATAGCAGCCTTCACAGCGCAAAACCCCGCCCGCATACTCGCGTCCTGCCTCAAATCGGGATTTTCCTCATGATTTCTACAGCTAATACGCATGACCAAACCGGGCCCGGCTTGCCGTTCCCATTGATTCTCCTGCTCGCCACCGGTGCCGGCCTGGCCGCGGCTTCGCTCTATTACAGCCAGCCCATGCTGGCCTTGCTGCTTGCTGAATTCAAGTCCACCCCCGCCGCCATCGGCCTGGTGCCCACACTGACAACGCTCGGTTACGCGCTGGGCATCGGGCTACTCGCGCCGCTGGGCGACCGCTATGACCGCCGGCGCATCATCCTCGGCAAGGCCGCCGCTCTGGTGCTGGCGTTGCTGCTCGCCGCCGCCGCGCCGTCCGTGGCGGTGCTCGCACTGGCCAGCCTCGCGATCGGTCTTGCGGCCACGCTGGCACAAGACATCGTGCCGGCCGCCGCCACACTCGCACCCGAAGCCCAACGCGGCAAAACCGTCGGCACCGTGATGACCGGCCTGCTGCTGGGCATCCTGCTGTCGCGTGTGGTGGCCGGCGTCGTGGCCGAGCAGCTCGGCTGGCGCAGCATGTTCGTGGCCGCGGCCCTCAGCATTGCGCTGCTGGGCGTGGCGGTGTGGCGGCACCTGCCGCGCTTTGTACCCACCACGCAGCTGCCCTACCTGGCGTTGCTCGGCTCGCTTGCCACGCTGTGGAAGCGCCACGGCGCGCTGCGCCGCGCGGCCGTCGCGCAGGGCCTGATCAGCATCGGCTTCAGCGCCTTCTGGTCCACGCTGGCCATCATGCTGCACGCCGAGCCCTTCAACCTGGGCAGCGGCGCCGCCGGCGCCTTCGGCCTGGCCGGTGCCGCCGGTGCGCTAGCCGCGCCGCTGGCCGGCCGCATCGCCGACAGCAAAGGCCCTGAAGTCGTGACCCGGCTGGGCGCCGCGCTGGTCGTCGCGGCCTTCATCGCCATGGCCCTGGGACCTAACCAGCTGTGGCTTATTGCCTTGGGCGCAGTGGTGTTTGACCTGGGCGCGCAGGCCACGCTGATTGCTCACCAGACCATCGTCTACGGCATTGAACCCGCCGCGCGCAGCCGGCTCAATGCGGTTCTGTTCATCGGCATGTTCAGCGGCATGGCCGGCGGTGCGTGGCTCGGCAGCATGGTGCTGGCGCACGCCGGCTGGCAGGGCGTGTGCGTGATGGCCGCGGTGTCAGGTGCGGCAGCACTGGTGGTGCGGATGTGGCCTGCCAAAAAGTATGCTCCTTGCGCCGCCTGACGCTGAATACCGTTCCGGTACTTCGCCGCAAAAAAAACGGCCTCTCGAGAGGCCTTTTTCATCCACAAGACAACGCTCAGGCGGCCAGCTCTTCCCGCGTGTAATCCGTCGAAGCCGACAGCGCCTTCCACGTCTTTACCTCGGCCTCCACAAACGCATGTTTGTCTGCAATGACCTTCAGCGTGTCGGTGCCCATCGGCAGGCGCAGCGGTGGGGTGTCGGCCTCCACCAACTTCAGCATCGCTTGCGCCAGGCGCAGCGGGTCGCCCGCCTGGTTGTGGTTGATCTCTGTGGCAGCTTCGCGCACCCTGCCTGCGCTTTGGGCGTAGTCGTCCAGAATGCGTGGCGACACTGCCAGCGAGGCGTTGTCCAGGAAGTCGGTGCGAAAGTAACCCGGCTCCACGCTGGTGACGTGAATGCCCAGCGGCGCCAGTTCGCCGTGCAGAGCTTCTGTCAGGCCTTCCACCGCAAACTTGGTCGAGCAGTAAACGCCAAAGCCCGGGCCCGACTGGTAACCACCCAGCGACGAGATGTTGATGACGTGGCCGCTGCGGCGCGCACGCATGGACGGCAGCACCGCGCGTGTCACGCTCAGCAGGCCGAACACATTGGTCTCGTACAGGCGCCGCACCTCGTCGCCAGTGGCTTCTTCCACCGCGCCCAGCAGGCCGTAGCCCGCGTTGTTGACCAGCACATCGATGCGGCCAAAACGTGCCAACGCGGCTTGCACGGCGGCCGCCGCCTGTGCTTCGTCGGTCACATCCAGCGGCAATGCCAGGAGTGCATCGCTCGCGGGAAATCTTTTTTGCACTGAGGCGGCATCGCGCGAAGTCGCCACCACCGCGTTACCGTGCGCCAACGCCGCTTCGGCAATGCGGGCGCCAATGCCGCGCGCCGCGCCGGTGATCATCCAGATACGCTTGAAGTCAGTCTTTGCATTCATGGTCTTGCCCCTAAAAAAATGTTGCTGAGGAGGGCAATGTAGGTTTTTGATTAAGTGTTGAATAGCCCACAATCGGTGAGTTCATAATCAAGCTAATCATGACAATGAGGGGCTTGCTCCCCGTAAAACCGCCAGGAGCCGCCATGGCCTTCAATGAATTGCGCGCCGTTTCCACTTTCGTCAAAGCTGCTGAACTCGGTAGCTTGCGCCAGGCCGCTGCCGCACAGGCCATCACGCCGCAGGCCGCCAGCCAGGCGCTGGTCCAGCTTGAGCAGCACCTGGGGGTGCGCCTCTTTCACCGCACCACGCGCAGCCTGAGCCTCACCGAAGAAGGCGAGCAGTTCCTGCAGGCCGCGCAGCCCGGCCTTTCGACGCTGCAGCGGGCGTTGCAGGGCGCGCGCCGCACCCGCGAAGAAATCGCCGGGCCGCTGCGCATCGTCGCGCCGCGTTCCATCATGCTCGAGGTGTTGTGGCCCGTGCTGGAGGAATACTGCCGCCGCTATCCGCAGGTGGATCCCGACATCCAGATGGACGACCGCATCGGCAACTGGGTGGAAGACCGCGTCGACGTCGGCTTTCGCGCCGGCGCGCCGCCCGCGGGCGGCATCATCTCGCGCCGCATCCTGCCGCTGCAACTGGTGGTGTGCGCGTCACCCGCCTACATCGCGCAGCATGGCGCGCCCCAGACCCTTGAAGACCTGGCCGGGCACCGCTGCACGGGCTTTCACCATACGGGCACCGGCAAGACCATGCCTTGGGAATTCAAGGTGGGTGAAGAAGTGGTGGCCCGTACCGTCGCCGCGTCCTTCCTCACCAATGACGTGGACCTTGAAGCCCGCGCTGTCGTGGCCGGCCAGGCCATCGGCCAGCTGATCGGCGCCACCGCTGCGCCGCTGGTGCGCGCCGGCCGGCTGGTGCCGCTGCTGACGCGGCATGTCACCGAGCATCTGGGCCTTTATGTCTATTACGGCAGCCGCAACGCGCAGCCTGCCCGTGCGCGAGCCTTCATCGACCTGGCGGTGGAACGGCTGGTTGGCAACACGCAGTTCTACCTGGAGCCGCATGAATTGCGCCCGCATGCTATCGCGCGGAAAACGCGTCGCGCCCGCGCGGCCGGCTGACCCGGCTGTCGCGGCATCAACGTCGCGCAGACATCTCTTTCTGTATCTTTCTTATCCATCGGTTTGTGTGCAGCCGTTTTCTTGGCGTCGCCTACAGCCGCGTTAGCCCACGGCTGACGCACGGCGGCCCGATGCGGGAATAGATTGGGGGCCTGTACGGACGCATCAGGAAGAATAAAAAGTGTCAGCTATCCCGCGCCTTCGCTCCGCCTTTTTCACCGGCCTGGTGCTCGTGCTGATCGGAGGGGTGCTGGCCTTGCCGGGCATCTGGCTGGTGGTGCTGGGAGGCTCCTGGTATTACCTGGTGGCCGGCCTGGCTTTTGTATTGACGGGCGTACTGTTGATCCAGTACGGACCGATAGCGTTGTGGACCTACGCGCTCCTGCTGGTGGGCACGCTCGCATGGGCGTTGTCGGAAGGCGGGCTTGACTGGTGGCCGCTGGCTGCGCGGGGGGGTGTGCCATTTCTCATTGGCCTCTTTCTGCTGACCCCCATGCTTGCCCGTGCCATGCAGGCCGAAGTGCCGGGCCAATCCGGCGTGCGCGCCGGCCAGTGGGCGCTGGGTGCCGCGCTGGCGCTCTTCTTTATTGCGTCGGTGGCAACCTGGCTGCATGATGCCAACCGCGTGACGGGCATGCTGCCGTTGCCGCCCACCGGCGCATCGGCCGCGCGCACGGCTGATGCCGTACCTGCCGGCGAATGGCATGCCTACGGGCGTACCGGCCAGGGGCAGCGGTATTCGCCGCTCAGCCAGATCACCCCTGAGAACGTGGAAAACCTGGGGCTGGCGTGGCAGTACCGCACCGGTGACATGCGCGGCCAGCCTGGTGACCCGGCAGAAACCACCTTCGAGGTGACCCCGCTGAAAGTGGGCAACCGGCTTTTCCTGTGCACGCCGCATCAGTCCGTCATTGCGCTCGATGCCACCACCGGCGCGGAAGCCTGGCGTTTTAATCCCGAAATCCAGGGCAAGCTCGCACTGCAGCACCTGACCTGCCGCGGCCTGTCTTACCAGCCGCCTGCCGCTGCGACTGCGACAGCCGCCGCTAACTCCACCGACTGCCCGGCCAAACTGTTCATGCCCACGGCAGACGGCCGCGTGATTGCCCTGAACCCCGACACCGGAAAGGTCTGCCCCTCTTTCGGCGGCGGCAAGGGGCAGATCGATCTCTGGGCCGGCATGCCCAACGTCAAGCCCGGCGCTTACTACTCCACCTCGCCAGTGGTGGTGACATCAAAGCTCATCATCGTGGGCGGCACGGTGCTCGACAACGTTTCCACCAAAGAGCAGTCCGGCGTGATCCGCGCCTATGACATCAACACCGGCGCGCTGGTCTGGAACTGGGACTCCGGCAAGCCGGACGCCACCGCTCCGCTCGCGGCGGGGCAAACCTACACCGCCAATTCGCCCAACAGCTGGTCCGTTTCCAGCGTCGACGAAGCGTTGGGCATGGTCTATGTGCCGCTGGGCAACCAGCCGCCCGACCAGTGGGGCGGCCAGCGCAGCCCCGCGGTGGAAACGTATTCGTCGTCCGTCGTCGCGCTGGACCTGGCCACCGGCAAGGTGCGCTGGAACTTCCAGACCGTGCACCACGACTTGTGGGATTACGACGTGCCGGCCCAGCCCAGCCTGGTAGACCTTACCGTGGGCGGCAACCGGGTGCCCGCACTGGTCCAGCCCACCAAGCAGGGCGAGATCTTTGTGCTTGACCGCCGCACCGGCACGCCGCTTTTGCCTGTTGTGGAAACAGCGGCACCGCAGGGAGCCGCGCAGGGCGACCGCACCGCGCCCACCCAGCCGAACTCGGCGCTGTCGTTCAACCCGCCGCCGTTGACGGAGCGCGACATGTGGGGCGCCACCCTGTTCGACCAGCTCTATTGCCGCATTGCTTTTCACCGGCTGCGTTATGAGGGCCGCTTCACGCCGCCTTCCACGCAAGGCTCACTGATCTATCCTGGCAACTTCGGCGTGTTCAACTGGGGCGGCGTGGCGGTGGACCCGGAGCGGCAGATGGTCTTCGCCACGCCGACCTACCTGGCCTTTGTCTCCAAACTCGTGCCGCGCACGGACGACACCAGCCTCCTTGTGCAGGGCAAGGAGCGGCCCGAGGGCAGCCTGCCCTCGCTCAATGAAAACTTCGGTGCGCCCTTTGCTGTCAAGCTCAGCGCGTTTGTGTCGCCGCTGGGCATTCCGTGCCAGGCGCCGCCCTGGGGCTACGTGGCCGGCGCCGACCTGACGACGGGTGCGATTGCCTGGCAGCATAAAAACGGCACTGTGCGCGACCTGTCGCCCGTGCCCCTGCCCTTCCGCATGGGCGTGCCCAACCTGGGTGGGCCCCTGACCACGGCGGGCGGCGTCGCCTTCCTGTCCGGCACGCTCGACTACTACGTGCGTGCCTATGACGTGAATACCGGCAAGGAAATCTGGAAGAGCCGCCTGCCCGCCGGCGGGCAGGCCACCCCCATGAGCTATACCGGCGCCGACGGCCGGCAATACCTGCTGGTAGTGGCCGGCGGTCATGGGTCACTGGGGACGCGTGCGGGGGACTATGTGCGGGCTTATGCGTTGCCGCGCTAGTTGAGCCGCTCCTATCCGGCCCGGCTCATGACTTCGGCAACCCAATCCACGAACACGCGCACGCGCGGCGACAGTTGCCGGTGGTGCGGGTACAGCACCGACACCGGCATGGGCGCGGGCCGGAAAGCGGCCAGCACTTCCACCAGTGTGCCCGCTTCAAGTTGCGCGGCCAGGTGGTAGCGCGGCACCTGGATAAAACCCAAGTGCGCGGCGCAGCAGGCTTTGTAGGCGTCGGCGTCCGTCACCGCGACCGGGCCCTTGAGCTGCACCTGACGCGGCGCGCCGTCCACGATGAAGTCAAAGGGCAGCGCCTTGCCGGTGCGGCTGGATAAAAAATTCACCGCGCGGTGGCCGCGCAGCGCCTCCAGCGTCTCGGGCGTGCCGTGTTTTGCCAGGTACTCGCGGCTCGCGCAGGTCACCTGCTCAAGTAGCGCCACGCGCCGCCCCACCATGCTCGACTCGGCCAGCTCGCCCACGCGCAGCACGCAGTCCACGCCCTCGCGCACCAGATCCACCAGCCGGTCGCCCATGCCGATCTCCAGCTCGATGTCCGGGTAGCGCTCAAAAAAATCACCAATCACCGGCAGCAAAAAATGCTTGGCCAGCGTGCCGTGCAAATCCACCCGCAGCTTGCCGCGCGGCTTGCTGCCCGTGTTGACAAAGGCCGACTCGGCTTCCTCCAGGTCGGTCAATAGGCGCAGGCAGCGCTCGTAATACGCCGCGCCGTCCTGCGTGGGGCTGACATGCCGCGTCGTGCGCTGCAACAGCCGCGCGCCCAGGCGTTTTTCAAGCTGCTGCACCGCATGCGTCACCGTGGCGCGCGGCAGCAGCAGGTCGTCGGCCGCCTTCGTAAAACTGCCCAGCTCGACGATGCGGGTGAACAGCTGCATCGAATGAAAACGGTCCATAACGCGTGCTTCTATTGTTAGTATTTATTGAACAATGATGGCAAGTTTACGGTATTTATCGTGTGTGGATTGAATAGAACAATACCTTCACTGGCTCACCAAAGGCGCACAACACACGCAGCACCCCGGGCGGTCAGAACCAACCCACTTTTAACCATCAGGAGTTTCAAATGACCGCTTTCAGCAACAACGCCACCCAGGTGGCCATCGTCACCGGCGCCTCGCGCGGCATAGGCGCGGCCGTCGCTCGGCGCTTGGCACAAGAGGGCTACGCCGTCGTCATCAACTATGCCGGCCAGGCTGAAGAAGCCCAGGCCGTTGTGCAGTCCATCATGGCCAGCGGCGGCCAGGCCGTTGCCGTGCAGGCCGACGTCGCCAGTTCCGCCGCCGTCACGCAGCTGTTCGATGACAGCATCCAGGCCTTTGGCCGCGTCGATGTGCTCATCAACAACGCCGGCATCATGCCGCCCAGCCTGCCGGCGCTGGCCGACACCGACGACGACACCTTTGACCGCCTCTTCGCCGTCAACGTCAAGGGCACATTCAACACCCTGCGCGAAGCCGCCGCGCGCCTGCAGCCCGGCGGGCGCATCGTCAACTTCTCGACCAGTGTGATCGGTCTGGCCCTGCCCGGCTACGCGGTCTACGGCGCCACCAAGAGCGCGGTGGAAACCTTCACCAACATCATGGCCAAAGAGCTGCGCGGCAAAAACATCCGCATCAACGCGATTGCTCCCGGCCCTACGGCCACTGCGCTTTTCCTCAACGGCAAAACGCCCGAGACGATTGAGCGCATGTCCAAGATGGCGCCGCTCGAACGCCTGGGCACGCCGGAGGACATCGCCAGTGCGGTTGCTTTCCTCGTGAGCGACAACGCGGCCTGGGTCAACGGCCAGACGTTGCGTGCGAATGGTGGCGTCGTCTAAGCGCACGTACTTCTCCAAGCCATCAAGCACTCTTTTCAAACCCTTTCCAGAAAGACACACATCATGAAATCCGTCATCCTGGTCACCGGTGCATCCACCGGCATCGGCCACCTCACCGTCCGCTCACTGGCCCAGGCCGGCCACACCGTCTACGCCAGCATGCGCGACATCCAGGGCCGCAACGCATCCAAGGTGCGCGAGCTGCGCGACTGGAGTTTTGCCAATGGTTTTGATTTGCGCGCTGTTGAACTCGATGTGCTGTCGCAGCCCTCGGTCGACGCCGCCGTGGCGCACATCGTGGCCGAGCAGGGCCGCCTCGACGTCATCGTGCACAACGCCGGCCACCTGGTGGTCGGCCCTGCCGAGGCCTACACGCCGGAAGAAATCATCAAGGTACTGGACACCAACTTCCTGGGCAGCCAGCGCGTGAACCGCGCGGTGTTGCCGGTGATGCGCAAGGCTGAAGCGGGCCTCGTGCTGTGGGTCAGCAGCAGCACGGTGCGCGGCGGCTTCCCGCCCTTCCTCGGCCCCTACGCCGCCGCGAAGGCCGCCATGGATTCGATGGCTGTGACCATGTCGTACGAGCTCGCCCGCTTCGGCATCGAGACTTCCATCGTCGTGCCCGGCGCCTTCACCAAAGGCACGGCGCACTTCCCCAGTGCTGGCAAGCCTGCTGACGATGCGACGACAGCCGCCTACGCCCGCTACGACGGCGTGATGGACAAAGTCGGCGAGCGCCTGTCGGCCTTGAGCCCCGATCACGCCAATCCGCAGGCCGTGGCTGACGACATCACCCGCATCGTGGGCCTGCCCGCCGGCACCCGCCCCTTCCGCTCGGTGACCGACTTCATCGACGACGGCGCGGGCGAAGTCACCGTGGTGGCCGAACGCGTGCGCGAAGCGTTCGCCCACCGCATCGGCATCGCCGACATGCTCAAGCCCACGGTGCGCCGCACGGCTTGATGGCCTTCATCACACGGTCCGGCTTGAGCCCGGGCCGTGTGGTGCCTCTTCACCATTGATTTTCAGGAGCTTCACCATGCAACCCGCTGTCGTCCTCGCTCTCGCCCGCATCCTCATGGCCCTGGCCTTTATCGGCCCGGGCGCTTCGCACTTCATCGAATCCGTACGGCTGCGCAACTACACAGCCGCCGCCATAGGCGCAGTCGAAGTCGCCGCCGGCCTGGCGCTGGCATTCGGCTGGCAGGTGCGCTGGTTCGCGCTGGCCGCCGCGGCTTTTCTCGTGGTCGATGCGTTCATCGCGCACGGCTTCTGGGCCGCCACACCGCAAGCGCTGCGCAACCAGCTGCTGCATTTCTTCAAGAACATTGCGCTGGCGGGCGGCTTTGTGCTGCTGGCTTCAGTGTCGCGTGAGTTTTAAGTGAAATTGGCCTGTAGCTCAATCAGTGCACTGGCTTATAGCTATCTTTTTGGTAGCGTCTGCATGCCGAACCCACCCTCGCGCTACACCGCCGTCTTGGCCCATTCACGCGGCGAGACACCGGTCTTCTGCACAAAAAGCCGCGACAGCGCAGACGCATTGGCATATCCCAGCTGCGCGGCAATGGCCTTGAGTGATTGGCCGTTGCGCAGCTCGGCCTGGGCAATGGCCAGCCGCCACGTCGCCAGGTAGTCCGCGGGCGTTTGCCCCACTTTTTGCTTGAACAGCGGCGCAAATGCACTGCGCGACATGCCGGCCGATTGCGCCAGGCCTTCAAGGCTCCATGCATGGCCCGGGTTTTCATGCACCGCCACCAGCGCGCGCGCCAGGCGCGGTTCGGCCAGCCCGGCCAGCAGGCCCTCGGGAGGGCTGCCTTCTTCCGGATGGTCCAGCAGCCAGCGCAGCAGTTGCAGCAGCAACACCTCAAATAATCGGTCGGCCAGCAGCCGCTGGCCGCAGCGCACCTGCGCGGTCTCGGCAAACAGCAGGGCCAGCGTGTGCTCCAGCCCCGGTACGCGCGCCAGCGGCAATACCACCAGGGCCGGCAGCGCACGCGCCAGCGGGTGGCTGGCGCCGCCGTCGAATGCCAGCGTTGCGCAGGTGAAATCAGCGCCCTCCACCGGCGCATTGTGAAAGTCGTGCGCGAGCGGACGCGGGTAAAACACCAGGCTGGGCTCGCTCACCTTCACCCGCCTGGGCGCACCCGTTGCCGCGCGGTGCGTCACCACCATGGTCCCGCGACGCATCACGTGCAAAAAGCCCAGCCCGGCCTCTGGCGTGAAGCGCGTCACGCCGCACAGCGGCCCGTTGTGAAACATGTGGGCCCGCACGCGAAAGCGTTCCATCAGGGCGGAAAGCCGGTCAATTCCTTCGGGGGGCGTGGTCATGGTGTGGGACTGGTTTGAGGCTTGCTTTGGATGATAAGGATGATTTGATAGACGAATTCATCCAATAAGTCCTGATTGTCGCGTGAAACTTCTTCCTGTGCAGCGAGCGCACCCACACGCCCCGCCGCGCGAAACGTCATCCTTTAACCGCGACTCTTCAACCTCCAAGGACTTCACATGTCACGCATTCCATTGATCGACCGTAACGCCACCTCCGCCGATCGCAAAGCCCTGCTCGATCAGGTCACCCAAGCCTTCGGTGCCACGCCCAATATGTTCAAGGCCGTCGCCAATTCACCCGCCGCGCTCAAAAGCATGTGGGGCTCGTTCGGCGCGCTGGGGGGCGGTGTCATCAACGCCCAACTGGGCGAGCAGATCGCCGTGGCAGTAGCCGACCGCAACGCCTGCGAATACTGCCTGGCGGCGCACACGGCGCTGGGCCGCAAGGCCGGTGTCAGCGCTGAAGGCATGGCCGCCGCGCAGCGCGGTGAATCCGCCGACCCGGCCACCGCTGCGGTGCTCGCGTTTGCACTCAAGCTGGTGAATGAACGCGGCAACGTGTCCGGGGCCGATGTGCAGGCCGTTCGCCAGGCCGCCTTCAGCGATGAGCAGATCGTGGAAATCCTCGCGCATGTGGCGCTCAACCTTTTCACCAACTACGTCAATGTGGCGTTTGCGGTGCCGGTTGATTTCGCGCCCGTCAAGCTGAGCCGAGCCGCTGCCTGACGCTTCACCACCCGGGTCTTTGACCCGACGTGCGCGGCCTGCGGCATGCAGGCCGCGCTGAAAGTATTTTTGAAAGCCTTCATGCAAACCAAAAATTATTCTCCCGCACCCGCATGGCACATCGCGCACTGGCTCAACACACCGTCGCCCATTACCCTCGAATCCCTGCGCGGCAAGGTCATCGTCATGCACGCCTTCCAGATGTTGTGCCCGGCCTGCGTGAGCCACGGCCTGCCGCAGGCCGTAGCGATACGCCAGGCATTTCCCGAAGCGTCGGTTGCCGTCATCGGCGTCCACACCGTGTTCGAGCATCACCGCGTGATGAACCATGAGGCGCTGCAGGTATTTGTGCATGAGCAGCGTCTGCGTTTTCCCATCGGCGCGGACTTGCCTGCAACTGACGGCCCTATCCCGCAAACCATGGCGGCTTATCAGTTGCGCGGCACACCCAGCCTGGTGCTGATCGACAGGCAGGGCCATTTGCGGCTGAACCACTTCGGGCACCTGAACGATCTGGCCGTCGGTTCGGCCATAGGGCAACTGCTTGCCGAGACGGCTAGCGAAGTCACGAATACAGTTTCGCCCCCGCGGCGAACTCCGCCTTGAACACCTCGGCCACCCAGTCGGCAAAGGCGCGCACCTTGGCCGTCAGGTGACGGTTGCGCGGGTACAGCACCATCATCGGCAGCGCTTCGGGCTGCCAGTCGGGCAGCACGCGCACCAGTTCGCCGCTGGCCAGCAGCGCGCAGGTGCGGCGTGTCAGCGGCGGCTGTGACAAACCCAGCCCGGCCAGCACCGCACCCATGTGGCTGTCGGCGTCGTTGCAACTGACCCAGTGCGGACGGTGAATCTGCCGCACGTCGCCGTCCCTGGAAAACTCGAACGGAAACACCCGGCCGGTCTTGGCAGAATGAAAGTTCACGAAGCGGTGCTGTTCCAGGTCTTCCAGCGTCTGCGGTGTGCCGTACTGCGCCAGGTAAGAAGGCGCGGCGCAGGTCACCACCTTCAGCCGGCCCAGCGGCCGCGCCACCAGCGTCTCGTCGTGCACCAGACCGCCGCGAATCACGCAGTCCACGCCTTCAGCCACCAGGTCCACCGGCCTGTCGGTACTACCCAGTTCCAGCACCATGTCGGGGTAGCGTTTGAAAAACTCCGGCAACGCCGGTGAGATCACGTGGCGGCCCACCGCCGCCGGCACATCCACCCGCAGCCGCCCGGCCGGCGTGGCCACTGCGCGGCGCAGCGTGCCTTCCAGCTCGCCCATGTCCTGCACCATGGCCTGCGCGCGCTGGTGGTACAGCGCGCCGTCGTCTGTCAGGCTCAAGGTGCGCGTGGTGCGGTTCAGCAGGCGCACTCCCAGGTGCGCTTCGAGTTCCTGCACCACCGTCGTCACTCTGGCTTTGGGCATGTGCAGCGCTGTGGCTGCCGCAGTAAAGCTGCCAAGGTCCACCACGCGGGTAAAGACTTCCATCGCCCTGTAGCGATCAACACTCATGATTACTGGCCTTATTGTTCTTTAAATGGATAACAGTTATTTCAATTAAAGGCAGTTTATTCTTTTTATTCAAACCAATACAGTTCATTCACCTGCCCATCCATGCATTGATTCACTTTTTATGAAAAGGCTCCCCATGACCACCAACATCCTGTCCTCCACCCGCCTGGGCTTTCGCGGCCCGCAATCCGTCTCGGCCATTGGCCTGGGCGCCATGGGCATGTCGGGCATGTACGGCGCCCACGACGAGGCGCAAAGCATCGCCACCATCCATGCCGCGCTCGACGCAGGCGTCAACCTCATCGACACCGGCGACTTTTACGGCATGGGCCATAACGAGATGCTGATCGGCCGGGCGCTGAAAGGCCGGCGCGATGAAGCGCTGATTTCCGTCAAGTTCGGCGCGCTGCGCGACCCGTCTGCCGGCTGGATCGGCATGGACGGCCGGCCCGAAGCGGTGAAGAACTTCCTGGCCTACACGTTGCAGCGCCTGGGCACCGACCACATCGACATCTACCGCATCGCGCGGCTCGACCCGAACGTGCCGATCGAAGAGACCATAGGCGCGATGGCCGACATGGTGAAAGCCGGTTACGTGCGCCACATCGGCCTCAGCGAAGTCGGCGTGCAGACCATCCGCAAGGCGCACGCCGTGCACCCCATCAGCGATTTGCAGATTGAATATTCGCTGGTCAGCCGCGGCCCCGAGGCGGAAATCTTTCCCGCGCTCAAGCAGCTGGGCATCGGTGTCACGCCCTACGGCGTGCTGTCACGCGGTTTGCTGTCGGGCTCCAAACCCACGGGGCCTGGTGACTTCCGCGCCCACCTGCCGCGCTTTACCGGCGACAACGCGGTGAAGAACCAGCAGCTCGTTGATGTATTGCACCAGCTGGCCACCGGCATGGGCGCCACAGCATCACAGATAGCGATTGCCTGGGTCATCGCACGCGGCAAGGCCCTGGGTGTCGACATGGTGGCGCTGGTCGGTTCCCGCAAGCCGGGCCAGCTTGATGAAGCGCTGGGCGCGTTGAAACTTCAGCTCAGCGCCGAAGACCTGCAGCGCATTGAAGCCGCGCTGCCCGCCGACGCGGTGGCCGGCACACGCTACGACGCCTACCAGATGGGCCACCTGGACAGCGAGAAGCAGGCGTAAATTGATGCAAAATTAGCCTGCAACCCATACAGGTAGAGCGCAAGCGGCTATCAATTCAGGAGCAACCGCCGGCGTGAAAACGAGAGACGTGAAACTTAAATCACGTTCTTTTCTACCAACGCACGCCCTTCCACCAGCCGCTGCGCCGCCAGCGGCGACAAGTCCAGGCTGGTGTAGCCGCCTTCGGCAATCCACTCCGCCAGGCCCCGCCCCACCGCCGGCGACTGCTGCAGCCCGTGCCCACTGAAGCCATTGGCCAACAGCAAATTCGGCAAGGCCGGATGCGGGCCCAGCAGCGCGTTGTGGTCGTGCGTGTTGTATTCGTAGTAGCCGGCCCAGGCGCGCTGCATGCGCACGGCCTCAAAGCCCGGCACGCGGTTGGCCAGTGTCAGCCAGGCTTCGTCAAAAAGGTCGTAGTCCACATCGAGCGGCACATCGTTGTGGTCTTGCGCCGGCGGCAGACCGCAAATCCAGATGTCGCCTTCGGGCCGAAACCACAAACCGCTCGGGTCAATCACCAGCGGGCAGTCGGGCGTCTTCGCGGGGCTGGCAAATGCATACACACAGCGCTTGCGGCCATACACCGGCAGGTCAAGGCCTGTGCCGGCCAGCAGCGGCCGCGCCCATGCGCCTGCCGCATTCACGGCCCAGTCGCACGGCAGCTGCGCGCCGCCTTGCAGTATCACGGCGCTCACGCGGCCGTTGCTGTGCGCGAAGGCCGTGGCCTCGGCCTTCACATACTGCACACCCAGGCTGCGCGCTTTTTGCTTGAAGGCCATCAGCAAACCATAGCCGTCAAACCAGCCTTCGCCCGAAAGGCCGAGCGACGCCAGCGCCAGGTCGTCCACCTGCAGCCACGCAAAGCGCTGCTGCAGCTCGGCAGGTGTCATCAGCATCACATCCACACCGGCTGCGCGCTGTGTCGCATGATTCTCTTGCAGCGTGGCCGCGCCGGCTTCAGTGGCAAGGTACAAATAGCCGCGCTCGGTCAAACCAATATCAGGCACATCACCATCGACGGCCAGGTACTGTTTGATGTTGCGTAAAAAATCAATGCCGAACTGCGACACCGCAATGTTCACCGGCTGTGAAAACTGCTGGCGAATCGAGCTGGCCGACAGCGCTGAAGAGGCTTGCGCATACGTGGGGTCACGCTCGACGACAGTGATGCTGCCGTCAAAACGCGGGTGCATCGCCAAAAAATAGGCGATGGCGCTGCCGATCACGCCGCCACCGACGATGACGATCTTTTGTGCGGATGTTGCGGGGTTCATGCTGGTGCTTCATTCATTACACAGTGGAAGCGCCACATCCTACAGGCCAGCGCGAAACGGGGCGGTATTGTCGTCATACAGCGACAAGCGATGTAAGGCGCAGGTGTGTTGTGCAACGGTGTGTATGCCTGGTCAACAGTGCCGCACCCCATCCCGTTGAACACGGGCTACGTGATAACAATAATTTCCATCATCCATCCATTCAAAGGACTCTCTCATGAACAAATTGCTCGCTACTCTTATTGCTACCCTGTTTGTCGGCATTGCTTCTGCACAAACACCGGCACCTGTCGAATCGTCCACGCAAACCGCTCCGGTTGCCAGCAAGGCTGAAGCCAAGGCCGACAAGTCTGTGACGTCTGCTGTTAAAAAAGAAGCCAAGGTAGACGCCAAGGCCGATGCGAAGGTCGAAAAGGCAGAAGCCAAAGCTGCAGAGAAAACCGCCAAGGCAGATGCCAAGGCCGCTAAAGCCAAGGTCAAGGCCGAAGCCAAGGTTGAGAAGGCAGATGCTGACGACAAAGCCAAGGCCACCACGAAAGCTGAAAAGGCCACCACCAAGGCAGATGCCAAAGCAGCCGGCGTTGCCATCGATGCCAATGCCAAGGTTGATACCGTGAAGGCCAAAGCCGCCGCCGACAAGGCCAACGCTGCGGTCGACACCAGCGCAGTCAAGGCAGAAGCCAAGACCGACGTCAAGGCAGCCGGCACCAAGTAAGCGGCAACGCGGGTCATATGCCCGCTGATACCCGCTGATCCAAAAAGACAGGCTGAGGCCTGTCTTTTTTTGCCTGTCTCCTTGTGACCGCACGCGTCGCAGCCCTTCCTTGTCCCTTGTCAGCGCATTCCGACTTTCCAGGGCTCCAGTGGCTGTCACTGAGGAGCCTCGCCTGCCTCAAGCATGGAACTTTTGACACCAGGAGATTCCCATGCACATCATTCTTGGCGGAACAGGACACGTCGGCTCGGCGCTGGTCAAACGCCTTATCGGCGCGGGCGAGCCCGTCACCATCGTCACCCACGACCCCAAAAAATCCGGCCGGGTGGGCAAGACCAAACACGACGTACCCCAACGGGCGAAGGTCGCTGTTGCCGACGCCCACGATGTACCGTCGCTGCGCAAGGTCTTCCAGCAGGGCACGCGGCTTTTTCTGCTTAATCCGCCGGCGGCTCCCTCCACCGACACCGATGCCGAAGAGCGCAGCACGGTGATGTCCATCATTGAGGCACTGCAAGGTACACGCTTCGAGAAGATCGTGGCCGAGTCCACCTATGGCGCCCAGCCCGTTCAGCGTGCGGGCGACCTCGGCATTCTTTACGACATGGAAAAATCCCTGGAGGCACAGGCTGTGCCGTTCAGCGTGATACGCGCGGCCTACTACATGAGCAACTGGGATGCAGCGCTGAAGACCGCGCAGGATGAAGGTGTGATCGACTCCATGTACCCGGCGGACTTCAAGCTGCCCATGGTGGCGCCGCAAGATCTGGGTGAGTTCGCCGCGCGCCTGATGACCGAGCCCGCCGGCAAAACCGGCCTCTTTCATGTTGAAGGGCCAGAGCAGTACAGCGCAGGCGATGTTGCCGCGGCCTTTGAAGAGGCGCTGCAAAAACCCGTCTCGGTGCGTGTTGCGCCGCGCGAGAAATGGGATGAGGCCTTCAGGGCCATGGGCTTTTCAAGTGCCGCGGCCAGGTCGTATGCGGCAATGACAGGAATCACGCTGGACCGGCATTACACCGTGCCCGATGCACCTGTCCGCGGTCGCACCTCGCTGCGCGCTTATGTGCAGGCGCTGGTGGGCGAGCAACGCGGCTAGCGCGTTACCGCGGCGGTCTGCTGGCTCAGCTCAGCGGCTTGTTCACAAACTCAATCACGAGCCCTCGCGCCGTCACGGTGATGCTGCTCGGCTGCACGCCCATGCTGTTGGGCAATGCCAGGTCCTGCGGGTTGAGTGAATGCAGCACGGCGCCCTGCAGTGCCTGTTCCGCCAGTTGCGGGCCGTAGCCTGACACCAGCATCGATGCCTGCGGGGGCAGGCCCTCAAACTGCAAGGTGTTCACGCGCAGCTGGTGCGCGCGTATGGTCATGTCGCTGGCTTCGTAGCGCAGCGCAAAGTCCAGGTCAAAGGTGCCGGGGTAGGCGCGCTGCAGCGCAGGGCCGGCGGCTTCCACCGCCATGGTGGCGCCCAGCCGGTTTTGTTCGGTCAGCAGGCGCAGCTGCGGCGCCTGCACGGTCATGTCCAGCAGGCCGTTGGCGCGTTTGCGTACCGGAAAGCGCTTGCCCACTGCGTCCTGTAGCTGGGCCATGCTGACGGTGTAGCTGGGCTGGGCCTGTGCGCCCGTCAGGGTGAAATACACAGCGCCACCCAGGCACAGCCGTGCGGTGGTGGCAAGAAGCAGTCTTCGTTTCATTCATTGTCCTTTCACCCAGGAATAATGCGCCTGGCATTCCGCCGCACATGTCATTCAAAAGCCCGCATCAGGGTCAGCGTTCAACCGATGAAGGTTAAGCTGCCGGCAACAGCGGGGCGCGGTTTGATATTCCTGTATGGTCGGCCTGATGCGAATGCTTTTGACTTTCCTGCTGTTTCCGGCCGCCACGCTGGCGACGGCGCAACCCACCAAGGGCGAGCAGGATGCGCTGGCCCTGGCGATCAGGTCGCAGCGTGTCCTCAATGAATACGCCATCGGGGCCATGGAGCCGGAGGCCATGAAATACGCCCAGCGGCTGCGCCTGACCCAGGCCGCGCTGGACGGGCAGCGCAAGCAGTGGCCTGCGGCCAAGGAAGGGCCTGATCCGTTTGATCAATTCCGGCCTTGCAAAAACGGGCTTGAAAAAGCGTCTTACCTGGCCGGCCTTTCCGGCATGAAGGCGGTCCGCACGCTCGATGACAAGGTTTTTCATGCTGAGAAGGCCAAGCTGCAGAAGCTCCGCGCCGAGTGCGATGCGCTCATCAAGCGCGCCAACGCAGAGCGGTAAGCCGCCTGTGGTTGAGTCGCCTTAGCGGCCCACCACCGACCAGCCGGCCTTCTGGTTGGTCTTGTCGTTCTCATATTCCCAGGCCGTGCCGCAGCGGTCGCACTTGTAGCGGGTGATGGTGATCAGCCCATGGCGGCGGGTTTCATGGCGGGGGTCGCCCTGCACCAGTTCCGGGTGGCCCGGCGCCTTGCGCCAGTTGCGCTGTATGCCGGCGCAGGAGTCGCACAACTCCATTTTCTTGAGTTCACTGGCGCGGTTGGGGTCTTGGGTCATGGGCTGCTTTGGAATCGGTTGTTGACCCCGATTGTCGCCGGTGCGGGGCTGCGCAAAATGAGGCGACCCTGTTGGCGCTGGGGCGATCATTTGACCGGCACAGGCAGCAGGCCTATTCTTGAATTGCCCAGTCACTTCATTCGGGAGATACATCATGTACAAGCGAATTTTGCTGGCTTACGACGGTTCCCAATCGGGCCAAAAAGCGCTGCTGGACTGCCGCGAGATCGCGCAGTGGAGCGGGGCGGCATTGACGCTGATTGCCGTCACCCCCCTGCAGCGGCAGGTGGTCGCCGCTGAAGGCGTGATCTATGAACAAAGCGTCGCCGACCAGGACAGGGAAAGATACCAGGGCATCCTCAACGACGGCTTGCGCCAGTTGCTGGAGTCAGGCCATGAGGCCGGCGGCGAGGTGTTGTACGGCGAAACCGTCGATGAAATCGCGAGGTACGCCAAACAAACAGACGCCGACCTGATTGTGGTCGGTCACAAGCACCTCGAAGGCTGGGCCGCGCGTTGGTGGCGCGGCTCGGTATCCAAATCGCTGATCGCACACGCGCCCTGTAGTGTGTTGGTGGTGATTCCCCGCTGAGGCAAGGCGCGGGTCCGGGCCGCCCCAATCGGCCGGTCAACAAAAGGGTTTCCAAAGAGGGCTTGACTTAGAGCGCGCTCTAAGTTTTACAGTCCCCACATGACTACCGCTCCCACCGTCTCTTTAAGCATCGCCGAAGCCGCGGAAGCCTCAGGCCTCAGCGCCTACACCCTGCGCTACTACGAGCGGATCGGCCTCATCGCCCCCATAGGCCGGCGCAGCGGCGCGCGGCGCTACAGCGACGCCGACATGCGCTGGCTCGACTTCCTGGTGCGCCTGCGCGCCACCGGCATGTCCATGCGTGACATGCAGCGTTATGCCCAGCTGCTGCGCAAAGGCAACTCCTCCGCCGCCAGCCTGGCCGAGCGCCAGACCCTGCTCGAAGACCATGCCGAGCGCCTGGAAGCCGAGATACGCACCCAGCGCGAAACCCTGGCCTACATCCGCAAAAAAATCCGTCTCTATGAGGGCATGCGCACCGAACCCAAGCGCGCGTGAGCCCTTCTGGAGCCGTTTTCACCATCCACTTCACCTTCCATCCCAAAGGACGAAAACACCATGATCAAAACCCGCACCCTCGGCCGCAACGGCCCTCCCGTCTCCGCCATCGGCCTCGGCTGCATGGGGATGAGCGACTTCTACAGCAACCGCGACGACGCCGAGTCCATCGCCACCCTTCACCATGCGCTGGACCAGGGCCTGAATTTCCTCGACACCGCCGACATCTATGGCCCGCACACCAATGAACTGCTGATCGGCAAGGCCATCGCCGGCCGCCGCAAGGACGTGTTCATCGCCACCAAGTTCGGCATCACCCGAGATCCGAACAACGAAAGTGCCCGCGGCGTCAACGGCCGGCCCGAGTACGTCAAGGCCAGCTGCGACGCCAGCCTGCAGCGTCTGGGTATCGACCAGATCGACCTCTATTACCAGCACCGCGTCGACAAGACCGTGCCCATTGAAGACACCGTCGGCGCCATGGCCGAGCTGGTGAAAGCCGGTAAGGTGCGCTATCTGGGTTTGTCCGAAGCCTCGGCCGCCACGCTGGCGCGTGCCTGCAAGGTGCATCCCATAGCCGCGCTGCAAAGCGAATATTCGCTGTGGACACGCGACCCCGAAGTCACCGGCGCCCTGGCCGCCTGCCGTGAGCACGGCGTGGCCCTTGTCCCCTATTCGCCGTTGGGCCGCGGCTTTCTCACCGGCGCCTTCAGCAAACCTGAAGACCTGCCCGCCGACGACTACCGTCGCAAGTTCTCGCCGCGTTTTGCCGAAGAAAACTTCAAGCGCAACCTGGCACTGGTCGATGCGGTCAAGCAACTGGCCGCGGCCAAGGGCATCACCACCTCGCAAGTGGCGCTGGCCTGGGTACTGGCGCAGGGCGACGACATCATTCCCATCCCCGGCACCAAGCGCCGCAGCTACCTCGACCAGAACATCGCCGCACTCGACGTCACGCTGAGCCCGGCCGAGCTGGTCCAGCTCGACAAGGCCTTTCCGCCCGACGCAGCCGCCGGATTGCGTTACCCCGCGTCGTTTCTGGGCACGGTCAATGCGTGACACAGGCTGACATCCTTATGGGGGCAAGCCAGCGGGCTCCGCCTGCGTTGAACCTGGGCCATAGAGTTCTATTCCGTGAAGCGACCCGGTTCTGTGTTCCCTCTGGTCAAAAGTCCCTCGCCGCCTGATGATTCTGTAAGGCCGGTACAGCGAAAATTCCGGAGTTGTTGTATCGTACAACAATACTATGTATCATTCAACGATACATTTGTATTTGCCTTGCCGTAAAAGGCCTGGCCTAACTTCATGGAGCTTCAGAATGGGAATCGCACTAACTTGTCCCCGCCGGTTGCTGGCGGCTGCTATGGCTGTGACGCTTTCGGGTATGACGTCAGCTGCCGATTTGCGGATCGGGTTCAAGGCCGAAGTCACTTCTGCCGATCCCCATGTTCTGGGCGCCGCAAATCGTGGCGTCTGGATGAACGTCTACGACTCTCTGATTGGCCAGGATGAAAAGCTGCATCCCATTCCTCTGCTGGCCTTGTCCTGGAAGGCGATAGACGAAAAACAATGGGAATTCAAGTTGCGCCCCGGCGTCAAATTTCACAACGGCGAACCGATGACGGCCAACGATGTGAAGTTCTCGCTGGACAGGGCCAGGGCGCTGGCCGGCCCGAAAACATTCAAGACGTATTTGAGAGCGGTCGACAGCGTTCGGGTCCAGGATCCGCTGACAGTCATCATCAAGACGAAGGAAGCCGCGCCCACTCTGCCTGAAAACGTAGGTCTCGTAGCCATTCTTTCGAAAGGAAGCGGGGCGGAGATCAAGGAGGAAGACTTCGAGAACGGCAAGGCGGCGGTGGGCACCGGTCCCTTCAAGTACGCAGGACTCATTCCAAGCCAGCAAGTGACCATGACACGCAACGACGCGTACTGGGGCTCAAAACCGGCCTGGTCAAAAGTGATTTACCAATTAATACCGAAAGAACCGGCGAGAGCGGCGGCAATGCTGGGCGGAAGTGTCGATGTCATTGATGGCGCTGCCGGTAGCTTGACCGAGACCTTGAAGAAAAGCGGCAAGGTGTCGGTGGTCTCTACGACCTCCTATCTACTCAACTACCTGGCCATGGATCAATTTCGGGCGGTTTCGCCTTATGTCACCAGTCATGACGGGAAACCGCTGGCCAAGAACCCGTTCCAGGACAAAAGAGTCCGCCAGGCCATCACAGTGGCCATTAACAGGGACGCCATTAACAAGTTCGTCATGAAAGGCGATGCGGAACCAGCGACGCAGATCGTTCCCGCCGGCTTTTTTGGGTACGAGCCCGCACTGAAGCTTCAGCCCGGGGACACGGCGCGGGCCAAAGCCTTGCTGACCGAGGCAGGCTACCCCTCCGGATTCAAGGTGGTTCTGCACTGCACCAATGACCGGTACCTCAACGACGCACGGGTCTGCGAAGCAATTGCCCAGATGTTGACCCAGGCGGGGATAAAAACCGACACAAGGACACTCCCCTACGCCAACTTTATTACCCGGGCGACAAGCGGCGGAGCTGGTGGCGAGCCTGAATTCAGCCTGGCCATGTGTGGCATTGGTGCGGTTCTCGGTGATTCGCTGGAGCCTTACACCGCCGTTGTCCATACCTTTGACAAGGCCCTGGGGACCGGAGCCAACAACTATGGCCGGTACAGCAACAAGGAGTTTGACGCGGCGATCCGCTCTGCGTCAAAAACATTGAGTGAAAAGGAACGCGAAGAGTTGCTGCGAACGGCCGCAAGGGTTGCTGCGGAGGACGTTGCCATCGTGCCGGTGCATAACGCGAAGGTGGCGTGGGGGTTGCGCAAAGGCCTGAGCATGTCCCCGCGAAGTGACGGGTTCACGATAGCCAACGGCATCAAGGACGCAGCTTCGAAGTAAAACAGATCAACGAATAGGGGTGAGGTGAGGGGGTCACCGGTGCTGGTGTCAGCACCGGTGGCGCTCCAATCCGAGCCGAACCAGGGTAATCAATGAAAGACTCGACGTTCAGCAATCTTGCTGTGGTGATTGAACGCAATGTGATGGTGCCGATGAGGGACGGCGTAAGGCTCTCGACCGATATATATCGCCCGAGACAAGAGGCGGGAGAAGATCCGAAACCACTCCCGGTCATCATGGAACGCACTCCCTATGGGAAGCACCTTGAAAGCCGCACCGAACGCGAACCGGGGAGCGCGCGCCCCAGGTCGCGCGAAGAGGTGGCAACGTATTTTGTTGCCCAGGGGTATATCGTTGTGTACCAGGATTGCCGCGGCAGATACGGGTCCGAAGGCACATTCACGAAATACCTGAGCGAGGCCAACGACGGCCATGACACCTGTGACTGGATCGTGCGGCAACCCTGGTCCGACGGCAGGATCGGGACCAAGGGCCTTTCCTATGCGGCACATACGCAAATGGCCCTGGCATCTACCGGTGCACCCGGCTTGCTGGCCATGTATGTCGACTCCGGCGGGTTTTCAAATGGCTATCAGAGCGGCATCCGGCAGGGCGGCGCGTATGAGTTAAAGCAGGCCGCGTGGGCTGTTCTCTTCGCATCGAGCATTGCCCAGCGATCGGAAAATACGGCCGTCGCCAGCACTCTGAAGAATATCGACGTCGACGACTGGTTCAGAAGAATGCCATGGCGCCGTGGAAACTCACCGCTTTCGGAAGCACCGGAATATGAAGAGTTTCTCTTCGATCAATGGGAGCGTGGTACGTTTGATGCGTACTGGAAGCAGCCCGGAATTTATGCGGAGGGGTTCTACCATCACCTCAAGAATGTGGCGACAGTCCATATGTCTTCCTGGTATGACGTCTATACGCGCACCGCTGCCGAAAATTACATCAGCCTCAAGAAACTCAGCGCGCCGGTGCAACTTGTCTTTGGCCCGTGGGTGCACGGAAATAGGTGGCTGACCTATTCAGGCGATGTGGATTTCGGCGAAGAATCCACTTTTGGCCATCACGTTGCCGAAAGCTTTCTGAAGGCACGCCTCAAATGGTTTGACCGCTGGCTCAAAGGTCTTCCGGCCGCCGAAGACAACGGCACCGTGAGGCTGTTCGTGATGGGCGGCGGCTCCGGCAGGAAAAACAGCGAGGGGCGTCTTGACCACGGCGGAACCTGGCGTTCCGAGCAGGACTGGCCGATTCCGGATACGCAGTGGACGCCCTACCATCTTCACGTTGATCGTTCGCTGTCCCCCTCTCTTCCAGAGAGGCATCACGGTGCGCTGGCGTATCGGTTCGACCCCAAAAATCCGGTTCCTACCTTGGGCGGCAGCGTGGTTTCACGTCCGCCCGGAATACTGGCCGGTGCATTTGACCAGACGACCGATGAGCGCTTCTTTGGTTGCGCAGAACCGTTTTACCCGCTGACCGACCGTGAAGATGTGCTTGCCTTTTCAACCGAACCGCTGGTGGAGGATGTTGAGATTACAGGGCCGGTGGTGGCGAACCTGTGGATATCCTCCGACTGCCCGGACACGGACTTCACCATCAAGCTGGTCGATGTGTATCCGCAAAGCGAAGACTACCCAAAGGGTTTCGCCATGAACCTCACCGACGGGATTCTGCGGGTGAGATACAGGGACTCATGGGAGCGCCCGGAGCTGATGACGCCAGGAACGGTGTACCCCATCCGCATCGAGGCGTTTCCGACAAGCAACCTTTTCAAGGCAGGGCATCGCATCCGGGTGGACATTTCGAGCAGCAACTTTCCGCACTTTGACGTCAACCCGAACACCGGGGATCCCGAGGCGCAGGCGACGACGAGCAAAACGGCGCTCAACAAGGTGTACATGAACAGCCAGCATCCATCGCATGTGGTGCTTCCCGTGATCCCGAAGCGTTCTCAATAATGGTGGCTGCAGCGCGCCCCACCAGGTGCGCTGCAGCTAATCGGCAGAGGCGTCGGAGCGGCGATAACCGAGCTCAACCGAAAGGTCGTAGGCCGCCGCGCACAGCGGCTTGGCCAGCTTTTCCAGTCCTTTGGCCGTGATGCGGCTTGAAGGAATGGAGATGGCCATTGCGGCGATGACTTTTGATGTTCCGTCGCGCACCGGTGCCGCCACGGAAAGCACCTCATTCGTGATTTCGCCCAGGGAAGTGGCGTAACCCTGCTTGCGGATCTTGATCAGCTCCTCGTTCCATTTAGCGCGTTGAACGATGGTGTTGGGGGTGAACTTCTGAAAGTCCTGGGCGAAAAAGTCGTTCAAAAACTCTGCGGGGGCATAGGCCAGCAGGACTTTGCCCGACGCGCCACCGTGAAGAGGCCGCCTCATGCCGACAGAGCCATGGATGCGCACATCGTGCGTAGAGTCCCATCGGGCCACAGAGACGGATTCAAAGCCGTCACGGACACGGATCTGGACAATCTCGTTGAATTTGCTGGCCAGCTGCTGAAGATATTTGCTGGCCTGCCTGACCAGGCTGACCTGTTCGTCGGCAGCCAACCCCACAAGCAATGCGTTGTAGCCGAGATGGTAGGTCGCAGCATCACCCGATCGCTGCACGAAACCGCGCCGCTCCAGCGTGCTCAAAAGGCGGAACGCCCTGGCTTTGGTAATTCCCGATCTTTTGGAAAGCTCGGTCACACCCAGGCCGGGATTCTGGGCTACAAGCATCAATAAGCCGAGTGCTTCATCTACCGACGCTACGTTATAGTCCATTGCCTTCTTGCCGCTGGCTTGCTTCAACGGGTATGTTTGAGTTAGCGAAGCATTCTACCGTCAGGGCCTAGTACGACGACGTCGACATAAGTCGAGCCTGAGTGATTTGTCGGGGAAAAGTTGACGGAGAATCCGCCGAGATTTAGATCCCTCAACGACTCCAGGGATCGTTTCAGCTTTGCGGAAGTGGGATTCGGTCCGGCGCGTTTCAGGCCTTCGGCCAGTACCCTGGCCGCAATATAGCCTTCGGTCACCGCCAGATTTAAATCAGACCCAGGGACGCCAAATTTCTTGTGGTCCTCCTGCATTTCCCTGATGAGTGTGGAGGTTTTGCTCGACGGATCAGGCACCACCAGCGCTATGCCCAGCCCGTAGGCGGCCTGTTTGCCGATTCTTTTCACGACAGCGGCACCATCGGTGACCGAAAGCGCGACGACAAACGCCGAACTTCCACCCTGGCGAAAATTCTTGTAGAACTCGGCGGTCGCTGCACTCGTCGCCACTGAAATAACCGCGTCGGGTTTGGCCTTGAGAATCGTTGCGACCGCTTCACTGACATTGGTCGTGCCGTATTCGTAGCTCGCACTGCCCGAGAGCTGAAGGTTTTTCCCCTTGATCGCGTGTAGAGCCCGGTCGTAACCTTCAATGCCAAACGGGCTCTTTTCGTAGAGAACGGCGATGCGCTTGTGCCCGATGATGTTCATATGGGACACGATTTTCTGCACCTCCTGGGCATAGTTGGCGCGCGTGTGAAAAATCCAGGGGTTCACCGGTTGATGAAGCGAGACGGCCCCCGTTCGTGGCCCGACCAAAGGAATGCCGGCCACAGCCAGCACCTTTTCCTGAACCAGCGCTTCAACAGGGGCGGTTCCAGAAAATCCGATCAGCGCAACAGGCTTTTCTTCCTGGATGATTTCCCGTGTTTTTTCCACTGAGTCCGACCCGTCAGGTCCCCGGTCTTTGGTGACAAGTTTCAGTTTCGCCCCGTTAACGCCACCCCGCTCGTTGACGACGTCGAAATACAGTTGCACGCCCACCTTGACCTGGCTTGCCGCGGAATTCGGATCTTTAAGCTGGCCGATCTGGCCGATCACGATGTCCTGCGGAGCGGATGAGGCAACGGCACAAACTGTTCCCAGGATGCCTGTGCTGATCCAATGTTTAAGTGACATATGCATGCTTTCAAAATGATGGAGCCCGTCCAGGGCGTTCCTGTTGTCCATGACAAAAGCCCGCCGGAGGCGGGCTTTGCGTATCAGCTAGTTACGCCAGCTCCTGGCGCTCAGAAGTTGTGCTGAATGCCAACCCCGTACACGCGGATCACGTCATTGGCAACGCGGTTGTTCGGGTCCGAGCGGTCATAGAAGCCGTACAGCGAAGTGCGATTGCTCATCTTGTAGGAGTAGCCCGCCTGGAAGCGCTTGAGCTTGCCCGCCGGATCGCTCTGGACATCCTTGCGGATGTAGTTGGCCATGACCTTGCTGCTGGGCGTGATGTCCCAGGAGGCACCAATCATCTGCGCATCCACCTTGCTGCGCGACAGCGCATTGCCCTGGAAGTTGTCACGGTTGTAGACCGCCCAGGCCCGGATATCCCCGAAGTCGTAGGAGCCCACCAGCATCCACTTGTTCCTGAAATCATTGAGCAAGGCGCCGCCACGTTTGCTGTCCCTTCCGTAGCCGACGCCCAGACCCAGCGGGCCGCCGCCTTCGCCGTAGCTCAGCGAGACATCGGTCTGCTTGTAGTCGCTTTCAAAGCGGACCGGGCCGGCCGCGGTTTCCGGCAGGCCTTCACCATTGAAGTAATGGCCGGCGCGGAAGACGAAGTTGCTGATCACCGGGCTGGCATAGCCGATGGCGTTCGAGACACGTGTGCGCGCGTTGAAGATGGAGGTGCCAATCGCGGTGGCGCCGGCATCGTGGATGACGTACTCCACGTTGCGGCCCAGGATCGCATAGATCGGCGTGCGGCTGGGCGCGGCCGAGTCGATGCGGCCGATATTGACCACGCCAAAATCGCCGCTGATGCCGACGTAAGAGTTGCGGTAGACGGGCGAGCTTGACGCGCCGGTATCCGAAGAGATTCCCATCTCCAGGCCAAAGAGCGCTTTCAGCCCTCCCCCCAGGTCCTCGGTTCCCTTGGCTCCGAACCGGGACGCGTTGCCCGTGATCAAAGTCTGAGTGACGGAGCCGGTCTTTGAGTTCTCAAAGCTCGTGTCCATCCTCCCGTAGATCGTTACCGTGCTTTGCGCCAGCGCGGCGACGGGGGCTATTGCGGTTATTGCGCCGGCGCCAATCGCAGCCAGGCAGGCTATCTTCAATTTCATTTCTCACTCCTGAAAAGTTTTGTAAATGGCGGCGAATCATTCGCCGCCGCATGGGTGCTCACGGGCGCAGTTCGCCCAGGTCTTTCCTGCTTCCCTCCTCGCCGACCGTCATAAATCCCGAAAAACTCGCTTGCTTTTTTGTATTGACTAGCGATACACTGTATCAAACAGCGTTACAACTAGATCATGAAGCGGTGATGACTGTCAAGAAATTTCGCGGCGCTGTTGCCGCGAATGCACAAGGTGAAAGCTGGCAAGGGTGTTGGTTGGCCTCTAAATTGCGAGCAGTTGTGCGAACGTGACGTATCAGCGGGAGGCCTCCCGTTGACTGGAGTTTTTGATGGAAGTGACGTGCAATAGAGGGTCTGTTGCGGTTTCCTTGGGTGGGAACCGCGGGCTCGAGCGAAGTAGCGTGCGATATAGGTGCTTACTGGCCCGTGTCGCAGGCAGAGATAAGGACGCAATCTGATGTTTGGGCCCATATTCCAGCGAATGCGCGACAGCCTGGTCGTCGTTGCGCTGATGTCTGCCATCGCATTTACGGGCATTCACCTCATTGGCGACCCCATACACCTGCTCGTCAGCCCGAATGCCTCCACCGAAGAGGTAGAGGTCGCGGCGCGCAGCCTGGGGCTGGACCGGCCGATATACGAACAATACGCACTGTTTGTGAAGCATGCGGTCGAGGGAGACCTTGGCAAATCGTTTGTCTTCAACCGGCCGGCGCTGGGAATTGTTCTGGAGCGCATGCCCGCAACCCTGGAGATGGCGTTTGTTGCGCTGATACTGGCACTGGCCATCGGTATCCCTCTCGGGCTCGTCGCGGGCTTGATGCCGGACTCCTGGGTTCACAAGCTCATTGCCGGATTTTCAATCGCAGGGGTCACCATTCCCACGTTCTGGAAGGGGCTCATCCTCATCCTCATCTTTTCGGTGAACCTCGGATGGCTTCCGTCAGGCGGGCGAGGCGACACCGAACAGCTCTTTGGTGTCGCCTTCAGCTTCCTGACATGGGACGGCCTCAAGCACATGATCCTTCCGGCGACGACGCTTGCGATATTCCAGATTGCCATGGTGATCCGCCTGACGGAGACCGGAACCCGCGATGTGGTGCAACAGGAGTACGTGCGGTTTGCGCGCGCCAAAGGCGTGTCCGGGTTAAGGCTCCTGGCGAGACACATCGCCCCGAATGTGATGATCCCCGTTGTCACCGCCGTCGGGCTCGAGTTCGGTCACCTCATTGCCTTCTCCGTGGTGACCGAATCGGTCTTTGCGTGGCCAGGCATGGGCAAACTCATCATTGACTCGATCCTTCATCTCGACAGGCCGGTTGTCGTGGCCTACCTGATGGTCACCGTTCTTCTGGTGGTCTCCATCAACCTTCTGGTGGATCTCCTGTATGTGATTCTTGATCCCCGGCTCAGAGCCCGCAGCAAATAAAAATGAGGTGACCCATGATCCAGACCGAATCATTGAATCCGGAAGAAAAACTGGCGGACCTGCCAGTGGCGCAGCCGGCGCAAACCCCGTGGAGCCGGATCCGGCGGCAATTCCTGCTCAGCAAAATCGCGTCGGTAGCGCTTGTCGTCTTTGGGCTGCTGCTCATCGTGGCACTGGGCGCCCCGCTTTTCTCACCGCAAAATCCGTACGACCTGGCCTCCGTATCGATAGTGGACGCGGAACTCATCCCAGGTGCGCGCAGCGAAGCGACCGGAATGCTGCATGTCCTCGGCACCGATGGCGCCGGACGGGACCTGATCAGCGCAATCTTCTATGGGCTTCGCATCAGCATGGCTGTCGGCCTTCTCAGTGCATTGGCCGCACTTTGTATCGGAACAACAGTGGGCCTGACGGCCGCCTACTTTGGCGGACGTGTTGATTCGTTTTTCATGCGGATCGTTGACTTGCAACTGAGCCTGCCGGCCATCCTGATCGCGCTGGTACTTTTGGCATCGCTGGGCCAGGGCGTAGACAAGACCCTGCTGGCCCTGATCATTGTTCAATGGGCGTACTACGCCCGCAACGTGCGCGGGGCCGCGCTGGTGGAGCAACAAAAAGAGTATGTGGAGGCAGCGATGGGGCAAGGCCTGCCCCCCAGGCGAATCATGTTCAGGCACGTGCTGCCGAACTGCATGGGAACGCTGATCGTCACGGGCACCCTGCAGACGGCACACGCCATCAGCCTGGAGGCAACGATGAGCTTCCTGGGCATAGGGCTTCCCCAGACAGAACCCTCGCTGGGGTTGCTGATTGCCAATGGCTTCGAGTACATGCTCACGAACAAATACTGGATCTCGGTCTATCCGGGGTTGGCATTGGTGCTCCTGGTGGGGTCGATCAACCTGATCGGTGATCGTCTGCGTGTTGTTTTCAACCCCAAGCTGGATCAGGTATGAGCACCAGTGCGTTAAAGGTCAATGGGCTCACCACCCATTTCGAGACCAAGGCCGGTGTCGCCAGGGCGGTGAACGACGTTTCCTTCTCGGTCGGGCAAGGGCAAATCGTTGCCCTGGTGGGCGAGTCGGGATCGGGGAAGTCCGTGACGGCAATGTCCCTGATGAATCTGGTGGATCCTCCCGGTCGAATCGTTTCCGGTGAAATTCTCCTTCGGGGAAATAACCTGCGCTCTGTCTCCGCCCGCGAATGGAACAGGATTCGGGGCAAAGAGATGGCGATGGTTTTCCAGGATCCCATGATGTCGCTCAACCCTGTCATTCGGGTGGGAGACCAGTTGACGGAAACCATCCGGATTCACGCCAAAGTATCCCGGTCAGATGCCACGGAGCGTGCATGCGCCGCGTTGGCCGCGGTGGGAATTCCGGCGCCGGCCGAAAGGATGCGGGCGTATCCGCATGAACTGTCGGGTGGCATGCGCCAACGAATCGCCATCGCAAACGCCATCGTCAATGAGCCGGCCGTGATCATCGCCGACGAGCCGACGACCGCCCTGGACGTCACGATCCAGGCGCAGATTCTTTACCAGATCCGCAAGCTTACAAAAGAGCGCGGAACGGGACTGGTATGGATAACGCACGATCTGAGTGTGGTGAAAGACCTCGCCGACTACGTGTGCGTGATGTATGCCGGCCGCATTGTTGAGAAAGGCGCGGTCGCAGACGTGATCAGGTCGCCGAGACATCCTTACACACGCGGCTTGATCGACTCATTGCCCAAGTCACAGGATCGCGGTTCCCTGCTCAAGCCGATTCCCGGAAGTACGCCGCCCTTGCTCAACCTGCCGTCCGGTTGCGCGTTCGCACCCCGTTGTAGCCGGGCAACGCAAGCGTGCACAAAGATGCCCGGCCTGACCCGGACAGATGACCGGGAGTTTCTTTGCTTTCATCCCTATACCACCCACAACTCATGACCACGATACTTGAAGCGGCCAATGTCTCGAAACGGTTTGGCGCCGCGCAAACCTGGAGCGGGCAACTGGCGCACAAATTGAAGCTGGCTCGCAAGACGCCCAAACAGGTGTCCGCGGTCAGCGACGTCAGCCTGCAGATCGAGGCGGGAGAGGTGGTCGGCCTGGTGGGCGAGTCGGGCTGCGGAAAATCAACCTTCGGGCGGATTGTTGCGGGCATTCTGGAACCGTCCAGCGGCGACGTTGTGGTTCACCAGGTGCCAGGCAAGCCCTATCTTTCGGATGTCCATCGAAACGTCCAGATGGTCTTCCAGAATCCCTACGGCTCGCTCAATCCGCGGCTGCGTGTTGATCAGCTCCTCAGCGAGGCGGCGATCTATCACGGGTTGATTTCCGCAAAGGACAAGGCCCCCTTCGTGCGGGGCCTCCTGGAACAGGTGGGTCTTGACGCCAGTTACGGCGAACGCTATCCGCACCAGTTCTCGGGTGGGCAGCGGCAGCGAATTGCCATCGCAAGGGCGCTGGCCCTGAAGCCGTCGCTTGTCGTCTGTGACGAGGCCGTTTCGGCGCTTGACGTGTCCATCCAGGCGCAGGTGCTCAATCTTTTCCAGAAGCTCAGGCGAGAGCAGAACCTTGCCTACCTGTTCATCAGCCACAACCTGGCCGTGGTGGAATACCTGGCCGACCGGGTGGCGATCATGTACCTTGGCCGCATCGTGGAGCTGGCCAAAACGGAAACGCTCTTCAGCCAACCCAACCACCCCTACACGAAGGCACTCATTGCCGACGCGCCGCGCATGGACGCGAAGCCGCTCACGTACCGGCCGATTGCGGGCGAGATGCCGAGCCCCATGAATGTACCGAGCGGCTGCGCGTTTCACCCCCGGTGTCCGCATGTCATGCCCATTTGCCGGGAAGTCCGGCCGGCCCTGATTGAGGTCGCGGCATCGCAAATCTCGGCCTGCCATCTGAATACCACCACTTCAAAAGCTGCGGAGCCCTGACACCAGGGTGCCGCCTTGAGAGTGCGCCAGGAGGGCTGGCGCGCCGCGCATTCCCGAGGCATCATGACGCCCATGCCCTCCGCATCCGCATCCGCATCCGCATCATCCGCCCACCAGGGCCGTGTCTTCGGCTCGCCGTGGGCAGGCATCTACGCCACGCAGATGGAAAGCGCGCGCCACTTTGGCCGCCACTGGCATGCGGTGTATGGCGTAGGGCTGATGGAGCAGGGCGCGCAAAGCTCGGCCAGTGGCCGCGGCCCGGTTGATGCTTATGCAGGTGACGTCATCATGTGCAACCCCGGTGAAGTGCATGACGGCCGGCCGTTGGGCGGCCCTTCGCGGCGCTGGCGCATGCTGTACTTTGAGCCTGCGGTCATCGCGTCCCTTGTGGCTGATGCGGAAGACACCTCGCGGGCCACCGACATCGAACTCACGCGCCCCGTCGCGCAGGACGTGCGCCTGCGCACAGCATTGCAACACCTGCTCGGCCACCTGCAGCAGTGGGACGCCGGTGCGGGGCGCCGCGGTGCAGATCCCCTCGCGTGTGAAGAGGCGCTGGTCCGCGCCTGTGCCTTGCTGCTGCACCGTCATGCCGTTTCACCTGTCACGCAATCGCAAGTCTCATCGTCCACCTCACCTTCTTCGCCTGAGCTGCACCGCGCCCGCGACCACCTGGCTGCTGATCTGCTCGCCACGCCCACATTGACGGAGCTGGCGCGCACGGCCGGCCTCAGCAAGTTTCAGCTGCTGCGCCGTTTTGAAAGGGCCTTCGGCCTCACGCCCCACGCCTGGTTGCTGCAGCAGCGTGCCGAGCGAGCGCGCGGCCTCATCCGCAGCGGCGCCGGGCTGGCGCAGGCAGCTGCGGCCTGCGGCTTTGCCGACCAGAGCCATATGACGCGGCTGTTCGCCCGCCAGTTCGGCTTCACGCCCGGCGCCTGGCAGCAGGCCATGGCCAAAAGCTCGCTGCAATAACGTTCAAGACGGCTGGTGCGCGCGGCGGCATGCTGGCCGCTGTTTCACTTTTTAAAAAAAGGCAGCCGCGCATGTTCTTCCGCCATTCCCCGGCTATCTGGGCCGACTACCCCGAGCTGGTGCCCGGTGTGCTGGCCGCCAGCGGCATCACCGCCGATGCAGACGTCTCCGCCCAGGTCGCCCGTTTCAACGCCATTGCTGCCAGCCGCCTTGCCGGCTGTGCTGAAGGCGAGCTGCCCGAAGTGCAGGCCTGGCGCCGCACTTTTTCCAAAATGGGCCACAAGCCCACGCAGTACCGCTGCGCGTCTGAATCACTGCTGCGCCGCTTTCGCAAGGAAGGTTCGCTGCCGCAGCTGCACCCGTTGGTCGACCTGTGCAACGCCGTGTCGATTGCGTTCGCCATTCCCGTCGCCGTGTTTGACGTGGCCCGGGTGGCGCAGCAGCTGGAGGTGCGCTACGCCACCGGCGTTGAAAGCTACCAGGCCTTCAGCGGCGAAACAGAAAGCCCCGAGCCGCACGAAGTCATCTTTGCCGACGCCGCCCAGCCGCCCGCAGCCCACGCCCGCCGCTGGACTAATCGGCAAAGCGGCCTCTCGGCCGTCAGCGCCGCCACGCACAGCGTGCTCATCGTGGCCGAGGCCCTGCACGCCGCGGCGGCAGATGACGTGCGCCGCCTCATCAGCACACTTGCCACCGAGCTGGCCGCCGCCTGGCCGGCCGCGCCCGTCACCGCGGTGCTCAGCAGCACCGCGCCGCAGTTTGATTTTCCGGGTGGATAAAGGTCGCAGGGTCTGATTGAGGCCTTTTCAAGGCATTTCCAGGCATAAAAAGTGGCTGCAACCCAATAAGAATGTGCGCAAGCAGCTATTAATTTGGTAGCAACATGCGGCCGTCCTGCCCGCCCGGCGTTGCTGCCGCCCTGCGTTACCCCGCGTCTTTTCCGGGCACGGTGAATGCCTGAAACCAGAAGCTGGAAACTAGAAGCGGATATCCACCACCGAACCTTTGCTCACCGCCGACGAAATGGCCAGCGACCATTTGAAGCGCTCGCAGATCCGCTTCGTCAAAAACAGCCCCAGCCCCCGGCCGCCGCCGGGCTTCATGGACGTCTGCAAGGCCGCGCTGTAGCTGCGCGCGGCCTCCACCGCGTCGAAGCCTTCGCCGGAGTCGCTCACCCGCAGCATTTGCGGCGTGAGGCTGACCGTGACGTCCCCCTTCTGCGTGTTCTCGGCCGCATTCCTCAGGAGGTTGGCAATGACGATCCTGACCATCGCTTCCGGCGCATCGACGGAAAGGCTGACGCACTCCACCAGCACATAGCGCGCGGGCTTGAAGGCCAGCAGGTGCTCATGGTCCTGCATCAGCTCCTGCAAAATCAGGTCGACCCGGGTGGTCTCCACCCTCGCGTTGCCATCCGGCTCGCGCGACAGGTAAAGCAGGGCGCCCATGGTTTCGGTCAGGTTGTCGACTGTGCCGCGAATCCGGTCCAGCGGGCCTTTGGCCTGCGTGGGCAGCGCCTGTTTGGCCAGCACGTCCACCGCGCCGCTGATCACGGCGACCGGGGTGCGGAATTCATGGCTGGCCTGGTCCAGCAGGCTGCGTTCCCGCTCGATGAAGCGCTCCACCCTTTCAAGGTGGCGGTTGACCTGCACCGCGATGTCGTGCAGCTCCGCCTGCGGGTAATCAACCGACAGCCGCTGCAAGGGCTGCTCCGGATCCAGGGCCTCCATGCGTTGCGCCAGGGCCCTGACCGGCTTGCGCAGGCTGCCGTGAAGCCAGAGCAGCGTGGCGCCCACCAGCGCCAGGTTGACCAGCACAAAGATCAAGCCCCCGATGCCCACCTTGTTCTGCAGCTGCTCGATGTCGGTCATGTCAATGACCGTGACCACGCGGCCGTCCGCGACCGGCGTGACCAGGGCCGCGTAGTCGTGCTCGTCAAACCGGTCCAGATCCTGTTCGCTGTAGAACCCGGCGGGCAGCGTGGCCAGGTAGGGCGGCATGTCGGCGGGCAAGGCCGTGCCGCTCTTGAGGTGCCATCCCTTGTAGGCGCCCTGTGTCGGCAAAGGCACGGGTTGCTTGCCCGTGCTGCCGGCAATGTAATGCTGGGTGGTCGAGCGCAGTATCTGCTCCCACACCGGGTGCGTGATCATCACCTGGCCGAAGCCGACCGAGACAATGACACCCAGGGCCAGCAACACCCCGAAAGCGACGAACAGGGCGCTGATGCGCCAATGCAGGTCGAACATGCGTGGTTTATTCGCCATCCTGCACCCGCAAGCTGTAGCCCTGCCCGAGCACGGTGTGCAGGATTTTCGGGGCGCCCTCGCCATCGACCTCTTTGCGCAGCAGGTGCATGTGCGACCTCAGGATGTCCTTGTCCAGTGTGCGCTCGCCCCAGATCTGCGACTCCAGGTGTTCGCGGCTCACGACGTGCGGCGAGCGTCGCATCAAGACCTCCAGTATCTGCCGCTTGATCGGCGACAGCGACAGCTCGCGGTCCCCCCGGGTCACGACCAGCGACTGCAGGTTGAAGCGCAGGTCGCCGACTTCCAGCACCTGCCCCGGGGCCTGCGCCGCATGGCTGCGCGTCACCAGCACCCGCAGCCGCATTTCAAGTTCCGGCAGCGCGATGGGTTTGACGAGGTAGTCGTCGGCCCCGGCTTCAAAGCCCTGCAGCTTGCTGTCCAGCTGGTCTTTGGCCGTCAGCATGATCACCGGCGTCCTGGACTTGAGTTCGCCCCGAAGCTGCGTGAGCATCGTCAGGCCGTCCATGCGCGGCATCATCCAGTCCAGCACGATCGCGTCGTAGTGATTCGCCTGCACCATGCCCAGCCCCGATTTGCCATCGGGCGCGGCGTCGGGCTTGTGGCCGCAAGCTTCCAGGTAGTCGTAGATATTCGCCGCCATGGGCGCGTTGTCCTCGACGATCAGGATGCTTAGCGGGCCTTCAATCATGTCCATCTCGGTCCTCTATCTCGGTCGCGTGGTGGCGCGGCGGCGTCAGAATTTCCTCGAAACCCCGACAAAAACAGAAGTTACTCCATTAGCGTCCCTGTCCACCAAGGGGCTGTTGCGGATCTTGTTTGGCAGCGCGCTGTAAGACAGGCCGCCCGCCAGAATCCACTTGTCGGCAAAGGGCCGCATCACCTCAATACCGACACGCGGAATCACCGCGCTGCCCGGCTTGTAGTTCACCACACCGCGGGCGACTTCCGTGTCCAGTGTTCCGTAGTAATAGTTGGCCAGCTTGGCCGAGTAATGGCTGACCGCGATGTTGGGCGTGATCGTGGTCGATCCCCACTGCAGCGGGTAGCCGTATTTGGCCGAGGCCTCGTAACCCTTGCTCGCGCCCGACACATCGGCCTTCAGCGCCAGCTCCACCACGCCCATCTGGCCCTTGAAGGACCCGGCAATCCCCAGGTCCAGGCCGCCGTCGCGGTCTTCCAGGAGGTTGCGGTTGATGCCCCGGGCCGCGAGTTCGGCCAAACCGAAATCATCTTTCTTGATGCCGGCCAGCCGGGCGCCCAGCGTGGCATCAAATGTGAAACCGTCGCGGCTGAGCAAGTGGTAACCCCCGCTGATGCCGCGCCAGAAGAACTTCTCGCCCTGGTAGCTGATCAGCGGCACTGCGCGCAGCTTCGTGCTTTCGCCCGCGTAAATGTCGGTTCGGGCCGCCACGCCCACACCCAGGCCCCAGGGTGAAGCCCCGGGCTCGGGCTTCGGCTGCGCATAGGCGCCCGTAATGCCCGTAACGCCCGCGAGCGCCGACAGCAACACCACACCGGCGGGAACAACAACAGATTTGCGCTTCATAGGGAGATTTCCTCTGGGACGGTTTTTGGAAAAAGGCCGCCGGCGGATCGCCAGGCTGGGACGCACTGTGCCGCGCTCCTGTCGCGGAGATGTCGCGGCCGGGATGCGGTGTGGAAGCACGCATCGCGACATCCCGGCGACAGCCAGCGCCGACCATCACCGCCTTTGCTTTCCTTTTCCCTTTTTGAAACCGGACCCATCAGGATGACAAAACGCCAAGCCCGCCCTTACGCCGCACCTTCCCCGGCCGCCAAGCCCGCAGCCCGCGCCGAAACAAACCCGCACCCGCTCAAGCGCGACCCTTCCGCCACGGCCGCGCTGCCGCTTTTTTCGATGTTTTTTTTGGGCGCATGGACTGGCAAGCCCGGCGCGTTGCGCGGGCGCAAGCGATGAGGAGGTGATGCCGGGAAAGGTGGTGCGCGGGCTGCGGGTCCGCCAACCTCAATGCGCAATCGCAATTTTAAGTGGCTGCAGCCCAATAAGGCTGTGCGCGAGCAGCTATTAATTCAGGAGCAAATCGCGGCCGCCCACGGTAACCAGCCGTGGCCTGCTTTGAGTTACTTCTCCGTGCCGGGAAAGTACGGCGCGCCCTGCATCGCCGTCAGCGGCAGATAGAAAGTTTTCACCGGCGCCAGCGGCGCATTCCGCACCACCACCTTGCCCAAGGCTGCGGCGGCTTTGTCCTGGGCCTCTTCTTCGCTGCCCTCTTCCGCCGGGCGTTTGGCGCCCGGCACCAGCGCCGGCCGTATGCAGGCAGCGCGTATGCCTTCGAGGATCTCGCCCGGCAGCTCGTCGCGTTTGCCAAAGCGGCTGCCGTCTACATGCAGCACGTCGCCCTTCAGCGTGGCAGACAGGTTCAGCGGCGGGTTGCCAAACGACTGGTCGTAGCCCACCGCCAGCGTGTTCGCATCGCCGCGCCGGTACTGCACCACGCGCAGCCGTTTGGGCTGGCGGTTGGCGTCCACCTCCACGTCGCCTATATAAAAGTAGCGCACCTGTGCCGCCGGCAGGGGCGGCAGCTTGTAGCTGTCAGACCAGTTGTTCTGGTCTGACTTGAACAGCGGGCGCAGCGTGGTGGGCAGCGCGTCGTTGCCGGAAGTGGCAAACACGGCAGACGTTGCGTTCGAAAGCGAATAGCCGTGAAAGTCAAACGCCACAGTCTCCTTCTGCTCAGGCACCTGCTTGCCAAAGGCGGGGAAGATCGCGCCGTTCTGCCGAACCTCCTGCAGGCGCACGCCGTTGCCTTCGGCCTTCCAGCGCCCGCCGGCCAGCATGTCGAGCGAGCCGCCCATGAAGGTAAAGCAGAAGGTGTTGTCGTCCAGCAGCATCAGCTGCGCACGCGAGTCAACCGAGCCCTGCGTGTAGCCGCCCACATAAGGCTTTTCAGCCGCAGTCAGCGCCTGCGCGCCGGCCATCGGCAGCAAGGTGAGGGCGATGGCGGCAAGCGTGGTGCCAAGAGGCTGGGAGATGGAGCGCATGGGCAGTGAGTCCGGTGGGGGTTGAAGCCAATGAATGTATTACAGCGGGTGCCCTGGCTGCGCCGGTATCAATAACAGCGCTGCGGTGCGCGGCAGTGGCCCGGGGCGAAGGAGGCAGCCCTGTTGGGCTTCTTCAAGCATAAAAAGTGCCTGTAGCCCAATAGGAGTCTGCGCGAACAGCTATTAATTTGGTAGCAAATTGCGCCCGCCGCAGCGACACATCCAGCCTACTTGTCTTCAGAAAAATACGCCGCGCCCTGCAGGGCCGTCAGCGGCAGATAGAAGGTTTTCACAGGCACCAGCGGTGGCTGTTTCACGGACGTCGCGCGTCCGGCCGCTATCTCTGCGGCTTCTTCTTCGCTGGGGCGTTTGGGCTCCGCCAGCGCTGGCCGTATGCAGGCCGAGCGTATTCTTTCCAGTGCTTTTTCCGGCAGCTCCTTGCGCGGGCCAAAGCGGCTGCCGTCTACATGCAGCACCTCACCATCCTTCAGCGTGGCAAGCTGGTTCAGCGGCGGGTTGCCAAACGCCGGGTTGTAGCCCACGCGCAGCGTGTTCGCATCGCCACGCCGGTACTGCACCACGCGCAGCTGCTTGGGCTGGCCGTTGGCATCCACTTCCGCATCGGCCATATAAAAGTAGCGCACTTGCGCCACCGGCATGGGCGGCAGCTTGTAGCTGGAAGACCAGCCGTTGTGGCCGTCCTTGAAGAGCCGGCGCAGACTGGTCGGCAAGACCTCGTCGCTGCCCGTGGCAAACGCGACCGATACCGCGCGAGACAGCGAATGGCCATGAAAGTCAAACTCCACGGTCTGTTTCTGCTCAAGCACCTGCTTGCCAAAGACGGGGAAGACGGAGCCGTTTTGCCGTACCTCCTGCAGGCGCACACCGTTGCCTTCGGCCTTCCAGCGCCCGCCGGCCAGCATGTCGAGCGAGCCGCCCATGAAACTAAAACAAAACGTGTTGTCGTCCAGCAGCATCAGCTGCGCACGCGAATCGACCGAGCCCTGGGTGTAGCCACCGACATACGGCTGTTCAGCCGGGGTAACGGCCAGCGCGCCGGCCGGCGGCAGCAAGGTGAGGGCGAAGGTGGCAAGTGCGGTGCCAAAAAGAGGCAGGGAGCTGGGGCGCATGGGTATCCAGGTGATGTGAAAGGGTGAGGAAGGCAGTGAATGTATTACAGCGGTTACCCAGCGGCGCCGGGCTCAATGCAAGCAGATGTCAGCGCGCGGACTAAGGCACTAAGGCACAAAGCGCGAAGCCACAAACGCCAACCCCGCCAGCCCGCCCCACAGCAGCGCTGTCACCAGCCGGTTGCGTTCGTTTTCATGGTGCGTCATGAAGAGATGGCCCAGCAGCCAGGTGATGCCGTTAAAGCCGAACAGCAGCCCGATGAGAACGGCCGTGCCGACGTAGACACCGTGCATCCACAGCGGAATCGACAGGAAAAAATACGCCACACCGCGCGACGGATAAATCAGGTACATGCCCAGAAACAGTGACACCTCAAAAAGCGGCACGGCCACCAACGCAGCCACCAGCCGCCACAGCAGGCCTTCGCTTTCGTCCGACGGGGAAGGCCGCTTGCGCAGGTAGCCAGGTTGGTTCATGGGGAGTGCCGGTAATGCTGGGTGATGGTTTGACAGTGTGGACTATAGGGCCGACGTAGCCGATTTAGCGGATGTTACTTGCGCCGCTTCGTGTTTGGCCGGCAGCGGGGATGGTCCCGTGCTTGCTTAAAGAAAGGGAAGGCAAGCGCGATAGGTGGTGATGGATACCCGGTCTTGAACAAGCATCAAGGCCATGGCGCTGCAGAAAAAAATCGCAACCAAAATCCGGAATTTGAAAACCATGGAATTGAGCTTCGTGTCCAGAAGTTTTTTATGCTTGCCACGTAGGAGATATTCATGCATGGCCGCACCCTGGCTGTCGCCGTCCGCAAACTTGATCTTGTGCTGCGCCAGGTCTGCCCATATGCCGGGATGCGTTTGCTGGAAATGGGCCGCCAGTTTTCCGTCGTAGAGCGCTCCCGCGATGAAGCCCAACACCACACCGGCGAATGACAAGGCATGCAACAAAACCAGGGGGCTGCACATCAGGACGCCCCAGCAGAAGGCAACAGCACTTCCTCCAATCGCAGCTGATACAAACGCTGGTGCGCCGCATCTTCTAAATCCAAGGGCTGCTGCTGTTTAGCCTTCAAATAGCGGTTGGTAAACACATCCAGGTAAGCCTCCAGCGTTTGTGCTGCATGCGTTTCACCGGCCAGCTCCAGGCACAGGGCGGCCACTTCAGATGTGCAAAAGTGCGTGTCGCGCTGCGAGCGGCGCAGCTTGTAGCGAGAGAGCTGCTCGCTCTGCAAACTCAGCACCGGCAAGTGGTTGAGGTAGGGGCTCTTGCGAAACATCTTGCGTGCTTCGGGCCAGGTCGCGTCCAGCAGCACAAACAGCGGGCGTTTGGCATTCTGGCTATCTGCTGAGTCGGCAGGCAACACATCTGCCACCACCCGCTCTGCCGCCACAAACTCACCGGGGAATACCAAATAAGGCTGCCACTGCGGGTCGGCGAGTAGTGCCAGCAGTGCAGGGTCTACCTCGGTGCGCGCCCACTCAAATGCAAACGTGTCCGCCACCACATCGGCAATCAGCCAGCCCGTGTTGCTGGGTTTCAGTGCCTCGATGTCGGCCATGACCAGGCACACACCCGCACGCGTGGGCACGCTGGGGCGCAGGGCGCACATGCAGTGGCTGGGCATCAGCCGGCAACCGGCGCAGCGCACATTGCGCGGGCCGCCGCGGGCCAGGAAGGGTTTGGAGGCGCGCGCCAGACGCGCAGTGCGCAGCCGGGAAACTGCGTGAGCGGCTGGGGAGGTGGAAGTCATAGGCAGAGTATCGCCAAATCGCCCCAGGCCACTTCAACTCCAGCCTGCTTCAGCAGCATCAGGCCTTCTCAAGCTCCTGTTTCGCATGGGTTGCGCCCGGCCCGTTCGGTGCCAGCTCCAGGTAGTTGCGAAAAGCCTTCTTCGCCTTCTCGCCATCGCCTGCGCGGGCATGGGCGTCGCCCAGGTTCAGGTAGGCAATCGCACGTGATGGGTCCATCTTCACGGTGTTCTCAAACCAGCGCGCCGCTTCCTTGAACTTGTCTTGCTTGAAATAAACAAAGCCGAGGTTGTTGGCGGCCAGTGCAAAGTCGGGGCGCAGCTTCAGCGCCTCGGTGAACTGGGCTTCGGCTTCGGCATACAGCTTTTCTTTATAGAGCTGCAGGCCGCGGTCATTGGCGCGCTGGGCCAGTTGCCGAGCCGAGCTGGGCACCGCCAGCGGCGTGGTGATCTTTTGTTCACCACCCTGCAGGTCTTTCACCACCACGGTTGCCGTGGGCGGCGCCGTCACCGGCGCATCGCTGCCGGCTGTGGGCGCCGCAGCGGGCGGGCGTGTGGCGTCCAGCTTGCTGTTCAGCGCAATCGCATCGCCAGACAGCTGGCTTGTCTGCGCGCTTAAAAACTCGGCCTCTGCCGGCAGCGCAAACACAAAGTCGCCGCCTTCCGAGCCCGGCAGGCTGCCAAAGGCCGGCGTCTGCCGCGACACCGACGCCACGGCCGGCGCTACATACGCGGCCAGCTCGGTCGCGGTGATCAGGCCGTCGCCGTTCAGGTCGGCCTTGCCGCCCATCGCCTGCAGCAGCGTCCAGGTAAACACCGAATGCCCGTTCGGCCCGCCGTCGGCTACCAGCTGGTCGGCGCCGCCGGCCGTCAGCATCTGCCGGCCCAGGCGCTTCGCGTTGTCGCGCAGAAAGTTGCCAGAGCCCGCGCCGCGCGTCAGGCCCAGCCCGCTGTAGCAGGCGTCCATCACAAACAGCACATGCTTGGCCGTCAGGCTTTCGGCAATGTTCTGCAGCTCTGTCATCGGCACCGCGTCCGTCGCGATCTTGTTCGGGTCTGAATCTGCCGGAATGATGTAGCCCAGGTCGCGGCCAGAGCTCAGCTGCCGTGTGGCGCCGTGCCCGGCAAAAAACACGAACAGCCGGTCGTTCTTCTTCATGCCGCTGTGCGCCAGCTTGTCATGAAAGGCGGCCAATATGCCGGTGCGTGTGGCCTCGCGGTTTTCCAGAGAGATCACATGGTCGGCCGCAAAGCCAAAGCGTTGAATCAATGTTTCGCGAATGGCACGCGCGTCGCGCACCGCGTACTGCAGCTTGGGCCAGCTGGCGTAGTCGTCAATGCCAATCACAATGGCCCACGAGTCGCTGTAGCCCGGGTTGGCTGCCTGCGGGGCGGGTGCCACGCCAGAGCCCTTGGCCACGGTAAAGCCGCTGCCGTCCCAGCTCGCAAACTGGTAGCCGTCGGCCACCAGGCGTTCCAGAATCGCCGGCAGCGCCTTCACGGTGCGTTCATGAATGTCATGAAACAGCACAATGCCGCGGCCTTCTTTTTCTACTGACTTCAGTACGCGTTCCACAATCGAGCTGGGCACCGGGTCGGCCCAGTCGAGCGAATCAATGTTCCACATGACAGAGCGCAGGTGCGCGGCCGACAGCACATCCAGCCCTTCGTCGTTGCGCGCGCCATACGGAAAGCGAAAGAGCGGTGAGCGCCGCACATCCACCGCTTTGAGCAATTCATCAGTGCCCAGCATTTCTGATTTAAGGCCCGCGCCATTGAGCCTGGAAAGCTGCGCGTGCGTCATGCTGTGGTTGGCCAGCGTGTGGCCGGCTTCCAGCAGTTTGCGGCTGATGTCTGCACGCGGCCCCAGTTTGGTTTTGCCGTCGGCCGTCACCGTGCCCAGGTTGCTGCCCACCTGAAAGAAGATGCCCGGCGCGCTGTACTGCTTCAAGATGGCCGCAATCTCATTCGTGTAAACGCCGTGCGGGCCGTCGTCAAACGTCAGCACAATCGTCTTGGGCGGCAGGCTGTAGCCAAACACTTCGCCCTCTTCCTCGTCTTTGTTTTTGCGCGTGGTGGGCTTGGGCAGCGCGTAAGGCATCACCACACCAAAGTCTTTCAGAATCTGCTCACGCGTGTAGCGCTTCTTCAGGCTGGCAACGTAGTCTTCCCAGCGCTCACGCTTCAGCTCAATCGCGCGCGGCTCAAAACGGCCGAATACCAGGCGAATTTCTTTTTCGTAGTTGCGCTCAATTTCTATCAGCGCGTCCAGGTCTTCACCAATGCGCTTGTGCAGTTTGATGGCCGGGAGTGACGAATCAGCCGCCACACTGGCCTGCAGGCTGCGTAGCAGCTCCCGAAAAGCCAGCCGGTCTGCGTCAAAAAGGCCTTTGTCGCTTTCCACATAGTCCAGGATTCCGCTAATCGCATCAAAGCGCTGCGCACTGCCAGAAGCCACCAGCGCCGCCAGTTGCGCCTCAATCTCGGCCACCCGCGCACGGTTGTCATGAAACAACCCCTGCCCCACCTGGTTGGCCATGGCCCGCTCACCCGCCCCCAGCTTTTTCTCATCGGCAAACAGCACGATGATTTTTCGGTAGCTGGCCAGCAGGTCCTGCATGCCCGCCAGGATTTTGCTGGTGTCGAGTGGTGCGGCGGCCAGAGCGGTGGCAGGCGGTGGTGCGTCTTTCTTGCTGCGGTCAGAGTCAAGGGTAATGACGATGGCGGTGGCCACTACCAGTAACAGGGTCCCTCCGGCTGCGGCGAGGGCGATCTTGGTTTTGTTGTTCATGGGTTGTTTTTATTCGGCGCGGGGCTGGGCTTTTTCCGAATCTACCATTTGGCGTGTCGCAATTAGTTCTTGTTGCTAGGCTTTAGCGGTTCAATGGCGGCCATGACTGGGTATATGGTGCGCACGCGTGGGAACAACGGGGCGCAGGGCCCACATGCAGCGACTGGGGATGAGACGGCAAGCGGCACAACGTTCATTGCTTGGACCGCCGCGAGCGCGAAAAAGTTTGGAGGCGCGCCAGGCGGGAGACAGCGTGAGGCATAGGAGGCTGGGATAGAGGAGCCGCTGGGTTGAGTGACTGTTGAGCTGCTGACGGTACTTGGCACATTGTTTAATCGGAGGCCAGCGATCAGAACTTACCTGATACCTTCGCGTCTATCGAACGGCCTCACTCCAAGATTCATAAGCCCGTTGAACTGTCTGAAAAGAACGTAATCGAGCATCTACCAACAATCCCAAGTCCTCTAGCCGAATAGTTATGGCTTTTCTAGATACACCGTAACGTTGCATTAGGTGGGTAGTTATCTTTTCGTAGCTTTCTAAGTTGCAGGGTTGCGTATCAACAAAAAGAGTTCCATATCCCTTATTCGGAATGTTCAGCTCTTTGATCAACCCTCGAAAATCGGCTATGACGTTGGTTCTGGGAATTAGGATGCAGCTCGCAAGAAAATTTGCCTGAAACTCCATTCTCCCTATGTGAGTACCCGCGGCAATAAAACTCCCACTCGGCGAAAAGTCGCCTTCGTCGCAGTATTCCCGTGACATGTACTTTGAATGACCAAGCAAGTGATGTGCTAATTCATGGGCTAGCGTAAATCGCTCACGTCCATAGGGCGCGTCTTCGGGCTGCCGAAAAATATGAATTTCAAGCGGATCAAATGTGATTCGACCAAGTGGAGGTGACGAAATAAAGGAGTCGGGTGGAACGACATTCTTTAAGACCTTAAGTCCGTACTTGGTTTCTTCGAGTTCGCACAGAGCATTTAAAGAAACCTGTCCCGTGGAATAGCCTACATCAAACAGTATTGAAGACGCCCGATTTTCTAGTTCATCTTTTTCCAGATACTTAACTTGACTTATGAGGCGGTCTCGACCGTTCCCGACTTCCCTGATTTGTGTTTTTGAAAGAGAGGTTTCTAAAACGAAGTCCTCAACAAAATCCCATAGAGAATTAGTAGTTCTTGCTGTCGACTGACAATAAAGATCGAAAAAATTGCTGGTGAAGTCTTCTCTTGCAAGGCCGTACTCTGCGGCAACTGATGCTTCTGCGTTGGTCGTTCTTGCAGTACCAGAGGCAGAACGATCGAGCTCCCATTTGAAGGGCTGTTTATCAAAGTATCGAAGCAGGCCAATTCCCTTGGATTTAGAGAAAGCGCGAGTGCCGGCTTGAAAAGAGTTGGTACTCGCCACTACGCATTTGACATTAGCGCCTGATATTTGTTGCGCTTTGGCGAAAAATTCCTCTGCGTCATCGACTGGAACCGGGTGATTGTAGTTTTTGCATTCAATAAGAATCACCATAGAAAATGCATCTCGACCTGGTGTGAATACCTCGATCGATACATCGAAAATAATGTTCTTTCCACGATCTTTTGAGTAATAGCCTTTTTTACGATGAAGCTTGCAGCATTCCTTCTTGACCCAGAACCGATCATTCTCGATCTCAGAAAGAAATAGAGCGTGAATTTTTTCCTCCAAGGTATCACCGAAGATCGTTGAGTTCATTTGGGGTTCCTTATTGCGGAAGCATGTAATGCGCTCAACCGTACTCTCTATATGGCAGATCTATTGAAAGAGCCTGTCCAGGGGTTGCAAGCCAATGCCAAAGCTGCTCTTCAGTTATCGCCGACTCACACTTACGTATCAAGGCTTCACCTAGGTCGTTACTTTCGACCACGCTCAATCTGCCGCAAGCAACTACGACTGGGGGCACGCTTGGATCAACCCCCGGATGGCATAGAGTTATGCAGAATGCGTCTTTGTAGCCATGTACCTCTGACGCGGCGAGCACCTCCACCGCCTTGTTGTAGTCCACGAGGTTGTTTCCTTCCTTGGACTTGAGCTCTAAGATAAGCGGAGGAGAATTTTTGAGACGTAGCAAGTAATCTGGGGCACCTGTTTTGGTTTTATCGTCGAGCTTTGTGAAGTCTATTTTTAAGAAGCTCAAAACGTTCTCGAGTGCTTGTTCGAATGCGGCTCCTTTTGCGGAATAAAACATTTCTACTAGATCGGCTCGGGGGCAACTCTTCGCGCGTTTTAAATGTCGCTCCGCAGCTCGCTGTCTTTGATTCGCCTTCCAATCTCGGCAAGCATCTCTAATCCAATTTGCTTTGGCCTTGGCGCTAGGCTTTGCTTTCACGAACGCCTCTTCTCGAATTGCGTCTGCATCGGGGCTTCCTAACATCAGCGTAGGCGGGGTCGCTAGGCCTTTTCGGCGTAGAACCAGGATCTCGTGTCTAGCTAGACGATATGCAGAACCTGGTGGGCAAAGACCCGTCAGCCAAAGTACGTCATCTGGCAGTCCTTCTTGAACACGAAAACTCAGCCGTCTTATTGCTCTTGGCAGCTTGCCAATTGCGTCGAGCAGAGCATCCGAAGTTCTTAACGATGCAGGGCGACTTCCATTTGGAACGCGTTTGTCCGCCGCCGCAGTTGCGATTCCTGAAAGCCCTTGCAGTGCCCAAGCCAAGTTGCGGTACATCTCCGTTAGCATGCCCGCACTTAGCTGAGGAGCTTCGTGTTCCAAATCTTTGACGTCTGCTCCGTCGATCCATTTGCAGCAAAGCCAAGCCGAGTTGATTGGAAGAACATCTGCTTGCCAAACAGGCTCGGCAAGGTGGTTGATGTATTTTTCAGGATCAAATAGAACTCGATTCTGAAGTGGGTAAGGAAGAAACCTGGTTTGCTTTACCCCGCCCTGGGGTCGAAACTCGGGACTCGACAGGCAGCATGAAAAAAGGAGCATCGCAAACTGCAAAGTGTCGGACTGTGCATTTGGTGAAGGCAGAAGCTGATTCAGATGGGTAGCATGTTTGATCATGTAGTTCAGTAGAAATACTCCCGTCTCTGGAAGAAGGCCACTGTGTCCGACAGCCCTGCCGATGGGAGTCGCAACCAAAGTGCCAGCACTGGTTTCAAGTAAGAGCCCTTTGGCCAATAAATCAGTAACGGCGGAGCTAATTCTGGCGGGCCAAGTTTTAAATGCCGTGAGATTTCGATCTTCTTCTCTGAGCGCACTGAAAGTGGTGCAGACCAATTTCTCCAAGTCAGCGCGGCTGCTGCATAGATTCGATGAAACAAGTTGAAGTGACAGTTGATTGAATCTCGCGGGCGTGACTCTTGGTTCAATCGTTGCAAGCTCGCCAAGAGCTAGAAAGTTCTTTGCAAGATTTAGCTGTAGAGCAGAAGAGAAGAAGATTACTTTGCCTTGGTCATGCGTAAAGCCCATACGACCAACGCGGCCAGCCATATTGTGAAACTCGGAAGTCTCTATGGGAACATGTGCTTTCTTATTTCCATCCCATCGCGACCAATCTGCGAAGACGGCGGCTCCCAACGGGAAATTTACCCCTGCAGCTAATGTCGATGTAGCGAAAACAACATCCAACTTGCCGTTTAGCAGGTGTTCTTCGATAACGCTCCGCTCTTCATCCATGAGGTCGGCCGTGTGAATTGCCACTCTATGTTCTAAGGTGCCGGCCAAAAAAGTGTTTGCTGAAGTTTCGGGAAGCCCATCAAAGGCGAAGGACAGCTGGCCTTTTTTTCCGCTATGCATTGTTTCGACAAGCTTGGTCGCAAGATCAAAAGTATCTTGCTTTCTCATGCAGAAAACGATGATTGGAGTTGGTGGATTTTTCTCTTTCAAAAGACTAATCACGCACTCGATAGTGTCCTGCTTTACTCCGACGGGTAGCGGCAAACCATCGGTCACGTCATCAGGGTGCTCCGTAGTGACAGATAGCATTCGATCATTCGTCCAGCACTCATATCGCAAGTGTTTCTCTCGACGATGCTCGACAATGAGTTCTACTCCTAGCCAGTTGGCCAACTCACCAGCATCCTTAGGCTTAAGAACGGCCGAGAGTCCGACAAATTGTTGCCAACCGGCATTCCGCAACAAGGTTAGGAGAACTTCTACGTTTTGACCTCTATTCAAGTCCCCGAGTAACTGAATTTCATCGCAAACTATTACCGTACCTTTCATATCACTAGGTACTCCTGAAGCCGAGAGTAATGCCAAAAATTTCTCGTAAGTAGCCACCAACAAAGGGGCATTTAGAGGATCTGCGGGGGAATTTTCTTCGGCGTCTTCTACATAATCCCCCGTGGCGATCACAAGCGAACTTTTGTTATCGCTGAGATATGGCGTTAGCAGTTGTGATTTGAAGTCTTCGAACTTTTGCTTAGCCAACGCTCGATGAGTTACTAAATAGACGGTCTTGCAATGAGCCTCAAGGCTTCTAGAGATTGCCCATAACCCAATTAGAGTTTTGCCGGTAGATGTGGGAGAGACAACGAGCATGCTTTTGCCGTGACCAATGCCAGCCTCTAGTGCAGCGTATTGAACATCGCTTAAGGCGGGACTTCCGTTCTCCTCGAAAACTAGATTTTTAACCGCTGACTCAGATAACCCGTGGTTCTCCGGCAATTTGTGCTTCATGGCTGAAACCTTTGTTGTTAACAGCTTGTCACAACCATCATGACCCCGAATGCGTGGCGGAGCTAGGGTGCTTCTGCCGTTAAAGCGATTGAAATCTAGCCAGTTCGTAGGTAAATATTCACCAAATCACCCGCCGCAGGGCAACTTCTCCGTATTCCCCCTAATCCCTCGTCCTACGCCGTAGCTCATACGCCGGGCTTACGTTGTTCTTTTAAGGAGACACAAGATGAGCAAACAGCAGCAAGACTTCAAAACCTTGATGAAAGAGCGGCAGCACATCGCAGCCGCGTATGTCAGTGGTGACGCGGCGCCGCTGGGGCGTGTGGTGGCGCAGGAATCACCGGCCACTTTTATGAGCCCAGGTGGCGGGGTGGTGCGGGGCACGCAGGAAGTGTGGTCGCGCTACCAGCAGGATGCTGGCCGGTTTGAGGCGGGCAGCACGACCCAGCTGGAGATTCTGGACATGGCGGCGGGCGACACTGTTGCCTTCTGGACGGGCATTCAAAAAGCGCAGGCCCGCATGAAGGGTGAACCAGAGCCCGTGGCGAACAAGCTGCGGGTAACCGAGGTGTACAGGCGCGAAGGTGATGCCTGGAAACTGGTGCACAGGCATGCGGACCCACTGGTTGAGGCGAGCGCAAAGAAGCACTAAGGGCCGGTCCGGTCGTGACCGGTGCGCTGGTCATTGGGCTTTCCTTGCCAGCCTCGTCCTAGAATCCTTGCATCCAACAGCATGAGGCCGCGTTCGCGGTCACTCACCTTGCTGCAGGTGCGGTCAACCTTGATTTGCAGGGGCCGTAGGTGCCCTTCAACTCAAAGTTGCCTATCGATGCCTATCTATAACTACCAGACCGGTGGCCCTCGTTTCCTGGCTTTGATCATCGACGGGTTTCTCATGTCGATAGCCACCGGGCTCATCGGGTGGTGTATGACGCCCCATCTGGGCGCCTTTGCCAACGCCTTGCTGTGCGTACTCTTTTCGGCTTTTCCTGTGGGCTATGACATTTACATGCATGGCCGCTTTGGGCAAACACTGGGCAAGTTCTTTGCCGGGGTGCGGGTGATTGACGTGAGGGGCGGCCGGATTTCCTACAAACAGGCGGCGGTGCGGAACTTTGTTCCGCTGCTGATGGCGCCCGTGGGCCTGTGGTATTCCATCAGCTTTGTGACCACCGGTGAAATGCCGGATGCAACCTTGTATCAATCGGCGTACCTGACTTCCGTGACCTGGGTTCTGCTGGAGATGGTCACCATGCTGCTCAACGAGCAGCGTCGCGCAGTGCACGACTTTTTGGCCAACACGGTGGTGATTCGCGTGCGTTGATTCGCTGACCTGCGCCGGCTCTCGCCCGATGCGTCGTGCCCGCGGAAGAAGACCGCGAGCGCGAATGGCCAGGCTGCGAGCGGAAAACCTTCAGGCGTGCAACACTTCGGTTTCGTTCGCCCAGCCTGTCGCCTGATCTTCTGATTCAGGCCACAAGGCCGAAACGCATCAACACGCCACAAGCACCCCAGCAAAGGAAACTGCCGCATGCCCACGCCCGAAACCGTTGAGCGCTTTGTTGCCCGCGTTGAACAAAACGCGCACACCGAAGCGATTGAAGAGTTCTACACGCCTGACGCCACCATGCAAGAGAACCAGCAGCCTCCGCGCCGCGGGCGCGACAAGCTGGTGGAGGGTGAAGCGAAGGTGATGGCGCGGGTGAAGTCGGTCACGTCAACCTGCGTGCGGCCGGTGTTCATCAGCGGTGACAAGGTCGTCATTCGCTGGGTGTTCAATTTTGTGTGGGCCGACGGCAGCGCCATGCGCATGGAAGAGCTGGCGTACCAGCGCTGGGAAGGCGAGCGCATTGCCGAAGAAACATTCTTCTACGACCCGGCGCAGCGCACGCCGGTGCCGGCCAAGTAAGCAGGCTGGCGCGGCGTGCGGGTGCGATCAAGCGGCCTTGATCTCGATGCGCCGGGGTTGTGCGTGTTGCGCCTTGGGTATGCGCAGCTTCAGCACACCGTTAGCCAGTTCGGCGCTGACCTTCTCGGTGTCTAGCTCCTTGCTGAGCGTGAATACGCGGTGAAAGCGACCCAGCCCCACTTCGGTGTGGGTTGACTGCAAACCTTCGGGCGCAGACAGGGCCGACTCGGCGTCAATCGTCAGCGTGTCAGCCTCTACCTGCAGGTGCAGCTTGTCGCGCGGCACGCCGGGCAGGTCGGCATACAGGGTGATGCCGGTGCTGTCTTCAATTACATCGACGGGCGGCGTCAGCGCGCCATTGGCGTAGCGCGATGTGTCTTTTTGCGCCACCTCGCCTGTCTGGCTGGTTTGCATGCTGCGGCCGGAGGTGTTTGTGTTGTTGGCACTTCCATTACCGCTGCTGCGTGCGGCACCGCTGTTGCCGCCGGTTTGTTGGGTGTTTGCGTAGTTCATGGCTTGCCTCCTTTCACTGGATGGTGATGCGGCGCGGCTGTGCCGATGCGCGCCGCTGGATGGTGATGTGCACCAGGCCGTCCTTGAAGCTGGCGTTCACGGCCTCGGGGTCGGCGTCGTCGGGCAGCGTGAGCACGCGGCGGAAGCTGCCGGCAAAGCGCTCATTGATGTGCAGCGTCGATTGCGCGCCCGCTTCGGGCAGTTCGGTTTTGCGCTCACCGGCAATGGTGAGCAGGCCGCGCTCCAGGCTGACGTCGAGCGACTTCGGGTCAATGCCGGGGGCAAAGGCATACACCTCTACGGTTTGCGGCGTGCCGCCAATGTTCAGGGCGGGAAAGCTGCTGCGGCCAAAGCCGCGAATGCTGGGAGACAGATCGAAGGCCTGCTGCACGTCGCGCTGCAGGCGATCGAGTTCGGCGAACATGTCGCGCGGAAATAACGATCGGTACATGGCGAAAACCTCCATACGGGTTGAACATCAGTGCGCCGGAAAATCCCCAAAAAAACGGCTTCCGGCGCCCGGGAAGAGGATGTAGGAATTGCCAAAAAAATTTCAAGAGGGAATTTGCGCGCGTCAACTGCAGGCGCAGCGGGCCTGCAAAAGGGCGGCCCAGGCGGCAGCGTTGCGGTCAGGTTTAAAACTTTTTTCGCAAATCGCCCGCGCGTGGGCCGCACAGCACAACGCCCCGGTGCACGTGAATGCACCGGGGCGTCTGGCTGGCGTTTTTACGGCCCGCTCAGCGCTTGGCGATCAGGCGGTAGCCCAGCAGCAGCACGATGGAGCCGAGCACGGCGGCGATGAAGCCGGCCGTTTCGCCTTGCTGGTACCAGCCCATGGCCGCGCCCAGGTAGGTGGCAAGGAAGGAGCCCGCAATACCGATGAGCACGGTGATGATGAAGCCGCCAGGGTCGCGGCCGGGCATCAGGAACTTGGCGACAAAGCCGATGATGAAGCCGATGATGATGGTCCAGATAATTGACATAGCGTCTTTCTAAAAAATGAGGAAACGTGGGGCGCGGGCCTGAACCCGCGATGACTGGCTTACTTGGCGGCTTACTTGGTCGGTACTACGGCCTTGGCCATTTCCAGGTGGGCTTCCACCTTGGGCAGCATCTTGCCGGCCAGCGCCTTCAGGTCGGCGTCTTTGGCGTCCTTCTGGATCTTGTTCAGCAGCTTGATGGTGGCTTCATGGTCGCCCACACCGGCGCGCTTGGCGTATTCCGTGTCAAAGAGGTTGCCCGACAAGGCCTTCATTGCGGTGGCTTTGGTTTTGGCCATCACGCCGGGGCCGTCGGGCAAGGTCGCGCCTTTGGCGCGGGCCAGTGCCTGCACTTCGGCCAACGCGCTGTTGTGGTCGTCAATCATTTGCTGCGCAAACTTTTTGATCTCTGCGTTCTGTGATTTTTCCAGCGCCATCTTGCCGCTTTCGATCTCGGCAATGTTGGCCTGGGCCAGGTCGTCCAGCATGCCCTTGTCGGCAGGGGCCAGCTTGCCGGCGTCGGCCGCTGTTGATGTGCCTGCGGTGGTGCTGGTCTGGGCCGTGGTGGGCAGGGCCACCAGTGCCAGGGCAGAAGCGGCCACCGCGGCCAGTGCCACGCTGCTGAGTTTGAATTTCGATCGGTTCAATCGGTTCAACATGAGGGCCTCCTTTGAAGGGGTGGTTGTTGATGGGTTGATTCGGTATGGGGGAACAGACGCCGCGATGAAGCAGTTGCGCAGTCGCGGCAGATAGCGTTGTACTTTCGCTGCTGTGGCGGCCGGGCAGTGCAGGAGGCCGGGCAGGCTCTGTGTAGGAATTTGCTTGCGAGTGCTGTCCGGCTGCCGCGCACGGGCGCCGGCCTTTTGTTCAACAAATGCCGCGTGGTGCGATACGATGGCCGCCTGGACAATTTGTCTGAAATTCGAATCGCCTGACTCGCCGGAGGCCGCGCTCCATGAAAGAAACCAGCAACACGCCCAGCAACAAGCATTTGCTCGCCGAGCTGAAGAACATTGCCGAAGGCCTGGGCAAAACGTTTGCGCCGTTCTGTGAAGTGGTGGTGCATGACCTGACGCACCCGAAGAACGCGATCCTGGCGATTGAAAACAACCTGAGCGGCCGACGCCTGGGCCAGCCCGCCACCGAGCTGGGCCTGGCGCGCATCCAGGACCCGGATTACCCGGCGGTGATTGCCAACTACGCCAACCAGTTTGCCGACGGCCGCAAGGTCAAGAGCACGTCGGTGGGCATTCGCAATGAAGAAGGTGAATACGTGGCGGCGATCTGCCTGAACGTAGACCTGACGCTGTTCAACGGTTTCCAGGCGGCGATGTCGCAGTTCACTGCGATTGAAAGCAGCGCCGTCACCGAAACGCTGGACGCCGCCAATGCCGACCGCATACAGCAGTGCATTGACGAATTTGCCGCGGCCCGCGCCACGACATCACGCTCGCTCAAGCCTGCCGACCGCAAGCAGCTGGTGCAAGACCTCAAGAAAGCCGGCTACCTGGAGATTCGCCGCGGCGCCGAGATTGCCGCAGCGCACATGGGCGTTTCGCGCGCCACGGTGTACAGCGACGCGAAGTAAGTAAAAAGTAAAGCAGGGAAGGTGGGCGGGGTGTCTGGGAAATCAGACATTGTGTCCGGCTGAAAGGGGCTCGTACCCTTGGTTTTTGGGGAAGAAACCGGGTGCTGCTATATAGTCATCAACGACTATATGGCCGCGAGATGCGCCTGCGCCTGGAAAACAGCCGCAGTGAGCCGGAAAAATTGTTACCGAGGAGTGAGGGAACCATGACAGACAACACAACGCCACCCGAGGGCGGATCCGGCTTTTTTGGAAAACTCCGGGACGTCTTGTTTGAGCCTGAACCCACGCCCGGCGCGCCTGCCGCTGCGGACAAATCGGCCATCACGGCACCAGCTCCCTTGCCATCGGCCGCTGCCAATGTGGCGGCTGCCAAAGCCAAAAATCCGATGGTGGACCGCATGATGGAAGTCGTGATGGAAAAAACCACGGCCTATACGGCGCTGGTAGAGGCCGTCACGCCGCTGGAGGCCTTCATTCCTGACGAGGCGTCGCGCTACAAGGCCGCATTCGGCATTGTGGGCAAGACGCGGACGGTGGACCAGATCGTCCAGTCCATCGACATGCAGCATCTTCCCGCGCTTGAAGCGGAATCCCAGCGCTTTCATGGCCAGGCCAAAAACCAGCAGGACCTGCAGATCAATGCGCGAATCCGGGAGATAGATTCCCTGCGTGCTTCGGTCGCCAAGGTAGACGAAGAGCGCGCTCGCCTGCAGGAAAGGCTGGGGCAGATCCAGCAGGAAGTGGAGACCGCCCACAAAAAAATTGCCGGGTTCGAAAGAGAAATCGCGGCCAAGCGCGCGGAGATCGTTGAAGTCAACATCCGGTTTGAAAGCGCTCTGGCCGTGGTCAAGGCCCAGCTGGTGGAAGCCAGGGCAAAAGTCGTGCGCTACCTCGGCACCTGAAGCGCTGAACATTCCCGATCCGTACACGCAGAATCAAAGGACAGAACTGTGAACCTCATTCCACAGAATTTCAAACCCAAATCGTTCTGGGAGCGCCCGGAAGGCGTGACCGGCCAGATCGTGGGCGTCAGCCTGATCGCCGGCGCCGGTTTCCTGCTTTACAAGGCGCTGCCCTACATCATCACGCTGCTGCAAAACACCATCTATGCCGCATTGCTGGGCGTTGTGGTGGTGGTGCTCGGCTTCATCATTACCGACAAGCGTTTCTGGCGCCTCGGCAAGTACATGTACATGAGCCTGATGCGCAAGATCACGCAAGTGTTCGTGGAAATCGATCCCATCGGCATCATGAAAAATTATGTGGAAGAGCTGCAGGACAAGCTCGCCAACATGAACACCCGCATCGCCAAGCTTTCCGGGATGATTCGCCAGTGCAAGGAAGAGATCGCCAACAACAACAAGTCGCGCGACGGATCCCTGCGGCTGATGAGCGAGGCGAAAAAGCAGAACAAGACGATGGACGCGGCGCTGGCTTCGCGTGAAGTGGGGCGCATGAACGACGCCAACCTGACCTACCAGGACCTGCTGGCCAAACTGGAACTGCTGTACCGCGTGCTCGCCAAGTACCAGGAGGTGTCGAACTTCCTCATCAAGGACATGCAAAGCGAGATCAAGGTCAAGGAGCGCAAGAAGGAAATGATGGACAACGCCCATTCGGCCATCAAGTCTGCGCAAGCCATCATCAACGGCGACCCTGACACGCGTGCCATGTTCGACATGGCCAACGAATACCTGGCGGCCGACTATGCAATGAAGATCGGCGAGATCGAGGATTTCGCCCGCATGTCCGACAGCTTCATGCGCTCCGTTGATCTGCAAAATGGCGTGTACGAAGGCGATGCGATGCAGATGCTGGCCGAGTGGGAAAAAAATGCCGAGTCGCTGGTGCTGGGCGATTCCAAGCGCCTCCTGATCGAGAACAACCCGTCGCCCGGCCTGCCGGTGAACATCGTCAGCAGCCCGCAGGGCGTACCCGTGGAAGCGCGCGCCGACGGGGTGGACTGGTTCCAGAAAAACGCAGCAGACAAAAAATAAGCTTCAACAAGACTTCCGAAACCAGAAAACGCAAAGCGGACTAAAGCCATGGCCCTCAAACCTATTCCCCGATTGATCCTGATTGTTGCCGTCGTCGGCGGCGCCGTGTATGGCGGCATGAAATACCTCGATTCGCGCGCCCCTGCCAACATGAGCGGCAACCCCGGCGCAGGGGCCAATCCGGCCCCGCCCGCCGACGCGCCCGCGCCCAAGGCGGCGGCTGTCGCTCCGGCCGCGGGCGGCGGGGCAACCTTCCAGAGCATCGTGGACAAGGGCACTGTGCGCGTCAGCGTGCAGTCGCCGGCCAAGCCCTTTTATTACGTTGAAAACGGCAAGCCGCAGGGGTTTAACTACGAATTCCTGAAGGTGCTTTTCGCCCAAAGCGAGTTCACGCCCAAGGGCGGGCAAATCAACATCGACACCGACCATATCGTGGACACCTACCCCGATGTGCCGGCTGCGCTGCTCAAGAACGACAACCGGGGCAATTCAACGGTGGACATTGCCATCGACGGCCTCACCTTTACCGACGAAGACCTGCCGGGCGTGGTGTATTCCATTCCGTATGTCGAAGACTTCGGCTACGCCCTCATTACACCGAAGGTGTCCTCTATCCGGAGCGTTGAAGACCTCAACGGCCTGACCGTCGGCATCCTCAAGGGTGACCCGGACGTCAAGGCGTATGTGTCGCGCCAGTTCCCGAAGGCGCGTCTGATCGAGCTGAGCGACGAATCTGTCAATGGCGAGCGCAACTGGATCAACAACTTCATCAAAAAGGGCCAGGTAGATGCGGTGATTTACGACTACCCCTTCGGAGTGGCCGAAATCCGCGGGACAGACCTGCAGTTCGCGGTGTCCAAGCTCCCGGGTTCCAACATCAAGTACAAGATAGGTGTGCGCAAGGCAGACAGCCAGCTGCTTGAAAACATCAACATCGCCATTCGCAAGGCCAAAGTGCTGCCCGAGTACGGCGAACTGGTGAAGAAATACTTCACGAGCACCAATCTGGCCAAGGTCAAGAACGCCGACAAGACCGAAACGGTCTATGTGGTGAAAGCGGGCGACACACTCTCGAAAATCGCCGCCGCCACGTTGGGAAGCAACATGCGCTTTGGCGAGATTGAGTCGCGCAACAACCTGCCCAACCCGAACCTGATTCACGTCGGCCAGAAGCTGGTGATTCCCAAGGGCTGAAGCACACGTTGAATCCCAATGCTGCAACCGGTATGGCTTGTGGCTGAATCGCGGCGCATGGCGCCGCTTTTTTTTGGCCGTACGCTTTTCGCTGCGTCTATCCGCTGTGGCAGCGGGGGCGACCAGGCCTTTGAGGCGGTCCAGGGCCAACGCGAGGTTGAGGCAAAACCCTTACAAGAAAAACCTTACAAATCCGACAATCCAAAACGCCCATACAGACGGCATTGCGCTGATGATGTTGTACGAATAACCCGAGGAGGACGACATGAAATTCACCCTGATCAAAACAACCACGGCCCTGGCGGCAATGGCCGCACTGGGCGGCTGCGCAAGCGGTGTGGGCGTGCAGCCCAACATCAAACCGGTCTGGCTGGGCGGCATCACCACCGGCGTCTACGACGGCGGCAACGACGACTTGCTGACTGCCGGCCTGGGCAAGAGCGGCCTGGCCGCAACGGCGCCGCTGCCCGTCGACCCTTTGAACCCAAGCGCGGCCGAACTGCGCCGGATTGCGATTTACAACAACTACCGCGCCATCCTCGATATTTCCCCTGGCGGCGGCTATGGCACGCTGTACGGCCCCAATGTGGATGCCAAGGGCAACATCACGGCCAGTGAAGGCAAGATCGCCGGCACGGAATACATCGCCTATTCAGACGACGGCAGCGGCCGGCAGAACGTCACGATGATGGTGCAGGTGCCGGCCAGCTTCAACCCGGCAAGCCCATGCATCGTCACCGGCACCTCGAGCGGTTCGCGCGGTATCTACGGCGCCATTGGGTCGTCGGGTGAATGGGGCCTGAAAAACGGCTGCGCCGTGGCCTATACCGACAAGGGCACCGGTAGCGGCATGCACGACTTGCAGAACAACACGGTGCACCTGCAAAACGGCCTGCGCGCCGACGCAGTGGCGGCCGGCACTGCCTCCAACTTCACTGCCAACCTGACGCAGGCTGAGCGCGCAGCCTTCAACGCGGCCACGCCCAACCGCTTTGCCGTCAAGCATGCGCATTCGCAGCAGAACTCTGAAAAGGACTGGGGCCGCTACACGCTGCAGGCGGTGGAGTTTGCCTACTTCGTATTGAACGAGCGCTATGGCAAGCCTTCGCCGAACGGCGGCGGCCGCCTGAAGACGCTGAACCCGTCGAACACCATCGTGATCGCGTCCAGCGTGTCCAACGGCGCCGGTGCGGCACTTGCCGCGGCCGAGCAGGACACGCAGGGACTCATCAGCGGCGTGGCCGTGGGCGAGCCGCAGGTGCAGCTGGTGCCCGATGCGCGGCTGAGCGTGCGGCGCGGCAGCAGCACGCTGGCCGGCACCGGCAAGCCGCTGTATGACTACACCACGCTGGCCAACCTGCTGCAGCCTTGTGCTGCGCTGGCTTCGCCAGGCACCAACGTCTTCAACACGATCAACCCGGTCATTGCCGCGAGCCGCTGCAGTGCGCTCAAGGCCAACGGCATGGTCGCCGGCAACACCACCGCCGAGCAGGCGGGCAGCGCCATGGCCACGCTGGTGCAGGCAGGCTGGCAGCCCGAGGGCAACGACCTGCAGGCGTCGCACTATTCGTTTGCCACCCTGCCGGTGGCGCTGACCTACGCCAATGCCTACGGCCGTGCCGGCGTGCAGGACAACCTCTGCGGCTACAGCTTTGCCGCCACGGCGCCTGCCGCTTCGCCCACACCCAACCTGCCGGTGCCTGCACCGGCGGGCCCGCTGGCCACGTCATTCGGCACCGGCAATGGCATACCGCCCACGGTAGGCGTGAACATCGTCAACAACGCCAGCCTGGGTGGCCCGATGCTGGACGCGGCTTCCATCTCTGCCGGCAACGTGCAGGACTACAACAGCGCCGGTGCCCTGTGCCTGCGCAACCTGGCCACGGGAAACACCCCCGACGCACTGCGCGTGCGCGAAGGCATCCAGCAGGTGCTGCGCACGGCCAACCTGCAGGGCAAGCCTGCGCTGATCGTGCATGGCCGCTCTGACACGCTGGTACCGGTGGCGTTTACCTCGCGCCCCTACTTTGGCCTGAACAAGATGGTGGAGGGTTCGCGCAGCAAGCTCTCGTACATCGAAGTCACCAACGCCCAGCACTTTGATGCCTTCCTGGGGTTCCCGGGCTACGGCCAGCGGCTGGTGCCGCTGCACCGCTATTTCATCCAGGCCATGGACATGATGTATGCCCACCTCAAAACCGGCGCACCGCTGCCGGGCAGCCAGGTAGTGCGCACCATGCCGCGCGGCCTGAGTGGCACCACACCCAACCCGATCACGCCCGCCAATGTGCCGCCCATCAAGCTGCAGGCGGACGCGCCGGACCGGATCATGTTCTCCGGCAATGTGGTGACGGTGGCTGATTGAGTGATGAAGGCGTACAGGCAAACAGGCGCCGACATGCGTTTGGGTGCTTGGCCTACGCTGCGTTCCCGGCAGCCCGGTATCTTGGTAACTGGCTGACGTGACACGACGAACGTTGGCCCGGGATACCCCTCGCGATGGCCTCGCAAGGGTCTCGCCAGGGTTTCCTGGACCTTCCCGTCGAATTCATCAGGAGTCATCATGAACAAGGATCAAGTCAAAGGCGCAGCCAAAGACGCAGTTGGCAAGGCACAGGAAGCTGCCGGCAAGCTCGTGGGCAGCAAGGACCAGCAAGCCAAGGGCTTGGTCAAACAGGTGGAAGGCTCTGTGCAGAAAAATTATGGTGATGCCAAGGAAGTCGTCAAGGACGTGACCAAGGGCAACAACCGCTTCTGAGGCTTTTGAGCCAGCATGCCCGGCTTGCCGGGCAGCATGAACAGCGGCGCATTGGCGCCGCTTTTTTATGGGTGTTTGTTTTTCAGCTTTGGTGTGGCGGGGCGGGCTGACCCGGCCAGTCACCTAGCCGGGATGCCCGTCTGCACGCGCGCGGGTCAGGGCCGGCCAGTAGCCCAGGGCATACAGCGCGAAGCCGGCGGACCACAGCGCGGCAGAGACCAGCACGGCGTGCAGCGTCTCGGCCGGCGCGATAAGCGGCACGAACACGCGCACCGCTGCTGAGGCGAGGACGAGCACATAGCAGGTGACTTCGGTGCGGCCCGCCTGGAGCGGCCGGCCGGTATGGCCGAGCGCGGTGCGCGTCATCATGCCGATGATGAGCCCGCCGATGGCTCCCACCGTCAATGCGTGGGTTGCCGCCGAAGGTGTGACCCAACTGGCCGCAGCCAGGACACGCAGCGCCAGGTGCACCGGAATCCAGAAGTAGGCGGCATGCAACACCCAGACCAGCGGTGTGTGCGTGGTCTTCCACGGTTGCCACAGTGCCCAGCGCGCAAGGTGTGCGGCCGCGCAAACACCGGCCAGTGCCGCCAGTTGCGCGCCCTGCAGCTGCAGCGCATCGGCCAGCAGCAGCGCCAGCACCGAGCCCAGCGCTGCTTTCTCGAGCCAGGGAAGGCGGGTGGCGTTGGCGCCCGGCACACCGTTGTTGGTGAACATGGGGATCACGCGGCCACCCATCACGGCCATGATGAAGAGCATGACGTCAAGCGCGGCCTGAATGCCGACCCAGCCGGGCAGCTGCATGAGCCCGAGCTGTGCAAGATGCACCGCCAGCACGGCCACCGCCATCAGCAACAGCAAGCCGATGAAAAAGTAGTTGCGGCGATTGCGCGCGGCGATGAAGGGAACTGCCAGCGCGACGGCCGCGGCCAGCGGAAACGCGACGTTGACCGCCGCCGCAGCCCAGCCGAAGGGCGTGAGCACAAGCACCCGCGCGGCAACCCAGAGCGCCGCCAGCGCGGCCAGCGGCAGGCCGGTGGGCGTGGGGCGGTTGGACCAGTTGCGCCCGGCCGTGAACAGGAAGCCCACCACCACAGCCAGCGTGAAGCCGAACAGCATTTCGTGCGCATGCCACATCGGCCCCTGCAGGTAGGGCTGGCCCAGCCAGCCGGCGAACTGCAGCGCCCACAGGCCAATCGACAGCGCGGCGAACACGCTTGCCAGCAGGTAGAAAGGCCGAAAGCCGGTTTGCCAGAGCGCGATGCCTTGCGTTTGCGCCGATGGAACAGGAGCGCTTTTGGGTGGGTTTTTAAACTGGATGGGCTGTGTCATGCGGGAATATCCGTGGGTAGCGTGGTGGGCGGCGCGCTGTTGCTGACGCGCTCCGCGACAACAGGGACTGCGCTCATGAGGCGCGCCCGGCTGGCGAAGCCGATGCCGTCTGGCTGGTGAAGAAGCTGGCGAGCGACTGACGGTTGCGAACGAGGTCTGCCAGCGTGTAGCGATCGAGCACGCCGTAAAACGCGTCGACCGCCTCGCCAAGCACGCCGCGCAGGCGGCAGATGCGGGTGATGGCGCAATGGCCGCCCGCCGCTTCAAAGCATTCGGCGGGCACGTCCGTTCCTTCGGTTGCGCGCACTACCTCGCCCACAACGATCAGCTCCGGCGATTTCGCCAGTGCCAGCCCGCCGCCCTTGCCGCGCACGTTGGCCAGCCAGCCGTTCTTGCCGAGGAAGTGCACAACCTTGGTCAGGTGGTGTTCGGACACGTCAAACGCGTTTGCAATCCCGGCGATGGTGGCGCGCCGCTCTGGCTGCGCCGCCAGGTAGATCAACACACGCAGGCTGTAGTCGGTGAAAGCCGTGAGTTTCATGGTGGCTTGCCGGGTCAGGGCCCCGCCGTTGCGGGCGCCGCGGTCATGCCGGCCGGCTGTACGGCCGGGCGGCGCAGCAGGCGCGCGGCATACCAGGCCAGGAAGCACGCACCGATGGCGAACAGGATGTCGCCGGGTACGCGCATCCAGACCAGGGTTTCCATCACGCCCGAGTGGATGATCTCGGGCGAGCGGGCGTACCACAGGCCCTTGGTGACGCTGGCCCAGGCCTGGTAGATGCCGGCAGGCAGCAGCGACAGGAAGACCATCATCGCCAGGCCGATGTTCAGGCTCCAGAAGGCGGGCTTGAGCAGGTTGTCGGCATGCAGGTGGCGCGCATACAGGCCGCGCAGGCAAAACAGCATGAGGCCGATGCCCAGCATGCCGTAGACACCGAACAGCGCGGCATGGCCGTGGGCCGCCGTCATGTTCAGCCCCTGCACGTAGTACAGCGAAGCCGGCGGATTGATGGCAAAGCCCAGCAGGCCGGCGCCCACGGTGTTCCAGAAACCGACGGCCACAAAACACATCACGGGCCATTGGTAGGTGGCGAGCCATGGCATGGCCCTGGAGCGCCGGTAAGTCTGCAGGGCTTCCAGGCCGATCAGGGTCAGCGGCACCACTTCGAGCGCGGAGAACACCGCGCCGACGGCGATGACCGAGATCGGCGTGCCGGTGAAATACAGGTGGTGCAAGGTGCCCAGGATGCCGCCGAACAGGAAGATGATGGTCTCGGCGATGATGGCGCGGTTGGCGCTTTCGGCGCGCACCAGGCCCAGCTTGGTGAAGATCAGCGCGACGACGGCGGTGGCGAACACTTCAAAGAAGCCTTCGACCCACAGGTGGACCAACCACCAGCGCCAGTACTCGATCATCGAATAGTGGGTGTGCTGGCCCCAGGTGAGTGACGAGGCATAGAAGCCGCCTATGCACATGGCCGACAGGAACACCATGGCGATCATGCCGCGCGTTTCCGAAGGTTTGACCAGCGCCGGCCACAGCGCGCGGCCCAGCAGGAACACCCAGAACAGCAGGCCCACGAACAGCAGCAGCTGCCAGACGCGGCCCATGCTGGTGAACTCCAGGCCCTGGTTGCCGATCCAGAAACTGAAGTCGACACCGCGATGCTGCAGCGTGCCCAGCCAGCCGGTGGCGGTAGAGCCGACCACGATGGTGATCAACGCCCAGAACAGCACGTCGACACCGAGCTTTTGCAGCTTGGGCTCGCGGCCCGACAGCAGCGGCGCGATGTAAAGGCCCGTGGCCAGCCATGCGGTGGCGATCCAGAAGATGCCGACTTGCGTGTGCACCGTGCGGCTGACCACATAGGGCAGCACCTGCGCAAGCGGCAGGCCGAAGAAGGACGACCCCTCCACCGCGTAATGCGCGGTGACCACGCCCATGCCGATCTGCAGCAGCATCAGGCCGATCACGGCAAAGAAGTACTTGCGCGTGGCCTTCATCGAAGGTGTGGCAACGGCGCCCAGCAAAGGGTCGGCCTGGGGCGGTTGCGCCTCCGGCCCATGCCGCTGGCTTCCGTGCAGCCACAGCATGGCGGCGATGCAGGCCAGCAGCAGGACGATGCTGACCATCGACCAGATGGCGGCCGAGTTGGTCATGGTGTTGCCCACCAGCGGCTCGTGCGGCCAGTTGCTGGTGTACGAGATGTTTTCTTCTCCTGGGCGGTCGGTGACGGCGGCCCAGGAGGTCCAGAAGAAGAATGCCGCGAGCGCCTGGCGGTCGGCCGCGTCGGGCAGCGCGCCTTCGCTCATGGCGTATTGCTCGCGCAAGGCATCCAGGCTGGCGTCGTGGCCGAACAGGCCTTCGTAGTGGCGCGCCACCTCGCGGATGGCTTGCGCCCGCGCGGGTGTGACGGTGACGGCGCCGCTGGCCGCGTCGTAGGTGTTGCGGCGCATTTCTTCCTTGAGCGCCGCTGCGACTGCGCCGCGGTCTGAGGCCGTGAGCGCGGCGGGCGCCTTGCGGAGTTCCTGCGTGCGCAGGGCCTGCAGGGCCAAAGCTTCCCGATGCAGCCAGTCGGCAGACCAATCCGGCGCTACATAAGCGCCGTGGCCCCAGACACTGCCTTGCTGCTGGCCACCGCTGGCCAGCCAGGCGCGCTGCCCTCTTTGCACTTGCTCGCCCGTGAAAAGCACGTCGCCTGTGGTGCTGACGACGGCTGTGGGGATGGGTGGTGCGGTCAGGTAGATCTGCCAGCCGAGGTAGCCGAGCGCCCCGAAGGACAGGACGAATACGAAGGCGAGCCAGCGCCACAGCATGTGGTTGTTTTTCATCGGGTTTCCTTGGGAAGTCGTGAGTGGGGATGCGTGGAAGTCAGCCGCCACCGCAGGCGCCGCAGCACTGCTTGCTGCCCTGCGCAGGCGCAAGCCGGGTGATGGCGACGCGCCAGGTGTCGGGCCCCTGCTCCAGGTAGTCCCAGGAGAATCGGCCGGGCAGGTCCATCATGAACCGGGCATGCAAGGGCTTCGGGTTGTGGTCGTTGATCAACTCCATGGCCTGGCCGGTGCCGAGTTGGTCGAATGTCGAGAAGACCAGCGGATGGCGTTCGCTGGGCGCGAGCTCGCGGAGATCGACCCTGGTGTGGGAAACGGTGTGTGTCATGGGGACTCTTTCAAAGGAATCGCGAATGGTCTTCATAAGATGCATTCGAGATACACCTATGGTTAGCCATCGGTCCCTGGGCGCTGTTGATCCAGATCAAACGGAGCCGCTACAGGCAGCACTTTTCTGGTTTTGGCGCGGAAGCCGGCGTGAAGTGCGGGCGCGGCGATGCAGCGCGCCCAGGCGGCCGCTTATAAGCACCGCATGAAGGCGTTCACATCAGGGCTTGCCGGCAGCGAGAGTCGCGGCATGGCGCCGCTTTTCGCTTTTGTGTGTGGGCTTGTTTTAGCGGGCGCCTGAGCAGAACGCCTGCCGCTTGAACGTGGGGATTACTGGGGCAGCAGCGGGGCCGTACCGCCCAGGCTGGCCGCATGGGCCTGGCAATAGAGCACCAGCTTTTCCACGTCTTGCGATTTGTCGAACACCTCGTCGGCGCCGAGCTCGCGGCAGTAGTGCAGGATGTTTTCCTGGTTGTGGCTGGTCAGCACCACGACCTTCTGGCGGGAGCTGCGGTGCTGGCAGTCTTTCAGCACGCCAAAGCCGGAGCCTTCGGCGAGAAAGAGGTCGACGATTGCAAGGTCCCAGTCATCGTGGTGGGAACCCAGCCACTGGCGGGCGCTGGACTCGGAATCGGCGTGGCCCACGAAACGCAGGGGTGCGATTTCTTCCATGGCCTCAACCAGTGTTTTGCGTATGTCCGGCTTGTCTTCGACAAGAAACGCGTTGATGACCATGGGTACCTCTGAAGTTAATCCATGAAGTTAGCGATCATCCTGCGCCGGGGCTGTGGTCGTGCATCACCGGGGGATGTAGGCTCAATCCCACTGTAGTTCAGCGGGCCCCCCAGAGCGGTAACGGTACGTAACGCTAACGGCTTAATCGCCGAACGGTCACGTTGCGCAGATTAATGGTGGTGGCCGTGCTCGCCGTGCACATGGCGGTGGGCAATTTCTTCCTCCGAAGCGGCGCGCACGTCGGTCACTTTCAGGGTGAAACGCAGGGCCTTGCCGGCCAGCGGGTGGTTGCCGTCCAGCAGGACGGTGTCGCCCTTGATCTTGGTGACGTTGAAGACATGCTCGCGGCCGTCGTCGCCCCGGCCTTCGAGCTGGCCGCCCACCTTGACCCCGGGCGGAAACTGCGTGCGGGGGATGGTGCGCACCAGGCTTTCGTCGCGCAGGCCGAAGGCGTCCGCCGGCTCCAGCGCCAGCACGGTCTGGAAGCCCTTTTCCTGGCCGTCCAGCGCTTCTTCGATCTTGGGCAGGGTGTTGCCGTAGCCGCCGTGCAGGTAAACCATGGGGGCGCTGCTTTGCTCGACCAGCTTGCCCTGGGCGTCTGCCACCTTGTAGCTAAGGGTAACGGCGGTGTTTTTTCCGATTTTCATGGTGTTTTTCCAGATCTCTGGTGCGTGAAAAACGCTGATTCTCGCCGACTCGGGCCAAAATTGTCCGGACGGCCGGAACAGGGAGGCTGTTGTCGCGGGGCCGGCCGGCTGATGTTGAAAGCGGGCGTGGAGGCCCCAGATGCGGTTTTCTCCGTCCTTTCCGCCAGCTTTTGCCTGTTTTTTTGATCACGACGCTCAGCCATGAACCCCATCGACACCGAAACCATTGAACTGCTTCCAGCCACCGCTGTACCGCGGCAGCTGTTTGTGCTGCTGCACGACGCGGGCGGCACGGCCGCCGACATGCTGGAGCTGGGCAACCTGCTGGGCGGCGCGTTTCCCGAGGCGGCCGTGCTGATTCCGGAAGGCCTTTCGGGCCCGCATGCCGATGCGGCGGGCGCTACCGCCGCCGGCAAGGACGACGCCGCTGCGCTGGCCGCGCGCGTGGAGGTTCTGGCGGCTTTTGTGCGTGCGCAGCAACAGCGCTTTGAGATCCTGCAGTCCGACACCGCGCTGGCCGGCTTTGGCGCCGGTGCGAGCCTGGCGCTGGCGCTGAGCGATGCGCACGACGGCCTGGCCGGCCGCCTGCTGGCCTTCGGCGGCGGCTACCAGATCTGGCCGGCGAAAGCACCCGCGCTGACCACCCTGCACCTGCTGCACGGGCAAAACGACGATGTGGTGCCGCTGGCACGCACGCGTGGCGACTTCGACCACCTGATGGAACTGGGCGCCGACGCCACCCTGGACGTGGCCGCCAGGCTGGGCCACGAACTGCACCCCGCGCTGATGGACCAGGCCGTGACGCGCCTGCAGACCTGTGTGCCGCTGCGGCACTGGAAAGCAGTTTAGCGAATCACCCCTGTCCAAGCTCACAGCGTGTAGCTTGTTCCCCCCTCGAGGGGGCGGCGCCTGCGGCCCGGCAAAGCCGGTTCCGCGGCCCCTGCTGGCTTGGTAGTGGGTGCGACGGCTCAGGCGGAATTTGTCAAGAAAATAGTGTTGAGAGCCAAGCGGAACGAGCGCAAGCAGCTCCTAAATCAATAGCAACTGGGTGCGCACCGGATACGGAACCTTCGACAGGCTCGGGATGATCGGATATGAAGCGTGTAACCGCGGCGAGCTCTTAAGCCAGCATGAGCCGCGGAACCGGCTTTGCCGGGCCGCAGGCGGGCGGCCCTCGGGGGGCAGGGAGCTACACGAAGTGAGCGACCGTGGGGGTCTTATCTAGCAAGCCCGTAAGGGCTTGCCCGCCAACTGCGGCTTGAGCAACTCCAGTTTGGCCATGAGCGGCGCATCGACGGCCGGGAGTCTGAGCAGCTGGCCGCGTATTTCAGGCTGCTCCTGCACCACCTTGGCGGTGCGTACGCCGCGCGTGGCGACCTTGGCCAGTTCACGCTCGGCATCGGCCTGGGAGCTGAAGTGGCCGAGCGAGAGGCCCGGTCCCAGCGAGGAGTTGACGAGGGGCTCAAACGACACGCCCATGCCGCGCAGCTCGCTGCGCTTTTTGGCCAGCGCGTCCTCGTTGGTGTATTTGCCCATGTAGACGATCCAGCGGCCCGGCTCCGAGCTGTTCTCGAGCGACCAGCTGCCGATGGGCAGGCCGGCCTCCAGTCCGAAGCGCAGGGCGATGGTCTGCTCGGGGGTGAAAAGGCCGGCCTGCAGGCATTCAGGGGCGGGCGGCGGCGCTGCAGCGGTGGTGCTTTCCAGCTGGCCGGCATCGGTGGCGCTCAGAAGGCGCATCGCCTTGGGCCGGATCTGCTGCGCCAGGCGCTGGGGTTCGGCCTGCACGACGGGTGCAAAACCGTAGTCGGCCAACAGGCCTTGCGTCCAGGCGAAGTAGCCTGCGTTGGCCAGGACCAGCGCCAGCACCAGCAGCCTCAGCATGGGCGCGCATCCTTGGGAGGTTGCGCCGCCACAGGCCGTACGCTGACTTCGGAGCTGGTGATTTGTTTCATGCCAGCCGCAGTATGCACCAGCAGCGCGCCGTTTTCGCCCACGCCGTGGGCTGTGCCTTCCAGGCCGTTCTGGCCGTCGGACAGCTGCACGGCCCGGCCTGCCAGAACGTCGCGTGCCGCAAAACGCGCCTGGAAAGGCGCAAAGCCAAAGCGCTCAAATGCCTGCATCGCCTGCACCAGCGGCGGCACGATGCGCAGCAAGGTGGCGGGTGCGTCCAGCGCCGGCAGCAGCGTCTGCAAGCCGCCCGGCGGAATGCCGGGCATGGCGGGTGCGTTAGCCGCAACGGGGACTTCCACCGCGCGGATGTTGATGCCGATGCCGACCACCACGTAACGGATGCCTTCCCAGCTGGCGGTTTCCACCAGGATGCCGGCCAGCTTGCGGTCGCCTTCGGGGGTGGACAGCCAGAGGTCGTTGGGCCATTTCAGGCCGATGCGGGGTTTGGCGGCTTGGCCGGAGGCGCTGCCGGCGAGCGGCTCGAGACTTTCGGCCACGCTGATGCCGGCCACCAGGGAGAGGCCGGACCAGTCGACGGGCGCAAGCGGCAGGCCCAGCGAAAACGTGAGGCTGTCGCCGCGGCGGCTTTGCCACTGGCGGCCCAGCCGGCCGCGCCCGGCGGTTTGCTGTTCGGCCACCAGCAGCAGGGGCTCGGGCCGGGGGGCGATGCCGGGGCTGCCGCCGTTACCGGAGGGGCTGCCGCGAAAACGCCGCATCAGCTCGGTGTTGCTCGAATCAATCTCGGGCAGGACTTCCACCGTGAACCCCGGCAAGGACGGCGCCAGGGCCTCCCAGAGAGCTTCGGCGGGCCAGCGGATGGGGGATGTAAGGGGAGTGCTCATGAGAAGGTTGCAGCCGATTGCGCCGGCGGCATGGCCTGTGAAGCGGGTTGAGCGCCTGCTCAGTCCTTCTTCTTCTTTTTGGGTTTCTTGCCTGCCTTTTTGTCAGCCTTGGCTTCAGCCTTTTTGCCGGCTTTTTTGTCGGACTTCTTTTTGCCCTTGTTCTTTTTCTTGCCTTCGTCGTCCTTGGGCGCCAGCAGGGTGCCGCGGCAGTTTTTGGCGCCGCACCAACAGGGGTATTCGGCCAGCAGCTTCTTGGTGTAAGGCGCGTCGATGATCAGGCCGTAGTCATAGAACAGCTCTTCGCCGGCCTTGATGTTGCGTAGCGCCTTGATGAAGACGCGGCCGCCTTCTTCGTCGGCTTCGCAGTTGGGCTTGCAGCTGTGGTTGATCCAGCGTGAGGAATTGCCGCCGTGCTTGGCGTCGATCACATGCTCTTCGTCGATGTGGAAGTAGAACGTGTGGTTGGGGTCTTTGGGGTCGTGCGGGTGACGGCGCAGCGCCTCTTTCCAGTTGATGATTTCGCCGACGTATTCGATCAGCGTTTCACCTTCGGCCAGGTCCTGCACGGCGAACACACCCTTGCCGTGGACGCCGGAACGCCGCGTCTGGATGCGGCGTCCGTCGGCAGCCGGAGCCGCGGGTTTGGAAGGAGATGCGGGGACCGCGGAAGCCTGGGTTTTTGACACGACGTATTTTTTTGGTATGGTTAATTCATGCATGTGCGCGTGCGTGCGCATGCGTGCGCACCCGCGCGCGTACATGCGCGAGAGCCGCTATTGTAGTGATGCGCCCAAGGAGTCCCCGTGTTCAACCGCAGAAACCTGATGCAGACCGCCGCTGCCCTTGCCTTGCCGACCGCGGCGGGGCTGGGCCTGCCGGCGTGGGCCAAAGGCGGGGAAAGCCCCTTGCCGAAGGCCGGCAGCACCCTGCCTTTGCCGGCCGTCACGCTGCTGGACGGCAGCGCCTGGAAGCCTGCCGAGGTGGGTGGAAAGACGCTTGTGGTGTACTGGTGGGCCAGCTGGTGCCCTTTTTGTGCGGTGCAGTCGCCCCATATAGAAGCTTTGTGGCGGGCCCAGAAGGCCAGCGGGCTGGAGGTGCTGGCCCTGTCGATTGACAAGCAGCCGGCGGCCGCAGCTGCCTATATGAAGACCAAGGGCTACAGCTTTCCCGCCGGGATGCTGACCCCCGAGGTTGCCAAATTCCTGCCCAAGCCGGTGGGCCTGCCCGTGGTGGTGGTGCTCAAGGTGGCGGCGAACGGACGTGAAGGCAAAGTCGTATTTGCCGAAAGCGGGGAAATGTTCCCCGAAGATGTAGAAGGTTTGAAGAAGTACTTATGAAAACTCTGGTGATTGCAGAAAAACCCTCGGTCGCACAAGACATTGTGCGGGCGATCACGCCTACGGCCGGCAAGTTCGAAAAGCACGACGAGTACTTTGAAAGCGACGAGTGGCTGGTCACCTCGGCCGTGGGCCACCTGGTCGAGATCCAGGCGCCGGAAGAGTTTGACGTCAAGCGCGGCAAGTGGAGCTTTGCCAACCTGCCCGTCATTCCGCCCTACTTTGACCTCAAGCCCATGGACAAGACGAAGACGCGGCTCAACGCGATCGTCAAGCTGACCAAACGCAAGGATGTGAACGCCCTCGTCAATGCCTGTGACGCGGGCCGCGAAGGCGAGCTGATCTTCCGGCTGATCCAGCAATACGCCAACAGCAAGCACCCGGTGAAGCGGCTGTGGCTGCAGTCCATGACACCGGCAGCCATCCGCGACGGCTTTGAGAGCCTGCGCACTGAAAAGCAGATGCAGGGCCTGGCCGATGCGGCGCGCTCACGTTCGGAAGCCGACTGGATGGTCGGCATCAACGGCACGCGCGCCATGACGGCCTTCAACTCGCGCGACGGCGGTTTCTTTTTGACCACCGTGGGCCGCGTGCAGACGCCGACGCTGTCGGTGGTGGTGGAGCGCGAGGAAAAAATCCGCAAGTTCGTGAGCCGCGACTACTGGGAAATCCACGCGACTTTTCTGGCCGAGGCCGGCGAATACCCCGCCAAGTGGTTTGACCCGAAGTGGAAAAAAGCCGCGGCCAATGCCGACAACACGGAGCCCGACGCCGAACTGAAAGCTGACCGGGTCTGGTCCGAGCGCGAAGCCATGGCGATTGCAGAAGCCGTGCGCGGCAAGTCCGCCACGGTGACGGAAGAAAGCAAGCCCACCACGCAGGCCGCCGGCCTGCTGTTTGATTTGACCTCCTTGCAGCGCGAGGCCAACGGCAAGTTCGGCTTTTCAGCCAAGACGACGCTGTCGATTGCGCAAAGCCTTTATGAACGCCACAAGGCCCTGACTTATCCGCGTACCGATTCACGCGCGCTGCCGGAAGACTATCTGCCGGTGGTTAAAAAGACCTTTGAAATGCTGGAAAGCAGCGGCATGAAGCACTTGGCGCCGCATGCGGCCACGGCCATCAAGGGCAATTACATCAAGCCCAGCAAGCGCATTTTCGACAATGCCAAGGTGAGCGACCACTTCGCCATTATCCCAACACTGCAGGCGCCCAGTGGCCTGAGCGAAGCCGAGCAAAAGCTGTATGACCTGGTGGTGCGCCGCTTCATGGCGGTGTTTTTCCCGAGCGCCGAATACCTGGTCACCACGCGTATTTCCCAGTCGGTCGGCCACAGCTTCAAGACCGAGGGCAAGGTACTGGTCAAGCCGGGCTGGCTGGCGATTTACGGCAAGGAAGCCGCCGATGAAGTGGCCGACGCCAAGGACGGCGACAAGGGCCAGAGCCTGGTGCCGGTCAAGCCGGGTGAAATGGTGCGCGCCGAAGTGGTCGAAGCCAAGGGCCTGAAGACCCGCCCGCCCGCCCGCTATTCAGAAGCCACCCTGCTGGGCGCGATGGAAGGCGCCGGCAAGACGATTGACGACGACGAGTTGCGCGAAGCCATGCAGGAAAAAGGCCTGGGCACGCCGGCGACGCGCGCCGCCACGATTGAAGGGCTGATTGCCGAAAAATACATGCTGCGCGAAGGCCGCGAGCTGATCCCCACGGCCAAGGCCTTCCAGCTCATGACGCTGTTGCGCGGACTGGATGTGCAGGAGCTTTCAAAGGCCGAGCTCACCGGCGAGTGGGAATTCAAGCTGGCGCAGATGGAACACGGCAAGCTGAGCCGCGAAACCTTCATGGCCGAAATTGCGACCATGACCGAGCGCATGGTGGCCAAGGCCAAAGGCTACGACAAGGACACGATTCCCGGCGACTACGCCACGCTCTCAGCGCCCTGCCCCAACTGCGGCGGTGTCATGAAGGAAAACTACCGGCGCTACACCTGCACCGGCAAGAACGGCGACGACGGCTGTGGTTTCAGCTTCGGCAAAACGCCGGCGGGCCGCACCTTTGAAGTGGCAGAGGTTGAACAGTTCCTGCGCGACAAAAAGATCGGCCCGCTGGACGGCTTCCGTTCCAAGGCCGGATGGCCTTTCACGGCCGAGATGGTGATCAAGTTCGACGAAGAGACCAAGAACTACAAGCTCGAATTCGACTTCGGCGACGACAAGAATGCCGAGACCGGCGAGATCGTCGATTTTGGCGACCAGCAGTCGCTGGGCCCCTGCCCGCGCTGCGCCGCGCGGGTGTTCGAGCTTGGCAAGAACTATGTCTGCGAAAAGTCGGTGCCTACAAATGAACAGCCTACGCCGAGCTGCACCTTCAAGACCGGCCAGGTGATTTTGCAGCAGCCGATTGAGCGCGAGCAGATGCACAAGCTGCTGGAAACCGGCAAGACCGATCTGCTCGACAAGTTCGTTTCGATGCGCACGCGCCGCCCCTTCAAGGCCATGCTGGCTTGGGACAAGGAGGCCGACAAGGTGAACTTCGAGTTTGCCCCGTCCAAGTTTCCGCCGCGCAAACCGGCGGCCGCCAAGACCGGGACGGTGAAGACGCCTTTCGGAAAAACCGTCGCCGCGAAAACGGCAAAAGCACCGGCGGCCAAAAAAGTCGCCGCCAAGAAAACGCCCGCCGCCAAAACCGCCAAGCCCAAGACGCCCCGCGTCGCCAAGCCGGGTGCAGGCCTCAAGCCCAGCGACGCACTGGCTGCGGTGATTGGCGCCGAACCGGTGGCACGCACCCAGGTCATCAAAAAGCTCTGGGACTACATCAAGGCCGAAGGCCTGCAGGACGCGGCCAACAAGCGCGCCATCAACGCCGACGCGAAGCTGCTGCTCGTGTTCGGCAAGCCGCAGGTGACGATGTTTGAGCTGGCCGGGATTGTAGGCAAGCACCTGAGCGCGGAATAAGCAGGCAGGTGCGGGCGTAATCGCTATTGTTTTAATAGCTGCCAGCGCTCGTCCTGATTGCCTTGCAGGCCATTTTTATACTCAAATGAGGCGGATGCAGCCCTCTCCGGGGCTGTTTCAGCTGCGCAGGTCGGGTTGCTCAGTGCAACTGCAGCGCGGGCCAGCCGCGCTCAGTCCCAATCGCTGCCAGCGTCGCATCGGCATTCACAGTCACCGGGTGTTTCACGGCTTCCAGCAGCGGCAGGTCGTTGATGGAATCGCTGTAGGCGGTGGTTTTGCAATCCTTGAAGCGCAGGCCGCGTGCGGTGAGCCAGGCATGCAGGCGCTCGACCTTGCCTTCGCGCATGTTCAGCACGCCGGTGGTGCTGCCGGTGAAACGGCTGCCCTGCATCTCGGGCTCGGTGGCAATCAGGTGCTCGATGTCGAAGTAGATGGCCGTGAGCTCGGTGATGAAGCGGTTGGTGGCCGTCGTCATGACCACCAGGTCGCCGGCTTCCAGGTGCTTGTCGACCAGTGCGATCGCAGCCGGCGTGATGCGCGGCACGACCCATTTGGCCAAAAACTCCTGCCGCATGGGCTCCCACTCCTGGGCGGTGCGACCTGCCAGGGTGCCCACATAAAAATCGGCAAACTCCTTCAGGCCCACGGTGCCCGCCTTGTAGCGCGCTGCCATGTCGGCGTTGCGTGCGGTGAATTCCGTCCTGCCCAGGTAACCCTTCTCGATCAGGAAATCGCACCACAGCACATCGCTGTCACCGTTGAGCACGGTGTGGTCCAGGTCGAAGAGGGTGAGCTTCATGCTCAGGATTGACGGAGATGCCAAGCCTTTGGCCGGGTGAATGTCTGGATGCCGTAGGTGGACAAGGTCAGGCCCACACCCGAATCACCGTAGCCGCTCCAGGGGAGGCGCGGGCTGACGCGGTCGCAGCAGTTCCAGTAAACACTGCCGGCGTTGACCTGGGACAGCAGCGTCCTGGCGCGCTTTTCGTCGGGCGTGAAGACGCCGGCGGTCAGGCCGTAGCGTGTGTCGTTCATGAGTTTGACGGCCTCTGCGTCGCCCGATACCTTCTGGATGCCGATAACCGGCCCAAAGCTTTCCTCGCGCATCAGCTCCATGCTGTGGTTGACGTTGCTGAACACCGTGGGTTCATACCAGGTGCCAGGTCCAGCGCCGCGCTTGCCACCTGCCAGCAGGGTCGCCCCTTTGGCTTTGGCATCGGCGACCTGGGCATCCAACACCTCTAGCTGCGGCGCGCGGGTGATGGCGCCGATGTAGGTGTCTTCGCTCATCGGGTCGCCGGTCTTGAAAGTCTTCACGGTGTCGACAAAGGCGGTAACGAACGCATCGTAAATTTTTTCATGCACGTAGATGCGCTCAACCGAGCAGCAGCTCTGGCCGGTGTTGTACATCGCGCCATCGGCCAGTGATTCGGCGGCGTTCTTCACGTTGGCGTCTTCGGTCACGTAAGTCGGATCCTTGCCGCCCAGCTCAAGCTGGAGCTTGACCATGCGCGGGCCGATGGCTTTTGCGATCTTTGCACCGGTGGCGTAGGAGCCGGTGAAAAAGAGGCCGTCCACCGGCTGCTCCATCAGCGCCGCACCGACTGCGCCGCCGCCGATCAGCAGCACAAACACGTCTTGCGGAACACCGGCCGCATGCAGCAGGCGCGCGATGGCCTGGCCCGTCATGGCCGCATATTCGGAAGGCTTGTAAAGCACGGCATTGCCTGTCAGGAGCGCGGGAATGAACACATTGCCGCCGACGAACCAGGGGTAGTTCCAGGCCGAAATATTGGCGACCACGCCCAGCGGTGTGTGCTCGATCTGCTCGGTCATGCCGCCATCGGAAAACACGGTCTGCGTGGCCGTGGAGGCATCAAGCTCTGCCAGGAAAAAATCAATACGGCCAAGCAGGCCGTTGAGTTCATTGCGTGACATCTTGATCGGCTTGCCGGTTTCTCGCGTCATGACGGCCGCCAGGGTGTCGAGCTCTGCAACGATGCCGGCACGAAAGCGCGTGATGCAGGCCTTGCGCTCGGCCACAGGCACGGTGGCCCACGCAGCCTGCGCGGTGCGCGCCTGCTTTGCCTTGGCAGCAACGGAAGCCGCGTCGTCCGCAGGCAGTTCGGTGATCATCTCACCTGTGGCGGGGTTATGAATGGCGAGTTTGGTCATGTTTATTGGCTTTGCTTTTGGCCGTCGCTACGGCGGTGAGGAAATCATCGAGTACGGCGGCGTCGTCAATCGTGTCGGAGCCGGGTTTATGGAATTCGGGATGCCACTGGGTGGCGGCGATGTAGCTCTTGGTTTTGTCTTTGCGGCGTATCGCCTCCACGATGCCGTCGTCCACGCTGAAAGCCTCGGCTTCAAACTCGGGCGACAAGTCCTTGATGCCCTGGTGGTGGATGCTGTTGACGCGCACGCGCTCCACGCCGGGGTACATGGCGGAAAGCCTGGAGCCCTGCACGATGTTCACGCTGTGAAAGTTCTGGTCGTAAGTGACGGCGTCGCGGTGAACGAAGGAGTCAGGCACCTGCGTATTGATGTCCTGGTAGAGCGTGCCGCCGAATGCAACATTGAGCAATTGCAGGCCGCGGCAAACGCCAAACACCGGTTTGCCGGCTCTTTCAAACGCGGCTACCAGTGCCTTGTCGTATTCGTCACGCACACGGTCGCCCGACCATTTTTCTTCCAGCGGCTCCTCGCCGTAACTGCCCGGCCAGACATCGGCGCCGCCGTGCAGCACCAGGCCGTCCAGCCACTGCGCGTAATGTTCATAGGTCACGTCGCCGCGCTGCGTGCTGCCCGTCGGGCAAGGCACCATGACGACCATGGCGCCGGAAGACATCACCCAGTGGGCAATCGACTGTTCGACATACTGCAGCGTCTTGCCGGTGAAGAAAGAGCGGGTTGGGTCGGCATGCGAGAAACACGCTGACAACCCAATCTTGAGACGACTAGCGGCGATCATGCGAGTACCCTTCTCAAAAGTGATCGTTCTGTTCTGCCCAAGCCGGGGCCGCGGAACCGGCTTTGCCGGGCCGCAGGCGCAGCGGCCCCCGAGGGGCTGGAGTCCGCGGCTCCGAGCCTGCCTGCGCAGGCTTGGACGGGCGACAGAGGCGAAGCGTCCCGCGAGCCGCGGCCTGCAAGGCCTCGCGCATTACACGAAGTCGAAGACGCAGTGAAAAGCGTGGGGGCCACATTCATAAGGCGGCCTCGAACAATCGCTGGAAGTCCTCAGCCTTGCAGGGCCGTGGATTCGTCTGGTGGCAGATGTCGGCGGTGGCGATCTCGACCAGGCGCGGCAGGTGTTCACGCTTGACACCGTGGGCCGACAGCGGGCCGGTGATGCCGACGCTCTCCTTGAGCTGCTTGAGCCAGGCTACAAAAGCTTTGCCACCGCCGGCCACGCCACATACGTGGGCCAGCTCGTCAAATTTGGCGGGCGCCGATTCGTAGTTCCATGCCAGCACCGTGTCGATCATCAGCGCATTGGCCAGGCCGTGGTGCAAGTCGCAGACAGCGCCCAGCGCGTGGGCACATGAATGCACGGCGCCCAGGTCTTTCTGGAAGGCGATGGCGCCCATCATGGAGGCCATCATCATGTCGCTGCGAGCCTGCAGGTTGGAAGGTTCCTTCACGGCCTTGAGCAGCGCATGCGCCGCGATGCGCGTGCCTTCGAGTGCAATGCCGTCGCACAGCGGGTGATAGGCCGGCGAGAGGTAACTTTCGATGTTATGGGTGAGGGCGTCCATGCCGGTGGCGGCCGTGACGGCGGGCGGCAGGCCCAACGTGAGTTCGGGATCGGCAAACACCACTTTCGCCAGAATTTTTGGGCTGAACACCACGCGCTTCAGGTGCGTGTCGTTTTCGCTGACCACACTGGAACGGCCGACTTCGGAGCCGGTGCCCGAGGTGGTGGGCAGGGCCACGAAGTAAGGCAACTCATTGACGATGGGCCGTACCTGCGGATGGTCCCAGACATATTCAAGGATGTCGCCTTCATGGGTGGCGGCGATACCGACCACCTTGGCGACGTCAAGTGCTGCGCCGCCGCCAAATCCAATCACGCAGTCGGCCTTGTGCGCCTTGTAGGCTGCGGCACCGTCCATGACCTGGCTGCAGGTCGGGTTGCCAAACACGCCCGAGAACACCGCCACGTCCAGGCCGGCCAGGTGGGTCCTGAATTCGGCCAGAACGGGCAAGGCGCCCAGCGCCTTGTCGGTCACGATGAGCGGGCGCTTGCAGCCCGCTTCTTTCAGGGTGTCGGCGACGAGCTTGCGCGCGCCTGCGCCGAACTTGATGGTGGTGGGGAAGGAAAAACCGGTGATGCTCATAGTGGTGCGACCTGGAAGTACATGTGTTGTTTGCCGTAAGAGACATTGTTGACCCGAATCGCGTCGGGCTCTATGCCGAAGGATTTAAACCCGCATTTCTCGTAGAGTGCCGCCGCCTCGCGGTTGCCGGCGGTGACCGTCAGCACCACGAGCTCCACGCGGCCGGCGCGTGCCTCCTCCAGCACCTTGCCGACCAGCGCCCGGCCTATGCCATGCCCCTGGTATTCGGGCGCGACGTACATCGCAACCAGCGTGGCCTTGTGACGGTTCTTCAGCCGCGTCTCCCGGTTCAGCCCCGCCACGCCGGCCATCGCGCCGTCCAAAAAGGCGGCCCACATGACGGTGTCGCCGGCGGGTGAAAGGCGCTTTTCGGTGTCGGCCAGCACGCGCAGGTTTTCTTCCTCAAAGCTGGAGGTGAACGCGTCCGCGTGCTCGCGCAGGCCGCGCAGGCGGAATTCGCGGTAAGCGGCGGCGTCGGGCACGGTCAGCCTGCGGATCAGGAGGTCAGATGATTTCAAAATAGCGTTTCATTTCCCAGTCGGTGACGGCGTCCAGCCATTGGCGCCATTCCCACTCGCGCGTTGCCGCGAAGTGATCCACGAAAGTATCGCCCAGCCAGTCGCGCGCGATGTCCGATTTCTGGAAAATACGTGTGGTTTCGATCAGGGTGCGCGGTGCGCGGGCAATGTGTTCGGCTCCCTGGTTGGTGCCGGTGATCGGCGCGCCCAGCTTGAGGCCTTTTTCGACGCCGTCCAGTCCCGCAGCGATGACGGCCGCCATCGCCAGGTAAGGGTTCACGTCGGCGCCAGGGCAACGGGTTTCCAGCCGGGTGGCTTTGGCGCTGCCCGCGATCACGCGGAAACTTGCAGTGCGGTTGTCCATGCCCCAGGTCGGCTTCACAGGCGCCCAGAAGCCGTCGACCAGGCGCTTGTAGCTGTTGATGGTGGGCCAGATCATGGGGCCGAACTCCATCATGCAGGCGACCTGGCCGGCGACGTAGCTCTCGAACAGCTTGCTCATCTTGCGCGGGTGCTTTGCGTCGAAGAACAGGTTGGTCTTGCCGTCCGACAAACTCTGGTGGATGTGGCCGCTGCAGCCCGGCAGCTGCTGGTGGGGCTTGGCCATGAAGCTGGGCATGATGCCAAAACGCGAGCCGATCTCTTTTCCGCCGGTCTTGAACAGGATGGCGCGGTCGGCCTGCTCCAGTGCCTCGCTGAAGCCAATGGCTACTTCATACACGCCCGGCCCTGTTTCGGTGTGCAGGCCTTCGATCGGGATGCCGAAAGCCAGCATCTCGTCCATGATGGCGTTGAAGAAATCCTGGTTCTCGTTCATGCGCAGCAGCGAATAGCCGAACATGCCGGGCGTGAGTTTTTCGGCCCCCACGCCGTTTTTCGCGGCCCAGCTGTGCGGCGTTTCCAGGAAGTTGAACCATTCGAACTCCATGCCCGTCATGGGCATGAAGCCCATTTTTTCGGCGCGCTTGAGCACGCGCTTGAGCGTCTGGCGTGGGCAGACGGCGTGTGGCGTGCCGTCGGCATTCACGAATTCACCCAGCACAAAGGGCACGTTGTTGTCCCAGGGAACATGGCGTGTGGTGGCCAGGTCCAGCCGTGCCAGCGCATCCGGAAAGCCGTGCTGCCACCCTGTCACCGAGGTATTGTCGTAGCAGTTGTCCATCATGTCCCAGCCCAGCACCACGTCGCAAAACCCAAAGCCCCCGGCGGGGTAGGGTTCGGCCGCACCGAAGAATTTGTCTTTGTGCAGGTACTTGCCGCGCAGCACGCCGTCGATGTCGCTGACGGCAACCTTCATCTTGTTGGCGCCCGACTTGCGCAGCATCTCCAGGGCTGGATGGGGTGCGGAGGATTTGGTGGCTTTTTTGGGCATGGTCGTGGGCACCTTGTGGTTTTAGGGGTGGGCGCTTGCCCGGCCTTTTTCGGCCAGGCCAATCGCAAATTCTTCTTCCGGCGAGAGGATGAGCCGGTGCCGGCCCATTACTGCGAAGTAGCTGATGCCGATGGCAAACCACAGCGCCACCCACAGCACGCCCACGCGGTAGATCGGGTCGCTGAGCTGGAAGTAAATCGTGACCAGCGCGATGACCAAAGTCAGCACCGCACCCGCAACGCCCAGCGGGCTGCGGTAGGGGCGCTCCATATTCGGCAGCTTGCTGCGCAGCCGAATGAACGACAGCGCCTGCATCACATAGGAGAACATGGCGCCGAACACCGCCATGTTGAGCAAGGTGCCGCCGATGACGGCCGAGCCTTTGTCAACGCCCAGCGAAAACCACAGCACAAACATGACCACCAGCGCCACCACCGAGCCGACGATCATGGCGATGTGCGGAGTCTTGCGGCTGCCGTGCGTGACGGACAGTGCCGAAGGAAAGTACCCGGCGCGGCTTAGCGAATAGATCTGCCGGCCCTTGGCAAAGATGATGGTGTGAAAACTCGCCACCAGGCCCAGCACGGCCACCAGCGCCAGTATCTTGGCGATGCCGTTGCCGTAAATTGCCTTGAAGCCGTCGAGCAGCGGCTCACCCGAGGTGCTCAGCGCGTGCGAGCCTATGCCTGCGACCGAGGGGTTGAGCCAGAGGATCATGAAGGCCGAGAGGATGAGCGTGAAGATGCCGGCAATGATGCCGCGCGGCATGTCACGGCGCGGGTCCACCGACTCTTCAGCCGCCAGCGGTAGCTGCTCGATTGCCAGGAACAGCCACACCGCAAATGGCAGCGACGCCAGCACGCCGGCGAAGCCCAGCGGCAGGAAGGGGCCGCGGCCCTCGGGCAGCACGGCGCCGCCGGCGCCGACATTCATGGCCCAGCGTGCGAAGTCGATCTTGGGAAAGGCGCTGATCCAGAACGCCACCAGGCAGGCCAGCGCCAGCAGCGTGACGGCCAGTGTGATCTTGAACGACAGCTCGACGCCGATGATGTTCAGCCCGATGAAGACGATGTAAAAACCGATCCACCACAGAGGCTGCCAGGCCGGTGGTGTGCCGAAAATGCTGCCCATGTAACTGCCGATGAAGAACACGATGACGGCCGGCGTCAGCACGTATTCCACGTTTTCGGCCAACCCTGTCAGAAAGCCACCCCAAGGCCCCATGGCGGTGCGTGCGAAAGAGTACGCGCCACCAGTGTGGGGCAATGCGGGTGACATCTCGGCCAGCGAAAAGGTCAGGCCAAGATACATCACGGAGATGATGATGGTGGCCAGCAACATGCTGCCCCAGCCGTTGGCCAGACCCAGGTTCCAGCCGGCGAAGTGGCCGGAGATCACGGCGCCAACGCCGAGTGCCCAGAGCGACCAGACGCCGGCATAGCGGCGCAGCCCCCTCTTTTCAAAATAGCTGCCGTCGACTTTCGCGTATTGCACGCTGGAACGTTCTGACATGGTGGCTCCCTATAGGTTGCAAGGTTGAGGGCCCGGTGGGGCTGTCTTGCATCGTAGGGCGAGCGTAGGTGCGCTGAAATCCCATTTCGGCAAGTAACGCAGCGAGATTGAGCTTAAAGAGATGGCGAGTAAGTCGAAGTGTTTCAAAGCGTTGCTTGCACACGGCACGAATCCTGCAAGAATGCGGCCATGGTCCACACGCCTGACACTCTCCAGCCAGCCCTGCTGTCCCACGCGTCGTTCGCCGACGCAGACGAGCAGGCGGCGGCACTTACGGGCTGGAACCAGAGCTACCTCCAGCTGTCTCGCGGCGCCTTTGGCGGCGAGGTGCGCCAGCTGGAATTCGCGGGCCTTCGCCTCTTTGTGGAAAGCCTGCGGGAGTCGGTGTACCAGACCGGACGGATACGCGATGGTGCCCTGGCCTTGGGGCTGCCGCTCCAGGTCGAAGGCCCCAGCGTTTTTTGCGGCGCGCCCAGCGACGCAGGTGCATTGCATGTGTTTTCGGGGGCGTCGGGTTTTGAGTTCCGCTCTTCCCGGCGTCATGTGATGCTGGGGCTGGAGCTTGACGAAGCGGCCTGGCGCCGCTGCGGCGAGCATGACCCGGCGCTGCAGGCCCGGCTCGGTGCGCAGGCAGGGTTGCGCCGGCTGGATGGCGCGGCGCAGGCGGGGCTCAGGCAGTGCCTCACCGGTGTGCTGGATACGGTGGAGGCGGCCCCTGCGTTGCTGCAGTCGCCCGCCGTGCAGGCTGCGATGCTCGACAGCGTGGTGGAGCAGCTCGGCCGCGTTCTTGCGCCCGCGGGTAGCGCGGACGCTGTCGGCACTCATGGGCATTGGACGCTGACGCGACGTGCCCGCGAACTGGTGCACGCGCAGCTCGATCAGCCGCCCACGGTGCTGGCGCTGTGCGAGCAGCTCGGCGTGAGCCGGCGGACCTTGCAAAACGGCTTCCAGACAGCGCTGGGCATCAGCCCATTGGCTTATCTGCGCGCCGTGCGCTTGAACGCGGCCAGGCAGGCATTGAAGACCGCTACGTCTGTGACGGCGGCTGCAACGCACCTGGGGTTTTGGCATTTTGGTCATTTCGCGCACGACTACCAGCAAATGTTTGGCGAACTTCCTTCTGAGGCGTTTCGCCGAAGTCACTAGGCCCCCACGGTCGCTCACTTCGTGTAGCTCCCTGCCCCCCGAGGGGGCCGCCCGCCTGTGGCCCGGCAAAGCCGGTTCCACGGCTCATGCTTGTAAAGAGACGTTCTCAGGGCCTACGCTCCGTGCGCGTGGGTTGCCGGTGCGGCGGATGTGATGCCCATGTCCTGCAAGGCGCCCGCCACAGCCAGCACGGCCTGTTCGATCTCATTCGGGCCGATCGCACCGATGCAGCCCACCCGGAAAGTTTCCACCTGCGTGAGCTTGCCGGGATATAGGACAAAACCGCGATCTCGTGCAGCGGCATAGAACTTCTTGAACTCGTAGCGGGTGTCGGCTGGCGCGTGGAAGGTCACGATGATGGGTGCCTGGATGGCCGGGTCCAGGAAGGGCTTGAAACCGAGTTTTGCCATGCCCGCAATCAGCGTGCGGTAGTTGCTTTCGTAGCGCGCCAGGCGCGCGGGCTGGCCGCCTTCTTCCTCGAATTGCGCAATCGCCTCGGCCAGCGCCACCACCACATGGGTGGGCGGCGTGAAGCGCCACTGCGTGGTTTTTTCCATGTAGGCGTACTGGTCGTGCAGGTCCATGGCCAGCGATTGGCTGCGACCGGCACAGCCGTCCAGTACGGCCTTGCGGATGAAGACAAAACCCATGCCGGGCACACCTTCAAGGCATTTTCCGCTGGCCGCCACCAGTGCGTCGAAATGCACCTTGCGCGCATCGATTTCTATCGCGGCGAAGGAGCTCATGGCGTCCACCAACAGGCCCTTGCCATGGGTTTTGCAGACGTCGGCCACTTCCTTCAGCGGGTTGAGCACGCCCGCGCCTGTCTCGCAGTGGATCAGCATGACGTGGGTGATGCTGGTGTCGGCTTCCAGCATGGCGTCCAGTGCGGCGGGAGAGACCTGTGCCGCTTCGTCGAAGGGCATGATGGTGCAGCGCCGTCCCATCAGCGTGGTGAGCCTTGCCGCGCGTTTGCAGTAGGCGCCGTTGTCCATCACCAGCACGTGACCGTCCCGCGGCACCACGGTGGCCACTGCCGCTTCCACGCTGAAAGTACCGCTTCCCTGAAGCGGAACGACGACATGCGAATCCTGCCCGTGGATGACGGCCAGCAGGCTTTTGCGCACACTCGCCGTGACGGCGTTGAAATCGCTGTCCCAGGAGCCCCAGTCTTTCAGCATCGCGAGCTTGGTGCGCAGGGTGGTGGTCAGCGGCCCGGGGGTGAGGAGGATTTTGTCTCTGTCCATTTGTTATGCCTGTGGTCTTCGTTGCGGGCGATTCAATTCAGTCGGGCCGGGTATCCCTGCAGGAATATGGGCAAATCCATGCCTGGGGGGCGCGCCGGAACCTGGTAAATCATGTCGGCCACGTAGCCCCGGTGGTAGGTTTTGTGGTTGACGACATGCAGCAGCATGTCTCCCCGTGTCATGGCACTCGCGTCGCCATCGATGAACGTGAAATGCACGATTTCGTCGAGTGCCTCGACGCTCAGGGTGTCCGCGTATTCGATGTACCAGGTGTCGATTTGCCCCTGAGCTGCCCACAGCGCTTCCAGTGTGGGAGTAGCCTCTGTGTTGCGGGAGCTGAAGCCATGCGGCCGCCCCTGCAGGTGCGCCTGCCAGATGAGATCCACCACATAGGCGTGGTTCAGCGTACGAAGCATGTTGCCAAAGCCTGTCGCGCGCGGTGCCAGGAGTTCAGCTGCAGGAAGTTGCTTTAATGCGCCGAACAGGCGGTCGTTGGCCCACGCGTTGTAACGTGTGAGCATGCGGATGTTGCGCTGGGCTGTCATGAAGCTCCTAGCGCGAGCTGGTTCGCCATGCCTGCGTACGGCGGTTTACCCACCAGGCCAGCGCCATGAAAAGCAGGGTTGCAATCGTTGATGCCATACCGATCAGGACGGCCATGGCTGCGGCGGCGCCCATTTCGCCGGCTTCATCCAGGTTCAGGATGGCGATCGACGCAACTTTGGTTTCGGGCGAATAGAGAAACACCACGGCAGAGATGGTGGTCATGGCGTTGATGAAGAAGTAGCGCGCGATGTCGACCAGCGCCGGCGTGCAGATGGGCAGGGTGACGCGCCAGAAGGTCTTGAAGAAGGGTACCTTGAGCGAGGCGCTCACGGCTTCAAATTCGCCATCAAGGCTCTTGAGTGCGGTTACGGCCGTCAGGTGGCCGGTGGTGTAGAAGTGCACGATGGTGCACAGCGTAAGCAGGGTCAGCGTGTGGTACAGGCCGTTCAGCGGATTGCCGGGCGCATTGAAAAAGAAGATGTAGCCCAGTCCCAGCACCAAGCCGGGCACGGCCATGGGCAACATGGCCAGCATGCGCACAAAGCCGCGCAGGCCGTCCATGCCTTTGGTTTTTTCGAGCAGGTAGGCGCTGCAAAACACCAGAGCGGTGCCGAAGAAGGCCGTGCCCGCCGCCATCTTCAGGCTGTTGAGAAAACCGACGCCGACTTCCGCGTCGATCAGGCCCATGGTGTAGTGGCGCAGGCTGGGCGTGAGGTTGTAGGGCCAGAAGCTGGCGAAGGATGCGAACACCGCCATGCCCAGCATGGCCAGCACCAGGAAGGCGATGGCGCAGCAATACAGCGTCATGACCCGGTCGTAGCCGCGCGAAGGCGTGGGCCGGTAGGGCACGGCACGCGCCGTCAGCATCGCGGTCTGGCGCTTGCTGACGTAGCTGTCTACCGCGAATGTCAGGACGGCGGGCGCCAGCAGCAAGATAGCGACCACTGCGCCCTTGGCGAAATCCTGCTGGCCGATCACCAGCTTGAAGACGTCGGTGGCCAGCACATTGAAGTTGCCGCCTATCACCTTGGGAATGCCGAAGTCCGTCATGACCAGCGTGAAGGTGACGAGCGCCGCGGAAATAAGGCCGTACTTGGCACCGGGCAGCGTGATGGTGAAGAACTTGCGCCTGGCGCTGGTGCCCATGGCATTCGCCGCCTCGTACAGCCGAGCGTCGGACAGGCTGAGCGCGGTGACCAGAATCATCAGCGCATGCGGAAACACCGCAAAACATTCGGCCACCACAATGCCGGGCGCACCATAAATCTGGTCGATGCCGATACCCTGCATCCAGCCTTTGAGCACCCCCTGGTTGCCAAACCAGTAAATCAGCGAAATGGCCGACAGGAGGGAGGGGGCCAGCAGGGGAACCAGCGTGATGCCGCGAAACAGCGCCTTGTATTGCATGCACGAACGGGTCAGCGCATAGGCAAAACCAAACGCCAGGGGTACCGCAATCAGGGTGACGGCGCCTGAAATCCAGAGGCTGTTCCACAGGCTTTCGAGCAGTGCCGGCGTTTTGGCGTACTCGATGAAATTGTCAAGCCAGATGAAATCCCCGGCCTTGTCCTGCACGGCCTGCTGCAGGATGGCCAGCAACGGGGCTGCCAGAAACGCTATCAAAATAATAGCTGCCAGCGCAAGGGCAGCATAGGCCAGGTGGTCAATCCAGTGCACACGCTGCCGCACCAGGGGCAAAGCAGGAGGTGTATAGACGGGCATCAGAACACCTTGATGCGCTCTGGCAGCAATTTGAGGGGAAGGGTCGAGCCGACCTGCAAGGATTGCTCCGACAGGAAATTGAGCGAGAGGTAAACCGTGAGCTTGTGGGTGCCCAGTGCAGGAGAGGCCACGTGAACGTGGCAGAAGGAGCCGAGGAATTCGATCTTTTCGATGGTGGCGTCGAACACATGGGCGTCATCCGCTGCAATGGGCCGGGCCAGCACATCTTCAGGGCGCAGGTAAACCTTGACCTCGCGGTCGGCTCCGTCGCAAGGCAGGCACATGGTGCCGAACCTCATCTGGCTGCCGCTGACATTCGCCGGCATGACATTGACCTTGCCGACAAAATCCGCCACGAACGGCGAAGCCGGCTCGCGGTAAATTTCCATCGGTGTTCCCACCTGTTCGATCAGGCCGTGGTTCATCACCACAATGCGATCGGCGACGCTTAAAGCTTCTTCCTGGTCGTGCGTCACCATGATGGTGGTCACGCCCAGTTTTTGCTGCAACGCGCGGATTTCCTGGCGCAGGCGCACGCGCTCCAGCGCATCGAGCGCCGACAGGGGTTCGTCCAGCAGCAGCAAGCCTGGCGAGGTGGCCAGCGCGCGTGCCAGCGCAATGCGCTGCTGCTGACCGCCTGAGAGCTGGCTGGGATATTTCGCCTCGCTGCCCGGCAGGCCCACCAGCTTGACCAGCTCGCTCACGCGTTGGGCCGCTTCAGCCTTGGGTGTCTTGCGGTTGACCAGCCCATACGCCACGTTGTCGGCCACACTGAGGTTGGGAAACAGCGCATAACTCTGGAAAACGATGCCGTAGTCGCGCAGCGCCGGCGGCAGCCGCGAGATGTCGCGCCCGCCCTGATGCACTTCACCCGAGGTCTGCACTTCCAGCCCGGCAATGATGCGCAACAACGTCGTCTTGCCGCAACCCGAAGGCCCCAGAAAGCAAACGAACTCGCCCTTGCGGATGTCCAGGTTGATGTCTTGCAGCGCGGTGAAGGCGCCGAATTCCTTGCGGATATGGCGCAGGTTCAGAAAGGTGTCGTTGTTCATTCGTGGGTCATACGTGTATTACCTGAACGGTCGCGCCAGCGCAAAGGGCAAGCGGCGGCGTGGAACCGGCTCCGCCGGGCCACAGCGGCCGTCCCCCTGAGGGGGAGACGGCGGCCAAAGGCCGCCGACAGGGGGCTACTTCTTCTCTGTTTTGGAGTTATAGCGCTTCGTCCACTCATTCAAAATGCGCTCGCGGTTGTCTGCTGCCCAGCTGAAATCCATCTTGACGAGGCGGGCCTCATAGTCTTTTGGCACATTGGCCAGCGGCGGCGCCAGTCCGGGCTGCGCGGTGATCGCGAAGTTCTTGCCGTACAGCATCATGGCGTCCTTGCTCGAAGCCCAGTCAGCCAGTTTCTTGGCGGCGTCCAGTTTCTTGGTGCCTTTGTGAATGGCAAAGGCTTCCAGGTCCCAGCCCAGCCCCTCCTTGGGGAACACCAGATCGATCGGCGCACCCTTGGCCTTGTTGGTGTTGCCGCGGTATTCAAACGAAATGCCCGCCAGAAATTCTCCGGAGGCGGCCATGTTGCAGGGCTTGGAACCCGAATGGGTGTACTGCGCGATGTTTTCGTGCAGCGCGTCCATGTACTTCCAGCCGCCGCCCTTGCCGTCCTTGTCGCCAAAGAGCGTGAGCCAGGCGGTCACGTCGAAGTAGCCGGTGCCGCTGGAGGCGGGGTTGGGCATGACGATCTGACCCTTGTAGATGGGTTTGGTCAGGTCCTGCCAGGTCTCGGGTGTAGGGATGTTTTTCTTCTTGGCTTCGACGGTGTTGAAGCACACGGTGGCACCCCACACGTCCATGCCGAACCAGGCGGGAACTTTCTTCTTGTCACGGTACTGGCTCATGATGCCGTCAAGGTTGATCGGCGCGTAGGGTTCGAGCATGCCCTGCTTGTCGAGCAGGGCCAGGCTGGAGGCAGCCACACCCATGATGGTGTCGGCCTGGGGATTGGATTTTTCGGCGAGCAGCTTGGCGGTGATCACACCGGTCGAGTCGCGGACCCACTTGATTTCGATATCGGGGTAGACCTTGTTGAAGCCCTCTTGATAGGCCTTGATCTGGTCTGTTTCCAGCGCGGTGTAGACCAGCAACTGGGTCTTCTGGGCGAATGCGCCGGTGGAGGCGGTGAGCAGGCCAAAAAAGCCGATAAGAGCGATCGCCTTTGGCAGGGATTTGAGATGGGTAGCCAGCTGCATAAAAAGTCCTTTGTGGAAAACCTGCAATGTTGTGACCTGTTCGTGTCGGGGCAGTGACACTGCGATGACCAACCTGTGTTCAGGTCGTATCAACCCAGCTCAATATTTATTTAACGCTGCCCCTTTTATCTTGTCAATTGTTTTTTGCAGATTGTTGACAATCCTGTGTTTTGTGCTTCAATGCAGGGCATGAATGCCGTGTTTCATCCCACTATCGCGCTGTTGCAGACCAGTTCCCTCACCACGGTGGTGCAGCAGGAAATCGAGCGCGCCATTCTTGTTGGCGAATACGAACCGGGCAGCAAACTCATTGAGGCAGCGCTGGCTGAAAAGATGGGCGTCTCCCGCGGGCCGGTGCGTGAAGCCTTCCGAATGCTGGAGGAAGCTGGCCTGGTGCGCAACGAAAAAAATCGCGGCGTCTTCGTGCGTGACATTCCCATCGAGGAAGCCGTCGAGATTTTCGACCTGCGCGCCGCGATGGACGAACTCGTCGGCCGCCAGCTCGCCAGGAACATCACGCCGGCCCAACTCAAGGAAATCCGGGGCCTCGTCGACTCGATGGAAAAGGCCGTCAAGGCAGAAGACGCCTACAACTACCACCTGCTTAACCTGAAATTCCACGACCGGCTGGTGGAAATGGCAGGCAACAGCAAGCTCACGGCCATCTATCGCAAGCTCATCAAGGAGCTGTCGCTGTTCCGGCGTCTGAACCTGGCCGACGGCTGGCTCATGCCGATTTCGGCCAATGAGCACAGGCAGATCGTCAAGGCCATCGCCTCCGGTGACGCGGACGTCGCAGGCCGGGCCATGTACGACCACGTGATCGAAAGCAAGGAACGCACGATTGAAAACGACCTGCGGCGACAGGCGCGCCTGCAGGCCAGCCCGGCTGCCCGTGCGGCACAGGCCAGGGCGTCGCACCTGGTCGATGACGACATCGCAAAAGGCCCAGAGAAAAATATGGACAAGGGAAGGCTCCAACGTGGCAGTCGCTGATAAAAAGACCGAAGTGAAAGTCAATGGCCGGGCATACAGGCTGCCGACCCAGCCCGTCGTGGTGGTGTGCGTTGACGGCTGCGAGCCCGATTATCTGGCGCAAGCCGTGGCCGCCGGCCACATGCCGTGGCTCAAGCGCACCCTGGCGCTGGGTTCTGGCCTGACGGGTGATTGCGTGGTGCCCAGCTTTACCAACCCCAACAACCTGTCCATCGTGACGGGCGCACCGCCCAGCGTGCACGGCATCTGCGGCAACTACCTGTTCGATACCGCCACCGACACCGAGGTCATGATGAATGACCCCAAGTGGCTGCGCGCGCCCACCCTGCTGGCGGCCCTTGCGGACGCGGGCAAGTCCGTGGCGGTGGTCACAGCCAAAGACAAGTTGCGCAAGTTGCTGGGCCACAAGATGAGAGGAATCTGCTTTTCGTCCGAGAAGGCCGACCAGGTCACGCTGGAAGAAAACGGCATTGAAGGTGTGCTGGGCCTGGTGGGTCAGCCGCTACCCAGTGTCTACAGCGCAGACTTGTCGGAGTTCGTGTTTGCGGCCGGCGTGAAGATCATGCAGAAATACAAACCCGATGTGATGTACTTGTCGACCACCGACTACGTGCAGCACAAGCACGCGCCCGGCACCGACGGCGCCAATTCCTTCTACCGCATGATGGACGGCTATATGCAGCAGCTCGACGATCTGGGCTGCGTGATCGTGCTCACGGCCGACCATGGCATGAACGCCAAGGTCGCCATGGACGGCACGCCCGACGTGATCTACCTGCAGGACTGGTTTGACAGCTGGCTGGGCGCGGGCGTTGCGCGTGTGATTCTTCCGATCACCGACCCCTATGTGGTGCATCACGGCGCGCTGGGATCCTTCGCCACGATCTACCTGCCCGAGGGCACGAACATCGAGGCCGCCCGCAAACGGCTGGCGGCGCTCAAGGGCATGGAGCTGGTGCTTTCACGTGAGCAGGCCGCCGAGCGCTTTGAACTCCCTGCCGACAGGATCGGCGACATTGTGGCGGTGTCTGAACGCTTCACCGTGATCGGCACCTCAGCCTCGCGCCACGATCTCTCTGCGCTCGAAGTTCCGCTGCGCTCGCACGGCGGCATGAGCGAGCAGCGTGTCCCGCTGATCGTGAACCGGGACTTGCCGGGCCTGAACCGTAACCGGCGTTTTCGTAACTTCGATGCCTTCGACCTGGCGCTCAATTACGCCCAATAGATATCCGGCAACAAACGCCAGAAACATGTCCGCACATAACCTGTCCTGAAAGCCGCAGAGTGATTGACCAGTACATCCGCGACCACCAGCTCAACGCCATGCGACTGGCCGGCCGCAAGGTTGGTGCCGGCCGGACCGGTGACCGCGCGATCGAGGTGTTCGATCCGTACACGGCGAAGCTGCTGGGCAGCGTGCCCAAGGCTACGCTTGAGGAAGTCCGTGAGACTTTCGCCAAGGCGCACGCCTGCAAGCCCCAGCTGAGCCGTTATGAACGCGCAGCCATCCTCAACCGCGCGGCGGCCATCGTCCAGTCGCGGTTGATGGAGGTCGCGAATCTCATCACGGCGGAGGCAGGGCTGTGCCTGAAGGATTCCATCTACGAAGCAGGCCGTGTCAGTGACGTGCTGCTCTTCGGCGCAACCGAAGTGCTCAAGGACGACGGCCAGATCTTCAGCTGCGACCTCACGCCGCACGGCAAGAAGCGTCGCGTCTACACGCACCGCTCCCCGCTCCTGGGCGTGATCACCGCCATCACGCCTTTCAACCACCCGATGAACCAGGTGGCGCACAAGGTGGTGCCCAGCATTGCAACCAATAACCGCATGGTGCTCAAGCCGTCCGAGAAAGTGCCTTTCTCTGCCCTCCTGTTCGCCGACATCCTTTATGAGGCGGGTTTGCCGCCCGAAATGCTCAGCGTGATAACGGGCGACCCGCGCGAGATTGCGGACGAATTGATCACCAACCCATTGGTGGACCTGGTGACATTTACGGGTGGCGTGGCCATCGGAAAGTACATTGCCGGCAAGGCCGGCTACCGGCGCGTGGTGCTGGAGCTGGGCGGCAACGACCCCATCATCGTGATGGAGGATGCCGATCTCAACGAGGCCTCCACGCTGGCCGTGCAGGGTTCCTATAAGAATTCGGGCCAGCGTTGCACGGCCATCAAGCGGCTCATGGTGCATGAGGCGGTGGCGGGCGAATTTGTGGAGCAGGTGCTGGCCAAGACCCTGGCCTGGAAATACGGCGACCCGGCCGACAAGGCCAATGACATGGGCACGGTGATTGATGAGCCGGCAGCCATGCTGTTTGAGTCGCGTGTGAATGAGGCGGTGGCGCAGGGCGCGAAATTGCTGGCGGGCAACCATAGGCGCGGCGCGCTTTATTCGCCTACGCTGCTGGACCATGTGTTACCGCAGATGACGGTGGCGCGCGAGGAAACCTTCGGGCCCGTCTCTCCGGTCATACGTTTCAAAAACATCGACGAAGCTATCCAGATTTCGAACGGCACGGCCTACGGCCTTTCAAGCGCCGTCTGCACCAACCGCCTGGACTATATCAACCGGTTTGTCAGCGAGCTGCATGTCGGTACCGTCAATGTGCGGGAGGTGCCGGGCTATCGCCTGGAGCTCACGCCTTTCGGTGGTATCAAGGATTCGGGCCTGGGCTATAAAGAGGGTGTGCAGGAAGCGATTAAAAGCTTTACCAACCTGAAAACTTATTCGCTCCCCTGGAATGGCTAAAGTTCTCCCCGAAGCGCCTTCGGCGCCCCGTGCAACGGCCAGAGGCCGAAGCTCTTCGAGGCTGTCCAAGCCTGCGAAGGCAGGCTTGGAGCCGCGGCTCTCAGCCCCAGGGGCGGCCACCAGCGGCCCGGCAAAGCCGGTTCCGCGGCGGCCACTGGCGAAAGCGTTCTTCTTTTCGAGTTCACTTTTCTAGGAATTCACGTGCTGAACTTTGACGACATCGAACACCTTTTCAAAGAGCGCGGCGGCGAACAATACAGCGGCGAGCCCGTAACGCAGCTGCAGCACGCGCTGCAGACCGCGGCACTCGGCGAAGCCGAAGGCGCGAGCGATGCCCTGGTGACCGCGGCGCTGTTGCATGACCTTGGGCATCTTCTGCACGACCTGGGCGAAACACCGTCGCTGCGTGGTGTGGATGATGTGCATCAGTACCGAGCACTGCCTTTTTTGCGGGGTCTTTTCCCCGACGAGGTGTTGGACGCCATCAAGCTGCATGTGGACGCCAAGCGCTATCTATGCGCGGCGCGGCGTGGTTACCATTCCAGCCTTTCAGCGGATTCCAAACGCAGCTTGCAGTTGCAAGGCGGCATTTTTTCCGCTGAAGAAGCGGCGCGCTTCATCGCGCAGCCCGGTGCCGGGGATGCGGTGAAGCTGCGCCTCTGGGACGATCTTGCGAAAGATGCGCACAAGGCCACGCCGCCACTGGCGCACTACCTGGCACGGGCCAGGCGCTGCACCCTTCCCGCCGCAGAGCCCTCGCTTGCCGCCTGAAATTCTGGCACTGACGTGGCCGGTGCTGGGCGCTGTGCTGTTTGGCGCGCTGCTGCACGCAGGCTGGAATGCCCTGGTGAAGTCCAGTGCCGACAAGGCGCTGGACATGGCGGTCATTCACCTGATCGGCTCTGTGCTGGCGTTGCCGCTGGTGCTGGTGGTGGGCCTGCCGCGTATCGAGGCCTGGCCGTTTATCGGCGCTTCGGTGCTGATCCACATCGGCTATTTCATCGCGACCACACAGGCCTACAAGCACGGCGACCTGGGGTTGACCTATCCACTGATGCGCGGTGTGGCGCCGCTGCTGGTGGCGCTGTCGGCAACCTTCACGTTGGGCGAAACTTTGAGCCCGCTGGCGTGGGCCGGCATCCTGGGCATCTCCGGCGGCGTGCTGGTGCTGGGCTTGAGCCGCCATGCCCTGCATGCCCCCAAGGCGGTTGGCTTTGCGTTGGCCAACGCGCTCATCATTGCCATATATACGGTGGTGGATGGACTGGGCGTTCGCGCCTCCGGCAATGCCCTGCAATACGTCGCCACGCTGTTCCTGCTCGACGGCTGGCCCTTCGGCCTCTTGATGATGGCGCGGCGCGGGCGTGCCATGGCCGACTACGCCCGCCATCGCTGGCCTGTGGCTACCGGCGGCGCGCTGGCGTCGCTGGGCTCCTACGGAATCGCGCTGTGGGCCATGACACGCGCGCCGGTGGCTACGGTGGCGGCTCTGCGCGAAACCTCGGTGCTGTTCGCCGTTTTGCTGGGCACCTGGCTGTTGAAAGAAACATTTACCGTGCGCCGTTTTGTGGGCACCTGCGCGATTGTGGGCGGCGTGATGGCGATACGGTTGGCCTAGATATGAGTTCCCCCCCCCGAAGCGCCTTCGGCGCCTCCCCCTCAAGGGGGCGCGGCCTGCGGCCCGGCAAAGCCGGTTCCGCGGCAGCCGCTGATTTCATACCGTAGAGGACTGCACGCATGAATATCCCGACTCAAGCGCAGATCGTCATTGTGGGTGGCGGCATCGCCGGGTGCTCCGTGGCCTATCACCTGGCCAAAATGGGCAAGACAGACGTACTGCTGCTCGAGCAGGGCAAGCTCACCAGCGGCACCACCTGGCACGCGGCCGGCCTGGTCGGCCAGATGCGGCCCAACCGCAACATGACGCAGATGAGCAAGTACGGCATCGAGTTGTATGCCTCGCTTGAGGCTGAAACGGGCCTGGCCACCGGGTGGAAACAATGCGGCAGCGTCAACGTGGCGCGCACGCCGGAGCGCATGAAGGTGCTCAAAAAGCAGGTCGCCATGGCCAACAGCTTTGGCGTGGAATGCCATGAGATCTCGCCGCAGGAAGCTGGCGACAAATACCCCATCATGCGCATCGATGACCTGCAGGGCGCGATCTGGCTGCCGGGCGACGGCAAGGCCAATCCGGCGGACCTTTGCATGTCGCTGGCCAAGGGCGCGCGCAACCGCGGCGTGAAGATGGTTGAAGGCATCGAGGTGACCGGTGTCATCATTGAAAACGGCAGGGCTGTGGGCGTGAAGACCGCGCAGGGTGACGTGCGCTGCGAAGTCGTCGTCAATTGCGCCGGCCAATGGGCGCGGCAGTTCGGCAAACTCGCGGGCGTGAATGTGCCGCTGTATTCGGCCGAGCATTTCTACATCGTCACCGGCAAGATTCCGGGCGTGCACCCCATGCTGCCGGTCATGCGCGACCCGGACGGCTACATCTACTACAAGGAAGAAGTCGGCGGCCTGGTGATGGGCGGCTTTGAATCCCAGGCCAAACCCTGGAAGATGGACCCGATTCCGGCGACCTTCCAGTTTGAGCTGCTGGACGAAGACTGGGACCAGTTCGAGCCGCTGATGACCGCAGCCATGCACCGCACGCCCTGCCTGGAGACGGCCGAAATCAAGATGCTGCTCAACGGGCCGGAGAGCTTTACGCCCGACGGCAACTTCATCCTGGGTGAGGCGCCTGAACTGCGCAACTACTTTGTCTGCGCGGGTTTCAACTCCGCCGGCATTGCCAACAGCGGCGGTGCGGGCCGGCTCATGGCTGAATGGATTGTGGGTGGCGAGCCCAGCACCGATTTGTGGGACGTGGACATACGCCGTTTCGGCAGCTTCACCGGCAACCGCAGGGCGCTGGCCGAACGCACCGGCGAGACGCTGGGCCTGCACTATGCGATGCGCTGGCCGAGGCAGGAACTGGAAACGGCGCGGCCGTTGCGTACCTCACCGCTGTACGACATCCTGGCCGCCAGAGGCGCGGAGTTCGGCAGCAAGAATGGCTGGGAGCGTGCAAGCTATTTCAGGCCGGAGGGGCAGGCGCGCCCGGAATACACCCTCGATAAACCGGTCTGGCTACCCTGGATGATTGAAGAGCAAAAGGCCACGCGCGAAACCGTTGCCCTTTACGACCAGACCTCGTTCTCCAAATACCTGTTGCAGGGCCGCGATGCACTGGCCGTGTTGCAGCGCCTGTGCGCCAACGAGATGGACGTGCCTGTCGGCAAGATGGTCTACACCGCCATGCTCAATGAGCGCGGCGGTTTTGAAAGTGACTTGACCGTGATGAGGCAAGCCGCGAACCAATTCCTCATCATCACCGGCTCCGCGCAAACGGTAAGGGACTTCGACTGGATCGCTCGGCATATCGGCGAGGCGGAGCATGCGGTGCTCACCGATGTGTGTGCGATGTACTCGGTGCTGTCGGTGATGGGGCCGAAGGCGCGTGAGCTGCTGGCGCTCGTTAGCCCGGACGACCTGTCGCCCGAGGCGCTGAAGTTCTCATGGACGAAGGACATCGATGTCGGCTTTGCCCGCGTGCGCGCCGCCCGCATGAGTTATGTGGGCGGGCCGGGCTTTGAGCTCTACACGCCGATCGAAATGGCGCGCCATGTGTACCTGGCACTGATGGAGGCCGGTAAGGCACTGGGCATTCGCGATGCGGGCTACTACGCGCTGGATGCGCTTCGCATCGAACAGGGCCGGCGCGCCTGGGGCGCAGAGCTTGGCCCGGACGAAACGCCGTGGGAGGCCGGGCTGGCCTTCAGTGTGAGGCTCGACAAGCCCGCTGACTTCATCGGCAAGGCCGCGTTGCTCAATTCACAGGGACTGGCCCTGCGCAAAAAGCTGGTCACGCTGGTGTTTGACACGCCGGACGCCTTTGCCTGGGGCGGGGAAGCGATTGTGATGGGCGGGCAAACGGTGGGCGAAATCTCATCGGTCGGCTGGAGCCCGCTGGCCGGCGCCTGCGTGGCCCTGGGTTATGTGCGCGGCGGCAGCGCCAATCAGCCGCACGCCGGCACGCCCGCGCAAATCGAGCTGTGGGGCGAGCGCATCGGCGTGAAGCTTTACGACAAGTGGCCGCTTGCCAAATCCTGATTCGCTATCATTTCAGGAGCTGCTCGCGCAAGTACTGCATGGCATTCAAGCGATTTTCTTAAAAACTTCCGGGCCCCAAGGGCATGGGTGCAGGTGCGGCCGCTACTGACCGTCAGGTAAATCCATGCCGACAAAACGCACGGTGACGCGCGTGCCCGGCGTTTGCGGGTGGCCCGGCAGGGCCGCATCTTCAATCGTGATGGTGGCGCCGTGTTGCTTGGCGATTTCCAGGACGATGGCCAGGCCCAGGCCGGAGCCGTCGACGTTGGTGCCCAGCGTGCGGTAAAACGGCTGGAACACCAGCTCGCGCTCGGACTCAAGGATGCCCGGCCCGGAGTCTTCTACCAGCAGCACCAGCACGCCGCTGAAGCGGTCGGTCATGAGCCGCAGCGTGACCTGTCCTTTTTCGGGCGTGTAGTTGATGGCGTTGTCCAGCAGGTTGCGCACCAGCTCCTTGAGCAGGGTCGGGTTGCCTTCCAGCTGAGTCGCCTGCTCGCCGGCGGCGGGCCCGTCGTAGCCGAGGTCGATCTGTTTTTCAAGGGCGCGAGGCACCGAGTCGGCCATCACTTCCGACACGATATGCACCAGGTCGATGTGCAGCTTGGCGAGGCTGCGGCCCGTGGTCTCGGCGCGCGCCAGCGCCAGCAGCTGGTTGACGGTGTGGGTGGCGCGTATGCTGGCACGGCCGATGTGCTTGAGCGATTTTTTGAGTTCATCGGCATCGGTTTCGCGCTGCGCCAGGTCGGCCTGCATGCGCAGGCCCGCCAGCGGTGTCTTCAACTGATGCGCGGCATCGGCGAGAAAGCGTTTCTGCGTGGTCAGCGACACCTTGAGCCGGCTCAGCAAATCGTTGATGGAGGACACCAGCGGTGCTACCTCTTCCGGCACCGCGGTTTCATCGAGCGGGCTCATGTCGTCGGACTTGCGTGCGCGGATGCGCTTTTCAAGCTGGGCCAGCGGCTTGATGCCGCGCACCAGTGCCAGCCACACCAGCAGTACGGCCAGCGGTAGCGTTACGAACTGCGGCACCATGGTGCCCTTGACGATTTCAGTGGCCAGGGTCTTGCGCTTTTCCAGTGTCTCGGCCACTTGCACCAGCACCATCTGGGCGGACACGGCTTCGGGTGCGCCAGCGCCCTTGTCGCTGCGCGGTGCAGCCGCCTTGCCTGTCGGCGCCGGGGCTTTGACCTCGACCTTGAGCCAGGTATAGGCCACGCGGACATCTTCGCCCTGGATCAGGTCTTCGCGCAGCCGCACCTCGCCGTTGGTAGGCTTGTCTTCATCGGGCGGCAGGGGCAGGTCGTGTTCGCCGCTGAGCAGTTCGCCTTGCGTGCCCACGACCTGGTAATAGACCAGATCGGTGTCATCGGCGCGCAGGATCTCGCGCGCCGGCGCCGTCAGGTTGAACTGGACCTGGTTGTTTTTGACCGCCACCAGCTTGGCCAGTGCCTGCACGTTGTATTCAAGCGCACGGTCAAACGGCTTGCCGGCAATGTTCTGCGCCACCAGCCAGGTCAGCGCCAGGCTGATCGGCCAGAGCAACAACAGTGGCGTGAGCATCCAGTCGAGGATTTCGCCGAAAAGGCTTCGGCGCTCACGCTGGAAGAGCCTTAATGCCACAGCCTAGAGCGCGGTGGCGTTGTCTTCAAGCCAGCATGAGCCGCGGAACTGGCTTTGCCAGGCCGCAGGCGGGCGGCCCCCTCGGGGGGCAGGAAGCTACACGGAGTGAGCGACCGTGGGGGCATTGTTCAACCTGGTATTTTTTCGAGGCAGTAACCCAGGCCTCGAACTGTTGCAATCCGCACCGGGCCTTTTTCAATCTTCTTGCGCAGCCGGTGGATGTACACCTCGATCGCGTTGTTGCTGACCTCTTCGCCCCATTCGCAGAGGCGTTCCACCAGCTGGTCCTTGCTGACGAGGCGGCCGGCGCGTTGCAGCAGCACTTCGAGCAAGCCGAGTTCGCGCGCCGACAGCTCCAGCATCTGGCCATCAATGGTGGCCACGCGTCCGGCCTGGTCGTACACCAGCGGGCCGTGCTTGATGGTGCTGCTGGCGCCGCCCATGCCTCGGCGGATCAGCGCACGCACGCGGGCTTCCAGCTCTTGCAGCGAAAACGGTTTGGCCATGTAGTCGTCGGCGCCGTAGTCCAGGCCCTTGACGCGTTCTTCCACGCTGTCGGCGGCGGTCAGGATCAGCACCGGCATGGCCGAGCCGCGGGCGCGCAGTCGCTTGAGCACTTCCAGCCCGTGCATGCGCGGCAAGCCCAGATCCAGGATCAGCAGATCGAATTCGGTGTTGGTGAGCAGCGCGGCGTCGGCTTCGGTGCCGCTGGCCACGTGGTCGGCTGCCGCACCGGAGGCACGCAAAGTGCGCAGCAGGCCGTCGGCCAGGACCTGGTCATCTTCGGCAATCAGGATACGCATGGTTGTCTCCGGGTGGGGCGGCAGCGCCTGCTGCGCCGCAAGTTAGTGTGTTTGCCTGAATTTTAGGCGCTTGCGTCTGTCCCAGGTGCAGGGAGTTACGCGCGGTGAGCGACCGTGGGTGCCACATTCAGCCTGCATATGCTTCCAGTCCCAGCGCCACCACTGTGGCTACATCATGCCCCACAGCCTGGCGAAACTCATCCTCGGCTTGCCGAACCGCTCTGTGAAAGGCTTCCAGCCAGAGCAGGCCCGATTCGGTGAACAGCACCTGGCGGGCGCGTTTGTCGTGCGGGTCGGGCTGGCGCGTCACCAAACCCCAGGCTTCGCATTGGTCGACGAGGTCGCCCATGGCCTGCTTGCTCATGCCGGCGCTTTGCGCCAGGTCCGTCAGGCGCGAGCCGCCCACGGCCAGGTGGCGTGTGATGTGGATATGCGCAGCGCCGACCTGGTCGCGCGCCGCGAGGTTGGACAGCGCCAGCGGTACCTCAATGCTGCTGGCCATCAGTGACAGCACGCGCTCGTCAAAGCGGCGCAGCGCGTGGCCCATCAGCCGGCCCAGGTGGGTCTGCCGCCAGCCGGCTTCGGTGGCGCCAAAGGGGCTGGAAATGTGAGGTGGATTGACTGCTTCGGGCATGAAATCATGGTATCTCAATTGATCAGGCAAACTGACTAAAAATAGGGTTTACTTATTTCAATGACGCCCATAAAGTACTGATCATGCATCCAGCGCTGTGATTAAAAGCAGAGGCTGGAAATTAGAGAAAAAAGTTTTACATCATTGATTTTCAAGGAGTTTTTCATGGAACTGACCAGCAAACTGAACCCCGCTCAAAACCCTGTGCAAAGCGCCGCCCTGAACACCGAGAAGGCCAAGGCCCTGCAGGCCGCGCTGGCCCAGATCGAAAAGCAGTTCGGCAAAGGCACCATCATGAAGCTGGGCGACGGCGAGGTGATCGAGGACATCCAGGTCGTTTCCACCGGCTCCCTGGGCCTGGACATCGCCTTGGGCGTCGGCGGCCTGCCGCGCGGCCGTGTGGTTGAAATCTACGGCCCTGAATCGTCGGGCAAAACCACGCTGACCCTGCAGGTCATCGCCGAAATGCAAAAACTGGGCGGCACCTGCGCCTTTGTGGATGCCGAGCACGCGCTGGACATCCAGTACGCGCAAAAGCTGGGCGTGAACCTGCAAGACCTCCTGATCAGCCAGCCCGACACCGGCGAGCAGGCGCTTGAAATCGTTGATTCGCTGACCCGCTCCGGCGCGGTCGATTTGATCGTGGTGGACTCGGTGGCGGCACTCACGCCCAAGGCCGAGCTTGAAGGCGAAATGGGCGACTCGCTGCCCGGCCTGCAGGCCCGCCTGATGAGCCAGGCGCTGCGCAAGCTCACCGCCACCATCAAGAAGGCCAATTGCATGGTCATCTTCATCAACCAGATCCGCATGAAGATCGGCGTGATGTTCGGCTCGCCCGAAACCACCACCGGTGGCAATGCACTGAAGTTCTACGCCTCGGTGCGCCTGGACATCCGCCGCATCGGCTCCATCAAGAAGGGCGAAGAGGTGATCGGCAACGAAACCCGGGTCAAGGTGGTCAAGAACAAGGTGGCCTCGCCCTTCAAGACGGCGGAGTTCGACATCCTCTACGGCGAGGGCATCAGTCGGCTGGGCGAGGTGCTGGATCTGGGCGTCGCCGGCCACATCGTTGAAAAAGCCGGTGCGTGGTACGCCTTCAACGGCGAAAAAATCGGCCAGGGGCGCGACAACTCGCGTGAGTTCCTGAAAGAAAACCCCGAACTCGCCATCGAGATCGAAAACAAGGTGCGCGAATCGCTGGGTATTCCGCTGGTGCAAGCCGCGGCCGGCACCGAGCCAGCACCGGCTGAAAAGGCGCCCAAGGCCGAGAAAGCCGAAAAACCCGCCAAAGTAGCCGCCTGAGCCTGTCTTTTGAATGCCAAATAAGGCGACAGACCAATCAGAATGGGCGCAAGCAGCTATCAAAAGAGTAGCGCTTGCATTTCAATCTGGCTGGGTCCTTTGACATGGAAAACCCGGCAGACAGCTCCCCCGCCAAACCCGCCCGCCGCGCGGGTTTTGGCCTTTCCCTCAAGGGCCGTGCATTGCGTTACCTGGCCGCACGCGAACATTCACGCGCCGAACTTGAACGCAAGCTGGCTCCGCATGAAGAAACGCCGGGCCAGCTGAAGGCGGTGCTCGACGACCTTGAGCTCAAGGATTTCATCAGCGAAGAGCGTGTCATCGATTCGGTCATCAACCGGCGTTCCCGCAAGCTGGGCGCCTCGCGTATCCAGCAGGAGCTGCAGGCCAAAGGACTGGACGTGACGGCCATACGGGAAGCGGTTGGGCAGCTTAAGGCCACCGAGCGCGAACGGGCGCGAGACATCTGGCAGCGAAAGTTTGGCACAGCCCCGGCCAACCCCGCAGAACATGCCCGGCAAATCCGATTTCTGGCGGGAAGAGGTTTTACACTGGAGGTTGCATCGTGGGTGCTCAAAAATCCTGATAACGAAGGAGCTTGAGATCCAGGCTGCAGTGGCCCTTCCTCCCAAAGTCTGGCCTGGGAATGTGAAAAGCTTTCAGGAGTCAGCCATTTTCCAGAGTATCCGCACCCTTCTGGCACGCAATAAAAGCGCTGTATCTGCCGGACCGATTGTCCCGGACGAAGATGCCCAGTCATTGCGCTCACGTGGCAACGAATTGTTGGCACAAGGCAGGATTTCCGAGGCCACCGACTGCTATCGCCGGGTGGTTGCCATGACACCGAACGATGGCTTGGCCCATGTCAACCTGGGTTATGGCCTGATGGAACTGGGCCAGTTGCGGGAAGCTGTTGATAGTTTTCACCATGCGATCCGACTGGACGCAACACTGCTTGATGCGCATTTTCTGCTGGGCCAGGTGCAGATGCAGTTGCACTTGACGGAGGAGGGCATCCACAGCTTCAGGGCGGCGCTGGCGCTCAAGCCGGACTTTGATTTCGCCTGGTTCGAGCTGGGCCGCGCCTTCGAGGACCTGGGCCAGCCGGTGCCGGCACTGGATGCGTATGCCCAGGCGCTACGCATCAACCCGGGTTTTACCGACGCGGGCTATCGTCGCATCAGCCTTTTGCTTGCGCATGAGCGCTGGCAGGAGGCCATTGATTTTGCTGACCAGCAATCCGTTGCTGCGGCCCATCCGGTTTTCCCCATGGAGAAAGCTTGCGCACTGAACGGCCTGGAGCGCCACGAAGAGGCCTTGACCATCATCGACAGATCCTTGGCAGCAGATCCGGACGACGTGCCTGCCCTGAGTGGAAAAGCCGCGGTCCGGGCAGCAATGATCCGGCATGAGGAAGCCCTGGAGATTTATGAAAAGATCATTGCCCTCCAGCCTGGAAATGTGGATGCCCTGTCCAACGCTGGCGCGGCCTGCGACCGGCTCAGGCGGTTCGAGCAGGCGATGGATTTTCACCGTCGCGCGCAACACCTCCAGCCAAAGAACCCTGATGTTCTCTATAACCTGGGTTGCACCCTGCTGAGCTTGAGGCAATGCGATGAAGTGGTGGCCATTTGCGAAATCGGGCTGGCTGTGGATGCCCGGCATGCCAACCTGCACTGGAACAAGGCATTTGCACAACTGCTGCTCGGCCAATGGGAAGAGGGGTGGAAGGAGTACGAGTGGCGCTGGTATGCCCATGCGCTGGGGCCGCGCACGCTCAAGCCCGTGTTGTCCCAGCCGATGTGGTCAGGGGAGCCCCTGAAGGGAAAGACCATCTTTCTGTATGCGGAACAGGGCTTGGGCGACTCTATCCAGCTGCTGCGCTATATCCCGGTGATTCTGGCCATGGGTGCGCGGATTTTCCTGCATCTGCCAGCGCCATTGCGGCCCCTTTGTGCGGATTGGAAGAGTGGCTGTACTCTGGTGGAAAGCAGGGACGGCAGAGATATTGCGGCATCTTTCGACTTTCAATGCCCGATGTTCAGTCTGCCACTGGCCTTTGGCACGCGCGTCACCAATGTTCCCGGTGCGCCCTATTTGCGAAGCGACCCGGTTCTCAAGCAGGCGTGGGAGGCCAGATTGCCCGCGCGTGACGGCCCGCGCGTAGGTTTGGTCTGGTCCGGCAATGTGGCACTCAAGACTGCGCTGAACCGCTCGATGTCGATGGCCATGCTGCATGAAGCGATGCCACCCGGCTATCAGTTCATCAGCCTGCAGAAGGATGTGAACGAGCCGGATCTGGCCGCGCTGGAGGCATCGGGTATCTTCCACGCCGGGCAGGAATTGCGGACCTTTGCCGATACCCTGGCTCTCGCCGATTGCGTTGATATGGTGATCAGCATTGATACCAGCGTCGCCCATCTGGTAGGAGCCCTGGGCAAGCCGTTGTGGGTCATGCTGCCCTTTCGTCCGGACTGGCGTTGGCTGCTCGACAGGGAGGACTCTCCCTGGTACCCCAGTGCGCGGCTTTTTCGCCAAGGCGAGAATCGCAGCTGGCAGGACGTGGTCAACCAGGTTGGCCGGGAATTGCCGCGCGCGCTACCGTTGTCCTGAGCTCTGCCCGAGGCCCTCGGTTGCCGGGCTTGGCGCGGCGCCTACAGCTTCAGCATCAACTTGAGGTTTTGTACTGCAGCGCCGGATGCGCCCTTGCCCAGGTTGTCCAGCCGCGCTACCAGCACCGCATGGCGGTACTCTTCATTGGCAAACACGCGCAACTCCATCTTGTTGGTGTTGTTGAGCGCCAGCGCATCCAGCTTTCCCGACTCGGGCGCAGCTTCGGCGGTGACCCATTCGCTGCCGGCATAGTGTCTGGCCAGTATGTCCTGCAACTGCGCCCCGGTTGGTTTGCCGGGCAGCAAGTCAAGGTGCAGCGGCAATTGCACCAGCATGCCCTGCTTGAAGTTGCCTACCGACGGAATGAACACCGGCCGGCGTGTGAGCCCTGTGTATTTCATGATTTCGGGCAGGTGCTTGTGTTTCAGGCCCAGGCCGTAAAGTTCAAACAGGGGAGCGGTGCCGGCTTCGTAGTCTTCAATCATCTGCCGGCCGCCGCCGGAGTAACCACTCACGGCGGGAAGGCTCAGCGGGAAGTCGGCAGGCACTACGCCAGCATCCACCAGCGGGCGGATCAGCGCGATCGCACCGGTGGCGTAGCAGCCGGGGTTGCCCACGCGGTCGGCAGCGGCCACGGCGGTGCGCTGGGTCTGGGTCAGTTCGGGAAAGCCGTAAACCCAGCCGGACACGGTGCGGTGAGCCGTGGATGCGTCAATGATTTTGGGCTTTTTGCCGGTCAAGCTGTCAATCATGGCAACCGACTCGCGTGCCGCGTCGTCGTGCAGGCACAGGATCACCATATCCACCTGCGCCATCAGGGCGCGCTTGGCGGCCGCGTCCTTGCGCAGCTCGGGCGCGATGCTGACGAGTTCGATCTGCGGCATGGCTTGCAGCCGCTCGCGGATTTGCAGGCCCGTGGTGCCGGCTTCGCCGTCAATAAATACTTTAGGCATGAACTTCCAGGTACAAAACAAAATGGGCGGCTGGCCGCCCCAGAGGTCAATTTCGGCCCATTTCGGGGTGTAAGGCGGGCACAAGAGTTGTGCGTCGCACCATGATACAGTTCTGCGTTGCTGCCTGCAGTGACCGCCGACGTGGTTTTTTGGGCCGGTGTGGCCTGTTTCCGACACCCCATTCCTCTGCCCAAATCCCTGTTGCACCCCCCTCTTTTACTGAATTCTGAAGGTCTTTCATGAAAATTCACGAGTACCAGGGCAAGGAAATCTTGCGCAATTTTGGTGTGCCAGTGCCGCGCGGCATCCCGGCCTTCACGGTGCAGGAAGCGGTGGAAGCCGCCCAGAAGCTAGGCGGCCCGGTGTGGGTGGTCAAGGCCCAGATCCACGCGGGCGGCCGCGGCAAGGGCGGCGGCGTGAAGGTTGCCAAAACCATCGACGACGTCAAGCGCATTGCCGGCGAAATCCTCGGCATGCAGCTGAAAACGCACCAGACCGGCCCAGAAGGCCAGAAAGTCCGCCGCCTCTATATTGAAGACGGCGCCGACATCCAGAAGGAATACTACGTTTCGGCCGTGACCGACCGTGAGTCGCAAAAGGTGGCCTTCATCGCCTCCAGCGAAGGCGGCATGGACATCGAAGAGGTGGCTCACTCCAACCCTGAAAAAATCATCAAGGTGTTTGTCGATCCGCTGGTCGGTATGACGGACGCCCAGGCGAGGGAAGTCGCCGCCGGCATCGGCATGCCTGCCGACTCTGTGGCGCAAACCGTCGATATCCTGCAAAAGCTCTACAAGTGCTACATGGACACCGATGCGTCGCTGGTTGAAATCAACCCCCTGAACCGCAACGGCAAGGGTGAAGTCATGGCCCTGGACGCGAAGTTCAACTTCGATGCCAACGCGCTGTTCCGCCACCCCGAAATCGTGGCCTATCGCGATCTGGACGAAGAAGACCCGGCCGAAGTCGAAGCCAGCAAGTTCGACCTGGCTTACATCAGCCTGGACGGCAACATCGGCTGCCTGGTCAACGGCGCAGGCCTGGCCATGGCGACCATGGACACCATCAAGCTGTTCGGTGGTGAGCCGGCCAACTTCCTGGACGTGGGCGGCGGCGCAACGGCTGAAAAAGTCACCGAAGCCTTCAAGATCATGCTGAAGAACCCTGATGTCAAAGGCATCCTCGTCAACATCTTCGGCGGCATCATGAAGTGCGACACCATCGCCGACGGCGTGATCACCGCCTGCAAGGCCGTGAACCTTTCGGTTCCACTGGTCGTGCGCATGAAGGGCACCAACGAAGACCTGGGCAAGAAGATGCTGGCCGATTCTGGCCTTCCCATCATCGCCGCAGACACCATGGCCGAAGCCGCGACCAAAATCGTCGCCGCTGTCAAATAAGCCCGGAGCCAAGAACATGTCCATCTACATCAACAAAAACACCAAAGTCATCACCCAGGGCATCACCGGCAAAACCGGTCAATTCCACACCCGCATGTGCCGCGACTACGCGAACGGCAAAGAAGCTTTTGTGGCCGGTGTGAATCCCAAGAAAGCCGGCGAAGACTTCGAAGGCATCCCGATTTTTGCCAACGTGACCGAAGCCGCCAAGGCGACCGGCGCAACCGTGTCGGTCATCTATGTGCCCCCTGCGGGCGCTGCCGCCGCCATCTGGGAAGCTGTTGAAGCCAACCTGGACTTGGCGATCTGCATCACCGAAGGCATTCCGGTCAAGGACATGCTGGAAGTGCGCAACCGCATGAAAGCCAAGGAAGCTGCCGGCGGCAAGAAAACCCTGCTGCTGGGCCCCAATTGCCCCGGCCTGATCACACCTGAAGAAATCAAGATCGGCATCATGCCCGGCCATATCCACCGCAAGGGCCGTATCGGCGTAGTCAGCCGCTCCGGCACGCTGACCTATGAAGCTGTGGCGCAATTGACCGAAATCGGCCTGGGCCAATCGAGTGCAGTCGGTATCGGCGGCGACCCGATCAATGGCCTCAAGCACATTGACGTGATGAAAGCCTTCAATGACGATCCGGACACTGACGCCGTCATCATGATCGGCGAAATCGGCGGTCCCGATGAAGCCGAAGCCGCCCAGTGGTGCAAGGCCAATATGAAAAAACCGATCGTTGGCTTCATTGCTGGTGTGACTGCCCCTGCCGGCAAGCGTATGGGTCACGCGGGTGCGCTGATCTCCGGTGGCGCCGACACGGCGGATGCCAAGCTGGCCATCATGGAGGCTTGCGGCTTCACCGTGACGCGCAACCCGTCGGAAATGGCCAAATTGCTCAAGGCGCTGCTGTAAGCCACCAACGAAAAAGTGATTTAAAAACTTGACCGCGGTCAAGCAGGTAAGCAGTAATACCAATCGGGATTGGCCTATTGCGGCTTAGACTCTCCAAAACAAAAAAGCGCTTCCCGGCGCTTTTTTAATTCATAACAGGAGCTGCCATGTTTTTCGGACTGGACCTCGCGTCCCCCCTCTTCTGGAGTGCTTTCGGCTCCATCCTTCTTGCCAACATCGTGCTGTCTGGCGATAACGCCGTGGTAATTGCCATGGCTGCGCGCACACTCAAACCCGAGCAGCGCGGCAAGGCGATCTTCTGGGGCAGCGCCGCCGCGATCGTGATGCGTATCGTGCTGACCATCGTGGCCATTCAGCTGTTGAGCTTGCCGTACCTGAAGATGATAGGTGCGGTTCTGCTGGTCTACATTGGCGTGGACCTGCTCAAGGGCGAAGAAGATGAAGACGGCGAGGGACACGAGATCAATGGCATGGCTGCAGCCATCCGCACCATCCTGATTGCCGATCTGGTGATGAGCCTGGACAACGTTCTGGCAGTCGCAGCAGCCGCCAAGGGCAACCTCCCGTTGCTGGTACTGGGTCTTCTGGTGAGCATCCCGCTGATTATTTTCGGCGCCACCTTGTTGACAAAGGTGATGGAGCGCTTCCCCATCATCATTACCATCGGCGCAGCTCTTTTGGGCTTTCTGGCGGGTGAGATGCTGCTGACGGATCCTGCGGTAGTGAGCTATTTTGGTGCCGTTAGCGACCATACGGTGACTGCCGGTGGGATTGTGGGTGCCGTGCTTGTGGTGGCTCTGGGCACCTACCTGACCAAACGGCAGCAGACAAAGGCGCCTTCAGCCTGAACTGGCGTACGGCCCAGCCGCCGCAGCCCCCTTTGGCGGTTAGGGTCGTTTCTTAGCGTTCGCCACCTGCTGCGGACCGGATGCGCACCGCGCATACCAGAAAACCACTTATTTGCAACAGTCGGCACGCTTGCGGTGCAGAAGTCGCTTGTCCAGCCGCACCCCGTCTGTTAATGTCCATTGTCAGGAGACTTGTAACCTGCCGAAACAGTCGGCGGGTGGTACCCGGCGCACGAAATTTGTTGCCGGGGGACCGATAGTACAAAGCAATTACAAAAATGGCTGGGGCTATGCATAGCGAATCAGGACAAGGGACGGGAAGTGGCCAAAACATCTAGGAAATTGAGTCAGTTCTGGCGGGCCGACTGGTTTGTGGGCGTTCTGGTGGTGCTGGCCGTCCTTTTTTTGCATGGCCTGACTGATTTTTTCGGCACACTTGAGCGCCGTTACTATGACTATGCCAGCACCAGCACTTCGCGGCAGCCCTCAGACCGCATAGCCATCATTGCGATCGACGACCAGAGTATCGCCAACATAGGTCGTTGGCCTTGGCCGCGCGACGTGCATGCGCAGCTGATTGACCAGCTTTCGGCCGCCAAGGCCAAAACCATTGCGCATACAGCCTTCTTTTTTGAACCGCAAACCGATAGAGGCTTGGTGTTCATCCGCAAAATCAAGGAGGCTCTTGGTCCAGTATCCGATCCAGCGGCCGCTCCAAGCGGTGGTCTGCCTGAACAATTGGGCAAAGTCATCGCTGAGGCTGAAATAGCCCTGGACACTGACGCCAAGCTCGCGGCCAGCATGACCAAGGCCGGCAATGTTTTGGTACCTTCGGTTTTTTCGCTGGGAGTGCCGCAAGGGCGTCCGGACAATCCGCTCCCGGCTTACGCACTGAAGAGTGCTGTAGACGAGCTTAACGGGTTTTCCCTTCCGGCCATCCGCGGTCAACAACCGATTGAGTTGATAGGTGCAGCGGCGGCGGGTATTGCTCACCTCAACCAGCTGCCCGACGTGGATGGTGCCGTGCGGCAAGAACCGTTGCTTATCAATTATTACGGGAAAGCCGTGCCTTCCATGAGCCTGCTCGCCGCGGCCAGGAGCCTGAACCTGGGGCCTGCCGACATCAAACTCAATGTGGGTGAGTCTGTGCAGATCGGCAAGCTGATGGTCAAAACCGACGAATCAGCCTTGATGCTTCCACAGTTTTACAAGGGCAAGGACGGTCGGCCAGCTTTTGCCGTTGATTCATTCTATGACGTGATTTCCGGCAAGATTCCGGCTACCAAGTATGCCGACAAGATCGTGATCATTGGCGCCACTGCGGCGGGGGTAGGCACCCAATTCCCGACGCCGGCGGGTCCGGGGCTTTCGCCAGCAGAAACCATCGCGCACATTACCTCCAGTATCCTGAGTGAGCATTTCATCGTGCAGCCTGGTTGGGGTGTCTGGGTCACTCTGGGTGTGCTGCTGGTGGTTGTGGCTTATCTGGTTGCCGGCCTGCCACGGCTGTCGGCTGGCAAGGCCGCGATCATCACACTGCTGTTATTCGTGGTGTTGCTGGTGGTTGAGTTCGGCTTGCTGTCGGCGGCCGCGACCTGGCTCAAGTTTGTCTTTCCCGCAGCCCTGCTGGTGATCGGCCACCTGGCGTTGACGACCAAGCGCTTCCTCATGACCGAGGCTGGCAAGCTCAAGTCCGACGAGGAATCGGCCGAGACCAATCGCATGATGGGTCTGGCGCTGCAAGGCCAAGGCCAGCTCGATATGGCGTTTGATCGTTTTCGCCGCGTACCTTTCACCGATGCGCTGATGGACAACATGAACAACCTGGCGCTGGATTTCGAGCGCAAGCGCCAGTTCAACAAAGCTCAGGCCGTGTACGAGTACATGGCCACCTACAACAAGAACCACAAAGACCTGCAGTCCAAGCTCAATCGGGCCAAAAACCTGTCGGAAACCGTCATTTTGGGCGGTGGCGGCGCGCACCCGGGCGGGACCATGCTCCTTGACGGTGGGGGTGTTGAAAAGCCCATGTTGGGTCGCTATCAAGTTGAAAAGGAATTGGGCAAGGGCGCCATGGGCGTGGTGTACCTCGGCAAGGACCCAAAGATTGGCCGTGTCGTCGCCATCAAGACCATGGCCTTGAGCCAGGAGTTCGAGGGCGAGGAGCTTGACGATGCGCGGGAGCGCTTCTTCAGGGAAGCCGAGACCGCTGGTCGGCTGCAGCACCAGAACATCGTCACGATTTTTGATGCAGGTGAAGAACACGACCTGGCATTCATTGCCATGGAGTTTCTGAAGGGCAAGGACCTGGCAGATGTCACCAAGGACGGTCATTTGTTGCCGGTCCCGAAGGTCCTGTCCATCGTGGCACGGGTGGCTGAAGCCCTGGCTTACGCGCACAAGCAGAATGTGGTGCACCGGGACATCAAGCCGGCCAACATCATGTATGAAATCGAAAGCGATACGGTGAAGGTGACCGACTTCGGCATCGCCCGCATTACGGATTCAAGCAAAACAAAGACCGGCCTTGTACTGGGGACGCCCAGCTTCATGTCGCCGGAGCAGATTGCCGGTAAAAAAGTCGACGGGCGCTCGGACTTGTACTCGCTGGGTGTCATGCTGTTTCAGATGCTGGCTGGAGTGTTGCCATTCCGTGGCGATTCCATGGCCGAACTGATGTACAAGATCGCGAACGAAGAAGCCCCCGATATCCGTATCATCCGTAAAGAGCTGCCGGCGCGGCTGGCCGAGATTGTTGCGCTGTCTCTGGCCAAGAAGCCGGAGTTGCGGTATCAGGATGGTGATCGATTGGCGACAGATCTGCGCGCTGTCATTGCCGCAATGGAAGGTACTGCACCGGCCCCATCGTTTGCGCCTCAACAGGGTGCGCCAGCAGCCCAATTTGACGCCACAGTCGTGCAATCAGCGGCTGTACCAGCTGCCGGCCCGAAGACCTATGATGCGACCCAGGCCGTGAATGTCGACGGCACGCAGACGTTTGAGAAAACCGTGGTTTCCAAAGCACCTGCTGCCGATACCGACACCCAGTGATCACACGAACAAGATGAACTACGAGATTTGTACACATACCGACCCGGGGTTGACGAGGGACAACAACGAGGATGCAGTTGCTTTTGATGCTGCGACGCGGCTTTGCATCCTGGCGGACGGAATGGGTGGCTATAACGCAGGCGAAATTGCAAGCGGCATGGCTGCCGCTTTCATCAAGTCGGAAATGGGCCGTTGGCTTTCCCAGGCGGGCAGGCATGCCAATGCCAAGGAAGTGCGCCGGGCTTTAGAAATCTGCGTGGAAAATGCCAATCATTCGATCTTCAACGCAGCGAACTCCAACCCCCAGTACGCGGGTATGGGCACCACGCTGGTGGTAGGGGTGTTCCAGGACGGGCGACTGATGCTGGGTCATATTGGTGATTCCCGTTGCTATCGCCTGCGCGGCCAGGAGCTGCAGCAAATCACCAAAGACCACTCGCTGTTGCAAGAACAGATTGACGCTGGGCTGATAACTCCCGAGCAGGCGCTGACTTCCCTGAACAAGAACTTGGTCACACGCGCCTTGGGCGTCGAAGACACGGTGCTGGTTGAGGTCAATGAGCATCGTGTGGACGCGGGGGACCTTTATCTGATGTGTTCGGATGGGCTCTCGGACATGGTTGCGGATCCGGGCATTGCGGCTATCCTTACAGGCGCAGGGACCTTGGAGCAAAAAGCGAAACAGCTGATTGTTGCGGCGAATGAGGCTGGTGGACGCGATAATATTTCCGTACTGTTGGCATACGCGAAAGAAGACTCGACCAAGCGCGGCCTTTTGTCCAGAATGCTGGGAAAATAGCGATGACTGAAATATTACAAACAGACAGGAGTCGGCCATGCCGAAAATGATCGTCTCTATTGACGGCGTTGTGATCAAGGAAGTCCAGTTGACGAAAGACCGGACTTCTTTGGGGCGCAGGCCCTACAACGACATCGTCATCGACAACCTAGCTGTCAGTGGGGAGCATGCCGTTTTGCAAATGACCGGCAACGAGGTCTATCTAGAGGATCTCAACAGCACCAATGGCACCTATGTCAACGGGAAGGCCGTTAAAAAGCTGCTGCTGCAGAACAGCGATACCGTTGAAATTGGCAAGTACAAAATCAAGTACGTCAACGAAGCTGCACCCGCAGGCTTTGAGAAGACCATGATTATAAAAGCCGGCTCTGCCGGTCTTGTGCCCCCGGCGCCGACTGGTTCGCCAGTGGCATCGACGGAAGCCGGTACGGGCCTCACGGCGGCTATCAAAGTGATGTCGGGCGCTGCGGCTGGTCGTGAAGTGGCATTGGTGAAGGTAGTCACAACCATCGGAAAGCCCGGGGTCGCAGTTGCCGCCATTACCAAGAGGCCTCAGGGTTTTGTCGTTGCCCATGTCGAGGGCACTGGCAAGCCGACGCTTAACGGAGCCCCCATCGGTGCGGAGCCGGTTGTCCTGAAAAATGGGGACATGCTTGAGCTGGCCGGAACGCAAATGCAGTTCGTCCAACACTGACATTGGTGTTAAGAGGTCTCGCGCCAAGCGGACCGCAAGCACCCTTCAAACGAGGTCGCATGAGACTCCTCTTCCGGCACTGGCCTCGTATCGCCGTCACGTTGATTCCGCTGGTATTTGCATTGATGCATGCCAGCGGGGTCGCTCGCATTGGTGTTCTGCAGAGGTTGGACGACATCATCTACGATGCACGCCTGCGCGCGACCATGCCGCATACGCTGGACGAACGCATTGTTATCGTTGACATCGATGAGAAGAGCCTTGCGGAGGTGGGGCGATGGCCTTGGGGCCGTAACAGGTTGGCGGAGCTGGTCGAAGAGCTGCAGGATCGTCAAAAAACGGCACTGCTGGGGTTTGACGTCGTATTTGCCGAAGCCGACGAAAGCTCGGGTCTAAAGCGGCTCAAGCAGCTTGCACAGGCGGAGCTGAAAGATCAACCGGGTTTCTCGGAAAAACTCAGCCAGCTGCAGACCAGCCTGGATTACGACGCGGTTTTCGCGAAAGCGATCGAAAAACGCCCCGTCGTGATGGGCTATTACTTCACCAGCGACAGAGATGGCCGGGTCAATGGAGTTTTGCCGCCGCCAGTTATGGGCAGCGATGCGCTTGGTGGCCGTCCTATCAAATTCACCAGCTGGAATGGATACGGGGCCAACATTGAGTTGTTGGCCAAAGCTGCCCCTTTGGGAGGTTTCTTCAACTCCATTACCGAGGGCGATGGTGTGGTGCGCTCTATTCCCTTGCTGGCGGAGTTCAAGGGGCAGTACTACGAGTCATTGGCGCTCGCCATGTTTCGCATGCTTGCGGGTTTGCCCAAGGTCGAGCCTGGTTTTCCGCAGGAAAAATTCCTGACCCGGAACTATCAAGGGCTGGAAAGCATTCTGCTCAAGCAAGGCAACAAAACCCTGGCGATTCCGGTCGATGATCGCGTAGCCACTTTGGTGCCCTTCAGGGGTAATGGTGGTGCGAACGGCGGCTCGTTTCGGTATATCTCCGCGGCGGATGTCCTGGCCAAACGCCTTGCGCCTGGCACGCTCAAGGATAAGATCATCCTGGTCGGCACCACCGCGCCCGGCCTGCTCGATTTGAGAGTGACTCCGGTGGGGGAAACCTATCCGGGGGTGGAAACGCACGCCAATGTCATCTCTGGTTTTCTTGACGGGAAGGTATTCGTCAAGCCCGACTACGCCATCGGATTCGAGGTGGTCATCCTGCTTTTTTCGGGGCTGACGCTGGCTTTTGCACTGCCCCTGCTTTCAGCTTCCCGTGCGGTGCTGGTCAGCCTGGCGGTGATTGCCGCCATAGCCGGCTTGAATTTCTGGCTTTACTCTGGTTACGGTCTTGTGCTGCCGTTGGCCAGTGCGCTGGTTATGGCTTTGACCGCATTTGCGTTGAATATGAGTTATGGATATTTCGTGGAAAGCCGATCCAAGCGGGAGTTGGCCCATCTGTTCGGCACCTATGTACCCCCCGAACTGGTTGACGAGATGGTGAAAGATCCCGACAGCTACAGCATGAAGGCAACGACCAAGGAGCTGACGGTCATGTTTTGCGACATGCGCGGGTTCACCAAAATGTCGGAGTCGATGGAGCCTACCCAACTACAGGCTTTGCTAAACAGTGTTTTCAGCCGGCTGACAGACCTGATTCGCAGCAATCGAGGCACCATTGACAAATACATGGGTGACTGCGTGATGGCTTTTTGGGGTGCCCCTGTCGACACGCCTGATCATGCTGGTCTTGCAGTAAAAACGGCACTCGAGATGTCGAATGCAGTCAAGAAGATCAACGAGGAACACAAGATCAAGGGTTTACCCGAGATTGGCATAGGTATCGGTGTCAATACGGGCACGATGTGTGTGGGTGATATGGGTTCGGATATCCGCCGCAGTTACACCGTGATTGGCGATTCCGTGAATCTGGGTTCGCGTCTGGAGGGGCTGTCAAAAACCTACGGGGTGGATATCGTGGTCAGCGAGTCAACCCGAAAGCAGGCGAATGATTTTGCATGGCAGGAACTCGACAAGGTTCGCGTGAAAGGCAAAGATCAGGCGGTTTCCATTTTTTGGCCGTTGGTGCCGGGAGACCAGATCGACAAGGACATTGCGGCTGAGCTGAAAACCTGGGGAATGGCGTTAAAAGCTTACCGCGCGCAGGATTGGGATCAATGCGATGTGCAATTGCTCAATTTACATCGGATAAATGGCAAAAAGTTCCTTTACCGGCTGTATGCGGAGCGTGTAGCCTCTATGAGGCTGTTGCCTTTTGATCCGGAATGGGATGGCGCAACCAATTTTGAAACCAAATAGCACAACCCTCCAAGTCAAGGCCAACCGGAAAATCTCATGAAAGTACGTGTACTCGGCTGCTCGGGAGCCATTGCCAAAGACTGCCGGACCACGTCTTTTTTGCTTGACCATGACTTGTTGGTTGATGCCGGTACGGGAGTGGGAGATCTCACGCTGGATGAGATGGCTGGTGTTGACCATGTTCTGCTGACGCATTCGCACCTCGATCACGTGGCCGCGTTACCGTTGATGGTGGACGCCATTGCCGCCCGGCGAACAACACCTATCCAGATTCATGCGCTGCAGGGCACGATTGACGCACTGAAGGCGCATATTTTCAACAACACCATTTGGCCCGACTTTTCCCGCATTCCCAGCCCCGAGGCCCCGTTTGTCAGTTTTCACCCTCTGGAAATCGGACAAACCTTGTTATTGGCTGGTAAGCAAATAGAGGTTCTACCTGCCGTGCATACCGTCCCGGCTGCAGGCTACGCGGTGGCCACGGGCAAGGGGTATTGGGTGTTCACGGGCGACACGGAACAGAATCCGGCTCTGTGGGCCCGAATTAATCAGATAAGGGTTGCCATGCTGGTCATCGAAACGGCATTTAGCAATCGCGAGCGCGACCTTGCCAAGCGGAGCCTTCATCTTTCTCCTCATGCGCTTGCCAATGAACTCGATTGCATCGAGCGAGGAAACAGTTATCCCATCTACATTACCCATACCAAACCGGCCGAGACCGACCTGATCATGGCCGAGATACAGCGTTTTGACCAAACCCGCCCGTTTGGCCCGAATGTATCGCACGACATCCGGTGGTTGAGGGCAGGCCAGGAGTTTGAGCTATGAGCGCCGTATTGCAACGTGACCCCGAGGACGAGTTTTTTGACTCGCAGATGTTGCCTCCCCAGGAGCGGGGCGTTACTTTTGAAGCCCTGTATTTCCGGCAGCTTCAGCTGGTTACCAACCGGATTCACGAAACGGAAAATGTCGAGCAGATCATGCTCGAAGCCAGCCAGGACATCTGCAAGCTTTTTAATGCGGACCGGTTAACACTTTATGCAGTCAACGAAGACCGCAGTTCCATTGTTTCCAAGGTCAAAACGGGGCTCAATACCAGCCGCGACCTGAAGCTCCCGGTCAGCGCGCAGAGCATTGCGGGCTACGTTGCCATGGCTCGCCAGATGGTGAATATTGCGGACGTCTACGATGAGGAGGCGCTGAAGAAAATTCATCCTGCGTTGAGCTTTCTCCAGGAAGTTGACAAGCGATCAGGGTACAGAACCAAGCAGATGCTGGTGGCTCCCGTCATGGACGGAGATACGTTGTACGGCGTGCTGCAGGTTATCAACAACCGGAGCGATCAGCCTTTTGGAAAGCTTGAGGAAGACGGTGCGCTACAGCTGTGCAAGACTTTGGGCATTGCCATACGCCAGCGAATGCAAAAAGCGGGCGACAGCCAAAGGCGCAAAGCTACCAAGTACGACGGCTTGGTGACGGAAGGTGTGCTGTCCCAAGAAGAATTACAGCAATGCATCCGCCAGGCCCGGGAAGAAGGTCAGTCCGTCGAGCATATGCTCATGGCCAACTTCCACATCCGGCCCACTCAGATCGGTGCTTCGCTTGCCAAGTTTTTCGGTGTGGCCTACGAAGCATTCAATGCTGGACGGATTCGCTCGGAGATGTTGCATGGTGCGTTAAAACGGGACTTTATTGAACAGCAAGGCTGGATTCCGCTGGAGGAAACTACCGAAGGCCTCGTGATCATGTGTGTGGATCCGGAGGCTGTGCGAGGGGCACGCGTGGTTCCACAGGTGTTTCCCCGCGTCTCCAAATTTTCTTACCGCGTTACAACCCAGACCGAATTTGAAGAAACCCTGGGGCAGCTCTTTGGCGTGGCTGCAGACAGTAGCACCATCGACCAATTGCTTGCAGACATGGACTCACCACTGGAGAGTGAGTCAAATGACGACTCTTCGCTGGAGTCTGCCGCAGCGGACAACGAGCTGGTCAAGTTTGTCAACAAGGTCATCATTGACGCCTACAACCAGAAGGTTTCGGACATTCACATCGAGCCCATGCCCGGGAAAGCCAAAACCGGTATCCGGTTTCGCATTGACGGCACCTTGCAGCCCTATATTGAAGTGCCGGCACAGTTTCGCCAAGCCATGGTCACGCGGCTCAAGATCATGTGCGACCTGGATATCTCTGAAAAACGTAAACCGCAAGACGGGAAGATCAAGTTCAAAAAATACGGCCCACTCGACATCGAATTGCGTGTAGCCACGATCCCCTCCGCCGGTGGCGTGGAAGACGTGGTCATGCGGATTCTTGCCGCAGGTGAGCCGATCCCGCTTGAAAAACTCGGATTGACGGCGCACAACAAGGAGCGACTGGAAAAAACGATCTCCAAGCCGTATGGTCTTTTTTATGTATGTGGCCCCACAGGCTCCGGCAAGACCACGACGCTGCATTCCATCCTTAAGTTTCTCAACACCCCGGACACCAAAATTTGGACCGCTGAAGACCCCGTGGAAATTACCCAGAAGGGTTTGCGTCAGGTGCAAATTAACCGGAAGGCGGGCATTGACTTCGCACTGGTCATGCGTGCTTTCCTGCGAGCCGATCCGGACATCATCATGGTCGGTGAGTCCCGCGRCAAAGAAACCGTGGCGATGGGCGTGGAGGCTTCATTGACAGGGCACATGGTTTTCTCGACGCTGCACACCAATTCGGCCCCCGAGTCCATCACCCGCCTGCTGGACATGGGCATGGACCCCTTTAATTTTGCGGACGCATTGTTGGGTATCCTGGCTCAGCGTCTGGCCAAAAAACTCTGCGACTGCAAAGAGGCTTATCAGCCCAGTGCTCAGGAAGTCAAAGATTTCATCAAGGAATACGCTGAAGAGCTGCGCCATACCGAAGCCTGGAAAGCCGATCCTGGTGGCGAGTCACAAAAACTCTATGAAGACTGGATGGCGCGCTATGGGAAGGACGATAAATTGACCTTGTATCGTGCGGTCGGCTGCGACAAGTGCAACAAGACCGGCTACAAGGGTCGTATTGGCCTGCATGAACTGATGATTGCCGATGATGCTGCCAAAAAATTGATCCAGGAGCGGGCCCGCGTCGCGGAGCTGTTTTCAAGCGCCGTCAATAGCGGCATGCGGACTCTCAAGATGGACGGCATGGAAAAGGTACTCATGGGCATGACAGATTTAAAGATGGTCCGATCCGTCTGCATCAAATGACAGAAATGTCGTGAAATTTAAAGACATACGTCAAAAAAGTAATTTTTCGGTTTTTTGTAGCTTCAAAATCATAAAAAAGAAAACTCTTTAATATGGTTCAAAAATTGCTGTAACTATCTAAATTGGCATCAAACTGCCATAACTGTTTAAATTACTACAGCCGGTTTTTAACCAAGGAGTTTTTTATGAAGCGTTCCATCCAACAGGGTTTTACCCTGATCGAATTGATGATCGTCGTGGCGATTATCGGTATCCTGGCTGCGGTGGCTCTGCCTGCCTATCAGGACTACACCATTCGTGCGAAAGTGTCTGAAGTGATTCTGGCTGCATCACAGTGC
>NZ_JBFUMJ010000005.1:0-208354 GCF_054049435.1 Polaromonas sp. P5_D5
GGCGAGTCCTGGTTTCTTCTGGTATTCCGGGTTTTGTCTTCGGTTGTTTGGTATTCCTGCCTCCACCCCCTTCTGTCTGCGCCGAGGAGCGCAGGTTCAGGCGGATCAGGGATCGCGATTGTCTGAGCCGAAGGCGAGTTCGAGCGAGACCCCGCCTGGACCGAGCACCACAGGTTGCCCGTAGCGAAGCGCAGGGACGCAGACAGCAGGGTCGCCTTTTCTTTTGCTTACTTTTCTTTTGGCGAAGCAAAAGAAAAGTGAGTAGCTGCCGGGCTACCCCCGGCCAACAGCCCTCAGCAAAACGCACAAAGGCCGGAGCAAGACCCGGCCTAAAGAAACCGCTCCAACAACCGCCGCGACCCCCGGTCCAGCGCCGTCATATCCCGCACGCTGTACTGCACCCCCTGGCTGCCTGCAATCAGCAGCCCCGTGCGCCCCAAACGGCGAATATCTTCTTCGCCCTTGAGCACAAAAGACGTCTCACCCCGGTCGGTCTCCACCGTCCACACACTGGGGGTGGCAAAGGTCGAAACGCTTTTCAGCCGCGTCACCTCGGGCACAAAGTCGCGCAGCGCCAGCTCTTCTTCCAGCAAGGTGCGTGCATCCGCCGGCAATGCCTGCAGGTTTTCCACCCAGGCAACCTCGTGCCCTTCGGTGTTGACCAGTGAAATGCCTTCATCGGGCGCGGCCAGGGGAAAGGCCCGCACCGGCACGACGCCAGCATGCTGCTGGCCACCGGCATCGACGAACACCAGCCGGCCCGACGCCGTGCGTTCCAGGGAAAATGAAGTGGAAGAGAAATGAGAAGAAGTTGTCATGTGCAATCCTTGGCTCACCGGTTGCCGGTGTGCTGCGCGGTGTGGGCCAGTTGCGAGGTGGCCAGTGCGATGCGGCTTTGCTCGACTTCCTCGCCGCCCTCTTCGCTGTCGACCTGCCGCGCCTGGGCTTCGTACAGCCGCCAGTAAGCACCCTGCTTCGCCATCAATTCGTCGTGCGGCCCCACTTCCACCACCTGGCCGCGGTCCATCACCACCAGGCGGTCGGCCTTGCGCAGCGTTGAAAGGCGGTGGGCAATGGCAATCGTGGTGCGGCCCTGCACCAGGTTGTCGAGGGCACGCTGGATTTCTTTTTCCGTTTCGGTGTCTACCGACGAGGTCGCTTCGTCGAGGATCAGAATGCGTGGGTTGATCAGCAAGGCACGCGCAATCGAGATGCGCTGGCGCTCACCGCCCGACAGCCCCTGGCCGCGCTCACCCACCAGCGAGTCGTAGCCCTGGGCCAGCCGCAAAATGAATTCATGCGCATGGGCGGCACGCGCGGCCGCGACGATTTCAGCGCGCGTGGCGCCCGGCTTGCCGTAGGCAATGTTTTCGGCAATCGTGCCGAAGAAAAGAAACGGTTCCTGCAGCACCAGGCCGATGTTGCGGCGGTAGTCGGCCACACCGAAGCGGCGGATGTCGGTGCCGTCCACGCTGATGGAGCCGTCGCTCACGTCGTAAAACCGGCAGATCAGGTTGACCAGCGTGCTTTTGCCCGAACCGCTGTGGCCCACCAGGCCGATCATTTCGCCGGGACGGATCTGCAGGTCCAGCCCGCGAATGACCGAGCGGTTGCCGTAACGGAACCCGAGGTTCTTCATGTCGATGCGGCCTTCGAGCGCGCCAATCTTCACCGGGCTGGCCGTTTCGGGCACGTTGGAGACATGATCGAGGATGTCGAAAATGCGCTTGGCGCCGGCGGCGGCCTTTTGCGTGACGGAAACGATGCGGCTCATCGAATCGAGCCGGCCGTAAAAGCGGCCGATGTAGGCGATAAAAGCCGTCAGCACGCCGACCGTGATCTGCTGGCGCGACACCAGCCAGATGCCAAAAGCCCAGACCACCAGCAGGCCGACTTCTGTGAGCAATGAGACGGTGGGCGTGAACAGCGACCAGGTCTTGTTGAGCTTGTCGTTGACCGCCAGGTTGTGCTGGTTGACCTCACGAAAACGCTGGGCCTCACGCTTTTCCTGGGCAAAGGCCTTGACCACGCGGATGCCCGGAATCGTATCGGCCAGCACGTTGGTCACGTCCGACCAGACGCGGTCGATTTTTTCAAAACCGGTGCGCAGCTTGTCGCGCACCACATGGATCATCCAGCCGATAAACGGCAGCGGCAGCAGGGTCACCACGGCCAGCCAGGGGTTGATGGAAATGAGGATCACCGCGGTCATCACGATCATGAGCACATCGGTCGCGAAATCCAGCGCATGCAGCGACAAAAATACGCAGATGCGGTCGGTTTCCGAGCCGATGCGGGACATCAGGTCGCCGGTGCGCTTGCCGCCAAAGTAGTCCAGCGAGAGCTCCAGCAAGTGGTCGAAGGTGGCGGTGCGCAGGTCAGCGCCTATGCGCTCGGACACCAGTGCCAGCAAATAGGTACGCGCCCAGTTCAGCGCCCAGCCCAGCACGGCCGCGCCCAGCAGGCCACCCAGCAGCAATCCCACCTTCCAGGGCTCAATCTTCTGGCCGTTCTGGAACGGTATCAGGATGTCGTCCATCAACGGAATCGTGAGGTAAGGCGGCACCAGCGTGGCGGCGGTGGAGGCCAAAGTCAGCAAAAAACCGGCCAGTAGCTGGTAGCGGTACGGATCGGCAAACCGCCACAGGCGCAGCAGCACCCAGGTGGAAGGCGGCGTGTGCAACTCGCGTGCGCAGGCCGGGCACTCTTCGCTGTCAGGCGGCAGCGGCAGGTCGCACTCGGGGCACAGGGCTGTGTCCTCGGCCAGTGCCGTGGCATCGCCCGCCGCCGGGGCCTGCTGCTGGGCAAACAGGCGCACCAGGCGCAGGGCCTGCACATTGGCACCCAGGGTAAACCGCCAGCTGGCCAGCCGCCGGCCCGCTTCATGCAGCTCCAGCGTACCCACGCCGGCATGGTCGAAATGGCGCAGTGAAAGCCCTTGCAATACGGTGCCGGCGGCGTCCGCCGTGGGCCAGCTGGCCCATACGCCTTCGGGGTTGCAGGCCAGCAGCCGGCGGTCCGTCAGGGCCAGCAGGCCCCGGGCGAAATGAAGTTGGTTATCCAGGTCAACCACCAGCGTGCACAAAACGTTCTCTTGGGTTGCAAGTTGTGAGCGAAGCCCTGCCAGAACAGGGTCGGTAGGGCTGGAGTCGTCTGCCGGGTGGTTGTGTTGCATTGTGTTGTGGAAAATCTTGGCGTCCCGCATCTGGCGCGGCAGGGTATTCGCAGGTTCTTCGTAGTTGTGCGAATAGGCCCGAAACAGGGATTTTCGCCGAATGCGGCCTGAAGCGACCGGTTTGACCATATCAACCCCCTGAAAATGACGGAACCATCAAAATCGACCCCTGGCGGCCATCGCCGCGACAAAAACAACAACATAACGAGACACAGGGACCCACCGAGACCTTGACAGGCCTCACACTGAAATCCATCGGCCAGGGCCGAGGCTTGCCCCCGGGGGTACCAAGGCCTAACCCTGCCGACAATTTTGCGAAAAATGAGCCCACAGGACGACATCAAGCTGCTGCGCATCAATTACCTGCGCGGCCCCAACATCTGGACCTATCGGCCCGTGCTGGAAGTCTGGCTGGACCTCGGCAGCCTCGAAGACTTCCCCTCCAACCTGTTGCCGGGCTTCAATGACCGCCTGGTCGCCCTGCTGCCGGCCCTCGTCGAACACCACTGCGGCGTGGGCGAGCGCGGCGGCTTCATCCAGCGCCTGCTGGAAGGCACCTGGTCCGGCCATGTGCTGGAGCATGTGGTCATCGAGCTGCTGAACCTTTCCGACATGCCGACCGGCTTCGGCCAGACGCGCAGCACCTCCCAGCGCGGCGTTTACCGCATGGTGTTCCGTGCCCGCGACGAGCAGGTGGCCCGCACCGCGCTGGCCGAAGGCCACCGCCTGCTGATGGCCGCCATCAACGGCACAGACTACGGCCAGGCCGGCGTGCAGTCCGCCGTCGAGAAAATCCGGACCAAGGTGGACGACTGCTACCTCGGCCCCAGCACGGCCTCCATCGTGGCCGCGGCCACCGACCGCCGCATTCCCCATATCCGGCTGAACGACGGCAACCTGGTGCAACTGGGTTACGGCGCCAGCCAGCGCCGCATCTGGACGGCCGAAACCGACCTCACCAGCGCGATCGCCGAAGGCATCGCCCACGACAAGGACCTCACCAAAAGCCTGCTGGCTACCTGCGGCGTGCCGGTGCCTGAAGGCCAGATCGTCGGCACAGCCGAAGAAGCCTGGGAAGCCGCCGAAGACATCGGCCTGCCGGTGGTCGTCAAGCCGTCCGACGGCAACCATGGCCGTGGCGTGTCGCTGGACCTCAAAACGCGGGCCGAAGTGGAAGGTGCGTTCGAGGTTGCGGCGCGCCATGGCAGCGAAGTCATGGTCGAGCGTTTTGTGCGCGGCAACGAACACCGCCTTCTGGTGGTGGGCGGCCGTGTGGTCGCCGCCGCGCGCGGCGAGGCGGCCTGGGTCACCGGCGACGGCACCTCGACCGTCTCACAGTTGGTGGACGCACAGCTCAACACCGACCCGCGCCGCGGCGTCGGTGAAGACTTCCCGCTGGGCCGTATCAACACGGCCAGCGACGGCGCCATCATTCTTGATCTGCAGCGCCAGGGCCTGAGCCCCGAAGCCATACCCGCCGTTGGCCGCGAGGTGCTGATCCAGCGCAACGGCAATGTGGCCATCGACTGCACCGACCAGGTTCACCCTGACGTTGATCACATCGTGTCGCTGGCCGCCCGCGTGGTGGGCCTGGACATCGCCGGGGTCGATGTGGTGGCGCAAGACATCTCGCGCCCGCTGCACGAGCAAGGCGGCGCAATCGTTGAAGTGAACGCCGGCCCAGGCCTCCTCATGCACCTCAAGCCGGCCGAAGGCGCGCCGCGCCCGGTGGGCCGTGCCATCTGCGACCACCTTTTCCCTGCCACCGACTCCGACAGCCCTGACGGCCGCATTCCCATCGTCGGCATTGCCGGCTCCAGCGACAACCAGCGCGTGGCGCGTCTGGTGGCCTGGCTGCTGCACCTGTCGGGCCGGCACACCGGCCTGGCCTGCCAGGGTGGGTTGTTCCTGGACCAGCGCTGTGTGGACGCATCCAACTGCGCCAACTGGGAAGCCGGCCAGCGCCTGCTGATCAACCGCGCCGTGCAGGCGGCTGTGTTTGAAAACGGCGCCGACACCATCTTGCGCACCGGCCTGCCCTATGACAAATGCCAGGTGGGTGTTGTTACCGACCTGGGCGGCGCCGAAGGCCTGGCCGAATTCGACATCACCGAAGCCGACCAGATGTACAAGGTCATGCGCTCGCAGGTCGATGTGGTGCTGCCCGGCGGCGCCGCCGTGCTCAATGCCGCAGATCCCCGCATCGCCGAAATGCAGGAGCTCTGCGACGGCGAAGTCATTTTCTACAGCACCGACCCCAAGGCCGAGGCCATTGCGGCGCATTGCGCCAAAGGCGGCCGTGCGCTCTACCTGCGCCAGGACCAGGTCGTGCTGGCCACCGGTGCCAGCGAGGCTTTTTTGCCGGGCCTCGGCAAGCTTGCCGCCTGGCGCGAACGCCGCGGACTGTCCGAGGGTGGACTGCTGGCCGCCGTGGGCGCCGCCTGGGCGCTGGGCATCCCCCTCAATTTGATAGGCGCCGGCATGGAAGCCTTTGAAACCACCCCTAAAACCGCCGGGAGTGCCGAGTAATGGAAGTGTCCCGTATCCGGGCCCTGCGCGGGCCCAACCTCTGGAGCCGCCACACGGCGCTCGAAGCCATCGTTGCCTGCACTGCGGTGGAGTGCAATATCACCGGTCTGCCAGGCTTTGAGCCGCGCGTGCGCTCGCTGTTCCCCGAGATGGGCGCCTTCCGGCAGACCGGCCACGCAGGCCCCGTCTCACTGGCCCATGTGCTTGAAGCCGCCGCGCTGGCGCTGCAGACGGCTGCCGGTTGCCCCCTCACTTTCAGCCACACCGCCTCTACTGTTGAAGCGGGCACCTACCAGGTCGTGGTCGAGTACAGCGAAGAAACCGTCGGCCGGCTGGCCTTCGAGCTGGCGCAAGCATTGATCCACGCCGCCCTGCGCGACACCGCCTTCGACCTGGACGTCGCGATTGCCCAACTGCGCGAACTCGACGAAGACGAGCGCCTCGGCCCCAGCACCGGCGCGATTGTCGACGCCGCCGTGGCACGCGGCATTCCCTACCGGCGCCTCACCAAAGGCAGCATGGTGCAGTTCGGCTGGGGCTCCAAACAGCGGCGCATCCAGGCCGCGGAAATCGACGCCACCAGCGCCGTGGCCGAATCCATCGCGCAAGACAAAGACCTCACAAAAAAACTGCTGCGCGCGGCCGGCGTTCCCGTGCCGCTGGGCCGCCCGGTCACCGATACGGACGATGCCTGGGCCGCGGCCCTGGAAGTGGGTTTGCCGGCAGTCGTGAAACCGCTGGACGGCAACCAGGGCAAGGGCGTCACCGTCAACATCACCACGCGCGAACACCTGGACACCGCCTGGAAGGCAGCCGCCGAATATGGCGAAGTGATGGTCGAAAAATTCCTGCCCGGCAGCGACTTCCGCCTGCTGGTGGTGGGCAACAAGCTGGTGGCCGCCTCGCGGCGTGAGCCGCCACAGGTCGTGGGCGACGGCCTGCACACCGTGCGTGAGCTGGTCGACATCGTCAACCAGGACCCCAAACGCGGCGAAGGCCATTCCACCTCGCTCACCAAAATCCGCTTCGACGACATCGCCGTGGCCCGCCTGGAAGCACAGGAGCTCACGCCCGAATCCATTCCCGCCAAGGGCCGGCGCGTCATCCTGCGCAACAACGCCAACCTGAGCACCGGCGGCACGGCGACCGACGTAACCGATGACGTACACCCGGCTGTGGCCGCGCGCGCCGTGGCTGCGGCGCAAATGGTCGGCCTGCACATCTGCGGCGTCGACGTGGTGTGCGAAAGCATGCTGCGCCCGCTGGAGACACAAAACGGCGGCGTCGTGGAAGTCAATGCCGCGCCAGGCCTGCGCATGCATCTGTCGCCCTCGTACGGCAAGGGCCGCGCCGTGGGCGTCGCCATGATCGACGAGTTGTTTGCCCCCGGTGACAACGGCCGCGTGCCGGTGATTGCCGTCACGGGCACCAACGGCAAGACCACCACGACCCGCCTGATTGCCCACCTGCTGGCCGCCGACGGCCTGCGCACCGGCATGACGAATACCGACGGCGTCTACATCAACGGCCGGCAAACCGACAGCGGCGATTGCAGCGGCCCCAAGAGCGCGCGCAACGTGTTGATGCACCCTGACGTCGATGCGGCCGTGTTCGAAATCGCCCGCGGCGGCGTGCTGCGCGAAGGCCTGGGCTTTGACCGCTGCGAAGTCGCCGTTGTCACCAACATCGGCAGCGGCGACCACCTGGGCCTGAACTACATCACCACGGTGGAAGACCTGGCCGTGCTCAAGCGCGTGATCGTGCAGAATGTCTCGACCACCGGCTACGCGGTGCTCAATGCCGCCGACCCCATCGTCGCCGACATGGCGGCCACCTGCCCCGGCAAGGTGATCTTTTTCGCCGCCGACCGGCACCACCCGCTCATGGCCACGCACCGCGCACAAGGCAAGCGCACCGTGTATGTCGACGGCGCCACACTGGTGGCCGCCGAAGGCGCCTGGGTCGAACGCATCGCGCTGCAGGGCGTTCCCGTCACACGCGGCGGCACCATCAGCTTCCAGGTCGAAAATGTCATGGCCGCCGTCGCGGCCGCCTGGGGTGCCGGCATCAACTGGGACACCATCAAGCGCGGGCTTTCCAGCTTTGTGAACGACGCGCACAACGCGCCCGGCCGTTTCAACGTCATGGACTACAAAGGCGCCACGGTGATCGCCGACTACGGCCACAACCCCGACGCCATGCGCGCCCTGGTGGCCGCGGTCGACGCCATGCCGGCCACGCCAGGCCAGCGCCGCAGTGTGGTGATCAGCGGCGCAGGCGACCGCCGCGACAGCGACATCCGCGACCAGACCATCATCCTGGGCAGCGCGTTCGACGACGTCATCCTCTACCAGGACGCCGCTCAGCGCGGCCGCGCAGACGGTGAAGTTATGGGTCTGCTGCGCCAAGGCCTCGACAAAGCCCGCCGCACCAAACAGATTGACGAGATACGCGGCGAGTTTCTGGCCATCGACACCGCACTTTCGCGCCTGTCACCCGGTGACCTCTGCCTGATCCTGGTCGACCAGGTGCAGGAAGCGCTGGACCACCTGGCCGCGCGGGTGAAGGAAGCTAAAGAGAAAGTCACAAGCTGATCCCCCAGGCCAGCAGTCGGCAAAAGAGGAGCGAAAGGCGCAAGGGGCATCACCCTGCTGCCTTTCGCCGACTCCGAAGCCTTCCAAGCCTCCGAGAAGCCTGATAAACGAAAAAAACGCTTCTCGAGCCCAAAATTTAAGCAAAAAGAGGCTGCGGCGCATACAGAACCTGCGCGAGCAGCTCCTGAATTGATAGCAAAGCCAGGCTGCCTGCCCGCGTTAAACTTGCCCCATGACCTGGAACGCGACCCTCGCACTCGACTACACCCACCAGGCCGGCAAGACCCTTGCCCACTTTCGCCATAGCGGCCCCCTGCGCATCCTGCAAAGTCTTTATCCCGAAGGCGACGCGATTTGCCACAACGTCATCGTGCACCCGCCCGGCGGCCTGGTCGGCGGCGACACGCTGGACCTGGCCTTCAGCGCAGCACCCGGCACACACGGCCTCATCACCACGCCCGGCGCCACGCGCTTTTACCGCTCCGCCGGCGAGCCCGCCCTGCAGCGCACCCGCCTTGACCTGCAGGCCGGCGCCCGCATGGAATGGCTGCCGCTGGAGGCCATTTGCTACAACGGCTGCCTTGCCGAAAACCACCTGACCATGACGCTGGCGCCCGGCGCCGAACTGATCGGCTGGGACGTCACCGCCCTGGGCCTGCCCGCCGCCAGCCTGCCGTTCGAGAGCGGCAGCTTTCGCCAGCACATCGAAATGCCCGGCGTCTGGCTCGAGCGCGCGCGCATGGATGCCGCAGACACCTTGCTGATGAACAGCCCGCTCGGCATGGCCGGCAACCGCTGCCTCGCCTCACTTTTTTTTGTGGCCGGCAGCAAGCTCGAGCGCCATCGCCGCCAGCTGGCGCTGGACTGCGCACGTGAGGTGATGCAGGCCCACGCACTGAGCGCCAGCGCCGGTGCAACCAGCCCCGACGGGCAGGTCGTCGTCGTCCGTGTGCTGTCGCCAGTGGTTGAACCTGCCATGGCCTTGCTCAAGCAGGTCTGGCAAGCCTGGCGCACACAGCTCTGGCAGCTGGCGCCCTCCACCCCGCGCATCTGGTCGATGTAGTTCTGCAGCTGCTCACGCAGGCTGTACAAAAAAACATCTTCAGAAAATTCGTTACGCCGGCCCCGCAGCTCAACGGGTTTTGTAGTCTTTAGTTAGCCGCGCGAGCCCCGGCCTCAACAGCCGCTGAAAGACCTGTCCTACAGGCGAATGGGCTTAGGGCACGGCTTACCCGGACCTTTTCCTTTCATGGCCGTTTCAGGTAGCGGCCCAGACTCCATTTATCGATATCCATCGAGTTTCGAACAAGGAGTTTGACCATGACCTCATCCCTGAATTTCCGCCTTGCGCGCACTGCTGCCTGTTTCGGCGCTGCCGCCCTGCTTTCCCTGGGTGCCGCGGCCCAGATTGCTTCCGGCACCACCGGGATCGACGCCACGGGTGACGCCAGGAGCGAAATGGCCGCCTGTAACAACGGCAAGACCCAGCAAGACCGGGCAACCTGTATCACTGAAGTCAAGAACGCCAACGCCGCCAAACGCGCCGGCAAGGTCGACAACGCCAATGGACAGTTTTCCGCCAATGCCTTGAAGCGCTGCGATGTCTTCAAGGGCGAAGACCAGGTCGCCTGCCAGGCCCGTATCGTGGGCTACGGCAAGGCTGATGGCAGCGTCGCCGGCGGCGGTGTCGTGCGCCAGGTAGAAACCGTTGTAGTGCCCCCGGGCGCCACCAACGTTCGCGTGCAGCCGCAGACCTCGACAGACATTGTGGTGATCCCGGCGCCCGTCGCCTCACCGCCGCAATAACCAGTTGCCACTCGCTCCGCCGGGGTTTGATGAATTCACCGGATGAAGCAGAAGCAAAGGTGGGCCGCTTGCGGCCCACTTCTTTTTTGTGTGCGTTTTATGGGCAGGTTTTCCATATCGCCGGTTTCTCCAGGCGACGCATATTTCATTCGCCGCCAAACACAGGTAACCCTCCCGTAAAGTCCACCCGGTCAACGGATTTCGCGTGCATGATGAGGGGGACTATCGCGCGTCCACTGCGGGACGCCGTCTCCATGCTCCCCCGGCCATTACCCGCCACGTCACCCGCCACGAAAGCATCCATGCAAAAACCCCAGAACACCTCGCCCGAGAAGCCACAACTGGCGCGAGCGCTCGAAAAAAACGATGCCGTGCAGGACACAGTGGAAAGATCCGCACAAGAACTGCTGCTGATCAACAAGGTCCTCGAAAAAGAAATTCCACCCGCGGTCAAAACAGGCGACGTTGCGATGGCGCTGGTAAAAACCGCGGAACTCGAAGACAAAATCCAGAGCTCCGCGGAAGAGCTGGCACACGTCAACGACCTGCTGGAACGGGAGATTGCGGAGCGTGCCGAACTGGAGAAAAAACTGCTGGCAGCCACAGCCGGTATCGCAGAAAAAGACACGCCCAACGCCACCGGCAGTTGAAAAAAACAGCGCCGACACCTTTGGTGCCGGTCTTGAGTCATGTCAAAGTGGACCGCTTGCGGCCCACTTTTTTTTAGCCTTCCTGCTTATCGGTTTGTGCGGATTTCAGCACCCCATCCGCCTTGAACATGGCCTTGATGCCGCGCACCGCCTGGCGGATGCGGGCCTCGTTCTCGATCAAGGCAAAGCGCACATGGTCGTCACCGTGGTCGCCAAAGCCGATGCCGGGTGACACGCACACCTTTGCCTTCTCCAGCAGCTGCTTGGCAAACTCCAGCGACCCCAGCTTGCGGTAAGCCTCGGGAATGCGCGCCCAGATATACATCGACGCCTTGGGGCAGTCCACCGGCCAGCCCGCTTCGGTCAGGCCCTTGTAGAGCACGTCGCGCCGCGCCTGGTATTGCGCGGCGATGTCCTTCACGCATTGCTGGTCGCCTTCCAGCGCGGCAATCGCCGCCACCTGCAGCGGGGTGAAGGTGCCGTAGTCGTGATAGCTCTTGATGCGCGCCAGCGCCGCCACCAGGTCGGGGTTGCCCACCATGAAGCCGACGCGCCAGCCCGCCATGTTGTAGCTTTTGGAGAGCGTGAAAAACTCCACCGCGATGTCCTTGGCGCCCGGCACCTGCATGATGGACGGCGCCTTCCAGCCGTCGAACACGATGTCGGCATAGGCCAGGTCGTGCACCACAAAAATGTCGTGCTTGCGCGCCAGTGCAATCACCTTCTCGAAAAACTCCAGCTCCACGCATTGCGCGGTGGGGTTGGACGGAAACCCCAGCACCATCATCTTGGGCTTGGGGTAGCTGCCGCGAATGGCTTTTTCCAGCTCGGCAAAAAAATCCGTGTCGGGTGTCAGCGGCACCGAGCGAATGTCGGCCCCCGCGATCACCGCGCCGTAAATGTGGATGGGATAGCTCGGGTCCGGGACCAGCACGGTGTCGCCGCGGTCCAGCGTGGCCAGCATCAGGTGGGCCAAACCCTCTTTGGAGCCGATGGTGACGATGGCCTCGGTGTCAGGGTCAATCGCCACCTGGTAGCGGCTCTGGTACCAGTGCGCAATGGCGCGCCGCAGCCGCGGAATGCCCTTGCTGGCCGAATAGCCGTGCGTGTCGGGCCGCTGCGCGACCTCTGTGAGCTTGGCCACGATGTGCGCGGGCGTGGCGCCATCGGGGTTGCCCATGCTCATGTCGATGATGTCCTCGCCACGCCGGCGCGCCGCGATTCTCAGCTCGGCCGTGATGTTAAAAACGTAGGGGGGAAGCCGGTCAATGCGCGCAAAGCGGCGCTTGCCTGAAGAAGAGGCGGACATAAGAAACTTTCACGTAAGCGCCCGGAACCGTCCGAGCGACGTGGCGGGCAATGGGGCCAGCCGACGCCATGGTAACCGACAGGCAGGCCGCTTACAACCGGCGCCACCGCCATGGTCTACCATGCGGGGCTTGGCCGCCGGCACGGAGCCGGAAGGCATAAAAACAAAGGGAACCATGGACTCCGCAATGACCACCACCGAAACCTATTTGATCGCCATGGCGCTCATCTTCGCGGTGCCCTACCTGATCTGGCGGGTTCTCGGAACCGACTACTACGCGCCACTGGTGGTGGTGCAGATGATCGCCGGCATTTTGCTGGGCCCGGGCATCCTGGGCAAGGTCTACCCTGACTACTACGCCTTTGTCTTCAGCGCGCCGGTGGTGCAGTCGCTCAACGGCATTGCCTGGTGGGCCGTCATGGTGTTTGTCTGGATCGCCGGCATCGAGCTGGACCTCAAAAAGACCTGGGAACACCGGCGCGAAAGCGGCATCACCGCCGGCCTGGCGCTAAGCACACCGCTGGTGTTGGGCTGCGTCGTGGCCGCAGGCATGCTGATGTACCCAGGGTGGCTAGGCACGCAAGGCATGCCCTGGCAGTTTGTGGTGGGTGTCGGCATGGCCTGCGCCGTGACGGCGCTTCCCGTGCTGATCCTGCTGATGGACAAGCTGGCCATCCTGCGCCAACCGGTTGGCCAGCGCCTGATACGTTACGCCAGCCTGGACGACATCGCGATCTGGGGCGTTCTGGCGCTCATCCTGATGGACTGGAAACGCGTGGGCACCCAGGTCGGTTTCCTCGTGGCGTTCGGCGTCGTGAGCTGCGCCTTCCGCAAGCTCATGGTGTGGCTGCCCGAGCGTGACCGCTGGTACGTCGGCTTGATCTGGCTGATCATCTGCGCCTTCGGCGCGGAATGGGCCGGGCTGGACTACATGATCGGGGCTTTCCTGGCCGGCGCCGTCATCGACGGTGAGTGGTTCGACCAGGAACACATGGACCTGCTGCGCCATCACGTGCTGCTGGTGATGATGCCGGTGTTTTTCCTCAGTGCGGGGCTGCGCACCAACTGGTCCGTCGGCGGAGAAGCCGTTTTTATCGCCGCGGCGGTGCTGCTGGTGGCCTCGGTCGGCGGCAAGTTGATGGGCACTTACATCGCAGGCAAAGTGCTGAAATGGGCGCCCGGTGAAGGCTCCATCATCGGCTGGCTGCTGCAGACCAAGGGCCTGATCATGATCATCTTTGTCAACATCCTGCTGGGCAAGAAAATCATCTCCAATGAGACCTTCACCGCCCTGCTGCTGATGGCCATTGCCAGCACCATGCTGACGGTGCCGATGACGGCACCCCGGCTTCAGCGCATGAAAGAGATCATCTCTCGCTCGAAGTAACCGGCGTAATCGGCCTTCTGGCAGCCTTCCAGCGGGCCAGCAAAAACTCCAGCGCCAAAACCAGCAGAAATCCGCAGGCATAGGCCAGCACGTCCATCCAGTCAGCCACCGAACCCAGCAGAATCTTCAGCACCCGGTTCTGCACGTGCCAGCCGTTGACGCTGGCCACATACTGGGCCAGCTCCACCAGGCAACCCACCGCAAACGCCACCAGCGCCAGGTTGCGGGTGTTGGCCTTGATCACGGTCTTGAGCAAAAGGTACACCCACACCACAGCCAGCACGTCGCCGACAAAACCCCGCAGCCAGCGGTGGTGTGACCACACAGTCGCGATCAGCACTTCAATGATGAAAATAAAGACCGCCCAGAGTGCAGCCTCGCGGTCAAAGCGCAGCTTCACGCGGGAAGCGCCTGTCTCAGTCGGGGACATGGATGCGCGCCTTCACATGCTTCAGGTTGGCCACGATGGTGAAGGTCATGACCACCAGCAGTGACCAGGAACTCCATTTGCCCACATGAACAAGGGACCAGGCGCCCAGCTGGTTGGGGTAGTGCCACAGGCTGAAGAACGTGCTGATGTTTTCAGCCACCCAGATAAAGAAGCCGATCAGCAAAAAGCTCAGCAGCAAGGGCATGCTCCGGTCCCGGTCATAGGGCCGGAAGATCACCGTGGACCTGGCATACAAGCCGCCCAGGCAGGCGGCGATGTACCAGCGGTAGTCGCCCCAAAAGTGGTGCGTGAAAAAGTTGCCGTAAATCAGCACCGCAATCACCACGCCCATCCAGTAAGGCGGGTGATGCCGGATGCGCAGGTCAAACAATCGCCACGCCTGGATGATGTAGCTGCCCACCGCCGCATACATGAAGCCGGAAAACAGCGGCACGCCAAACACTTTCGTATAGGCAAAGTCCGGGTAGCTCCAGGACTGGATGGACCCGGAAGTCTTGAAGACCTCCAGCGCAAACCCCACCACGTGAAAGAGGCAGATGGCCTTCAGCTCATCCAGGGTTTCCAGCTTGGCCAGCACCATCCAGCCTTGAATCAGCAGCGCTATCAAAAGCAGCAGGTCGTAGCGCGGAATACCGGCCACGCCTGCCCGCGGCACAAGGAACACCGCTGCAAAGAACAGCCCGGCAAAGAGGCAGGCCCTGGCTTCCTTGAGGCCGAAGCAGCCAAACTCCACCAAAAAGCGGCGAAAGCCCGACAGGCCCGCATGAGATTTCGTCTGGATCAGCCAGTTGTCCAACGCAAGCAACGCCATCGGCATCTACCTTTTTTTGATTGTTTTTTGCCGGTTTGTTTCGGCGACCGCTGCGATTCTACGTTCGCGGAACTGATACGAATATCGGCATGCCTGCAGGCACAAAAAAGCCCGGACAAACCGGGCTTTGACGCAAGGCGACGACAGGCACCCTGCTTAAATCGCCACCAGCTGCCGCACGCCGTTGGTTTCCATGTCCTTGCCCTGGCCGCGCGCAATGAATTCGCCGCGCTCCATCACCAGGTAGTCGTCGGCCAGTTCCTGCGCGAAGTCGTAGTACTGCTCCACCAGCAAGATGGCCATGTCACCGCGATCGGCCAGCATGCGGATCACGCGGCCGATGTCCTTGATGATGCTGGGCTGAATGCCCTCGGTTGGCTCGTCAAGAATCAACAGCTTGGGCTTGGCCGCCAGTGCACGCGCAATGGCCAGCTGTTGCTGCTGCCCACCCGACAAGTCACCACCGCGCCGGTTCAGCATTTGCTTGAGCACCGGAAACAGCTCATACAGCTCGGCAGGAATCGGCGTGCTCGCGCTTTTGTAGGCCAGACCCATGCGCAGGTTTTCTTCCACCGTGAGGCGTGCGAAGATTTCACGGCCTTGCGGCACAAAGCCGATGCCTGCGCGGGCGCGCTCATACGGCGTGTTGCCCTGGACAGGTTTGCCGTCGAATTCAATCGTGCCGGTCTTGATGGGGATCAGGCCCATCAGTGATTTGAGCAACGTGGTCTTGCCCACGCCGTTGCGGCCCAGCAGCACCGTAACCTTGCCCAGGTGGGATTCGAGGCTCACGTCTCTGAGGATGTGAGAGCCACCGTAGTATTGGTTGATGTTTTTTACTTGGAGCATGAGGAGTCTCCGTAGGGAAGTGCATTTCGAGGGTTGGTTCTTGCTTCGGTCCCTGCGCTCATTGCTGTGAACTGCTGGCCGGGGGTTGCCCGGCATGCAAGTAACTTTCTTTTGCTTCGCCAAAAGAAAGTCACCAAAGAAAAGGCGACCCTGGTTCCTGCGTCCCTACGCTTCGCTTCGGGCAACCTGCGGTGCTCGGTCCAGCCGGGGTCAAAAACAACTCGCCTGCGGCTCAAACAAGTTTTTGCCCTGATCCGTCTGGCCCTGCGCTCCTCGGCGCATCCACAAGGGCCAATCGGGAGCGGGGACTGAAGGCCGAAAACAAAAGACAAATACCAACAAGGACTCGCCACGGCGAGTCCTTGTTTCTTGTGGTCTTCGGGGTTCTGTCTTTGGCAGTTTGGGTATTCGGTTTTGGTATTCCTCTCCCCACCCCCTTCTGTCTGCGCCGAGGAGCGCAGATTCAGGCGGATCAGGGATCGCGATTGTCTGAGCGAAGCGAGTTCGAGCGAGACCCCGCCTGGACCGAGCACCGCAGGTTGCCCGTAGCGCAGCGAAGGGTCGCAGACAGCAGGGTCGCCTTTTCTTTTGCTTACTTTTCTTTTGGCGAAGCAAAAGAAAAGTGAGTTGCCGCCGGGCAACCCCCGGCCAGCCGCCCTCCGCAAAGAGCACACCGCCGGAGCAAGAACAGGCGAAGATAAAACCTCAACGGCCAAGATACACCTCAATCACCCGCTCATCCGCCTGCACTTGATCAAGAGTGCCTTGAGCCAACACAGACCCATCACACAGCACGGTAACGATCTCCGAGATCGTCTTGATGAAGCTCATGTCATGCTCCACCACCATCAGCGAATGCTTGCCCTTGAGCGTCAAGAACAGTTCCGCCGTGCGCGCCGTTTCCTCATCGGTCATGCCAGCCACCGGCTCGTCGAGCAGCAGCAGCTTCGGGTCCTGCATCAACAGCATGCCGATCTCCAGCCACTGCTTTTGCCCATGGCTCAGGTTGCCGGCCATGCGGCCCACACTGTCTGCCAGGTGAATCGTCACCAGGATCTCGGCCAGCCTGTCGCTTTGTGTTGAATCGAGCTTGAAGAACATCGAATGCTTCACGCCCTTGTTGGTCTTGAGCGCGAGTTCCAGGTTTTCAAACACGGTGAGCTGCTCAAACACCGTGGGCTTCTGGAATTTGCGGCCAATGCCCAACTGGGCAATCTCGGCTTCCTTGTGGCGCAGCAGGTCAATCGTGCTGCCGAAAAACACCGTGCCTTCATCGGGCCGGGTCTTGCCGGTGATGATGTCCATCATGGTCGTCTTGCCGGCGCCATTGGGGCCGATGATGCAGCGCAGCTCTCCGGGCGCAATGTCCAGGCTCAGCTTGTTGATGGCCTTGAAGCCGTCGAAGCTGACGCTCACATCTTCCAGGTACAGGATACGGCCGTGGGTAACGTCTACCTCGCCGGTGGCATGAGCAATACGGCGGCCACTGGCGCTACGGCCACCCGATGCCGTATTGGCCTTGCCGGCGTCCAGCGCGGCCAGGCGCTCTTCAATGCGGCGTGCGCCCTGCTCAAGAAGGTCGGGGGTCATTTGCCACCCCCTTTACGAAGCTTCTTGACCAGGCCCACCACCCCATCGGGCAGGAACAGCGTGACGCTGATGAAAAGTGCCCCCAGAAAGTACAACCAGAATTCGGGATACGCCACCGTCAGCCAGCTCTTGGCGCCGTTGACGATGAAGGCCCCCACAATCGGCCCGATCAGGCTGGCGCGCCCGCCCACTGCGGCCCAGATGGCAATTTCAATCGAATTGGCCGGGCTCATTTCGCTCGGGTTGATGATGCCGACCTGCGGCACATACAGCGCACCGGCCACACCGCACATGATGGCCGAAATCACCCAGATCGTGAGCTTGTAGCCCAGCGGGCTGTAGCCCGAGAACATCACGCGCGTTTCAGCGTCACGAATGGCCTGCAGCACACGGCCAAACTTGCTGCCCACCAGCCATTTGGCAAACAAAAAGAAACCCAGCAGCGTCAGGCCGGTCATGATGAATAGCGTCATGCGCATCGACGGCGTGGCAATCGGGATGTTGAGAATGCGCTTGAAGTCGGTAAAGCCGTTGTTGCCGCCAAAACCGGTTTCATTGCGAAAGAACAGCAGCATGGCCGCAAACGTCATGGCCTGGGTGATGATGGAAAAGTAAACGCCCTTGATGCGCGAGCGGAACGCGAAGAAGCCAAACACAAATGCAATGAGGCCCGGCACCGCCACAATCAAAAACAGGGTGGCGGCAAAGCTGTCGCTGAAAGTCCAGTGCCAGGGCAGTGTCTTCCAGTCAAGGAACACCATGAAGTCGGGCAGGTCGCTTTTGTAATTGCCGTCGCGGCCAATCTGGCGCATGAGGTACATGCCCATGGCGTAGCCGCCCAGTGCAAAGAACACGCCATGCCCCAGCGAGAGGATGCCGGTGTAGCCCCAGATCAAATCCATGGCCAACGCGCAGATGGCGTAGCACATGATCTTGCCGAGCAGCGCCACGGCGTAGGTGCTCATGTGAAACACGCTGCCCTCGGGCACCCACAGGTTGAGCATGGGCGCAATGGCGCAGACGGCGATCAGTGCCATCATGAAGGCGCTCCAGCCGCCGCGCGTAAGCAGTGGGCCCTTGGCCGGAAGGTGCACGATAGTTGGCATCGGGGTCATGGTGGTCGTCATCTCAGGCTTCAGCCGAACGGCCCTTCATCGCGAAGATGCCTTGTGGCCGCTTCTGGATGAAGATGATGATGAACACCAGCACGGCAATCTTGGCCAGCACGGCGCCCGTCCAGCCCTCCAGGAATTTGTTGAGGATGCCCAGGCCCATCGCGGCATACACCGTGCCAGCCAGCTGGCCCACGCCGCCCAGCACCACCACCATGAACGAATCCACGATGTAGCCCTGGCCCAGGTCAGGCCCCACGTTGCCCACCTGGCTCAGCGCGCAGCCCGCCAGGCCGGCAATGCCCGAGCCCAGCGCGAAGGCGTAAGTATCAACGCGGGCCGTGTTCACACCCATGCAAGAGGCAATCGACCGGTTCTGCGTGACGCCGCGCACAAACAGGCCCAGCCGTGTGCGGCTGATCAGCCAGGCCACGCCCAGCAGCACCGCCACGGCAAACACAATGATGACCAGCCGGTTGTAAGGCAGCGAAAGATTGCCCAGCACCTGCACGCCACCGCTCATCCACACCGGGTTTTCAACACCCACGTTTTGCGCACCGAAGATCGAACGCACCAGCTGCTGCAGCATCAGGCTGATACCCCACGTGGCCAGCAGTGTTTCCAGCGGGCGGCCATAGAGGAAGCGAATCACGCTGCGCTCCAGCGCCGCACCCATCAGCGCCGAGGCCATGAAGGCCACCGGCACCGCGGCCAGCAAATACCAGTCAAACGCGCCGGGAAAGTATTTCTGGAACACGCCCTGCACCACGTAGGTGGCATAGGCGCCAATCATCATCAGCTCGCCGTGCGCCATATTGATGACGCCCATCAGCCCGTAAGTGATGGCCAACCCCAGCGCCACCAGCAGCAAAATGCTGCCCAGGCTGATGCCGCTAAAAATCGCGCCCAGCTTGTTGCCCCACTCCAGCGAGGCCTCCACCTTGGCCAGCGCAGCCTGCAGGGCCACCTTCACATCGGCATCGGCCTCGGTGCCCAGGCGTTCTATCAGCACCGTTTTGGTATTGGGGTTCTTGCTGCCGGCCAGCTGCGCGGCGGCCTCCAGGCGCTTGGCCTTGTCGGTGCTGCCCAGCATGATGGCGGCGCGCATCAGCTCGAGCTGGTTCTTCAGCTCGAGCACGGTTTCGGCCGCGTAGGCTTTTTCAATCAGCGGCAGCCGCGCTTCGTCGTTGTCACCGCCCAGCGTCTTGATCGCATCGCGCCGCTGCTTCTCGTCTTTGGAAAACAGCTTCAACGCGGCCAGCGCGTTGTCGATCTCGCTGCGCATCAGGTTGGGGTTGATCACGTCTTCGGCATCGGCCGGCAGCGGCACCTCGGCGCCGGTGATCGGGTCAAAGGCTTTGTCGTCTTTCACGACAAACACCTTGTCACCCTTGGTTTTCACCGCATCGTCAGACAGCGCCTGTATGAATGCGGCCGTCTTCTCGTCAGCCTTGGCAGCGGCCTTGCCCAGGGCCTCCACACGCGCCTCCGTTTCGCCAATTGACATGCCTTTTACCTCCTCAGGGCTTAAGGCATAAGCGCGAGCAGCTATCAAAAGCGTAGCAAGAAAGAGTAGACGGAGAAGTGGGTAACGGAGCATAGGGGAAAGAACCTGTAGGTTGGGCACAGCACGCAACCGCGTTGCTCCCAGACTGCAACTTCCTTGGGGGCACCGGTCTTACTCACCAAGAGCAAGAACCGGACCGTAGACGCCAAAACGGCGTCAAGACCGGAAGAACCAGAACCACTCCATTGAAGAAGTGGTCCAGAGAGCGTAGCGAGCAGCCCGAGGTGGGTTTTGCAGCGCGGAGCCGTACAGAGGTACGGCGAGCACTGCAAGGCCCAGATCGGGTTGCGCAGTAGCTCTATGGCTTACTTCTTGACGGGTTCGTCTGGCTTTTTGTCATTGCCTTCAATGTATGGGCTCCATGGCTTGGCCTTCACAGGGCCAGGCGTCTTCCACACTACATTGAACTGGCCGTCGGCCTTGATTTCGCCGATGAAGACCGACTTGTGCAGGTGATGGTTCTTCTCATCCATCTTGCTCACGATGCCGGAAGGCGCGTTGAAGGTCTGGCCAGCCATGGCGGCGATGACCTTGTCGGTGTCGGTGGACTTGGCTTTTTCAACAGCCTGCTTCCACATGTTGATACCGATGTAGGTGGCTTCCATCGGGTCATTCGTCAAAGGCTTGTCAGAGCCAGGGAGCTTCTTGGCTTTGGCATAGGCAGACCACTTCTTGATGAACTCGGTGTTGGCCGGGCTCTTGATCGACTGGAAGTAGTTCCAGGCAGCCAGGTGGCCAACCAGGGGTTTCGTGTCCACACCGCGCAGTTCTTCTTCACCCACAGAGAAGGCAACCACTGGCACGTCTTTGGCCTTCAGGCCGGCATTGCCCAGCTCTTTGTAGAAAGGCACGTTGGAGTCACCGTTGATGGTGGACACCACAGCCGTCTTGCCGCCTTGCGAGAATTTCTTCACGTCAGCCACGATGGTCTGGTAGTCGCTGTGGCCGAAGGGGGTGTATTTCTCGTCGATGTCGGTGTCTTTGACACCCTTGCTCTTGAGGTAGGCGCGCAGAATCTTGTTGGTGGTGCGTGGGTACACATAGTCAGTGCCCAGCAGAACCCAACGCTTGGCGCCGCCGCCGGCCTTGCTCATCAAATAATCGACCGCAGGAATAGCCTGCTGGTTAGGTGCCGCACCCGTGTAGAACACGTTCTTGGAGAGTTCTTCACCTTCGTACTGCACAGGGTAGAACAGCAGGCCGTTCATTTCTTCAACCACTGGCAGCACCGACTTGCGGGACACAGACGTCCAGCAACCGAAGATGACGGAAACTTTGTCCTGGCCGAGCAGCTGCTTGGTTTTTTCAGCAAACAGGGGCCAGTTGGAAGCCGGGTCAACCACCACGGGCTCAAGCTTCTTGCCCATCACGCCGCCCTTGGCATTGATCTCTTCGATCGCCATCAGCACGGTGTCTTTCAGGGTCGTTTCAGAAATTGCCATGGTGCCCGACAGGCTGTGCAAGATGCCAACCTTGATGGTGCCGCCCGCCTGGGCAAAAGCGGCAGGCATGGCGCCAAGGCCTGCCAGTGCGACTGCGGCGGTCATCGCCTTGAGGGTAAATCGACGTTGTTGCATGTGAATCCTCGCTCCGGTAGATAGGTGTGTGAATCGCGTTTCGCTGCGCCAAAACCAGGGGAAACCAAGGCTTTTACACAGCGATGAACCGATTCTGGGGACCGGAGGGGGATTGGGGAATACGCCGGGTGGCGTATGCGGGGTGGCCGGTATGCTGTGGGTTGCCGGTGAGGGCCGGCATTACAGGGAGGCCGCTGCGCCCGCTGACCTCTCTCCTATATCAAACTAAAAAACGAGGACTCTCTTATATGAACGCGCTGGTTTCCCGCTCTTCACACCTGGTCATCCTTGCCTTGACCGCCACCATCCTCGCAGGGTGCCAGACCACCCAGTCCGGCCCAGGCGCAAGCAACCCCGAGCCCAGGATTCTTTCCGTCACCCGCGTAGGAGGAAAAGGCATCCCCAACGGCCGATCAGATTCAACGGCGCCCTATCTGCGCGTCATCAAGTTGCAAACCGCCACCGACCCTGGCTACGGCTACTCTGCTGCAAACGCCATCAGAACAGGCCCCTACGACACCCGGCTTCATCTTCTGTACCTCAACTCATTGCGCGGGCCAAAAGGCGAACCCATCACATACGAGCGCCGGGGCGCCTGCTGCGAGTACGAAGACAAGTCGCTCCCCAGAGGTGGCGGGCTGCTGGATGTGTACGACATTCAGGTCGACGGAGGCAGCAAGACGATCACGATTTACGTGGATATGTACCGGACGGGGCCGCCGTTGTTGCCGGTTGGGTTTACGGCTCGGTAGTGATGTGGTTTTTGGACCAGCCGGCGGATAACCAGAGTATCAAAACCAAAGCGCATAACGCAGGCCTTGTTCTTATGCACGGAATAACTAGCTAGCTGTTCGCTGCTTACGACTTCTGACTCGCCTGGATATCCTACGTCGAGGGTTTATCTGATAGCGACCAAACCGTCCATCGATCTCAGCCAATGTCTCCCGCGCGCCATAAGCGTCAAGATCGATCAGGGCTTCGAACACTGTGACGCCTGTTTCACGGGAAGGCCCGCCCAATCGGTGCAGGGTAATTGCTAGATCTGTTAACTGCGGAGCATCTAGCCCGGTCGCAGTCTGGCCTCTGCGTACGTCTTTGCGCCACGACTCTACTAGTTTTATGGCAATGCTACCGATCACATCAGCCGCATACGGAAGGAGTGATTGAAGTTTTTCAATCAAGAAAGTAGAGCGGGTATCAAAAAGGTCTACTTCAGATGCAGTCAAAGCTTGCAAGAACTCGAGCGTCGTTGGCTCAGGAAGCAGATCATCACATAGCCTAAACACATCCAAAATTGCCGCCATCCGATCTTTGTCGGCGTGAGCAACCAAGCGAGTCAATAGTTTTCCCGCCGCAGGGTGGAACTGCGCGTCGGCCCACAAATTTGATCCGGCATACGCCAAGCCGGTCTTTGCCTCGGTCGTTCCCCCCTCAATCAATTGCTCACGCATTGCAATCCAGCGCGCGGAATCCTGGACGGTTGAGATCAATCCAACCAGTTCTCCTTGCCCCTGGCGCAACATTGGATTTTCAGAGTATCTCCAAGGTAGGATCAGGTCGTACACAAGCATGTCGTCCCACCGCTGGGCATAGGCCAAGAAGTAGATTGCCTCACGAGTTTCAAGCAATTGCGAATGACGCGCAAACAATGATCTTAAGAACTTCGCAACGGCTTCAGGCTCCGTGCCTCCAGCGTGCGACAACCGGATAAGCAAAGCCTGCCAGACTTTCGGATCTCGTTCCCTCGCTAAATGTTCGCTTAAAACATTTAGCAGGCGATCTCTACCAGTACCTTTTTCTCTAAGCAAGATCGACGTAAGTGCCGACAAAATCGGAAAATTCCCATTTGGAAGAATGCTGATACCACCGTGGCCCCATAAGATACTTTGCTGCCGATCATCATCACGCTGTTGTTCGTCCTTCTCCAACACCTCAGATTGGGTCACAGGCTCGTCCGCGGAACCATCCGTATCATCTACCGAACCGCTCAGCCACCCAGTCAGAATTTGAACTACGGATTCTTTAATCGCTATTGAGCGATTTGCTATTTTCTCTATGGCATGCGCGGCAGAACCTCGAAATTCCTCTTCGAAAAAACCACGTTGATGAAGGTCTAATAGGGTCTCCTGAAGTTCTTCGTCGTGACCTCCTTCTTCAGCCATTGACTCCAGAGCGTAACCCACAGCGCGCTCCTGCAGCTTGGGCTTGAACTGCTCCATGATCCGAAGTGCCCGTACCGGATCCGACTTAGAAAACTCGGCGAATGCTCTTGAAAGTTGGATATTTCCGCCGCGCATCCAATTCTTTGGATGATCCCACTGGGTACTATCTGGAATCTCCTCAAACATCTTAAGGATGTCACGATCTTTGGCCTTTATCATTGCCTCGGTGGACATCGGAGAACCAATAAATCCTCCTCCGCCACCACGAATCCCCCAGTCATCCAGATCGCCACCCTGCATGCGCTTTTCGGCGGCAACTAATTCCCGAGATTTGTCGCTCAATCGTTCAATAGGGATTGCGCTCAACAGGTGCGCTCTGATTTTTCGGGTGCTTTGTATGAAATACCTAAGTTGCCGGGCTTCAGTTAGATGCACTGGCCTTGGGGGTCGGTACTTTTGAATCTTGAGTTCAAATTCGCGCACTTGATCATTACTCCAATAGAACGAAACTGCACTGACAAGTGCAAAAGTTGTCTGCCTATAAGCGTAAGCATTGCCAAGCTGCAATCTACGAAGGTCGTCAAAAATCCAAGCGAAAGCCTGATCCGCATACTTCTCGGGGACTGCGGAAAATCCGTGCGCGATAAGTCGCTGGGAGGCCATGAACTGGAGCCTGCTACTCGCATCCACCCAAGTTGAAAAATATGCGGTACTGTTGTTAGCGACGCCCTCCACTGCAAGTGCGAGGCTTGAGAGTAACGGTAGTTCGCGTTTCAAATGCTCGGACGTATTCACTTCAAGAGATAGATTGATTGAATACAGGCCTGGAAAAACGTGATCAACCTCCTTCGAAGCCGTCCGGTGCATTAGCTCAATAAAGAGACTCGAGAACCACGGCCAAAGCACATCAAGAAACTTTTCCGGCTCTGCCTCGGCCATACCAGGCAAGCTATGCCAATCAGTATCTTCAAGAATTTCCGTGAAAGGCGTTGTCGGTTCAGTGGCGACACCTCGGGCGGGTCCATCATCATGAATTTCGTTATCTACGAATGACTTTTCAGCTGCGCTAACTCGAGCTTTTTGAAGGAGATATTCCAATTTGACGCGGATCAATCTAAAGGCGACCTCAGGTTGCTCAACAGCAACTACAGACGCCATGTAGTCAACATTCCATAAGCCTATGGGGGTTCGGAACAAAATTGTCCTGGCAATCTGCTCTACAGATTCGGACCAAGTCGTACAGACCTCCAACACCGACCAAGTGAAGCTATCCTTCGTTGATGTGATGAGCCACTGTTCGCGTAGCAGACGAATAACATCATCTACAGAAAAAGACCAAGCTCTTTGGAGAATTCCCACAGCTTGAACGATTTCTAAGTCGCTCCCAGTCATAGCTGAAGGGATGGCACTTCGTGAAAAATTGGCGAACCACCCGGGACTTCCGATGATTGCCTTCAAAGCGGCGACCCGGAGATCATCCGTGTGCATGGCCTCATCGAGCAAAACTTTCTCGAATTCAAGCGGATCATTGAGTTCACCGAGAAATTCTATGAGTAGTATGCGGAGATGTCGACGTAGATTTTTTTCTCGCCAGATCTCCAAGAACTCTCGTTCATACGACGTAGTCTCAGCATCTCTCAAATAGCGCAGCGCCGACCAAAGTTTGGGACGTACAAAGAGCGAATTTTGACGCTGGAGAACATAGGAAGAAAGCCGACCAGTGCTACGCACGAAACTGCGCGCGAGCACGTAGTCGAATACTGTCTGATGACTAAACGCGATACTCTTCCCGTTGTCAGACCGAACGATCAAACCACTCGCTTCAAGTCTTTCAAGAACTGAAGCTCGAAGGTCAAACCTGGAGCTCGCAAGCCACAAAGCCTCTTCCTCCGCCATAGTTCCAGCAATATCGGATGCCAGTAGCGCTAACGATTCGCCGTCTGATGTCATCGAAATTTTTTGCCGCCACAACTGCTCCAACATCGACTGATATTTTGAGAAAGGTTGGTCACCTTCATTTTGACCGAGGGAAAGATAAGTTTTAAGCGCTTGAGGATTGCGAATTACCTCACGCGCGCTCTCGGGCCAAGTGTCGGCGTCGACCCCTGCGACACTTAACTTTTCTTTTACTTCATGCCAAGGCGGTAACGATAGAGTAATAGGTTCTGCTTCGATCGCTTTGAGTCTTACGTCGTGATTGAATTCGAATGTTCTGGCAGATAGCACTATATGAACGTTAGGCAACTGACCTACTCTTCGGACAAGATTCAGCAGTACGTTGAGGCGATCACTCTGCAAATCCAGTTGACTTGCTAGTGCATCTAGCTGATCGATGAACAAGAAAATCGGCTGGAGTTTTGCTAAGCGCTCGATCAAATCACTTGGTAGCCCGGGCAAACGGAGATCGATTTGAAGATCTTTTTCGCTACGAACTTCGGGTGACACGAAATCAGCCTTGATGGCGAATATCGATGCGTCGGCTTTGACAAGGTCGTTCGCAATAGCAGCCAATAGGGCTGACTTACCAGAGCCGGGCTCGCCAAGTAATACTGTGGAGCTGAATTCCGAATTAAAGCGACTCTCAATACTCTGTTTCTCTGGGCGTTCCAGCCACCCCCCGCCAGGAAGAGTTCGCGACCAAGACAGCAGATCAGCCGACGCCTGCTTGAAGGCTATCTTTGCCAGTTCAGCTTCGACAAGGGCACCAACTGTGACTGCGCCAAGGAGCTCTCTACCCGAGGTCTCTGCGACGGCCTTGATTGCCTCCAGTGTCAAGGATGAAACGTCCTTTTGGCGAACGCTTACAACTACTCTGACAGATCCCCCATCGATACGTAAAAGAGCTAATGCAGGATCTCCAGTGATTTTTCGGAGTGCTTCGATAACTTCTTCAGTTTTCTCTTCCGACCAATCCGAGAGCGTACCTTTGAAATTCACCACATAGTCGACACGCTGCTCGGTCGTCGCGGCTTCCACTCTCTCCGGCTTTGGCATCTGTACAGGCAATTCGCCCAAGTTCGGACTCAATGGGCTCGCTTTACTACGGAGCGACAGCATAGCGAACGCGAATGCGGCCGCGTGTGCGGACGCAATTGGCTGATACTGTGCGTCCGCTTGGTGATCCTTTCCGTCGCACATGTCTGAAATGCCTCGGATCACAATCGCGGAAGTAGCCTCCTGATGAGCCGCCGTCATGGCACCGTACCCCTCCATTTCGACAGCACCGGCGTCATTCAAATGTTTGCGAATCGCTTGATAAGCTGGTGTGTTTGCTCCAGCTACCACCTGCTCGCCCGAAGCTATTGCCTTGACGATGGCATTTGGAGGGAACGGGCATGGATAAACGTCCGGAGCCGGCAACTTCGTGCGTCTCGGGTCTCTTATTAAATCAACCCAATTTCCGTTTAATACCAGTCTTTGAGCAGCCTTAATAAGTTCAGGCGCCGCTGGATGCGCATGCGGTCTCGAATAGAAGCCCTTTTCATCTACTTTTCCCGATTGGGAGTTGTAGACATACTCACCCGCAACGACGCTTCCAATTGGAATATCCGTTTTCAGTGAGCCAGCTACGCCCACAAACATCTGCACATCGAATTTTCCGAACTCCCAATGGGCCTTCGTTGCTACAACGGAGGTATCGCTATTGCCAGCTTGTGTAATAGCGTGGACTACGTGCCAGTCGCCGGCAGGATCCGGAAACCTACCTATGTCGTAGATAGCGCCGCTCACACCAGCTACCTCTTCTACATCGACCAAGTGGGCCAGCACCGCCAGACTCTCATGCACGACAGTCGTAATTATGAGGGCCCTCCTCGTCTTAATGCCGAACTCGAGCTTTACTTGTTCTGCTAAGCGGAAGTGATCCATGCCTCAGGGATGCTTTCTTTTTTTGGAACTACAACAACATCTTCCGCCCAGATAGGCGTCGTTCTCACTGCGTTGCACGTCATCATCTCATGTACGTACGCAGTACGACAACCCCACCGTCCCTAATGGTCCACAACTCACCTGAAATGCGCGAAGTTCGCCTTGTGAAACACTTCCGCCAATCATTCTTGCTTCGCGTGCACACCCAACATCAGCCAACACCTTCTGAAGTCGCATGCGCTCAGCCGATCAGGTATGAACTATGTAATACAGGTCATAAAAAACCTCTCAAGCCCGCAACACAGACACAAGCCATTCCTCAAACAACCGGATATTCCGCTGCTCACGCCGCTCAGGCGGATAGGTGAGGAAGTAACCGTTCCCGCTGTCGACCTCGATGTCGAAGGGCGTCACCACTTTCTGTGAGGCAATCAGGTCGGTGAACAGCGCAGCGTCCGCAATCGCAACGCCCAGGCCGCGCTCTGCGCTTTGCACGCACATGTCTACCGTGTCAAACAGCTGCTCACGCGCGCCCTACCCCGTTCCACACAGGTGGCACGCAGCATGAATAAAAAGGTACACGTTCCGCCGTTGTAACCACCCCCCAACGACAACCAAAGACGGCTCGCCCAACGCCGCCAACACTGGCAAGATCAGCACAAGGCTGGCGGGACAACAAAAACCAGACTTTCATGCCCCGGCTGCCGTGAAGCCAGTGGAATACGGCGCAACGCCAAACGGGCGCGCCGCAATCCCCGCTACCTCGCAAAGAAGGCCTCCATGAAGACCTCCCCAAGCGAAGGCAGAGTGGATGTCCATAAGCCAAATAATAGGTAGAAGCCCCACTCCCACCCTCTTCTTCCCACCCGGTACTCAAGGGAAAATCACTGATATTGTTGTTGCCCGCACCCCGCCCCGCTCACAGAAGAATCCGCTCTCAATGACGCCCACCACGCCAGCAGCCCCCGAAGGCGCCGTTCGATGACCCCACGCGAGACCTGGATCAGCGTGCAGCTGGCCCGCACGTTTATGCAAAATGCGCGGCCTACGCTGCATGCGGCCGTGCTGATCATTCTGGTGGTGGTGGCAATGCTGCATGGGCGTGTGGCGCCATGGGACTTGTGGGTATGGACCCTGGCCACCTGCTCCATGACGCTGCTGCGTTATGCCATCCTGCATGCTTACCGCCACCGCCTGGCGGAGGCCGACGGGGTGGCGCTGCGGGAGTTCATGTCGCTCCTTGGATGGGCCTGGCCCTTGAGCGCGGTGGTCTGGGGCTCGCTGATGTTTGTGGTGTACCGCCAGGCCCCCATCGAAGACCAGCTGGTGTGCATCATGATCCTGGGGGGCATCGCGGTGGTCGCGGTGGCTTCGGGCCCGCCGAGCTTGCGTACCGTCTCAGCGTACTGCAACGGCTTGAGTGCCTCGGTGCTGGCGGCCCTGGCCTGGCGAATAGACCTGACGAGGGGCGTGCCTTCGGTGCTCGACACCGGCGCCGAAATGGGGGTTGTGCTGGTCTTCCTGTGGGTGGCCCATGTGACGGGCCGGCGCATGTACCGGGCCCAGCGCATCAGCCTGGAGCGGCAGTTTGACCGCCAGGAACTGATCAAGGCCCTGGAGGAGCGCAAACAGGCCCTGGCGGAGGCAGAAGCCGTGCGGAGCAGCTTTATTGCCAGCGCCGCGCATGAGCTGCGCCACCCCGTGCATGCGCTGGGCCCGTATGCCGACTGGTTAACGGCGGAGCCGGAGTTTGCGGCGCAGATTGCGCGCAAGATTGGCGATTCGACACGCAAGATTGACGAGTTGTTTGAATCGCTGTTCAGTCTGGCGGGGCTGGAACCGGCTTCGCTGAGCGTGCACCTGCAGCCGGTAGACCTGGCCGCGCTGGTCCACACGCTGGCCGAAGAGCACACGCCGCAGGCGCGCGAAAAAGGCCTGCGCCTGCGCACCCGAACCGCCGCGGGACGGGCGGTGTCAGACCCGGTGCTGCTCACGCGGCTGGTGGGCTGCCTGCTGTCGAACGCCTTGCGCAACACGCATGGCGGCGGTGTGTTGCTGGCCGCGCGGCCGCGCCGGGGCAAGTGGCGCATAGAGCTTTGGGACACAGGCACCGGCATTGCGCATGAGCGCCAGCAGACTTTCTCTGAAGGCATCCCGCAGCAGGGCATGGCCGAGGGCTTTGGGCTGGAGCTGGCGGTCGTCTACCGCCTGAGCCAGCTGCTGGGGCACCCCGTGGGCATGACGGACCGCCGGGGGCGGGGCAGCGTCTTCTGGGTGGAGCTGCCCCGATACGAAGAGGTTGAGAAAAGCGAAAAAGCTCCCCGCGGGTCTGTACCTGGGCCTGTAATTGGGCCTACACCTCCACCGCAGGCAACGCCTTCCGCAGCCGCCCGGGCGAAACACCATACAGCTGTTGAAAGTGCCGGATGAAGTGCGAGGCATCGGCAAAGCCGCATTCATAGGCAATGGTGCTCACCGGCGAATCGGTTGAGGTCAGCAGCCACCGGCCGTATTTCAGCCGGGAGTTTCGGTAAAACCCCGAAGGGGAAGCGCCCGTTTCTGCCAGAAAGACCCTTTCAAGTTGCCGGCTGCTGGAATCCACAATTTTGGCGATGACGGAAATTTCAAGCGGCGTGGTGATGTTCTTTTCCATCAGCACAATGGCCTGGCGGAGCTTGTCGTTGTCGGCACAGGCATAACCCAGCGCGCGCCGGCGCGCGACGTGCGAGATGGCGGATTTGCGGGTTACCGTCATCTGGTGCACAACCTTGGCGGCGCGGTCCGGGCCGCAGTGCAGGCGAATCAGCTCGGTGGCCAGCTCGATGATCGAGATACCGCCCGCGCAGGTGATCCGGTCGCCATCAAAGATGTAGTCGCAGTTGGTGGTGAAGGGTAGATCGGGAAAAGCTTCCTTCCAGTCATTGACATGGAAGGGATGAACACAGGCCATGCGGCCTTGCATGAACCCATGCCGCGCGAGCGCAAAGCTGCCGGTGCAAATGCCAATCAACGGCACACCGGCTTTTGCGGCGTGGTTCAGAAACTTCACACCTCGAGGGTCGGCCGTTTTCATGAAGGGCAGCAAGCCCCCGATCACCGCCACGTAATCAAAGTTGCAGTCCGACGAAGCCGCGGGCAGCGTGGCCACTTCGACGCCACAGCTGGAGGCCACGGTCTCGCCGGCGGCGCTGAGCACCGCCCACGTGCAGCGAAGCTGCCGGCTCTGGTCGCCCAGGTCTGCAGCATGGCGCAGCGCATCGCACAGCCCCGCCAGCGACAACAGGGGGAAACGCGGGCACAGAAAAATACCGACCCGCAGTTCCACGCCGGTTTTTGGAGGCGTTTTGGCCTTGGCCGCGTCAAGCCGGTCCACCAGCTGGTTGCCCTCATCCTGTGCGCCGGCCGCCCTGTTGGCCTTCGCGGGTGCACGCTTTGCGCGCTTTGCCGCCGCAGCTTTGGGCGCAGAAGCGCCCTTCGCAGGTAATTTTCCCGAATGTCGCATACGTTCAATTTACACGCCAAAGCTTCCTATGACAAGTTGACGGCGCTTCATACCATCCACCCCGTCAGTGAGAGTTTCGTTAAACCACCATCAGGAGTTTTCATGAAAAAAACATTCGCCGCACGCCTCTTGTGCATGCTTCTCGCCGCGGGGGCGGTACTGCCGGCTGCCAACGCCCAGGCCTTGCAAACCGTTGAAAAAGACGCGTTGACGATCGCCTTCACCGGCGACATGCCGGGCACCGGCTACCAGGACGGCGCCATGATTGGCTACGACGGCGAGATCCTCCAGCGTGTGGCCGAGGCCGTCAAGCTCAAGGTGAAGCCCGCCCTTATGGAATGGTCGGGCACCATTGCTTCGGTGCAAGCCAAACGCGTCGACGTGATGGCCGGCACCATGGGCTGGACAGAGCAGCGTTCGAAGATCATGACCCTGAGCGACCCGATCCATTACTTCAAGAACGGCATCACCCAGTCAAGCAAGACCAACTGGTCGCACCTCAAGGACCTGGAAGGCAAAAAGGTCGGCACGATCACCGGTTTTTCGTTCATTCCGGAGCTTCGCAAAATCACCGGCCTGCAACTGACGATGTATGACACATCCGACGCGGCAGTGCGCGACCTGCTGGCCGGCCGTATTGACGCGGTCATCGGCGACCCGCCCGTGATGCAGTACGCCATTTCGCGCAACCCGCAATGGAAGCTCAAGTTCAACGCCTTCGTTGACAACAACCCGGACTACCCGCTCCTCACTGGACTCGGTCAGGTGGTGTTTGGCCTGAACAAGGACAACCCGGAACTCGCCAAGGCCGTGAACGCGGAGATCGCCAAGCTCTGGCAGAGCTGTGAGCTCAAGAAGATCGGCGGCAAATACGGCCTGGTGCAAGACGTCTGGTACGTGCCCGTGGGCCAGAACTTCCGTGCCGGCGTAGACCGCCCCGCCGACTGGAAATTGCCGTCCTGCAAGTAAGCCCTTCGAAGCATGGATACAGGCGAATGCGTGTTTTTCTCATGCGTTCGTCTGCGTCAAAAAACTGAATCCAATGAACAACACCCTGTTAAAAGTCGACGGGCTGAAAAAAAGCTACGGCCCGCTCGAAGTGCTCAAGGGAATTTCCTTTGACCTGAGTAAAGGCGAAACCCTGTCGTTGATCGGCCCCAGCGGCTCCGGAAAATCGACCTGCCTGCGCTGCCTGAATTTTCTGGAACAACCAGGCGAAGGCTCGGTCGTGCTTGACGGTGAACGGATAGGCCAGGTGCCAACCCGGCACGGCGGGTTCCGCTTTATGAATGACCGCGAACTCGCGCCCCAGCGCCGTGAGATCGGCATGGTGTTCCAGTTGTTTTATTTGTGGCCGCACCTGAACGTTCGCGACAACGTGGCCCTGGGCTCCATCAAGGCCGGCGGCATGTCGAAACCCGAAGCCTATGAGCTCGCCGACGCCATGCTGGAGAAGGTTCACCTGTCCAACAAGGCAGATGAATACCCGGAGCGATTGTCCGGAGGGCAACAGCAGCGCGTGGCCATTGCCAGGGCCCTGGCCCAGCAGCCCAAGCTCATTCTTTTTGATGAGCCGACTTCTGCGCTTGACCCGGAGCTGGTCGGCGAGGTGCTCACCGTGATTCGTGAGCTGGCCGAAGAGGGCCGCTCGATGATTCTGGTCACACACGAAATCCGCTTTGCCAGGGACGTGGCCGACCGCGTGATCTTCATGGACGGCGGCCACATTGTTGAGCAGGGCCCCGCTGTCGATGTCATCAACAACCCGCAGCTGGAACGCACACGCAGCTTTCTGGGCCAGGTGGCTGACAACCCGGGGCTGGCCAGGTGATGGAACAGCTTGGAATTTTCGGGGGCATCCTCGCCGTGCTGATGGGTGGCGCGGTTACCGCCGCGGTGGTAGCCCTGGGTGCTTTCGTCATTGCGCTGGCGGGCGGAATGCTGCTGGCGGTGACAGTCACTTTCGCGCGCTTTCGTTTGCTGAAGCTGGCGATTGCCGCCTACATCGAATGGATGCGCAACGTTCCGGCATTGGCACACCTCTTCGTGATCTATTTCGGGCTGGCGGCTGTGGGCATACGACTCTCGCCGCTGGTGGCGGCGATTTTGGGCCTGGGGCTGGTTGGCGCAGCGGTGTTGTGCGATGTATTTGTCGCCGGGCTCAAGTGCCTGCACGCCGGGCAGCGCGAGGCCGCCCTTTCCGTCGGAATGACACCGCGGCAGGCGCTGATTCACATTCTTCTTCCACAAATGCTGCGGGTGACGTGGCCATCCCTCGGCAACTACACCAGCCAGCTGCTCAAAGATACGTCCATTGCGTCGGCAATTGCCGCGCCGGAAATCATGTTTTTTGCCAGGAACCTGGTGACCTCTACCTTTGAAACCACTTTGATCTATCTTGCCGCCATGCTGTTGTATGCGGCCATGGTGCTGCCGGTCAGTTGGGGATTTGCCAAGGCCGAAAGCCGCATGGAGAACAAGCGATGAACAGTTTTTTTGCAGTCTTCCTGCAATACTGGCCCGAGTGGGCTCCCCGCCTTGCCGAGGCGGCCAAGGTAACGGCAAAGCTGTCATCTGCGGGCTTTGTGATGGCCCTGCTTCTGGGTGCGGCCCTGGCGGCCATGATCCGCAGCGGCCGGCCGGTCCTGCGCTTTGCCGCCAACTTTTTCATCCAGTTCGTGCGCACCGTGCCCTTGCTCGCGCTGCTGCTGGCGCTCTACTTTGCGCTGCCGCCGCTCGGGCTTACGCTGCCGGGCTTCTGGGCCGGGGTGATCGGGCTGGGCCTGCACGGTGCCGCGTATGTTGCCGAGATTTTGCGCGGAGGCCTGCAGTCGATTCACCGCGGGCAGCGCGAAGCAGCCCTGGCCGTTGGCCTGGCGCCGCACCAGGTGTTCATGCATGTGGTGTTTCCCCAGGCGCTGCGCGTCATGCTGCCTCCGCTGCTGAACACCTATGTGGCGCTGTTAAAAGACAGCTCGCTGTGCGCATTGATCGCCACGGACGAGCTGATGCTGACGGCGCGGGCCATGTCCAGCGAGTTCTTCCTGCCCCTGCACATCTTCCTGCTGGTGGGCGCCTTCTACTTTGCCATTGCTTTCCCCTTGTCAATGCTTTCGCGCGCGCTTGAAAAGCGCCTCTCGCGCGGCCGGCGGGTCATGGGTGCTGCATGACCTCTATCGCCAATTTCTCTCTCAACACATCGCTTGCCTACGCCTCCATGGAGCAGACGCTCGAGGCTCTTGCCAGCGGAGAAACCACCAGCGAAACACTGGTCGAAACCCAGCTCTCGCGCATAGACGCCTTTGACGCCAAGCTGCACGCCTATGTAGACCTCTATGCAGATGAAGCCTTGCAGGCCGCCCGCGGCCTGGACAAGCTCAGGCAGGCCGGCTTCACGGTCGGCCCGCTGCATGGTGTGACCATTGCCGTCAAAGACCTGTTTGAAATTAAAGGCCATGCCATCACCGCGGGCTCCAGATCGCTCCCGCCGCGGACCTCCACCATCACGGCGACGGTGGTCGACCGATTGAGGGCAGCCGGCGCCATCGTGCTGGGGAAAACACACACGGTGGAATTTGCCTTTGGCGGCTGGGGAACCAATACTTCCATGGGCACACCCTGGAACCCCTGGGACCTTGAAACCCACCGTGTGCCCGGCGGCTCCAGCAGCGGCTCGGCCGTGGCGGTTTCGGCGGGCATGGCCAGCGCAGCGCTGGGCACGGACACCGGCGGCTCCGTTCGCATTCCGGCCGGGCTCTGCGGGCTGGTGGGGCTGAAAACGACACATGGTCTGATCAGCCGCTACGGCCTGATTGACCTGTGCCCCACGCATGACACAGTGGGGCCCATCACGCGGACCGTGAAGGATTGCGCAACGCTGCTGGACGTGCTGGCGGGGCCCGACCCGCAGGACGCGGCATCCCGCTTTTCGCCCTCGCGTTCGGTTTCAAAAGAGATTGAAAAAGATGTCAGGGGAATGCGGGTCTGGACCCTGCCAAAAGCTGAACGCGAAGACGTGGACCCGGAAGTGCTTAAGGCTTACGACAGGTCTCTTTCCGTGTTCACCGGGCTTGGCATGACCCTGGTGGACAAGCCGCTTCCGCAAAGCCTGGCGCAATCCATGCGCATTGCAGGCAGCCTGATGAGCGCCGAAGGCTATGCCAATCTCGGCACGCTTTTCGAGCGCAATGAGCTGGAGTTTGACCCGAACATCAAGCGGCGGATCATGCTGGGCCGGGACATCGGGGCCGCCCAGTACATCAGCCTGCTGCGCGACCGCGAGTCTGCGAAAGCCGCGATGCTGGACGCCATGGACGGCGTGGATGTTTGTGTATTTCCGACCAACGCCATTACCGCCATTCCCGTCAGCGAGGTCGATGAACTGGCCACGCCGCTGTCAAGGTTCGGCCGTTTTGTAAACCTGCTTGATTTGTGCTCGGTGGCCGTTCCTGCAGGGCTTTCGGCCAACGGCCTGCCGGTTTCCATTCAGGTGATCGGGCGCCCGTTCGCCGAGCCCACGATATTGCGCGCAGCGTTTGCGTTTGAGAAGGCAACGCCGTGGAACCGCCTGTATCCCGCAGGCCTTGAGCTGGAGCGCTGAAGGGGCGGCGCTGCAGCGTGGTGGGCCGCCGTCGGTTTTCGCCTACAAAAATCAGCGCCAGCCTCGCTGGAGTTCGCTTTGTGCCTTGCTGAAAATGCATTGATCATGCCCAGCACTGCGGCTCACCTTCCCGACAGCACGTCCCCGGCAGCCGCAACGTCGCTGTGGCCGCGCATCCGCCGCTGGGTGTTTCCTGCGCTGGGCATCGTCGTCCTGGGTTTGCTGATTTCCCATGCCCACAAGGTGGACTGGGAAGGCGCCTGGCAGACGCTGCGGCGCTACTCGCCTCTTTTGCTGCTTGCCGTGCTGGGCCTGGCCACGGCCAGCCATGCGCTGTATGGCTGCTTTGACCTGATAGGCCGGCAGCACACGCGCCACAAGCTGCCGCGCCTGCAGACCTGGGCCATTGCGGTCACCAGCTATGCCTTTAACCTGAACCTGGGCTCGCTGGTCGGCGGCGTGGCGCTGCGGGCGCGGCTGTATGCGCGGGCCGGGCTGGACGAAGCCGCCATTGCGCAGATCGTGGGCTTGAGCCTTGCGACCAACTGGCTGGGCTATGGGCTGGTGGCGGGCAGCCTCTTTGCCGCCGGCGCCATTGCGCCGCCCAGCCAGGCACACATTGGCGCCGCGGCGCTGCGCCTGCTGGGCGTGGTGATGGTGCTGATTGCACTGGGCTACGTGGTGGCGTGTGCGTTGGCGCGCGGGCACGTGTGGCGGGTGCGCGGGCGGCGGCTGAAGCTGCCTTCTGCGCAGCTGGCCCTGGTGCAGCTGGGTATTTCAGCCAGCAACTGGGCACTGATGGGAGCGGCCATGTATTTGCTGCTGGGCCAGCAAGTGCCCTACACCACTGTGCTGGGCGTGCTGATGGCGGCGTCCATCGTGGGGGTGATCATGCCGATCCCCGGCGGGCTGGGTGTGCTGGAGGCGGTCTACCTGGCGCTGCTGTCAGGCAGCGTACGGCAGGGTGCGCTGATGGGTGCGGTGCTGGCCTACCGCGCGCTTTACTACCTGTTGCCGCTGGCGGGCGGGCTGGTGCTGTATGCGCTGCTGGAGCGTTATGCGTCAACCCATGCGGATGCCCATTCGCCATGAGTTGCTATCAATAACGTAGCTGCTCGCGCAATACCAGAAAGGGCTGGAGGCAAAATTTATGCCAAATCAACCCGGCAAGGCCACCGTGCGGCAGACCCGGCCAGGCACCACACGCACTACCTGAATATGCGCGAGCCAATCAGCACGCCCAGCTTTCGGTAGCTTTCCCACTGCGCTTCGTCAAAGAACTGGTCAAACGTGGTTTGCTGCGGGAACGATGGTTTTTTGGTCTGGTATTCAAACAGGTCAAGGGGCGCGCCCTTGATCAAACGCGGCTTGAGCACCAGCAAAATACTTTCAGAGGGTTTGCCCGGCTGGCTGCTGGCATAGCGCACGCGGTAGAGCAGTGCGCATTTTTCGTCGAGTGGCGCCAGCGGGTCGGTTGCCGGGCGCAGTTCAGATTCGTCGCGGGCGAAATAGGGCGCGAGTGTGGCGGCATTGGGTGCAAGCCGTGGCACCGCGCTCGGCCCGACACATTCAAACTCGGCGCCAAAATCGATGCGTGCCAGGCGCATGAGATTGGCAAGGTCTTCAAAGCTGTAGTTCGGGTCTGCGCCGCAATCGCAGCAGACGATGAATTCCACCCGCCTGCGCAGCAGCTCGAAGACACCGGTGTTCTCAAAGTGCCCGCCGTCGCTCAGGTACCAGTGCGAGCCGTCCGTGCCCAGGAAGCGGGCCCGCAATTCGCACTGCAGATAGCTCTGGTTGCGCCATAGAAAAAAAGGTGTTTTGGTGTCCTTTTTGCCGGAGTCCCACCACCAGCCCAGGCGTATGTTGGTGATGGTGAAAAGCATGGCCTGCCCCAGCGAGGTGCCGCGGCCCAGCCCTGTCGAAAATGCCGCGCCCGACACGCCCACCCATTGGCCGATGGACAGCTCGGGCGGCACCCGCCTGGCGGCTTTGGCCTGCGTGCCTGCAAAATTGCCGGTCTTTGCATTCCAGAGCCTGCCGTCCACGGTAATGCCCGCAGGCGTGACCGCCAGCGGCAAGCCCTGCCTGTCCCGCTGCGTCAGCTGGTCGCCGGTGCCCGTGGTGGCATTGATGGTCACGTTGATGAGGTGGGCCGGACCCAGGTGGTCGTTCCGGTAGTAGGCCTCGCGCGTGAAGTCGTCGCTTGCATCGGCCTCGGTCACGTCCATCTTGGGCCGTTCCGATTCAAACCGTGCCTTGTTGGACGCCCCCAGGTAGGCACGCGTGAGGCGCGCACCGTACATCACCTGCAGGCTCGACAAATTGATGAACCCCAGAAAGTAGCCCGCCACCGCCACAGCCGTCAGGCAAAACACAATGGAGATGACGGGGTAGAAGTATTGCCAGACCCATGATGAGTCCGCGCCAAAACGGACCGTGGTGAACATGGATTCGATCATCAGCTGCCCGAGCCCCGGCAGCGGCGGCTGCATGCCAAACAGCAGGGCCGCGGCCGCGCAGTTCCAGGCCACGGCCAGCAGCAGGGCCAGCGCCAGCCCGACCGCGCCAAGCAGGGTGTTGAGCGGCAGCCTGCTGAGCAGGCCGTCTTTTCCGGGCTGGGCCAGCACCGGCGCAAACTGCTTCACGGCCGCCACAAGGGCCGCGACCACGCCGGCCACGCTGAAAACGGTCAGCGGCGTTGACTGGCTTGTCGCCAGCCAGAGATACAGCGTTTGCCCCGCGGTTTCAATCAGCGCCAGCACGGCAATGATGAATGAGTACGTCAACACCCTGGAGAGCCACCGTGTGATGCGGTTGCGAAACAGCCCGGGTGATTGCTGTGGAAGGTACTTCGCCACAAAGAACACGCCCAGGGAAAAAGCCAGGATGACATCGATCAGCACCAGCAGCAAAACAGGTACCGGAACAGCCTCAAGCAGTGACCCGGCGCCGGCGGCCGGCGGCGCTACCCGGCTCCAGATGACGCAGGCAGCCAGCACACCCGCGGCCAGCAAGCCGGCAGCCGCCAGCGCCGGTGCGGGGACGGCCGACAGCGGCGCTTTTTTTGTATTGCTGCCGGAAGGCGAGGTGTCCTGGTCGAGCCAATAGGCCGCGCCACACGGTATGACCGCAAGCACGAGCCAGATGCCCAGCACACCGAACCACGGGCTGAACCAGATGTCTCCACCCTTCAGCGGAGGCCTGGGCTGCATCATGGATTCCAGCGTAAGCCCCAGCGCATGAAACCCCTCCCATGGAATCTGCAGGCTGCCGTAACGCAGGGCAAACATCAAAAGGAAAATGGTCAGCAAGGTCACGCCGATCACGTAATGCACCGCACAGAGGTTGCGGATGGCAATGGCGATGTCGTAGAGAAAATCACCGGTGTTGTTCGGTGCCAGGTAACGCCCGTTTTCACGCAGCCAGCGCAAGGGGCGGTCGGGCATCTGGGTGAGCGCGGTCTGGACCTTGCTCAGCCTGCCGGGCGGGTCGGTCGCGAGTGCTTCGTAGGCTTCGGTGGCCAGCACTTCGGGTGCGGGCGGCGCAGGGGGTGTATGGGGCGCCGCAGGCGTGAGGGGATCGCGGGGGCGAAACAGGGCCGAGAAAAAACTGCCGGTATACCCGCCCCCGCTTACGGTGGAGAGGAAGTCAAAGCGGGCGAGCAGCGGCCAGGGCTTTTGCCTGTCTTTGGGGCTGCTTTCGGGCCCGCTTTCTCCCGGGAGGTTGAACCCGGCTTTTGCCAGTGCCTGCAACACGCCAAGGCAAAAGGTGGCGCTGCGGATGCCGCCGCCCGACAAGGCCAGGCCCCACAACTCCTGGGGCGCCGTGCCGCTGGCGTAAACAAAACCTCGCCGGAAATCAATGGCCTTGCGCTCTTCTTCTTGCGCCCGCTCCTGCGCTTGTTCTTGCGCCTGTTCCGGTGTGACGGGGTTTCCAGTGCCTGGCTCGGTCATATCTCGCCTCCTTGGGCAAACAACACAGCTACCGCATGGGCTTTGAAGACGGCTCCGGCGTTGTCATGAAACGCGACGCCCTGCAAAGACTCAGGCGAGCTTAGGCAGGCGGTGCGGGAAAGACAAGGCTCTTATTCCCACAAATCGTATCGAAGCAACGCGCAGGCGGTGGCGTCATCCGGCAGACGGGGTGGCAGTGGCGCCAGCGATACTTGACAGGCGCCCATGTTGCTATCAATAGCATAGCTGGTCGCGCAATACCATCAAGGGCTGCAGGCCAAAAGGATGCGTAAACTGTTGCTGTGGAGGCCGCAGGAATGCATGGGGGACCCTGCCCCGCGCACTTCATGTCCAATACAGGCATGGAACCGACGAACGACACACCCCAAACCGACCAGCGCCTGACGGCGCTGGAGATCAAGGCCAGCTTTACCGAAGACCTGCTGGACCAGCTCGACAAGGTCATCGTGCGGCAGCAGCAGCAAATTGATGCGCTGGTGCGCGAGGTGGCAGAACTGAAAGCCGGCCCGGTGCGCGACGGCGATGTGACGGTGGGCCGCAGCCTGCGCGACGAGCTGCCGCCGCACTTCTAGGCCCCGCGCCGTTCAAGCGCCCAGATGGGCGGCGAGCTGGTCGAGGGTGCCGCCGTAGCCTTGCGTGAGCGACGGCTTGAGCTCTTCAAAGTACTGGCGTTCAGCCGCAAGCTCACCAAAGGGTTGCGCGCGCAGTGCCACGATGGTGCTTCCGTTTTTCTCGGTGAAGGTCACGGTGTTTTCTATTTCCAGGGGGCAGGCTTCGCTGAACGGTGCGCGCGCAATGCCGCAGTGTTCGTTGGCAAACGAGTTGAGCCACACGATGCGTTCACCCTGGGCTATTTCACGGTAATTGAACCGGCCCCACATCGTGGGTGCGCCCGGAAACTTCATGGCGTAGTGAAAAAACCCGCCGGGCCTGAACTCGAAACGCAGCAGGTCGATGGAGCAGCCCTTGGGCCCCCACCATTGCTGGATGTTCCCGGCCTCGCTCCACGCTTTCCAGACGCGGTCACGCGGGGCCTTGAACACGCGGTCGATCAGGAACGGGGAAGCCATGGCTGCCTTGCTGTCATTTGCGGGCATGTTTCTTTCCTTTTGCAGAGGTTGATTGAGTTGACTGGGCTGATGACGTGGATGTGTCCGGCTGCAAAAACGCGTCGAGCCTGTCGAAGCTGTCTTCCCAGACATTGCGGTACAGCGCCATCCAGCTGGCGACTTCTTTCAGGGGCGCGGCCTCCAGGCGGCACGGCCTGGTTTGCGCCGCACGTCCGCGCGAAATCAGGCCTGCCCGTTCCAGCACCTTCAGGTGTTTCGAAATGGAGGGCTGCGTCATGTCGAAGGGGGCCGCGAGTTCATTGACCGTGGCTTCGCCGGAAGCAAGCCGGGCGACGATGGCGCGGCGGGTCGGGTCCGCGAGGGCGGCGAAGGCCTTGTTGAGGGTGTCTGGGGTCATTACATGGCCAATCGTTTATATAGCTGTTTGGCTATATTAAGGCAGTCAAAACGGGATGTCAACCGCCTGCCTTGGGGCTCAACTACCAGAGGTTCTTGCCGTCGATCACTGTCACGGGTGCTTCGGCCGCGTCGAACCCGTCAAAGAGGCGGGCGTTGACGCCGATGCGGCGGGTGGTGCCGTCCCAGCTGCCGTCCATCTCGAATGCCGGGCTGTCTGAATAGGTGGACACGCCGCATTCGGCGCAGAAGTGGTGGTCTACCAGCTTGGTCTGCCAGCGGTAGATGGCATCGCCATCCGTGGGGGTGGTGACATGGAACTGATCGGGCGTGTAGTACGCCAGCAGCGCACCGCGCCTGGCGCAAAACGAGCAGGTGCAGCGCGTCAGCTGCGCGGGGATTTCGCCGTCAATGCGAAAGGCGTTTTTGCCGCAGTGGCAGCTTCCTGTGATCGTCATGCGCCACCTCCACGAACTGTTGCATCGCCGTCTTCACCTTCCCCGTATTCGTCATCTTCTTCATCCGTTTCATCTTCTTCATCTTCATCGGCCAGGACGCCGGCAATTTCCTCTGCACCGCCTGCGGCCCAGGTAGCTTCACCCTCCTCTCCCCTTGCTTCCGGGTCTTCATCACCGGCGCCTTCCCCTTCTTGGAGGAAGTCGGCCTCGTCCATTGTCCGGTCGGGCAGGATGTCGGCATCAGGCCGCTCATCGCCGATGACACCGGCACGCTCGCCGGTACCCGCAGCGTCGCTGTCGCTGGCCAGTTCCTCTTCGCTGTAGGCACCTAGCGTGTCGCTGCCGGTGTCTGAACTGTCGCCCGGGCCGAGCGACTGTGTGTCTTTTCCGCGCATCCACTGTTCGGGCGGAATGCTGCCACCCGCAATGCTGCTTTTTGCCATGCTGTGCCTTCTTTCATGCTTGTACCGGCGCGAATCACGCGCAATGGTGATGGGGAAGGCGCCAACCGCTGCCCCTTGAGATGACGCTATTTTTTACCCAGGTACTGGCGCACGGCGGAGGCTGAATTGCCGACAGCCTTGACGGCCTCGCGCAGCTGTTGCTCGGTGCAACCCAGGGTTTTGGTCCAGTCGCGAACTTCATAGTCCTGCCCCAGGGCGATGAACCTGCGGTCCACGCCGGTTTTAGTTGTGTCGTCTGCCATGACGCATCTCCTAGGGAAAAAACGAATGCTAGGACGAAATGTCTGGGGTACCCTGTAGGACAAAACCCGTCACGCAGGCAGTCCACTTTCTGACACCGGCTGACATCTCCAGCTCCAGGTGCACGCCATGTCACTTCCACCGGATTTCAAGCCTTCAGACTTTTCCATCGGCTCCATCAGCGACCGCCAGCTCGTGAACCTGGCCAAGCTGGCCGGCGTCATGACGGAAGGCGACGCGCTGACGCCGGAGCTGCAGGAGTTCACCCTGCTGATCATGGAAAAGTGCGCAGACATCGGCGACAAGTACAAAAGCCAGAAACACGGTCGCACAGCCGGCGACGAGATTCGCGCCCTGTTCGGGGTTTACTGATCACCCTGCGGGTGCCTGCCTTGGCCAGCTGCGGCGGCCCGCGCTGCCAGCCCCGTCGTCAATTTGCTACCAAATTAATAGCTGCTTGCGCTTATCCCTATTGGGCTGAAGGCCAGTTTTATGCATAAACCAGCCGTGGCTAGCCGCCGGCTTCCGTCGCCGGGTGCGCGCCCGGCACTGCAGCGCCCGTGCGAAGCAGCACGGCGCCCAGCAAGGCGGCGCAGGCCGCAAACACCGCACCGATGACAAACGCCAGCTGGTAGCCGCCGTTGAGCGCCACCACGGCATCGGCACCCGCGCCGGCCAGCGAACCGGTACGCGCCGCCGCCAGGCTGGCCAGCACCGCCAGCCCCAGCGCGCCGCCCATCATGAAAGAGGTATTGACCACACCCGAGGCAATGCCCGACTCGGCCGGGTCCACGTCGCTCATGGCGGCCAGCAACACCGGGTTGAAGGCCATGCCGGCCCCCAGCCCCAGCAGCAGCATGCCGGGCAACACGTCGAGCACAAAGGCGCCGCCCACCGGCGCACGCGCGAACAGGGCCAGGCCCAGGGCGGCCAGCAGCAGGCCGGCAGACAGCGGTGCGCGTATGCCGAAGCGCATGACGATTTTGGCCGACAGACCCAGCGAGAACGCGGCCATGATCAGGTTGGCGGGCAAAAAACCCAGGCCGACCTGCAGGGCGCTGTAGTCCAGCACCAGTTGCATATACAACGCCGAAATAAAGAACCAGGCAAACATGGCCGCGGCCCACAGTACGCCGACCACGTTGGCGGTGGCGACGTTGCGCAGGCGGAAAAGGCCCAGCGGCACCAGCGGCGTCGAGACCCTGGCCTCGATGGCCAGGAAGATCGCCATCAGCACCGCGGCAACGCCCAGCAAACCGAGCGTCTGGCCTGACAGCCACCCGGCTTCGTTGCCGTTGACGATGCCGTAGACCGCCAGCATCAGCGCGGTGGTGACGGTGACGGCGCCCCACACGTCAAGCCGCGCGCCGGTGGCCTGCCCCTTGCCGCCGGGCAGCAGGAACAGGCACAGCGCAAACACGGCGCCGCCTATGGGCAGGTTGACCAGAAAGATCCAGTGCCAGTTGAGCGAATCGGTCAGCACGCCGCCCAGCAGCACACCAATGCTGCCGCCGCCGGCACAGACAAAGCCGTAGACCCCCATGGCCTTGGCGCGCTCAGCCGGTTCGGTGAAGAGGTTCATGATGAGCGACAGCGAAATCGCCGACACCACCGCGCCGCCCAGGCCCTGCACCGCGCGGGCCACCACGAGCAGCACCTGCGAATTGGCCAGGCCGCAGGCCAGCGAGGCCACGGTGAACAGCGTGAGCCCCGCCAGGAACAGCCGGCGCTGACCGTACAGATCGCCCAGCCGGCCGCCCAGCAGCAAAAAGCCGCCGAAGGTCAGCATGTAGGCGTTCACCACCCAGACGAGCGAGGTTTCGGTAAAGCCGAGGTCTGTGCGGATGGACGGCAGCGCCACATTCACGATGGTGGTGTCGAGCACGATCATCAGCACACCCAGGCAGAGCACCACCAGTGCCCACCAGCGCTTTCGGGTTTCCATGTTGTGTGTCATCTGCAGTTTCTCCTCGGTTCAATGAAGGTTGATCGGTGTGATCAGCGGAATCAATTCATGAGGCTCGTCTGGTTCGCAAACCCGGATGCTATCAAATCAATAGCTGGTCGCGCGCGTTCATATTGTTCTGGAGATCATTTTTATGATGAACACGCCGCAGGAGCGGTGCGGGGTGCCCGTGTCCTACAAACGCAGCGGGATTTGGCGGATAGAAACCGGGAATTCGGCTGGCTAATTTAGCGGTCAGGAAACGGGAGCACCGCGGCCCTCCCGGCACCCTGGCACCCCACACAGGCCGCTGACCTTTCCCATGGAACTCCTCATGCTTTTGACCCCACCCTCCGGCCGGGCAACCCGCGCCGCCAGACTTGCGGGCCTCGCCGTGCTGGGCGGCGCCAGCCTTGTTGCGTTGCCGGCGCAGGCAGACCCTTCGCCCGCACTGGACCGCGCCAGCCTTTCCATCGGCGCCTTTCATGCAGACCCGACCTTCAACGCGGCAGTGGACACCCGTTTCGGCCGGCTGGATTCCGGCGACGTGAACCGCAGCAGTGTGACCATGCCGCGCATCAAGGCCGACGTGCTGCTGTTTGACAGCCAGGGGCTGTCGCTCGACTACTACCAGTTCAAGCGCGGCTACTCGGATTCGCTGGTCAGCAACACCAATGTGGGCAGCGGCACCGTGACCACCACGGGCACCGCCAACCTGGACGTGAAGCTGGACTTTGCCAAGCTGGCCTACAAGTGGTGGCTGGGTTCGGGCAACACCGTGCTGGGCCTGGGTGCAGGCGCTGCCTACTACCGCGCCAACCTGGACTTGCGCGCCACGGCTGCGGTGGGGGCCACCACCGGCGCCATCAACGAAAGCTACAGCGACGACGCCGTGGCGCCGCTGCTCGAGATCGGCGTGCGCCACGCCATCAGCCCTGACCTGCGACTGTTTGCGGATGCCTCCGGCGTGAAGAAAACCGGCGGCAGCGTACGCGGGGAGATTTATAACGCCGCGGTGGGTGTGGAATGGTTTCCCCTGAAGAATGTGGGCGTGGTGCTGGACTATGGCCTGACCGATATCGACCTGCACCGCGACAGCAGCAACGCCCGCTTTCGCGTCAAGCTCAAGGGTCCCTCGGCTTTCCTGAAAGTGCGCTTCTGAGGTTTCCAACACGGGCTGGCTCCGAGGCTGGTCAAGCGGCTGAACCGGTGCGGGCCTGCCGCAGCATGACAGCGGCCAGGATGGCCGTGCCCAGCACCAGTGCGGCGCTGATGCCGGCGGTGACCTGAAAGGCCTGGGCGTACGCATCGCGTGAAGTGCTGAGCAAGGCCGCACCGCTGGCGCCGGGCAATTCAGCCGCCACGGCCACCGCGCCGCCCAGCGTGCTGCGGGCTGCCTCTGCGGCTACGGCCGGCACACCGCTGAGCACAGTGCCCTCCATTGCATGGCGGTAGACCCCCGTCACCACGCTGCCCAGCACAGCAATGCCGAGTGCGCCGCCAAACTCCGAGCTGGTTTCTGAAATCGCCGCAGCCGCACCGGCGCGCTCGGGCGGCGCGGAGCCGACGATGAGGTCGGTACCCAAGGTCACGACCGGGGCCAGGCCCAGCGAAAAAATCACGCTGCCGGTGACCAGCGTGGCCAGGCCCGAGGCGCCACTCACCTGCGTGAGCACGCCAAAGCCCACAAACGCCAGCGCCAGCCCGCCCGTGACGGCCAGGCCGGCGCGGATGCGCCGCGCAATGACAGGTGCCAGCATGGAGCCCACCACAAAACCCAAGGCCGACGGCACGGACCACAGGCCGGCCTCCAGCGGCGACAGGCCAATCACCAGCTGCAAATACTGTGCGATGAAAAGAAAAGCGCCAAACGCGCCGAAAAAGCAGAAGGTGTTGATGGCCAGGGCCGCGCTGAATGCCGGCACACGAAACAAGGCCAGGTCAATCAGCGGGCTGGCCAGTGTGCGCTGCCTGCGCAGAAATGCCGCGCCAATCGCCAGCCCCGCGAGGATGCAGCCCGCGGCCAGCCAGCCCGGGCCGCCTTCCGCGATGCGCTTGAGGCCGTAGATGACGGCCAGCACGGCCGCCAGTGACTGCGCCGCACTCAGCAGATCCAGCCGGCCGGCATCGGGGTCGCGGTATTCGGGCAGTAGCACCGGGCCCAGCACCAGCAGCAGGACCATCACGGGCACGCTGACCAGGAACACTGAGCCCCACCAGAAATGCTCAAGCAGGACACCGCCCACCAGCGGGCCAATCGCGCCGCCTACCGAGTAGCTGGTGATCCAGACGCCAATGGCCACGGTGCGCTCGCCGGCGTCGAGGAACATGTTGCGTATCAGCGAAAGCGTGGAAGGTGCCAGCGTCGCCCCGGCAATGCCCAGCAGTGCGCGCGTGGCGATCAGCATTTCAGCCGTGGTGGAAAACGCGGCCAGCACCGACGCAGCGCCAAACGCGGCAGCCCCCATGAGCAGCAGCCTGCGCCGGCCAATGCGGTCGCCCAGCGTGCCCATGGTGATGAGCGAGCCGGCAATCATGAAGCCGTAAATGTCGACCATCCACAGCAGTTGCGCGCCCGTGGGTTTGAGGTCGGCGCTCAGGTGCGGCACCGCCAGGTTCATCACGGTGAGATCCATCGAATACAGGAGGCACGGCAACGCGATGACGGCCAGCCCGATCCAGTCGCGCCGCGTGGCTTTGGGCGACACCGTCATGCGGCGCCGGCCTCGGCGTGACAGCACGCGGCCGCGGGCTGGCTGGCCGGTGCGCCGTGGCCCGCGTGACCAGTGCCGTATTTGTCATGGTGACGCACCCAGGCCATGGGGAAAGGCAAGCCGCCTTCATCGCGCCCTTTGGGGGTGAGGTCCATATAGCTGTAGGCGCCCACCAGCGTGTCCGCCCCGCGGGCGTAGCTGGAATAGGTGTGAAAGATGTTGCCCTGGCCATCCTGGTAAAACACACTGACCCCGTGCAGCTCCTGCATGCTGGCGCCCTCGACATCGTTCATGCGGTAGTTGTAGTCAAACTTTCCGCTGGCCAGCTCTTCGGGCGTGAAGGAGACGTGATAGTCGTGGTTGAAGTCGTTGCCGAAGGACGACACCCACTTGAAGCGCCAGCCCATGCGCCGGCGGAACGCAGCCAGGTCGGGTTGCGGCGCGTGCGACACCACAGCCAGCGTGATGTCGCGCGCTGCCAGGTGCGGCAAGGCGCCGTCGATGTGGTCCGAAAGGAAGGAGCAACTGGGGCAGCCTTCCTTCCAGCCGGGACCGAACATGAAGTGATAGACCACGAGCTGGCTGCGCCCCTCGAACAAACCAGCAAGGGTTTCCTTGCCCGCGGGGCCGTCGAACACATAGGGCTTGTCGACCTTGAGCCAGGGCAAGCGGCGCCGCTCGGCGCTCACCAGATCCCGGTGGGCGGTGAGTTCTTTTTCACGGGCCAGCAACAGCTGGCGGGCGGCAAGCCATTCGTCTTTGGATACCACGGAGTGAAAAACGGCGTTGGCAGCGTTTGCGGGGGTTGAAGTCACGGCGGGCTCCCTGGATACGGTCAGTTCAGTGAAGGGTCGAGTTGCTGGAACGGTGGCCTATTGGTTCAGGATGTGAAGGATGTTGCCGTCCGGGTCCTTGAACCAGGCGCCTTTGAAGTCGCCCGCTACGTGCGCATCGCCCTGCCGCGTCATGCCGGGCATGTCGTAGTGCTCAAACACAACGCCTTTGGCCTTCAGCGCTTTCAGGATGTTGTCGAACTCGTCGCCCACACCCCAGGTGGCGGACGTGGCCTTGTTGGTTCCGGCGAAAGACGAGACATATACCACCACAGTGGCGGTGCCGCTCTGGTAGGTGAGCACGCTCTCCTCGGCGGTCTCAAGCGGGGTGAGGCCGAGTGTGCCTCCATAAAATTTCTTCGCCGCCGCAAGGTCCTTGACGGCGATGGTGGCCATGGCGTTTCGGTTGGCAAGCATGGTGCGTCTCTCCTGGGGTTGGGGCTGAACAGCGGTGGTGGTTTGGGGTGACTTTCAGGTCACAGCCGATGAAACAAACAGTTTGTCGAGCTTGAGGAAAGCGCCGGCCCAGCCCTCGTTGTGGCTGTCGCGTGCGGCCAGGTCGTAGAAGCGCTCATGCTTGAACATCAGCTCGGTGCCGGCCCCGGAAGGTTTGAGCGAGACCGTGACCCGCGACACGCGTTCCGGTGTGCTCTTCCAGCCCCAGTCAAACACCAGCTTGCGGTGTGGTTCGACTTCGAGGTAAGTGCCGCTCACGTCGTGTGTTTCCCCGCCCGGCACGCCGAACTGGATGTGGTAGCGGCCGCCCACACGCACATCCATGTCGGCAATAGTCACCACGCCGGCCGGGTCGGGGCCGAACCACTGCGCTAGTGCTTGCGGGTCGGTCCACGCGCGCCAGACTTTTTCGGGAGCGACGGGGTAGTGGCGGGTGATGTCGACGGACGGGCCGGCGGACGGTTTGCCTTGCGCTGTGCTTCTTTCCATGGCGGGTTCAACTCCTCTTGCTGGTAAAGGTAGCGGCCCAGCGCGTCAAGGCGCTCGGACCAGAATTTCTCGTAACGGGATAGCCACATGGCGGCCTCCTGCATGGGCTCGGGTGAAATCGCCAGGTTGACGACGCGGCCATCCTTGGCGCGGCTGACCAGGCCGGCGTCTTCCAGCACCCGCAGGTGCTTCATGAAACCGGGCAGGGACATGCCGTGCGGCTGGGCCAGCTCGCCGACGGACAGGTTGCCCTGTTCCAGGGCCTGCAACACCTTGCGCCGCGTCGGGTCTGCCAGTGCGGCAAATACGGCGCTCAGGGTCTCTTCTTGCGCATCATTTTTATACTTAACCATTTAGCTTAGTATTTGATAAGTAATGGGGCTTGTCAACCCGGTTGGCCCGGGAAATCTGTTTCTTTATGTACGCACGATTTGTGGACAGGCCGCCGGAGTGAAGCGCTTTTTTTTTGAGCGTGCAAATAAATGTGTCGGCTTGCACCTACCCTGTAAAGCGGCGAAACACCCTGCAAGTTGGCTGGCACTGAAACCTGAATTGACATCCAATCAGGGTATGAACCATTCACCTCATTCACCTTTCACGACCCCGTTCACGACCCCGATGATTTTGTCCAGCCCGCAACAAACCTTCCCTACGCCCGGCCGCCGTGTGGCAGTCCGCTACGTGGGTGCAGTGGCGCTGGCCCTGGCCGCAGCAGCCATGCTTTACACCCCACGTGGGCATGCGCAGGCTACAGACCCGGCCGCCGCTGCGTCGGCGCCTGCGGCCGGTGCATCGCAACCCTCCGCTGCCGCGGCTTCCCCCACTCCCAAATACGCGGCCAGAGACCTTGAGCGCGCGTTCAGTTTCATGGACAAGGACAACAACGGCAAAGTCAGCCGCGATGAGGCGTCCAACTTTCGCGGTGTCTCCAAACACTTTGACGAAGCCGACACCAACAAGGACAACATGCTGTCGCGCGAAGAATTTGAACGTGCCATGAACGGGCCGAAACCCCAGTAAACGACGCGCCGGCTTGCGCAAATGGTGATGCGGGAAATGGCTTGTGAAAGCTATTTTTTCCGGTAAACATACCAGGCCGCGAAGGCGGTGAAAACGCCAATGATCCCCACGATCACCATGAAGCCGTGGGGATGCTCGGCCAGGGGGATGCCGCCCACATTCATCCCCAGCAGGCCGGCAACAATGTTGATGGGCAGCGCCAGTACCGTGACCATCGTCAGGATGAAGACGCTGCGGTTGGTCTCCTCGCTGACCTGCGCGGCAATTTCCTCTTGCAGGAGCTTGATGCGCTCCTTCAGCTCGGACATGTCCCGGATGGTCAATGAGAATTCTTCCGTGGCCTGCCGAAGCTCCTCGAGGTCGTGCTCGCTGACCCATGGCGGCGGCAGCCGCAGCAGGCGGAAAAGCGCACCGGGCTCCGGCGCGAGCAGCCTTTGCAGCCGCACCAGCACACGCCGCAGCTTGCCCAGGTCAGCCCGGCGGTTGTGCAGCCGGCCGATCAGGAATTTGTCTTCCACCACATCCACCTGGACAGTGGCGTCACGCACGATGCGCACCAGCACATCGCCCTGCTCGCGCAGCAGCTGGTTCAGAAATGACACCGATGACGCCAGCGGCTTGCCGTTCTTGATGGCGTCACGCATGCGGTCGATGGAACGCAGGGGATGGGAGCGCGCGCTCAGCGCCATATGGGGCGCCACGTTCAGCCACAGGCTGGACATCTCAGCCGGGTCAAACGCGAATTCATACGCCACGTCGTTGACGACAGCAATCAGTGTGTCGTGCGCATCTTCTATGCGGGTGGATCTTGAACCCGCATGCAGAGCCTCGAAAAACTCGGGTACCGCGTGCAGATGCTTGCGGATGCTCGCCTCCGCCGCGGCGTCACTCAGGTTGAAGTGCAGCCAGACGAAATCTGATTTTCCCTTGGGGCTTTCGTCCTGCAGCCAGGCGGCCGCCTCCAGGAGATCTACCGGGATGCCGGGCGCGCCGTTTTCAAACCTGTAACCGCAGAGCAAGCCGGTTCTGTCGGCGCCGTAAGTGATGTCCATTCAGAAGTGGCGTGAAGTAGTCGAGAAATGGGGTGAATCGGACACGACAGGCACCGGCAGCCGGTATCCGGCGACCTGCCCCGGGCAGTGGCGGTCATACAGTGTGTTGCCTTTGCATGACGGTTCGGTGACAGCGGCGTGACCGCGTTCTTCAGGCGCCTGGCCGGGCGGTGCATGCCCGCAGCACGCCGGGTTGTCACTGAGCTCCAATGCGCCTCATAATTTCAGGACAGGCTGGCAGCACCTCAGGCCTCGCCTGGTTCCTTCACATCACCGACGGAGACGATATGGCCACCCACGAATTGTTTGCCTACCTTCATGTCAAAAATGCTGCAAAGGCCATGGCGTTTTACATCTCGGTTTTTGGTGCCACGGAAAAATTCCGGCTCACAGAACCCGATGGCCGCATCGGCCATGCCGAACTGGACTTTGACGGCGCCACGCTGATGGTGTCGGAAGAATTCCCGGAGTACGGCACCCGGGCGCCGGATGCCGGCGCGCCGGCCACCGTCACGCTGCATCTGCATGTGGACAACTGCGATGAGGTGATTGCGCGTGCGCTGAAAGCCGGCGCCACGCTGGAAATGGCGGCGCAAGACCAGTTTTATGGTGAGCGCTCGGGCAGCTTTCGCGATCCGGCAGGCTACCGCTGGAGTGTGGGGCACAGCATTGAAACCGTGTCGCCAGAGGAAATGCAGCGCCGCTATACCGCGTTGATGACCACGCCTTCTGCGTGAATTTGCTATGAAAAATATAGCTGCTTGCGCCCGCCAGTAAAGGCTACAGCCCGGATTTATTCACTAGCGCGCCAGGAACCCCGTAGCCTGCCGCGGACCCGGTACAGGTTCAGGCTTCGTCCGTCGGCGATCCCGCAGAATTGCTTTGCCCGAGCACGCGCCGCAAGGTTTCGAGGAGCTCGGTGTTGGAGGTTTTGGCCTTGACCAGCACGGCGGCTGCCCGTGTGGCCTGAAGCCTGTCCACCTCCAGCGCCGAGAAAATCACCACCGGCGGCGGACCGTCCATGGCCTCGACGTCCTTGAGCAAATCCCAGCCGGAGCCGCCCGGCAGGCTGAGGTCCAGCAGGATCAGGTCGAAGCGCTGTTCCTTCAGCCTGTCGCGTGCTTCCTGCACCGTGTCGGCAAAGACGAAGGTCGCAAACCCCTGGGCAATGGTCGCTGCGATGCGCTGGATGTCCGGATCGTCTTCAACATGCAGGATGACGGCGCGGGCTTCGACCGAACCGGCAATGGCGCGCCGCACGCCCAGCACGAGCATGTTCTCGTCGATGGGTTTTTCCAGCCAGTCCGATACGGTCAGGGACTGCTCGTTGAACTGGATCCGCCCCTCGGCCGCCGAGGCCGACACCACCACGATCGGCACGTCGCGTGTATGCAGCTGGGCGCGCAGCGCCCTGATCAGCGCAATGCCGTCCTGGTCGGGCAGCTTCAGGTCTATCGTGACGGCGGCATACCGCCTTTTTGCCAGCTCCGCGACGGCCTGCCTGGCTGTGTACACCATTTCGGTGTCAAAACCGCCCTTGTCGAGCATCATGCTGATCAGGCGGGAGATGTCCGGGTCGTCCTCGCAAATCAGGACACGCGGCCGCTGTTCGACCAGTGCCGAGAAACCGGAAGTACGCTCCGGCGAATCCACCCATTCGGGCAGTTCAAAGAAGAAGGTGGTGCCGACGCCGGCGTCGGTATTAAAACCGATGCTGCCGCCCAGGCGCTCGATGATGGCCCGTGAAATATTGAGGCCCAGACCCGTGCCGCCCTTTTGCCGTGTATCGGAGGAGTCGGCCTGGGAGAATTTCTGGAAGATACGGTTGCGGAATTCCTCCGGAATACCGGGCCCGTGATCCCGTACCTCGACGCGTATGCCCGTCTCGCTGCGTGCCACGTGAATGTCCACCGTGCCGCCTTCGGGGGAGAACTTCATCGCGTTGGACAGCAGGTTGGTCACCACCTGCGTCAGCCGGTCGCTGTCGACCCTGACCTGCAGGTCTTCATCGGGAAATTCGAGCTGCAGATGCACATTCTTCGCCGCGCCGTAGCCTTCGTTGGCGGCCAGCGCCTGCTCCAGCAAAGGCCTGAGTTCGATGGCCTGGAAATCCAGGGTCATCTTGCCGGACTCGATCTTCTCGATGTCCAGGATGTCATTGATCAGCCGGATCAGGCGCTCACAGTTGGTCTTCGCGATGCCCACCAGCGTCTTGACGGCGTCGGGCAGCTGGCCGGCAACACCACCGGAGATCAGGCCCAGCGAGCCCCGGATCGAGGTAAGCGGCGTGCGCAGCTCATGGCTGACGGTCGACACAAACTCACTCTTCATGCGGTCAATGCGCTTGAGTTCGGTAACGTCGTTGGCCAGCGTGTAGAAGCCGATCACCTTGCCTTCGTCGTCGCCGTCGCCGTAGCGCGGGAAATAATTGACCACGTAGTCGCGCATGCCACCGCGGGCGGTTTTTTGCGATCGCTCGTAGACCACCGGGTAGCCCTGCAGCACCTCTTCCACCCGGGGCTTGATCAGGGCGTACATCTCATCGCCCACGATGTCCCGGATGGTCTTGCCTTCGAGCTGCGCTTGCGTCATGCCGAAGACTTCCTCGTAGGCCCGGTTATGAAAGCACAGGCGCTGGTCGGCGTCAGCGTAAGTAATCCAGGCCGGCACGGTGTCGGTGATTTCGCGCAGCTGCGCTTCGCTGGTGCGCAGGGCCTCGGTGACACGACGGATTTCGGTGGTTTCGCGCCCCGTGCCGCGGTAGCCGGTGAATTTTCCGTTGGCGTCGAATTTGGGCACGCCGCTGATGCTGAAGTAGTGCAGCCGACCCTTGGAGTCGCGCCGGGTACTTTCAAGGTCGCGGAAAACCTCGTGCCGGGCTATCGTGGCCTTGTACTCGGCCAACGCACCGGCTTCGATGTTGATGTAGTCGAGCTCCCAGGCAGTCTTGCCATGGGCCGCTTTCGGGATGCCCGAGGTGCTTGGGGCTTCGCCGGGAACCTCGACGAAGCGGAAGTTTTCGTCCTGCTCCCAGAACCAGTCGGAGGCCAGCGAGGTGAGCGCGCGAAAGCGCTCCTCGCTTTCACGCAGAACCTGCTCGGTCTGCTTGCGCTCGGTGATGTCCTGGATTTGCGCGATGAATTGAAGCGGCTTTCTGTCCGCATCGCGCACGAGGGAGCAGCTCATGTAGCCCCAGACAGTGCGGCCGGACTTGTGGATGTAGCGCTTTTCGACGTGGAACGATTCGATTTCACCGGCCAATGCCCTGCGGCGCTGCTCCAGGTCCCAGGCAATGTCGTCGGGATGGGTCAGGTCATGGATGGTGCGCGACAGCATTTCCGCTTCTGAATACCCCAGCATCTGGCAAAAAGCGGTATTGACCTTCAGCCGGCGCGAGTCGATGCCGATCAGCGTCATCCCGATGGCCGCATGTTCAAATGCATTGCTGAATTGCTGGTCACTGACCGTGAAGACATCGTTGTCCGTGCTGATGGGGCCGGCCCCCTTGGGATTTACTTCTCCGGCGTCCTCGAACGCGCTTGCGCCGCCATCCGTCAGCGCGACGCCTGAATCGTCAAACACGTCCCCTTCAGCTGGCATGGCCCCGGCCTGCTCGCCTCCGAGCGTGAAATAAAAGGTACTGCCCTCACCCACCGCCGACTTGGCCCAGATTTTTCCGCCGTGACGGGTAATGATGCGTTTGACCGTGGCCAGCCCGATGCCGCTGCCGGCAAACTCTTCCGGTGAATGCAGCCGCTCAAAAGTGCCGAAGAGCTTGTCGGCATACGCCATGTCGAAGCCGGCGCCGTTGTCCCGCACAAAGTACACCACCTGGTCCTCAGGCCCGGCTTCTTTTCCGACCAGGATTTCGGTGTGCGGTTTTTTCGAGGTGAACTTCCAGGCATTGGCGATCAGGTTCTCCAGCACCTGACGCAGCAAGGCAACGTCCGCCCGGCCCCACAGGTTGGGCTCGACGGTAATCCGCACCCGCCGGTCTGGATCGTTTTCCGTCCATTGCTTGATGATCTTGGCCGCCTCGGTGCTGATGTCGACAGACTCCCAGTTCAGGCTGGTCCGCGACAACTGGGCCAGGGACAGCAAACCGTCGGTCAGCTCACCCATGCGGCGCACACTGCTGCGTATGCGGCCCATGAAGTGATGCGCGCGCTCCCCCGACTCAGGTGGAACCGCTTTTTCAAGCAGCGCACAAAATCCGTCGATGGTGCTCAACGGTGTCCGCAAGTCATGCGCCACAGAATATGAGAAGGCCTCGATCTCCCGGGTGGCGACTTCCAGCTGGGCGGTCCTGCGCAGCACGCGCTTTTCCAGGTTGACGTTGAGCCGGACGATTTCCTGCTCCGCCTGCCGGCGTTTGCTGATGTCGGTAATGGTGCTGACATACCCCGACGGAGCGCCGTTCCCGTCCACCAGGGGCTGCACGTTGATCAGGGCCCAGAACTCACTGCCGTCGGGCCTGCGATGGCACACCACACGGTTCAGTTGTGGCTGGCCGGTACGCACGGCGACAACACTGGGCCACTCTTCCCTGGGCATTGGCGTGCCGTCTTCGCGGAATCTTTGCCATTCCGGCTCGACCGAAGTCTGGCCTTTGAGCTGGGCCAGGGCCAGGCCGAGGATGCGCTCTGCACTGGCATTGCAATCAACGATATGCCCTTGGGCGTCCCGCAGGATCACACCTTCGGCCAGCGCACCCACAACCGCCCGGAAGCGGGCCTCGCCGACCCGCAGCGCCATCTCCACTTCCTTGCGCGACGTGATGTCGGCGCCCACACCCCGATAACCCGCAAAGGTTCCTTCGTCGCCAAACACCGGTTCCCCGCTGACGCTGCGGTAAACGACGCTGCCATCTTCCTTGGTCAGCCGGTATTCAAAATTGCGGAACGGCAAATGCGCCTGTAACACCGCCTTGTGCTCGTCCCATGTACCGACAAGCGGCGCAGCATTGGGGAGGTCCCATCGGCATTGCCCCTCTCCAATGACCTGGGTTCCCAGGGAGAAGCGTTGCGGATCATTGGAGACAAAGACGTTGCGAAAATTTGTATCCTGTTCCCAGTACCAGTCGGACGAAAGACCGGTGAGGCTGCGAAAGCGCTCTTCGCTGCGACGCAGTTTGGCCTCGGCCTCAAGCCGCGCGGTAATGTCGGTGCCCACGCCGTGATAGCCGGTGAAGCGGCCGTTGGCATCCACCATGGGCTCCCCGCTGATACACAAGGTCACACGCCTGCCGTCTTTTTCTTCGCGTTCGTATTCAAAGTTGCGGAAGACTTCGTGGCGTTCCAGCAGGGCCCGGTGGTTGGCCCAGAGCTCCTTGTTGACCGGGCTGTGGTCGATCTCCCAGCGTGTCTTGCCAAGATGCTCATTGATCGCGCGCTTCGCTTCGTCCGTGTTGCCACCGGACAACTTGGTGAACCGGAATTTTTCATCCGTCTCCCAATACCAGTCGGACGAAAGGCTGGTCAGGCTGCGGAATTGGCGCTCGCTGCTGCGCAGGCGCGCTTCGTCGGCCAGCTGCTGGGTGATGTCTTCAGCGATGACCAGGACATGCGTCACCGCACCGCTGGAATCCTTCAGCGGGACCTTGCGCATGTGGACATGAATAGCGCCCCTGTGTCTTGTGTAGGTAAGCCGGTCAGGGAACTCCTGCTTCTCGCCTGAAGCAATCAGGCTCAGATCCGCCGCGTACATATTGTGAGCATGGGCCTTTGGCCAGAGATCATGAACCGTGCGGCCCAGCGCTTCTGCGCTGGTGACACCGTACAGCTCTTCTGCGGCCCGGTTCCAGGCCAGGAAGCGGTGGTCCGTGGCGGATTTCAGGTGAAGAGCGACCGGGAGGTTCTCAACGATGTCATCGAGCAGGCGGGCGACCTTGCGTTCTTTTTCTTCAGCACGCCTGCTCGCCGTGACATCGCGTGTGATGCCCCGGTACCCCACGAACTCCTGATGTTTGTTGAACACCGGCACACCGCTGATGGAAAAATAATGCGCGACGCCGTCGTCCAGAACGCGGATGTATTCGAAATCGCGGAAGGGCTTGCGTGCAGCCAGCACGGCGCGGTGGTCTTCCCATGACATGGTGACCGGCAGGGCGCCAGGCAGTTCCCAGCGGCATTTGCCGACGGAACTGTCGAGATCCTCATCTTGTGACTTGTTGCTGTACTCGGCAGTGAAGTCGGTAAAACGATACTCCGCGTCCTGCTCCCAGTACCAGTCCGCCGAGATGGTGGCCAGGCTGCGCAGCCCGCTGATGTCGTCCTTCAGCGCCTGGACCAGGCGCTGCTGTTCCACGATTTCAAGCTTCAGCGCATCATTGGCGGCCGCCAGCGCAAGCGCTTCGGCCTGTATGCGCTGCTGGGACTGCTCTGCCGTCTCGTCGCGTTTCATCGCGGCACCTGACCTGTAACCGTGCCGGGCCGACGCGGCAGGGGCACGGGCGCCCCCATCAGGCCAGGCTCACGGTGGACTGCGGTGAATGCGCTTGGCAAACTGGGGTTCATCCGCCGGTGGTGACTTTCTTTGCAAAGGTGCGCGGCTCCATCAAGACCCGCTTTCCGTAGCTGCCGCCCTGCAAGTGTGTAATGCTGCATTTAATTGCACTATAGGACAACACCCTGATTTCTTTTGGCCGTGCCTTCGATTAGATTGGCCTGGTTTTTGCATACTTAAGACCTCCTATGACGGCAGTTAATAGGTCCTCGGAATTACATGAATTGCCGGTTCGGTATTTGGCAATTATTACCACCACTCCACTCAGGCAGTCTGGGGGTATTCCAGCGCCAGCCCGGCCGCCTGCCAGGCATCAATCCCGCCGTGCAACGGCCTGACATTGCTGAACCCGGCCGCCATCAGGCGCTTGGCCACCAGGGCTGCAGAAGCATCGTTGGGACAAGCGCAATAAACGACCACGGCGACATCGTGCGGGATGTCAAGCGATGCCCGGGTTCGGTCCAGGTCCGACCAGACCAGCGCGCCGGGAATGATGCCGCCGCCGGCGCGCGCCAGTTCCGTGCGCACGTCCAGGATGACGGCAGGCTTGTTCTGCTGTGTGAGCTGCAGCAGCTCCTGCGGTGAAATGCGGGCCATGCGCAGCTGCCGGTAAAAGCGCTGCCGCTGCCACCATTTGTGCGCCAGGAAGAGCGCAAACGCAGCCAGCAGCACCATCAGCCCGATGCGTCCCATCTGCTCGAAAATGGCCAGCACGTCGGCCACCGCGTCATGAAAAATCATGCCGATCCCCACACCGGCACCGGCGTAAAGCGTTGCACCCAGCGCATCAAAAACCAGAAAGCGGCCGAAGGGAATGCCGGTGCGTCCGGCCAGCGCTGTGGCGAGCGAAGCAAACCCGGGAATGAACTTTGCCAGGATGAGCGACTTGACACCCCAGCGCGTGAAGATGGATTCGGTTTGCCGCACGCAGGAGTCGGGCGACAGCGAAATGCGGCACAGCGTTTTCAGCACACGGCTGCCGTAGCGGTGGCCGGCCCAGTACCAGACGCTGTCCGCGGCCAGGCAAGCCAGCACGGCGGTGAAGATAAGGCCTGCTGCGGAGTATTGGCCGTTAAAGCTCAACGCGCCGGTGAGGATCAGCACCGGATAGGCCGGAATCGGCAAGCCGAGCTGTTCCAGCCCGACATTCAGGAAAACGGCGGCGAGCCCGTAGTGCTCGAGCCACACAATGATCTGTTCCATGGAGTCGCGTTACTTTCTGCGGGGGTCGTTGCGGGCTGCAAAGCCGTTCAGCTCCGCTTTTGTTGCCCATTGATGCAATGTAGACGGCTACAGCGCAGCAGTAAATGGTGGCCCGGTGAATGTTCTTTTTCCATGGGGAGAACAATTCGGGCAATTCGGGTTATTTGGGCTGATTTTGGGAGGCGGCGCCCGGCGCCTGCGCTACCATGAACCCTTCCCCTGTTCATGTGACTCAGAGAGCGACTACCGATTGAAATACCTTGTGGCTGTCCGGGCCCTGTGCGAGTTCACCGCCAAGCATGGCGACCTGGACCTGCGCTTTACGCCATCACCTTCCGCACAGGAAGGCATGGCCGGGCACGCCATGGTGGCGTCGCGCCGTGCAGAGTCTTCAGAGTCCTATCAGGCCGAAGTCAGCCTGGAGGGCGAGTACAAGACCCTGAAGGTGCGCGGCCGTGCCGATGGCTACGACCCTGAACGCAACCAGCTTGAAGAGGTCAAGACTTTCCGGGGCGACCTGCACGCCATGGCCGACAACCGCCGGCACCTGCACTGGGCACAGCTGAAGATTTACGGCTGGCTGCTTTGCGAAGCCAAAAAGCTGCAGGACGTCAACCTGACACTGGTGTACCTTGACGTGGCCAGCACGCAGGAAACACCGCTGACCGAACATTTTTCCGCCGCGTCGCTCAAGGAATACTTTGAAACGCAGTGCGAGCGCTTTCTGGCCTGGGCCAACCAGGAACTGGCACACCGCCAGGCGCGTGATGCTGCGCTGGCCACGCTGGCATTTCCGCACCCTGCATTCAGGCCGGGTCAGCGTGAACTGGCCGAAGCGGTTTACAAGACAGCCCAGGCCGGCACCTGCCTGATGGCACAGGCGCCCACGGGCATCGGCAAAACCATTGGCACGGTGTTTCCGCTGCTCAAGGCTGTGCCGAAAAAGCAACTCGACAAGCTGTTTTTCCTGGCGGCCAAAACGCCGGGCCGCAGGCTGGCGCTCGATGCGCTGGACCGCATCAAAGGCAGCACGGCGGCCCTGCCGCTACGCGTGCTGGAGCTGGTGGCGCGTGACAAGGCGTGTGAACACCCGGACAAGGCCTGCCACGGCGACGCCTGTCCGCTGGCCAAGGGCTTTTACGACCGGCTACCCCAGGCGCGCAGCGCTGCGGTGCAGCATGCCGCCGCACAAGGCCCGCTCGATAAAGCAGCACTGCGTGAACTGGCGCTGGCCCATCATGTGTGCCCTTACTACCTGAGCCAGGAACTGGTCACCTGGGCAGACGTGGTGGTGGGCGACTACAACTATTACTTCGACACCAGCGCGCTGCTGCACGGCCAGGCCGTGGGCAACCAGTGGCGCGTAGGCGTGCTGGTGGACGAAGCGCACAACCTGGTGGAGCGCGCGCGCAAGATGTACTCAGCCACGCTGAGTCAGGCGCAGCTGCAACAGGTGCACGCTACCGCGCCCCGCGCCGTTCGCGGCGCACTGGAGCGGCTCAACCGCAGCCTGCTGGAATTGCAGGAGGCGCAGCAGGCGCGGGGCGAGGCCTACCAGGTCCATCCCGAGCTACCCGTACCTTTTCTGAAAACCCTGGCGCAGGCGCTGACCCAGATCACCGACTTCCTGCTGGCCAACCCGACCCGCATGGACGGCGAACTGCAGGATTTTTATTTCGAGGCACTGCACTTTTCGCGTATGGCTGAAGACTTTGGCGAACACTCGCTGTTTGACGTGACGCTGCAGCAGGAAGCCGGCCGCGACGCGCTGGGCCAGGTACTCGGCCAGCAGCTCGCGGTGCTCAACATCCGCAACGTGGTGCCTGCGCCCTTCCTGGCGCCGCGTTTTGCCGCCGCGCAGTCGACGGCACTCTTCTCCGCCACGCTGAGCCCGCAAAACTACTACGCCGACACGCTGGGCCTGCCGGCCGGCACGGTCTGGACAGAGGTGGAGTCGCCCTTCCTGGCCGAGCAATTGCAGGTCTCGGTGGTAAGCGACGTCTCCACACGCTTTCAACACCGTGACGATTCGCTTTCGCCCATCGTCGACCTGATGGCTCGGCAGTATGAGGGCCGGCCCGGCAATTACCTGACGTTCCTTAGCAGCTATGACTACCTGCAAAAGCTGGTCACGCTGTTCCGGCGGCGCTACCCGCATATTCCCGTGTGGGAACAGACGCGCGGCATGGAAGAAGCCGCGCGCGACGCCTTTTTGGCACGCTTCACGCCAGCCTCGCAAGGCATCGGCTTTGCGGTGCTGGGCGGCTCGTTCGCCGAAGGCATAGACCTGCCGGGCGACCGGCTGATAGGCGCGTTCATCGCCACACTGGGTTTGCCGCAGGTCAATGCAGTGAACGAGCAGATCCGCGAACGCATGGGCATCAACTTCGGCGCGGCCCAGAGCTACGACTACACCTATCTCTATCCCGGCCTGCAGAAAGTCGTGCAGGCGGCCGGACGGGTCATACGCACCACCTCGGACCGCGGCGTGGTCTATCTCATGGACGACCGCTTCACCCGGCCCGAAGTACAAAGCCTGCTGCCGGGCTGGTGGAAGGTGGCGCGGCTACGCGCCAGGCGGCGGGAACCGGCCGCGGCGTTGTCGGAGCCCCACCCACTGAATCACTAAAGCAAAAGCCCGCGTCCGCGGGCTTTTGCCTGCACGGCCATGAAGGCCGCTCACCATGCGGGGCCTAAAACACGCCCAGCAGCATGAGGATAAGAACCACACTAAGGGGGACACCCAGTAACCAGGCAATGAGAGGCATTTGATTCTCCTGAAAGTTGTCAAATTGAAGACAACTTCAATGTAGATTGCGTCCGGGGGCGGCCATGCCAGCCTGAAGGCTTGCTGCAAGTAAGGAATCGCTGACGCGCGTGTAGTTGTGCGGCTCGGCCGCCTGAAGTCCAGCAGGGAAACACCCGGAACTCAAGGAAAATCGGCCTGCAGGTCAATCGGGACGGGCGCAAGAAGCTCCGAAAATGATAGCAACCCTACCACCTCAATCAGCAAGGAATACGGTCCGCCATTTTGGCGGTTGCCACAACTCACAGGCCAGGTGCCAGCAGCATCCACGCGCGCAGAGGCGTCAGCGAAGCTGTTTATAAGGATTTAGCGCTGGCTGAATTGCAGCGCGCCCAGCATGCGCTGCACGGGCTGGGTTTCAGGCAGGACATACACCACGCCATGGCTTTTTCCCAGCACGGGATTCACGACGGTTTCGTAGAAATTGACGGGCACTACGACACATCCCAGCGAAATGCGGTTGTCGTCAGGTGTTTCAGAAGCCAGCCGCTCGGCGCGGCGTTCTGCCGGAGCCGCAGGGCGAAGACGGTGGATTGCCAGCTTGGCCGTGTAGTCGATCCACACAATAGCCTCGCCGTGAAGGTTGTGGCCGGGTTCGGAAACAAACCGGCCTGCCGGCGTGGTGCGTTCGTCTGCGCGCAGGCTGGCAACGTTGCGCTGCTCCATGCCCGGCACCGTGTGGTCGCCGGCTGTCAGGCCGGTCAATGCCGGCGATGCACCGCGCAATTGCCCCGTGGCGTCAAACACAAAAATGCGCCCACCCTTTTTATCGACCACCACAAATGGCAGGCCCTGGTTATCGCGCGCGTTCATGATCCAGCGCAGGGCGTAGCGTGCATCGGCCGATGCCGCGACCAGTGTCATGTCGGCGGAACTGCCGGCGCCCGGCACCGCCATCACGGGTTCCGGGCCGCGTACCAAGGGCGGATCTACGGGAATGGCAGATGCCCACAGAGGGATCGCAGCGAGAAAGGCAAGGGCCGCCGTGCAGACGGTTTTTGCGCGCAGTGCCTTTCCTTTGAACAACATCCTGATCCTGGGTTGAATTCATTGCCATGTGCGGAGCACATGAAAAAGCCGGCCTCGAACCTTTGGGGTAGGAGCCCGGCTGTGGTTGCACCATGTTAGCGATGCAAGCAAATGTTCACAACGGAAAAACCCTGAAATCCTCTGGATTTTTGCTATGCTTTTAATAGCAATAAATCGTTTGCCGTATTGTCATTCATGCTTTTTTTGCATCCAGATTTAGCTACTCAGGAATTTGGTAACAGCGGCCACATGCGGGCATTTTTCGCATTGAAGATGCGAGCGCGCAACAGTACGCAGGGGGTTGTTACAACTCACTCTTCGCGAGAGGTGATCGAAGGAGCGAACAGGCGGGTGTCAGGCGGCGGGGCGAAGCCCCTGTTTTGCGGCAAGCGCATGGGCGGCAGGAAAAACCTCAGCCAGTGGTTTGATTTCCGGCAAAACGTAAATCACGCCATAGCTCGCATTGAACGCGGGCTTGAGTACATCTTCGAAAAATGCCACCGGCATGTTGATGCACCCGTAGGAAATACGGTTGTCCTCGGTACCGGGAGACGCAAGCCTTTCCAGCCGGCGCTCTTTGGGCTCCAGTGTTCGCACGCGGTGCATGGAAACAGCTGCTTCGTAATCCACCCAGACAACATCTTCGCCCAAGGTGTTGCGGCCAGGCTCCCCCATAAACCGGCCCGCCGGTGTGGTGCGTTCGTGGGGCTGCACCTGCGCAATGGGCCGCCCGCCGATACCGGTCACGGAATCATCGCCGACCGCCGCACCGATCAGCACGGGCGTGGCGCTGCGCAACTTGCCGGAGGGTTCGAAAACAAAAACCTTGGTATTTATCTTGTCGAGGATGACAAAGAAAAGCCTGCGGTTGTCCCCCGAGGCAACCACCCAATTGGCAACCTGCCGCGCCTCATCCGACGCAGGCTCTTCACCAAAATCGGCAAAGCGCAAAGACGGCGCCAGCTGCAAGGCGCTGGAAGGGATGGGGTTCAGGGCCGGAGAAGAAACCGGACGGGCATGAAAAAGCGGCAATGTCAGGACAAGCAGTGCCGAGCCCAGCAAGATGCCTTGCTTGATGCCGTCAAGAACGTCTGCGCGGCTGGTGCCGGGCCCATCGCCGGCCGAGGGCGTGGGCGACGCAAACATGTTCATGAAAATACGACGCATGGCCTGCGCTAAAACAATGACGATCCGGCAGCCATGTGAAAACGCTCCGGAAGCCGCGCCTTAAAAGACATGGCAAACCGGAGCGGTGTCACACCAAGGTGCATGACGGTCTGGGTTTAGTTGCGGTCAGCTTGTGCTGGGCGCTCGGTCTGGAAGCCAGCCGTGTTGCTTTCAGTCGTGGTGGCAGGTGCCGCACTGCTAGGGGTGGTGGTGTCCTGGTTTTGCATGGTCTGGCCGGACGACTCTGCAGGCGCAGCTGGTGCCGTTGGGGTTTCGGTCTGGGCGTATGCCAGGCCAATGGTGCTCACAACAGCGGCGGCGGCTACGGCAGAGGCCAGGGATTTGGAAAACTTCATGTCTTGCTCCTTAAGTCATGCCCATCACAGGCAATCAGGGTTGGTAAATGGCTGGCCGTATTGCCAGCTAATTCCAATTTACGAGGGGAGACTGGGACACGGCGTCGGTCCGGTACGGCCTGTCGTGTAGGACAAGCGAGGTCACAAAATGCTACGCACCGAACCAATATAAACACCTGGGCCTGATTCAGAATCGCCCATGCTCCCTGCGCGTTCTGCGCTGAGTGGGGCCGCACTTGCCATGCTGCGGTGCTGCCGTTCCTGCATATCTATCCGGCGGACTATTCGTTGGGATTGTTGCCCTTGAGGCCGTGTTCGGCCTTGATGGCCAGCTGAATTTTCTCAAGCTCATCGATGAGCTGATCCATGCGTGGAAAATCTTTTACCGGCGCCGCCTCCAGGGCCTCAAGCTGTGCGCGGAGCCCCACGTACTCCGCTTGCAGATCGGGTTTCACGCAGGTACCGCACCCGGTTTGATGCCGGTGTCTCTCGCCGCACGGATTTCCGGGCTGCCCGCCGCCGTATTTTTCTTCGCAGAACTGGCAGCACCGAAAAGATCGACCTGCTGAGGCTCATCGCTGCGCGGGCCGTATTGCAGGTCGGGACCGATCAGGCGCTGCAACTCGCCGTAACCGGTGGCCAATGCAGTGTCATATGCGGCAAAACTGATATCGGAGCAGGACACCGATTCAAACACCCGAGGATCCGCGTGGCTCTCCAGGATGCGCCAGCAAAATTCGCCTGGCGCGGGTTCTTCGACTGTCAGGGCAAGGGAACGCAAGGGGACATTGAGTTGCGCATTGACCAGCGTGGATTGGCTCATAAATATCCTAGAAAAAGGCCGTGATGGCCGGGCATGACGTTGTTGCGCAGTTGATAGCGCAGCCGAAAAATATCAAGGGAATGAAAGGTAACTTTCAGCATCGGCGCTTGCTCAGGTGCAAGCACGATGTGAGCGGGAAGAAGACCTGGGTCCGGGTTCATGTCAGCGCTGGGCTTGGGGCTGTGGGTTGATTGATTTTGTTATCGCGTCAAAGCAGCTGCGGGTAATTTGGCGAATGTTGGGCATTGGCTGCACTGCGACAGTTTAAGCAAGAGACTGTGACACCCGGCAGTGATTAGTACCGTGAAAATGTAGGAGAAAGCCGACACCCTCCCTGGCGAGGTGTGTCATGCGAAATGGTTATATTGCAGGCTAGCCAGAAAAATGCACCATGCGCAGCGCGCCTTAACGAAAAGCCAACGAAAAGCCCATGAAAAGCCTCTATAAATATTTCTTTCGTGGCCTCATCACCATCCTGCCGGTGGCACTGACGGTATACCTCCTCTATATCTTCCTGGCATGGATGGAAACTGCCGCCCTGTGGATCCTGCGCCCTCTTATCGGCAGTTTTTACCTGCCCGGCATGGGCTTGGCGTTCGGCATCCTGACCATCCTGGCGATTGGCTTCCTGGTATCCCAGCAAAGTGTGCGCAAAGTGCTGTCTTTTGCGGAATTGCCGTTTACCAATTTGCCGGTGGTCAAAAGCATCTACTCGTCGCTCAAGAGTTTTGCCGACTACTTTTCACCTTCGGGCAAGCAGGGCGAGCAAAGCGTGGTGATACTGCGCATGCCTGGGCACGCGATGGAAATCGTGGGCCTGATCACCCGCCGCAGCTTTGCCGACCTGCCCTCCGGATTCCTTCCGGGTGAGCGTGTCGCGGTTTATTTACCCATGGGCTACATGATCGGTGGCTACACGGTGTTTGTGCCGACGGAGTGGGTGCAGCCTATCGACATGTCGGTGGAAGAAGCCATGCGCTCGTCACTGATTGCGTGGATGGCCCGCCCGCCGGCCGCGGGTAGTGGCAGCGGCAGCCCGGCCGGCTGAGCTTGCGCCGGGGCGGCGTAAAGATTTGTTATCTGTGGTTTCCCACATGGACAAATCGCGTGGCGGGGCTATATTGAATCCGTCCCCCACAACCCGCGCATTCGCTGATGCGACCCGGCCATGACAAGCACAACGACAACGAAGACAAGCCGCAAGCCACCCCTTTACAAATCGCTCTACTTCCAGGTGATCTGCGCCGTGATCGCCGGTGTGCTGCTGGGGCATTTTTACCCTGAGGCCGGAAAGCTCATGAAGCCGCTGGGCGACGGCTTCATCAAGCTCATCAAGATGATGATCGCACCCATCATCTTCTGCACCGTCGTGATCGGCATCGCCGGCATGGAGGACATGAAGAAGGTCGGCAAGACCGGCGGCCTGGCGCTGCTGTACTTTGAAGTCGTCAGCACCTTCGCGCTGATCATCGGGCTGGTCCTGGTCAACGTGTTCAAGCCGGGCGAAGGCATGAATGTCGACGTGTCCACGCTGGACACCAAGGCCATCGCGGCCTATACCGGCCCCGGGAAAATGGTCGGCACGACCGACTTCATCATGAACATCATTCCGTCCACCGTGGTGGATGCCTTCGCCAAGGGTGAAATTCTGCAGGTGCTGCTGATCGCGGTGATGTTCGGCTTCGCGTTGCACCGTTTCGGCGGGCGCGGTACGCTGGTGTTCGACTTCGTCGAAAAAGCCTCGCATGTGCTGTTCACCATTGTCGGCTTCATCATGAAGGTGGCGCCCATAGGCGCTTTCGGCGCAATGGCCTTCACCATAGGCGCTTATGGCGTGGACAGCCTGGTGTCGCTCGGCAAGCTGATGGCCGCTTTTTATGCGACCTGCCTGATCTTCATCTTCGTAGTGTTGGGCACCATTGCGCGCCTGCACGGGTTCAGTATCTGGAAGTTCATCAAATACATCAAGGAAGAGCTGCTGATCGTGCTGGGCACCTCGTCCTCCGAGTCCGTGCTGCCGCGCATGATGGAAAAGATGGAGAACCTGGGCGCAAAGAAAACCACCGTCGGCCTGGTGATCCCGACCGGTTATTCGTTCAACCTGGACGGCACCTCGATCTATCTCACGATGGCGGCGGTGTTCATCGCGCAGGCCACCAATACGCCCATGACCCTCACGCAGGAACTCACGCTGCTGGCGGTGCTGTTGCTGACTTCGAAAGGCGCGGCAGGCATCACCGGCAGCGGATTCATTGTGCTGGCCGCCACGTTGTCGGCGGTGGGTACCGTGCCTGTGGCCGGGCTGGCGCTGATTCTGGGGATTGACCGCTTTATGTCGGAAGCGCGGGCGCTGACCAACCTGATCGGCAATGGCGTGGCCACGATAGTGGTCGCCAAATGGACGAATGATCTGGACACTGAGCGGCTCCAGGCCGGGCTCAACCATGAAACCTGGGTCGAGGCCCAGGAGCCCGAAGTGCTGATCAACAAGAAGACCGAGCACATGGCGACCGGCCGGCGCTAGGGCCTGTTCACAGTTCAGGGGAAAACAACAAAGCCCGGCAAACGGAGGATTCTCCGCCTGCCGGGCTTTGTGCTTTTTTGGGGCGCGACGAGCCGCCGGTTTAGCGAGCCTGGCGCGGCGCCGGGCCTGGGCCACGGCCAGCGATATGGCGGAAGGTGATGCGGCCCTTGCTCAAGTCATAGGGCGAGAGTTCCAGCGACACCTGGTCGCCGGCAAGGATACGAATATGGTTTTTCCGCATCTTGCCGGAGGTATAGGCCACGAGCTTGTGGCCGTTGTCGAGCGTGACGCGAAAGCGCGAATCAGGCAACACTTCGTCTACCAGCCCATGCATTTCAATCAGTTCTTCTTTGGCCATGATGTAACTCCTAGGGAATTGGAAAAATTGTCAGTGATGTCTGTTGTAAGGGCTGGCAAGGCTTATGCGCAGGCCGGCGCCGAACGCTCGTGGATCCAGCCGAGGGCATGTTCCGTCGCGTAATGCACGGCCGCGGCCGCACTGTCGAAAAGGCCGCTGAAGCGCATCACGCGGTCGTGCGTGGCGCTGCCGCTGCCTGAGCGGATGGAGACCGATGCAGCGTAGCGTTCGCCTTGCTGCTTGGCCAGTGGTGAGACAAGGTACTTGCCCACCGCGATTTTGGTGTGATCTACGTTCATAAAAAGTCCGTGCCGGGTATGTGTCCCGGCTTGATAAATAAGGAGTAATCGGCTTGCGAGCAAGCCGGCGGGTGTTCGGTGTCCACCCACCTGGCCCTTGTCAGGGGCTGGGCTGGTTGAGCCATGCGTGGCACTGTCGGGAATAGTGCTCGCCGGAAAAACGGAACAGTGTTGAGAGGGTTCAGGGCTGTATGGGCACTGAAAACACTGTGGATTCGGGCTCTGGGAAGCGCCGCAATTGAGAAGGAAGCCTGTTGGGAAAAGGCCTCGATGAAAAAAGCTGATGCTTTACCGAAGCTCTTATTGTAACCGCCCAGCGGAAATCACGCTTTTTACCTGATACGGCCATCGCAAACCGCTCATTCTTAGCAACCAGGGGCCGCGGAGCCGGCTTTGCCGGGCCGCAGGCGCAGCGGCCCCCTCGGGGGGCAACGCAGTACGCGAAGCGACAAGCGTGGGGGCTCTATCTCTAGCCCTCAAACTGGGGATGCAGCTGCCGTATGCGGTTCATGGCCATACCTGCGGCAGCGGTGCGGGTTTCCACACCCAGCTTGGCATACACCCGTTCCAGATGCTTTTTGACCGTGGCTGGGCTAGAGCCCAGGATGTCTCCAATGTCGCGATTGGTCTTGCCCTTGACCACCCAATACAGCACTTCAGCTTCTCGGGCGGTGAGCTTGAAGCTCAGGCTCATGGCTTCCACCACTGCGTCGTCGGAAATTTCGCGCATGACGATCAACCAGTCACCGCCGCCGTCGCCGTCGCCGGTCTGCTGGTGCAGCCGGAAGGTCAGGCGCCGCGGACCAAGCTCCACCGCCAGGCGCGGCGGCTCAACCTGGCGCTCGGCCTCCGCCATGTGGCGGCGCAGCCAGTTGAGTACAGGTTCGGGTGTTTGCGGCGCGGACGTACCGTAATAGCGCATGAGCAGGTCGCGCGCCAGCGGCGTTTGCCAGATCAATTTCCCGTCTGCCTCACCGCCCATGCGCACCGTGATGCTGGCGTAGCCGAAAGCGTCCAGCGCATTGCGTGCTTGCCCTGCCTGCCGCGCTTCCTGCCTGGCACGGCGGGCGCCTTGCAAATGCACGCCCATGCGTGCCATCACTTCCTTGGGCTTGATCGGTTTGGTAACGTAGTCCACTCCACCGGCTTCCAGGGCCGCCACGAGGTACTCGGTTTCCGTGAGACCGGTCATGAAAATAATGGGAATGTGCGCCGTTTCAGCCATGGCCTTCAGGCGCTTGGCAACTTCGAAGCCGTCCATCCCGGGCATCATGGCGTCTAACAAAACGATGTCGGGCAAAGCCTGCAGCGCACGCTGCAGCGCTGCCTCGCCACTGGTGGCCACAAGGACGGTATAGCCCGATTCATCGAGCGCATCGTGCAGGACCGACAGGTTGTCGGGCACGTCGTCCACAATCAGCACGATATCGCTGTTGGCCCGGTCCAGTGTGCGGTCCAGCTTTCGATCCAGCGTTGGTCCGTCGTCAAGCACGCTGCTCATGGCCCGTCTCCTTGTTGGCTAGCTGGCGGCCCATGGCTTCAAACTGAAATTGCCGCGCCAGCACGCGCATTTCGTCCACAAAGGCCGCGGCCTCCGGCCGCTGCCGTTCAATTTCTGCCAGGTTGTTCATGATGCCCCGGTAAAACCCGAGATTGACGACCTCGAGCAGGGCCGCGAGTTGAGACGCATCGGGCAGTACACGCGGTGGCACGGCCTGGACCACAGGGTCGCCGTCATCCGCAGCAAGGTCATAGCGCCACTTGAGGGCCAGCCGCCGTTCAAGCCAGTCGATCAGTTCGGTATGGCGCACCGGTTTGAGGATGAAATCCTCGGGAAGGATGCCGGCATCGTTCTCGGCGCCCTTGTCGAATGCGTTGGCGGAAACAATGGCGAGATGAATGTCCTCGTGCCCTGACGCACGCACACGGCGCAGGGTTTCCCAGCCATCGATCCCCGGCATGGCCAGGTCCATGAAGATCACGTCGGGCCGGTACCCGCTGGCCAGCAGATCCATGCAATCGTGACCGCTGGCGGCGGTACGCAATTCAAATCCCATGGGCTCAAGCAGTTGCACCAGCAGTTCACGGTCGGGCTCTTCGTTGTCGACCACCAGCAGCTTGCGGCGAACCCCTTCATAGCCGCGCGGCTGGCGCCTGGCTGGTTTGGTGGCGGCATCCTTGACGGCTCCTGCGGCCATGTGCACTTCGGGCAAAAACAGCCGGATACGGAAAATCGAGCCTTCGCCCGGGGTGCTGACCACCGTCATCTCGCCACCCATCAGGTCGGTCAGCATCTTGGCAATCGTCAAGCCCAAACCGGCGCCCGGTGTGCCTTCCGCGCTTTGGCCGGCTGTAGCCCCTCGCGCAAAAGGCTCAAAAATCCGGGACAGCTCCGCCTCACCCATGCCCGGGCCGGTATCTTCAATGTCGATGTAGGCCATCTCGCGCGCATGGCGCAACCTGAAAATCACCTGGCCCTGCGCCGTGAACTTGATGGCGTTGCCCAGCAAATTGATGAGAATCTGCCGAACGCGTTTCTCATCGGCTCGCACCAGCTCCGGCAGATGACCGCTGGTCTCAAAGCGGAACCCGAGACCCTTGGCGGCGGCCTGCAGCTCGAACATGCCGGCCATCTCGTGCACACAGTCGGCGAAATGCATGGGCTTGACATTCAACGTGAGCTTGCCCGCCTCGATGCGGGCAATATCGAGCGTTCCCTCGATCAGCGAAAGCAGGTGTTCGCCCCCGCGCTTGATGACGCTGACAGCCTGTTTGCGGTGCGGCGGTATGGCGTTGTCTTCACCCATCAGCTGCGCGTAACCCAGGATGCTGTTGAGCGGCGTGCGCAATTCGTGGCTGATGGCGCTGATATAGCGGCTTTTCGCCTGGTTGGCCTGGTCGGCATGGCGGCGGGCCTCTTCTGCCACCAGCTTGGCCTGTTGCAGCGCCTCGTCTGTTTGCCGGTGCGACTCGATCTCGCGCATCAACAAATGGGTCTGGCGGTTCGATTCTTCCTGGGCCACCTGGCGGCTTTTATGCGCCAGCACCAGCCACCAGGCCACAAGGCCGGCAATGACCAGCAAGGCCATGTACGCCTTCATGAAACCTGAACGCAAAGCCGGCTCGGAAGGCTCGATGTCCGCCAGCGCGCTGATTTCCTGGTGGTACAGCAGGCCGAACACGCTGGCCAGCAGCGGCACGATGATGAGCATGAGCAGCAGGAAATGGCCCAGGCCCGTATCAAGGTAAGGCCAGGTGCGGCGCGGCAGCAGCCAGCGCAGCGCACCCGACCACTGCGCCGACAGGCTGGCGTGCGGCTTGCACAGGTCGCCGCAGCGCGCGTCCAGCGTGCAGCACAGCGAGCAGATGGGCCCCTGGTAGGCGGGACAGTGCGCCATGTCCGGGCCTTCGTAGGCGCGTTCGCAAATGACACACTGCTGCGTCGCATAGCGCTTGTAAGAACCGTCGGAAGCAGTCGCTCCGGAGCTGCGCGCAATGTAGTAACGGCCCTGGGTCGCCCACGCGATCAGGGGCGCGGTCACAAATGCGGTGCCCATGGCGATCACCGCGGAAAAAGCCCGCGCCGTTTCGCCGTAAAGCCCCAGATGCGCTGTGACCGACAAGAGCGAAGCCAGCGCCATGGCGCCCACGCCGACCGGGTTGATGTCGTACAGGTGGGCCCGTTTGAATTCAATGCCTTTGGGAGAAAGGCCCAGCGGTTTGTTGACGACCAGGTCGGCGACGACAGCCATCACCCATGCGATGGCGATGTTCGAATACAGCCCCAACACGTCGCCCAGCGCCTGGAACACATTCATCTCCATCAGCATGAAGGCAATGAGCGTGTTGAACACCACCCACACCACCCGCCCGGGGTGGCTGTGCGTGATGCGCGAGAAAAAATTCGACCACGCGAGGGAACCGGCGTACGCGTTGGTCACATTGATCTTCAGTTGCGACACCACCACGAACAGCGCCGTGGCCGCCACCGCCATGCCGTAATTCGGAAAGACATACTCGTAGGCCGCAAGATACATCTGGTTGGGGTCTACCGCCCGGTCCAGCGGCACCATGTTGGAGATGGCCAGATAGGCCAGGAAAGCGCCGCCCAGCATCTTCACCACGCCGAGTAGCACCCAGCCGGGCCCGCCCGCCAGCACACCGGCCCACCACCGCCAGCGGTTGGCGTCAGTCTGCACCGGCATGAAGCGCAAATAGTCGGCCTGCTCACCCATCTGGGTGATCAGCGCGATTCCGACTGTTAAAGCGGCACCAAACAGGTGCAAATTAAATTCACCGTTCGTTCCAGTCTCCCCTCCGTAGTGCAAAACGCCCGAAAACGCACCGGGATCGCGCAGGAAGACATAAACAAAAGGCACCACCAGCATGACCAGCCATAAAGGCTGTGTCCAGACCTGCAGGCGGGAGATCGCGGAGACGCCATGGGTTACCAGCGGAATGACCACCAGCGCGCAGATCAGGTAACCCCAGCTGGGCGGGATACCCAGGGCGAGGTCCAGGGCGTAAGCCATGACCGCCGCTTCCAGCGCGAAAAAGATAAAGGTAAACGAGGCGTAGATGAGCGAGGTCAGCGTGGAGCCGATATAGCCAAAACCGGCGCCGCGCGTCAGCAAGTCCATGTCGACGCCATAACGCGCTGCGTAAATGCTGATGGGCAGGCCCGCCATGAAAATGATGAGCCCGGTGGCCATGATCGCCCAGAAGGCGTTGGTAAACCCGTACTTCACCAGCAGCGTGGCACCCACAGCTTCCAGAATCAGGAAAGAAGCCGCGCCGAACGCGGTGTTGGCCACCCGCCATTCAGACCACTTGCGAAAGCGCTGCGGCGTGAAACGCAGCGCATAGTCTTCCATGGTTTCGCTTGCCACCCAGCTGTTGTAGTCGCGCCTGACCTTGATGATGCGCTGCAGCGGCGGCGCTTCGGCCGCCAAAGGCGCGGCCCCGGCCGCTTCGGGCGGCAGTGGCGGCAGCTGGGGCGTGAGCGGGGCGTCCATGGAGTGGGCAGATGCGCCGGGCGCGGAGTGATTGACCGTCTTCAGGTGCATGTTCTGTGCCATGCGTTCTACCCCGGGGCGGCCTTGGTGGCTCACGTTTCTTATGGCACCATTCTTGCACCCCGGCAAGCATCCCCAAGCCGGCAGCCTGCCCTGAGAGAGCCCCATGGAATTGACGCCCAGAGAAAAAGACAAGCTCCTTATTTTTACCGCTGCCCTGCTCGCCGAAAGGCGCCGCGCCCGCGGCCTCAAGCTCAACTACCCCGAGTCCGTCGCCCTCATCAGCGCCGCCGTCATGGAAGGTGCGCGCGACGGCAAATCCGTCGCCCAGCTGATGAGCGAGGGCCGCACGGTGCTGACCCGCGCCGACGTGATGGACGGCATCCCCGAGCTGATCCCCGACATCCAGGTCGAAGCGACTTTTCCCGACGGTACCAAGCTGGTCACCGTGCACCAGCCGATTGTTTAAGCATTACCCGAGATCGCCACCATGCAAATCAAAACCAAAAACGCTCTCTTTTTGATAGCTGCTTGCGCAGTATCGACGGGTGCTAGCGCCCATATTGACCATCAATCCGGCGCTGCGGTGCACGACCACGCCAGCGCCTTCCTCAGCGGCTTTTTCCACCCGCTGACGGGTATGGACCACCTGGCGGCCATGGTGGCCGTGGGCCTGTGGAGCGCGCTGGCCGCGCGGCGCGCCGGGCCTGAACTGTTGTGGGGCCCGCTGGGCTTTGCCGGCATGCTGCTGGCAGGCGCCCTGCTGGGCCTGCAGGGTCTGCAGATTCCCGCCGTCGAGCCCATGATCGCGGCTTCGCTGCTGGTCACCGGCCTGCTGGTCGTGACGCGCTGGCATGTACCCGGCATTGCGGCGGCGCTCATCGTTGGTGTGTTCGCCGTTTTCCATGGCCTGGCCCACGGCTATGAACTGGCCGGAGCGCCCGGCGCCTGGGCCACCCTGTCGGGCATGCTGGCCGCTACGCTGCTGCTGCACCTGGCGGGCCTGGGTGCGGGTTGGGCGCTGCGCAGCGCCAGCGTCTGGCTGCCTCGCGTAGCTGGCGCCGCCGTCGCCCTCTTCGGCGTGATCCTGCTCGCCCAACTGGCCTGAGGCGCACCATGATTCCCGGCGAACTCATCACCGACGGCCCCGACCACGTACTCAACGCAGGCCGCCGCACGCTGACCGTCGTTGTGCAGAACACGGCCGACCGGCCCATACAGGTCGGCTCGCACTACCACTTCACCGAAACCAACGGCGCGCTTGGCTTTGACCGCGACGCTGCGCGCGGGATGCGCCTGAACATCGCGTCGGGCACGGCCGTGCGCTTCGAGCCGGGGCAGCAGCGCACGGTGGAATTGGTGGAATTTTCCGGCGACCGAAAAGTGTTCGGCTTTCGCGGACTCGTGCAGGGAGCACTTTGATGGCAACAATTGGACGCCGCGCCTATGCGGAAATGTTCGGCCCCACCGTCGGTGACCGGCTGCGGCTGGCCGATACGGATTTGGTGGTCGAAGTCGAAGCCGATTACACCCTGCGCGCCGGCAGCTACGGTGAGGAAGTCAAATTCGGCGGCGGCAAGACCATACGCGACGGCATGGCCCAGTCGCAAAAAACCCGGGCCGAAGGCGCGATGGATTGCGTGATGACGAATGCGCTCATCATCGACCACTGGGGTATCGTGAAGGCCGACATCGGCCTGAAGGGCGGGCGCATCGCCGCCATCGGCAAGGCCGGCAACCCCGACACCCAGCCCGGCGTCGACATGATCATCGGCCCCGGCACCGAGATCATCAGCTGCGAAGGCATGATCGTCACGGCCGGCGGCATCGACTCGCACATCCACTTCATCTGCCCGCAGCAGATCGAGGAAGCGCTGACGGCCGGTATCACCACCATGCTGGGCGGCGGCACCGGCCCGGCCACAGGCACCTTTGCCACCACCTGCACGCCCGGCCCCTGGAACATTGAGCGCATGCTGCAGGCAGCCGACGCCTTCCCCATGAACCTCGGCTTCCTCGGCAAGGGCAATGCCAGCCTGCCCGCCGCGCTGCACGAGCAGATCAACGCCGGTGTCATCGGCCTGAAGCTGCACGAAGACTGGGGTACCACGCCCGCGGCCATCAGCAATTGCCTGGATGTGGCGGAAGAAACCGACACACAGGTCGCCATCCACAGCGACACACTCAACGAATCCGGTTTTGTCGAGAACACGATTGCCGCCACCAAAGGCCGCAGCCTCTGCGCCTTCCACACCGAAGGCGCTGGCGGCGGCCATGCACCCGACATCCTGCGTGTGGTGGGCGAGGAGAACTTCCTGCCTTCCTCCACCAACCCGACCATGCCCTACACCGTCAACACGCTTGACGAGCACGTCGACATGCTGATGGTGTGCCACCACCTGGACGCCGGCATCGCCGAAGACCTGGCCTTCGCCGAAAGCCGCATCCGCAAGGAAACCATCGCAGCCGAAGACGTGCTGCACGACCTGGGCGCCATCAGCATGATGAGCAGTGACAGCCAGGCCATGGGCCGCGTCGGCGAAGTGATCATCCGCACCTGGCAGACCGCGCACAAGATGAAACAGCAGCGCGGCAAGCTGCCCGGCGACACGGACCGCCATGACAACTTCCGCGCCAAGCGCTACATCAGCAAATACACCATCAACCCGGCGATTGCCCATGGCATCTCGCACGAAGTCGGCTCAGTCGAGTTAGGCAAATGGGCCGACCTCGTGGTGTGGAAGCCGGCCTTCTTCGGCATCAAACCCTCGGTGATCCTCAAGGGTGGATTTATCGCCATGGCGGCCATGGGCGACCCGAACGCCTCCATCCCCACGCCGCAGCCAGTGCACTACCGCCCCATGTTCGGTGGCTTCGGCGGCGCGATTGCCAAAGGTTCGCTGACCTTTGTCTCGCAGGCCGGGCTGAACGCCGGCGTCAAGGAGCGCTTTGGCCTGGCCAAAAACCTGAGTGCGGTGAAGAACGTGCGCGGCGTGCGCAAGCAGCATATGGTCCACAATGCCTATCTGCCCAGGATGGAGGTTGACGCCCAGACCTACCTGGTGCGCGCAGACGGCCAGCTGCTGACCTGCGAGCCAGCCACCAGCCTGCCGATGACGCAACGCTATTTCCTGTTTTAAGGTTCCATGCTCCAGGTTTCCAAAGTCATTTCGCAGGGCGCCGGCCTTGCGCCTGTTCTCGTCAAGCGCGCCTCCAGCATCGAGCTTGACTGGGATGTTCGCCAGAAAAGCCGGTTTGACGGTACCGATTCGCTGGGCCGGCAGCTCGGTATTTTTTTGCCGCGCGGCACGCTGGTGCGTGGCGGCGACGTGCTGGTGGCGGAAGACGGCTCCATGGTCAAAGTGATCGCCGCCCCGCAGGCCGTGCTCCGCATCACCGCGTGCCCGTCGCACGGCTCCCCTTTCGACCTGACGCGCGCCGCCTACCACCTGGGCAACCGGCATGTGCCGATTGAACTCAAGCCCGACCACCTGAAAATTGAACCCGACCATGTGCTGGCCGACATGCTGCGTGCCATGCACCTGATCGTGAACGAAGTTGAAGAAGCTTTCGAGCCCGAAGGCGGGGCCTACAGCGCTGGCGGACACAGCCATGGGCATGACCATTCCTCTGACCATTCTCATGGCCATGCGCAGCCCGCCCCCGCGCCACACGTGCATGGCCCGGACTGCAACCATGGGCATGACGACCACACCCACGAAGCCCAGCCGGTCGCCATCCAGATCCACAGGCACAAGCCGCACTAGGGCGTTGATGGACATGTCCGCCGCGCCTGCAGGGCAGCTACCGGCCGCCAGCCTGCTCCAGCTCATCTGGCTGGCCTCCCCGGCCTTGCCTGTAGGCGGATTTTCATACTCGGAAGGGCTTGAAACAGCCATGGAACGGGCGCAACCGGCTACAGAAATGATAGCAAGCAACTGGTTGACCGACCAGCTTCAGCTGAGCCTGGCGCGCGGTGACCTGGCGGTGATTGCCCAGGCTATTCCCGCCTGGCGCTCGGGCGACCTGCAGCGCGTGCAGCAACTCAATGCCTGGGTGCTGCAAACCCGGGAAACCAGCGAGCTGCGCGCCCAGGCCGAGCAAATGGGCAGATCCCTGCTGGACTGGCTGCGCAACCATGACGATGCCAACGCAGTGCACATTGAGGCCTGTGCGCAGATGCAGCCGACCTTCCCCGTTGCCTTTGCGTTGGCCGTTTCACAAACCGAGGCGGGCGTGCGCGACTGCCTGCTGGCCTATGCTTTCGGCTGGGCCGAAAACATGACACAAGCCGCCATCAAATCCGTGCCTTTGGGGCAAAGCGCCGGCCAGCGCATGCTGGCGCGCCTTGCCGGCGGCATACCTGCAGCGGTCGAGGCCGCCATGCAGTTGCCGGATGAGGAACGCCAGGCCTTTTCCCCCATGCTGGCCATTCTTTCGTCACAGCATGAAACCCAGTATTCGCGGCTGTTCCGCTCCTGACTTCTCACCGCAAATTCAACAAAGCCCCCCATGAGCCTGCATCACATCGCCAACCGTACCAAAAAACTTCCCCCCTTGCGCGTCGGCATTGGGGGCCCCGTCGGTTCCGGCAAAACCACATTGCTTGAAATGCTGTGCAAAGGCATGAAGGCCAAATACGACCTGGTCGCCATCACCAACGACATTTACACCAAGGAAGACCAGCGCATCCTGACCGTCAGCGGCGCGCTGGACGCCGAACGCATCATGGGCGTGGAAACCGGCGGCTGCCCGCACACCGCCATACGCGAAGACGCCTCGATCAACCTCGAAGCCATAGACCGCATGCTGGTGGATTTCCCCAATGCCGACATCGTGTTCGTCGAATCTGGTGGCGACAACCTGGCCGCCACTTTCAGCCCCGAGCTGAGCGACCTCACCATCTACGTGATCGACGTGGCTGCCGGCGAGAAGATTCCGCGCAAAGGCGGGCCCGGCATCACCAAAAGCGATCTGTTCGTCATCAACAAAACCGACCTGGCTCCCCACGTCGGCGCCGACCTGGGCGTGATGAAGGCGGACACCATACGCATGCGCACCACGGCCAAGGGCCTGAAGCCTTTTGTCATGACCAATCTCAAGACCAATGCCGGCCTTGCGGAAGTCATTGCGTTTATCGAGACAAAAGGAATGCTGCTGGCCCAACCTGAAGCCGCATAGCGGCGAGCAGGCAAAAAAAAGCCCGGAAGACCGGGCAGTAAAACTGGCTTCGCCAGTGGAGGGAGGTGCGACCCGGGACGGGCCGCAAGGAAAGTTTAGCCAGCGGCTGGCTGGCGGTGTGTAGGACAAGGTCGTGAATGCCGCCTGCGGACAGCGTTCCGGCGACAAGCCCTGGCCACGACGGGCTGCTGACTCATATATATAGCAGGCACATAGCAGACCACTCTGACGCCCTTACAGCTCAAACTCGCTGGGGTGAACAGTTTCGAACATCCTTCCGTCCCGGAAGAAAACAACCATCCAGTTACCAAACCGTTGCGTAGGGTGCGCCGGAATGACCTGGTTCAAGGCATGTGCAATGGATTTCTTGACGGGTAACTCAATTTCCCGGATTTCCGGGGAAAGTGAGTCCACGCTGATCAACATGAAGGTTCCGCGGTCCTGGACTTCGACCCGCGGAAACGACCAGCGGGCGCCGGTGGCATGCACAAATGCCGTAGTAACCTTTTCTGCCGCCTCGGGGGGGAATGCTGGAGCAGTCATATTTGTGTCCTCTAAAAGTGCTGTAACTGAATGTTTCAATCATGGCTGCGCCAGCGCCTTTAGTCACCGTTCCAAAAAACGTTTGGGAAGCGGAGAGGAAATAGTTCCAGGAAATAAGTCCGTTTTTTTGGCTCTATTTGCTTGACAGTCACAAAGTGACCAATGACGAACCAAAAGAGGGGGACTTCAGCCCTCTATTTTTGGCAGTGCCCTGCCCTCGTGAGTAATTCAACATATGGAAGGCAGCCGATGCGCCCGGCGCGCCTGTTGTCCAGGCTGCGAGACCGCATTTATCGACAGCGACCCGCCAACGCGCCAGATGACCGCCGACTAGCGGTTAAACTATGCGGCTCGGAAGCGTGGCAGAGCGGTTGAATGCAGCAGTCTTGAAAACTGCCGAGGATGCAAGTCCTCCGTGAGTTCGAATCTCACCGCTTCCGCCACTTGTTGGCACTGGCTTTTAGCTGCTCCAAAAGCCGTACGATCCGACTCTGCCTCAAGAGTCGCAGCTGACCTGTGACAGTCCGCAGATCACGATGGCGCTACAGAAAACGGCCGCTGCACCGTGAAACTGAACTGATAGCGATCAGCCTTGACGTGTGAAAGACCACGCAGCTCTTGCAAGACACCGATTCCGGCACAAAAAGGGTTTGGGAAGTTTCAATCCAGCGATTCTCGCAGGTGATTGCTGTCTTCAAGCCCATACATTTCCTCGCGCTGACCTGCAAGTTCGGGAGGAAAGATAGTCCTTTCATTGAGGTAAATTTAACTGCGCGTGGCTTGGTACGGCGGAAGAAACCTGCGAATCACCAAGCAGACCAACGTTACCGCCCCCTGCAGCACGCTAGCTTGAACAAGTGGCCAAAAACCATTGGCGTCATAACGCACGCCTCTGTTCACAAAATCTGCGTCGAAATAAATTGCAGCCGCACCAAGTAAAGTAGCGAAGCCCATCATCCACAAGAACTCAATCGACGTTTTCACAAATTCGTCTTTTGTCGATTCGAATACTGAAAATACAAGATGGGCTGCGGTCAAGAGAACCGGCAAGCTCAAGGCCAAATACAGTGACAGGGGATATGAATCTTCTCGGTACATGCGAAACATAACGAGGCAGAGTCCCCAGCTAATCCACCTAATGTTAAAAAGATTACTGATATTCATCTAATCCCCTAGGCCAGAGCTGCCATTAAAACTGCTCGATCAGTTCGCTCATCGCGACCATGCTGACGGTTAAGGCGCCAAAAGCGAATAGCCTGAGTGCCGCGATGAAGCCGTCTTTGCGCCAGGCGGAGATCGGCCAGTACATTTGCAAAATGCAGAGCACGAGCGCGACGATGAGCAGGTATAGCTTTGTCATCGCGGCATCGTAGCAATAAAAAGCCCCCTCAGGACCTCTCCTTGTTTCGCTTGCGAGGCGGCCCTCTGCTCGGAGCCTTAAAGGCTCAAAGGTCTGCATGTGGTTGGGCGGATGACGATGCAGGCAGAACCGTGTATGTGATCACGGTGAGTCAGACCAGGATGCCGGTGAAGACTGTCGCCAGTCTGGAGCTGTAGGAGGTTGGCTATAAGTGAAAAGCTCTCAAGGATTGCGCGGCGTCAGTGCAATGGAAAGAGAAAGTTAGAGCGCTGACGTGTGACAGCCTGCAGATCACGATGGCATTGCAGAACACTGCAACGTCGAACCAGCCGCGAGCACTGTAAAAAGTATCCCCTGGGGTTTGTTTTCGTTTCGCATGCGAAACCAATGACCTTAAACTCCATCCAACAAAACGGGAGGAATTTATGAGAACCTGGATTCGAACTCTTGGTGTGATTCTGTTGGCAATTTTCACGAACACATACACCAATGCGGAAAATTTTTACGGGCCCAACGAGTTAAACGAAATCGTTACCAAGGCTTATAAGGCAGATGATTTTGTTGCGCTTGATAAGTTGGCTACCAAGCTTCGTACAGAAAGAAGTCGAACCCCCAGTGGAGTTTGGAATCTCACCGTTTTCTATGGCAACCTAGGCTACGCTATTGTTGGGGAAAAGGAAAAGAACTCGGAGGCGCAATGGGCGGCCATAGAAAGCAAACTGAATCGTTGGGTCGCAGCTTTTCCTCAATCGGCTATGGCGCCAATAGCACTGGCTACCGCACAGAAGCAGCATGCCTGGGCTCTTCGCGGTTCTGGCTATGCAAGTACCGTCACCCCTGAAGGCTGGAAAGGCTTCGCGAGCTACATGGCGATTGCTCGCAACACCCTCGATGTGAACAAAAAAATCAGCAGTGATGATCCGCAGTGGTATATCGTGATGCTGGATGTGGCGCTTGCGCAGAACTGGACAAGAGACCAACATTGGGCGTTGTACGAAGAAGCAGTGTCTAAAGAGCCTCTTCATTACCAGACATATTTTGTGGCGGCAGAGCGTTTTCTCCCAATGTGGGGAGGGAGCATGCGGCAAATCCAGGATTTTGCTGCGGATGCCGTGAGACGAACGACCTCAACAGAAGGCCAGGGAATGTATGCACGTATCTATTGGGTCGCAGCAGGGCGCATGGGAGGGGAAGCTTTCTTTGCAGAGTCGCATCGGAGCGCAGTTTGGTCGCAGATGAAAGCCGGCTTTGAAGACGTGCTCAAAAAATACCCAGCCGATTGGAATAGGAATGCGTACGCGAAATTCGCATGCCAAGCCGGTGATGTGGATACGTTTATAGCCATGACCCGCAGCTTTAATGGCACGCCCATGAAAGACGCATGGCCCGGCGACTACTTCCAGAAATGCAAAGAATACGCTGGAAAGCTGCGACCAAATAGCCTACTTTGAGTCTTTCCCAGCGTTTCCGGCACATTAAGTCGCATCAGCCAGCATGTATCTCGACAGAGTACTCGCCCCCAGCTTCCAATGACTACTTCATCTCTTCGCCAATTCTTTATGTCTTTGCTCTTGCTCGCACTTGTGGGGTGCAATCAAGCGGACATGATTCAAAAATTTGCTTCGCCTGCCGATCAGACGCTGGCCAAAAGTTACATTGATCTTCTGCGACAGCAGCGCTTTGAGGATATTGAGAAGGCGGCTGACCCAAGCATAGCTGGGCCGGCACTTCATGACGCGCTTGTTCAAATGGCGGCATTGATCCCCGCTGGAGAGCCCTCAACAATTATGCTGGTTGGCGCTCATCGGATGAACAGGGATGACTCTTCGACCGTCAATCTCACGTTTGAATATGGCTTTTCAGGCAAATGGATTTTGACGAGCGTCGCCGTAAGGAATCATGGTGGTAAGGCCACCATAGTTGGCCTGAGTGTCGCTCCCCAGCCAGCTTCACTTGAACAACAGAATCGGTTCACGTTAGCAAAAAAAACGCCAATTCAATACCTTGTTTTTGCGTTGGCCATAGTCTTTCCGTTGCTTACCCTCTGGGCGCTTGTTGTTTGCGGCAGGTCTAAACTCAAAGGCCGAAAGTGGCCGTGGGTACTGTTCGTTATGCTTGGGTTTGGAAAGTTTGCAGTGAACTGGACAACTGGCGAATGGAGTTTCGCGCCCTTGTCCTTACAGCTATTTAGTGCGGGAGCGTTTGCCCCCTTGTACGGGCAATGGACCGTTGCGATTGCTCTTCCGATCGGCGCAATTACTTTTTTGATACTCAGGAAAAAGCTAAGTGTTGCAGCAATTAAAAGCTAACTGGTCGGCCCACTCGGACACACAGCAGCAGATTCCTGCTGCGCGGCGCTTGCTACGTGCCGGTGGTCTCAAACGATAGACCCCGAGGAAACACAATGCGAGTGCTCCGTGAGAAGTCCGCTTTGTGAATGGGTGGGCGCATCGCCGTTGCCACCTGTAGCCGGTTCAAAAGTAGGCATCGCGTTGTCGACGATCGGAACTGAACCAATCCACGGCCTTCGCCACAAGCCCACGACAAGTACTAACGGTTGGTACTTCTGGTCCGGAGGTGAACCGTCAGAAGCCAGCGACTTCTTTGCCCTCCTGCATGTGGAGAATCTGGCAGAGACCCTACCATGGGTTGTCGAGTATCTTGAGTTGCCGCCAGGGTATCGCTTGCTGATAGATGGCTCCAACCATGAAGATGTGTGGTTCGATAAACGCTGCTTGTGGCCCAACCCCTCAGTCAATGAGACGTCTTGCGCATCGCACAAGCCGCCCCTTACCTCCACCGTTAGACCTCTTTTGACACCATGAACGTCCTCTTGTATCCCTTCATGCTGCTATCGGCAGTTGGTCTGCTTCTCAGCGTAGGAAGTCACCTGGCAGCCCTGATTGGCCTGCCAATTCCAGGTGGACATCTGGTTTGGGGTTTGCACGCCGGCATCTTCGTAGTGTGGCTTCCGACGGTCTTGGTCGCCAATCGTATGTCGCGCCACGGAAGACGCGCTGATTTTTGGAAGCTGGCCCTATCGGGCTGCCCAACTTGGGCACGCTATGCGATCTACGGGCTCTTCGGATACGCGATGCTCAATTTCATTCTGGGTATGAGCGACGTACCCAGCCATAGAGACGGGAGCAATGCTGCCAATTCCGGCGCCGAAGTGCGTCTCTTCTCTGGGCATTGGATGGTTTTCTACGGCGCGGCGTTTGCAACGCTCTACTCCGCGATCAACAACTCCAGGTTGCTGAAAGGCCGAAAATGCATTCGAGGCCATGAGGTCGCACCACTCGATAAGTTCTGTCCCGAATGTGGGGCAGCTATAGAGCATGGGCACATCTAACCTGTCTCTCCAGCGGACTAATTCTGAGGGGCTTCGGCTCCCGCCGCGATCCGCTGAGCTCAAACGTTGGGCGTCATGACCAATCCGCGTTTATGGAAGACCTGGGGTATTGCTGAAGCAAACCTGAAAGATGCTCGTCGCTACCTTGTCGAGGCGGCCACCGATGCGGACTCAGAGAAGTATTCATTGGTTCAGTTCGATGAATACCTTGCCCATAATGAACTTGGCTTGGCACTGCAAGAGATTGCCAGCATTGCGGAAGATTTCACATGCAAGGCGGCATTCTGGAAGCGGCTCGAAGCGGCCGCAGAGGTCATGGAATTGCCAGAGTCTGCCTCGGCGTATAGGGATAAGTTCTTTGCGGAAACTCGTCGTCACTAAGACGCCCAACCCTTCATCGCAGCCGACCCTGGCCAGCTGCGCTGGCCGGTCGGCTGAATTCAAACGCAGGTTGCTCCGTGGCCAACAAAAAACCAGGTTTCAGTCGCACCCTTGCTCTAGCGTGCTGAACTCCGTCGAAATCTGATCTAGTTATGGAGTGAACCCCTCGGGCTGGACCAGGGGATTCACTCCAACACCGGGATGGGGTCTTGTGGGGGGATTCAGCGGCGACCGGGGCAGCGCGGTTTTTTCACCGGTTTATGGGCGAGGATGATCAAACACAACGGAATCGGCTGTTTAGGCTTAGCTCGTCCATATTGAGGAGGCGGTAGCCACACTGCCCGCCTAGAATCGGTTTGCGGGGTTTGGTGTTCTTTTTATCGATCTGAACGAAACTCAAAATGAGCAATAAGTCTTTTAATAACAAGCACTTGGCTGATTTTTTGGTGGCCAGGTTATACCGCAAGCGCGATGTTATACCGCGGACCTTGCGGTATACATTGCGTTAAGAACTCCAAATGCGTGTTCGCCTAGTACTACTGCTAGTCGCAGCTCTTCCTCTATGCAATGCATTTGGGCAGGAACGAGAAGGCCTACGAATTCATGCCCCACCCGCTTGGGCGGGATGGAAGAAGGCAGCGGAAGAAAAGAAAGACGGACTCGAATTTACGGCGTGGGTCCCTCTGGACCAGCAGGGGTCTGCATGGAAAGAATCAATCACTCTAGCCATTCTGGAGCCATCTCCCCCGGAAGATGCTGTAACGAACGCCATCCGCCTCACTCTTGGTGTGACGGCCAAGGCCTGTCCCAACTCCAATGTTGTGCCACCTAAGCCGCGTAGTGAAGGCATCTTTACTGTTGCTTATGCACAGTTCTACTGCTCTAGATTCCAGGACAAGAACGTGGGGGAACTTACCTTCGTCAAAGCCATTTCTTCTGCTCAGCGCACATATGTCATATCAATGATCAAGAGGGTAAGGCCCTTTGACATCCGTGCACCCGGGGCGTTTGTGTTCTCTGCAGAGGAAGAGGACCCGGTTAGCTGGCTTTCAGCGGCAGCAAATTACCTAGGTACCGTGAAAGTCTGTGTCAGTCGGCAAGAAAAGGAAGACGTATGTTCGCCCTAGAGTTCCTAACACGGCAGTCCACACTGACGCCGTGCGGCAAAGCCGCGCAGCGCCGGTGACTTCTACGTTAGATACCATGGAAACACTGCTCGTTCTGGTGCTCGCGCTTTTTGCGGTTGGCTTCGCGGTTGGTGCATTCTTGAATCATCCAGACGAACTCCCGCCGCACCGACTTCGTAGGTTTCTGTGGTCCGGGTGGATTGGATGGACCATCCTCTGCGGTGCACTGCTGCACCTTGCGAACGAAAAGCTTTGTCCCCCCGGCAGTTGCATCGGAGTGGCCTTAGGGCTTGCGTGGTTCGGACTGACGCTAGCGTGGTTAGTTGGCGGGCTGTGCGCGACGGCTGGTATCTATACTGCCCGGAACTATCTGAGGAACCACTAGTGGCAATGGCATCAAACAAGCCGTTCGACACTGACGCCCGAGTGCTTCAATGCGCTCCGTGCACACGCCTCCCGCTCGCCGATCAACTCCAACGTTAGGCCGCACCATGCGAGTCATTGCAATTGTTTCGCTTCTCGTTCTGCCTGGTCCGATATTCCTGGCCTACTCACAATTCATTGGCAACACGGGCTTTGAGTGGAAACACCTTCTAGCGAACTACGCTTGGTGTTCTGCAGTCTTGTATTGCTCCGCGTTGATTTTGATGGGAGCCCGCGCGAGCGTTACGCTATGGCTTGCTACTCTCGCCGCGGGGAATGCAGCTCTTATTGCATTCTGTTTTTGGATGGCCAGTCTCTTGGCGAGAGGCTACAGGGACACCGAAATCGCATGGGTGCTTCTTTTTCCAGCTCAGGCACTGGTCATTGCGCTCGCGGTGTTGGCCTATTGGATTGCGCACCGGAACAAGGAACGGCCTGGCCATGTTGCCTAACAGGCCGATCGAAACCGGCACACAACGCCGCGGCTCCGCGAAGCGCATGATTTTCGGCGCGACTGATAGCGCCAAGCCTCTATGTGCGGCTCACTTTCAACGTTGAGTATCTTGACCATGCGTCTTTTTTATATCTCAATTGCCATTGCACTATTTCAGGTCACATCCAGTCATGCCGCGTGCTCTGACAAAGAAAGTTGGATGGCGGCAAAGTCATTGCGCCTAATCTCATCCAATGGACAAAACCCGAAAGAATCTTTTGAGGTAGAGGTACGCCACTTGGGTAACGCGCAAATGTTTTCGCGCGTCATCCAGGGTGTTGCGGTCGCCGAGTCTTACCGGCTTTCTGGCGGGCGACACCTGTTTCACGGCCTTGATGAAAAAACGTTCAATCACCCTGTTGGCTTTGACCCCAGGCAGTCATTTTTTCTGCCAACCATGATTTTGGAAAAATTTGGGTTTGCCGGATTGTGTGGGATTTCCGGCGAGCAACACTTTCATGGTTCCATCGACCTGGGCGATTACTCGCCTCCTGGTATGCGTAGGCTGATGGTTGAGGGAACGGTGGCCCGTACCTCTGCTTCCGTTGTGACATTTTCACTTCGCCTGCTTGGTGACGCTGCTACGACCATCGACGGGTCGTTCGATTTTGTTCCCCCACCATTTCCAGCCGAGGCCCCGGTTCTCAATTGGTATTACCTCCTTCCCGGCGATCGTATGCTTTCCGCTAAACGTACGAATACCACTATGCCCACGCTGAGTGCTTTCGTTCAAGGTACGGAACAATAACTGTGCGCACAAAAAAGGGGCCTAATTCTGACGGCCGTAGCCCTGACCGAGAACAACAAGCATGTACCCACCGCCAGACGCATCATCGGCACCGTCAGGTTTGAGGGTCGATAGAAATTCTTAACCCCTCAATCAACACAGACTCACAACAGCAAAAAGGCCGCTCCACCGCTACTATCGTGGTTCGGTCATCTCTAACATTAGGCGTCTCATGGCACTACTTTTAAAAATCATCACCGTACTGTTTGGCCTCGCATCGATCGCAGCGGGCGTAAAGAGTGTTCTGCGACGAGAAGCCAAATTCACATGGAATGGAGATAGCGATGAGAAGCGTGTCGTTGAAGGGATTCCGGCAATCCTCATCGGCCTGGGCGAGATCGCTATAGGCCTTTACATCATCTTCGCTCTACGCTTTCCTTTTGCGAACTGAGATATTTACATCGGAGCGAGTCACCATCGCCAATGTTGCCCGCTGCTTGTTGGCTAGAACTGGTTGCCCGGAGAGAATGCCGCCTAACCTTTCCACCGAGGGGACGTTTCAATGGCCGCTTCGCGCCTATTGGCCCGCCCCTCATGTCCAACGTTAGACCGCTTCGCAATATCATGGACCGACCTCCTAAAAACCTAAATGGCTGTCGTGTGCTGGCGTACGTCCGAACCGATGATGCCGTGTTTACCGGGCTCCTGCGGTTGAACGTCGGCGGCGACTGGTTGGGTCGTGTGCCGTGCCTTGCCATCTGTGCCTTTGGCGAAGCGTCGGAGCTGGTAGTCCTCCATTGCGACGAGTCCTGGAATGTGCTTGGGATCCAGGGATGGAATATGGTGGGTACGGATGCACCGTCCTCCCCTTCGGAGGTTGCGTCGATCGTTGCGAAGTACTATCAGGGTCTGGAGGCCCGCTGGACGCACGTTCCGTGAGGCTACGCAAGGCGTTCCGATCTCCTGGAGTATTCAGATGATGCCTGTAACGGGACAGCGGCCTAACTTGTCGATTAACACGAACGCCCAAGGGCGTCAGCGCGCTTCCCGCGCATCTTTACGTTAGCCGTCATGAAGGTCGTAGTCACGCGGAACCCCGGCTGGTATGGCAAGTTTGTATCGATGGACCTCCTTTGCAACGGCCGGCGCCTCGCGTACATTCGAGAGAAAGAAACCGTGCACGTTCAACTTGAGCAAGCTGACATACCAGCGAAGTTGGAACTACGAATGCAGCAAATGGTTGGCAGCCCAACAATCGAGATATCTCGTCTGTCTTCCGATTTACACCTTGAATGCGGCGCGAACAACTGGACTCTATTGGATTTTTTTGACCTCTCCCTCCTGTCAGGTCTCAAGAACGAGGTCTTCTACTTCAGGAAGGTGGTGCCCGAGTGAACGCGTGCCACCGTCAATGAGACTTACCTTGCGGCGAGTCGTCATTTCTCAGGCGTCACATCGGGACATTCACACGATGACGGCCAGCCCTTCCTTCAAGCGGACGTGCCTATGGCACGCCGCCAAAGTCACAACCGAGGTGCTCGTCCATATTGGGGAGGCGGTACCCACACTGCCCGCCTAGAAATGGTTTGCGGGGTTTGGTCCCTTTTTTATCGACCTGAGTGAAACTCAAAATGGGCAATAAGTCTTTGAATAACAAGCACTTGGCCGGGTTTTCAGTGGCCAGGATATACGGCAGGGGCGATGTTATACCGCAGACCTTGCGGTATACATTACGTTAGACAGCATCTCAATGGCCCGTATGGAACTCCTGCCCTTCGTTGCATCTGCTGCCGCCATTGCGGGTTTCGCTTTGGTGGGATGGCTTGTCTACCGCTATTTAGCTGAGCTCATGCTAATGCGTCGCGGCACAATTACCCGAGGCAGGGTGGTTAGTGCCGTGGAGTTGGGCAACAGTCACGGCGGCAAGATGTTCGTCGTGTCGTATGAATTTTCGGCCACGAGCTCCGGCGGAAATGCCTTGATGTACCGCGGTAGGCAATTGATGAGTTACGGTTTTCGGCCCAAAGACATAGTGGTTGTTCGCTTTTTGTCAAAGTGGCCTCGGATCAACCTTATCGCAGACCGCACCGTTTGACGGGGCGACAAAACAAGAATGCCAAGTATGCTGTCTAACATTTCGCTCGGCGCGGACACGCGGCAACAGAATGCCGCTGCGCGGCGCTTGCTGCCTGCCGGGCAGCTTTGACGTTAGGCATCACCAATGCTGCTCATCCCAGTTGAGATATTTCGCTTCGTCAACCCGGATTTCCCCGGCTTCGTTGAGTGCGAGTTGGTCGATGCTGAGGGGACACGGCATCTATTCATGGAGAAGGTGCCTGTTGTGACCTTGGAGCACTTGACCGAGCACAGTGTGTACCCGGCAGCGGGCGTGATCGCTTGCGAGGTTGAGGCATCTTGGATGGAGCCGAATGGGAGAGCCCTGGTACGTGTGACCACGGAACGCCCATGGGGTGTCGAATCGGTTGGAGGACGGTCTTTATTCGTGCTCGATCCAGCGACTCTGTCGCATGAAGATGCTGCCTAACATGTTGCTCGACACGGACCCACAACTGCAGAAGGCGGCTTCGCCGCAAGTGTTATGGGCCGGTTACCTTCAACGTTAGGCCCAGAAGGAACAACGTATGCCAAGTATCGCTTCCCTGCTTCTCGCCGCGAGCGCGTTTGTGATCCTCGGCCTCGGTTGTGCTCATCTTCTATTCACCTTTCGCGGGAACAAGTTTTATCCTCGCGACCCCGCGCTAATGGCTCGAATGCAGGAAGTCTCGCCTGTCATCTCGGGCAAGATGTCAATGTGGAAGGCCTGGGTCGGATTCAATGCGAGTCATAGCTTCGGCGCAATGCTGTTCGGCCTTGTCTATGGCTATCTTGCTCTGGCGCAGCCTTCAGTCCTGTTTTCATCGTGGTTCCTGCTAGCTGTCGGCCTTGCCTTACTCGCTGGCTGCGTCTTTCTTGGCTGGCGCTACTGGTTCAGCACCCCGTTTCGAGGCATCGTCTTGTCCACGGCGCTCTATGTCTCTGGTGTACTCGCACACTGGGCCTAACCCTTCCATCGAGGGGGCAGCCAGCAGCCGGCTTCGCCGTCCGTCGGCCGCCCCTCATCTCAAACGTTAGGCCCCGCCACTATGGAGCTAGCCTTCTCGATCGCATATGCCGCGGCAATCTTTGTTGCCTCAAATGTCGTCTCATTCCCCCTGGGCTTTATTAATGGCTTCCTGGAGGTCAGGAAGCAACCGCTAAGTCGGCGGTCTCGGCTCGTCCTCGAGTTCTCAGAAGGAGCCGTCGAAGTTCTTGTCTGGATCGTCATCACAGTTCATCTGTTCCGTCAGCAGTTCGAGACGCCTTATTTGGTTGCCGCTGGAGCATACGGGCTGGCAGGAGTGGTTGGATATCTCATTGATGTTCGAGTCTTCAAGAAGTCACAAATCACCTTTCTCATCCGCATCCTCTTCACCTCTGCGTTCTGCGTTGTCGTGGGCGCATATGTTGCATAGACCTGTGCGCGCGAGGCCTAACCCGTCCCTCAACCAGACATGCCTCGGCAAACCAAGTCATGCCGCTTATCTCAACCGTTAGACATCACAAATCAGCACTGGAGGAGTACATGGGAACAGGAGGAAAGGATCAGCCCAAGAAGGCGCCGATAACGGACAACATTCGAAGCATGAGTGTTCATCGTGGTCTCTGTGTTTTTTATGGGCTCTTTGGTGTGGCCCTGTTCGTGCTGCTCTGGGACGGCGTAGACGGCGAGTCAATTATTGGCCCGGGCTTATTGGTCCTGGCCTTTGGCACCGTTCACGGTGTGATCGCATTTGGAGCTGCGCGATCCAGACCTTGGGCGCGCACGTCCTCCATCGTGGTTGCCTGCTTGTTGCTGCTTGGTGTCCCCATTGGCACCCTGATCGGTGTCTATCTTCTCGCGAACTTAAAATGGCCCAAAGCTGGTGATGTCTAACTTGGCGGTCGACACGGAAACCCAACTCCGTACGTGCGCTTCGCGCTCCTGTCGGTCGCCGGTCACCTCTACCTTAGGCGCCTCAAGAAAGGTCTTCATGCAACAAGAATCTGAGGAAGAAGTTCGTCGAATTCTGCAAGCAGCTTTCGGCACACTGGCTCTCCACGGAGAGCTTCCCCCAAGCGAGCACTACGCAACACTGGATGTCCTCTACCATCCCGAGGCATGGGTACAGATCTATGGCGACTACATGGACTTTTCCTACGCTGAGCAGGCCCCGCCGGAAACGCTCTTGGCCGAAGTTCTTGCGTCGCTGCAATCCGCTCAGATTATCGATTGGTGCCCTGGAAGACTGGCGACTGTTCAATACAAGGCGGCAGATGCTGTCACGCTGTCAAAAACCATTGATGCGTTGCTAAAAAAGCTCTACGGATTCACGGACTACAAGCTGGTCGGGACCCTAAAAACCTGGCAGCGCGCATAAAGAAGGCTTTGCTGTGAGAAAGGAAGGCTGGTCTGCATGGAAGCGCCTAACCTTTCAATCGAGAGGACGTGTCCGGGCAAGCCGGGTCACGCCTCTCATCTCAAACGTTAGAGCGCATATGATGACTGATCACAACTCCACCAAGCTAACCTCTTTATCCGTGCTGCTCCGAGTCGTGATTGCAGCAATCGGAGTTTTTATTGGTCTACTTTTGCTTGTAATCATTGGGCTTACAGGCAGCAGCATCTACGCGCCGCGCCTTGCCATCGAAATATCCAAAGTGGCCATTTTGGTCGCGACAGCTTCCATCGTTGTTTGCTGCATGACACCCCCCAGGATTCTTCGCGGGAGATCTACCCAAGCGAGAGTCTTTAAGTACTTGCTGGTGTTTCTTGCTGCTCAGCCACTAATAGTCATACCAATTGCATACAAGTTCTTTCGACATGCACTCTAACAATTCATTCAAGTCGACGCCGCTTCGCGGGCGGCCTTAACTCAGGCGTTAGGCACCCATGCTTTCGAGCCGCGTTGGCACCTGCACCTGGACTGAAGTGGAGCGCTTCTATGAGCGTCTCGTGAGCGACAGTGCGTGGCCGTTTGTGCCAATGCTTGAACTCGTGCGCTTCATTGCGTCTTCGACTTACGCGAACGGCTTGTTCCCTGCCACGTCGCATGAAGTGTTGCTAATTGGTCGGGTCGCCAACTTTGTGCGCCACGACAATGAACTCCAAGTCGCGTTCAACGCCGCGGCCCAAACATTTTCGTTCACCTACTCACAGCGCCCCGATGAAACCGACCCATGGTCACGCTCGTGCGGCGTAGCAGAAGGCCGTGCCACATTCGAGCGCCTGCTACACAAGCGCTTAAGGTGGTTCCATGAGGGCTGAGGCGCCAACCCTTCCAACGAGCGGACACCTTCCAGCGCTTCGCACGCTTCCAGTCACCGCTCATGTCAAACGTCAGCCCCTCAGATGTTGTTCGAACTTTTCAAGACAGCCGCCCCTCGACGTATAGGGAGAACTTCTTTACGAAAATTCGTCGTCACTAAGACGCCCACCCTTCATTGCAGCCGACCCTAGCCAGCTGCGCTGGCCGGTCGGCTGAATTCAAACGAATATTGCTCCATGGCTAACGAAAAACCAGGCTTCGGGAGCATCCTTGCTCTAGCCTTTTGAATTCCGTCGAAATCTGTTTCCGTTAGCGCGGAATTCAATAGCGTCACCAGTTCGTGCCCGACACGGTATGCTGCAACTCTCGCGGCGTCGTTTTCATTTTTTTTGTCTAGACATATATGAAACCCTGGATCTGCGGGCTGATCTTCGCGGCCCTTATCGTTGTCGGTGCTATCGTGACGCTGGCCATAACGCTTTGGTAGGTTACTTCGTTATCGGCTAAAAACGGACATGGAATCAGCATCGTGAAGCGTTGGTGGCACAGCCCTTATTTTTCCCTGATTGGCAACGTTGCCGGTCTTTGCCTCGGGCTTATTCTGGGATGGGTTTGCCTCAATGCGATGCTCGCGGGCGAAATCAAGTTCAGCAAAGCTAATCGATGGATTCGGTTGGAAAGCGAGCCAACTGTGTTTTGGCTGGCCTTCTGGTTTCAATTTGCCCTGGCGGTTTTCGTTGTTGCGGTGACTCCCAGATCAATACGCAAAGACATTCGTGCCATCCGGGAAAATCGAGCGCAATCCAAGAATTCTTGATGACAGTTTTGGACTCATTGCAGTCTTCTGTAGCCTGTAATGGGCCAACATTTATGAATCGCGTTCTTCACGCTTGATCCGCTGTTTGGACGCCAGCCTGCGCATTTCCCAGCACCAGCCGCGTACTGATGCCGGTAACGACGGCGGGCTAAAAGTGGACAGCACTGCCGGACTACGCGGCTTCCATCCAGTGGAAAGAAAGAGCGCAGAGCCCTGACATGTGACACCCCACAGATCACGATGCGTTGCAATAAACCGCCGTGACCGGAAGCCGACCGCTTCGAATTGTCATCCCGACCAGGATATCGCGTGCGATACCATGCCCTAAGTTATGGGGATGAGCGTTATGCAAATTGTCGGAATCGTGTTGGCGATTGGTATTGGAATCGTGAGTTGGCCGGCAGCGTTAGCACTGGGTGGATGGGGTTCTCCCCTGCGCGCTCTTGATTCACTTTTACTCTGGACTCCCATAGTTGGCACGGCAGCACCAATCGCTTTCCTCCTATTCGTGAAAGGGGCAAAGGTATCCGGGGCATGGGTGGTGGCGTTGGCTCCGCTCCTCGGTGTGCTGAACGTACTTTGGAGTGTCGATTTCTATACGGCTTACCTTGGACCCAGTCTTCCTTCGTCTGACCCAATCCCATGGGCATTCGTGGTTTTTTCTGCAATGTGGCTGCTGCCTTGGTTGTATGTAATCAATGCATTGAGGAAAAGAAGTCCCTGCTGATGGTGAAGAGGTCAGATCGGGTAGTTCTTCATTTCTCCTGCGCCGGTTTCGCATGCGAAACGCCTGCATCCATAGCAATAGCGACGGTCTCGATAGCAGCCGCACTCATGTGAACCTCCAAAAGGAAGTGATGAACGAGGGAGGTTAAAACATCCTCTCGCTCGGGCTTCCTCGCTCCTCAGAGTAGGCGGTGGGGGGTGCTAGTCGATCAACAAGAAAAAAACGGGACGACCCGGTTGCTGCCGTATTGCTCCCCAACTAGTGCCCACTCACACCGGGACGGGTCTTGCGGGGATTCACCGGCAACCGGGCAGTACGGCCTTTTCACGGTCGGGCCCGGCGCCCGCAGCCGACGTGACACCAAGCGCAGCGACTGGCACCCAAGGGTGCAGCTAGGCCGGATTATCGATAACGGAGGAGTGAGAACTAGGTGGAAGTACCCATCCATTTAGAGGATGCGCCCATTGTGGGCACATCTAGAATCAAACTGGCTCTTAAACGAAGTAAACCATCTTCAAACCACATGGCACCAAATGGCGCACATAACTGAAATAAAAATAGACGGGCTGTTGGGCCGTAAAGAGCCGATCCAGCTGAAGCTGAACAATCAAGTGAATGTGTTCTTCGGCGAAAACGGTTGTGGCAAAACGACCCTGCTAAAAATACTTGACGCCGCGCTGTCCAGAGATGCTGAAGCTATGAACTTGCTTCCTGTGGAGCGCGCCGAAGTTCATATTTTTTTCCGTAACTCATGAAAAGGTTTTCAAGCACGTATGGGAAAGAGCGGAGAAAGTCATCGACGACGGAATCCGACAGCAGCTACTGGCGCTTGAACGCGACCCGTCGGAACATGATGATCTGATCTACAGATATGCGATGAGAGCTGGCTCCTCCAATGAGTGGAAATTAACACCTAGCCTCAAACAGCACCCAACCACTCCAAAACGCTGGGCGCATACATTTTTGCCTACGACTCGTCTGTATCTCGGCGATACGCGTGTTAGAGCGATGGTTGAGAATAAATCATCCAACGTCGCAGAACGACAGCTAGACCAAGCGTTTGCAGAATCAGTTAACCGTGCATGGTTGCAGTTTTATTCAAAAACGCTGCTAGAGGTTCGTCAGATTCAAGAGGAAGGCCTACGCACGGTCTTAAGACACGTGTTAAATCCAGATAAAAAGGCTCTTCAAAATACGAACCTAGACGCCGTCGCCGTTCATCAACGAGTAGCCAAATTCTTAAGTAGGCAATCGCACTCCGATTCTCTTTCTCTGGGGTCCATAACAACCTTTAAAAAGAGGTATGACAAGGACGAGAACTTGAGACGAATAGTTGACAACTTGGACAATGTTGAACGTCGAATCGAGAATGCGATGGCACCGATCGATCGGTTTACTTCAACAATTAAAGGACTATTTTCACGCGGCAAATCAATCGCGCTAGCCAATAACGAATTGCAGGTTTTACTGGAGGATGGCAAGAGTATTTCTCTCGCCAATCTCTCGTCTGGTGAAAAGCATCTCATTAAGATCCTGTTGTCTGCAATGACTGCAAGCCAAAATGCGATCCTAATCGACGAACCCGAGTTATCGATGCACATAGACTGGCAGCGAACATTTGTAAAAACCGTTCAATCACTTAACCCTGCATGCCAGCTTCTCGTGGCATCTCATTCCCCGGAGATCATGGCAGACGTAGCTGATGAATGTATTTTTCGGCTATGAAACGGTTGACTCACTCGGACAAAGGCTTTCTTCGAAGCCTGCAAATATCGCGAAACCAGATGTTTGTATTTGTCGAAGGTGGGCTCGACCGCCCTTTTGCTGATCGGATGGTTTACACGGCCTTTCCTGGCAAGACTTGGGGTCACCAAGTGATTGCCATGAAAGAGTTTCCGAGCGACACGGGTGGAAAATCTACGCTGTTGACATTGTTCCGGTTTATGCGAAGGCGGCGTCAACTGAACTATGTTGCGTTTGGAAAGAAAATGCTTTGTCTATTCTTTGCAGACAAAGATATTGATGATCTGACGCGTCGCTGCGTCAGATCGCCGCACTTCCGGTACACCAGCACCTATGACCTAGAAGGTCATCTATTTCAACAGGGTGGGCTGATTGACGCAGTTGCTGACGCATGTTCGATTACCAATCACCAGGCTGCGGCATTAATAGGTAATCCATCTACTTGGATCAAAAAGTCCGCAGCCAATTGGAAGGAATGGATCGTGCTCTGTGTTATTTCACATAAGCACAATATAAACACGGGCAGCACCTATCTGCGGCCATCCAATATCAATCAAAATTATCTGCGCCCAACGGACCGTCCTGCTTTGCAAGCTCATATGGTCGCGCTGCAAACTGCACTAGGTATGACTTCCGCGCAGTTCAACAGAATATTTTCGTCTGTAGCTTCAATTGTTGACCGTAGTCTCCAGTCTTCCAATCCACTTCAGTACTTCAAAGGAAAGTGGCTTCAATTAGTCTTGGAGAAGCACTTGGAGAACGGTCCCAAAGTGCCCGATTCCAACTTCAATGGTGCGGGTGAGCGGGTGCTTTGCACATTAGTGGCTCAGGTTGGCAGTAGAACTCCATGCCGCATGTGTAGCCCGTTCATGGCCGGAATTCAACAACTTGGAGCAGCACTTCCGTAAGTAAGGGAGCGAACAGCGGTAAGCTCCAAAAAATCCTCCATGAAAGGACCTAGCCATGCGCACGCATTTGCCCAACGCTCTCGCACTTGCCCTACCGATAGCCCTCTCCGCCTGCGCTGGAGGCCCTGCTGCATCAACGCCAGCATCTGCGCCGTCAAGCGGACCTTGCAACGCCGCACCAGCCCAATTTGCCGTGGGCCGCAACACGAACGCGGCACTTGAAGAAGAAGCCCGCACACGCGCCGGCACCAAAACCGTCCGGGTTCTCAAGCCTGGGCAGGTCGTGACGATGGAGTTCAATGCTGATCGGCTGAGCCTGACGGTGGATGCTGCCGGGCGCGTGACGCACGTCAGCTGTGGTTAAAAAATAGGCCGGCACGGAAGCCGGCTAGCGTTTGTGGTTTTTGACTTCTTTTGTTTTCAAGTTGCTGCGGCTGCTTGCGCCCGGCCTTGCTGAGCAGACTACGTTCGATGGATTGCCAGGTTTGGCAGGCCGACATATCAACCTGAATGTTGTTGTTGCCTCCCCACGCAAGCCCTTAATTTGAAGGACGCAAAGCGACCCGTTGCTGATATTCTTCCTTCGTTCGGCAGCCTCTGCTGGCCATCTGCTCCACTTATCAAAGGCTGCGAATGTCTATCAACAACTGGAACGCCTTCCTGAAGAAAGTTTGCGCGTTCGTCTTGCTATTTGGCGGGTTTCTGACCGTTGCAGTAGCTGCTTCTGAAACGGCACCAGCCGCTGCATTGGCTGCTTCTGAAGCGGTATCAGCCAGTGGCCCCAGGCCACGGGAATTCAAGAAACTGGGCATGTACCCGTGGAGTTGCTGGGGCTTCCAGGGTGACGTCTGCAAAGGTGAAGATTGGCCAGACCTTGCAACCACCAAAGATCGCCTGAAGCTGCTCTATTACTTGAACCATCAGCTGAAAAATTTCGCCATGCTTGAGCGGGCGCTCAAAGAGCTATCAGGCTCTGACAAAAACTTTCCTACGGGTGAGCCGTTATCAAGTGCGCCCGGTTTTGCGTTTCGCCAAATTTTTTTGACGCCAGGGGCGGGGGAACCTGAGCGTCTGCAACTGGCGCACTGGAAAACCGCGTTTCCGAATTCGCATTTTGTCGTCCTCGCTGAGGCGGCCTACCAGCATGCGGATGCGTGGAATGCACGAGGCGGCGGCTATGCCAACACCGTTTCACCCGAATCCTGGAAGCTGTTCGAGAGCAGACTTCGGGCTGCGCAGAAACTTCTCGACAGCGCGCCAGCAGAAGCAAAAAAGACGCCCCTTTGGCATAGCGTGGCCTTTGATGTTGCGCTTGACTCAAGGTCGAACAAAAAAAAGATAGCTCCTGTGTTCAAGGCGGCAGTGACGCAGTGGCCGCGGCAATTCGATTTTTACTCAACTGCAGCCTCGCGATTGACCCCAAAGTGGGGTGGCAGCTGGGAGGTCGTTGAGGCCTTTATCGATCACTGGAGCAAGCAACAACAGGCTACCGAAGGATTGTCGATGTATGCCCGCCTGTATATTGACTTGAGAGAATACGCACTTCCGAGCGACACAAAGATGAGTTGGCAGAGGATGCGTGCGAGTCTTGAGGATCTGGTTGCGCGCTATCCCGATCCCCAGTTTAAAAACTTTTATGCCGCGTATACCTGTTTCGCCAGGGACAAGCCGGCATATGCCAAGGCCATTAGCCAGCTGCCCAAAGAGCAGCTTCGTGTCAATTTATGGCTGCCGGGCAACTCCTACGATGTCTGTACGTTATGGGCTTCAAAATAGGGCACCACCGCATGCTGAAACTCATCGATTTGAAAATGACCCCGGTTTTCCAAAACTGGCGCAGCCATCTGAAGAAGGGATGCATTCTTGCCGTGCTGGGGGTTGGCTTGGCTGCTACGGCATCTGCTGCATCCGACGATGAAATTCCCTGGCGTTGCCATAGCCCACCTGGAAGCCCGCCATGCAACAACGACTATTGGCCCAATTTTCAGACTGCCGCGTCAAACCTCAAGCTGCTGTACACGCTGGAGAGCTTTAAAGCACTGGAACGGTCGCTTAAGGAGTTGATTGCATCGGGCAAGAATTTCCCCGCAGGTGAGCCCATGGCTACCGCGCCGTATATGGGGTTCCGTTTGGCAATGCCCGCACCTGGAACGTTGCCACTGGAAGAAGACCGAATCAAACGCTGGAAGTCTGCTGTTCCGAATTCTTACTTTGCAGTTTTTGCTGAAGCCCGCTACCAATACGCCAATGCGTGGAACGCGCGCGGCTCGGGAGGACCGAACTCGATATCTCCCGAGGCTTGGGAGCTCTATGACAGCAGGCTTGCTGCCGCACAAAAAATACTTGATGACGCGCCCACCGAGTTGAAAGCTACGCCGATGTGGGACATGCTGACGCTCGCCATTGCTCTTGACTCAAGATCTGCCAATGCCAATATCGCAGCGACCTTAAAGAATGCCGTCAAGCGTTGGCCGAGGGATTTTTATCTTTATAGAAATACGCTGGACAGCATGGCTCAAGCGGAGGACGGGAACTGGGAAGCCATTGATGCTTTTATCAATTACTGGAGTGAGCAGCAACGGGCTACCGAAGGAAGCTCAATGTATGCACGACTTTATATTCACCGGACTCGAGCTTTGCTGCCCGGATCAAAAATGAACTGGCCGCGAATGAAAGCAAGTTTTGAAGACCTGATTGCGCGCTACCCAGATCCGTATTTTAAAAACCTCTATCCGAGCTATGCATGCGCCAAACAAGACAAGCCCACGTTTCTGAAAGCCATGAAGCAATTGCCGAAGGAAGAATTGAACAGCAGCTATTGGCTGGCCGGAAAATCGTATGAAGCTTGCGCGAAATGGGTGGCCAGATAAGCCGAACACTTATACGACCCTGGATCTTCTGACGCAATCGCGCCGGAAGATACGGCTTGCGCACCCGGCTTAACGGCTATCACGACCCTTGCTGAGCTTGCTCTGTTGCTGAAGCTGCCGCTTGCGCTTGGCCTTGTTGAGGGACTCGGGTTCTGGGGGGCGGTTGCGCAATGCTTCGGCTTCGCGCGCCTGCAGTTTTTCTTTGCGCTTTTTGTCGCGGAAGTGCACAAACAGCCGGCCCAGCGCGAAGCTGATGGCGCAGCTGATAACCAGAAAAATGATGGCCGGTGTTTCCATAGATTTTGTAGACGGGATGTTGCGTTGACGTTGGCGTTGGGCGTTGACGTGGGTGCTAGTCGGCCAAAAACAATGTCTGCAGGTCGTTCAAAAAATCAAAGCCGCGCTCGGTGGGCTTGACGCGTATGAAGTCTCGCTCGATCAGGCCCTTGCGCTCGGCTTCTTCAAGGCCGTGCTGGATGGCGGTGATGGGCAGGCCGGTTTTTTCGGTGAAGTCTTGCAGCTTGAAGCCGTCGCGCAGGCGCAGGGCGTTGAGCATGAATTCGAACGGCAGGTCAACGCGGCTGACTTCTGTTTCTTGCGTGACGGCTTCACCGGCCAGGGCCTTTTCCATATATAGCTTGGGCTCACGGTAACGCACCTGGCGGACGACACGGTGCGCAAAGCTGAGCTTGCTGTGGGCGCCGGCGCCTATGCCGAGGTAGTCGCCAAACTGCCAGTAGTTGAGGTTGTGAAAGCAGCGGTGGCCGGGCTTGGCGTAGGCGGACACCTCATAGCGCTGCAACCCGGCGGCCTGCGTGATCTCGGTGATTTTGTCGAGCATGGCGTAGGCGGTGTCTTCCTCAGGCACCACGGGCGGAAATTTGGCGAAGTAGGTGTTGGGCTCGATGGTGAGGTGGTAAATCGAGATGTGGGGCGGCTGCAACGCCAGCGCCTGCCGCATGTCTTGCTCCAGGTTTTGCATGGTCTGGCCTGGCAGCGCGTACATGATGTCGAGGTTGAAGGTGTCGAAGGCCTGTGCGGCTTCTTCTACCGCGGCGATGGCCTGGGCGCGGTCGTGCACGCGGCCGAGGGCTTTGAGGTGCTTGTCGTCAAAGCTCTGCACGCCGACGGACAGGCGCGTGACGCCGGCGCTGCGAAAGGCCTTGAAGCGGTCTTTCTCAAAGGTGCCGGGGTTGGCTTCGAGCGTGATTTCGCAGTCGGCTTCCAGCCTGAGGCGTGCGCGGATGTCGGCGAGCAGGCGGTCTATGGCCTGGGGTGAAAACAGGCTGGGTGTGCCGCCGCCAATGAAGATGCTGTGCACCATGCGGCCCCAGATCAGGGGCAGCGCGGCCTCCAGGTCGGCCACCACGGCGTCGATGTAGCGCTGCTCTGGCATTTCACCGGCGACCTCGTGCGAATTGAAGTCGCAATAGGGGCATTTCTTGAGGCACCAGGGCAGGTGCACGTACAGCGACAGCGGCGGCAACGCGGCCAGCTGCAGCGTGCCGCTGCGCATGTAGTGCTGGATGTCTTTCATGATGGGTTCTGATCGCTGAACGAATATGGCAGGGACGAAGCCTCACATCCGTTGAAGCTCAGGCCAGTGGACACCGCGGGACCGGCTTCGCCGGACCGCAGGTGCCGCCCCTTGAGGGGGAGGCCGCGACACGAAGTGCGCGAAGCCACGGGGTGTTTCATATTCTCCAGCGCTCGCGCAGGAGTTCGATCATTTGCTGTGCGGCTTTGCCTCGGTGGCTGTTGGCGTTTTTGACTTCAACGGGCAACTGTGCAAAGGTTTTGCCGAACTCGGGGATGTACATCACGGGGTCAAAGCCGAAGCCGTTGCTGCCGACGGGCGCGGGTGCGATTTCTCCGGCCACGCGGCCTGAGGCAATCAGTGGCTCCGGGTCTTCTGCAGACCGGACCGCCACCAGGGTGCTGACCAGCGCGGCGCGGCGCTGGGCGGGCTGGGTCAGGCCGGCCATCTGCTCGAGCAAGGCCTTGACGTTGTTGTCGTCGCCCTTGGCGTAACCAAACTGCGTGGCGTAAAACGCGGTGTCCACGCCGGGCAGGCCGCCGAAAGCGTCCACGCACAAACCGGCGTCGTCGGCCAGCGCGGGCAGGCCACTGAGGCGCGACGCCTGGCGGGCTTTGGCAAGTGCGTTTTCCACAAAGGTGCGAAAGGGCTCGTCAGCCTCCGGCAGGCCCAGCTCAGCCTGGCTGACCAGCGTCAGGCCCAGGGGAAGAAGCATGGCCTTGAGCTCGGCGAGTTTGCCCTGGTTGTTCGACGCAAGTACGATCTTCATAACGAAAAAAGGCTCCAGGCCAATAGGGGTCTGCGCGAGCAGCTATTAATTTGATAGCGACTGTTTCTGCATGCCGACCAGTTCGACGATGCCTTTTTCGGCCAGAACCAGCAGCGCGTCCATTTCCTTGCGCGAGAACGCCGCACCTTCGGCAGTGCCCTGCACTTCCACATAATTGCCGGCGCCGGTCATGACGACGTTCATGTCGGTGTCGCAGGCGGAGTCTTCGGTGTATTCCAGGTCCAGCAGGGGCGTACCTTGCACGATGCCGACCGAGATCGCGGCGACGTGGTCGATGATGGGGGTTTGCTGGAGCTTGCCGCTGGCCAGCAGGGTATTGACGGCGTCCTGCGCAGCCACAAAAGCGCCGGTGATGCTGGCGGTGCGGGTGCCGCCGTCAGCCTGAATCACGTCGCAATCAAGATGGATGGTGCGCTCGCCGAGTTTCTTCAAGTCAAACACCGACCGCATTGACCGGCCGATGAGGCGCTGGATCTCTTGCGTGCGGCCGCTTTGCTTGCCTCGGGCGGCTTCGCGGTCTCCGCGGGTGTGCGTGGCGCGGGGCAGCATGCCGTATTCAGCCGTGACCCAGCCTTCGCCGCTTCCCTTTTTGTGGCCGGGCACTTTTTCTTCAACGGAGGCGGTGCACAGCACCTTGGTGCCGCCGAACTCGATCAGCACCGAGCCTTCGGCGTAGGCCGTGTAGTGGCGGGTGATGCGCACGGGGCGCAGGGCGTCGGCCGCACGCGCGCCGCTTCGTTCAAACTGACTCATGGTGGATGGCTTTCTGGCAAGGCGCCGGATTGAATGGCGGAATTGAGGGGGATGGAACTGGAATGGAGCGGGAACGGGAGAGGCAAGCGGCGCCGAAGGCGCAGCCACCGAAACGGCTAAGCCGGGGTATCAGGCTTTTCTTGCGGCTGAGCGGCGAATGGCTTCGTTGATTTCAGCGATGGAGCGTTCAATGGTCGCTTCGTCAAGGTCGTCCACCACGGTATCCAGCACGCCGGCCTGGATGGTCGAGGCGAAAACGCCGTCCATGATGCTGTCGGTAGACACCCCCCGGGTGGATTCGAAGGCGTCGGGCGTTTCCCACTCCATGGCCAGCACGGTGACGTTGTCGCTGTGTTCGCCGCCGGTACGCAAGGCATTTTCGACCAGGTCGGGGACGGCATCCGAAACCCCTTTGCCGGCCAGCTGGCGGACAATTTCCTCGTCGCTCAGGCTGCCCCAGAGACCGTCGGAGCAGAGCAGCAGTTTGTCGCCCTGCTGCAGGGTCACGGGCCCGGCAACGTCAAAAACAGGTTTTGTCGGAGAACCGAGGCAGGTGAACAGGATGTTGCGGTTGATGCGTTCGAGCTTGATGACGCCGGCGCTCTGCTGCTCCAGGTAGGAGTGGTCGCGGGTGCGTGTCAGCAGTTCGCCGTCTCGCACCACATACAGGCGTGAATCGCCGCAATGGACCCAAGTGGCTCCGGTGCCCTGCAAAATCGCCGCGACCAGCGTGGTGCGGGGCGTGTCGAGCATGCCTTTTTCGCTGGCGTAGCGAATGATCTGGTGGTGCGCCGCCATCAGCGCGGTTGAAAGAAATTCGGTGGTGTCTTCAATGACAGGGCGCGCTTCTTTCTGGTACAGCGCGGAAATGGTCTGCAGCGCAAGCTGCGCCGCCACTTCGCCTTCAGGATGGCCGCCCATGCCGTCTGCCAGCACAAACAGGCCCGACTCTCGCGTGTAGCAATAGCCCATGCGGTCTTCGTTCTTCTCGCGCCCGCCTTTTCGGCTTACCTGAAAGACTGAGAATTTCATTTGAATTTAGTCGCGTAGCCAGTGGCTTTGCGCGCTGTTTTTTTCGTGTCAGACACCATGTTGTCAAACTGAAGGCGAACCTTTTCGCTGACGGTGAGTTTGGTGTAACGACGCTCACCTTCCCTGCTCAATTCTTTTTGTAATGCAAATACCGACTGCGGCCGTGACAAGGGGTCAAGGGACATGCACCACTCTACGACCTCAATCAGGTTGTCGGAATACACGCCACGCAAACGGGACAGGGCTAGCGACAAACGGTCTTTTTCAAGGCGCTGCGGCGCATCATTGGGGGGATAGCCCTGCATGGTGGCGTAAATGCAGGCGCCGATCGCATAGATATCGGTCCACGGACCCATGGAGGAGTCCCTGCGGTACATCTCGGGGGCAGCAAAGCCCGGGGTGTACATGGGGCGGATGAAGTTGCCTTCCTTGCTCAGCACCTCTCGGGCTGCGCCGAAGTCGATCATGACGGCGCGGTTGTCGTCGGTAATGAAGATGTTGGCGGGCTTGATGTCCAGGTGGAGCATCTTGTGCTGGTGCACGATGCGCAATCCCCGAAGGATTTCGTCGAAAAGCGAACGGATGGTCGACTCGCGGAAGACCTTCTGCTTTTTCAGCTCACGGGCAGTGATGATGAAATCCTGCAGGGTTCCGCCCTCCAGGTAGTTCATGACCATGTAAACGGTCTCGTTTTCACGGAAGAAATTCAGCACACTGACCACGGAGCCGTGTGAAATCTGGGCCAGTGAACGGCCTTCTTCGAAGAAACTTTTGAGTCCCAGGCGGTACAGCGAGAGTTTTTCAGCCTGGACCTGCGGAAGCAATTCCCCCGGGGCCCGGCCAGCCAGGGACGACGGCAGGTACTCCTTGATGGCGACCTGCTGGCCCTCGTTGTCGACGGCCAAGTAAACTACGCCAAAGCCACCGGCTGAAAGCTTTCGCACAACACGATAGCCACCAATCACGGTGTCGGGCGGCAATGGTGCGGGCTTGACCTTTGACATAATTTGGGATGAGCCAGAATGACTTGGTCAGTCTGGGTCTTGTTCTCTCTCTAGTAAAGCGTATTTTTAAATGTCAGTTTACAGCATGACGGGTTATGCAGCCGTGCAATCGAGCATGGCGCAATCCGCCCCGGAAACTGAATCGGGCGCGGATGCCAGCTCCCGTCTGGGCGTCGAAATACGCTCTGTCAACAGCCGGTTTCTTGATTTGGCGTTTCGCCTGCCCGACGAATTGAGGCAGGCCGAGCCCGCATTGCGCGAATTGCTCACCGGCAAGCTCAAGCGCGGCAAGGTGGAAGTGCGGGTTTCGCTGGAAAGTACCTCGGCCAGCACCCTGCGCGCGCCATCTTCGGCAACCTTGCAACGGCTCGGGTCGCTGGAAGACAGTATCAAATCCTGGCTGCCGCAGGCACCCGCACTCAGCGTGGCAGATATTCTGCGGATCGCCACCAATGAGGACAAAAAACCACACGACTACAGCGATGAGCTGCTCAAGCTGGCCAAAAAAGCCTTGAAAGAGCTGATGGCGGCCCGCGAACGCGAAGGCGCCCGGCTGGCCGACATGCTGCTTGACCGCACGGGACAGCTGCGTGCGCTGGCAGCGCTGGCGGTGCCCATGGTGCCCAAACTGGTTGAGCAGCAGAAAACCCGCTTCCTGGAACGCTGGAAAGAAGCCATGGCGCTGTCGGACGGCGCCACGCTGCCGGAAGTTGCACAGGACCGGGCGCTGACAGAGGCCACAGCCTTTGCCATCCGCATTGACGTCGCGGAAGAAATCACCCGCCTCTCCTCGCACCTGGATGAAATTGACCGCCTTCTGGCAAACGGCGGGGAACTGGGCAAGCGCCTGGATTTCCTGATCCAGGAGCTGCACCGCGAAGCCAATACACTGGGCTCCAAATCGGCATCCCTCGAACTGACACGCATTTCCGTCGACATGAAAGTGCTGATAGAGCAGATCCGTGAGCAGGTCCAGAACGTCGAATAGCCCCGCCCCTAGCCTAAAACACCGAAATCACCGCCCAGAACGCATGGACTACCCCGGAAACCTCTTTGTTGTAGCCGCCCCCAGCGGGGCCGGCAAATCCAGCCTGGTCAAGGCCCTTCTGGAACTGGATTCACGCATCCAGCCCGCGGTGTCGCACACCACGCGCCCTCCACGCGGCCAGGAAAAGCATGGCAGGGAGTACTTTTTTCTCTCGCCCGAGGACTTTGACGGCATGGTGCTGCGCGACTCCTTCCTGGAATGGGCACATGTGCACGGCCATCGCTACGGCACCTCGCGGCAGACCATTGAAGAGCGAATAGCCACCGGCGCCGACGTGATTCTGGAAATAGACTTTCAGGGGGCGATCAACATCAAACGGATTTTTTCCAATGCGGTGCTGATTTTCATACTCCCGCCAAGCTGGGAAGAGCTGCGCTCGCGCCTGCAGCGGCGTGGCGAAGACAGTGCCGAAGTCATCGAATTGCGGCTCAAAAACGCGGCCACCGAGATGGCCCAGGCCCGGGAATTCGACTTCGTTATAATTAACGAGTTATTTGAGCGGGCAGTTTTCGACCTGAAAACCATTGTGCATGCCCAAAGGCTCAAGTTTTCGGCCCAGCGGCGAGCCCGCGCCGAAACCTTCCAGGCCCTTCAAATTCCCTGATTTCACCCGCTTTCCCCGTTATCGATCACACCGGAGATCACCATGGCCCGCATTACCGTTGAAGACTGCCTCGAAAAAATCCCGAACCGCTTCCAGCTGGTGTTGGCTGCCACCTATCGTGCACGCATGCTCAGCCAGGGGCACGCCGCCAAGATTGAAAGCAAGAACAAGCCTGGCGTTACCGCTCTGCGCGAGATCGCAGAAGGCAAGATTGGCCTCGAAATGCTGAAAAAAGTGCCATCCTGAGTCAAATCTGGCACCGCAAAAAAGCACCGCAATGCGGTGCTTTTTTCATTTATGGCCTCATAAAGTCCATTTTTTTCATGATTTATTCATGCCGCGATACATTTAAGGCATGAGCGCCATGCTTTCGCCTGTTGTTTCCAGCAAGTCGACCCCCGCCGCCGCCAACGCAGCAGCGGCAAGCTTTGCTGCGCTCACGGCGAAACTCGACTACATGAGCGCTGCCGACATTGACAATGTCCGCCGCGCCTATCGCTTTGCAGATGAGGCCCACTTGGGCCAGCTGCGCAACAGCGGCGAACCCTATATCACCCACCCTATCGCCGTCGCGCAACAATGCGCCGAGTGGAAGCTGGATGCACAGGCGCTCATGGCCGCCCTGCTGCATGACGCCATTGAAGACTGCGGCGTCACCAAGCCCGAGCTGATCGAGCGTTTCGGCGCGCCGGTGGCTGAACTGGTGGACGGGCTGACCAAACTCGAAAAGCTGGAATTCAACACCCGGGAAGAAAACCAGGCGGAGTCTTTCCGCAAGATGCTGCTGGCCATGGCACGCGACGTGCGGGTCATCCTGATCAAGCTGGCTGACCGGACGCATAACATGCGCACGCTGGGCGATGTCCCGCGCGCCAAATGGACCCGGATCTCGCGCGAAACCCTGGACATTTACGCGCCCATCGCCCACCGCCTGGGCCTGAACACGACCTACCGGGAATTGCAGGACCTTTCCTTCCAGCACCTGCACCCCTGGCGCTACGCCACCTTGACCAAGGCGTTGCAGAAGGCCCGCGGCCGCCGACGCGACGTGATCAAGCGGGTGCAGGGAGAGGTCGAATCGGCCTTTACCGGCGCCCATGTGCCGGTGGTGATCTCGGGACGAGAAAAGACGCTGTACTCCATCTACCGCAAGATGGATGAAAAGCACCTTTCGTTTGCCCAGGTGACCGATCTCTATGGGTTTCGGGTGATCGTGAAAGACCTGACGGCCTGCTACACGGCCATGGGGGTGTTGCACCAGCTCTACAAACCCCTGCCCGGAAAGTTCAAGGACTACATCGCAATCCCGAAGATCAACGGTTACCAGTCACTGCACACCACACTGGTTGGCCCCTTCGGTACCAACATCGAGTTCCAGATGCGCACCGAAGCCATGCATGTGGTGGCGGAATCCGGGGTCGCAGCGCACTGGCTTTACAAGGCCACCGACCCGGATGGCGACGCTTCGCAGCGGCTGGGGACACAGTGGCTGCAATCGCTGCTCGACATCCAGCAGGAAACACGCGATGCTGCCGAGTTCTGGGACCACGTCAAGATTGACCTGTTTCCTGAGGCGGTCTATGTGTTCACGCCGAAAAGCCAGATCATGGCCATGCCGCGTGGCGCGACCATCGTGGACTTTGCTTACGCCATTCACAGTGACGTGGGGCACCGCGCCGTGGCGGCCAAAGTCAACGGCGAGCAGGTGCCGCTTCGGTCCGAGTTGCATAACGGCGACGTGATCGAAATCATCACGGCTTCGGTCTCCAGCCCCAACCCCGGCTGGCTGGGATTCGTACGCACGGGGAAAGCCCGCTCCAAAATACGCCACCATCTGAAAACCATGGCGCTTTCCGAGTCGCAGGACCTGGGCGAGAAAATGCTCGCACAGGCGTTGCGTGCAGAGGGTATCGAACGCGAACGTCTCCCCGACGACGATGAGGCCCACCACGCCACCTGGGAAAAGATCCTGCGTTTTACCGGCAACCGGTCACGTGCCGATCTGCTAACCGACATCGGGCTGGGCAAACGGATCGCCAGCATGGTGGCCAAGCGCATCGTCACCCTGCTTGCCGAAACCGGTGAAAAACCCAATGCCCTGCTCATGAGCCGTGAGCGCTACACCGCCCATGAGTCTGTGTCGCAAGGCGCGCTGGTGATCGATGGGAGTGAAGGCGCCTCCGTACAGTTTGCCCCCTGTTGCCGCCCGATTCCTGGCGACGGCATCGTGGGCTACCTGGGCCGCGGTGAAGGTCTGGTGATACATACTGATGACTGCGCTGTCGCCAAGCGACTGCAGCACCGTGACAGCGAGCGTTTTATCGCCGTGGACTGGTCCGACGAGCCTGTGCGGACGTTTGAAACAAACCTCCTGGTCACCGTCTCCAATGGGAAAGGGGTCCTGGCGCGAGTGGCGGCTGCATTGGCCAGTGCCGAGGCGGACATTACCCATGTCGACATGGGCCAAGAGCCTTCGCATGACGCCACGGACCTGCGCTTCGGCGTGGCCGTGCGCGACCGCATCCACCTGGCTTCCGCCTTGCGCAGCGTGAAACGCACACCTTCCGTACTGCGGGTGCAACGCGCCAAATCGTCCGGCTAATCAGCTGTCGATTTGTCCGGTGCGGGATAGTCCACTTTCAGTACCTCGAGCGTCTGTACACCCTGCGGAGTCACGAGACTTACTTCATCGCCAACACGCGATTTGAGCAGCGCTCGGGCAACAGGTGATATCCAGCTGATCTGTCCTTGGGCGCTGTTGGCTTCGTCAATGCCGAGAATGGTCACGACTCGCTCGACTCCTTCGCCATCGGCATAGGCAACTGTCGCGCCGAAAAAAACCTGGTCGCTACCGCGGTGCACCGACGGGTTGCTGATTTCCGCAATTTCCAGTCTTTGCGTCAAAAACCGGATTCGCCGGTCGATTTCCCGCAGCCGCTTTTTACCGTAGTGGTAGTCGCCATTTTCGGAGCGGTCCCCATTGCTGGCAGCCCAATGAACGATTTCCACCATTTTGGGACGTTCGCTGTCGATCAGGTCCAGAAGTTCGCTGCGCAGATGCTCATAGCCCTGCGGCGTGATGTAGTTTTTGCCACCTGCAGGCAGGGGTGCGAGCGTCGGCTCGTCATCCTCCGGCTCGGTTTCTTTGGTAAAGGCTTTGTTCATGCTCCGGCCACCATAGCATTCATGGCTGCCGGCCGTGAATGTCTCTAGAAATCTTCCATTTTCAGCACGAGGGGATTTTCAGGCGTGTAGCTCACGCCCGCCACAACCAGATCAGCGGCCCGGGCGTGAATCATTTCAGCATCCTGTTCATACGCTTTTTTCAGGGAATCCGGCCCAGGCACGGCGCCGAAGAACTCCTCCATCGCCTCGCGCGAAATCCTGACGGGAATGGTGCTGCCCGCGTACGACAAGCCAAAACTGAGCCACTCGCCGTGGTCCTCGACATTCAGTGATCCCATGTTTCTCCTCCGGAATTAGGCTTCCAGAATAGCGGAGCTCTTGTTGGACGTACAGCCCGTCCGGCGCCGCCCAGTCCCAGGAAAACCACTATCGCGCTGGCAACGGTATGAAAAAGGACCCTAAAGCGGCCCCCGGAAAGAAAAATAGCCTAGAGGGATGAGCCTCTAAGCTATTGAAATCACTTAAGAAAGTGGTGCGGCTGGCAGGAATTGAACCCACGACCCCTTGGTTCGTAGCCAAGTACTCTATCCAACTGAGCTACAGCCGCTAAGCCTCAAATTATAGCTTATTTAAATGGTAGGGCGTGAGTGACTTGAACACTCGACCAAAGGATTATGAGTCCTCTGCTCTAACCAACTGAGCTAACGCCCCACTCAAGGGATCGATTGTAAGGGCCTACTTGCTATGGCTGAGCGCGGTGCTCACCAGCTTGGAGGTGATGTCGACAATCTGGATCATTTTTTCGTAGGGCATACGCATGGGCCCTATCACGCCCAGGGTTCCCACTACCTGTCCGTCGACTTCATAAGGGGCCGTCACCACAGACAGCTCCTGATACGGAATGACCTGGCTTTCGCCGCCGATGTAAATCCGGACTCCCTCGGCGCGGCTCGAAACATCAAGGAGCCGCATCAGCTGCGCCTTTTGCTCGAAGAGATCAAAGAGCTTGCGCAGGTTACCCATATCGCTGGAGAAGTCGCTGACGGCCAGCAAATTGCGTTCGCCGGAAATAACCACCTCGTCGCGCGATTCGATGGCCTCCGAGCTGACCTTCACCGCCGCCTGCATCAACGTAGCGATTTCACCGCGAAGGGCTTCCACCTCGTTCTTCAGGCGCTCCCGCACCTCTTCGATCGCCATGCCGGCGTAATGTGAATTGAGGAAATTGGCCGCTTCAACCAATTGGGACTGCGTGTAGTCCGCCTCGGTGAAGATAACCCGGTTTTGCACATCGCCGTCGGGCGAGACGATGATCACAAGAAAGCGTTTTTCGGACAGGCGCAGAAACTCGATATGGCGAAATACCGACGTCCGGCGTGGCGCCATGACGACACCCACGAATTGCGACAGGCTTGACAGCATGTGCGCCGCATTACTGAGCACTTTTTGGGGTTGATCAGGTGCCAGCCGCGGCGCACCGATATGGCCCGACGACGACAAGGAGTCGCGCTGGGTAGTCAACATCGTGTCGACAAAGAGCCGGTAACCCCGCGCTGTGGGAATACGCCCTGCCGAGGTGTGCGGGCTGACAATCAGGCCAAGCTCCTCCAGGTCGCTCATCACATTGCGTATGGTGGCCGGAGACAGTTCAAGGCCGGAAGCTTTGGAGAGCGTACGCGAACCTACCGGCTGTCCATCGGCAATGTAGCGTTCAACGAGTGCTTTCAGCAGCAATCGGGCACGATCATCAAGCATGGTGCCATTCTACGAAGCTTCGGTTGCCATGTTGTGATGTAATTTGCCGATGAAGTCGCAATTTCGCCATGTCGCATTGATCGGCAAGTACCACGCACAAGGTTCCCGGTCAGCACTGGAGGAGATCGCACACTTCCTGGGCACCCAGGGTTGCGATGTGGCGATCGAGCAGGACACCGCCAGCAACACCGGACTGACCCAGTTCCCGACCCTTGACGCAGCTGGCATAGGTGCCCAGTGCGACCTCGCCCTCGTCGTGGGAGGCGACGGCACCATGCTGGGCATAGGCCGGCTGCTGGCCCAATTCGGCATCCCCCTGGTGGGTATTAACCAGGGCAGGCTGGGGTTCATCACCGATATCGCCTTTGAGGACTACCAGAACACACTCATCCCCATGTTGCGTGGCGAGTATGAAGAAGATCGACGCTGGATGATGCAGGCCGAGGTCGTGCGTGACGGCAGGTGCGTCTTCAGTGCCACCGCCATGAACGACGTCGTCGTGAACCGCGGAGCGACCGCCGGTATGGTGGAACTCCGCGTGGAAGTGGATGGCCGCTTTGTGGCGAACCAGCGCGCAGACGGCCTGATCATCGCCTCACCGACCGGCTCCACGGCCTATGCCCTTTCAGCGGGAGGGCCCTTGCTGCACCCATCGATTGCCGGCTGGGTGTTGGCGCCGATTGCACCGCATACCTTGTCCAACAGGCCCATTGTGCTGTCGGACTCGGGCGAAATTACCATTGAAATCGTCTCTGGCCGCGACGCCAGCGCCAACTTCGACATGCAGTCGCTGGCCAGTCTGTTGCATGGCGACCGCATCACTGTCAGGCGCTCCGAACACCAAATGCGTTTCCTGCATCCCAAAGGCTGGAGCTATTTCGACACACTCCGGAGAAAGCTGCACTGGAACGAAGGCGTGGCCTGACCGGCCAGGATTCAAGTATGAGCCTCAAAACCATATCGCTTCGCGACTTTGTCATCGTCCACAAGCTTGAGCTGGATTTGTCCAGCGGCTTCTCGGTGCTCACCGGTGAAACCGGTGCGGGCAAATCGATCCTGATTGACGCACTGCAGCTGGCGCTGGGCGCCCGAGCCGATGCTGGTGTGGTTCGCGAAGGCGCCGCACGCTGCGAAATCAGCGCAGAGTTTGACAGCCCCGCCGGCCTGGCCCCCTGGCTGGAACAAGCCGGCTTCGACAGCAGCGAAACCCTGCTGCTCAGGCGCACGATAGACGCGCAAGGTAAAAGCCGCGCCTGGATCAATGGCAGCGCGGCAACAGCCACCCAGCTCAAGGACATCGCCGACCAGCTGGTGGACATCCACGGCCAGCATGCGTGGCAAAGTCTGACCCGCCCCGACGCAGTACGCGGCTTGCTCGACTCCTATGCAGAAGTCTCTACCGGCGAGTTGTCACGCCTGTGGCAACAATGGCGGCTCGCCCAGAAAACATTGAATGACGCACGCGAAGCGCAAGACAGCCTGCAGCGCGAACGCGAGCGGCTGGCGTGGCAAATCGGCGAACTCGACAAGCTGGCACCCGGGACCGCCGAATGGGACGAGCTGAATGCCCAGCATGGGCGATTGTCCAACGCGCAAGCTCTGCGCGATGCCGTACAGGCCGCCGTCGACGCATTGCAGGAGTCCGACGAGAACGCCACCGCACTGCTGGGGCGAGCCATTGCATCGTTGCAAGGCCAGGAACACATCGAACCCGAGTTCAAGGGCATCCTCGAGGTGTTAAATGGCGCTCTGGCCCAGATGGAAGATGCGGTGCATTCACTCAACGGCTATGCACGGCATGCCGAGCTGGAACCCCAACGGCTGGCCGAACTCGACGAACGTCTTTCGCTGTGGGTCAGCCTGGCACGGCGCTACAAGCGCACCCCGGCCGAACTGCCCGAACTGCTGGCCTCCTGGCGGGCTGAGCTGCACAAACTCGACGAAGCCGCCGATCTGGTTCAACTGGAAAAAAACGAAAGCCAGGCAAAGTCAGCCTACCTGGACGAAGCCGGGCAGGTGTCGAAGGCGCGCAACAAAGCTGCACCCAAACTCGCCAAAGCCATTACCCAGGCCATGCAGGGCCTCGGCATGCAGGGCGGAAAATTCGACGTGGCACTCAACAAACTTGAGCAACCAGCCCAGCACGGGCTGGAGCAAGCCGAGTTCCTGGTAGCGGGCCATGCCGGCAGCACACCTCGCCCCGTGGGCAAGGTCGCCTCCGGCGGCGAGTTGTCGCGCATCGCGCTGGCCATCGCCGTCACTACCAGCCAGTTGGGGCAGGCGCAAACGCTCATATTTGATGAGGTTGATTCGGGCGTGGGGGGTGCCGTGGCCGAAACCGTCGGACGGCTGATGAAACAACTGGGTAAAGACCGGCAGGTCATGGCTGTCACCCATCTGCCGCAGGTAGCGGCCTGTGCCGACCAGCACCTTGTCGTTGCCAAGCGAGCCGAAAACGGCACCACCCTCAGTACCGTAGACCATGTGAATGGGGAACAGCGCGTGGCTGAAATCGCCCGCATGCTCGGCGGTGAGCGGCTTTCCGGCACCACGCTAGCCCACGCCAAGGAAATGCTGGGACAGTGATGGCAGCGCTGGAAATGGTTCTTATCACCGGCATGTCGGGTTCCGGAAAATCGGTTGCCCTGCATGCACTGGAAGACGCCGGTTATTACTGCGTGGACAACCTTCCACCGGAATTGCTGACGCCCTTCGTCGCACTGGAGCAGCAGCACGGCGCCCAGAAAGTTGCCATTGCCATGGACGTGCGAAGCGCAGTCTCGCTTCCCCTGGTACCCCAGCAATTGCGGCAGTTGCGCGCTTCCGGCGTGGCGGTGCAATCCCTCTTCCTGGATGCAAACACGGAAACTCTCGTGCGCCGCTTTTCCGAAACGCGCAGGCTTCACCCTCTGTCGCGCATTGACGCCTCCGACCAGCACCGGGCATTGGTAGACGCCATAGAGCTGGAGCGGGAGTTGTTGGGCGAAATGCGCGAGCAGGCCCACGTGCTCGACACCAGCATGATCCGCTCATCACAGCTACAGGGCTATGTAAAGTCGCTGATCTCCGCTCCCAGCACCCAGCTCACGCTGGTGTTCGAGTCGTTTGCCTTCAAGCGGGGCGTGCCGCTGGACGCGGATTACGTGTTTGACGTTCGCATGCTGCCCAACCCGCACTATGAGTCGGGTCTGCGCCACCTGACCGGGCTTGATGAGACCGTGGCAAGCTATCTCAAGGCCCACACGGAAGTGGACGACATGTTCCGCCATATCGAGCAGTTTCTCAGCCATTGGCTGCATGCACTGGTACGTGACCACCGGAGTTATGTGACCGTGGCCATCGGCTGCACCGGTGGCCAACACCGTTCCGTCTACCTTGTCGAGGAATTGGCCGCAGCTTTCGGCCAACAATGGCGAACGCTGAAGCGGCATCGCGAGCTCGACGCCGTTTGAGTCCAGATAAGGCTGGGCACGGCCTCATCTTCCAGTAAAGCGGGCAGGCCTAGGCGTCCCGTTCCAACAGTTTGCGTATGGGCGCGGGCAGCCCCAGTGCAGGCCATTCGGCGGGGTCGAACCACGCACCGGGCCGTTCATCCGAAACCAGAGACCTGGGCATGGTTTGCCCGGCCCGAAAACCTGCGATCCACGGCGACAGGTGCAAGTCCTTGTGTGTCAGCACGTGGACAAAACCTGGCAGTGGATCGAGCCTTTCCCGCAAGGAAGCCGGCAAATCCGCAGTCAGTGCCTCATCACTCTCGAAAACCGGCAGGCAGTAAAGCCCACCCCAGATTCCCCGGCTGGGGCGCTTTTCAAGCCAGACCGAACCATCCGGCTTCTGCGCCCACAACAGACTCAGCGACTGCGCACTGCGCTTGAGCTTTCGTGTCTTCACGGGATATTTGCCGGGATCACCGGCGGCAAAACCGCGGCACAGGTTTTGTACCGGGCATAACAGGCACTGGGGCTGGCGGCCCACGCAAATCGTGGCACCCAGATCCATCAGTCCCTGCGTATAGCGCGGCATGGTTTCGGGCAGGTCCTGCTCAGGCAGCAGCTCTGCAGCCGTGTTCCAAAGCGCCCGTTCATTGGCACTTTGAGCCAGATCGGCGGAAAAACCCAGAACCCGCGTTAGCACCCGTTTGACGTTGCCATCCAGAATCGCAACACGTTCGCCAAAACAAAACGAGGCGATGGCCGCGGCGGTTGAACGGCCTATGCCTGGCAAGGTCTGGAGCTGCTCGGCCGTCTCCGGAAATTGCCCGGCATGCAATGCCACTACATCCTGAGCGCAGCGGTGCAGATTGCGCGCACGGCTGTAATAACCCAGCCCGCTCCATAGACCCAGCACATCGTCTTCGGAAGCCGCAGCCAACTCCTTCACCGTCGGGAAGCGTGAAAGGAATCGCGCGTAATAATCCAGAACCGTTGCGACCTGAGTCTGCTGCAACATGATTTCAGACAGCCACACGCGGTAGGGATCGCGTGTGTTTTGCCAGGGAAGGCTATTGCGTCCGTGCGAAGCCTGCCAGCGCACAATTTCCCCGGAAAATCCGGGCAACTGGCATGAGGCCGTTTGCTTCACAGCAACCGATTTTCGCCCCGAAGGGGTCTTGGTGGGTCGCGACCGCGTCAACGCTCAGGCAGCCTCGGGCACCGCGGCATTTTCTGCAGTAGCGGCACCATCCGGCGTCTTGGACTGCGTTGAAGAGCCCATCAGATGGGAAGTCAGCTCCGTGAGCTTGTTGTCCAGCTCATCGAGTACGCGCTCCTGGATATCGATTTCAGCGATCCGTTCATCCAGACCAGACGCCGCTTGCTGGATGCGCTCGATAGCTTCAAGCCTGCGGCCGAAATTGCGCCGCCGCTCGCGCAACTGCGCATCAAGCTGCGATGCCGCTGACTTGTTCCAGAGCTCCACTTCGCCAAGGGCGGATTCGTAGACCACCCGCAGGCGCGTGGCGAGGGCACGTACCAGCCTCTCGGAAAATTCCGGCTGGGAAAGTTTCAGAACATTGCCCACACCAAGATATTGCAAATGGCTGCGCTCAATTTGCTCCAGGTCGTGTTCATAGCGGATCAGCTCCGGCTCTTTTGGCGCCTGCAGCGAAAAACTGAACTCGGCATTGAGCTGGCGAAAGGAGGCAGTCAACATGGACTGGATTTCACTGCTCATGATCTGCGACTTCTGCAGTCCCTCGCGAAGGCGGGAAAAAGTCTGGCCATAAGCCTTCTTGACGCCCAGCTTGATGCCCGGCTGCTTCAGGGCATGCGTCAGCTCGGCCAGTTCTGCCTTGAGCGTCGGCGTGCTGAGCAGATTGAATACGTCGCGGAGCAATTTGAGGTGGACAGAACGTACCGCGTGAATTTTCGAGCCGCTGGTGTCGAACTCAGCCTGCTCCTGCTCGATGCGGCTGCGCATGTGCTTGATGACCGAGACGTTCTTTCCTCTCAGGCCACGCAACTCAATCATCTGTTCGGCCAGATCGCGCCGGCGGATGTGCATGGCCCGCCCCGCTTCGGTCCGGAGTTCGCTGATACCGCCCGACACCGCTGTACGCAGGATTTTTTGGCGCTGTCCCATCACGCCCTGCCCCAGCGCCAGCTCGAGGGCAGGCAGGTGGCTGGCCTCCAGCAAGGCTTTGTCTCGCGTGACCTTGGCCACCAGCCCTTTTTGGGCCGATACGGGAATGACCTGGGATTCAGGCAGGCCCAGGATTTCGGCAGATGTTGCACGCTGCTTGTCGATCTGCGCCTGTACTTGTTCGGGCGTGCTTAACGCGTCCCAAAGGGTGTCGATCTTGTTGAGCACCACCAGGCGTGCATCGGTGCCATCACCGTCGGTGATCAAATGCTCGCGCCAGATGGCCAGGTCGGACTTGGTGACACCGGTATCGGCGGCCAGTATGAACACCACGGCATGGGCCTGGGGGATCAGGCTCACCGTCAGTTCGGGTTCTGCGCCAATGGCATTGAGACCCGGCGTATCCAGGATGACCAGGCCCTGTTTGAGAAGCGGGTGCGCAATATTGATCAGCGCGTGGCGCCACTTGGGCACCTCTATCAGGCCGTCAGCACCTACACGCGGGTTGTCCTCCGGGCTGCTGTCATGCCAGAAACCAAGAGAGCGGGCTTCGTCCTGGGTGACATGGCGGACTTCGGCCACTTTTTCGAGCGCCTGCGCCAGTTGCGCCGGGTCATTCACGTCGAGGTCGATCCGTGTCCATTTTTCAGGTACCGCGCGCCACTCCATGAGGGCTTGCTTCTGCAGGCGCGTTTCGATGGGAAGCAGGCGCAGGCAGGGCGGCACATCCGCGTCGTAGCCCAGTTCGGTCGGGCACATGGTGGTGCGGCCAGCGCTTGCCGGCATGATGCGGCGGCCATAACCGGCAAAAAAGATCGCATTGATCAGCTCGGACTTGCCGCGCGAGAATTCGGCCACAAAGGCGACCATGACCTTGTCGGAACGTACCTGTGACTCGAGCCGCTGCAGGCGCTCCTCAACCGCTGCATCCAGCAGGTCATGGTCCTTCATCCACTCTGCAAGCAGTTTCAGGCGCAATGCGAATTCGCGCCGCCACGTGCCGTGCTGGTCAAATTGTTCGTTAAAAGACATCGGTCTACCGTAAAGTGTGTCGGTCAATATAGCATCGCAAACCCGAAAGAACCATTGGCGCGTCTACGGACTCAAGGTTTCTGGCAATTCGCACAGTAAAAAGTGGACCTTTGCCCCTGCCGGAGGGTCTTCACGGGTGCTGCGCACACCCGGCAGGGCAAGCCGGCGCGGTCATAAACCATGGCTTCCAGCTGGAAATAGCCCGATTCACCCTGTGCATTCGAAAAGTCTCTCAGGGTGCTCCCCCCCTTTGTAACAGCTTGGGCCAGTACCTGGCGGATCGCCCCGTGAAGCAAGGCCGCGCGGGGCTTGCTGATCCGGTTTGCCCGGGTGGTCGGCCGGATTCCAGCCAGGAAAAGGGCTTCCGACGCATAAATATTGCCGACACCAACCACGGCCTCCCCGCCCAACAGCACCTGCTTGATCGCCGTTTGCCGCAGTTTCAGCGCCTGGTGAAAGCTTTCCGCGTCAAAAGCGTCAGTCAGCGGCTCGACGCCGAGCCGGCCAAGCAGCTTTTGGGCGGCAGCCGCGCCTTCATCGCTGGCATACACCACAGCCCCGAACCGGCGCGGGTCGTTCAAACGCAAAGTGCCCTGGCTGGTGGCCATTTCAAAGTGGTCGTGCTTGCCCAAGGCGGGGAAACCGTCGCCAAAAGCCACACTGCCGGACATTCCGAGGTGGATCAGCAGCAGCCCGTTGCTCAGGTCCACCAAAAGATACTTGCCGCGACGGCGAACTGCCAGCACCTTCTGGCCGGCAAGCTTGTGCGGCGCGCAGCCCAGCGGCCAGCGCAGGGGCTTGCCCATCTGGACGCGCTCAATGACGGCGCCGGCGATACGGTCCGCAAAGCTCAACCGGGTGACTTCAACTTCTGGCAGCTCAGGCATGGTTTTGTAAATAAGGGCGCTGCTGCATGGCGCAAGAAGGCAGCGGTGGGCCAGCCGAAGATCAGGGCCGCGGCGTAAAGCGGCAGCGCAGCCGGGAAGCTTCAATTATCATGGTTCGATGAAGAAAAAAATTGGCCTTGCCATCAGCGGCCTGTGGCTGGCTGTTCCCCTGGTCCTGGCGCAGACCGAAGAACCGCTCCTGGCTGCGCCCTCAACGCTTGTCGAGGCCAAAGCCGCACAGGAAGCGACTCCATCATCGCAGCTGGATGGGGCCCTTTTTTACCAGCTACTGGTGGGTGAAATGACCCTGCAGGAAGGCGAGCCCGCCGCAGGATTTGCGCTCATGCTGGACGCCGCCCGCAAAACCGGCGATGCGCAGCTCTACCAGCGCGCTACGGACATCGCACTGCAGTCGCGCTCTGGCGATGCCGCACTGCAGGCAGCCCAGGCCTGGAAGGCAGAGCAGCCCGCCTCGCGCGAGGCAAACCGTTATGTCCTGCAGATCCTGGTGGCATTGAACCGGATTGCCGACACGACCGAACCGCTGCAAACCGAAATCCGGCTTGCTCCGGAAATGGAACGCGCTGCGGCATTGACTGCGGTACCCCGGATTTACGCGCGTGTTCCCGACAAAAAGCTGGCCAGCACGGTGGCCGAAGAAGCGTTGGCCACCTACCTGAACAGTCCCGCCACCGCCAGCGCCGCCTGGACCACGGTGGGGCGTATGCGGCTGGCCGCCGGCGACAGCAACGGCGCGCTTGCGGCAGCCAGGCGCGCACAGGCTGCAGGCCCGCTCTCCGAAGGCCCGGCCCTGGTCGGGCTGGAACTGATGGACCCGAAACAGCCTGAAGCAGAAAATCTGGTCCGCAAATACTTTGAAGGCAACGCCAAAGCCCTGCCCGAAGTGCGGATGGCCTATGCGCGCGCGCTGCTGGATGCCCAGCGCTACGCCGAAGCCGCCGCCCAGCTGCAAGTGGTGACCCGCGAAAAACCCGAGCTTCCCGAAGGCTGGCTGGTACTGGGCTCCCTGCAATTGCAGGACAACCAGCTGGCACAGGCACAAACCTCGCTGGAGCGCTACGTCACCCTGGCCCAGCAGCAGACAGCCGAAGGCGAGCGCAACCGCGGCCTGGCCCAGGCCTACCTCTCGCTGTCCCAACTGGCCGAAAAACGCAAGGACTATGCGGCGGCAGAAAGCTGGCTGGCCAGGATTGAAAATTCCGCTGACCTGACCCAGGCCCAAACCCGGCGCGCCTCTATCCTGGCCAGCCAGGGCAAACTGGAAGAAGGACGCCAGCTGATCCGCAAGCTCCCCGAACGCAACGCTGCAGACGCAAGGCTGAAATTGAACGCGGAAGTAGGCCTGCTCCGCGAATTCAAGCAGTACCAGCTGGCCCATGATGTGCTGGCGCAAGCCCTGGCCAGGAACCCCGACGAAACCGAACTGCTGTACGACCAGGCCATGATGGCTGAAAAGCTGGGTTCGATGGATGAAATGGAACGTCTGCTGCGGCGTGTCATCCAGCTCAAGCCCGACTACCACCACGCCTACAACGCCCTGGGCTATTCATTTGCGGATCGCAGCGTGCGCCTGCCGGAAGCGCGTGATCTGATTCGCAAAGCGCTTGAATATGCGCCCTCCGATCCATTCATCAAGGACAGCCTGGGCTGGGTCGAATTCCGCATGGGTAACACTTCGGAAGCCATCAAGATCTTTGAAGCCGCTTACAAAGCCAAACCCGACGCCGAAATCGCGGCCCACTTCGGCGAAGTACTCTGGACCACAGGCCAGCGTGACCGCGCCGTGGCCATCTGGAAAGAAGGCCGGCTGCTGAGTCCCGAAAACGAGACCCTGCTCGAGACGCTCAAGCGCCTGCGCGTGAAGCTGTGACGGGAATTCGCGTCCTGCCGCCTGTACTGCGTATCCACCTGACCCGTCTGGGTCTGGTGTGCGCCTGCGCTATTGCTCCTTTTTTGATAGCTGGTTGCGCTCAACCACAAAGGCTTGCGGGCACAAATGACTCAAAAAATGAGCTTCGGACAGGCCGTATCAGTCTGCAGGTCCAAAGCGAACCTGTGCAGTCTTTTTCGGCGAGCTTCGAGCTCAAGGGCCAACCCGAGCGCGGCGAACTCTCGCTGATCAGTCCTTTGGGCAGCGTGCTGGGTGTGCTCCGCTGGTCGCCCGGTGAAGCCGTACTCGACTCAGGCAATGGCAAGATCCAGCGGTTTTCTTCGGTGGATGAGCTGATGGCCCAGGCGACAGGTGCGGCCGTCCCGGTGACCGCGCTCTTTGCCTGGCTGCAGGGCGACAATGCCAGCGTCAGCGGCTGGTCTGCAGACCTTTCCCGTTACGCCGAAGGCCGCATCACGGCCAGGCGGGTGCAGCCAGCGCCCCCAGCCGACCTGCGTGTTGTCCTTGACCAATAATTCCGGGGTGAATGCCCCGGCTTCGCCGCAAGGCCTCCCGTACTTTCACGCTCCCGGTTCCTGTTATTGCTTTGGCGACACCAGTTCATGACGACTCATACCGCCCCCGTCCCACACGCCGCGCAGCCGCTCAAAGCCCTGTATGACGTGCCGGCGCCCGCCAAATTGAACCTTTTCCTGCACATCACCGGACGCAGGCCCGACGGCTACCACCTGTTGCAATCCGCATTCATGCTGATCGACTGGTGCGACACCCTGCACTTTGAACTGCGCGCCGATGGCCAGATCACCCGGGAAGACCTTCGCCAACTCAACGAGGGCAACCCCGGCGAGTCCCAGGCCTTGCCCGCCGAGGACTTGTGTGTACAGGCAGCCAGGGCGCTGCAAGCGGCTTGCGGCACGTCTTTGGGCGTTCACATCGGCCTGCAAAAAAGCGTCCCTTCAGAAGCCGGCATGGGTGGGGGTTCATCCGACGCAGCCAGCTGCCTGCTGGCGCTGCAGCGGCTTTGGGGTGTGCGCCTGCCGACCCCAACACTGCAAGCCATCGCCCTGTCGCTGGGCGCCGATGTCCCCTTTTTCCTGTCCGGTGGCCACGCCTGGGTGGAAGGCATTGGTGAAAAAATCACGCCGCTGGCCTTGCCGCCAGCCCGTTTTGTGGTGGCTAAGCCCCCTGCCGGTGTCTCCACACCAGGAATTTTCGGTGCGCCGGGGCTCAAACGCGACACAGAAACTGCTACAATCCAAGGCTTTGCTGCAAATGCTGAAGGCCCTTTGAGATCGGTTGATTTCGGATTCGGCCGCAACGACTTGCAGCCGGTAGCGCAGGAGATGTGCCCGCAGATTGGCCAGTCGATCAACTGGCTGAAAACGAAACATCTTCAAGGGCGCATGACCGGCTCCGGAAGTGCTGTATTTGCGCAACTGCCGCATGGCACGGATTTGACGGATCTTTCAGGTTTGCCTGATGACTGGATAGTCCGGACATGCAGCAATTTGGAGGCGCATCCTCTGGCTGGTTGGTAAAATAACCGCTCTTTGAAATGCGCTTTCAAGCGACCTAAATGGAAAAGTTTATAGGTCTGTTGTTGGCAACAACAACTGTCCTGTGTAGGGGTGTCGCCAAGCTGGTTAAGGCACCGGATTTTGATTCCGGCATTCGCAGGTTCGAATCCTTCCACCCCTGCCAAATTACTCGCCGTGGGCCGTAGCCCCGGTGTTGCGGTCCCGCCCGGAGCGGGCCCGTGTGACTCCTGACAGACCCGCGTGATGTGTATCAGCGGGTCTGTGTGTTTTTGGAAACACGCCAGGCAAGCGGCGCTCACTGCCAAGCCCGTTGCAACGTGTTGCCCCGTGCGTATTTTGCTTCGATAAAAATTTCAGCCACGTTCAAGTCCTTGTAGCAGCTGGGCCCCACATGCAAACGCACCATCCCGACTTCATGGTTTTCACCGGCAATGCCAACCCGAGCATGGCCTCCGACATCGCCCAGCACCTGGGCATTTCACTGGGTGCAGCCCATGTCGGCCGTTTTTCGGATGGTGAGGTTACCGTCGAGATCCAGCAGAACGTCCGGGCCCGTGATGTGTTTGTGGTGCAGTCGACCTGCGCGCCGACCAACGACAACCTGATGGAACTGCTGATCATGGTTGATGCGTTGAAACGGGCTTCGGCCGAGCGCATCGCCGCGGTGATTCCGTATTTCGGTTATGCCCGGCAAGACCGCCGCCCACGTTCGGCGCGGGTGCCGATTACAGCCAAGGTGGTCGCCAACATGCTGCAGGCCGTGGGCGTGTCGCGTGTTTTGACGATGGATCTGCATGCCGACCAGATCCAGGGCTTTTTTGATATTCCGGTCGACAACATTTATGCGTCGCCGGTGTTGCTGGGCGACTTGCGCCAGAAGAATTACGCCGACCTGATGGTCGTGTCGCCCGATGTGGGCGGCGTGGTGCGCGCCCGGGCGCTGGCCAAGCAGCTGGGCTGCGACATGGCGATCATCGACAAGCGCCGCCCCAAGGCGAACGTGTCTGAAGTGATGCACGTGATCGGCGACATTGAAGGCCGCAACTGCGTCATCATGGACGACATGATCGACACGGCCGGCACGCTGGTGAAGGCGGCTGAAGTGCTGAAAGAGCGCGGCGCCAAGAAGGTTTACGCATATTGCACGCACCCGATTTTTTCGGGCCCGGCCATTGACCGCATCGCCCAGGGCGACGCACTCGATGAAGTGGTGATCACCAACACCATTCCGCTGAGCGCCCATGCAGCAAGCTGCAAGAAGATTCGCCAGCTCTCCGTGGCGCCGCTGATCGCTGAAACCATTCAGCGCATCGCCAAGGGAGAGTCGGTCATGAGTTTGTTTTCGGACCAGGACAACCTGTTCTGATCTGAGACAAAAAGGTAGCTGCCCTCGCCTCACGATGTTCATCGTCAGGAAAAAGCAGCTTTTTAAACCAGAACGAGACTGGTCGCGGTCCGTTCTTTATTGGAGTTGATTATGAAATTCGTCGCTTTTGAGCGCGCAAAGCAGGGCACGGGTGCGAGCCGCCGTCTCCGCATCACCGGCCGTACGCCCGGTATTGTTTACGGTGGCACCGGTGAACCCACGCTGATCGAAATCGATCACAACGCGTTGTTCCACGCCATCAAAAAAGAAGCGTTCCATGCTTCCATCCTCCAGATGGAACTGGCAGGCAAAGAACACAAGGTTCTGCTGCGCGACTTGCAAATGCACCCGTACAAACAGCAGATCCTGCACATCGACTTCCAGCGCGTGGAAGCCAAGACCAAGATGACCGTGAAAGTGCCTGTGCACTACAGCGGTGAAGAAGAGTCTCCAGCCGTCAAGACGGAGAACTGCCTGGTCAACCACGTGATCACCGAGCTGACCGTGTCCTGCTTCCCTGCAGACATCCCCGAATTCATCGCCGTCGACCTGAAGGGCCTGAAGAAGGGCTCGCCGCTGCACATCAAGGACATCACCCTGCCAAAGGGCGTGAAGTTCGTGGCCAAGGGCCAGGACAACCCGGTTCTGGTGTCGGTGTCTGCCGTTTCCGAAGAAGCCGAGGCCGATGCCGCAGCAGCCGCTGCAGCAGCCGCACCGGTGGATCCGAAAGCCGCTAAAGCTGCGGCCGCCAAGGAAGCCAAAGCCGGCGCCAAGGCCGACGCTGCCAAGCCAGCCGCCAAGAAGTAATTAACCCACTTCACGCTCAGGCCTGAAAAGGCTCGCGGCCCTTGTCCTCCCGCAGGACAAGGGCCGTTTTTCTTGACCAGCCTTATCCCTTCAACCCCAGGGATGCGAAGCACGACAGACACGCCCCTAGAATTGGGCGGATGGAAATCTCCAAATGATCAAATTGTTTGTCGGGTTAGGCAACCCTGGCCCTGAATACGAAGCCACCCGCCACAACGCCGGTTTCTGGTTTATCGACGCCCTCTCGCAGGAGCTGAAAGCCCCGCTGAGCCTGGACAAGAGTTACCACGGCCAGGTGGCCCGCATCACGGTGAACGGCCAGAACGTCTGGCTGCTCAAACCACTCACCTTCATGAACGTGTCCGGCAAGTCGGTGGCGGCGCTGGCGCGGTTCTTCAAGGTCGCCCCCGAGGAAGTGCTGGTGGCGCACGACGAGATGGACATCGTGCCCGGCCAGGTCAAGCTCAAGTTCAGCGGCAGCCACGCCGGCCACAACGGCCTGCGCGACATCCATGCGCAGCTGGGCACGGCCGACTACTGGCGCCTGCGCATCGGCGTGGGCCACCCGGGTGTGAAGGCCGAGGTGGTCAACTGGGTGCTGAAAAAACCTTCGCAAGAGCACCGCGTGGCGATTGAAGACTGCATTGCCCGCTGCATCAAGGCCGTGCCGGAGCTGCTCAAGGGCGAGATGGAAAAAGCCACGGTGATGATCCACACCAGCACGCCACCGCGGCCGAAACCGCCGCGCAAAGTGGATATCGAAGACTGAAATTCAGCCGAGCCGGGCACACCACGCAAAAGGTGGAGTGCTACTATTTTTATAGCTGCTTGCGCTCACCCCTGTTAGTCCAGAGGCCTGTTTGGCTATAAATTTGTGCTGCCGGGAAGGTACCAGGCTCGAAAACCCATGTCCCCGACGGAATCAGGTCACCGGGCCGTGACCACCGGAATAATGGTTTGCAGCCGCTGGTATTTTTCAAACAGGGTTTCCCGCGTTTCAATGTGCTGCGGGTTGATGGGAATGCAGGCCACAGGGCAAACCTGCACGCACTGGGGCTCATCGAAATGGCCCACGCATTCCGTGCATTTGTGCGGATCGATCTCGTAAATTTCCTTGCCCAGGTAAATCGCCTGGTTGGGGCATTCGGGTTCGCAGACGTCGCAGTTGATGCACTCGTCGGTGATCATCAGGGCCATGTCAGCGCCCCTTTGCGGCTTCGTGCGCCGCCGCCAGGGCAGCCGCCACCGCCGGGCTCACCATCTGGCTGATATCGCCGCCCAGCTTGCTGATCTCGCGCACCAGCGTGCTGCTGATGCATTGCAGCGGTGCGTCGGGCAACAGAAACACGGTTTCCACCTCGGGGCGCAGTTTGCGGTTCATGGCCGCCATCTGCGCTTCGTAGTCAAAGTCGGTGATGTTGCGGATTCCGCGCACCACGGCTGAAGCCTTTTGCGCCGTGCAAAAATCCATGATCAGGCCGTCAAACGGCAGCACCGTGACGCCAGCGATGCCCTGGGTTGCCGCCTGTACCTGCGCCACACGCGCTTCCAGTGAAAACAGGGTTTTCTTGTGGTGGGCAGTGGCCACGGCAATGACAAGCCGGTCAAACAGCCCGGCAGCACGGCGCACGACGTCGTCATGGCCCAGGGTGAACGGGTCAAACGTGCCGGAATAAACAGCGGTGCGGGAGGTGGCCATAGGAGGAATTATGCCCGCCCCACCCTTTTTGCCGCCAATTGCCGCCCTGTAACCACGAGGCAGGCAAGGCCTGGCCGGCGATTCAGCCCGCTGGCGTACCCAGAGCGGCCAGCAGGTGGAAATGCACGGCGCCTGCCTTGCCGCTGCGGTGCACCTGTAAACCCAGCGGCAGCAGTTCCTCATCCGTCCAGGGTTTGGGCGCCTCCAGATAAACCACGCCGGTCGGGCCGATGGCCTGCGCTGCGGCTTTGAGCGTGGATTCGTACAGGGTGGACTCAAAAGGCGGGTCGAGCAGCACCAGTTGCAGGCTGCCCGGCGCAACGCGTTTCAAGGCGCTCAGTCCGTCGCCACGCTCGATACGGCACATGTCGGCCTTGAGCCTGGCCTGCACCGTCTTGAGCTGTTGCGCCAGCGCCGGGTCCTGCTCGCACAGCAGCACGTCGGCCGCGCCGCGCGACGCGGCCTCAAAGCCCAGCGCGCCGGTGCCGGCAAACACGTCGATACAGCGCCAGCCCGTCAGGTCCTGGCCCAGCCAGTTGAAAAGGGTTTCACGCACGCGATCGGGCGTGGGACGCAGGCCCGGCTTGCTGGGAACCGGCAATTTTGTGCGTTTGTACAAGCCGCCGATGATGCGGATCTCACCCGGCGGCACGGTTTTTCGGCCCACCACCTTGCCGCTTTTGGCGCGCGGGTTCTTGGGGGTGGCGGGAGCTGGGGTGGGAGCGGGCGTGTACTTCATGGTGCGGCGCCAAGGATAACAGTGACCATTTTTTCGGGCTGCAGCTTGCGTGCAAAAGCCGCCTTGACATCGGCCACCGTGACCTTGTCGACCTGCTGCGTCCAGGTATCCAGGTAGTTCAGGGGCAGGTCGTTCCAGGCAATGCTCGACACGTTGTCAAGGAGCTTGCGGTTGCTGTCAATGCGCAAGGCAAAGCCGCCGACCAGGTTGTCCTTCGCGGCCTTGAGCTCTGTCTCCAGCGGGCCATTGGCGACAAAGTCAGCCACCACTTTGCGCACCAGGTCCACGGCCTGCGCAGCCTGGTCAGGCCGGGTCTGCATGCTGATGGTGAAGGCGCCCGCATGCAAGGCGGGTGAGAAATAACTCGACACGCCATACGTCAGGCCGCGCTTTTCACGCACTTCACTGGCCAGCCGCGAGACAAAACCGCCGCCGCCCAGGATGTAATTGCCCACCGTCAGGGCAAAGTAGTCCGGGTCCGAGCGTTTGTAGCCCGGCTGGCCGATCAGCACCTGCGCCTGCGCTGAAGCAAAGGGGATGCGTTTTTCAACCGCTGCGGCCAGCGGCGCGACCTCGGCGACGGCCGGCAATGGCGGCAGGCCGGCGCAAGCCGTTTGCGGCAGGCGCGACAGCAATTTTGCGGCGATGGCATCAGCCTGCGCGCGCGTCACGGCGCCCACCATGCTGATGCGCGCGCGGCAAGCCGTCACGCCAGTGGCGTGCGCGGCGCGCATGTCGCCCACGCTGATGCGCGCCAGGCTTTCTTCCGTGACTTCATAACCATAGGGATGCGTGCCGTATACCGCCGGTGTGTAGGCGCGGCCGGCAACACTGGCCGGGCGGGTATAGGACTCGCGGATCGAGGCCTGCAGGCGTGCGCGCTCGCGTTGCCACACAGCTTCGGGAAAAGCCGGCTCGGCGATCTCACGTGCGGCCAGCGCTGCGGCTTTGTCCAGCAGCGCCGGGTCGGTCAGGGTGCGCAGTGAAAAGCTCAGGCGGTCGGACGTGGTGCCGGCACCGAACTGCGCGCCCAGATCCGCCCAGGCTTCGCTGAGTGCGTTTTCGTCGAGCGCCGGCTCGGGAACACACAGCCCTCCACAAATTCCGTCTGGCCCCAAGCCATTGCTGGCACGCACACCTTTTTCCAGCAGGCCGGCCATCATGCTGGCCAGGCCGGCCTTGTCGGCAGGGTCGCGCCGGTTGCCGGCGTCCAGGTCGATCTGCACGTCCAGCATGGCAATCGCCGGGCTTTCGACCAGGTAAACCTTGGCGCCATTGGGCTGCGTCCAGTGCTGGATCGGCAGGGCAGCCAGCGCCAGCGAGTGAAAAAACAAACTAAAAAGGCCTGCGACCCCTACACACCTTGCGCGAGCCGCTATTGTTTTTATAGCAATCATGATGTTGTCAACAATTCTGGATGAGTAGGGCAGCTCAACGCTGCAGGTCGCCGGCAGGCGCAGTGCCCTGGCGCGGCTTGCGGTTCGGGTCCAGCGGCTGCGGCAACAGCGTTGCCATCGTCATCTGGTCGTCACCAAAATATTTCGCGGCCACGGCCTGCACCTCGGCGCCCGTGATGCTGCGCAGCGCGGCAATGATGCGTTCGCTGGCATCCAGCGGCAGGCCTTGCACCCAGTGGGAGCCGAGCTCGCGCGCCTGGTTGAAGACCGAGTCGAGCTTGTAGGTCTCGCTGGCCACCCACTGCGTCTTGACGCGGTTCAGTTCGGCCTCGCTCACGCCTTCGCGCGCCACCTTGGCCACCTGCTCGCGCAGCGCGTCGGCCACCTGCTGGGCGGTTTTACCGGCAGCGGGCACGCCGTCAAGCGAAAAGAGCTGCGGCCCCCGGCCCATCAGGCCATTGGACGCACCGGCGCTGTCGGCCACACGGGACTGCTGCACCAGCGCGCGGTCAAGCCGGGCGCCGCTGTAACCGTCCAGCACGGCGGCCAGCACCGTCAGCGCCAGCGCGTCGCGGCTGGCGCCGGCGGCCGGCGCGGCCAGGTCTGCCGGCTCCAGCTTGGGCACCTTGAAAACCATGCTGACATAGGCCTGGCTGGCCGGTGCCTTGAAGTCCATGCGGCGCACACCGGCCTGCACGGGCTCGGTACGCGGCTTGCGCACCGGCACGGCACGCGCCGGAATCCCGCCGTAGTATTTTTCGGTCAGCTTTTTGACCTGCGCGACATCCACATCACCGGCAATGACCACGGCGGCATTGGCAGGCACATACCAGCGGCGGTAAAAGTCGCGCGCATCGTCGGGCGTCATGGCCTCAATGTCGCTCATCCAGCCGACCACCGGGCGCCGGTAAGGCGAGGCGGTAAACGTAATCGCGGTCATCTGCTCATACAGCATGGCGCGCGGTGAATCTTCGGTGCGCAGGCGCCGCTCTTCCTTGACAACCTCGATCTCACGCTTGAACTCGTCGTCGGCCCACTGGTTGCCGGTGAAACGGTCAGCCTCCAGGCGCATGACGTCCTCCAGCTTGCCTGCCGGAATCTGCTGGTGGTAGGCCGTGTTGTCGCGGCTGGTGAAAGCGTTGTCGCGTCCACCCAGGGCGGCTACGCGCTTTGAAAACTCACCCGGTTTGACCTTCGCCGTTCCCTTGAACATCATGTGTTCCAGCGCATGGGCCACGCCCGACGTGCCGTCGACCTCGTCCATGGAGCCCACGCGCACCCACAGCATGTGGGCCACGGTGGGGGCGCGATGGTCGGGCTTGACGATGACCGTGAGGCCATTGGCCAGCGTGAACTGCTCGACCGGTGCCGGCACGGGCGTCTGTGCAAGGGCGGCCGTACCCAGGTACAGTGCCAGCACCAGCGCGGGAAGGTGCCGCACGGCCGACGGGCGAAGTATGGAAGATAGGGGTACTGGGGGTGTCAAAAAGGCTGGCCTGGGGTGTTTCATAGAATAGCTGGGTGGCGCCGCACGGCACTGCAGAGTGCAATTGCCCACTAGGACTCCACAAGCATACCCAATGTTCAGTTTTTTCAAGAAAAAATCCCCTCCCCCTGCCCCACCGGCGTCTTCCGCGCCCGATACGCCCTCCCCGGCCGGCGGATCCACCCCGGACCCGGCAGTACCTGTGCCCGCTGCACCCGCGCCAGCTCCTGCGGGTGGCAGCTTGATTGGCAGCGCGCTTGTAACCCCCATTGCCATTCCGGTTCCCGGCGCTGTGGCCCCCGAGCGGGAACGCTGGCTCGGCAAGCTGCAGGCCGGGCTGCGCAAGACCGGCTCCAGCATCTCGACCGTGTTCACCGGCAGCCGCATCGACGATGCACTCTACGAAGACCTGGAGACCGCGTTATTGATGGCCGACGCCGGCAGCAAGGCCACCGAACACCTGCTGGCCGATGTCAAACGCCGCGTCAAGGAAGGCGGCATGACGCACCCTGTCGCCGTCAAGAATGCCTTGGTGGACTCCATCGCACAACTGCTCAAGCCGCTGGAGCAGCCCCTCGTGATCGGCCAGTACCAGCCCACCGTGATCATGGTGACCGGGGTCAACGGTGCCGGAAAGACCACATCCATCGGCAAGCTCACACGGCACCTGGCCACCGAAGGCGCCTCGGTGCTGCTGGCAGCAGCTGACACCTTTCGCGCCGCGGCGCGCGAGCAGCTCAGCGTCTGGGCCGACCGCAACACCGTCGAGATCGTCAGCCAGGAAGGCGGCGACCCGGCCGCCGTGAGCTTTGACGCCGTGAGCGCAGGCAAGGCGCGCGGCAAAGATGTGGTGCTGGTCGACACGGCCGGCCGCCTGCCGACGCAGTTGCACCTGATGGAAGAGCTGCGCAAGATCAAACGTGTAGTGCAGAAAGCAGACGCCACAGCACCCCACGAGGTACTTCTGGTTATTGACGGCAACACCGGGCAAAACGCATTGGCCCAGGTCAAGGCCTTTGATGACACGCTGCAGCTGACCGGCCTCATCGTGACCAAGCTGGACGGCACAGCCAAGGGCGGCGTTTTGGCGGCCATTGCGCTGTGGGCCCGTGAACGTGCCATTGCCTCACCCACACTGCGTCCGGTGTCGGTGTACTTCATCGGTGTGGGTGAGCAGCTGGAAGACCTGGAAACCTTCAACGCGCGTGAATTCGCGCAGGCTCTTCTGGGCTGAACCGGCAGATTCGCCGCTTGCCGCTCAAGGCACCCCAAGCTTTAGCAGCAGTACCGAGATCACCACGAAGGCCACGATAAAGAATGTCTCGGCCAGCAACAGCGCCACAGGCTTCCAGCCCAGCTTGAGCAAGTCTTCAAAACTGGTCTTCACACCCGCAGCGGCAATGGCCGTTACCAGCATCCAGCGCGATGCATCGCTGGCCAGTTGAACCACCGGCGCCGCGATCAGGCCGGCGCTGGCCAGCATGACCAGCACGACAAAAGCGATCAGGAAGCCCGGTACCAGCGGCACTTCTGTTTCCGGCACCTTGACGGCCGGATGGTTGCGGTACAGCACCGCAATGAACAGTACGATGGGCATCAGCATCATGACGCGAAACAGCTTGACCACGGTGGCCGTGTCACCCGCCTGCGGGCCGAGCATCATGCCGGCCGCTACCACCTGCGCCACGTCGTGAATCGAGCCGCCCAGCACAATACCGGCCTGCCCCGGCAAGAGCCCGATGGCCTGCAGGCTGAATGGGTAGACCACCATCGCCAGCGTCGACAGCACCGTGACGCCCACCACGGCCAGCAGTGTGAAGCGTTCGTTTTCTTTCGTCTGGGGCAGCACGGAAGACACGGCTAGCGCCGCCGATGCACCGCAGATGGCCACCGCGCTGCCCGACAGCAGGCCTTCATCACGCGAACACTTCAGCCAGCGCGCCAGCAGCACGCCCAGCAAAATCGTCAGTACCACCGCCAGCACGATAACCACGGCGGTTCCGGCGCCCAGTTGGGCCACTTGCGCAAACGTAATGCGGGCACCAAGCAGCGCGACCCCCACGCGCAGCACCACGCGGCCGCAAAAACCAATGCCCTTGGCCGCCTTGGGGTGGCTATTGAGAAAGTGGAACGCCAGGCCGATCAGCAAGGCATAGAGCAGTTGGGGACCGCCATAGTGCTCGGAGATGAAAGTCGCGGCCAGTGCAATCACCATGCACACCAGCACACCTGGAAAGTGGGACGCCAGCGCCATGCGCCATTTAAAAATCATGGGATATCAGACAGACTTGTTGGATGAATGGGACGGAGGGTTTGGACCACCGGGGTAATGCGTGAGAACTTTTTCCAGCAGCGCCGCACCGGTAGGGCTTCCCGCCACCAGCATCCGGCTTTGCAGCAGGGGCAAGCCGTCCAGGGACCGCATCGTGGCGCCGGCCTCGCGCAGCAGCACCAACCCGGCCGCAGCGTCCCACGCGCCCATGCCGCGTTCCCAGAAGGCATCAGCCCGCCCGGCCGCCACATAAGCCAGTTCCAGCGCCATGGACCCGCTTCGCCGAACCTGCCCAAACGTTCTCAGTACATCACCAAATTCACGCAGGTAGTCGTCCATGAAAGGCGCACCCGGCTTGGGAAACACCGTCGAAACCAGGCATTGCGCAGCAGGGCGCGCGGCAGCACAGGCCAGGCGCTCCCCATTCAGGTATGCACCAAGGCCCGATGCCGCAGTAAAAATTTCGTGGCGGGACGGATCCACGATCACGCCCAGCACCGGCTGCCGGTCCACACACAGTGCAATCGATACCGCATACTGAGGGTAGCCGCGCGCAAAGTTTGCCGTGCCATCAATCGGGTCGACCAGCCAGGTGGGCTGCTCCGTCAATTCGCCGCCGCTTTCTTCGCCGACAAAACCGCTCTGCGGCAAGACTTGCAGCAATGCGCCGCGCAAGCCCTCTTCCACTTCGCGGTCAAAGCGCGTGACCCAGTCACCCGGCGCTTTCTGGCGGACATCCGCCGGCTGCAGTTCAGCCTGCGCTTTCCTGATGCGGGCGGCAGCCTCCATGCCCGCGAGCCGGGTTTTCTCCAGCACCACAACAAGGTCCATGTTCATGCCTTCTTGGACAGCACACTGACATAGTCGTGCGCCTGGGTATTGATGGTAGAGACCCGGTATTCCACGGGCTTGTCGCCGAACGTCAGGGCCAGCCGATGCACTTCCAGCACCGGGGAGCCCACCGCCAGCCCCAGCAGGCGCGCCTGGGTCCGGTCGGCCGCCGCGGCGCGTGCACGTTCCTGTGCCCGCAGCACGGTGATGCCGAAGTCCGTCTGGTACAAGGCATAGATCGTGCCGGGCCTTTCCACAAAACGCTTTTCGGTGAGGTTGCGGAACAGAGCCGCCGCAATGGTCAGCCGGTCATGCATGACCACCCTGCCCTGCAGGGCGAGGCGGTTTTCCGCCCTGAACACGGACTCCCCCGCCTTGATACGCAACGCGGCGGCTTCTTGCTCCGTGGCCCGCTCGCGCCCAAAAGCGATGCAGTCAATTTCCGGGTAGTCGCGGTCCCGCGCCGCATCGTCGTCACCGAAGTTCCAGTGCGGCTCCACGTGAAAAAACTGGAACATGAAGCGGGCATTGTTGTGCGGCGCCACAAAAGTTCCCTTGCCCTGCCGCCGCACCAGCACATGCTCGTGTACCAGCTCGTCAACGGCATGGCGCAGGGTGCCTATGCTCACCTGCAGGCTCGCGGCAATATTCGCCTCGCTGGGCAAGGGTTTACCCGGGCCGCAATGCCCGGCCTCGATGAGTTTTTGCAGCTCGCGCTTGACCTGGCGGTAGAGCGGCATGGCCTCTTCGCTCATCAACGGACGCAATGGAGCCGATGTGTTTTTGACATTCACGGCCGCCATTGAAACACCAACGAGCGAGTCGTACAAGTCATATATATGAGTGAATTGACAAGCGGTTGCCGGCCCATAAAACTGGCAACTCAATTCAACTCAGGCCATTCGGAGACCCCATGATTCATTTTGTATTGCATGACGCCAAAGACACCGTGGCCGTTGTGGTGGTGGAAGGTGTGAAGGCAGGAACCGCCATGACCGGCTGGATCATGGACGAGGACCGCATGATCAATGTGCAGGCCCAACAGGACATCCCGATCGGCCACAAGGTGGCCCTCAAGGACATGGCTGTCGGCGACACCGTGCTGAAGTACGGCATCGACATGGGCAAGGTTGTTGCCAACATCAAGGCCGGCCAGCACGCCCATGTCCATAACATCAAAACCAAGCGCTGGTAGTTGATGGCTTGCCTGGCTACTGCGCGGGCGGGATGCAGCGTTGCAAATCCTCGCCGGGCAGGAGCCCGCCTGCGGTTTGCGCCTTGCCTGCCGCCCGTTCGCTACGCCATCCAAACCATCAACTCAAAAAACTTTAAAAGGATCCCCCATGTCAGTCATCGATAAAAACACCACATTTCTGGGCTACCGCCGTGAAAACGGCCGCGTCGGCGTGCGCAACCACGTCATCATCCTGCCGCTGGACGACCTTTCCAATGCAGCCGCCGAGGCGGTGGCCCACAACATCAAGGGCTGCATGGCGATTCCGCACCCCTATGGGCGGCTGCAATTCGGTGCCGACCTGGAGCTGCACTTTCGCACCCTGATCGGTGCCGGCTGCAACCCCAATGTCGCCGCCGTCGTGGTGATCGGCATTGAAGACAGCTGGACCAAAAAAGTGGTGGACGGCATCGCCAAAACTGGCAAACCGGTCATGGGCTTCGGCATTGAAGGCCACGGCGACCATGAGACCATCATGAAGGCCTCCAAAGCCGCACGTGAGTATGTGCAGTGGGCCAGCGAAAAGCAGCGCGAGGTCTGCGGCATCTCCGAACTGTGGGTGTCCACCAAGTGCGGCGAATCGGACACCACGTCCGGCTGCGGCGCCAATCCCACCGTCGGCAACGCCTTCGACAAGCTGCACCCGCTCGGCAACTACCTGTGCTTCGGTGAAACCTCCGAGATCACCGGTGGTGAAAAGATCGTCGCCGACCGTTGTGCCACAGATGCCGTGCGCGACCAGTTCATGTTCATGTTCAACCGCTACCAGGACATGATCAACCGCCACAAGACCAGCGACCTGTCGGACTCGCAGCCCACCAAGGGAAACATTGCCGGAGGCCTCACGACCATCGAGGAAAAAGCGCTGGGCAACATTCAGAAGATCGGCAAGGTCTGCACGGTCGACGGCGTCATCGACAAGGCCGAAATGCCCACGCACCCGGGCCTGTGGTTCATGGACTCGTCGAGCGCCGCCGCCGAAATGGTGACCCTGTGCGCCGCCTCCGGTTACGCCGTGCACTTCTTCCCCACCGGCCAGGGCAACGTGATCGGCAATGCGATTGTTCCCGTGATCAAGATCTGCTCGAACCCGCGCACCGTGCGCCTGATGAGCGAACACATCGACGTGGACACCTCCGGGCTGCTGCAGCGCGATATCACGCTCGACCAGGCCGGCGACAAGCTGCTGGAGAACATGCTGCGCACCGCCAACGGCCGCCTGACCGCTGCAGAAGCGCTGGGCCACCGCGAGTTCGTGCTGACGCGCCTCTTTGAATCAGCCTAGAACATGGCCCCCACGCTTTTCACTTCGTGTAATACGCTGCCCCCCGAGGGGGCTAATTTTCCTTGGGGCGGCCCGGCGGAAAATTTGGCCCCCACGCTTTTCACTTCGTGTAATACGCKGCCCCCCGAGGGGGCTAATTTTCCTTGGGGCGGCCCGGCGGAAAATTTGGCCCCCACGCTTTTCACTTCGTGTAATACGCGGCCCCCCGAGGGGGCTAATTTTCCTTGGGGCGGCCCGGCGGAAAATTGTGCTCACATGCTGGTGGCACTGTCATGACGCGGGCGCGCATTGTCATCTGTGAATTCATGGACGAGCGCGCAGTGGCGCAGCTTGAAGCGGCACATGACGTGCTCTATGACCCGCAGCTGGTGGGCGACGCCACCCGCCTGCGGGCCGAGGCGGGCCAAGCCGATGTGTTGATCGTGCGCAACCTGACGCAGGTGCGCGGCGAACTGCTCGCCGCAATGGCCCGCTGCAAGGTGGTGGGCCGGCTCGGCGTGGGGCTGGACAACATCGACGTGCCGGCCTGCGAAGCCCGCGGCATCAAGGTCATTCCCGCCTCGGGCGCCAACGCACTCAGCGTGGCGGAATACGTCGTTGCCAGCACCCTGCTGCTGTTGCGCGGTGCGTTTGCATCCACCGAAACCGTGGCAGCCGGCCAGTGGCCGCGCGCTGCGCTGAGCAACGGCCGTGAAGCTGCCGGGCAAACGTTGGGCATCATCGGTTTTGGCTCCATAGGCCAGACCACCGCCCGCCTGGCACGTGGCCTGGGCATGCACGTGATTGCCTATGACCCCGCGCTTGCACCCGATGCTCCGATTTTCGCGCAGACCGGTGTGCAGTACGCCGGCCTTGACGACCTCATCAGCGGCGCAGATGCCGTCACATTGCATGTGCCCCTGGTGGATGCGACGCGCGGGCTGTTCAGCGCGGCACGCATTGGCCAGATGAAAAAAGGCGCAGTCCTGATCAATACCTCGCGGGGCCACATCGTGGACATCGCGGCAGTCAGTGCGGCACTGCGGTCGGGGCAACTGGGCGGTGCGGCCATTGATGTATTCGACGCCGAGCCCCTGCCCGCGAGCGCGGCGTTGCAAGGCTGCCCCAACCTGTTGCTTACACCACACATTTCAGGTCTCAGCATGCAGTCAAATGAACGTGTATCGTTCATGATTGCCGACAAGGTGCTGGAGAGCCTGAAGTAAATGGTCCAACTGTCTATTGAAGAAGCAACCCGTCTTGCCACGCAGGCGCTGCGCAAGGCGGGCGCGGCAGAAGCCATGGCGGTCACCACCGCGAGAGCACTGGTTCGCGCCGAAGCGCAAGGCCTTGCTTCGCATGGCTTGAGCCGCGTGCCGCAATATGCCACCCATCTTCGCAACGGCCGGGCCGATGGCCATGCCGTCGCCGTCGTGGCGCACAAAAAAGGTGCGGCGGTGCTGGTGGATGCAAAGCAGGGCCTGGCTTTTCCCGCTTGCGACCTGGCGATCTCCACAGCGATTGCAACCGCCCGGGAACTGGGCGTGTGTTTTGTCGGCGTGACCAACAGCCACCATTGCGGGGTATTGGTGGATCATCTGCGCGCCGCAACCGATGCGGGCCTGGTAGGCCTTGGTTTTGCCAACGCACCGGCGGCCATGCCAGCGGCAGGCGGCAAGCACCCGATCTTTGGAACCAACCCGATTGCTGCCGCGTTTCCCCGCAGAAACGCCGATCCACTGCTGATTGACCTGTCTCTGAGCGAAGTTGCGCGCGGCAAGGTGATGGTTGCGGCCAAGGAAGGCAAATCCATTCCGCTGGGCTGGGCGCTGGACACGCAAGGCCGGCCCACAACGGACGCACAGGCGGCTCTGGAAGGCTCCATGCTGCCGCTGGGCGCCGTGAGCAGCCCTAAAGGTTCCATGTTGGCATTGATGGTTGAGCTGCTGGTGACAGCCGTGATTGGCGCGCAGTTTGCTTTTGAGGCATCATCGTTTTTTGTGGATGAGGGCAATCAGCCGCGAATCGGCCAGGCTTTCATCCTGATCGACCCGGGCGCGCTTGCAGGCACAGACACTTACTTTGAACGCATGGAAACCGTGATCGCCGAAATGCTGCTGGACGAAGGTGTACGTCTGGCCGGTACGCGGCGCATCGCACTTGAAACGAAAGCACTACAGACGGGAATCAACATTCCCGACGCACTCAAATCGCAGTTGGATCAGTTAGTGGGTTAACAGTTATTCAATCAAGAGGAGTAGGCATGAAACGTCGTGACATCGTATTGGCATCAACAGGTGCAGCCCTGACGGGCATTCCGGGTCTGGGGCTGGCCCAGCAGACCTTTCCCAAACCAGGCAGCACCATCAAGTATGTGGTCCCGTTCACGCCCGGCGGCCTGACCGACATGATGGCCCGCACGGTCGCCCAAAAGCTGTCCGAGGCGTGGAAGACTCCCGTGATTGTCGAAAACAAGGCTGGCGGAAACGCGCAGATCGGCGCCGAGCTGGTCGCCAAATCGGCGCCCGACGGCAATACGCTGCTGGCCATCACGTTGACACATGCCGCGAACGTATCCCTGTATCCGAATGCGGCTTACAGCTTCACCAAAGACCTGCGCCCGGTCGCCCTGATGGCCAATTCGCCGATGCTGGTCGTGGTTCCCGCCGCCAGTCCCATCAAGGACTTCAAGGACCTGATGGCCGTGTCCAAAACCAAGCAGCTGAGCGCGGGCTCGAGCGGCAACGGCACCCCAGCACACCTGACCATGGCTTTGTTCTGCGAGTTGAACAAAACGAAGATGATCCATGTGCCCTACCGCGGCGGCGCGCCCTCGATGGTCGACCTGATCGGTGGCCAGCTGGACGTGATTTTTTCCAACTATCCGGAATCGATCGCTCACGTCAAAGGTGGAAAACTGCGCGCGATCGCGATCTGCAGCCTGGGCCGGCACCCGGGGGTGCCTGATGTCCCGACTGCTTTCGAGGCCGGTATGACTGGCCTCTTTGTCGAGAACTGGACAGGGGCCATGCTCCCGGCCAAGACGCCGGATGACATTGTCGACAGATACTCGCGCGAGATCATCAAGATCATGTACAGCGCTGACGTGGAAGAGCGCGCCAAGCAGCAAGGCTTTCGTGTCTCACAAAAGGGTTCAGAAGAGTTCGGCCGCTTCCTGAAAAGCGAAATAGACCGCTGGAGCCGGATTATCAAGACCGCGAAAATCACGCCGACCTGATCGGCAAGCACACCGGGTAAGCACAAAGTCCGCAGGCCGCTCGCGGTCTGCGTTACGTTTTGTAAAACACCGCTCAGGTTCTGGTGGCCTGGCGGAAAATCCGCCCAGAGGCGATCCCCGCCAATGGAGACATACATGAACGACATAGCGGATATTCCCGATACCGTTACCGGGCCGCGCAAGGTTGACCAGCTGTTGGCGCACTACGGCGAAAGCCACCGGAACCCGCGCAACGAACTGATCCACTTCATCGCCATCCCGCTCATCATGCTGAGCCTGGTCGGCATGCTGTTTGCGCTTCACCCCTATATCGCGTATGTGTTCGTCGCGGCCAGCATGGTCTACTACGCGCGCCTGTCGGCGATGTTCTTTATGACCATGGCGGTCTGGTCGGTGCTGTTTCTGGGTCTGGTGTTCGCCATGGGGCCGCTGGTATTGCCGATTTGTATCGGGATTTTTGTGGGCGCCTGGATCCTGCAATTCATCGGCCACAAGATCGAGGGCAAAAAGCCTTCTTTCTTTGAAGATATCCAGTACCTCTGGGTCGGGCCGCTGTTTGTGCTCAGCAAGCTGTTTGGCAAGCTGGGTATACGCTGGTGATCCATCCAGCTTGAAAACACCCGGGCGGCCTCCATCTTGGAGGTTTAAACCTTTTCACAGGTACCTCGCTTGATCAGCAAAATTCTGCGTTTTTTCCTCAAGCTCCTCTTTGGCATCTTCGCGGCTGTGTTTGCCGTCAGCCTGCTGGTCGCAGCCCTGATCGTCGTGGCGCTGAGCCTCCTGAAGTCGCTCGTCACCGGCCGCAAGCCGGCGCCTGCGATGGTGTTTGGCCGCTTCCAGCGCTATTCGCCCCAGGGCATGTGGCCGGGTGGGGCCGCCCAAGGCAACCCGGCCAGCCCCCGTGCCGGCGACGTGGTGGACGTCGAAGTCCGCGAAGTGCGTGACGACAAGCGCCTGCCGTAAATCCATACCTGCAAGCGCCGGTTCAGGTGGCTGGGAACGAAAAGTACGGAACCGCTATTAAATTCGTAGCTGCTTGCGCCCGTCCTACCTGGGTGAAAGGCCAATTTCATTCCATAAAATTGGCCATAAAGCTGATGCACAGCCCACCTGGATTTGGCGTCAAATATGGCTTCAACCCAACAAGAACTTGCGCAGGTAGCTATCAAATAGATAGCAAATCCGCCTTTGGAAGGGCAGCAGCCCCGTACAAATCGATACCGCGCATTTACAAGGCAGAAACCAATCCCCCTGAACCAATGGCCCACAATGCGGCTCATACCAAGGGTTTTCACTTATTAGCCTTGCGCTATCCGAGTCATTGAACCTATTGCTTAGCACTCTCTCCAACAGAGTGCTAATATTTAGCACCAGACGAAAGGAGTCTTGCTGTGTCTTATGCTCTTTCCCCCGCTTCCCTGACCGCTGTCGTGCCGAAATCGGGCGCGTCCACAGCCGTCAACCCCTGGTCGCTGGTGCCCCCGCTGGGCAACCTGGACGCTTATATTTCCGCCGTGAACCGTCTCCCCATGCTCACCTTGGAGCAGGAGCAGGAATTTGCCAAAAATCTCAAGGAAAACAACGATCTAGATTCCGCAGGTAAGTTAGTGCTCTCTCACTTGCGTCTGGTGGTTTCGATTTCGCGCAAATACCTGGGTTATGGCCTGCCGCACGGCGACCTGATCCAGGAAGGCAACATCGGCCTGATGAAGGCGGTCAAGCGCTTCGACCCGGACCAGAACGTGCGCCTGGTGAGCTACGCCATGCACTGGATCAAGGCTGAGATCCATGAGTACATCCTGAAAAACTGGCGCATGGTCAAGGTCGCCACGACCAAGGCCCAGCGCAAGCTGTTTTTCAACCTGCGCTCGATGAAGCAAGGCTACAAGGACGACGCCGACGTGGCGACGCACCGCGACACGCTGACTGAAGGCCAAATTGATTCGATGGCCAAGACGTTGAACGTCAAGCGCGAGGAAGTCATCGAGATGGAGCAGCGCATGTCGGGCGGCGACGTGCTGCTGGACCCAAGCCCGAGTGACGACGGCGAAGACGCCTTTGGCCCGATCGCTTACCTGGCCGACGCCACGCAAGAGCCGACGGCATTGATGGAGTCGCGCCAGCGCGACAACCTGGCTTCAGACGGCATCACTGCTGCGCTGGAAGATCTCGACCCGCGTTCACGCCGCATTGTGGAAGAGCGCTGGCTCAAGGTGAACGACGACGGTTCAGGCGGGATGACGCTGCACGACCTGGCCGACGAGTACAAGGTCAGCGCCGAGCGGATCCGCCAGATTGAGGTGGCGGCCATGAAGAAGATGAAGAAGGTGCTGGCCGCCTACGCGTAAAACCCGCAGGCTTACGCTCTTTCAAAAAGCCCGCGCAGCAATGTGCGGGCTTTTTCCTTTTCCGGTTGCAGCCGTGCGGAACGGATTCGCTCAGGACTTGAGCAACAGGCGGATGTCGGACGCCAGCGCCTCAGCGCCGCTGCCGTAGCGGTTGTAAAGACGGATGCGCCCCTGGCCGTCGAAGATATAGCTGCCGGCGGAATGGTCCATGGTGTAGCTGCCCGGCGTTTTGCCGTCGACTTTTTTGTAATACACCTTGAAGTCCTTGGCGACCTGGGGCAATTGGTCGAGCGTGGGCCGCAGCGCCACAAAGGTCGGGTCGAAATTGCCCATGTAGGCCTTGAGCAGTTCGGGCGTATCGCGTTCCGGGTCGACCGTGATGAAGATTGCCTGCAGCTTGTCGCCATCGGTGCCCAGCAGTTTCTTGACCTGCGCCAGCTCGGCCATGGAGGTCGGGCAGACGTCGGGGCACTGCGTGAAGCCGAAGAACACCACCGCCACCTTGCCGGCAAAGTCTTTCAGCGTGCGCACCTGGCCATTGTGGTCGGCCAGCGTGAAGCCCTGCGCGTAGTCGGCGCCGGTGAGGTCAATGCTCTTGAACTGAGGTTTGTCCGGTGCGCATGCAGTAAAAATGCCTGCAGCACCCACTGCAAAAGCGCAGGCAGCTATTGTTTTAATAGCAGATCGGCGAACGGGTGAGGCAGCCCGGGGCGTGCTGTGGGACTTCATGGTGGGAGCCTAGAGATAGTGGTCAAGCAGCAGCGCTGCGAACAGCACCGAAAGATGAATCAGTGAAAACCGGAAGGTCTTGCGTGCCAGCGCGTCGGAGTAGTTGCGCCACAGGCGAAAGCCATACCAGCTGAAGCCGATGCTGAGCGCGACAGCGGCAACGAGGTAAGGCCAGCCGCTCATCTTGAAGATAAACGGCATCAGGCAGGCGGGGAACAATACCAGCGTGTAGAGGAACACCTGCAGGCGCGTGAACTCATTGCCGTGCGTCACGGGCAGCATGGGCAGGCCTGACTTGCGGTAGTCTTCCACGCGGTAGAGCGCCAGCGCCCAGAAGTGCGGCGGCGTCCAGAGGAAGATGATCAAAAAGAGGATCAACGCCTCCGGGCCGACCGAACCCGTCATGGCAGCCCAGCCCAGCACCGGCGGCATGGCGCCTGAAGCGCCGCCGATCACGATGTTCTGCGGCGTCAACGGCTTCAAGATCACGGTGTAGACCACCGCATAACCGATGAAGGTGGCAAAAGTCAGCCACATGGTGAGCGGGTTCACCCACACATAAAGAATCCACGAACCGAGGGCGCACAGTGCGGCCGAAAAAGACAGCGTGAGCGGATTGCTGAGCTCGCCCTTGGCGGTGGGCCGCCAGGCGGTGCGCCGCATGCGCGAGTCAATCTGCTGCTCGACCAGGCAGTTGAAGGCGGCGGCAGCCCCAGCCACCAGCCAGATGCCGGCGCAGGCGATCAGCGCGAGCCGGACATCCGGCCACGACGGAACACCGGGAACGGCCAGCACCATGCCGATCAAAGCGCAAAACACGATGAGTTGCACCACGCGCGGCTTGGTCAGCGCATAAAACTGCGCGAAACGGGAGGGCGCGCGGGGCAAGGCCGGAGCCGGTGCGGCGGAGGGAGTACTGGGGTTCATGGAAAGTCGCTAGGCATTCAATTTTGACGCATATGGCGTAGGGGGCCGCTGCGGCTGGAAAAGACCACGCCGCTGAGCACAATGACAAGGGCCGCGGCACCGCCGGTATGCATGACCGCGGCGAGCAAAGGCCAGCCCAGCACGGCGTTGCTGATGCCCGTGACGGCCTGCAGCAGTATGAGCCCGGCCAGCCAGCGCGCCGATGTGCGAAACGCGGGCACGCGGTGCAGGCACAAGGCAAGCGCCATAAACACGGCAAACACGAGATAGGCCACCAGGCGGTGCACATAGTGAATGGCGGTGAGCGCCTCAAAGCTGATATTGGCGCCGTCATGGCCCGCACCGAGTTCGCGCCACAGCGTGAAGCCCTGGCGGAAGTCCATGGCCGGCCACAGCGATCCCTGGCAACCCGGAAAGTCCGTGCAGGCCAATACGGCGTAGTTGGTGCTGACCCAGCCGCCGAGAGCAATCTGCACCCAGAGCAGCACGAAGGCTGCGATCACAGCACGCCGCAGGCCGGCAGAAATATCCGTGGCGCTGACGCCCTGCGCTTGCGCATAACGCACCGCCTGCGCGCGCAACAAGGCCAGCAGAACCAGGCCGCCCAACAGATGCAACGTGACGATGGCCGGAAACAACTTCATGGTCACAGTGAGCGCGCCGAACGCGCCCTGCAGGCACACCCAGATCAGCGTGACAGCAGGCCACCAGAATGAGACCGGTGTGCGCTTGCGCTCCAGCCAGCTTGTCACCGCGAGCGTAAGAATAAGCACGCCAACGCCAGTCGCCAGATAGCGGTGGATCATCTCGATCCAAGCCTTGGAATGCGTGACTGGGCCGGTCGGCATCGCAGTCTGCGCAGCTTCGATGTGCATCTGGGCGCCAACCGGACTCGCGCTGCCGTAGCAACCAGGCCAGTCGGGGCATCCCAAACCGGAGTCAGTGAGCCGCGTGAACGCGCCGAAGATCACCAGATCAAACGTGAGGAACAGCGTCACCAGCGTCAGCACCCGCAAGCGTTGCGCCACCGGGGCATTCTTGTTGTGTACCCACACCCAGGCCAGCGGCCCGAGCGCCACCACCAGCCCCATGATCATCAGGCGCAGGGCAGGACTCAAGTCGTAAAGATTTTGCGCGGCCATGATTGATTAATGAAAACTGGAGCCCGCAACGCCCTGGAGGTATCCAACCAAGCAGGGGCCGCGGGACTGGCTTTGCCAGACCGCAGGCGCAGCGGCCCCCTCGGGGGGCAGGGAGCTACACGCAGTGAGTGACCGTGGGGGCTCTTCACACAAGCAGGGGCCGCGGAACCGGCTTTGCCGGGCCGCAGGCGCAGCGGCCCCCTCGGGGGGCAGCGCATTACACGAAGTGAAAAGCGTGGGGGCCATATTCACCTTCCCTCTTTGTCCCAGCTGCTGGAGGCGCGCAACAGGCGCTCCAGGTCGCGCTTGGCCTTGGCAGCGGCGGCGACGTCCATGTCGGCCGGGAAACGCATCATCCAGTTGCCGATGGGGTCGACCAGGTACAAGTGATCCTCCAGGCGCTGACCCGCAGCGGGCTCCAGCCACTTCGCGAGTTCAGCTGGCGCCACACGCAGCACCGCCGACGAAGCCAGCGCGGGGAGCAAGGCATCACGCACCGGCGCTTCATCCACCACCAGCCAGACACGGTCCAGGCGCTCTTTTTCCTTGCCGAGGGACTCGCGCAGCTGGCGCTGGAAATACAGGTTCTGCTCGCACCGCGCACCGCAGGCGCCGCCGGCCACACTGATGAGCAGCCACTGGTCCTTCAGCGCCGTCAGCGTGCCGGTTCGGCCGTCGAGCGAGCGCGTGGCCAGCGGCGGCAGCGGACGCTGCGGGTCAATCAACTCACCAAAGTTGCGGCGGCCTTCGGGCCGGATCAGGTAGTAGGTGACGTAAGACGCGATGACCGGTGCCGCGCACACCAGCAGCACGGCCAGCATTTTCCAGCGGCCTGCCACGGTGCTGGGTGCGCGCGTACTGGACTGGTCCAACACGGGCATGGCATGCACGGTCAGGCCCAGGGGCTGGTCTTGCAGTCCGGCTGCAGCAGCGTGGACGGGAGGAGTATCAGGGGTATGAGGGGTAGCAGGCGTATCGTTTGTCACGGCAATTGATCGCGGCGTTTGCCGCGCATGTGGGTACGAAAAGGAAGGACCAGCTGAAACCAGCCATACAAAAGAACCACCAGGCCGCAAAGGCCGAACCACTGGAAGGCATAACCGTAGTGCTTGTCCACGCCCAGGTTGGGCGCAGCCCACTCGCGCAGCAGGCCTTCGCTGGGCGCACCGGTCTGCAGCAATGAGACATCCAGCAGCGGCAGGCCGGTTTGCGCCCGGAAAGCAGGCAAGTCGAGATTTTGCCGTATGCGCCCACTCTCGGTACCCTGGAACTCATAGAGCCTGGAAGGCGGCGGGGCCATACGGCCCTCAACCGTCACGATGCCTGGCGGCGTTGAAACATCCGGCAGGCGTGTGCGGTCGGCAAAGTTGCGCGGCACCCAGCCACGCTGCACCAGAATGGCCTGCTGGCTGCCTTCCAGCAGCAACGGTGTTACCACCAAAAAACCTGTCTTGCCGCTCATGGGCCTGTTGTCGAGATACACGGTGTGCTCGGCGCGCCAGCTTCCCTTGAGCATGGCGGGTCGGTGAATGTCATCAGCGAGGTTTTGGCTGGCAAGCAGTGAACGCACATCCAGCGCGGGAAGCCGTCCTTTGGAATCGACGGCGGCCTGCAGCGCTTCTTTTTGCGCGGCGCGGCGCAGCTGCCATTGCCCCAGCGAAAAAGTCGTGCCGGCAACCACCAGTGCGGCCACCGTGAGAATCCAGAAGCGCGGGGAGTGCAAAGCACGTGTCATGAGCCGATAATCCTGTTCATGACTTACCTGATCGCACTGGCGTTTATCGCCATTTTTGCCAGCCTGGCCTCCGCATTGTTTTTCATGCTCAGGGGCGGCAAGGGCAGTGAAGGCGCCGAAAGCAGCAAACGCAAAAACAGCAACATGGCGCGCGCACTGGCGTTCCGTATCGGGTTTTCGGTTTTGCTGTTTGTCTGCATTCTGATTGCGTGGAAGCTCGGTTATATCCAGCCTACCGGCATCCCCGCTGGTAAATAAAAAACCACTGCGGGTGGCGGAATAAAGAACAAAGGCCGCATCAAGCGGCCTTTGGTTGAGCGGCCTGAGCCGCTGTTGGTTCCCTTACAACCAGTACACCAGGATGTAGAGGCCCAGCCACACCACATCCACAAAGTGCCAGTACCAGGCAGCGCCTTCAAAGCCGAAATGCTTTTCAGGGGTGAAATGGCCTTTGTGCAGGCGCAGCGTGATGAACAGCAGCATCAGCATGCCGACAAACACGTGGAAGCCATGAAAGCCCGTGAGCAGGAAGAAGGTCGAGCCGTAGACGCCGGACGACAGCTTCAGGTTCATCTCGTGATAGGCATGGAAGTACTCATAGCCCTGCACGAACAGGAAGACCACGCCGAGCGCAACCGTCGCCCACATGAAAGCGATGGTGCGGGCACGCTTGCCTTCAATCAGCGCGTGGTGGGCGATGGTGATGGTGACACCGGAGCTCAGCAGCAGTGCCGTATTGACCGTTGGCAGGGAGCCCATGATGCTGGCCCAGATGCCGCCGCCGATCGCCAGCGGCTTCATGGCGGTAAACGCTTCGACGATGTCGGCGGGCGATGTCGTGGCGCCGGGCACGATAGAGGGCCAGGCCGCCTTGAAATCAGGCCAGAGCAGCGCGTTTTCCAGGCTGCCCAGTGCGGGCAAGGAGTGCGAGCGGGCCCACCACAATGCAGTGAAGAAAGCGCCGAAGAACATCACTTCCGAAAAAATGAACCAGCTCATGCTCCAGCGGAAGGACATGTCGATCTTGCGGCCGTACATGCCGCCTTCGCTTTCGGCGATGGACTGGCTGAACCAGCGAAACAACGTGACCAACCACCACACCATACCGAAGGCCAACGACCATTTGCCCCAGTCGGCGCCATTGATCCACTGGCCGGCGCCCAAGATGACAAAAAACAGGCCAATAGATGCCATCACCGGATGGCTCGATGGGCTGGGGACGAAGTAGTGGGGGGTTGACCCGTGGGTTGCTGATGACATCGCTCGACTCCTGTTTTTCTCTCGAATTTCCAATAATCTTTTAACTTGTACCGTGGGGCATTGTGAGGATGCCGCGCTTTAGCGCGCGACCATCCACTTCGCCAGCAGCACCAGGACTGCGACAAACACGACCACGGCAATCAGCCCCACCACAATGATGTGGAGAGGGCTCAAATTCTTCACGTCTTCTTCGTAGTCGCCGCGTGCACGCAGGCCTACAAAGGACCAGGCCACAGCCTTGACCGTGCGCCAAAAAGAGGGTTTGCGGGGGGTTGCGGCCATGCTCATGCGCCTGCCTGTTTTTCAGGTGGCACGGCGGCAGTCGTTGCCTTGGGCGTGACGGGCGCAGCCGGCGTCTTGCCGCCCACTTCAAAGAAGGTGTAGGACAGCGTGATCGTGCTCACGTCTTTCGACAGTTTCGGGTCGATCACGAAGGCCACGGGCCACTGCTTTTTCTCACCGGGCGCCAGGGTGTACTGGCTGAAGCAGAAGCACTCAAGCTTGTTGAAATGCGCACCGGCCTGCGCGGGAGCGTAGCTGGGGATGGCCTGGGCGGACATGGTTCGGTCCTGCACATTCTGGAATTCGTACATCACAGTGGTCAGCTCGCCCGGGTGAACCTGCAGCGCGTTCTGCGCGGGCTTGAAATGCCAGGGGCCGCGCGTGTTCGCATCAAACTCAACCGTGATGGTGCGTGTGCGGTCTACCTGCGTATTGGCCGGCAAATTGGGCGTCGCACCAGGGATCTGGCGGTCGGACAGGGCCAGCACGTTGATGCCGGTCATCTCGCAAATCGCCTTGTAGATGGGCACCAGCGCATAACCGAAGCCGAACATGCCGAGCACGATCACGGCCAGCTTGCCCATCATGTTGAAGTTTTCGCGCTTGAGCCGCATCACATCGGTACTGGTTTGAGATTGAGGTCGACCTGGCGGCTCAATGGCTCAGGAAAATCATCTTGGCCATGAAGCCGGCAAAAAAGACCAGAGCGACCGAAGCCAGTATCAGGGCCAGCCTCAGGTTGCTCTTCTTTTGTTCGGGTGTCGTCATGGCGATTACCGTTGAGTTCAATCAGCCGATCACGCGGGTTGCCGAGGCATCCAGCTTGGGCGGTGTTTCATAGGTGTGGAAAGGTGCAGGCGATGGGACTTCCCACTCGAGACCTTCGGCGCCCTTGCCGCCTTCGTCCACCCAGGGATTCTGCTTGGCAGGTGCGCCCTTGCCGCGCATCGTGGGAACCACAATGAACAGGAAGAAGTACAGCTGGGCAAATCCGAAGAAGAACGCGCCCACGCTGGCCACGGCATTGAAATCCGCGAACTGCATGGGGTAGTCGGCATAGCGGCGCGGCATGCCGGCCAGGCCCAGGAAGTGCATCGGGAAGAAGGTCACGTTGAAGGAAATCAGCGACCACCAGAAGTGGATCTTGCCGCGGGTTTCGTTGTACATGACGCCGGTCCATTTAGGCGACCAGTAGTAGTAGCCGGCAAACAGGGCGTAGAGCGAACCAGCCACCAGTACGTAGTGGAAGTGAGCCACCACGTAGTAGGTGTCCTGCAACTGCGTGTCGATCGGTGCGACCGAAAGGATCACGCCCGTCAGGCCGCCGATGGTGAACACGAAGATGAAGCCCACCGCAAACAGCATGGGGGTTTCAAAGGTCATGGAGCCGCGCCACATCGTGGCGATCCAGTTGAACACCTTCACGCCCGTGGGCACGGCGATCAGCATGGTGGAGTACATGAAGAACAGCTGGCCCGTAACCGGCATGCCGGTGGTGAACATGTGGTGCGCCCACACAACGAAGCTCAGGATGGCGATGGAGCCGGTGGCGTACACCATGGAGGCGTAGCCAAACAGGCGCTTGCGCGAGAAAGCCGGGATGATCTGGCTGATGATGCCGAAGGCCGGCAAGATCATGATGTAAACCTCGGGGTGGCCGAAGAACCAGAAGATGTGCTGGTACATCACCGGGTCGCCGCCGCCGGCGGGGTTGAAGAAGCTGGTGCCGAAGTGGCGGTCAGTCAGCGTCATGGTGATGGCGCCTGCGAGCACCGGCATCACGGCGATCAGCAGGTAGGCGGTGATCAGCCAGGTCCAGCAGAACATCGGCATCTTCATCAGCGTCATGCCGGGAGCGCGCATGTTGAGGATGGTGACGATGATATTGATCGAACCCATGATGGACGAAGCACCCAGGATGTGCATCGCAAAAATACCGGCGTCCATGGACGGGCCCATTTGCAACGTGAGCGGCGCGTAGAGCGTCCAGCCCGCGGCGGGTGCGCCACCAGGCATGAAGAACGACCCCACCAGCATGATGCCGGCCGGGATCAACAGCCAGAAGCTGAAGTTGTTCATGCGGGCAAAAGCCATATCGGCCGCGCCGATCTGCAACGGGATCATCCAGTTGGCGAAACCCACGAAGGCCGGCATGATGGCGCCGAACACCATGATCAGGCCATGCATGGTGGTGAGCTGGTTGAACAGTTCGGGGTTGACCAGTTGCAGGCCGGGCTGGAACAGCTCGGCGCGGATCAGCAGGGCCAGCACGCCACCGAACATCAGCATGAAGAAACTGAACAACAGGTACAGCGTGCCAATATCCTTGTGGTTGGTCGCAAAGACCCAGCGACGCCAGCCCGTCGGGGCATGGTGATCGTGGTCATCATGTGCGTGATCGTGATGGTCTAGAACTGCACTCATCTTGGCTTCCTTTGGTGGCTTGTGCCTGTAGCTTGTCTTTTGCGGCCGGCAAGGTCACGCCGGCGAAATGATGGAATCTGCGGGTAACGCCTGAGGCTTACTTGCGAGCCGCCTGTATTTCAGCGGGCTGGACGATCTGGCCGGTCTGGTTGGACCAGTTGTTCTTGGAGTAGCTGATCACGGCGGCGAGATCGGTGTCGCTCAGCGCCTTCCAGGAAGGCATGGCGCCACCGGCGGCCCCATTGAGCACGGTCTGAATCTGCTTCTTGTGGTCTGCGTCGAGAACAATCGGCGAGCCGTCCAGCGGCTTGATCGGGCCAGCGCCCTTGCCGTTGGCCTGGTGGCAGGCAGCGCAATTGGCAGCGTACACTTTTTCGCCGCGCGCCTTCAGGTCAACCAGCGCCCAGACCTTGGAAGGATCATCCGCCTTGGCTGCGGCTTCCTTGGCCTTGACAGCCACCCATGCGCTGTAATCGGCTGCGGACACAACCTTCACGTGGATAGGCATGTACGCATGCTCCTTGCCGCAAAGCTCCTGGCACTGGCCGTAGAAGTCGCCGACTTGTTCGGCACGGAACCAGGTGTCGCGCACAAAGCCGGGAATCGCATCCTGCTTGATGCCGAATGCCGGCACCGCGAAGGCGTGGATCACGTCGCTGGCGGTAGTGATGATGCGGATTTTCTTGTTGACGGGAACAACCAGCGGGTTGTCGACCTTGAGCAGGTAGTTGTCGGGAGCTTCGCCGGCCTTGGGGCCGCCGTTGTCGGACATTTCGCGGTGCGTGTTGTCGAGTGTGGAGACAAAGCCGATGCCTTCGCCTTCACCCTTGATGTAGTCGTAGCCCCATTTCCACTGGATGCCGGTGGCCTTGATGGTGAGGTCGGCGGCGGTGGTGTCCTTCTGGGCGACCAGCACCTTGGTGGCCGGCAGGGCCATGGCGATCACGATGATGAAGGGGACGATGGTCCAGGCAATTTCAACAGCGGTAGATTCGTGGAAATTGGCCGATTTGTGGCCGACCGACTTGCGGTGTTTCAGGATGGAATAGAACATCACCCCGAAAACAGCCACAAAAATCACGAGGCAGATGGCCATCATGAACCAATGCAGCCACTGCTGCTCTTCGGCAATTTTGGTCACGGCCGGGTGCAAATTCAGCTGATTGACGGCCGGGCCGCCCTTCAGGTCGTTGACGGCGTAAGCGGCGGTGCTGACCCAGGCGGCCGCAGATGCCAGAATTGCGCCTGCATGCTGCATGCCAAGCCGTGTCATTTTGCTCATGGTGTTGCTTACGTTCATCGTGATCACTTTTTCTGCTTCAATTACCGACCAAATTAACCGGCTGATTATAAAGTTAGCGGCAAGCCCTCCTGCCGCACCTGAACTGACACAAGTCTTTCAGGAACTGTCAAACACTCCGCAACGCCATGCGAATCTCTCGGGCCAGCGCGGGCCGCAGCTCTGGCCGCACATGCCGCCCGACCTGGACAGACCGCCCCTGCCCGGACACCTCAATCAGCGACCCATCCCCATCCCTGGGCTCGATCCGGACCCATTCGCGGTTGAATTCAGCCCGCTCCGTGCGCCCTGCCGTTTCCAGCTCCACCACCAGCCGCTCGCCCTGCAGGACGATTTTTTCACCGTCGCCCGCATGCCTGGCATACGCCACAAAAGCAGCCCCCACCGCTATCAGCTCGATCCAGGCAAAAGGCATCACCATGGTGGCACCCTGCAGCCAGAAAAATCCGGCAATACCCAGTGAAACACCGCACAAAGACACATACAGCCAGCCCAACTGGGCCGGTGTGAGTGAACAGTGACGCTTGAGAAGCCACAGCACAGCATCGTGGCTGTAGGCGCCCTGTGCGGGCAAGGTGGCAAAACGAAACGCTGGTGTTGGCTGCAGCATGTGGCAACCCTCAAAAAAACTGCGGTTAACGCTGGGCATTGACCGCATGAGGCTTGGGAACATACCCAAAAATTCAGCTTTGAATTGTAGCCGGGTTTACCTTGCCGCCCCTTCTGAAAACCCGTCAACACCAGGGATTGGGAGCGCCTGCGCAACACCTGCCGGGCACCTAGCCGCCAGAGCGCTGGCCCTGCAGCATGCTGCGCATATCGGCGACCGACACCGCGCTGAGCGGACTGACCTTGATCCGCGGCGGCGCCTTGAGCGCGTGGCCATAAATGATTTCAAAGGTGAGGCAGAGCCGCCCGTCTTCGCCCCTGACGAGATGGCGGGACAGCGCACTTTCAAGCTGCGCCTTCCAGGCCCGGCCCCTCAGGGAAGAAAACCGCGCCGGGTGAAAATTGCGGCCCAGCTCCCTGATGTCTTCCAGCAGCCGCGCCGAGGTCGCATAGGTGAGGGTGATGCGCTCCATGTCCATCACGGGTTCGGCAAACCCCGTCTGCACCAGCATATCGCCCCAGTCATGCATGTCTGTCAGTTCATGCCCGGCCGGCGGCCAGCCCAGTTGCGCATAAACCTCGCGCAACTCCTTCGCGGTATCCGGGCCCAGGCAGGAAAACATCAGGAAACCGTCTACCTTCAGCGTTTGGTGCCAGTGCGCCAGCAGGGCCTGCGGGTCGGCCGATTCGTGCAGCGCCATGTTGGCCCAGAGCATGTCGGCAGTTCCTGCCGGTGGCGCCTCAAAGCGTATGGGAGCCGCCAGCCAACGGCGCGGATTCCACCACGGTTTTGCTATATTTTTGATAGCTTCTTGCGCACGTCCAGAGCTGCTTTCAACCACAAAACACCTTGATTTTGGGTAGGCCTCGGCCAGTTTTTCCTGCGCCTGGATCCCTCCGCGCAATGCTCCCCAGTGCACCCACGCACGCGGCTGCAGCTTGATCCATTGCAACCGGTCCATCATGCGCCGCGCCACTTCTTCATGAAGCCACGGCGAGGCCAGTGGAGCGGTGCGGTCCCAGCGGCTGACGGCAATCGGGTCGAGCGTGGGTGGGCGCTGTGTAGGGGTCATGGAAGGGAGCAAAGAGGGCAAAGGAAGCGCGGGGCCCGCCGAGGCAAGCGGGGAAGGTACGCGAGTATATTGACACGGTGTTCACACGCCTGCTTGCTCCCGCCACATTCCCGTCCCGGCCGACCGGCCGCTTTGGCGGCTTCCCCGGCCTGGCCAGCCAGTGCGCTGTATGCCGCAGCTGGCCGGCGCGCCAGGTGTGCGGCGCCTGCGTGGCCCGGTTTGCCTTGGCCGTCCCGCGTTGCCCCCGCTGCGCTCTCGCCCTGCCCGGCGACCTTTCCATGGGTCTTCGGGTTGGGCCGCAGCCCTGCGGCGCCTGCGTCAGCCACCCGCCGCCTCTGGACGGCGCCTTTGCCGCGGTGCACTATGCCTACCCTTGGTCCGCCCTGATTGCGGGCTACAAATTCGGCGAGCAGCACGGCTGGGCCGCTTTTTTTGCCAACCTGCTGGCCCAGTCGCCGGGCGTAGCCGGGCTCATGGCAGAACTGACCCCCGGCGACTGGATCGTTCCGGTGCCGCTGTCGGCGGAGCGCCTGCAGGTGCGCGGCTTCAACCAGGCCTGGGAGTTGTGTGTGGCACTGGCCCGACGAACACGCACGCAAGGCCAGACCGATGCCAGGCTGCTGCTGCGGGTAAAGCACACGCGCCCGCAAAGCCAGCTCAAACGCAAGGACCGGCTGGCCAACGTCAAGGGCGCTTTCCAGGTGGATCCGCTGCGCACGGGGGAATTGCAGGGACGGCGCGTGGTGCTGGTGGATGACGTAATGACCAGCGGTGCCTCGCTGTATACGGCCGCACAGGCCTTGCGGGATGCGGGCGCCGCACACGTTAGCGCCGTTGTCCTTGCGCGAACCGAGCAATAGCCCCCACGCTCCCCACTGCGTGTGGTTCGCTGCCCCCCGAGGGGGCGCTGCGCCTGCGGTCTGGCAAAGCCAGTCCCGCGGCCCCGGCTGGCCAGGAACCCCATGCGCACCTATAGCTGGAATAACGACAAGGCGGCCATAGGAACCGGGCTCGCGCCGCACGACAATCCAGCCATGTTCAATATTGTTCTGGTCGAGCCTGAAATCCCTCCCAACACCGGCAATGTCATCCGCCTGGCAGCCAATACCGGCTGCCGGCTGCACCTGGTGGAACCGCTGGGGTTTTCGATGGACGACAAACACATGCGCCGGGCGGGGCTCGATTACCACGAGTACGCCCAGGTCCTGCGGCATCTCAGCTGGCAAGCCTTCCTCGAAAGTGAGCAACCACCCTCCGACAGGCTCTTCGCCATGACCACACACGGCTCCGCCAGCGTCTACGACGCGCGCTTCCTGCCCGGCGACTGGCTGGTTTTCGGCGCCGAAACCCGCGGCCTGGCGCCAGAGTTACGTGAATCCTTTGCGCCACCGCAGCGCCTCAAAGTGCCCATGCTGCCGGGCCAGCGCAGCCTGAACCTCTCCAACACCGTGGCCGTTACCGTGTTTGAGGCCTGGCGGCAAAACGGGTTTTCAGGGTCGCCCGGCATGCCTGGATGAGACATATGTCCGCTTTTGCCAACCTTTGGACTGGCCCCCCCTTGCCAGGATCTAAGTAAAAACCCTAAACTCCAATCCTTCAAGCCTAAAGTTCTCGCTGCAGGCCCGAACGTGCGGATTGCCACTACCCGGCCCTTCCTGCGTTATCCCTTCCCACCGCCCAGTCCACAAGACTGGAAGGAAAAACACAGTGAATATGGTCATCCAGCGTATTTTCGGCAACAGCACGTCCCGCCTTTCCAGCACCGCCAAAGCAGCCAACCGGCTCTCGGTCGAACAGATCCAGGAAAGCCTGCGCACCCTTTTGCATGATTGCGAAGATCCGCGCACCCCGCGGGTGATCTACAAGATCAACCTGGCCAAAACGCCCTCCGACCTGTGGCTGCTGCGCAGCGACCTGCACCAATGCATCGCACATGCGCACTCCCAGACGGAAGCCGCCGAACGCATCAATGGCCTGATCGGTGTTTTTGAGGGCTGGCTGCCGGCCAGCCAGCTGACGCGCATCTAGCGCCAGCGGCACATTCAGGGGTATCGCCGCACCAGCGATTCCGCCACGCACACCGGCTTGGGCGAGCCTTCGCGTTCCACGGTCACTTCCCAGGTCATTTGCATGCCGGCGTTGTCAATCGCCTCGGCAGCCAGCAGCTTCATGCGTGCCCGCAGACGGCTGCCGACGGGCACCGGCGCGGTAAATCGCACCTTGTTGAGCCCGTAATTCACGCCCATGCGCGAGCCGGTAATCTCAAACGACGACTCGAAAAAACGCGGCAGCAGTGACAAGGTCAGGAACCCATGGGCGATCGGCCCGCCGAACGGGCCGGCCGCCGCCTTTTCAGGGTCCACATGAATCCACTGGTGGTCGCCCGTCGCTTCGGCAAACAGGTTGACCTGTTGCTGCGTGATGGTGATCCAGTCGCTGACGGCGACTTCCTGGCCGGTGCAGGCGGCCAGGTCGGCCAGGGTTTCAAAGGTTTTCATGCCGCCACTGTAGCGACACATAGGGGCACGGCATGTCGGCTCAGCGACAAACCGGCGCGATGCTCAGAGGTTCAGCGGTCAAGCCACCGGCAGATGCCCTGCCACTGTTCCATGTCTTTTTCAACACGGCTGGGTGCCACGTCAAACACCGTGAGCCCCCGCGCGGCCAGGTGAATGTAGTTCTGCGTGTCGCGCAGGTAGCCCAGCACCGGCAAACCCAGCCCCTCAACGAAACTGCGCAGCTTGTCGGCGGCAATCGTGCGTGAATCCACGCGCATGCCGACAATGCCCACCTGCATCTTGCCGGCGTGCTTGTGTTCGGCCAGCTGGTCCAGGAAGGTGCGCGTGGCAAAGATGTCGAAGACGCTGGGCTGCAGCGGCACGATGACCTTGTCGGCCAGCTTCAAGACATCGTTAAAGCGCGAGCCATGCAACCCGCCGGGCGTGTCGAGCACCACATGCGTCGTGCCCTTGGGGGGTTTGACGATCAGGTCTGCATTCACATCCCAGGTGGCAATCGGCCGGGCGGCGGGCGGCCGCAGCCCCAGCCACAACCGTGAAGACTGCTGCCGGTCGGCGTCTCCCAGCATGACCGCATGGCCCTGGCTGGCAAAGTATCCGGCAACGTTGGTGGCCAGCGTCGTTTTGCCGACGCCCCCCTTCGGATTGGCGATCACAACCACGGGCATGCGAATCTCCTCGGTTTGGAACTTGTCGTTCCTGGGAACTCTTGGTCTTGCTTTTCCGCTATGGTAACGGCATGGACACAGTTCTCACAACCACTGATAAATCGGCGGGCAGCACGGCAAATCCAGATATTTATGTCATTGCGGCCCATCCTGCCTGGCGAGAATCACGGGTCAACCGCCCGCTGATGGAGGCCGCGAAGGCCCTGCCGCGTGTCCAGGTGCAGGATCTGTACTCGAGCTATCCCGACTACGCCATCGACGTGCCCAAAGAGCAGGCCGCCCTGGAACGCGCGCAACTGGTGGTACTGCTCCACCCCATGCATTGGTACTCGATGCCCGCGCTGCAAAAGCTCTGGCTGGACGATGTACTCACCTACGGCTGGGCCTACGGCGAAGGTGAGGAGGAAGGCGCAAAAGGCCGGGCACTGCAGGGTAAGGACCTGTGGCTGGTCGCCACCACAGGCGGCCCCGAAACGTCCTATCACCCACAAGGCTACAACCGCTACTTTTTTGATGCCTTCCTGCCGCCGTACGAGCAAAGCGCCGCGCTGTGCGGCATGCGATTTTTGCCGCCTCTGGTGTTGCACGGCGCCCACAGCGTTGACAGGCAAACCGTTGCCGATCACATCGCAACCTTCCGCCAGCGCCTGCAAAGCTACCCCGACTGGCCCGAGCTGGAAGACCTGGAGCAATGCGCCGCCTGCGTGGTTCCGATGAAGGATCGGCCTGCGCCAGAAGCTGCGGCCGACTTGCCGAACGGACACGCTGCGCGGCTGGCCGTCGGGCCGCCCCAAGGCCAGGCAGCCCCTATTGAAAGTGAAAGGGGCAGCGTAACGCCGAAGGCACACGGAGTGAAAAGCGTGGGGGCTAGATAACATGGAGCACGCACCCGCCTGGCTGACCAACAGCTTTATCTACCTGGCCGCCGCCGTCATTGCCGTGCCGCTGGCCAAAAAACTCGGCCTCGGCTCCATCATCGGCTACCTGGCCGCCGGCATCGCCATAGGCCCCTGGGGCCTGGGGCTGGTTACCAATGTGCAGGACATCCTCCACTTCGCCGAGTTTGGCGTGGTGTTGATGCTGTTCCTGGTGGGGCTGGAGCTGGAGCCCAAGCGCCTGTGGAATTTACGCCGGCCCATCTTCGGCTGGGGCAGTGCCCAGGTGCTGGGCTGCGCCGCCCTGCTCATGGGCGTCGCGATGGCATTTGGCGTGAGCTGGCAGATTGCGCTGGTGGCCGGCCTCGGGCTGGCGCTGTCGTCTACCGCCATCGCGCTGCAGGCCATCGGCGAGCGCCACCTGATGCCGACGTCGAGCGGCCAGGCCGGGTTTTCCATCCTGCTGTTCCAGGACGTGGCGGCCATCCCGATTCTCGCGCTGTTGCCCCTGTTGGGCGCAATCGGTGGAGAAAATGAGGCTGTAGCGCATACCAGTCGTGCGCTGGAAGCTATCAGAATCGTAGCAGCCATCGCCGGCATTATCCTGGGCGGCCGCCTGCTGCTGCGGCCCCTGCTGCGCTGGATCGCCAACAGCGGTACACCCGAAATTTTCACCGCAGCCTCGTTGCTGCTGGTGGTGGGCATTGCGGCGCTGATGCAGTTCGTCGGCCTGTCGATGGCCCTGGGCGCTTTTCTGGCAGGTGTGCTGCTGGCGGAAAGTGAATACCGCCGCGAACTCGAAACCGATATCGAGCCGTTCAAGGGCCTGCTGCTGGGCCTGTTCTTCATTGCCGTCGGCATGAGCATCGACTTCGGCGTGCTCTGGAAATCGCCCGGACTGATGGCCGCCATCCTGGTGGGCTTCCTCGGCCTGAAACTGGTCGTGATCTACGGCCTGGCGCGCCTCATGAAGCTGCCTTTCCAGGAACGCCCGGTGTTCGCGGTGCTGCTGGCGCAGGGCGGCGAGTTCGCCTTCGTGGTGTTCCAGGCAGCAGCCGGGGCACATGTGTTTTCCGCTGAGATCGCCTCACTGCTGATAGGTGCGGTGGCGCTGTCCATGCTGCTGAGCCCGCTGCTGCTGGTGGCCGTCGACAAGCTGCTGCTGCCGCGCTGGGCCGGCTGCGACACGCCGCAACTCGAAGAAATTTCCGAGCAGCAAGAGGCCCCGATCATCATTGCCGGTTTCGGCCGCTACGGCCAGATCATCGGCCGTATGCTGCTGGCCCAGGGCATTCCGGCCACCGTGCTGGACCACGACGCGGAAATGGTCGAAACCGTGAGGGCGTTCGGCTACCGGGTTTTTTACGGCGATGCGACGCGGCTGGACCTGCTGCGCACTGCCGGCGCGGCCACGGCCAAAATCCTGGTGCTGTCGGTCGACGACATGGAGCAGTCGCTCAAGATCGTTGACCTGGCGCGCGAGCATTTTCCGCAAATGCAGATCGTTGCCCGCGCACGCGACGTGACACACTGGAACGCGCTGCGTGACCGCGGCGTGATGCAGGTGGAACGTGAGGTGTTCGAGTCCAGCCTGCGCAGCGCGCGTACGGTGCTGGAGCTGCTGGGCCAGCCGCCGCACGAAGCGCGTCAGGCGGCGATGCGCTTTCGCCGGCACAACCTGGAGCTGTTCGAACGCATGTACCCGCATCGCAAGGACCGCACCAAGGTCATCGCCGTAGCCACCCAGGGACGCCTGCAGCTGGAAGAACAGCTGGCCCAGGAACGCCAGCAACAGGCGCAGCGCCGGCCAGTTGCCTGGCAGGGCCAGGAATCTGAATAAAATGTCGCGCCAGCCCTTTAGCAACGGGCGCCAGCAGCTATCGTTTTTATAGCAAAAAAATGAGGCAGTCGGCGGCCTACCGGTTCGACTGATCCTCGCGCCGCCGCTGCTCCATGACCCGCCGTTCCACACACACCGGGTGCTGGGCGAAGCCCGGCTTGGCACACTGCTCAGACATGCAGATCTGGAAACCGAGGAGGATACGCCCTTCACAGGCCTGCCGCGGATTGCCGGCCGCTGCCTGCGGCGCCGGTGTGGCAGCGTGGTCGGTCGCCGAAGGGGAAGGGGTAGCGGCGGATTTGGGCTGAGCCTGTTTGGCCTGCCGCTCTTTTTCCAATGCAGCCTTTCGGGTGGCGGCCGCAGCCGCAAGCGCCGCCCTGGAGGCTGCAGACAGGGGTGCCTTCGCCACAGAAGAGGAAGCAGCCGAGGCCGCAGGCTGGGCCTGCGCAGCTGGCACTGCGGGTGCAGCTGCAGCAGGCGCCGCAGACACCACGGGCGAAGTGGAAGCTGCTGGTGCCACCCTCGCCGCGCCGGGCGCTGCCTTGGCCGCTATATTGGCCGGTATGGCAGACGGGGCGGCAGGGGCAGCGCGGCCGGAAAGGGATTTCCATCCAAGGCCGATCACGGTCACCGCCACCAGGCCCGCCAGACCCCACACCAGGTAGCGGTAGGGTGCAGGTGAAGCTGCCTTTGCGGGTGCCGTTGCGACCCCGGGCGACGCCAGGGGACTGCGCCGCCGTGCCGATTTTGACTTTATCGGCGGCAGTGCGGCGTCGTTGGTATTCGCGGCTGGGCTCCTGGCGGGAATTGCAGCTGCACCTTGCGTTGGCCGGCCGCTGGCAGGCTCAGGTGCTGCCGGGCTCACGGCTGCCTCGCTAAACACGGTCTCCGGCCAGTCGGTGGATGCGTCATGCGCTTCCTGGTCCGGTTGAGCCGCCGCAACCACCACCGGTGTCCCCAAGCGCGTGGCATCCGGGTCATCGGCGGCGGGTTTCGCCGGCACATGAGGCGGCAAAGGCGCCTTGGCTGCCGCCTCTTCAAGGGCCTTCCAGGCCATGTCGGTGTCGGCCGCGGAGGCGGATGCGCTGGCCGGCGCTGGAGGGGCTGGCGGGGCTGGTTGTGTATCGGGACGCGGAACAATCAGCGTTCCGGTACCCAGGCGCCGGCCGATGTCCGAGTCGTCTGCGCCAGGCACGCCGAGTTTTTTGAGGCGGCGGCGCGCCAGGTCGGCATAGATACCCGACGGGAACTTGGCCAGAAAGCCCTGGATGTCTTCCACATCCATGGACTCCTTGATGTCTTTCCAGTAGACGAGCTCGAGCTCCTGCGTCACGACCGAGATGTTGGCGCTGGTGCCCGACGGCTGGTCAACCAGCGCTTCGCCGGACAGCATCGTGGAAGTCCAGGTTGAACTGCTGCCGGGCCCGGGCGGCACGGCGGTCGGAACCACCGAGATATCGGGCGCCTCGCGTGCCGCGGCCTGCAGCGCAGCAAGGAACTCCTGCGCGCTGGCATAACGCTGGTCGCGCGATTTGGCCAGGGCCTTGGCCACCACGGCATCAAGAGCAGCGGGCAATCGGGCATTGAACGCACCCGGCATGACCGGGGTATGCCCGACGATCTGCTGGATGGTGGCGAAGTCGGTGTCACCGTCAAACGGCCGTTTCCCGGTAAGTAACTGATACAGCACGATGCCGGCGGCAAACAGGTCGGCACGGGCATCAATCGGCCGACCCTGTACCTGCTCGGGCGACATGTATTTCAGCGTTCCGACCATGGAACCCTGCGTACGGGTGGCTTCGCCGGAATCCTGGATGCGCGCCACACCAAAGTCGGTGAGCTTGACACGCCCGCTCGTCTCGATCAGCAGGTTGGCCGGTTTGATGTCGCGGTGGACGATGCTTTGCCTGTGCGCGTAATCCAGCGCCGAAAGCAGGTCACCCATGATGCCCAGGGTTTGCTCCAGGGTGTAGAGGTTGCCCTTGTCCAGGTGGTGCTTGAGGTCGTCGCCGTCGACGAATTCCATGACCAGGAAGGCAATGTCGCCGTCACGGTCGGAGTCATAGACGCTGACAATATGCGGATGCTGCAGGCGCGCCGCAGACCGGGCCTCGGTGCGAAAACGCACTTCGTACTCTGCGGCGGCTTCTTCCGAAAGATTTTCGACCTTGATGGTCTTGATCGCCACGCGACGGTCAAGGTTGGGATCCCGCCCCTCATACACCAGCCCCATCGCCCCCTTGCCGAGGACGCGGATGAGATCGTAACGGCCAAGTTTCTTGAGACTCATGAGGGAATGGAAATGGACGTAACTGGCGGAAACCGTGCTGCGGGCCTGAGGGGGACGCCTACGTCTTGAAACAAAAAACGATTCTAGCCTGCATCATGCAGCGAAAAAGGTCCGGAATCCGCCCTCTTCCGCGGATCAGGTCCTGATGGAAAACGTGACAAGCGGGGCATTTTCGTCGGTACGCTCGCAGCCCGGCACGATCTGGCCGCTGCCAACCAGGTAGCACTCGGTGCGCCGCAGCACCACCGCCTCACTCTGGTTGCCAAGGTACACCCAGGTGCCGTAGCTGGAAGCGTCCGTCAACACAAAATGCCCGCCACGCCATTCGAGGGTGGCATGCATGCGCGAAACACGGGGGTCGTTTAATGTCAGCGCCGCATCGGCGGCCCGGCCCAGCGCCAGCTTGCTGCTTTTCGAATCCAGCCTGACAGTTTGCTCCGCAAAGCTGAGTTCGAGGAAGGCCTGGCTGGGTGAAGAGAACATCGAACGCCCGGCCATCGTGGCATCCTCGTCGCGGCCAGCCTGCCATTCGACCCGGTAGACATGGCTGGCTTCAGCCCTGCCGCGAAGGTACATGGGGCCCATGCTGCGCAGGGATGCCCTCTGGGCGGGCAACAGGGCGGTCCAGACGTTTTCGGTCGTGAGGATCTGGGCGGCACCCGCAAGGTCTGCGAGCCGGGCGGCGGAATTGACGGTGTCACCGAAACAGTCGCCGTCGATTTCAACCACTTCACCCGACTCGATACCCATCTGCATCTGTACCGGGGTGCCGCTGCCGCCCGGCTTGATCGGTTTTTCCTGAAGGCGCTTCTGGATGCTGATGCAGGCGGAAAGCGCGTCGCCCTCGTTGGGAAACACCACAAAGAGGCCGTCACCCAGCAACTTGACCACACGCCCCTGGTGTTGCTGGAAGACCTGGCTCAGGACGCCGATGAGCTGGGTCACGAAGTGCGATGCTGTTTCATCGCCCAGCCGTTCGAACATGCTGGTGCTGCCCACAAGATCCGCAAAAACGACTGTGGTCATGAAGGGCGTTAGCCGCGGTGCGCGCTTCTTGTTCTCATGCCAGCGATTCTCACAGAAATTTGCAGTGAAGAGGCCGGTGAAATTCCCGGGCTCCCCGCAAGAAACCAGCGGACGCGCCGGGTTTCACAAGCCGCAGTAGACGGGAAAGGGAAATACCGGTAAAGCAATTGCAGAGGTTCGCATGGCAATCCGTGCCGGCCACTTCACGCTTCTAGCGGAAAGCGTCCCAGAGCAGCTTGCACCCGGTCAGCAACATGCCGACATACAGCAGACGATAGAAAAGCACCGGGCTGATGCTCCGGGCCATGCGCACGCCTATCCACACGCCCAGTGGCGCCAGCGGCAGCAAAACCAGCGACGTCGCCATATTGCGCAGGTCCAGCAGACCCAGCCAGGCGTATGGAATCCATTTGGAAAGGTTGATGACAAAAAAGAAAGCGGCCATGGTAGCCGTGAACTTCACCGGGCTCAGGCGCATGGGGATCACATAGGCGCTCAGCGGCGGGCCACCTGCGTGAGATACAAAGCTCGTGAAGCCCGAGGTCACCGTCAGAATGGCGCCCAGCCACTTGGGCGGCGGCGGGCTGTCGGGCCGGGGCGGGAACAACAGGCGCTGCGCCAAAAACAACAAGGTGAATATTCCCACCACCCCTGCCACGACTCGGGCGTCCAGCACCTTGAACAACAGCGCCCCCACCACGGTTCCCACCAAACCAAAAGGGATCAGGAATTTCAGAAACTTCACATCGAAGTCCCGGCGAAAAGCCGCCAGCCCCAGCAAGTCCATCAGCAGCAGCACCGGCATCAGGATGGCGGCGGCCTGCGGCACGGTGACCGTCAGCGCCATGACGGGAACCGCAAGAGACCCGAAGCCGGCCCCAAAACCACTTTTGCTGATGCCCAACATCAGCACGGCGGGAATTGCCACGGCATAGAAGAAGGCGTCGGTGATCAGCGGGAAATCCATGGATTTATGTAAAAAACATCGGTTACCCAAAAGGGACGGGCGCAAGCAGCTATTAAAACAATAGCAAACCGGAACCAGGGATGTATTTCACCACAGGCCGTCCATGCAATGGCGATTGCCTCAGGCGCCCCCGCGCGAGGGGATGCCCAGTCACCGGTCTGGGCTAGACACGCTCCAGAATCACCGCGATGCCTTGGCCTACGCCGATGCACATGGTGGCCAGCGCGTAACGGCCACCGCCCTTGTGCAACTGGTTGACGGCCGTGGTGGCCAGCCGCGCTCCCGAAGCCCCCAGCGGATGGCCCAGCGCGATCGCGCCGCCGTTGGGGTTGACGCGCGGATCGTCGTCCCGCACACCCAGCATGCGCAGCACAGCCAGGCCTTGTGCGGCGAAGGCTTCGTTGAGTTCGATCACATCCATCTGCGCTATCGTGAGACCGGTGAGCGCCAGCACTTTTTGTGTGGCCGGGGCAGGGCCGATGCCCATGATGCGCGGCGCCACACCGGCCGTGGCCATACCGACCACGCGCGCCTTGGGCGTAAGGCCGTTTTTTGCGGCGGTGGCTTCGTCGGCCAGCAGCAACGCACAAGCGCCGTCGTTCACGCCACTGGCATTGCCGGCGGTCACCGTGCCGTCGGGCCGCACCACGCCCTTGAGCCTGGCCAGCGCTTCGAGCGAGGTTTCGCGCGGGTGTTCGTCTTTGCTCACCACGATGGGGTCGCCCTTTTTCTGGGCAATCGTCACCGGCGTGATTTCAGCGTCGAAGTAGCCGGCCTTTTGTGCGGCCACGGCTTTGAGCTGGCTGGCCAGCGCCATTTTGTCCTGGTCTTCGCGGCTGATCTTGTAGTCGGTAGCGACGTTCTCGGCCGTCTCGGGCATGGCATCAACGCCGTATTTTTCTTTCATCAGCTTGTTGATGAAACGCCAGCCGATGGTGGTGTCATACACCGCATTAGCGCGGCTGAAGGCGCTCTCGGCCTTGGGCATCACAAAGGGTGCGCGGCTCATGCTCTCGACGCCGCCTGCGATCATCAAGGTGGCCTCGCCCGACTTGATGGCACGTGCGGCACTGCCCAAGGCATCCAGGCCCGAGCCGCACAGGCGGTTGATGGCGGAGCCCGGCACGTCCATGGGCAGGCCGGCCAGCAGCGCCGCCATGCGTGCCACGTTGCGATTGTCTTCCCCGGCCTGGTTGGCGCAGCCGTAGAGCACATCCGTGACTGCCTGCCAATCCACGTTCGGGTTGCGCGCCATCAGCGCCTTGATCGGGATCGCACCCAGGTCGTCGGTGCGCACGCTGCTGAGGGCACCGCCGTAGCGGCCGAAGGGGGTGCGGATGGCGTCGCAGATGAAAGCTTGGGTCATGGTGTGTGCTTTGAAAGAAGTGAGATCAACGATCAGGCGGCCGCAATCGGCAGGCCCACCAGTTTTTCAAGTTCGGCGTGCGTGAGGCCTTCGACGGTGTCGATCAGCTTCAGGCCCTGCGGTGTGCATTCCAGCGTGGCGATGTCGGAGTACACGCGCTTGACGCAGGCGATGCCGGTCAGCGGATAAGTGCATTGCTGCACCAGCTTGCTGGCGCCCTGCTTGGTCAGCAAATCCATCATCACCCAGGTTTGCCGCGCGCCTATGGCCAGGTCCATGGCGCCACCTACTGCGGGAATCGCGCCCGGCTCGCCGGTGCTCCAGTTGGCAAGGTCGCCCCTGGCCGAGACCTGGAAGGCACCCAGCACGCAGATATCGAGGTGCCCCCCGCGCATCATCGCGAAACTGTCAGCGTGGTGAAAGAAGGAGCCGCCCTTGAGCAGCGTCACCGGCTGTTTGCCTGCATTGATCAGGTCGTAGTCTTCCTCGCCCTCGGCAGGTGCGGGGCCCATGCCGAGAATGCCGTTTTCGCTTTGCAGGATGACCTCGCGCCCGGCCGGCAAATGGTTGGCTACCAGCGTGGGCTGGCCGATGCCGAGGTTGACGACGGCCCCGTCAAAAATGTCTTGCGCGACGCGGGCTGCGAGCTGGTCTTTGGTACGGCGTTGGTAGGTCATGGTCATGCCGCCTTTTTAAAACCGCCGGCTTGCGTGGCGGTGCGAGGGATTTTGACGATGTGATGGACAAAGATGCCGGGCGTGACGACGGCTTCAGGGTCCAGGTTGCCGAGCTCAACGATGTCATGCACGGTGGCAATCGTCTTCTTCGACGCGGTCGCCATCACAGGACCGAAATTGCGCGCAGCCATGCGGTAGGTGAGATTGCCCCAGCGGTCGCCTCGCTCGGCCTTGATGAGGGCCACATCGCCATGAATCGGCATTTCCAGCACGTAGTGCTTGCCGTTGATCTCACGGGTTTCCTTGGCAGTGCCGTCGGCGTTGCGCGCCAGTTCGGTGCCGTAGCCCGTGGGGCAGAAGAAGGCGCCTATGCCTGCGCCCGCAGCGCGAATCCGTTCCGCGAGATTGCCTTGGGGCACCAGTTCGAGTTCCAGCTTGCCGCTACGGTACAGGCCGTCAAACACCTGGCTATCGGCCTGACGCGGAAAGCTGCAGATGATCTTGCGCACGCGCCCGGCCTTAAGCAGCGCCGCCAAGCCCGTTTCGGCATTGCCTGCATTGTTGTTGACGACCGTCAGGTCTTTGGCGCCCTGCTCTATCAGGCCGTCGATCAACTCATTGGGGATGCCGGCGGTGCCGAAGCCGCCAATCAGCACGGTTGAGCCGTCTTTCACATCCGCCAGCGCGTCGGCGACGGAGGCGGCAATTTTGTTGATCATTCCAAAGTCTCCAGCTGCGGGCGGCTTGCAGAAATCATCCAGCCACCACTTAAATATTGTTCGACATAAGAACAAGAGTTCGTATAATGAATTCTAGGAGATTTTGATCACCATGGCAAACGCCGCATCCACGCCCATTACCGGCCCCAGGCCCGGAGACGCTTACGTCCAGTCGTTTGCGCGCGGGCTGGAGGTTATACGCTCGTTCAGCACCGAAGCACCGCGGCAAACACTGACCGAAGTGGCCGGTCGCAGTGGCTTGAGCCGTGCGGGCGCGCGCCGCATTTTGCTGACGCTGGAGACGCTGGGCTACGTGCACAACGACGGCAAGCTGTTCAGCCTCACGCCACGCATCCTGGACCTGGGCTTTGCCTATCTGTCCTCCATGCCGATCTGGAACCTGGCTGAGCCGGTGATGGAAGCGCTGGTCGCGGAGGTCAAGGAGTCGTGTTCAGCCGCGGCTCTGGACGGAACGGACATCGTCTACGTGCTGCGTGTGCCGACGCACAAGATCATGAGCATCAGCCTGGGCGTGGGCTCGCGCCTGCCGGCTTACTGCACGTCGATGGGGCGGATGCTGCTGTCGGCCCTGCCTGAGGCCGAAATCATGAAATGCCTGCAGGCCTCAGAGCTGACGGCACGCACCAAGTACACCGTGACCGACATCAAGGAGCTGATGGTCAAGGTCGCGCAAGCCCGCAAGCAGGGGTGGTCGCTGGTGAATCAGGAGCTGGAGGAAGGACTGGTGTCGATGGCCGCACCGATCACCAACCGCGCCGGCCAGACAGTGGCAGCGCTCAACATCAGCGGCCAGGCCAACCGCACCAGCGCCAAAGCCATGCAGGAAACAATGCTGCCGCAACTGCTGGCGGCAGCGCAGGCAATATCGCGCATGTTGATCTAGACACACCCCCGTCCGGGCTCACTTCGTGTAGCTTGTTCCCCCCTCGAGGGGGCGGCGCCTGCGGCCCGGCAAAGCCGGTTCCGCGGCCCCTGCTGGTGTGAGACGGGGCCGTCGGTTACGACTTTTTGAAGCCGACGACGAGTACGACGGCGCCCAGCACGATGGCGCCCAGGCTGAGCCATTGGGGAATGTTGACGGACTCTTTTTCTTTCACGGTCAGCTGGATGGGGCCGAGCTTGGCAGCCGTTGTGTCCTTGGTGAAGCTGAAGCCGCCGGTGAAAAAGCCGGCCAGGCCCAAAACGATCAGGATAATGCCTGTGATGCGTGCTGCGTTCATGTGAAATCTCCTCGCCGGGCTTGTGGATGGTTGTGGAATGGCCTTACCCCGGAACTGCGCCACCGTGCCTCGTAATGTAGGCAGCAGCAGGAAAACTGTCTGTAGGACGCAACCAGCGAGCGCTGTGGCCCAAGCGCTGATAAGCAAACCATCACGCCGGCAACGGAAAACGCCTGCGTGATAACCTTTCACCATGTTCACCCCCTCGCAAGCCGACGTACGCCGTTTTTTCTGCTCTGTTTATGCCAAGGTCCGCGCCGGTCAACCGATGGAAGCTATCGAAACCATAGCAAGTCAATGGATTGAAGAGCATCCCGAATACCATGCGGACTTTGCCGACGCCGACAGTGCGCTCGAAAAAATGTACGACGTGGAAGCGGGCAAGACCAACCCCTTTTTGCATCTGTCCATGCATTTGTCGATCAGCGAGCAATGCTCCATCGACCAGCCTCGCGGCATTCGCCAGGCCGTCGAGCTGCTGACGGCCAAACGCAACTCACTGCACGATGCGCACCACGAAACCATGGACTGCCTGGGGCAGATGGTCTGGGAGAGCCAACGCGCCGGACGCCCGCCCGACGGCGCGGCCTACATCGACTGCGTGCAGCGCCACGCCACTAGGGATTAGCCCCCACAGTTCCTCATTGCGCGTGTAGCGCCCTGCCCCGAGGGGGTCGCTGCGCCTGCGGGCTGGCAAAGCAGGATCCGCGGCCTCTGCTTGAAAAGAAAAGGATCCCCTTCCCCCCTCCCGATTTCGCGTCTGGTAATTGACCACAAAAAAACGCCGCTTGGTCAGCGGCCTTCTGTTTCAGAGTGCCCTCAAAGGCTGCGCCCGTGGCGCGGACGATACGGGCGCACGCTGCGCTCCGCTGTTGTTCTGCGGCACTGGCCTGGAATGGGTGGGCGCGCTGCGTACCGGCGCTTGCTTGAGAACGCCGGGGTTTTGCAGAATCGGCAACGGCAGGTTGTTGCTGGAATCATTTCTCGGTGCGGGGCTCAAGGGCTTATCCGAATGCGGAATGCCCGGATTCAGAACGGGCTCTTTGCAGGTAATGGTGTAAAACTTCTGCTCTGCCTGGGCGACGACTTTGCCTTCCAGGTTGGTGAGGTTGAAACCGATGCGCACTTTCTGCGTCTTCATGGGTGGCTTGCCTCCCGCAGGCGGTCCCGCCAGCGTATCGGCAAATCCGCCTCCCGTCGGTTTCCAGTCGAGCTCGCGCTTGCCGAACACATGCTTGACCTGATTAGCAGGCACTTCAATATCCTGCAAGGCCGTCAAAAAATGATCGCCAAGAAACAAGCCCTTGCCGTGAAACGCACTGCCCGCATTGATCGTGGTGTGCAGCAGCACAGCACTTGGGCAGATTTGTCCATCGACCATAACAGTGGAGGCGGGTTCGATATTCATGTTGACCTTGGGAACCGTGGCGGCCTGCAAGCCCTGTGGGGCGGGTTTGCTGCACTCCATGTCATAGGTCTTCCAGGCCGACTCGAACTTGGGCGACACGCCGACGATGCGGATGCTGCCTGCTTCGCCGCCATTCGGGTTGTTAGGAACATCGTATTTGTACGAGAAGAAAGCGGTTTTCGAATGGTCGGTCGTCACCGTTTTGATGTCGCTTTTATTCCCGTTGGTATGTTCGTAGCGGAATTTCACCTGCGCGTTCGTGACGTTGGTTTCAATCACACCAGACAGATTCACCTTGCATGCACCGTTGGCAGTCGCTGTTTCAATAATGGTGAGCGACGATTGTGTGACACCAACGCCCGCTTGCAAGTCGCTGATGCCTTGGGGCACCTGCGCACCCGCCCACTGCATGCAGACGACTTTGGCAAACGCTTCCGCATCTGGTGGTGATTCAAAAATTTGTGAGGTGTCGGTGTCGGCAATACTGGTATAGGTGATTTTGTATTTGCTGGTGGTTTTGATGTTCAGCGTGTAAGGCTTGTCGAAGATTGCGGTATTGCCTTTTCCCTGGTTACGCAGGGTACCGGCACGCGCGTTACAGACCTCAACAGCGAAGAGTTCAATGAGATACCGGCCGACGTTCATGGTAATGAACTTGTCGACGTTGGTGGGCCGGTCACCGTATCCATAGCTCTTGCTCACAACGCCCCACTCCGCCCCGGGTGGACGGCCGGGGCCGAACTCCCAGCCCAGGGTTTTGCCAAGGGCGCTGAAGCGCGGCGCAACATTCCAGTTTCTGATGCGATCCTGTCCGGCCGCCATTTGCAAATGCGCATCGAACTGAATCGGCTGGCTCCCGTGTTTCGCAGGGGATAACCGGGTGTAACTCGCACCATTGGACTCAACGTAGATTGTTGGGGCCGAGGTATATCTGACCCAGACATCCACATCTTTGGCCCGCAGCGGTGTACACACGGTGAACAAAATTGCCGCAACCAGCAACAACATGAATGCAGGGTGCCAGGCAGGCGCGTTGCGAATTCCGGCTTGGCTCGAAATGAGGGTTTGCATGATGAACTCCTTAAGGTCTTCGCTCGAATTCTTCGCACCAACGCGAAGTGGCTTGTTTCGAAAGCAGGCTTGACTGCCTTCTGAAACATGAGTCGGGATGTGTACCAAAAGGGTTCAAAAAGTTCTTTTGAACCCCATACCGACGTATTCCGACTCACCTGCATCGGGCGGACGCCGGATACCCCATTCAACCGGGTTGGTTGAAAGCTTCTCTAAAGGAGACGCATCATGAAAAAACAAGCCACAGCTCTATTTGCAGGTCTGGCGCTGACCATCGCAGGCGCTGCCACTTCGGGCTCCTGTTACGCGATGGGCGAAACATCGAACGCCGTTGAGGTACCACCAAGATCTGACATGCCTCGGAAATCAGCAACTCAAAAATCAGCACCATCGCTTGAGATGTCTGACTGCAATCACAACGGCGTCGATGACCTGGACGAGTTCTTTCCGCCAGACTGCTACGGAACGCTCACGAGCAGCGGTGGCAAATAAACACCACACAGACTGCAATCACAACGCCTGGCAAGGTGCGCGTCAAAGAACTTTGAACTCCCCTGCCGTCAAGATCGACTCAGAGAGGGCGCGGGATTTTCCCAGCCCTCTCGCTCACGGTGACGCGGCGAGACAATTTCCTCAAGGAGATCCATCATGAAGAAGCCGTTCTCTGTCTTACTCGCCGGATTACTGTTCGCCTTTTGGGGAGGATCCATCAGCTGCGCAGCAGCAAAAAATCCCAGTCCTCTTATGCCAATCGCAGACAAAGCCCAAATCGGACCTGATCCGCAACGCCGTGCAATCGTCTGCAATACAGCGGCATCGCCACAGTGGTGCTGGGGCGACTTCATCATTCATTGCGGGCACTCCAAGGGCGTCATAAGCACCAATCCTGACGGCACCATCACGTGCACCATCAACTGACTGAAGCAAGTTTCAATCCCCTCATCAAGGATGACCATCATGAAAAAATCCGCTGTATTCCATACCGCGCCCGTGGCGCTGGCATTCCTGTTCGGTGCGGGCTGCCTGCCTGCAGCCTATGCTGCCAATCCGGCCGGCACCCAGCACCTGAAGCCATGCCCACCGGGCACAATTGGCGATTGCGACCGCCGCTATGCCTCACCCGGAGAACCAGCAAGGGCTGTCACATCTCCGGCGACCAATCTGCCACTCAAGACACCGGGGTTACCGCCTCCTCCAACAGTGCACCCAGCCGGCGGAAATAATGCTGCGCCGGTTGATCCGAATGCAGTTGAATCACTGCAGGCAAATGGTTTGCCGGATCTTTTCATTTACCGTTTTTACAAGGCCCCACAAGAGGCAGGTCTGCCGGCAGGTTTTCCGTTCGTCGAGTTTTGCGGCTCCAACGACGGCCAGGGCGGGCCTTCCAGGCGCGTCTATTTTGAAGTGCATAACCGCGGCACCGTGCCCTCTCCGAGTAGCAAGGTCCGCGTGCGGTTTGTGAATCCAAACACGCAACAGGCGCAGACGGTGAATGTGTCGGTTCAGGCTCTGACGGCCCACTCGCATGTGGCAAAGAAGGTGACCATTCCCAAAGGATGTTATTCAGCAGGCTCGAATGCGCAATGCAATTTCACCATCACCGCAGATCCCGACACACAAATAGCAGAGCGCTTTGAAAATAACAATGTGCAAAGTGCATTTTGCGTTGGCCCGACGAATTGAGGCGCGGACATCAAGACAGCGTACGGACACTGGCACCGGCTGGAGGCGGCGAGCCAGGACGCTGAGAAGAACAGGAAAGCGACGGCCCGATTGTCAATGCCAATCGGGCCGCAGTTTAATTTTTGCATCGAGGCATCTACCAGTTTCCCCATCACCAGCCACATTCAGGGTGATGCGCGCTGACAGCGGTCAAGCGAGGCGCTGAGTGCGCCTGCCCTGGCAGTAGGTCAGGAACCTCGGCCAGACGAACCTGAGGAAAGCGCGCGAGGCGTCTTCGCATCGGACTTCACACCAGGCGACGCTGCCTCCGGGGGCGGATTGGTGCAGCCAAAATCCCCCCAGGTGCAATGCTCAAAGTCGTCGATCGACGAGGCGGCCCTAGCCTGAAGATTTACGCTCCCCAAGGTAAGCAGTATGGAGATAGCTATTGACGCAGTAACTTGCGAGGTGATTGGTTTCATATGTCTTCCAATGGTTGGGTTAAGCGCCACCGGGCACATTGCCCGGTGACTCCAGTGAGTCAGACACCGCCGCACAATGGTTCAAAGTATTTGCACTCAGCGCGTGACGCGGCTCTTGCCTTCTGCGGTGCGTACCTGCACACGATCACCTTTTTGGAAAACTTCGTCGCCAGCCTGCACGACGGAAATTCGCTGGCCATCGTCGAGTCGCAGGCTTATCTCGAGTCCTTTGGCTTTCGACATATGGGCCTCTACGGCCTGCCCGGCAAAGCCGCCAGCAACGCCACCCAGGACTGACGCCGCAAGCTGTCCATTTCTATTGGTATTGGTGCTCCCCAGTGCTGCACCAACACTGCCCCCGGCTGCAGCACCAGCGCCACTGACCCCACGTTCAATGGTTACAACGCGTACATCGGTCACCGTGGCCATGACAATGCTGTGGGCCTTTTGGGTATCAGCGTCGGTGTAGACATCATTGGAGTAGCTGCGCCAGGCGCAGCCCTGGGTAGACAGCACACTGGCCAGCACGGCAGTAACCAGAAGGTGGCGTTTCATGGTGTTTTCCTTTCAGGTGATGGGTCACCAATGAGTCGGAGTTGTTGCGCGGTCGGTTCAAACACAAAATTCATTGAACCTTTCACCGCCAACTGCCGACTCATCACACGTTGACTTCTCCATACACAAAATACGCCATGCAGGTTTATACTTCCCAAAATTTCGGCGCCATTGATTTGCTCGCCATACGGACATCAATTCGGGAGGTATTGTGGGAGATCGTTCTGATCCATCGACCGACCCGGAAGCGCAGGCCCTGCAAGCCGACCTTGCCGCCATTGTTCGGCGCGACGAGCAAGCCATGAAGCGCTTTTACCAAGCCCTGGCACCGTCGGTCTACCAGTTCTCCATGCGCCGCTTGAGTGACCCGGTGCAAGCCCAGGAAGTGGTTGTGGAGGCGCTGTATGAAGTGTGGTGCCATGCCGCCAGTTTTGCGGGGCAGTCAAGCATTCGTACATGGGTGTTGGGCATTGCCCGTTACAAGCTGCTCGACAAATTGCGTGAACGCTATCGCCATCAGCATGTCTCATTTGATGAGCAACTGGATTCGCAGTCTGACAACCATGTGGAACCAGAGTCCGATGCCCCCACGGGGTTCGAGCGCGTGGTACAGCGCGAACACCACGACATGATTGCGCACTGTGCGAGCAAGTTACCGCCGGACCAAAGAGAAGCACTTCACCTGGCCTTGTACGAGGACATGCTTTTGGCCGATATCGCCCACGTACAAGCTTGCCCGCAGAACACGGTGAAGACCCGCCTGTTTCATGCGCGCCGCAAAATGAAAGAGTGTTTGCAGCGTTTGTTCAAAGATGTCGAAGGTCCAATGACCGGAGTCCGCCATGACTGAACACGACACTGATGCAGTTAACAAGCAACAGTTGCGCGAACTGTTGCCGTTTCATGCGAACCAGACGCTGGATGAAGCGCAAGCAGAGCAAGTACGTGCCGGATTGCAACGGTATCCCGAATTGGCGGCTGAGCTGGCCTGGCTGCAAGGCATGCGAAGGACTGTTCAAGACCTGCCACTGGACCCTCTGCCCGCCGGCGATCTTGGGTGGTCAACGCTTGCTGCGCGCATCGAGGCGCAACGCCAACCCAAGTTGGCCCGCCCTGGCTCAGCCGACACCGCCTGGCCTGAAATGCTGCGGACATGGCTGCAACGCAACCTCATTCCTATCATGGCAACCGCCTGTGCCGTGCTGGTGGCGCAGGCAGTGGTAATTGCAACACTGGTGCAGCAAGATCCAGGCTATGTCGCGGCAGGCGCGCCTGAGCCGGTATTGAGCACTTCATCGGGCGTTTTGCTGCACGCCACCATTGCTCCAACGGTGACACAAGCACAATTGACCGAGACACTGCACCGCCACAAGGCAACTATCGTGCAAGGCCCCACAGCGCTGGGCATCTACACCCTGCAAATCAAACCCGCTGGCGATGGCGAGCCCGAATCGCGCAATGCGGCGGTTTTGGCACAACGTTTACAACGCGAGGCAGCCACCGTTTTTGAGACTGTCACGCCCGCTGGAGACCGTTGACCATGCTCCGCATTGCGATATTCATCGTGCTGCTGCAAACAGCCTGGGTATCCGGGTCTTTGGCTCAACGCACCCCTGACCCCGGCTCATTCAGGGCAGCTCCAGCAATACCCAACCCCGGTTTGGTGAACCGGGGCTCCATAACTCCACCTCCAAGCTCACCGCCAATAACTACGGCGCCCGGGAACCCCCCAGGCACCGTCACGCCACCTGGGCGTGAAATCAATATTCCAGGATACCCGGCACTACCGTCCCCGCGAGCCACGCCCAGCGTCGCTCCGATATCACCCAGCGACGTTGAGACGGGCCAGGTATTGCTTGTGTCGAAAGACCTGGCGGCCATGCAGAATGTACTGAACGCTCTGGCTAACGAAAATACGCAGCCAATTGCCTCCACCAGGTTGAACACACTGGGATGGAGCCTTGCGCTGTTTCAGTTTGCCGACCATGCCGCGGCTGCACAGCGGGTAACCCAATGGCAACAACGGTTTTCGCAGCTTAGTGTGGACTTCAACTATCTGTACCGTACACAGGCGGGTGCCACCGGCAGGGAATATGCGGTGGGCATGCTGGATTTGCCGCCTCAGCCCGCAAAAACCGGTGCAGCATCCAAAGCCAGCTATCAAGCCCTCCGGTCCGTCCGCGTTGGCATGCTCGACACCGAGGTAATGCCCACCGCGTGGCTGCGTGACGTCACGCTCGCCAACAAGCCCTTCGCAGCAGAAAGTCCAACCGCCGCCCTGGATCTGCCAGCTCATCCCGCCCACGGCACCGCTATCGCAAGCCTTATTGCACGTGTTGCGCCGTCAATACGTCTTTTTAATGCTGTCGTCATGTCGGCAAAAGGGGAACAAACTGTTACCACCAGCTACCGGTTGATTCAAGGGGTCGACTGGCTGCTGGAACAGCGTGTGCAAATCATCAATATGAGCCTGTCTGGCCGGTACGATAAAAACGTCGCAATGACAATCGCCGAACTTATGCAGCGGGATGTTTTGCTGACAGCCGCCGCAGGCAACCACGGCAGCAGTGCACCACCCGCTTACCCCGCGGCCTATGCAAACAGCTACACGGGCATGCTGGCGGTTACTGCGATCGATGTTGAAGGACAGCTTTATAGCCAGGCCAATCACGGCGCTTACATTTCAGTGGCGGCCCCCGGTGTCAATATTTGGGTACCCCTTGCGCCGCCCGCGCCACACCTGCCCTCGGGTGTTGCTGCACGCTATGTCAGCGGTACCTCCTACGCCAGTGCCCATGCCGCAGGCGCCGTTGCGTACTGGTTGAGCAAGAGAAAAGTGAGCGTGACCGCGCCTTACCATTTCTGCGAAACCGCAAAAGACCTGGGCCCCACGGGGCGCGACGATGCATTCGGTTGCGGGCTGCTTCAAGTTAACGCGGCGCTCCGGCGACCCGGCACGTAGCCAAACCGCCAACGGTACTGCCCCCCCCCAAAGCCAACAAAAAAGTCGCTGCTCCCAGTGGCCTTTTTGCAGGAGCGACCCGGTCTAACGGAATTTTCTCTGCGGAACGGTTTTCAGGTCACCGTCTACCGACGACAGGTAGTTGGCCAATTGCTTCAGCTCAACATTGGTGTACTGCTTGGCCATGCCGGACATGATGGCATTGCCGCGGCCAACCTTGGGGTTGTTTTCTGTCTTGTAGGCCTTGAGCGCCACGAACAGGTAGTCAGCATGCTGACCACCAATCTTGGGATAGGCCGGATCAATCGGTTTGCTGAAGTTGGCGCCATGGCAAGACGCGCAGTTGGCCTTGTTCAACAGGGCCTGGACTTCCGCGCTTGGTTCTTTGGCCGGCTTGGCCGGCAGCTCTGCGGCGCCGGCAACCACACCGTCAGCACTGTAGTGCGCGGCGAGGTCAGCCATGTCCTGGTCGGTCAGCGAATCGGCAATGGCGCGCATGGTGGGATGTTTGCGGTCGCCTTTTTTGTATTCGTTGAGCGCGGCGATGATGTATTTGGCGCCCTGGCCTGAAATCATCGGGACCTTATAAACCTCGGGGAAAGAGGCCTGGTAGCCCTTGATGCCGTGGCAACCGATGCACATGGCATTCTTGGTTTCGCCGGCTTTGGCATCGCCCTTGATCTCCTGGGCAAGGCTTGCAACCGTCACGCAAGAGACAGTTACGGCGAATATCGTGGTGAACAGCTTATTCATTTTGCGCGCACAATCAGGTGGGAATTCATCGTATAAAACAACCTTGGATTATATCTGGGCCTGCCGAGACCGGGCACCCCTTGCCGGCAACCCGCGCAAACGCCCTTTCAATTTTCACCTCCTCTCCCCAAGAACATGAAATTTCTAGGTTCCAAGAACTACGTCGCCACCCAGGACCTGATGCTGGCCGTGAATGCCGCTGCCGCCCTGAAAAAGCCGCTGCTCGTGAAGGGCGAGCCGGGTACCGGCAAGACCATGCTGGCCGAGGAAGTGGCCGAAGCGCTCAACTTGCCGCTGTTGCAATGGCACATCAAATCCACCACCAAGGCGCAGCAGGGCCTGTACGAATACGACGCGGTGTCGCGCCTGCGCGACTCGCAATTGTCGACCGTGGACGGTGGCGAAAAGGTCAAGGACATCCACAACTACATCGTCAAGGGCGTGCTGTGGCAGGCCTTTACCTCGGAAACGCCGGTCGCGCTGCTGATCGACGAGATCGACAAGGCCGACATCGAGTTCCCGAACGACCTGCTGCGTGAAATTGACCGCATGGAGTTCTACGTGTATGAAACGCGTGAGCTCATCAAGGCCAAGCACCGGCCGCTGGTGTTCATCACCTCCAACAACGAAAAAGAGCTGCCCGACGCGTTTTTGCGCCGCTGCTTCTTCCACTACATCAAATTCCCCGACGCCGACACCATGAAGCAGATCGTGGACGTGCACTTCCCCGACCTGAAGAAAGAGTTGCTGACCGCAGCCATGAAGACCTTCTACGACGTGCGCAACCTGCCTGGCCTGAAGAAGAAACCGTCGACCTCCGAATTGCTGGACTGGCTCAAACTGCTGGTCGCCGAAGACATCCCGCTGGACGCCCTGCAAAGCAAGGACGACAAGGTCGCCGTGCCGCCGCTCGTGGGCGCGCTGCTCAAGAACGAGCAGGACGTGACCCTGTTCGAGAAGCTGGTTTTCATGCAGCGCAACAATCGTTGAACAACATGTACATCACAGAACTGCTAGATCCAAAGACTCTGCAGCCAATCCGCAAAATTATTGTTGTCAGTTAGAGCTAACTCATATGAACCAAAAATCACTGTTGATCGAGGGTATTTCAGACGCGGTGGGCTTTGTCGGCGGTGCGCTCCTTGGTTTTTGGGCCGGCCATCTGCTCGGCTTCGATATTTTTGAAGCCGGCTACGGCAACAGCGCCATCGCCGGCATCGTGCTGGTGGGCTTGGGCGGCGGCGGCGGCTTGCAACTTGCGCGGGCCTGGCGCCGCCGTAAGAAAGCCGATTGACCGCAAACACCTGACTGGGATACGCCCATGCAACGCTCAACCGCCCCCTTCCACCGTGCAGCCCTGCACAGCAGTTGCCTGGCCGCATTGCTGGCCCTGACACTGCTCCCCGCCCCGTCATATGCCTTCTGGGGCCTCCTCGGCAAGGTGGGCTCCACTGCAGGCAAAGGCGCTGCCGGTGCGGCAGGTGCTGCGGGTAAAGGCGCCGCTGGCGCAGCGGGCGTGGCTGGCGCAGTCGAGGTAACGCAGGGCGCCAATGCGGCGGCGAAGGCAGCCAAAGCCGCCGGCGCGGCGGAGCTCGGCGCGGGCGACGTCGCTGCCGCAGCCGGTGCCGCTGAACGCAACGCGGCGACCGGCGCGATGAGTGCCGACGAACTGTCGCGCGCATCAGGCCTGGGCAAGGCCGTGCCCGACGACGTCGCCGCTATGCTGACGGCGCCGGGCCGAAAACTCAGCGATGTGCCTGACGCCGGCACACGCTCCTGGCTGTCGCTCCCGCGCAAGCAGCTGACGGCGACGGATGCCGACCTGATGGTCCATGACTACGTGAAGCTGCTGGAAGGCCGGCCCGCCGCCGGGCCGCCGCGTCTGCGCGCCAAGGCCTCGATCGAATCCGAGAAGGCTGCCGCCGCGCGGCCGGTGCCGCCGCACCGCCCTGTTGCAGACGTTCCCTGGCATGCCGTAGAGCTGCTGGTGCGCGCGGCCCATGCCGGCCACGCCGGCGCCAGAAATGAACTGAACAAGCTGTGCCGGGACAATCCGCGCGGCCAGGCCGCCACAGCCTGCGCCACGCTGCGGTCCACGTGAACACGCTAAATATGAAAAGGATTGCCGGATGGCCTTCGTAGAACCCGTCACCCTCACGACGCGCGGCGTCAAGCTAGTTCCGTTCACGCTCGACCATGAAGCAGGCCTGAAGGCCGCAGCCGCCGACGGCGAGCTCTGGAAGCTGCGCATCACCTCGGTGCCCGAGCCTCACGAAACCCGCGGCTACATCGAAACTGCGCTGGCCACCAACAACCGCCTGGCCTTTGCCGTCACCGACGATGGCACCGGCGAGGTGCTCGGCTCCACCAGTTACCACGACATCGTGCCCAACCTCAAGCGCGTCGAGATTGGCTACACCTGGTACGCCGCACGCTGCCAGCGCACCCATGTCAACACCACCTGCAAATTGCTGATGCTCACGCATGCGTTTGAAACCCTGGGCTGCAACATCGTGGGCTGGCGCACCGACAACTTCAACCACGCCTCCCAGCGCGCCATCGAGCGACTGGGCGCCCGCAAAGACGGCGTACTGCGCGGCCATGCCTTGCGTCGCGACGGCACCATACGCGACACGGTGATGTACAGCCTGGCTGCCGGCGAATGGCCCGAGGTGAAAGCACAGCTGCTGTACCTGCTCGACAAGCCAAGAGCCTGAGGCGTGCGTCGCCAAGGAGTTTTTCATGCTGATCGATTTCTTCTACACCCTGCGTTCGGCCAAGTTGCCGGTCTCCGTCAAGGAATACCTGATGCTGCTCGAGGCGCTGCAGGCCGGCGTTGTCGGCCCGAACAGCGACAAACTCGACGCCCATGAGGGCGAAGGCGCCTGGAAGATCGACGACTTCTATTACCTCAGCCGCACGGTGCTGGTGAAAGACGAGAAAAACTATGACAAGTTCGACCGCGCCTTTTCTGCCTACTTCAAGGGCGTGGAGATGCTGGCTGACTTCACGAAAGACATCCCGCTCGAATGGCTGCGCAAAAACCTCGAGCTGGAACTCAGCCCCGAAGAAAAAGCCAAGATTGAGAAGATGGGCTGGGACGAACTCATGGAAACGCTCAAAAAGCGCTTTGAAGAACAGAAAGAACGCCACGAAGGCGGCAGCAAATGGATAGGCACAGGCGGCACCTCGCCCTTTGGCGCCAACGGCTTCAACCCGCAAGGCATACGCATTGGCCAGGAGAAAAGCCGCAACAAAAGCGCCGTGAAAGTCTGGGACCAGCGCGCCTACAAGGACTACGACGACACCCAGGAGCTCGGCACGCGCAACATCAAGGTCGCGCTGCGCCGCTTGCGCAAGTTCGCGCGCCAGGGCAATGTCGAAGAACTGGACCTGGACGACACCATACGTTCCACGGCGGCCAATGCCGGCTGGCTGGACATCAAGATGGTGCCCGAGCGTCACAACAATGTGAAGGTGCTGCTGCTGATGGACGTGGGCGGCACCATGGACGAGCACATCCACCGCGTCGAGGAAATGTTCTCTGCCGTCAAAGCCGAGTTCAAGCATCTGGAGTTTTATTACTTCCACAACTGCGTCTATGACTTCATGTGGAAGAACAACCGCCGCCGCTTCAGCGAGAAATTCCCGACCTGGGACATCATCCGCAAGTACAACAAGGATTACAAACTCATCTTCGTCGGCGACGCGACCATGAGCCCCTACGAAATCCTGCAGCCGGGCGGCAGTGTGGAATACAACAACGAAGAAGCCGGCGCCGAATGGATGCAGCGCCTGACCAACGCCTTCCCCAAGTTCGCCTGGATCAACCCCGAGCCGCAGGGCGTCTGGCAATACCGCCAGAGCATCAGCGTGATCCAGCAACTGGTGAACCAGCGCATGTACCCGCTGACCATCAAGGGTCTGGAAGAGGCCATGCGAATGCTCTCGAAGTAGCGTTCGCCTCCTACGCCTGAGCGCTGGGGCGCTCAAGTAAACTGCCCTCGTGACCCATCCAAGTACCCACAGTACCCACTGCGCACGGACGGCCACCCCGGCAGGATTGCCGACCAGCGCCGGCTTCATCCCTGCTTTCGCCCTCTTTGCGATATTTCTGGCGCCTTTCGCCGCCGCGCAAACAGCTGCGCCTGCACAGTCCGGCAACACAGCGACACCGCCTTCCGGCGTCATACAAACCGCGCCAGCCCCACCTCCGCCCCCTCAGAAAGTCACGCCGGAGCCCACACCGCAGGGCTCCACCGGCCCAACCGGCGCTCAGCCTGAAGTTACGGCCTTTGACATCGCGGTGCGCGCGCCGCAGCCCATCAAGGAGCTGCTCGAAAGACACCTTGAGCTGCAGCGCTACCGCGCCGTGACCGATCTGGACGAAGCCGAGCTGGCGCGCCTGATCGTTCTGGCTGAGCGCAATGTGCGCAATCTGGTAGGCACGCTGGGTTATTTCAGCCCGACCATCGCCATTACGCGAGAAGGCGGCACTGCCGCGGGGTCAGGCCAGCGGCCGACCATTGTGGTCGCGGTGGAGCCGGGCCAGGCTACAACGGTCGGGCCGGTGGCAATCGACTTTGCAGGCGATATTGCCGAATCCCCCGACCCGGATGCGCAGGCCCAGCGCGCGGAAATCCAGCGCGACTGGCGTCTGCCCACGGGCCAACGCTTTACGCAGGACGCCTGGGACAGCGCCAAGACACAGGCCTTGCGCGACCTGGTTGCCCGCCGCTACCCGGCCGGCAAGTTGGCAGGCAGCCTGGCCGATGTGGACGCACCGGAGCACAGCGCAGCCCTGAGCCTCAAGCTCGACTCCGGCCCCCTCTACCGCCTGGGCCCCATGCAGGTCACAGGTGTCGAGCGCTACGACCCGGTGCTGGTGCCGCGCCTGGCACGCCTCAGTGCCGGTGCCGTGTACGACCAGAAGCAGCTGACCGAAGCACAGCAGCGGCTGGCTTCCAGCGGTTATTTCGATTCGGCTTACATCTTTGTCGATCCCGAAAGCGATCCGCAGGCAGCGCCCGTCCAGGTACAGGTGCGCGAAGCCAAACTGCAAAAAATCATCCTGGGCGTGGGCGTTACCACCGACAGCGGGCCGCGCGCCTCGATTGAGCACACACACCTGCGCGTGCCGGGCACCAATTGGCGCGCCGTCACCAAACTGCAACTCGAAAAGAAATCACCTTTCGCCCAGACCGAATGGACCTCGATTCCCGATGAGGCCAGCTGGCGCTGGGTGGCCCTGGCGCGCACCGAACGTGTCGACGACAACGAGCTCGTCACCCGCTCCGGGCGCCTGCGCTTTGGCCGCACGCAGGCCGGCGAACGCATAGACCGCAACATCTATTTGCAATACGACAGGGCGAGCGTGAGCGGCAGCGGCCAGATCAACAGCTCCGCCGCCGACATCGGCGACGGCTCGGCCCTGACGGCCAACTACGTCTGGACCGGGCGTTACTTCGACAGCCTGCCATTCCCAAACAAGGGCTACGGCCTGGGCTTTGAACTCGGCGCCGGCAGCACCATGGGGTCGCAGCACCTGCCCCTCACCCGCGCCGTGGGCCGCTGGCTCGGCATTGTGCCGCTGGAGCGGGGCCGCATCGCCATGCGCGCCGAGGGCGGCGCCGTGCTGGCCAAAGACTCGGCGCGCATTCCCGGCACCCTGCTGTTCCGCACCGGTGGCGACACCACCGTACGCGGCTACGGCTATCGCGACATCGGCATCAAACTGGACAACGGCGTGACTGGGCCGGGCCGCTACATGGCGGTGGGCAGCGTGGAATATCAGCGCCCGATGCTGCGCGACGGCCGGCCCAGCGAATGGGAGAACACTTTCTTCATCGATGCAGGCGCCGTGGCAGACAATCCCAAAGACATGAAACCTTCCGTCGGCATCGGCACCGGCGTGCGCTGGAGAAGCCCCATCGGGCCACTGCAGATTGACCTGGCCTATGGCGAGAAAGTCAAACAGCTGCGCCTGCACGTCAGCGTGGGATTTGTTTTCTGATGGACACGCCTGATACCCCCGTCACGCCTGTTGTCGTGCCCAAACCGGCGCGCCCGCCACGCCGTTGGCTGCGCGCCATTGCATGGGCCGCCGGCAGCATGGTGGTGCTGGCCGTAGCCGCCACGACAGGCGCCTGGTGGTGGGCCGGCACCGACGGTTCACTGGCCACCGCGTTGAACTGGATCGCCCGAACCCAGCCGCTGAGCGCCGAACGCGTGACAGGTTCGTTACGCGCGGGCGGGCATGTTGACCAACTGGTGTGGCAGCAAGATGGCCTGCGTGTGGATGTGAGGGATGTCACCCTCGCCTGGCAACCGTGGTCGCTGCTGCACGGCACGCTGGAGGTCAACCGGCTGGCCGCGGCCAGCGTGCAGGTCACCGACCAACGCGCGCCTTCAACAACACCGTCAGTGCCGCCCTCAGCGCTGGGCTTGCCGCTGCCGGTGGTGCTTGACGGGTTTTCAATCGGGCAGTTTCAATGGACGGGCGGCGCGGCATTTTTTGCCTCCGCCATCACGGGCAATTATTCGTTCAAGGGCATAGACCACCAGCTGGAATTGCTCAGCGCGCAGGTAGCGCACGGCCGCTACAACGGGCGCGCGACCTTATCGTCACACAGCCCCCTGAAGCTTGATGCCAGCCTGGCAGGTGCACTGGATACGCAGATTCCCGGCACAAAAGCGCCCTTGCCGCTGGCTTTCAAAGCCACGGCCCACGGCCCCCTCACCGAACTGCTGGTGAAGGCCGAGCTGCAAATGAGCGCTCAGCCTTCCGCCACATCACCCCGCAAAAACCAGCGGCAAGCACAGGCAATTGCAACAGCACGCGTGATGCCCTGGGCCCCACAACCCCTGCCGCAAGCTGATGCGGATTTTCGTGACCTGGATGTAGCGGCCTTCTGGCCCGAAGGACCACAAACCTTGCTGACGGGCAGCGCCAACGTACGGCCTGCACCCTCTGCAAGTTCACCGGCAAGCGCTTCATCGACATCCGCCTGGCAGTTGCAACTGCAACTGGCCAATTCCCTGCCTGGCCCCTGGGACCAGCAGAAGCTGCCCCTGGATCGGCTGGAAATCCAAGGCGAGTGGCGTAGCGGCATAGCCATGGTGCGCACGCTCATGGCTCAGTTGGGCGGCGGCGAGCTGCTGGCCAGCGGCGAGTGGGCTGATGCGCCCGCCACATCCCTTGCAGCACCCGCGTGGAAGCTGCAGGCGACGCTCCAACACGTCAACCCGGCCCTCTTGCACAGCCAACTGGCGCCCCTGCCGCTGGACGGCAAAGCCGACATCCGCAGCCAGGGCCCGGCCATAAGCTTTGACGCAAACGTGCAGGCAGCACGCAATGACGCCAGCGCCAGGAACAATCCGCTGGGCCAGCTGCGCCTGCGCGATGCCAGTGCCACCGGCAGCTGGAATGCCGAACAGGCCGGCGGCACGCTGGTGCTGTCGGCTCTACGCGTACGCACCGACGACGCCGAGCTGGCAGGTCAGCTTGAGGCCCAACCCAGTGCAAAAGGCGGCAAGGGAAAACTCACACTGACAGCCCCCGGACTGGACGCTCAACTGCAAGGGGAACTGCGGCAAACCAGCGGCAAAGGCGACGTGAGCCTGCGCGGCCGCGACATGGCGCAAGCCCTGCGCTGGCTGCAAAGACTCCCGGGACTGCCCACATCATTGAAGAGCGCATCGGCGAGCGGCAACGCTGAGCTGCTAGCCAGCTGGCAAGGTGGCTGGCAAGACCCGGCCTTGCAGGCACGGCTGGACCTGCCGTCGCTTGACTGGCGTATGGGGACGCCTGCGCCTGCCGCTGCGACGACTTCCAGCACAGCAGGAACAGCACCAGTCGCTACCGCAGAGGCCCTGAAAATCCGCGCCTTCCAGGCCACGCTTTCCGGCCGCCTGAGCCAGGCACAGCTGGCCACGCAAGGCCGCATGGAAGCAGGCCAGCGCCGCTACACCCTGCAGCTGGCGGCAGAAGGCGGGCGACTCAACAACGGCGCCGCGCGCAACGCCCCGCTCGCTGAATCCGCGTGGCAAGGCCTGGTCAAGCAGCTCAGTGTGAGTGTGGAAGACCCCACGCTGGGCAAGGGGACCTGGCAGCTCAAGACCCGCAGCACCGTGCCGCTCAAGTGGACGCCCGCGCGCAATGGCGACCTGTTTGAAAGCGGCGCGGGAGAAGCCCTTCTGGTCGCGCCGCCTTCGGGCGCATCCACCAGTGCACCTTCGCAGGCCACGCTGGCCTGGCAACCGGTTCGCTGGCGGCCAGGCCGTGAGCTCATCACCGCAGGCAAGCTCAGTGGCCTGCCGCTGGCCTGGATAGAACTGCTGGCCGGCCCGCAGATGGCCGGCGCAGGCCTGGGCGGCACCCTGCTGCTGGATGGCGACTGGGACGCCACGCTGGGTGACACGCTGCGCCTGAAAGTCGGCCTCGCACGCAGCAGCGGCGACATCACCGTGCAAGCCGAAACCGTGCAAGGCATGGCGGCGCGCGTGGCGGCCGGCGTGAAGGAAGCTCGCCTCTCGCTGCAAAGCGAAGGCGAGGCCGTCACGCTGGCGCTGCGCTGGGACAGCGAACGCGCGGGCACGGCCGACGGCCAGCTCAGGACCCGTTTGGCCCGCGCGCCAGCCACCGCCGGCGGTGGCTGGCTCTGGCCGGCCGATGCACCGCTGGCCGGCCAGCTGCGCGCCCAGCTGCCGCGCATCGGCGTGTGGTCAGTGCTGGCGCCGCCGGGCTGGCGGCTGCGCGGCTCGCTGGGTGCTGACGTCGCCATCAGCGGCACCCGCGCCGCGCCGCAACTGGCCGGCGACCTGCAGGCCGACGACCTGGCGCTGCGTTCGGTGGTAGACGGCATCGAATTCGGCAACGGCCGCCTGCGCGCCAAACTCGACGGCACGCGCATGCGCATCAACGAGTTCACGCTGCAGGGCGCAGGCGACAAAGGCACGGGCGGCGTTCTCACGGCCCAGGGCGAAGCCGGCTGGGTAGAGGGCAAGCCGCAGGTGCAGCTCACGGCCAGGCTCGAACGCTTGCGGGCCAGCATCCGTACCGACCGGCAATTGACGGTATCGGGCGAGGTGCAGGCCGGCCTCAAGGGACAACAGACTGAACTCACCGGCAAGCTGGTGATCGACCAGGCCCGCATCATCCTGCCCGACGAAGGTACGCCGCAACTTGGCGACGACGTGGTGGTGCGCACCTCCCGCGGCGCGGCGGCGGGCCAAAAGGCGCCCGCGCAGACCAGCGACGAAATCGCCGACCGCGACGCGCGCCCCGTCAAACTGGCGGTGGAGCTCGACCTGGGCCGCGACTTCCGCATCCAGGGCAAGGGCATAGACACGCGTGTGCGCGGCACGCTGGCCCTGAGCGGTGAAACGCTGCGCGAGCCCCGGCTCAACGGCACCATCAACACGGCAGGCGGCCAGTACCGCGCCTACGGCCAGCGTCTGGATGTGGAGCAAGGCATGCTGCGCTTTACCGGCGCCATCGACAACCCTTCGCTCGACATCCTGGCGATTCGCCCTAACCTCACGCAGCGCGTCGGCGTGCAAATTACCGGCACCGCCCTGCTGCCGCGCGTGCGCCTGTACGCGCAACCCGAGCTGCCCGACGCCGAAAAGCTCTCGTGGCTGGTGGTGGGCCGCTCGTCGGCTTCGGGCGGCGCCGAAGCCGCACTGCTGCAGCAGGCCGCCCTGGCCCTGCTGGGCAGCAAGGGCGGCGGCATGTCAGGCGGCCTGGCGGCCTCGCTGGGACTGGACGAGCTGTCCTACCGCGGCGCCTCCAACAACACGGACGGCACCACGACAGAAGGCGCCGTCACCTTGGGCAAGCGCTTTTCGCGCAATTTCTACGCCGCCTATGAGCGCACCGTGACCGGCGCACTGGGCACGCTCTACGTGTTCTACGACCTCTCGCAACGCTTCACCGTGCGCGCCCAGGCCGGCCAGCAAAGCGCGGTGGACCTGATCTTCACCATGCCTTACGACTGAGGTGATTCCTGAGGGCGAGGCCGGCGTTCGCCACCGAATACAATTGCAGCTTCTCCAAGAGAAGTGCCGCCATAGTTCAATGGATAGAACGAGTGCCTCCTAAGCGCTAGATACAGGTTCGATTCCTGTTGGTGGTACCAAATGATCATTCAAGATCGTCCAAAGACTTCTGATTTTTGGCCAGCACCACTCGTACACGCAAGAAACGACGTCCATCTTAATCCACCAAAGTTTACCTTAGTCCGGTGTAGCCTGGGGGCACTTATGGGGATATGAAGTTTCATTTTGGGGGCATTTTTTCAAATACCCTTGCAGGATAAAGTGTTGCCTCAATGTCTGTGCTTCGAATGGAGCTTTTTTGATCATGTCACCAGCCGTGTCCCACCAAGTCGATTTGGAAACTCACGAGGCAATATTGGCGCTTTGGCATCCAGAAATAAATCCTGAGCCAGATGAAAATATTGAAGCGGTTATGGATGCCCTAGCTGCTCTTGCCGCCGGTCACAGCAGCGCCCAAGACCAAGTCTTCGCGATGTGTCTTGCTAAGTCTCTTCTGGGAGCGCTTAAGCAAAGCAAGCGCACGAACAGGGCGCAATACATTTTGCGCGCTACTGGTCTCGTAGGGCGAATCACACGTGATAGCCGCGACGCGGAAGATGCCCTGCGTATCCTTGAGGGCTTTCTCTTCATGTCGCCGAATGGAACCAAGGAAGAGCTGACTTTGCACGAAAAACTTCAGTACGCAATACAAACGGGAGGCGTTCCTGATGATATGGATGAAAAGACTGCTGCACAGCGGATTTCCAGGGGCAAGAAGAGAGAACAGCAAGCTCGAGTAAAAAGGGCTTCTACAAAAAATCCACCTCAAAAGTAGAACACTTTGGTGGTTGTTCACATGGGATGAGAGGTCGAAACTGCCAACTCCTCAATTCACCAAAGAGATCCAATATGGTTCACACCATTCTGAGACTGCGCGCTGTCCTACAAGCGCGAGGCGTGTGCCGAAGTTCACACTACGCACAAATCGCGCAAGGACTCTTCACACCACCCGTCGCAATTGGGCGCCGAGCAGTCGGGTGGCCTCAAGCCGAGGTAGAAGCGCTTAACGCCGCGCGTATTGCCGGGAAAAACGACGCGGAAGTTCGCTTGCTAGTTCAGTGCCTGAAAACTAAAAGGCTAGCGGCAGTTGGAGTTTCCAACCCAAGCAACCTTTAAGGGTGCCCTAGCAAAGCCACCCGCGAAGCCGCTCAGCCGATCCATCGTCCAGAGCCTCGAGATGGCATCAAACCTGCCATCTCCCAGACCTTGCGATTGGGGACTGCGTCAGACGATGCATCGCTATCAAATACTCAAGAGTTCGATCGATCCACGCATGCGCTAGCCATCGCAGAGTGGGATATCGAAGCAGCTCTAAATGCACTGTCCGAGCAGAGCACCGTTGTGTGCTTCATCGACTCGGCACCGAATTTTTTAACCGGATGAAGACCTGTGACCCCTCAAGTTCTCCGCGCTCTCAAAACATGGCTAGTCTGGAAACTTGAGCCAAACCCCGAGAAGCCCGATAAACCTCTTAAAGTCCCCTACTACATTGATGGCGGCAAACGCGTGGGCGTCCAAGGCTCCCCCGAAGACAGATCACGACTGTGTACCTACGATGACGCAGCTGCTGCACAACTCGTCCACGGATTCACCGGCTTGGGCCTGGCCTTCATCCCCGACTGCGGCATAGTCGGCCTCGACTTCGATCATTGCGTAGGCTCTGATGGCTCTATCGACGCACGCGTGCAAGCCGTGATCGAAGGCACGTTCAGCGATCACAGCCCCAGTGGCACCGGCATCCACGCCTACTTCCTAGGCTCCCTGAAAAGTCGCAAGGATAACGCTGGTAAAAATGACCGGGTAGGCGGTCTCCCCGCTCCCTCGCCGCGTCTCGACAAGAAGTTCGACGTGGAGTTCTTCGGCACGAACGGCTTCTTGACGTTCACCGGCAATGAGACAGCCGACAGCGCACTGTTCGGACACGACGTGGTCCCTCTGACCGACGCCGCCTTGACCCTCTACAAAGAGCGCTTCAGCGGTGCGGGCATGGCGCTCACAACGACAGGCACTGCGCATGACCTGGTGGGGGTCATGCCCCGGCAAGGCTGGACGATAGAGCAGGCTCGCGAATATCTCAATGACTGCGACGCCGACTGCAACCGTGAGACATGGCTCAAGGTCCTCATGGCCTTGCATCACGAGTTTGATGGCGGTGAAGACGGCCTCGACCTGGCTGACGAATGGAGCGCAACGGCAGCGAGCTATGCGGGCCGCAAGGACGTGGAGGGCCGGTGGTATTCCTTCAAGCAGTCGGACCGTGAGCCCATCACCGGCAACTGGCTCATGTTCTGGCGCAACGAGCAGCTCAAGCGCCAGAAGTACACCGCCGAAGAAGAACACATCACGGTCGTCAACGCGACCACCGACATCTTCCAGTTGCGTGAGAAAGTCTGCACCGACATCGCCAAAGACCAGCGCTTAGACGACGCGGCACGCGGCCAGATCGCACAGACCATCGTCACCCAGTTCAAAGCTCTCGGCAAGAAGTACCTCATCGCCGACGTGCGCAGGATGCTCAAGCCGGCACGCATCGTCACCCAGTTCAACAACTCCTCGTCCCCTCACTGGTTAGAAGACTGGCTGTACTGCACCGACCGCGATAAGTTCTACCGCTACGACAGCGGAGAGTGGCTCAGCATCCAGGGTTTCAACACCAAGTTCACCCGCTACATGCCCAAGGACGACAAGAACGATCCTATCAAGGAAGCCGCTATTGCATCACGTGAGGACTTCGACATCGAGACTGTCACCAAGGCTGAGTACGTGCCATGGGCGGGCAGGGTTTTCGACATCAACGGAGTCTCAGCGGTCAACACCTACCGGCCCAGCAGCGTGCCGGATGCCGTCAAGCATCAAACAGACTCAGGCCGTAAGGCCGTCGAGGTGATACGCCGACATCTCACGATGATGTGCAGCGGACGTGAAGAAGTCATCGCACTGCTTGTCGACTGGATGGCGCACAACGTTCAGAACCCGGGCATCAAGATCAGGTGGGCTCCGCTCATCAAGGGCATACAGGGTGACGGCAAAACGCTACTCGGCTCGCTCCTCGAATCAGTGATGGGCGAGTCGAACGTGAAGAACGTTTCGTCGAAAGTGCTCGGCACAGACTTCACGTCATGGGCGACGGGCTCGTGCATCGTAGTGCTCGAAGAGGTGAAGCTGACCGGGCATAACCGATACGACATCCTCAACGCGATCAAGCCGATGATCGCAAACAGCAAGATCGAAGTACACAAGAAGGGGCAGGACGCGGATGGCGGGGCGATGAACGTCACGAACTACATCTGCTTCACGAACTTCGTTGACGCGCTCCCGCTCGATGACACGGACCGCAGGTACATGGTGGTCTTTTCCCCGTTCCTCTCCGTCGCCGACCTGGTCGCTGGTATCAAGAAGGCTACTGGATTTTCAGGGGGCGCTGATGATGTACTGCAGGCTTATTTCGATGAGCTGCACGATGCTGTCGAGGCGCATAGTGGCGAGCTGCGCAGGTGGCTGCTGGATCACAAGCTCTCCGCTTCATTCCGACCGAATGGCCGCGCTCCGATGACGGATGAAAAGCTGGCGATGATCGGCCTCAATGTGAGCGAGGACGAACGTGCAGTCAAAGAAGCAATAGACGCTGGCGGGGAAGGCATCACGGCTGATCTGTTCTCGTCTAGGAAGCTCACAACGAGCATTCAGGGCATAGACACCGAGTGGTCCATCAACACCTCTGCCGGCCCGAAAATCTACACGAAATTGGGCTTCGTGCGGTTCGCCTACAAGGTCAAGTGGAAGGGTGAATCGCATGTGATTTGGAGCAAACAGACATGCGGGCTGACGACAAATGCGATCCGGGTCGTACTAGATGGAACCTTGGCCGAAAACGCTCGGAACCCGCCTGAAGACTGTGCGGACTTGTTTAGGACCGAAAAGGTTCCGGATTTTGGCATCTTGGAACCTGTCTTGGAACCTACTTAAGTTGTTGATTTAATTGGATATATCCGGAATAAGTTCTAAGTTCCAAGTGTAGAGACTAATGTGTATGAGACAAGGGTATGTTTTGAGAGGAAAAACATATACCTATAAATCAGCCAGACGGAGTGGGAAAGGCCGGAACCTTACGGAACCTGGAACCTGCGCAGGCACCACCCGAGAACTTGCAAAAAATTGCAGATAGTAGAAAGTGAGGTCGAACATGAAGATGACTAAAACGATCCTGGAAGACGTTTCAGCCGTGATCGACTCATAGCTACCTTCCGCCTGGCTGCGTGGTTTGGCGACGCGTCTAGAAGGTCGAGGCCTGGAAAAATCACAGCCACCCTGATCGGGAGACCGTGAGAGATCCTTGCTCATTCTGCCGGCCCCGCCCAGATCACTTTCTGCTCAGTCAGCTCAAACGAGCAAGCCCAACGCTTAGACCCCGTATATCCCCCATAGCTGTTCTTTGCATTAACAAGGACGTCATAGTCCCTCACCCAAGCGCCTCCAGCTGTAAAGCGCAATGCTCCGCGTAGAGGTGGGTCAAACTTCGCACTATCTGGATCTTTAAGCTGTGAAAGTATTCGCGCGCCGCACGCCTTCTGCGCTAACGCTAGGGTTTGCGGTGAAACAGGTTCATCCAAAGGCGCCTTAGCAATCGTCTTGGGCGGGACAACGCCTTGGATCTGCACAGGCTTGGCATCGGCACTGCACGGTTGCTGGGAATAGGAATTACCGCATTTGTACATAGACTGCGCGCTGCAATCCATTGTCCAAACCACAATCAACATAGCGACTATTGATGCTGCCGGGTTCCGTTTCATTTTCACCTCCATTCAGAGAAGAAAATAAATGTACCATATATGCGGGTGCATAAACGAGCGAAAACGCCAACAGTGGCGTTATGCGTGCGAGCAATAATCCACCCTTAATCAAAGCGTTTGCTGCTGAGCTCAGAAGCCAACGGGTGGCGTTGACACTTTCGCAAGAATCGTTGGCGCTGAGTTGCGGTGTTAATAGAACCTTTGTGGCCAAGCTTGAACTAGCCCAAAACCAACCCACACTCAGCGTCTTGCAAAAGCTCTCTGAAGGTCTAGGCGTGACCCTTCCTGAACTGCTGGAAGCTACTCTTGTGCGCTACCGGAAGGAACTTCGCAACTCCAAACGCGAGCAGAGCGTCTAACGCCCGCTGATAGCGGGGGTCCCTGGCGACTTAGTTTTCACGCGCGGGGACAAAGAAGCCTGCTCGTCGGCTGAATTTCATTCTATAAACTTGAAAACATGCAATTTGCTGCAAGTTGCTCAGAGCTGTGACGTTCTCAGATAGACAAGTTCCCAAAACTGAGTGGGCGCCGGATCATCGCTTGGTGAACTCTGTCGAAAGTTTTCTCCAATTAGAAAACTTGGATTAGGCTTCAGTGCTTCAACAGTGGTCCGCCATTGATCGGACAATCAATGACCAGAGGGAGCTGAAAACCACTCGATGGCCCAACTAGATTACTAAAATATTCGACGATGTATATTTCGTCGACGACCCGCGTGTTGATCGCGGTCAGCATTGACCAGGCCCTGTAAGTCGTAGCTATAGTTGACACGAGTTCCATCGGGGTACGTGGTGACGGTCAGCTTGTCCAATACGCCTCCGCTGTCGCCAGGATAGCCCACTGTGAAGGTCTTGCTGCTCAATGGTCTTGGGTCTTGGTCATCTTGCAGCAGGCTGCCTCAGCGGTAGACCGTTTGATCAGTACGTCGGCTCTAGGCTATGCCCTGCCAGAGCTCCTTGCGCAGTCGGATCTGGCGCGCAGCTCGTACTTCTACCATCGGGCGTGTGTAAAGGCGGCGGACACGTACCTTGCGGTGCCGCAAACCCTCACCGTCATCTGCGAACTGAACCACCGCTGTTACGCCTATCACAGGTTACTGGCTTCGTTGACCAGGCAGCGTGTCACAATCTCCTAGAAGGTCGTGCAGCGGTTGATGAAACAAGAGCGTTTGGTCGTTGCCAGGCCCAAGCGGCGTCGGTACGGCTGCTACCTGGGCGAAATCAGCCCAGCGTTCGAGAACCTCATCAATCGCGACCTCCTCGCAGCCGCCCCGAACGAGGAGTGGCTCACCGACATCACAGAGTTTCAGATCCCGGCCGGCAAGGTGTATTTGTCGCCCATCATCGACCGCTTCGATGGGCTGGTCATCAGCTGGACCATTGGGACGCATCCCGACGCTGAGCATCGTCAACGCGATGCTGGATGCTGCCATCGAGACGGTGGCCGACGGCAATGACCGGCCCGTCGTCCACTCTGATCGTGGAGCACACTATCGCTGGCCTGGTTGGCTATCGAGGATCGGTGACGCGCAGTTGATTCGCTCGATGTCGTGCAAGGGGGTGTTCGCCTGATAATGCTGCATGCGAAGACGTCTTCGGACGGTTGAACACAGAGTTGTTTTATCCTAGGGACTGAAGAGCACAACCATTGAGCAGTTCATTGAGGTCGTCGACTCCTACATCCGCTGGTACAGCGAGAGGCGGATCAAGATATCTCTTGACTCTCTCAGCCCCATCGAATACCGAGAGAGTCTTGGACTTACGGCATAAACCAGGCCAGGTATTAATCCGCCCCCATACTGCACTAAGTGGGTCAGATTTGGACGGAATTCAACAGCCTAGCCATAATGCTCACCACCGCGGTCTGCAATGCTCCGCTTCGGATTCGCCGGGTTGCATACGCAAATATGTAGCGCGGTGGGGCATCGAATCAACGGTCTGAGGTCTTAGCAGCTTCAATGCAATGGCCTTGTCCGGAGCCCGCAAGTCGCATAAATCCGCCGCCATAGATCATAGAATCGCCGGCGTTGACAGCTTCAATGCAATGGCCTTGCCCGGAGGTGCCTGCAAGCCGCATAAATCCGCCGCCATAGACCACAGAATCGCCGGCGTTGACAGCTTCAATGCAATGGCCTTGCCCGGAGGTGCCTGCAAGCCGCATAAATCCGCCGCCATAGACCACAGAATCGCCAGCGTTGACAGCTTCAATGCAATGGCCTTGCCCGGAGGTGCCTGCAAGCCGCATGTATCCCCGTCCCTGCGGTGGCGGAACTACTAGTGAGGCGTCGCTAACCATGGGCGTGTAAGCAACCGGAATACGCGAGAGACTGAAATTAGCTGACTTTGTTGAAACGTAATGTCGTGCTGATGAAATCATAGTTACTCCTAATGTGAAATTGCAGTAAATAACTTCTTGGTCGTCTCAGCTGAAACGCCCGGAAGTGAGCGCCTCCGCATGAGCGACCCCGGATACCCTAAATCGCACACCTCGCATATGAGCTCAAGCATGGGTATAAATACCGGAGCAACTTGGTGTTTTTCTACTCGGTCCCCTATGGCCTCCCAATCTAATAGATCATAGTTATTTTGTATCAAGAGGACCGCCTCTGCTAGCTTGGACCCACGACCTAATTCACCTGTCGAAATCAGAGAATGTCCGATAAGAGATAAGGTATACCAGATTCTGTCAACAAGTGCCATTGTCTTTTCATCCCGGAGCAAACCCACACTTGAGACGGAATTTTCCAATACTTCTTTCGCATTAATATTGGCATCCAATCCGGTCGCAATATCGAAAGTAATTACGACCTTCGCAACACGTAAGTCGGTCCAAACTGGTCGTACCCATCTACCAATTGACGCCATTTCTTCCGGCGTTAATTCAATATCTACCATTTTTGAAAATGAACCGATATTAAAATTGTTCTCCAATGGAGCATCACCATCTAATGGGTTAGCTAAACATCCATTTTTTACGTCGCATGATGCTGGCTTGAAACTACTAATCCCCAATTCACGAACAACCGAATTACTTATAGACGCGTCGCACAATGCGTCAATATCACCATGTAAGCAAATCGATTCACCATTAAATAGACTTTCGGTAAATTCCAGACCTTTGTGAATAATTACATTTCCGTTTAAATTTCGAATTGCAGCAGAAAATTCCAAAAAATGTCTCATTTGAGCTGCATGGACTTTTTGATATAAAGAAAAACGATCGGTATTCTTACCGGTAATCCAGCACAATATTCCATCCAACCGCTTTCGCTCGAGATGTCGAATGTGCCGCGCTCCCTTCTCCCATAGCTCTTCACGCTCTCTTTCGGAAAGAGAGCGATGACGAGCAGCAGCACTAAGAAGCTCAGAAACGAAAATTGTCATAAATTCATTCCTTTTTTTGCTATTTCCTCAACGAGAGTAAGTTCTAGAGCAGCGCGCGTAGGAGCCTTTTTTATCACTACCAGGCAAGTTAACGGCGGAATAGTATTGACCCCATTGGAGCGGCGAAACTTCCGCCATTTCAGAAACCACCGTTACGCTCATTTTTTCTTCGGATATTGCGTGTGAACGACTGATCGGAACAACCTGAAACAGCGGCTCGCTCCTCGGCAGCAACAGTTCTACGTTCGGAGCGACGAAGCGCAACACACCAAGAATTGGGCCATGCCACCAGTCTGTCTCAATCACCCCCTCGAGCATTTGAGCGCCCACTAGAGAGGGAGCGTTAATTGGCCCGCGGACAAGCGAGACTACACCGGGAGGAGTCTTCATTGCATAGCCGCAAGTAATCTGGACATGCCCATTTTCTGGGAAGGACGATAGCAAAGGCGGATGCAGATGCCGGCAATAATTAGGCGCAAAGTTCTCATATGCCTCGAGAGTCCCGGGAGATCTCACTTCACCCAGCGGCATCCAGCGCTCGTCCGGAGGAAATCGGACATGTACATGCTTGCCGTCCCAAATGAGGGCAAGTGTCATAGGTGGAAAGAGTAGCCATCCGAGGGCCGAGGCGGTAATCAACGGAGTGCAATAGCGAAATGCGCGTAGTGGAACCGTACCGCCAAGCGAACCATCGGCCGGAATCGGAGATGTCAGGCCAGGTGATACAGCCCAAAACTCCGTGCCAATTGAAATAGGATTTTGCATATGTATTCTCACCGCGAAATCAACAATTAGTGGTTAATATCTCGACCACTCCGCTAATAAGTTTCTCTGCAGTTGAGATCGAGATCCCATCCGCATAATATTTAAGAGACAACCCTATCTCGCCTGCATTGGTCGCATCATACGTTACGAGCGTCACATCCCCACTCGTCAATCCGGTAGAAGCGGGAAAGCGAATAGAGCCATTTTTTATTTCGTTGTACAAATAAAATGCGCTAATAGGGGAACCGTAAGACCGCGAGGGTCTTCCAGGAACAGGACCCCAAACAGTGGCGGAGGGGGCCGCGGAAAAAGAGAGCGCCCGACGAAATTCTTCGACCACCATAGTCAAGCCGCTCTTCAGAGAAGAGTTTTGATCAAACTTCAAATTCACATAAAACTGCGACTGGTATATGCCGAGAGCATCCGCTAAGTGCCCCACCGTTCTCCGAGAAGACTGCATCGCAACTGCAACGTCTTCTCTATTGGTTATCCGCCCCAAAGCTAGCCCGAAAGCCGCTAGCACAACTTGCGAAACAGAACACTCTTGACGGATGGAAAATTGCCTTAAGCGCCGGACATCGGCTTCCAACAAAATGCGAAACAGTCGGCTGGCTCTTTTCGTAAATAATTCAGGTCGAGCCTCTCCGAAATTCAGAATCGGAGAAACCTTCTTCCCGATTTCTTTCCAGTAATCTTCAGCGTCAGCACTCGCCTTATAGCGCTCTTCTTTTAAATGCCTCAGAAAATTGCTTTCCGGACTTCCCCTTTCCTCTGAAGAACTCTGCATATTTCTCGAGCTCATAATCCGACTAACACATCTACGGAGAATAGAGCAGCATTCGTAATCAAAGAAAGAGCTGTCCAGTCTAAATTGAAGTACATCAAATTTTGAACCTTTAGGTGACCGCAGGTGCACAACGTCGTACAACCCTATCTCCCCTAAATTGAGCTGAGTTTTTTCTACTAGATCAGATTCAATGCGATCTCCGAAGGAGATCCTTACGTTTACGGGAGCCCTACTAGGGGAAAGTAGAACATCACCGTGGTTCCATATCAAAACCATGCCCAAGATGGGATGTCGATACTCAAGCTCTTCTAGAATTTCGACGATAGACTCTGCTGCCGGCCTCGATTCCAGAGGTATATTGAAAATATGCTGCTGCAAAGAAACAAGATCAGACGAAACTTTGCGCTGACTAAGTTTTAAATATTCCGCAACTCTTATTGCGCCGATCTCTTTTTTTTGCTCATTAAATTTTGAATTTACGAAGGTTCTTGGCAAATTCAAAAGCGAATCAATGCGCGAGGCCATTCCACTGAGCGTGCTATGACGAAACAAGTTAGAAAGATCCAAGCAAATCTCAAACCTTTTCTCGATTCGATCTAAAAGCTCCAGTACAAGTAACGAGTGTCCCCCAAGGGAGAAGAAATCGGAATTTGAGAATACCAACTCTACCTTTAATAGCTCCATCCAAATAGTTTTTAAGGCAATCTCAGTACCCGTCAACGAAGTGGTCGACAAAGATTCATTGCGAATAGACGAGGAAAAAGCTCCTTCTCTCGTGCGGTCCCAATCAACCTTGAGATTAGCCGTAAGGCATGTCTTTGACACTAGATAAATAACATCTGGAACCATATACTGAGGCAATATCTCGCTCAATCTACGGCGGAGAATCTGAGCATCTGCCCTTCCTTCTGGTAGAACAATAAATCCACTTAAACTGCTCGTTCCATCCTCAAGAGTCTCTTGCCTAACGTGAGCGCCTTCTACATCTTCAAATGTTGTTAAGACTGACTCAATCTCCTCTAGCTCAACTCTAAATCCTCTGATTTTCGTTTGCCTGTCGTTTCGACCAATAAGTTGTAGCGAGCCGTCGGCTCGGTAACGTCCGATATCGCCGGTTCGATAGAATCTTTGCATCTCTCCAAAGAATGATCTGATCAAAAACTTCTCTTTAGTCAGTTCGGTGCGATTGAGATATCCCAGAGCAACACCAGCTCCACCGATCCAAAGTTCGCCAATAGCGCCAGATGGCGCAGGGCTTCCACTGGAGTCCACTATCAATATTTGAGTGTTTGCTATTGGACGACCTACGGAGATCACATCGGTTTCGCTGATTTTTTGCGATGTAGACCAAACTGTAGTTTCGGTGGGGCCGTAGTAGTTCCAGGCGCTTCGAGAGAATCGGCACAAAAAAGGAACTAGTTTTCTGCTGAGGGCCTCACCACCGCAGATAGCCACACGCAGCATTGGTGCCCTGTGTTGACTCGACCGACTCTCACGATCATCAGCAGCATTCAACATGCTCCATGTAGCGGGGGTTGCTTGCAGTATTGTGACTCCACCTTTCTTTATTAGATGGAGAAGACGTGGAGCATCTAAGGAAAGTGAGCGGCTTGCCAAAACAAGCCGACCTCCGCAACATAGAGCCAAAAAGATATCTGAACCGCCAAGATCGAACGATGGCGAGGTCACAGAAAGTATTGTGTCTTCTTCGGTGATCGAATGTACTTCCTTCATATGCAGGATTAAATTCACCAACGACAGATGCATCACCACAGCCGCCTTCGGCATGCCCGTTGACCCGGACGTATATATCGCATAAGCAGCGGAAGGATCGAGTTGGCATGCGGTCGATTGGTGATCACGCTGGAGGCAAAGGTGAATATTCCTTGCGAGCTCATCACACTCATCTCCGACACCAAGTAAACTCGACTTCAAAACCGTATCGTCCAACAGTATGGCAAGTGGTTTTGCGTCCAAGAGCATCGCGGCGAGCCGATGGATGGGATGAACGGGGTCCAACGGAAGGTACGCCGCCCCGGCCCCCCACACTGCGAGAATTGCAGTGACTAGCTCAATCGAGCGGTCAAATATGACGGCGATCAAATCCCCAGTCCGAACTCCAGACACCTGCATACGTTCTGCTATAAGCAGCACGTCGGCCTTCAGTGCACCATATGTGATCTTTCGATCTCCGTCCTCAATTGCAATTGATTCCGGATGCTTATCGGCTTGGGCAAGAAATAACTTATAGAGCGTTAGTCGGCCATCCAAGGAAGCAAACGTTTCAGCCTTTTGCCGTTGCAACGCAAGCCGATCCTCGACGTTCAATATATCAATCTCCCCAACCGGGTGATCCAAGCAGGCTTTGGCACTATCCAATAGGCGCTCCATGCACCCTAGGACATTAACAATTGTCGCTTTACTGGTTCGCCCCTCGTCGTATTCCACGACCGTTTCAAAGCCTCCACCTCCAGTAGGATACATATCAACGGAAAGTCCATATCGCGGCGCAACGGTATGTCGCCGTCTGACTCTGAAAGATCGTCCTATTCCAGACCGTGGAACAGAAAATTGTTGTTTCTCCGTATGGAGCGCGAATAACATCTGAAATATCGGGGATGACTCGTCATCCCGCGGTGGATTCAGCTCTTCGACCAGGCAATCAAAGGGCATTTCTTGATGAGCTAGAGCACCGAAAACGATCTTGTGCATCGCTAACAAATTTTCTCGGAATGATTGACACAAGTCGAGAGTGATTCGTAGCACTAAGGTATCGGCGAAACAACCGATTAATGGGAAAAATTCAGGAGCATTCCGTCCCGCTACAGGGGTCCCGATGCAAAAGTCCCCCTTTCCAGAAAATTTTGCAACAACTACAGCAAAAACGGTCAACAGAACTACATATGGAGTACTTTCCATAGTTCGGGCTAACTCCGAAATTTCGCGTCCCAATTCGGGCGATACCGTCCACCTATATTGCGCTCCTTGACTTCTCGTCGAATCAAAAGAGACATCACTTGGCAGGTTGGTTTGACTTGGTATGTCGCGAAATACGCCACGCCAATAGCTGAGCAATCGATGGTAATTCTCCGAACTAAGTCGTTCATACTGCCATCGGACGTAATCGCCATACTGAAAACTCAAAGATTTCAAAGGCGACTCATGGCCTCGATTGAAGGCGTCGTAAATTATCACTAGCTCTCTAAAAAAAATATTGACTGACCAGCCATCTGAAATAAGGTGATGCGTCGCAATAATCAGAGTAAATCTATTGACGCCAAGTTTGACTAAATGCAGTCGAAATGGTGGCTCCCGCGAAAAATCGAAGTCTCTTTTTGTCTCCGTCTGAACAATCTTATTCAGTTCAGCATCATGATATGAATCCGCTAAACCACTCAGGTCAGACTTCTCCAATTTCAGTGGACTAACCTCCAATACTGTCTGCAATGGTGGCACCGCACTGTCATCAAAGATTGTGCGGAGAGATTGATGTCGCATCACAACCTCGAAAGCCGCTCGCTCAAGAATTTCCACATCGACTTTTTCCGCGATATCACGGAGTAGTATCAATTTGTACCGATCATTCCCCGGTTTAAATTTCTCCAAAAACCAGAATCTGAGCTGAGCATGCGAAAGCGGGTAAATCGCACGGGGCTGGGGCGTCAGCGTGCTTTCGATAGGACGAGGATCAACAGGAAGATGATTTTTGAAAATTCGAAGGATAATTCCTTCGTTATTTGAAACCTCATCCAATAGCCTACCGTCGACAAAGCCAGAAGGGGTGGATACCACCAGCTTTTCTCCATTGAGGGCTAGCCTCAGACCCGCTGCTCTAATTCTTGCGATCAAATCTCGGAGTTTGTCTTGCATGGTGCTGCTCGGTTAAAGATAGCCGCGCACGCCGAATACTGGCTCCAACACCCATTCATATAGAACCCTCCTGTCCAAAAGAATGTCTGCATCTAGGGCCATTCCATCATGCAAAGGCACTGGCATGGCGTAAGCATTCACTGTCTGATGGTCTAGTTTGACCCGTACTTTATAAAATGATGAGGTCGCCGGATCAGCCGAGATTCTGAGCTCAGCAGGGGTTAGAGAAGTCAAAGCCACTTCGGTAACAACTCCGCCGTATTCGCCAAATTTTTGATATGGATAAGCCTCGTAGCGGAGCAGAACATGCAAGCCAGGACTAACAAAACCAATACTCTTGCTCGGAACATGGAGTTCAGCTTCAAGATTGGCGTCCAAGGGCAGTATCGTCAGCAATGGTGCGTCTTTGGAGGACAACTGCCCTGCCACCGCTAGTAGCGCCGTAACACGACCGGTCTGAGGCGCCAAAATAACCAGTTCCCTTTTTGATTCGTTATCCACCGACAAGGTCTCAAGTTCCGCAATTGATCGCTCAATGCCAGCCAATTGGTTCTTCGCTTTCTCCGGCAGATTTTTTAACTCTACCGCTAGCGCTGAATAATCTCTATCCAAATTAGCGGCATCGCGCTTCCGTTTATGCAGTTCAGAGATTTTCTGAAAATGCGCCTGGACTTTTTCATCAGTTTGCTGCGGCGGAGCGAATCCCTGAGCGGTCAACTCTTGATAGCGTTTGGCGATTGACTCGCTAAGCGCCACTTGAGTGATGTATGACTGAATCTCTAAACGAATTTCTGTGCGAGCACGCTCTAAATCACTGATCCGACTGATAAAAGCCATTCGCTCTTGATCAAACATGGCTATCGTTCGAAGCCTCTCTGCCTCCAAGCTGAACTTTCGCAAGGACAGCTGACGTTCGATAGACAACCGGGTTTCCCCTTTTGCTTGGGTATTTACATCTACCGTTATTGCAGCAAGTTGCTGTCCTTTTTGAATCACTTCCCCCTCGCGCACAAGAATTCTGGAGACGACTCCGTCCTGCGGGGTGTAAACCTTAGCTGATCCGCTTGGATATAGCAAACGCCCTTTAACACTCTCTCGTCGCGTATAACTGCACGTAGTCACAAGCACAGCGAAAGCCAAGAGTAAAACGGCAGAAATCGTGGCACTCCATCTGAGCGAAATAGGCGGCGCTAATAAGACTTCTGAAGTTCGGAACCTCGAGTCTGAATCGACCGCTACCTCAGTAAGAGGATGTTCCAGGGAATCGTGTTGCATTCAAGTCAAGTCTTCGAGAGTAGAACAGCGATGTCCACAATAGGCGACTAACGTAACTACCCCATCCGGATCTTCCACAGCAGTGTGTATAGCCACGCTCATTCCGCACCCGATGTGAGAGAGCCTCCGAATATCTCGGCCAAATCTGCAGATGACAAGTCGTCAAGTTGTTTCAGCAACACTACCTCTGCACTCTCTTTTACCGTAGGGCCCGAAAACAAGTCTTGCAAGGAAAAATCCACATGAAACTTCTCTCTCACTCGAAAAGTTAGGCGGACAGCCATCAATGAATGACCGCCGAGGGCGAAATAGTTGTCATTTGCGCCCACCTCAACTAGACCCAACGCTTGTGCCCAAAGCACTGCCATGCCTTGTTCGGTTTCCCCCTCTGGAGCGACATACTCGGTACCGATTCTCGGCCGAGGATGTAATTTCCGTATGGGATTTCTTTTTGATAAATCGATAGCGCTTGATGATGCGGAACCAGAAGGACGTCTGCTAGATTGAAACTGAATAGGAGATTTCGAAATGCATATCCGAGGTAATCCGAAGGACAAGGCACGACTGAATGCATCAAGCCCCTCCTGACTAGACAGCCCTCTATTTAGTAGCTTCTGGCGAGCCYCACTTGTCGTCGGGTAAGTGTTGACATAGTCCAAGGCCATGCCTGTTTCTGACCAAGCTGACCAGTTAATTGACATAACAGAACTGGATTCACTACTAAACGAGAGAGAAAGCGCATCCAAATATGCATTCGCTGCCACATATTCGATCTGGCCCGCGCCGCCGCGAATAGCGGAATTTGAAGAAAAGAGAATAGTAAGAAACGGCTCACGCCCCTTCAACGCACTCAATATCGATCGGGCACCATCCACCTTGGAAGAAAATATTTCATGTCCATCTTCTACCGATCGAGAACTAAAGAGACCTCCGCCGAGAACACCAGCCGCATGGATTAAGGCGGTGATTCCCCCAAAGGTATCGAAAATTTCGCTGATCGCAGAGGCTAGTGCATCGCGATCAGTGATGTCTACTGTACGAGCTTCAATGACGCCACCAAGTGCCGCATACTTATCGAGTTCACAGAAGAAAGTCGAGCTTTCAAAATTCTCGTCAGAATTGGAAACCTCCGCCCAAGAGGACCGAACGGGAACTGTTCGGCGCGTTAGCAATATTACGGTAGCCTTATATGTTTCACATAAGAATTTAGCGATCGTTCGCCCAATACCGCCGAGCCCCCCCGTAATGACATAAACGCCATTTCCAACGAGGGGGGTAGCATCTGTGCCTGCTGACGCTGGAAGGGGTTCTGGAAGGGGTTGTAGGCCGGGAGTCCACGCGAGTTCTCCCCGGAGCGCGATATCATTCACATCGCGCCATAGGTCAGTTTCATTTCTTATTCGGCGACAAAGGCCACTAACATTTGTGTGTACATCCGCTTTTGAAATATCTATGCTTCTTATTTCGGTCATTCTTGATTCTTGAGGAATGACGTTTCTAGGCCCAACAATATAGGCAGATTCTGGAACGATTGAATCCCGTTCATCAATTTGATGAAGCCCCGAAGTGACCACAGTAATGCGCGAGCGCAGAGTCGGGTTCGTGGCCTCAATGGACTTCGCTATCCAAAGCAAAGCATAAAAATTGATCTGAAGATAAAGCTCATGAGTGTGATCTTCGGACATTGGAAGGTTCAACGGCCAGAGATAGAGAACGTTAAGAATTAAGCCGTCTTCCGCATTGACAGCAGACATCAATTCAATGTAATCAGACTCTCTTTCAGGGTTAACCGTATACCGATTACAGCCTATGCTTTCAAATTTCCCCCCTCTCGATACGATGAAAACGTTTTTCCCCTCGCTCAACAGATTGGCTTCTAGAATTTGAGCCAGACCAACGCGATCTTCGAAAATCAACCAAGTGCCTGAGGGCTGAGCAATCTCGCTTTTTGGTTTCCCGGTCTGCAGGCGTCGATAACCTACGGTATATAGCTTCGGTTTTTCTTGAGATGAAGGGGTATTGCTCTGCCTTACTCCAATGCCACCTGAAGCGAGCAGTCCGGTGGGGCGCTCAATCCAATGTTGCTCATATTTGAAAGGATATCCTGGTAGTTTGACGCGCCCAACATGTGCGTCGGCGCGGTAGCACTGCCAGTCGAAGTTAGCACCAATTTCCCAAAGTTTCCCAATAGCCAGTGCTAGGCTCTCTTCTTCGTCGCCGGCCTCGCGCCCCCCACACAACGAAGATATGATGACTGCATTGCTAGCGGCTGGATTATGCTGAACCAGCCGCATTGACGCGTTGGTTCCGATGTCTAAGAGAGCCGCCGGAGCACAGCGCATGAGCTCTCGTAAGCAATCCTCATAGTTAACGGGCTTCCTTATATGGTCAGCCCAGTAATCGAAACTCGTCGCTTGGGCTTCGGTCATCCATGTTCCCGATACCGTCGAAAGTATTGGTACTAAGGGTGGAGAAAGCTGAAAACCGGACATGATTTCTGAAAATTCCGCCGCAGCGTCCGTCATGAACCGGGAGTGGAAAGCGTATGAGGTATTAAGAGAGACGAATCCAATTCTCGCCTTAGTAAGCCTATTTTTAAATTCATCGATCAAATCCACAGAACCAGCAACCACGCATAGACTTGGTCCATTTATTGCCGCGATATCCAAATCTAATTCCCAGGCAAGGAAGTATTCTTGGCATTTCCAAGGACTAAGCATCACAGACAACATAGAGCCGAATGGCATTTTCTGCATCACCTTGCTGCGAGCAGAAATAATATGCAAAGCGTCCTCGAGAGAAAAAACTCCCGCCAAGGTTGCTGCCGTGTATTCACCGAGACTATGCCCTAATAAATACGAAGGGGTTATGCCCCAAGTCCGCCAAAGCTCTGCTAAAGCAATACACATAGAAAAGGTGGCCGGCTGCGAAATCGTGGTTTGAGAGAGTTGCTCGTTACGGTGTTGAATATTCCCTGTCCCATAAAGAACTTCTCGTATGTCAACCTGCAGTTCTTGTTGAAAAAAGTCAGCGCAATAATCGAAAGTTTTTCGAAACGTTTTTTCCGACCTATATAACGAACCAGCAGCACCAATTGCCAAACTACCTTGACCCGGAAACATGAAGGCGATAGTGGCTGCACGATTCACTTCAGATCCTGCCGTAAATACCGGCGGATGCCCCCCGTCACCGCCTTTGAGCAGCGCAAAGCTTCGATATGCAAAATGCTTTCGCCCCACCTGCAGGGTATGCGCCACGTCGCTCGGTGTTTGGGCGTGGATATCTAGGTGATTTATTAGACGACTTTTCGCATAATCTATTTGTTCAGGTGATCTGACTGATATCGGCAATATCTCGTACTTACGATGAGCAGTGGCTCTCGCCAGAGGTCTCGGCGGACTAGAAACAATCACGTGTGCATTCGTACCACCTATACCGAATGAACTAACTCCCCCATATCGAATACTTTCACCATTCGGCCAATTCATCAGTTCTCTATTTATAAAAAAGGAACTTTTCTCCAACGAAATTTGTGGATTTGGAGATCGAAAGTTGGGTTGCGGTGGAATTTTCCCTGTGCTAACAACATAAGCAGTTTTGATTAGCCCTGCAATACCAGCAGCACACCCCAGATGCCCTATATTGGCTTTCACCGCACCGAGTGCACATCGCTGCGAACCCGTGGAGCCGAACACCTCGGACAGAGCCATGAATTCAATTGGATCTCCCAGTTGAGTTGCGGTGCCATGCGCTTCAATGAACCCAATGTCCCCCGGAAGAACACGAGCTCTCGCCTGTGCCGCCGCAATAACCTCACGCTGCCCATTGACACTGGGTGCTGTGTACCCTGGTTTTTGAGAGCCGTCGTTATTAATAGCCGTGCCACGAATAACCGCATGAATTGAGTCTCGATCCCGTACAGCTTCTTTTAGACGTTTTAGAACTACGATTCCTACACCGCTACTGAAGACTGTGCCCTGTGCATTTTTATCAAAAGGTCGACACTTCCCGTCGGGAGAGAGTATTCCTCCCTGCTGAAATAGGTAACCCCGAACTTCCGGCACCGCAATAGATATTCCACCAGCGAGTACGATGTCTGAATCCCCAGTATGCAAACTTTGCACTCCCATGTGCACGGCTACTAGGGACGTTGAACATGCGGTTTGTACGGTGACTGCTGGGCCTGATAAATTTAGCTTATAGGCGACGCGAGTCGCCAAATGATCTTTATCACTGGCGAGAGCCAAATCGAAAGTTGCCTGTCCTTCTAAGCTCTCCCCGTACGGCGCGATGTTGTTGGAAAAATACTGGTTGTATCCTGTCCCACCAAAAACACCAATACGGCCCTGTTTCCAGTTGGCATACCCGGCCTCTTCCAATGCCAGCCAGGCGTACTCCAAGAAAATCCGGTGCTGCGGATCCATCGCATCTGCTTCTGATGGCGAATAACCAAAGAACTCAGCATCAAAACCTGAAATATTTTGCAGAGTCCCACGCGCCGGCACGTAATTAGGATTATCTAGTCGGCTTGGTCTGACACCCGCCAAACGTAATTCACTTTGCGTAAATTGCCGGATGGTCTCTTTGCCAGCTAGCAAATTTTCCCAGTACTCATCGGTTGTCGATGCCCCAGGAAATGAGCCAACCATGGCAATAATTGCTACAGATTGATCATCAACTTCTGACTCCATACTGCCGCCCCCTTTGTTATGAATGACGCGGATTATTTGAAGATATCAAGACACAATGAAATTATGAAACGATGAAATGGTTGGATAACGCAGTAGATCCACTAACGAAAATCCTTTGGGAAGTCGTCCATCTAGTATCGAAAACAATTCTGCGAATAGAAGAGAATGCCCACCGACATCAAAAAAATTATCATCATGGTCCACTAGGCGCCCACCTAAAACCGCAGCCCACGCATCAGCAATCACCTTTTCAGTTCCGCTGGAATAGGACTTTCGGGGTTGTGAAAGATTTTTCACCACCGTCAGGTGAGTCTTTAATGCACGGCGATTTAGCTTTCCGTTTAGAAGCAGGGGAAGGCTTTCAACGAAGAAAATTTCACGTGGAACCATATGCTCCGGTAGTTTGGAGCGTAGAAATGCTCTCAGTTGTATCGCGCTTACGTCGGCGGTTGCTACGCAATAACCAAGCAGCTTTTTACCTAACCCATCGTCTTCATCTTCAAGAATTACGGCGCATTGAAAGACATTTGAATGACTAGCGAGCTTCGACTGGATTTCAGAGATATCTACCTTCATTCCACGAATTTTTACTTGTCTATCGGCCCGGCCGACGAACTCTATAGCCCCATCTTCGAGGCGGCGTCCAAAATCACCAGTCCGATACGACCAAACTCCAGGACGCGTGGGCTCTCGTGAAAAAACTCTTTCCGTTTGTTCGACATCGCCGTGATACCCAAGTGCAACATGCCTACTCTTAATCACAATCTCACCGGGCGCCAATAAACCGACTTCTTGACCGTGGCGATTCATTAAAACTACTTCCGTTTGCGCTACTGGAAACCCTGCGGGGAGAGTTCCATTTTCCGGCACATAGTTTTTATCCATGCGATATTGAAGAGCCAAGGTGGATTCAGATGGTCCTAAGCCGTTTATGAGCAATGCCTCATCGACAAAATGTCTCCTGAACAACTCAAAATCACCAACTAAAGCTTCTTCCCCTCCAAGAACAACAACTCTAACGTTCAAAAATTTGAAGTCCATCCCAAGCGCCTTAGCAACATAGCGAAATACAGTGGGAGTTGGGTGAAGAACCGTCACTTTCTGGTCTGAAATAATTTTTGCTGCTGCTGCAAAACTGAGCTCACGGAGACGCAGCGGTACTATTGCCGCGCCAGTAAGCAATGCTCCAAAAATATCCATGATGCCGGCATCAAAGCCGAACCAGGCTAAAAGGCTTACCCGATCTTTCTTCTGGAGACTAATAGACTTGGCATAAGTCAACGCATGATGCATTAAATTTACATCACTCTGTACAACTCCTTTTGGCCTCCCGGTCGACCCCGAAGTAAATAGGATGTAGGCTTTCGCATTGGTGCTCGTTACATGACCATCGGAAACTATCGTAGGATTGGATTCATAGAAAAGGCCCTCGAGATTGATGACCTCGATCGCAGGTCCAAACGAATGTTGAGCTTGAGATGCGAAAGCATCAGATGCTAAGACAGTACCAAGTTCACAAGCCTTAACTATTTCGATTAGCTTCTCTTCAGGATACGTAGGATCTAAAGGAACAAAATAGCAACCTGCCGCGAGCACTCCCAAGATTCCACTGATGGCAGATACATCGCTGTTACTCATTACACCGATTGCGCGAGGCACGTTTCCGATGCCACGTGTAAGACTTTCTCGAACCGCCTCTTTTCGAGCGCGAAGCTCACCATAAGTTGTCACCGAAGCGCCGTCAATAATTGCCGGTTCGTTGGGAGCAGCGTCGGTCACTCGCTCAAACGCATCGTTAATGGAGTCGCAATCAGATGGTGGCGCGCCGGCCAAACTTAGCTCGTTGTGCTTATCCACAGCTATTACCGGTAGATAAGTGGAAATTGGCAAGTCTGGATCGACTACTACCTCATCTAGCAAACTCAACAAACGTTTCAAGAAGAGGTGAATATAGTTTTCACTAAACGTTTGCCTGTTATAGATCGCAGTAATAGATGCCGAATCCGCATTCGATCCTAAAAAGAGCGTTAAATCAAATTTCGGAGTGAACTTTTCTTTGGAAATAATTACAGGGCTTAGTTCAGGGAATGACCTCACCGATTCCGGAAGTTGATATCTATTCAGAAATATTTGAAATAACGGCCTTTGAGCCTCTCCGCTCGGGGGCCTCACCTCCGCAAGTATCTTATCGAGCGGCACACTTTGATTCTGGAGCGCATCTATCACAATTTTCTTAACGCGCCGTATGAGTTCTCTAAACGTCGGCTCACCCGAAATGTCGGTCCGAAGAGGTAGCGGGTTTATAAACAGTCCAATAAGGTTCTCAAATTTCGCCTGGGTCCTCCCTTCGAAGGGCGCTCCAATCACCACGTCATCTGCTCCGCAATAACKCCCTACTAGGACATTTAACGCGGTCAATAAGATTGCGAACTGAGTTGTCTCCTCCTTTGCAGCCAAGGTGGCGATTCCGACACTCGTGCTTAACTTGAGAGCCGCTTTAGTTCTTGCACCGGTACCTAGTGAGAGATCCTCCTCAGACTGCGGGTTGCGCTGCATCTGCATCTGCGTCACCGGTAAATCCTTTAACTGCGCTTTCCAATAGGCCATTTTCTGTTGGGCATCTGCAGTTGATAGCCAATCGTTTTGCCACTGCACGAAATCCGCATACTGTGCTGGAATCGAGGGAAATGCTGGCGCCCTATTCTCTACAATCGCGTGATACGCTTCTCCTAACTCTTGAAGAAACAGGGAAAGAGAGGCGCCGTCGCATACTGAATGATGCAGCGAAAAAGCCAAAATAGATTCGGCGTCGTCAAGACGAATAAGCAAACCCCTTAAGAGTGGCGCTTCGTCAAGGGAAAATGGTCGAACATGAAATTCCCTCATTGCCCGACTCATCTCCTCAAATCTATCGCCTTCGAGTGCAATCTCTCCAAGGTCTAAGATGCGTAATTCCGGTATCAGCTCATCCGCTATCCTTACATAAGGTCTACCGTCGACGTTAGGGAACGCGCTTCGTAAAACTGCGTGCCTGGCAACCACTGTTGCCATACTAGAGTGCAGGGCCTTGATATCTGGAATGCCAGAAAATTGATACGCTAGGGAAACGTTATAGGTTGAAGAACCGGGATTTAGCTGCTCGTATAACCAGATAGCGCGTTGCGCGTAAGAGAGAGTACTCTTTACTTCCCTATTATCGAGCACGGGGGTTTTATCCTCCGAACGACCAAACTTCTGCCTCGCTTTTTCTAGAAGCGCGCGTTGCTGCATGGGACTCAATGAAGCTATCACTTTTCGTTTTTCTTTGTCGTCCAGAAACATTTTTTGTTCCTTTCCTGCGTACGCAGTTAATTTTCGGGCGAAAACTTGCTTCGATTCCCATTTACGGAGCTAGATAAATATTCGCCATTCGGTGAATGTTTCTTTTCCTTGTCGGCTACGCCACTAGGAATCAGATCCGGAATATCCACCCTTGACGGTTCCACATGGCTTTCCAACTTACCGTTAACTAACTGAAACCGCCTATCAAATTTACTGTAATGAGTACGCTCGCTGCAATAGAAGACCGTGATCCCAGCATTTCGGAATCGCTCCAAAATAACCGTTTCAGTTTTCTCATCAACGAGCGAAAAAGCCTCATCAAGAACAACCACTTCTGGCCCCCTGTATAGCACCCTAGCGAGCTGCAAGAGCTGGATCTGAGCGCCGGTTAGAGGCCGGCCGCCGGTTTTAAGTCGCGTTTCAAGCCTACGTGGAAGGGTTTGTAATTCTTTCTCAAGATCGACAAAGTTAATGCATTCGCAAACACGCTTCATGTCGTAGTTTCGCTGATGCCCCGCAATATTTTCAGCGATCGTCCCAGCAAAAATTCGATCCCCATCAATAACGCCACCTACTCGCTCGCGAAATCTCAGCCAACCCATTTGCCTAGCGGATACATCATCCAAATAGATATCGCCTGTAGGTACGGAAACACCTAACAACATTCGACAAAGAGTGGTTTTTCCACTTCCCCGAAATCCTCGGATAAGCGTCAACTCACCGTGCTTTAACTTAAAAGATACTCCGTCAATTGCGTTAGCCGGTGCATCCGGGTATTTGTAACGCAGGCTCTTTCCCTC
>NZ_JBFUMJ010000006.1:0-201267 GCF_054049435.1 Polaromonas sp. P5_D5
GCTTCAGCTTCATGATGGCTTCTTCGCCCAGGGGGCCCTTGTCGCCTTCCATGGCGAGCTTGGCGCTGCCGTGGATGATGGGGGTCTTGTCGCCGGGGAAATCGTATTTGTCGAGCAACTCGCGCACTTCCATTTCGACGAGTTCGAGCAGCTCGGCGTCGTCAACCATGTCGCACTTGTTCAGGAACACGATGATGTAAGGCACGCCCACCTGGCGGGCCAGCAGGATGTGCTCGCGGGTCTGGGGCATGGGGCCGTCAGCGGCGGAGCAAACCAGAATAGCGCCGTCCATCTGGGCGGCGCCGGTGATCATGTTCTTCACATAGTCGGCGTGGCCTGGGCAGTCGACGTGGGCGTAGTGGCGGTTGGCCGTTTCGTACTCGACGTGGGCGGTGTTGATCGTGATGCCGCGCGCTTTTTCTTCGGGCGCCGCGTCAATTTGGTCGTAGCCCTTGGCTTCGCCGCCGAACTTGGATGCCAGAACGGTCGTGATCGCCGCCGTCAGCGTCGTCTTGCCATGGTCCACGTGGCCAATCGTGCCTACGTTGACGTGCGGCTTGGTCCGCTCAAATTTACCTTTTGCCATTTTTTCAACTCCAGAAATTTATAAAGAGTTACAAAACCAGTTACCACTACAGCCAGCAACAGCGCCTCGTACGCCACACCGACTCAAAATTTGGTGCCCTTTGCGGGAATCGGACCCGCGACCTCTCCCTTACCAAGGGAGTGCTCTACCACTGAGCCAAAAGGGCTGAACTCAAAACCATAATTGCAACCCGGCGCAAGATTCAAAAGCAGAACCATAAAGCAGCTTTATGGAGCGGGAGACGGGAATCGAACCCGCGTCATTAGCTTGGAAGGCTAGGGTTCTACCATTGAACTACTCCCGCGCAGCTCTGCCAAATTCAACTCACACCAAAATCACTTACGACCCAAAACACGCTTTACGCGACACACTTTTACGTGATTACTTTGCGCCGCCCGCTTGCCAAAATCAAAACAAAATCTGGTGGATGAGGCTGGATTCGAACCAGCGTAGGCGTTAGCCAACAGATTTACAGTCTGCCCCCTTTAGCCACTCGGGCACCCATCCTTCAAGCGAACCTCGGATTATGCCACGGTTTTATGTCGGACGAAATGCCAAGGCATGGCAAAAAGCATTAAAAAAAGCTGCCGCATGCCTCGCCAGCGCATCTCCCGACCAAACCTTCACCCCGGGATGCCCGTGGGTACCGCGGAAAGCCCCCGAAAACGCGGCATAACCCGGTCCGGCCCTAATCCCCAGACCCTGCCGCACTCCCGTGGCGGCTGCGGCCAGGCTTCGGGCATGATGTGGCAGCCTTTCATCAATGCCAGAGTGAGTCGCATGGATATTGCCGTCCCGGGCACCCTCCCGCGCCACCGGCCAACCTGGATAACGTGAGACCGTCTACGCATGAGCACTGTCACCGTACCCGCACTGCCTTCCTCCCCCGCTGAGCCGTCTTCCCTGCGCCGGGTCAATCTTGCTTTGCAAGGCGGCGGATCGCACGGTGCATTCACCTGGGGCGTGCTGGATGCCCTGCTGGCGGACGAGCGCATCGAGTTTGACGGCATCAGCGGTGCCAGCGCCGGGGCGGTCAACGCCGTAGCGCTGGCACACGGATTCGCTACCGCCCAAAAAGACAATTCCCCCGAAAAAACCAACCCGCGGGAGGCGGCACGTGCGTCGCTCAGCCGGGTCTGGCAGGGCGTTGCCGCCATGGGCAGCCTCGGCTCCATGGCTGACAGCATCAGCAAGATGCTCATTGGGGGCTGGGCCGCTAACAAAGTGAGTGCAAACTTAATGAATAGTGCAATGACACAGTGGATGTCACCCTACCAGTCTAATCCGCTGGACATCAACCCTTTGCGCAAACTGCTGGAGGCAGAAATCGACTTTCACGCCATTGCGGCCATGCACACAACCAAGGCTTTCGTATCGGCAACCCACGTCACCACCGGCCGGGCAGAAATCTTTGCCGGCAAACGCCTGACTTTGCAGGCGGTGATGGCGTCCACCTGCCTGCCCACGCTGTTTCAGGCGGTTGAAATTGACGACCAGCACTATTGGGATGGCGGGTTTTCGAGCAATCCCTCGCTGCTGCCGCTCATCAGTGATTGCAGCAGCCGCGACATCATCGTTGTCCAGATCAACCCCTTGCGGCGCCCCGAGATTCCCCACACGCCTCACGACATCGCAGACCGGGTGAACGAGCTGACCTTCAACGCCAGCCTGCTGTCCCAGATGCGGACCATCGATTTCATCAACCGCCTGCTGGCCGATGGCCGCTTGCAGGAGGGCGAGAAATACAAGAGCCTGCTGCTGCACCGCATCGACGGCGGCGAGGCGCTGGAAAGCCTGCCCTCGTCCAGCAAGATGTCGGCCGATACGGCCATGATCGAAAAACTGTTTGAGATGGGCCAGGGCGCGGCCAAACGCTGGCTGCGCCGCCATTTCGAGGCGCTGGGCCTGCAAAGCACGGTCAATATCCGGCGCGACTACGTGGGCAGCCTTCCGGCGGAGTTTTAGCCCATCTTCAGAATTTATGGATTTTCGGCCTTCAAACCAAACAGGACAAGCGCGAGCAGCTATTAAAACAATAGCAAATCAGGCCTTTGGGTGTGCATCACGCCAGTCGCGCGCCTGTGAGAAATGGCCGCAACCAATAAAGGGCAAGGGTGGCCGCATGGCCGACAGCGGCGACGGGTGGTTGGCCACCAGCACCTTGTGACGCTTCGCATCAATCAACGACCGTTTGCTCTGGGCATGTGCACCCCACAGCATGAACACCACCGGGTGGTCGCCTTCCGCCACCTGGCGGATCAGGGTATCGGTCAATACCTCCCAGCCCTTGCCGGCGTGGCTGGCCGGCAGCCCTTCCTCGACCGTCAGGCAGGTGTTGAGCAACAGCACCCCATGTGTCGCCCACTTCACCAGGCTGCCGCCGGGCACCGGAAACTGGGGCGGCGGCGTCCCGAGGTCGCGCTGCAACTCCTTGAAGATGTTGCGCAGCGAGGGCGGCAGGGCCACACCGGGTGCGACGGAAAACGCCAGCCCCTCGGCCTGGCCCAACCCATGGTACGGATCCTGACCGAGGATGACAACACGCACTTCTTCGGGCGGCGTAAGCTCCAGCGCGCGCAACGGCTGCGGCGGAAAGATCGTCACACCCTCCGCCAGGCGGCCTCGCAGAAAGCCCAGCAACTTCTCGCCGGTGGGACTGCCAAAAAATGCATCGGTGGTCGGCCGCCAGCCGGGCGCTACCGGCCAGGCGGCGGGGTCAGCAGTGGTAAGCCGGTTGGGCAAAGGCGCCTTCATGGCGTCAAGCAGCTGGTTCATGGCTTTACAGCCTATCTTTTACCGAACAATTGAGCCAGTGCAAGGCCGGGTTCTTCCGCGCGCATGAAGGCCTCGCCGACCAGGAATGCATTCACACCTGCCTGACGCATGCGCTGCACGTCCGCCGGCGTGGCAATGCCCGACTCGGTAATCAGCAGGCGGTCCGCCGGCACCCTGGCCAGCATGCCCAGCGTGGTGTCCAGCGAGACCTCGAAAGTTTTGAGGTTGCGGTTGTTGATGCCGATCAGCGGCGTCTTGAGCTTGAGCGCACGCTCCAGTTCGGCTTCGTCGTGTACCTCGACCAGCACCGCCATGTCCAGCGACATGGCCAGCGCTTCAAGCGATTGCATCTGCGCGTCGTCCAGGCAGGCAGCAATCAGCAAAATGCAGTCAGCGCCCATGACGCGCGCTTCATACACCTGGTAAGGGTCCACCATGAAGTCCTTGCGCAGCACCGGCAGACTGCAGGAGGCCCGCGCCTGCTTCAGGTAATCAATGCTGCCCTGGAAGAACTGCTTGTCGGTCAGCACCGAAAGGCAGGCGGCGCTGATCTCGCCGTCACCTTCGGCATAGCTTTGCGCGATGTCGGCTGGAATGAAGTCGGCGCGCAGCACGCCTTTGGACGGGCTGGCCTTCTTGATTTCGGCAATCACCGCGGGCTGACCCGCTGCGATCTTGGCGCGCAGCGCACCCACAAAGTCACGCGTCAGGACACGCGATTCGGCATCTTCGCGCATCACGTCCAGCGGTTTGCGGCGGATGGCATCGGCAATTTCTTGACGCTTGACGGCAATGATTTGGTTCAGGATATCGGACATGCCCCGATTTTGGCAGATGCGGCCGGGCGACTCGCAGGGCCAGGTTTCGCGGCGTCTTAGCGCAAACCCGCTACAGCCGGATACGCCCCGGCACTAACATTTCGTTTTACCCGCTTTAGGTGCCACGCCTGACCCGGCTCGCACACAAGGCGACCTCCATCGGATATCCCCTACACCCTTCCCATGACCGCACTCACTGATGCCATTGAAGAAATTGTCCGTTCGGCCGGCACCATGATGCGCGACGCCTTCAACGCGCCAGACAAGCCCGCCTACTCGCTCAAGGGCCGGCAGGACTACCTGACCGTCACCGACGGTGCGGTAGAACAGTATGTGCGCGCGGAGATCGAACGGCGCTTTCCGGGAGACGCCGTGCTGGGGGAGGAAGCAGGAGGAGAAACCGGCGGCACAGCTCGCCTCTGGATTGTCGACCCGGTGGATGGAACGGCGAATTTCGCCCGGGCCATCCCGCATTTCTGCATCTCCCTGGGCCTGATGGTCAACGGCGAGCTCGAAGCCGGCGCCATCTATGAGCCCATGCACGACGAGCTCTTCATCGCGCAAAACGGCCATGGCGCATGGTGCAACGGCGTTCGGCTCCAGGTCAGCGAGCTGGCCGAGCTGGCCGCCTCCACGGTCGAAATTGGCTGGTCTTCGCGCCTGTCGCCAGACCCCTACCTCGCGCTGGTCAGCCAGTGCATGCATGCGGGCTGTTCGGTGCGCCGCGCGGGTTCCGGCGCGCTGGGGCTGGCCTATGTGGCCGCCGGGCGCTGCGAAGCCTACGCCGAAGCGCATATCAATTCATGGGACGTCGCGGCTGGCCTGCTGCTGGTGCGCGAGGCAGGCGGCCGCGTTAACGATTTCTGGGCCGAAGGCGGACTGACCCAAGGTAGCGCGGTGCTGGCCACCAACGCCAGGCTGGCCTCCGAACTAAGCGTTTTAACGGGTATACCGCTGCGCTGACGGCTGCTAAGGTGGCCTCAACGCCGCACCCCCAGGCGCTATTGACGACATAAAGAAGGAGACATAGATGAGACAGTTCACATTCAAATCACTCGTTCCGGGATTGCTTCTGGCGGCCATGGCGTGCGCGATATCGCCTTCGGTCCGCGCAGCCGAAGAACTGGTGGTTTACTGCAACGTCCAGGAAGAATGGTGCCGGCCCATGGTGACCGCCTTCGAAAAGGCCACCGGCATCAAGGTGTCAATGACACGCAAGAGCTCGGGCGAAACTTATGCCCAGATCAAGGCCGAGGCAGCCAACCCGCGCGGTGACGTGTGGTGGGGTGGCACGGGCGACCCTCATCTTCAGGCCGCTGAAGAAGGTCTGACCGAGCCCTACAAATCGCCCAAACTGGCCGACCTGCACCCTTGGGCAGTACGGCAAGCCGAGGCCTCCAAGTACCGCACGGTCGGCGTTTATGCCGGCGCCCTGGGGTTCAGCTTCAATACCGTCGAGCTGGCCAAACGCAAATTGCCCGAACCCAAATGCTGGGCAGATCTCATCAAGCCGGAGTTCAAGGGGGAAGTCCAGGTCGCCAACCCCAACTCCTCGGGCACTTCCTACACGCTGCTCGCCACACTCGTGCAGATCATGGGAGAAGACAAGGCGTTCGACTACCTGAAGGCCCTTCATCGCAACATCAACCAATACACCAAGTCGGGCGCTGCGCCGGCCCGTGCGGCAGCCACCGGCGAAAGCATGATCGGCATCACCTTCCTGCACGACGCCGTCACGCACGCCGTGACAGGCGCGCCCCTGAAGGTGGTCGCACCGTGCGAGGGTACGGGCTACGAGATCGGCAGCATGAGCATCATCAAGGGTGCCAAAAATCTGGCCAACGCCAAAAAATGGTACGACTGGGCCCTGACACCTGAAGCGCAGGACATTGCCACGGTCGCGCATTCGTACCAGAACCCCTCCAATAAAAAAGCATCCTTGCCGCCGCAGGCGCCCAAGCTGGCCGACGTCAAACTGATCGACTACAACTTCGCCAAGTACGGCGCTTCGGCCGAACGCTCGCGCCTGCTGGGCAAATGGGACAAGGACATCGGGGCACTGCCCAAGTGAGCGCTGAGCACATCCCGCAATTCCATTGCTCACTGATGAATCACGTCGCACCTTGACTACACCCATTGCAGTGATGGCAGCCGCCCCACGCGTGCGGGCTGATCCGCTGAGCTGGCTGCTGGCAGCACTGGGCATTGCAGCGGGCGTGCTGCTGATGCCGTGGACCCAGAGCTCAGCTTATGTTGCCGGCGGGTGCGTGCTGGCCGCCGTCGCAAGCCTACTGGCAACACGCGCCGGCGCTTTCAAGAGTGATGCCGCCATTTCCGGCATTGTCTGCATCCTGTCCCTGCTGCTGGCCATTTTTGTCATCTACCCAATCGGGCGCATGCTGCTGGCGGCTTTTGTGGACGAGCGGGGGAACTGGCTGATCCAGACTGCCGCCGCCCGGTTTTTCAGCGAGGACATCTGGGGCGCGGGTTGCATCGCCGGCAACGTCCGTTGCGGCGTGGCCATCAACTCCATCGTGCTGGCCACCCTTGCAGGCATCGGAAGCACGCTTTTCGGTTTTGCGCTGGCCCTGCTGGCCGAGCGCGGCGGTCAGCGTTTTCGCGGCAGCCTGCGCGTGCTGTCCATCCTGCCGGTGGTCACGCCGCCTTTCGTCATCGGCCTGGCCATCATCATTCTCTTCGGCCGCACCGGCATGGTGACGCAGCTGATGAGCGACTGGTTCGGCATTGCAAGGTCGCGCTGGATCTACGGCCTGCCGGGCGTACTGCTGGCGCAGGTGATTTGCTTTACGCCTTTGGCCTTCCTGCTGATCAGCGGCGCCTTGCGATTGGTCAGCCCGACGCTGGAAGAAGCCGGCCAGGTGCTGAGGGGTTCGCCGTGGCATGTATTTCGCACCGTGACCTGGCCCCTGGTGCGCCCCGCCATTGCCAATGCCTTCCTGCTGGGCTTTGTGGAAAGCCTGGCGGACTTTGCCAACCCGTTGGTGCTCTCCGGAAATTTCGAGGTGCTGTCGACGAAGATTTTCTTCGCCATCGCCGGGGCGCAGCACGACGCTTCGCGCGCCGCCATCCTCGCCGTCACCCTGCTGCTGCTGACGGTCGGCATCTTTGCACTGCAGCAGCGCTGGATCGGCAAAGCTTCCTATACATCCGTGAGCGGAAAAGGCGATAGCGGCCTGCCCGCCGCACTGCCCACCGGCGTCAAGTGGGGGGCGCTGGCGCTGGTTCTGCCCTGGGTCGCGCTGACCGTGCTGTCATACGGCATCATCCTGATCGGTGGCGTGGTCAAGGACATCGGAAGGTTTGACCTGACGCCCTCGCTGCAGCACTTTCAGACCGGGTTTGGGCTGAGTTGGGGCGCCGGGGGCCTGGTGTTTTCGGGCTCGGCGTGGAACAGCCTGTTCACCACGCTCGGCGTTGCCGCTGTTGCCGCACCCCTGACCACCGCGCTGGGCCTGCTGGGAGGTTATGTCGTGAGCCGACATGCATTCAAGGGTCGGCGGGCCTTCGAGTTCCTGACCATGGTGAACTTCGCCGTGCCGGGCACCGTCATCGGCGTGGCCTATATCGTCGCCTTCAACGTGCCGCCCCTTGAATTCACCGGCACCTTCGCCATCATCGTGCTGTGCCTGGTGTTTCGCAACATGCCGGTGGGCGTGAGGGCCACGGTATCAGCCCTGTCGCAGCTTGACCGGTCGCTGGACGAAGCATCCGCCACATTGCGCGCCAGCACATCACGCACGTTCGCGCGGGTCATCCTGCCGCTCTTGCGCCCGGCCATCATTGCCAGCCTGGTGTTCAGTTTTACGCATGCCATCACAGCCGTCAGCGCGGTGATTTTCCTGGCGACCGCCCAGCACAACCTTGCGACGGTTTACATCGCGGGCCGTGTCGAAGTCGGCGAATACGCATTGGCCATTGCCTATTCGTCCGTGCTCATCGTGATCATGCTGGCCTGTGTCCTGCTGATCCAGCGCTTCATTGGCAATGCGGAGCTGGGGCGGCGCGCGGTGTCGACCGCTTGAGCCTCTGCGCCATCGTCACATCTTTTTCGTTTCACTTATTTTTTAACAGGCCCTGCCATGACCCCGTCCCCCGCCGCTGTGGAGTTTCAAGGCGTCGTCAAGCGTTTCGGCAAGGTGGTTGCGCTGCATCCGCTTGATCTCACCATCGACAAGGCAGAGCTGGTGACCTTGCTGGGGCCTTCCGGCTGCGGCAAGACAACACTGCTGCGGCTGATCGCCGGCCTGGAGCTACCTTCCGAGGGCGTGATCCGCATCGATGGACGGGACGTGACCGGCAGGTCGGCCAACCAGCGCGACGTGAGCCTGGTTTTCCAGTCCTACGCGTTATTCCCGCACATGAGTGCGCTGGAGAACGTGTGTTACGGCCTGCTCGCATCCGGCATGAAGAAACCGCAGGCCGTGGCGTTGGCAAAAGCCAAGATGGATCTGCTCGGCATTGCCGATTACGCCGACCGGCTCTCGTCGGAGCTGTCCGGCGGGCAGCAGCAACGTGTGGCAGTGGCACGGTCACTGGTGCTGGAGCCGGCCGTGCTGATGTTTGACGAGCCCTTGTCGAACCTGGATGCCAAGCTGCGCCGCAAGGTGCGCCAGGACATCCGCGACCTTCAGCAGAACCTCAAGCTCACCGTGGTCTACGTGACGCACGACCAGGAAGAAGCGCTGGCGGTGTCGGACCGCATTGTGGTCATGCAAAAGGGACGCATTGCAACGATGGGCGCGCCGCGCGATTTGTACGAAGCGCCCGTCTCAAGTTTTGTGGCTGACTTCATCGGCGACGCCAACCTGATCAACGGCGAACTGGTCACACTGCAGGGCCAGCATTTCTTCCGCGCCGACCAGGTTGATGTGCGGGTGGTGCCGCCGCTAGGCATGCCGGACGGCGCTGTGGCGCTGGCCATACGCCCGCACCGCATCCGTATCGGCGAACTGGAAGCAAGCACGCTGACAGGAAAAGTCCTGCGGCAGGCTTATCTGGGTAGCCGGATCGAAAGTGTGGTGCTCACGCCGCTGGGTGAATTGCTGGTGTTCAGTGACGCCCTGCTGAGCGTGGCCGAACCAGGCAGCACGGTCGGCCTGCATTTCGCCGCAACCGACGCGCGCGTGACCGCACGGGAATAGATAGCTGCGCAGCCGGCAAGCCGTCAGGCGAGCTTCTGGCTGTGGCTGACCAGCTGATCGAGCTTGGCTCTGGCCGCGCCCGACTCCAGCGCCGCACGCGCCAGCACGATGCCAGCCTTCATGGAGTCGGCCACATTGGCGGCATACAGCGCCGCCCCGGCGTTCAGGACCACGATATCGCGCGCCGCGCCCGGCTGGTTGTCCAGCACGCCCAGCAGCATGGCCTTGGACTGCTCGGGGGTGTCTACGCGCAATGCGCGGTTGCTGGCCATAGGCATGTCGAAGTCTTCAGGATGGATTTCGTACTCGGTGATTTCACCGTTCTTGAGCTCGCCAACCACGGTGGCCGCGCCCAGGCTGACCTCGTCCATGCCGTCCTTGCCGTAGACCACCAGCGCGTGCTCGGCGCCCAGGCGCTGCAAAGCGCGAACCTGGATACCGACCAGGTCCGAATGGAACACGCCCATCAGGATGTTGGGCGCGCTGGCCGGGTTGGTCAGGGGGCCCAGGATGTTGAAGATGGTGCGCACGCCGAGTTCCTTGCGGATGGGCGCAACGTTCTTCATGGCCGGATGGTGGTTGGGCGCAAACATGAAGCCCACACCGACCTCGTCGATGCATTTCGCAATGGCTTCAGGCGACAGGCCGATATGGATGCCCAACGACTCGATCACATCAGCGCTGCCCGACTTGCTGCTGACGCTGCGCCCGCCGTGCTTGCTGACCTTGGCGCCAGCCGCCGCCGCGACGAACATGGAGCAGGTCGAGATGTTGAAGGTGTGCGAGCCGTCGCCGCCGGTGCCTACGATATCGACCAGATGCGTCTTGTCGGCCACATTGACTTTCGTCGAAAACTCGCGCATCACCTGCGCGGCGGCCGTGATCTCGCCGATGGTTTCCTTCTTGACGCGCAAGCCGGTGATGAGCGCGGCCATCATCACGGGCGACATCTCACCGCTCATGATCAGCCGCATGATGTGCAGCATTTCGTCGTGGAAGATTTCGCGGTGTTCGATGGTGCGCTGCAGGGCTTCCTGCGGAGTGATCTTGTGGGTGTTGGGCATGGCGTGTCTCGTTTCTTTATTCTGGGCTGGAAGAAAATGACTCAGCTCGCTGGATGGTCGGTCAAGGCGAGCTTGAGGCCGAAGGCAATGAACATGGCACCGGCTGCACGGTCCAGCCAGTGCATCCCGCGCTGCACGGCATCGCGCCGGGCCATCCAGGCCGCGGCCAGGGCCCAGCCCGAATTGACCGGAATGGCGTTCAGGTTGAACAGCACCCCCAACAAAACAAAGGCCAGGGCCTTGTTGTCGGTGCCGGGGGCGATGAACTGCGGCACGAAGGCCAGGAAAAAAATCGCCACCTTGGGGTTCAGCACATTGGTCCAGAAGCCTCCCATGAAGACGGCTTTCAGGCGCCGCTCCGGCTGGGCGGCAGCCGCCGCGGCGAGGTCGGTGGTGGCCTGCGGTGCCCTGGAAAACAAAATTTTCGCACCTATCCACAGCAGGTACGCCGCGCCTATCCACTTGAGCACGGTGAATGCCGTGGCCGAAGTGGCAAGCAAGGCACCGACGCCCACGGCCGCCGCGAAGATGTGGACGAAGCAGCCAGCCGTGATGCCGAGGCCGGCAACAATGCCGGCGCGCGCGCCCGAGCGCAGTGAATTGGTCACGATGTAAAGCACATCAGGGCCCGGCGTCAGGTTCAGCAGCCAGCCAGCCGCGATGAAAAGCAACAGGTGTTGAAAGTCAGGCATGGCTAAGTCCTTTCAGTTAAAAAACTGCCGGATGGCAGCGATGGCACGGTCCACGCCGGCAGTGTCCACGTCCAGATGGGTGACAAAACGCAGGCGGTACAGCCCCGTGGCCTCAATGCCCTGGCCGGCCAGGTGCTTGAGCAAGGCAGCGGACCGGTCCCGCGCCGCGCCGGTCAGGTCGACAAACACAATGTTGGTCTGTGGTGCCTCTACCTGCAGGCCGTCAATGCCCGCCAGGCCGTCGGCCAGGTATTTGGCCAGGGCGTGGTCTTGCGCGAGACGTCCGACATGGTGGTCCAGTGCATGCGACGCTGCTGCAGCCAGCATGCCCGCCTGCCGCATGCCGCCGCCGGCCATCTTGCGGATGCGGTGCGCCCGCGCGATGAATTCGCGCGAGCCGCACAGGGCCGAACCTACCGGCGCGCCCAGGCCTTTGCTGAAGCAAACCGATACGCTGTCAAAACAATCCGCAATGCGGCGCGCCTCCGCCAGCGGGTTGCTGCCCGTTTGCGCAGCCTGCGCCACAGCGGCGTTAAAGAGCCGCGCACCGTCCAGGTGGCGGGCCAGGCCGTGCTTCTTCGCCAGCACGGTCGCCCGCTGCACATACGCAAACGGCAGCAGCTTGCCGCCCAGGGTGTTCTCGAGCGCCAGCATCCGGGTGCGCGCGAAGTGCGCGTCGTCGGGCTTGATCGCTGCCTCGATCTCGGCAAGCGCCAGCGTGCCATCAGTGTGGTGGTTCAGCGGCTGCGGCTGCACGCTGCCGAACACCGCCGCGCCGCCGCCTTCCCAGCGGTAGCAGTGCGCCATCTGGCCGACGATGTATTCGTCACCGCGCTGGCAGTGGGAGAGGATCGCGCAAAGATTGCTCTGCGTCCCGGTGGGCACGAAGAGCGCGGCCTCAAAGCCCAGCAATCCGGCAATCTTTTCCTGCAGCGCATTGACGGCCGGGTCGTCGCCGAAAACGTCGTCACCCAGCGGTGCAGCCAGCATGGCCTCACGCATGGCGGCCGTGGGCCGGGTGACGGTATCGCTGCGCAGGTCAACGACTCTTTTATCAGTCATTTTTGCCCCCAGGGCAATATGAATAAGCGCGACCAGCTATCAAAGTAATAGCATCTTGGGTCATGCCGTCTGCTCCAGGAAGTTTTTCAGCATGGCGTGCCCGTGCTCGGTGAGGATGGATTCCGGATGGAACTGCACACCCTGGATCGGCAACTCCGTGTGGCGCACACCCATGATCTCGCCATCGTCGGTTCGCGCCGTGACGGCCAGTACGTCGGGACACGATTCTTTTTCGATCGCCAGCGAGTGGTAGCGGTTCACCACAAACTGCTCAGGCAACCCGGCGAACACGCCCTGCTGTGTGGTGGTGATGACACTGGTCTTGCCGTGCATGAGCTGCTGGGCGCGCACGATCTTGCCGCCAAAAGCGGCGCCTATGGCCTGGTGGCCCAGGCAGACGCCCAGAATCGGCAGCTTGCCGGCGAAATGCTGGATCGCCGCCACCGAAATACCGGCCTCGGCCGGTGAGCACGGACCGGGCGACACCACCAGCACGTCAGGAGCGCGCGCGGCGATTTCGGCCACCGTGATCTCGTCATTGCGAAACACTTCGACTTCGGCACCGAGCTCGCCAAAATACTGGACGATGTTATAGGTGAAGCTGTCGTAGTTGTCGATCATCAGGAGTTTGGTGCGCTTCATGGTTCAGTCTCCCTGGCGCAGGCGTGTGAACTCGCCGCGCTCAAAATCAATGGATGCGGCAATCATGGCGCGGTAGGTCGCTTCCATGATGGCCTCGGGGGCGCCGGCCGCACGGGCCTGTGCACGCACACGATCAACGATGAACTCGATGCGTGCGTTGTCGACAATCTGGCTGGCGCTTTGCTTGATGCGCGCGGCCTGCGCCACATAAGCGCTGCGCTCGGCGATCAGCGGCGCGATGCGGTCGTCCAGCGCATCGATGTGGCGGCGCACATCGGCCATGGTGTCGCAATGCTCTATGACGGGATGGGACAGCGTGCTCATTCCAGGCCCTCCTCCACCAGCTCGGACGCCCGCAGCAGCGCGCGCGCCTTGGCTTCGGTTTCCATCCATTCGAGTTCGGCCACGGAATCGGCCACCACACCGGCAGCCGCCTGCACATACAGCGTCTGGTCCTTGATGATGCCCGTGCGGATGGCGATCGCCACATCCATGTCGCCGGCATAGCTGAGGTAGCCGCAGGCGCCGCCGTAGAGGCCCCGCTTGGTCGGCTCGAGCTGGTCGATCAGCTCCATGGCATGGACCTTGGGCGCGCCGGTGAGCGTGCCCGCCGGGAAGGTGGCCTTGAGCACGTCCATGCTCGACATGCCGTCCAGCAGCGTGCCCTCGACATTGCTGACGATGTGCATCACGTGGCTGTAGCGCTCGACCGCGAAGGCTTCGGTGACCTTCACTGTGCCGGTTTTGGCGATGCGGCCGATGTCGTTGCGGGCGAGGTCGATCAACATCACGTGTTCAGCGCGCTCTTTGGGGTCGTTCACCAGTTCGTGTTCCACGGCCTTGTCGGCCTCAGGCGAAGAGGCACGGGGCCGCGTGCCGGCCAGCGGCCTGATCGTGATCTTCTGCCCCTCATCGACCTTTTCCTGCCTGACCAGAATTTCAGGAGACGCCCCCACCACGTGGAAGTCGCCGAAATGGTAGTAATACATGTAGGGCGAGGGGTTCAATGAACGCAGCGCGCGATACAGGCTCAGCGGGGACTCGGTGTAACGCTTCTTGATGCGCTGGCCGACCTGCACCTGCATGAAGTCGCCGGCTTCGATCAACCGCTTCGCGCGTTCCACGGCGGCGATGTAGTCTGCCTTGGCAAAGTCACGCTCAGCGGGATAACTCTGCGACGGTTTCACCACCGGCGCGCTGACGGAATACTTCAGCTGGTCCTTGAGTTCGCGCAGGCGTTTTTTGGCATTCGCGTAGGCCTCCGGCCGCGCCGGGTCGGCATAAACAATCAGGTAAAGCTTGCCCGACAGGTTGTCGATCACGGCGAGCTCTTCACACTGCAGCAACAGGATGTCGGGGCAGCCCAGTGTGTCGGGCGGGCAGGAGGCTTCGAGTTTCTTTTCGACGTAACGCACGGTGTCGTAGCCGAAGTACCCCGCCAGGCCGCCGCAAAAGCGCGGCAGGCCGGGCCGCAGGGCGACCTTGAAACGCTTTTGGTAGTCGCTGATGAAGTCCAGCGGATTGGCTTTGGAGGTTTCCACAACCTTGCCGTCCGTCACCACTTCGGTCAGGGTATCTGGCCCAAAACCGGATGCCCGCACCAGCGTGCGCGCGGGAAGGCCGATAAAACTGTAGCGGCCGAACCGCTCGCCCCCCACTACCGATTCCAGCAGGAAGCTGAACTTGCCGCCGTCTCTGGAATGCGCAAGCTTGAGATAAAGGGAAAGAGGTGTTTCGAGGTCGGCAAACGCCTCGACCATCAAGGGAATGCGGTTGTAGCCCTGGCCGGCCAGGCTTTTAAATTCGAGTTCTGTGATCACGGATGAGTCCTTCGCAAGGAGGCAACGCGCTCAAAGGCGTAGCCACCTGTCATTCAAAATACCCCGAAGCATGGGGCCGGGATGCTCCGGCAGGGCCGGAGCGCATCAAGGGGGGTGTCGCAAAAACCGCGGCAGATACACGGGCAAGTGGCAGTGTGCCAGCCCGCGTGCGCCTCAGGCGTGCGAGAAATGACAGGTACGCCAGGGCCAGGCTCCCCGGCCTGCACAACCTGTCTGAATGACGTGATGAATGAACATGAAGGACAAAGTGTAGCAAACAGCGGCCCATCGAGGCCTCCAGGCCAGCGCAGTTGGCAAAGTTACAACAACTGGTAGTAATGCTTATCTCGCAAACCCTCTTGTAAGGGAGGGTAGCCGCACCCAAAATGAACCCATAAAAAAGAACGCTCGTTCTATTTCCCCTATTATCTGGAGATAAATTCATGACTTTGACAACGCGATGCATGGCTGGCTTGGCCGGTTTGGTACTGTCGTTCAGCGCCCTGGCCGACCCTATGGAAGTTTCAGGCATCAAGCTCGATGACCCGGTCGAGGTGAGCGGCGCCAAGCTCCACCTGAACGGCGCAGGCGTTCGCTATAAAGCGGTTTTCAAGGTCTATGTCGGCGCGCTCTATCTCGGAAAAAAAGCAGTGACTCCTGAAGAGGTCTACGCGGCCCCGGGTCCCAAACGGGTCAGCATCACGCTGCTGCGCGAAATTGATTCGAACGAGCTCGGCAAGAGCTTCACCAAAGCCTTTGAAGAAAACACGCCGAAAAACGAGATGTCCAAGCTGATTCCCGGGCTGATCAAGATGGGACAGATATTCGCCAGCCAGAAAAAATTGGTGGCCGGGGACAACTTCACCATTGACTGGATTCCCGGCACCGGCACCATCATCACGGTCAAAGGCAAACCGCAAGGCGATCCATTCAAGGAAGCAGAGTTCTTCACCGCACTTCTGCGCATCTGGCTGGGCCCGCAACCGGCCGACTGGAAACTGAAGGACGCGATGCTCGGCAAACCCGCCTGAAGCGGCGCAAGTCACACTCTCTCAACGGGGCGCAAGCCCCGTTGTCATTTCTGAAACCGCAGCTCCGCCAGCGAGTCAATGAAGCCATCGGCATCCACAGCGCGAACCGGCTCGCCATGGTTATACCCATACGTCACCAGCAACACCGGACAGCCCGCTGCCCGAGCGGCCCGGGCATCGTTGCTGGAGTCGCCAATCATCAGCGTGCGGGCAGGCGAAGTACCGAGGCTCTCGCAGGTTTTCAGCAAGGGCAACGGGTCGGGCTTTTTCCGCTCGAATGAATCCCCGCCAAACACCTCCGCAAAAAAACCGTCGAGGCCTTTGAGCTTGAGCAGCTCACGGGCAAACGCCAGGGGTTTGTTGGTCAGGCAGGCAAGCGGCAATCCCGCCCGCTGCAACACATGCAAGCCCTCCAGGACACCCGGATAAACCGTGGAGTGCCAGCCATTGATGCGGGTGTAGTGCCGCTGGTAAGCGACGTAGGCCGCATCGTAAAGCGCTATTAAATCGATAGCTGTCAGCGCAATACCCATCTTCTCCTGGACATATTTCAGCGTGGTCTTGACGAGATGCTCCGAGCCTTTTCCAACCATGCGCTCCACTGCTGCAGCATCAAGCCCGAACGCCGGCGGGTGGCCCGGCAGCATTTCGGCCAGCATCAGGTTGAGGGCAGCCACAAAGTCGCCAAGGGTATCGACCATGGTGCCATCCAGGTCGATGATGGCAGCGTCAACACGGTCGTTGTCAAAAATCATTAGGGTTCAATACAAGGCAGTAACGCTCAAAACAGATAGCGGCCCGAACTGATGATACGGGTGGGTCATTCCTGGCACAGGAATTCTCCCCAAGACCAGTCACCGCCAGTACCTCATCGGGTTGATCTTAAAGGCAGATAGCCTGTTGCCTTCTGCCGCCGTGACTCCGGGCCGATCCTGCCATATGGCGGCAGTGGGCCGCGCACAGGCATGCTGGACGGCATGCCGATGATCCAGGGGACTATCGGCAATAAAAAAGCGGCGCACCACTTTCGCGACGCGCCGCTTCGGCTGCTGAACTCAATTCAGCCTGGATCCTTTGGGCAGCCGGGCGGCCAGCCACTCATGGACATCGGCCCGTACATTGCGGCCGCGCAGCAGGAAGTCTTCCCACAGCGACGGAACGTAAGGCAGGTAGACCAGCGGCATTCCAGCCTGCTCGGGGGTGCGGGCGCCTTTTCGGGCATTGCACGAACGGCATGCGCTGACCAGGTTGGTCCAGCTGTAGGCTCCACCCTTGCTGTCGGGAATGATGTGCTCGGCCTCGAGATCTTTTTCGAGGAAGACCTGAGCGCAATAAGCACAGGTGCAACGGTCCCGTCGCAACAGCTTGGGTTTCGATACGGCCGGCGTGACCTCAAACAGGTTGCGCCGCGGCGAACCGCGCAGGGCGATGATGGGCTGGATGACCATCAGCGATTGCCGGCCACGCGCCACATTCCACCCACCGCGAAGCGTGACGAGGGGGCTGTCGCCCTCCTCCCACGCCACAGTACCGGTGGCATAGTGCAACGCCGCATCTTCAGCCGTGATCCAGGCCTGGGGCGTCCCCTGGATGTCGAGCTGCAGAACGTGATGCATCGTGGCCTCCTGTAAGGTGAAAAGAATGAATTTTGTAGCTCTTGAGAGGATCGAACTCCCGACCATCGCCTTGTAAGGGCGCTGCTCTACCTGCTGAGCTAAAGAGCCGAAAAAACCGAAGAGCTGAATGACGAGTGGTGCGGGCAGAGAATTTCGAAATCTCGACCTACCGGTTAAAAGCCGGTTGCTCTTCCTCTGAGCTATGCCCGCAGGGGGGGTGGGGTGCAAGACCGGACTCGAACCGGTGACCCGCGGGGTCACATCCCGCTGCGCTGCCAACTGCGCCACTTGCACCAGAAAAAAGAAAATTGGTAGCCGCAGCTGGCATCGAACCAGCGACCTGTGCCTTATCAAGGCACTGCTCTACCACTGAGCTATGCGGCTATGAAGAAAAAATTGGCTCCACGACCTGGGGTCGAACCAGGGACGACGCGATTAACAGTCGCGCGCTCTACCAGCTGAGCTATCGTGGACTAACGGGGAGAGGGAACCAGGCGTGCTCACCACTCGCCGCATTCGCGGACGCGCTGATCGAGGTCGCGGTCATCTTGTGCATCTCCGCGCTTCGGCAAGACGTGACGATGCCGCGCGCTGCCGGCGGCGACGATGCTGCGCAGCAAGGCACGAACAATGCGACCGCGGGGTTTGGCCACCCTCCGGGAGGCCGCTGTGATTCTTGTTGTCATGGCAAATCTCCTTGAGGTTGGTTGAACGGGGAATGTGGCGCGCCTGGGCCGATTCGAACGGCCGACAAACCGGGGTAGAAGCCCAGCGCTCTTTCCTGGCTGAGCTACAGGCGCTGAAAGTAATGAGATGGAGGCGGTGGTCAGATTCGAACTGACGCGTGCTGACGCAGGCGGATTTGCAATCCGCTCCCTTCGACCACTGGGGTACACCGCCGGAAATCGCTGGCGGGCGCGAGAAGAATCGAACTTCTAACCTTCGGCTTTGGAGGCCGCTGCTCTGCCTGGTTGAGCTACACACCCATGAAAATCTAAAAAAATGGTGCCCCAGGCCGGCATCGAACCGGCATGCCCGAAAGCGCTGGCTTCTAAAGCCAGTGTGTCTTCCCATTCCACCACCGGGGCTAAAACTGTTCTGGTACTCAAGGGGAGACTCGAACTCCCAAAAGACCTGGTTTTGAAGCAGGCGCGTCTTCCGATTCCGCCACTTGAGCATTTATCTGGTGTCCAGCCCGGATTCGAACCGGCGCATGGGGTTATCGATCCATTGACCGAGGTAGCACGGCATGAATGGTGGCGGCCTGTACGGGAATCGAACCCGTGACCACATCCTGGACAGGGAAGTGCTCTACCAGCTGAGCTAACAGACCAAAAGAATGAAGAAGACCGGAATGAAGATGGTCCGTGTAGCAGGTCTCGAACCTGCGACCTCATGCTCCCAAAGCACGCGCGCTACCAACTGCGCCACACACGGATTGAATCGAGCTGAATGAAAACTGAATGGCCTCGCGTGAAAGATTTGAACTTCTGACCCTCTGCTTCGTAGGCAGATGCTCTGATTCCGGACTGAGCTAACGCGAGAAAAATCTATTGGGTTATTGCTGGTGCACGCAGGCAGACTCGAACTGCCGGCCTCGACCTCCGGAGGGTCGCGCTCTGAGTCCCGCTGAGCCATGCACGCAAATGGCTTGGGTGATGCAGGTGGTGGTTGCAGTTGGGACCGAGCCAACGACCGGCGGGTTATGAGCCCGCTGCTCTACCACTGAGCTATGCAACCCGAAAAAAAATGGCAGGCCGTGATGGATTCGAACCACCGAAATGTCGGGATCAAAACCCGATGCCTTGGACCAGCTTGGCGAACGGCCCATCAAAGAGATGGCGGAAGATAAGGGATTCGAACCCATGAGCCCACTTTCATGGGCTCTCGCTTAGCAAGCGAGTGCCTTGAACCTCTCGGCCAATCTTCCCAAAAATTCCCGGTTACGAGTTCCGGTGCCACCCTATCTTTGAGGCCGGTTTCCGCACTACGCTCTTGCAAGCACTGCGCTTCTTTACTGAACAGCTGCCAGCCAATTACCTGGCTGCCAGCGCTGGAGTTGGCGTCACGTAGGGGATTCGAACCCCTGTCTACAAGGATGAAAACCTTGTGTCCTGAGCCAGCTAGACGAACGTGACAAATACCCTGGCGCCCACGGTCGCGATTTGAACGGCCGACCCGCCGCTTACAAGGCGGCTGCCTTACCGCTCCATCGACTGAGCTGCGCGGGCGAAAAAACTGAATCCATTTCGGCTGTACCTGCATGTGGGCGGACGGCATGACACCGACCGAGGGTCTCCCACTGCACTGCATATCCGGGGCCATGAACCCCGGCTGCCAGCACACACGCCACCAGACCGTCTCCTCGGTCTCGCGCAGGTGACGTGAAACAGGCACACCCGAAATGGAGCGGACAGACGGCTTCGAACCGACGACATTGAGCTTGGAAGGCTCACGCTCTACCTACTGAGCTATGTCCGCAATTTTTGCGGGACTCGCTGCCATCCAGTGTTTGGCTGCTGTCCCGCTGCAAATTTTTAAAGACTCCCGCGCTTGAAGCGCATCGACGGCACGATCACCGTCAGGGAAAAACAAAAAGGCCCGGTTCCTTGCGGATACCGGGCCTCTGGGTGTCAGAGATTTAGAAGGTACGCTCAGGCGTCTCCTTCTCCCGGTTGTGTGGAATCCTCGTGGTTCTGCTTGGGCATGGCGGTCCGCAAAATGGACAACGCAAAAGAACTCAGCCCACGGCATTGGCCCAGATGAACGTCACGGCGACGCACGGCAGCACCGCCCCAGACGGGGGTGTTGTTTCTTGCGTTGGCGGCTATCGGTTTCATGATGAGTGCGTGGAAAGGGTTGATGTCAAAGTAGCGATGAAAGGTAATGTAAAATCTTTTTACACCGTCGTCAACGGGTCGATGCAAAATAATCTGGATTGTTGCAACCACGTCACATGGACTCCGAGAACGTCAATAGAAACCGGCGCAACAACCTGCTGATCATCATTCGGGAGTTCAGTGAGAAGGAGTTGGCCGCCGGCGAATCACCTGTCGGCATGCTGGGCCGTATCGCCAGACAGCTCGGCCTCAGCGCCGGGGGACTGAGCCAGTTCAAGGGTGACGCAAAGGGCACCGCGCGGAACATCGGCGATGCAGCGGCCGCGCAGATCGAGAGCAAGTCCGGAAAGCCAAAAGGCTGGATGGATACGGATCACGGCGGAGACGCAATCAATCCTGCAGAAAACGCTTTTATCGAACTCGCCCGCATTGCGTGGCGGACGACGGATGCCAAGGGCCGGCGGCTGCTGATGCAACTTGCGAAGCGGGGCTTTGGTGGACAGACTGGAGATGATCTATCCCACATGGCCAAGCCCGGTGACAAATGACGAATTTCTGCCGGGCCGGATACTGAGGGGTGAGGACTGCAACAACGCCGGCGGAACCTCATCTCGCAAAATCTGCATTACCCGCTCAAAGCCTCGATTTGGAGATACTTATTTCTTCATTCCAGATCGCGGTCCAGACGGCACAGCGCCGGTGCCATCAAAGAACGCCCCCGCGTTTCCCGTTGGAGCGGCTTTTGATGGCGCGCTTGATGCACTTCAGCAAGCGCTGCTCATCCAGCGGCTTTTCAAGCCACTCCGAGACGCCGAGCGACTGGTTTTCGGCATGCTGCCGGGCCTCTGCAGCGATAACCGACAAGACCAGCACCGGTAGCGTGGCGGTGCGCTTGTTGGCGCGCAGCTCACGAACAACGGTGAGGCCGTTTTCATAAGGCAGCTTGATATCCATCGTCATGGCGGCATACGTCTCCATCTTGAGGTAGTCGCGTGCCTGATCCGCGGTATGCGCCATGTCCGCGTCGTACCCGCCCTTGTCCATGATCATGCCGATAAGCTTGGCGACATCCGGGTCGTCCTCGCACACCAGCACGCGGGGACGTGCATACAGCCCCACCGGTGCGGTGACAGGGGGTGCTTCGCGCCATTCGGGCAAATCAAAGTAAAACGTCGTTCCCGCATTGCTCTCGGTCGTGAAACCGATGTTGCCCTCCATGCGCTCAAGAATGGCTTTGGAAATGCTCAGGCCAAGCCCGGTCCCGCCTTTCTGGCGGGTGTCGGAGGAGTCGGCCTGCGAGAACTTCTGGAAGATGCGCTGCCGGAATTCGTCGGGAATCCCGGGGCCCTTATCGGAGATCTCCACCCGGGCGCGACGGCCACGCTTGCGCACAGTCACATCGACCGTCCCCTCCGGAGGAGAAAACTTGATGGCATTGGACAACAGGTTGGTCACCACCTGGATCAACCGGTCGCTGTCAACGCAGACCTGCAGGGAATTTTCGGCCCTATGCAGGGCCAGCTTGACGCCGTGTTGAGCGGCAAAGCCCTCGTTATCTGCCAGGGCCCGCTCCAGCAATGGCTCAAGCTCCTGCGCCTGCAGCTCGAAACGCATCTTCCCTGATTCGATTTTCTCGCTGTCGAGAATGTCATTGATCAGCCGGATCAGCCGCTCGCAATTGCTTTGGGCAATGCCTACGAGGTTTTTGGCTTTTTCCGGAATTTCGCCGGCCACACCGCCCCATACCAGTCCCAATGACCCGCGTATTGACGTCAGCGGCGTGCGCAGCTCATGGCTGACGGTTGAAACAAATTCGGTTTTCATGCGGTCGATACGCTTGAGCTCGGTGACGTCCGTCCCAAGCGAGGAAAACCCGATGACCATGTCCTGCTCATCACCTTCCCCATATCGGGGAAAGTAGTTCATGACGTATTCGCGGCGGTCACCGCCGGCTGTCACATACTCGAACTCATGACGCACCGAGTAACCGGAAAGTGCTTCGCGTACATGCACCCTGACCTGGTCATACAGTTCGGCCCCCAGCACTTCCTGCATCGGCCGGTTCTCGATTTGTTCGGCTTTCAAACCAAACGCTTCTTCGTAGGCGCGGTTGTGGAATTGAAAGCGCTGCCCTCCGTCGATATAGGCAATCAGGGCCGGAACGGTATCGGTCAGCTGGCGCAATTGTTCCTCGCTGTTGCGAAGAGCCTCGGTAATGCGCACGCTCTCGGAGATGTCGTGAATGATGGCCGTGAAAAGCCGCTTTCCGCTCACATTGACATCGCCAAAGGACACATTGACGGGGAATTCGGTCCCGTCGTGGCGCTGGCCCAGGATCTTGACGTCCCACTCCCGGAAGCCGCGCTGGCGGCCGCCCAGCCCGGAGAAAAAGGCACTAAACCCCATGCGGTACCGCGTCGGCAGCAGCATGGTGACCTCCTGGCCAACCAGATCTTCGAGCCGGTAACCAAAAAGATGACGTGCTGCGCTGTTCGCGTGGACGATCAGGCCTTCGCCCGTTGCCGTGACCAGCCCTTCGGCCATGCTCTCAGTCACGGCCCGGCTCATGGCTTCGCTGTCCAAAAGCTGCGCCTCAGCACGGCGGCGCTTTTCCTGCGTCCGGAGAATCCTCTGGATCGCCCAGCCAAATATGCTGAGCGACAGCAGTCCGCCCATCAAAATCAGCTGCTTGACGGTTTGAGCAGTCTGGCGGGTTTCGGCCTTGGTGCGTTCAAGGGCTGACTCTTCACCCCCCTTGATACGGCCAACCAGGATTTCGATTTCATCGTGGAGCTGGCGGTTCAAGGGGCCACCCACGACGGCAATAGCGGCTTCCAGACCGGATTGCTGGCGTGCCGTAACAGTCTGTTCCATCAAGCCGACCGTTCGCGTGATCGCATCTTTCAGTGCAAGCCAATCTGCAGCGGAGGTGACAACATCCTGGCCGGGCCGCATGCTTTCGAGCGCCTGCTGGATCTGTGCAAGGGACTGCCGGTAGTCAGCCAGGTCGCTGGGGGCATTGGTCAGCAAATAACGCCGCTGCAGGGATTCCGTCGCCTTGAATCCAGAAACCACGCGCTGGAGAACGAGCGCCTTTTCCCGCGCTTCACTTTCACTCTGCGCATCGCTAATCAGCGAATTGATGGTGACATAGGATGCCGCAATACTCAGGGCGATCAGGACCATTCCGGCACACAGGGCCACGTTGATGCTTGAGCGAAAGGGCATTTTCATGGCGCTTGGAGCTTCTTCAGGCCTGTTCGCCGCAAAGGCGTGCTATTGGGTGCCCAGCACGGTGCGGACGGCCTGAATCAGTGATTCCGTCTCTACAGGCTTGGTGACATACCCGTCGGCACCACCCGCCAGGCCCTTCAGCACGGACTCCCGCGTTGCCTTGGCGGTCAGCATGATGACCGGAACGTCCTTGAGCACGGGATGGGAGCGAATCCGCAGCAGGATGTCGAAGCCGTCCGCATCCGGAAGCATCACGTCCAGAAGCACCAGATCGGGAATCGGCTGCTTGCGAAATTCCGCCACGATCTCGGCACGGGAACCGGCCGTGCGAACGTCGAACCCCTCGAACGTCAGATAACTTTGCAGAAATTTGGCGAGGTGCTCCTCGTCGTCCACGATAACAACTGACAGGCGTTCGCCAGCTGCGTGGGCACGGGGTGCTCCGCGTTTGCGCGCAATACGCACGTAATAGTTGGACTTCTTGAGCGTGGCCGCACAGGAGTCGGCTTCCGCGTCCGCCGCTGTCAGGGCCAACGGGCTGAGGTGGAGTTGCAGTGAGGCCGCAAACGGATCGGGCTGAACCATTTCCACGAGCCCCTTGGCATAGAGCAGATCGAGCGTGCCGTCTACTGTGGCACTGCCTGCTTCACCCATGCTCTGCCGGATCTGCGCGACCGTCAGGATGCCATCAAGGCGCACCAGCAATTCAATCTCAGGCTGCGAAATCGACGTGGCGGCACTGCGCAGTTCCTGTTGACCTTTGGGTGTAACCGCATAAATGTTGTTTGGATGCACTGTGGATGTCCTTTCGCGGGTAACGGGTAACAGTCGTGGCATGAGCCTGAATGCATTCTGATTCTAGTGGCTTGCGATGTAAGGAAACGATACACCTGCAGGTCCGGCCCCTCATGGATCGCCTCGCTAAGAGCCTGCGGCGGCCGGATCCGTCGGTGGTAACCCTGACTGCAGCGCAGCAATCAGCTCGCCCAGGGATGACTCCAGTTTCCCCAGTAAATCGTCCAGACTTTGGCGCGGCAGGCCCTCATTGATGGCCTGCTCAAGCGCGGCCGCATCCGCCGGCACGCGAATGGCTCCGATCTGGGCCGAAACGCCCCGCAGGGAATGGCTGAGCAGTTCGGCATTCTTCAGGTCGCCCGCATCCAGCGCTTCGCGAATGTGCCGGGGAGTATCCCGGCGGCCGTCGAGGTAGCGGCGCAGCATCGACAGATAAAACCCCTTCATGCCCATTGCGCGGGTCAGGCCGACGCTGAGATCCAGGCCGGCAATGCTCTCAGGCAACGTGGCGTCTGCGGCATCCGCCATGGGAATTCCCGTACCCGGCGTTTTGACGGTATCCCGCGGCGGCGGCTGCAACGTTGGCGGGGTCGCTGTCGCAACAGCCTGCGGCAAGCGCGCCGGTTTCAGCACGGCATAGACCGGAATGGGCTCCGCAAATCCCTTGGCCGTGACGGCAGGCCGTGCTTCGGCCTGGATTTCCGCCTGGACCAGTGCATGGGTTTCGCGGGAGATCAGCATCTGGCCGGGCTCTGCGGCCTGCTCAAGCCGCGCGGCAAGGTTCACCTCCCGGCCAATAATGGTGTAGTCCATACGCAGCTTGCTGCCGAAATTTCCGACATCGCAAAACCCGGAATGAATGCCGATGCGTATTTCAAAAGCCTTGTCGATACCCATCGTTTTCCACCGCACCTGAAGCTCATCAAGCCGCACCAGCATGGCCACCGCCATCCGGACGCACTGCACGGCATCCTGCTGCCGGCCAAGGGTGTGCGGGTCCCCGAAAAAAATCACGATGGCATCGCCGATGAATTTGTCCAGCGTGGCGCCATAGTCGGCCGCGATTTGCGACATCTCTTCAAAATAGCTGTTCAGCAGGAACGTGACTTCTTCCGGTTGCCATTTACCGGTCGATTCGGTGAAGTTCTTGATGTCCGAAAAAAACACCGTGAGCCATTTGCGCTGCGTCTCGATTTCAGCCTGGCGCGACCCGTCAAAGAGGGACTGGTAGACCTGCGGTGCCAGGTAACGCGACAGTTGTTCTGACAGGGTCTTCAGGCGCTTGGCATTGGCGCTGCGTTCAAGATGCATCCTGACGCGCGCCAACAGGATGGGCGGGCTGACGGGCTTGGTGATGTAGTCGGTGGCCCCCAGGTCCAGCCCATATTGCTCCTCCTCCACACTGGCAAGCGCCGTCAGGAAGATCACCGGGATATCAGCCGTGCGCGGATCGCCCGCCAGTTGCCGCATCACCTCGTAGCCGTCCATGCCGGGCATCATCACATCCAGCAGGATGATCTCGGGGCGCACACCTGAAGTTGCCGCCTGCAGGCCCTCCTCGCCCGACGCAGCGGCAATCACCTCATACCGGTCCTGCAGCAGCGTCGCGAGAAAATAACGTATGTCCTCGGTATCGTCCACCACCAGGATGCGCGCCCTCCGCGCGGAGGGCGTCTCGCTAACCGGCGGCTTCACAGGTTCAGTCATGATGCGGCTCTTCCATGAATGCCGGGCCAGTTGCGGCCCTACCGGTTTTCGGGCAGAGAGATATGGGAGACAGGGGTCTGCATCGTTGCAGTCTGCCTTATTTCACCAGCTCCACCCGCATGGCGTCAATCACCGCCCTGTAGTCGGGTTTCCCGAAAATCGCACTGCCCGCGACAAAGGTATCGGCACCGGCCGATGCCACGCGCGCGATATTGTCGGTCTTGATGCCCCCGTCGACTTCCAGGCGAATGTCTTTTCCCGAAGCATCAATGCGTTTTCTCGCATCTTCTATTTTGCGCAGCGCGGAGTCAATAAAGCTTTGTCCGCCAAAGCCCGGATTGACGCTCATGATCAGGATGAGATCAATATCCTCAATCACCCAGTCCAGCACATCCAGCGGAGAAGCCGGGTTGAACACCAGCCCCGCTTTGCAGCCTTTTGCCTTGATGGCCTGCACGCTGCGGTGCACATGGCCCGACGCCTCGGGGTGAAAACTGATGAAGTCGGCACCTGCATCGGCAAAGGCTGCAGCCAGTGCATCGACGGGCTGCACCATCAGGTGGACATCCACCGGCACGGCAGTGCCATCAGCTTTTTTTGCATGAGGCTTGAGGGCCTGGCAAATCATCGGCCCAAAGGTCAGGTTGGGCACATAGTGATTGTCCATGACGTCGAAGTGGATCCAGTCGGCTCCTGCAGCAATCACGGCTTTGATCTCGTCACCCAACCGGGCAAAGTCGGCAGACAAAATGGAGGGGGCGATCCGGTAAGTGGGTGGCGTGTTTTTAGGCATGGCCGGATTGTCGCAGCAAGCCGCCGCCGCGTCATGCCCGCACGCATGGCAGCCTCCCGGGCAGGCGGTTAACATGGACGCCAACCGTTTACCTGCCATGCCCAAATACCAGTTCTCCTGCGAAGTCGTTCCGCAATACCAGCCTGACCAGTCGGCCCCGGAAGACCACATCTACGGGTTTTCCTATACCGTCACAGTAACCAACACCGGCGACGTGACCGCCCAGCTGATTTCCCGCCACTGGATCATCAGCGACGCCAACGGTCACAACGAGGAAGTCAAAGGGCTTGGCGTTGTGGGTCACCAGCCGCTGCTCAAGCCGGGTGAGTCCTTCCAGTACACCAGCGGATCGCGCCTGCGCACGCCCACCGGCACCATGCACGGCAGCTATTTTTGTGTGGCCGAAGATGGCGAACGTTTTGACGTACCCATTGCCATGTTCGTTCTGGAAGCACACAACGGCAGCGCCCCGCACGGCCGGGTGCTGCACTGAACGGATGGGTTTGACCGGCTGATGAAGGATCTTGCTTCCCTCCTGAAGGCGCTCGACCCCGACGCCGACCTGGCCCAGCGCCACGTCTGGCTGATCAAGCTTTTCGAGTGGATTCGCGGCGACCAGACTTCCGTGCCTGCGGCCGTGTCACGAGTACAGGCGTTGATGGACGCCGTGGAGATGCAACCCGAAGTGCGCACACGGCTGCAAGCCTGGTGGCAAACGCTGATGCAGACCGTTGACATCACCACCTTGCTGGCCGACTTCGGCTTTGCTCCGCGCACGGCGTTTGTCAGCGAGCTGGCCGAACGCCTGCGTCGCAAGCTGCTACCCGGAACGCCCGAAACCACCGATGCTTCGGAGCTTTTCCCACTGGTCGCCCCCACACGTTTCGATGCCCAGTGGATGGGCGCACTGGAAGACGCCCAGATCAGCCGCCTCACGCAGCTGTTGTCGGCCAGCCCAAAGCTGGATGCACTGCACTGGCAATACAGCCTGATGGACGCCCTGACGTATTGCACCGCGCAGATTCGCGCCACCGGTTTTGCGCCGGAGCTGCGTCTGCGCATGAACCGCGCCACGCCACACGCCCGGGCCTTCCATGCCTTGCCCGCTGATATCGACGAGCTGCGCAACGCGTTCTTCAAGCCTGACCGGAACGAAGCCCAACTGCAATCCGCCATCGCACAGTACCGTGAGCGACTGGACGCCTGCCGCCAGGCCGTCAACAGCATTTACGTGCATCTTGAAGACCACGGTATCTCCGTCGGCATGGTGTTTCGCCTGCGCCAGTTGCGCGAACGCATCCTGCGCGTGCGCGAACTGCTGGACGCTCTGCTTTCGGCCAAACCCGGCATGGCTGCGCTGAAACTGCTGACGCGCCGCGTCATCACGGCGCAGGAGAGTAAAAGCATAGGCGCGCTGATCAGCGCCAACTCCACGCTGCTGTCGGCCAAGATGGCTGAGCGCAGCGCAGAGACCGGGGAAACCTACATCACCCGTACCCGCGAGGAATACCGCGAAATGCTGGGCAAGGCCATGGGCGGCGGAGCGATCACCGCTTTCACCACGCTCCTGAAATTCATGGTCGTGGCAGTTGGTCTTTCTGCCTTCTGGGGCGGCTTCTGGTCCAGCGTCGTCTATGCCGGCAGCTTTGTTGTCATCCAGCTGCTGCATTTCACATTGGCCACCAAGCAGCCTGCCATGACCGCACCGGCGATGGCGGCCAAGCTCAAGGACATCGGTTCGGTCGATACGACCGGCCCCATTGAAGCGTTTGTCGACGAGGTGACGCACCTGGTGCGTTCGCAAGTTGCGGCGGTGTGCGGCAATGTATTCATGGTCGTTCCGGCCGTGCTGCTCGTCAACACGCTGATCCAGGTCGTTCTGGGCCGGCCCATGATCAGCGTCGCCGACGCGCACCACGTGCTGGAAACCCTCACCGTGATGGGCCCCGCCCTGCTATGGGCCGGGTTCACCGGCGGCATCCTGTTCGCAGCCAGCATGATCGGGGGCTGGACCGAGAACTGGTTTGTACTGCATCATCTTGACTCGGCGATGCGCCACAACCCGCGCATCACTTCCGTGCTGGGGGGCGAGCGCGCTGCGCGCTGGTCCGGCTTCATGCGCGACAACATTTCGGGTTTCGCGTCCAACATCGCACTGGGTTTCATGCTCGGCCTCATACCGGCCTTTACCGGTTTCTTCGGGCTTGAACTCCAGGCCCGCCACGTCACCCTGTCAACCGGACAACTGGCGGCGGCCGGCGCCTCTCTCGGGCTCGAAGCATTCCGGCACTGGCAAATCTGGTCCTGCATTCTTGCCATTCCCCTGATAGGCGCGCTCAACCTCGGCGTGAGTTTTTACCTGGCGTTTCGCCTGGCCCTGCAGGCGCACAACGTGAGCAACCTGGACCGGGCCCGCATACGCATCGCCATCTGGGCACGCCTGCGCAGCCACCCGCGCAGCTTCTTCATGCCCTAAACAAGCAGCACCCCCGTCCAGGCTCACTGCGTGTAGCCTGCTCCCCCCTCGAGGGGGCGGCGCCTGCGGTCTGGCAAAGCCAGTCCCGCGGCACCTCTGGTAGTGCCCACTGAATTCTTCAAGCAAGCAGGGGCCGCGGAACCGGCTTTGCCGGGCCGCAGGCGCCGTCCCCTGCAAGGGGAAAAGGGCTACACGCGGTGAGCCCGATAGGGGTGTGCTTCATGTTCAGGTCTTGTCCTACAGCCCCCGCCGCGAGGCGCCTGTAAATTAATGCAACGTTTCTTTTCAAGAACACCATCGGGCTTCACGCCGCCAAGGCTGGCCACTCAACGCGCAACATGCCGCAGACACAGGCATGCTTGTAGAAGAAGTCCTGACGACAGTGGAGACAACCCCGTATGAACGAAATCCTGGCCATATGGGCTGAGTGGATCAAGCCGTCGGCAGGTTTGCCGACCGTGCAATGGTCCATCCTGCTGGCGGTAGCCGCCGCCGCCGGCCACCTCGCCAACCGCTACACCGGCCTGCCCAAGGTCATCGGCTATTCACTCGTCGGCGGCCTGGCCGGCCTGGCCGGTTTTACCGGCGCCGTGTGGCCATTGCAGGGCACCGGGCTTTTCCTGCTGGAGCTGGGCGTTGCCGTGGTGCTGTTTGAAGCGGGCGGGCGCATTCCGCTGCGCTGGTTTCGCCACAACCCCATGGTGCTGGTGCAAAGCCTGGCTGAATCTGCCCTCACCTATGTTTTTGTCCACTGGGCCCTGAGCAAGCTGGGTGTGCGCGAGATCGTTGCGGAGTCGCTCGCGCTGCTGGCCATGGCCGCTTCACCGGCCGTTCTCTCGCGCGTGGCGATCGACACAGGCGCCGCCGGGCCGGTGACGGAGCGCGCCCTGGTGCTGTCAACGCTGGGCACCCTGTATGCCCTCACACTGTGCAGCGCCCGCGCCGGCCTGATGCCGCGGGGCGAAGCCGCGCTGTCAAGCCCGCTCTATGCAGTGCTGGTGGTGCTGGGCCTGTCTGTCGTGGTCGGCGCTGTGCTCGCCCTCACATTGCGCATCGCCTTGCGGGTGATGAGCCCCACCAGCGAAAACACCGCCATCCTGCTGCTGGCACTGATCGCCACAGGTGCGGCGCTTGCAGCCCACTTCGGCGGCTCGGCGCCGCTGGCGGCCCTGCTGGGCGGCATGCTGCTCAAGCAACTGAACCCGCGCCCCTGGTCATGGCCGCGGCAGATGGGCACGGCCTCGTCGATGCTGACCATGCTGATGTTTGTGCTGGTCTCCGTCGTCGCCGCGCAAGCAGACTGGAGCGGGCCTGTTGCCGGGCTCGTCATCGGCATGGTCGTGGCCCGCATGGTTGCCAAGATTGCCGGTGTCGCCATCGGCAACGTGGGCAGCGGCGCCAGCTGGAAGCAGGCCCTCTGGGTCGGCTGCGCGATGTCGCCGATGTCATCGGTGGCGCTGCTGCTGGTCTCACAGTTTGCAGCGGCCTCAGGCGCGACCGGGCGCCAGATTGCCAGCGTGGCCCTGCCTGCGATCTTGCTGATGGAAGTGCTGGGTGCCGTGCTCGCCACCGTGGCCATCTACCGCTCAGGCGAAAGCTCCAAACCCTGGGCGCCGCTCACACGCAGCCCTTCAACAGGACCTGTTCATGAGTCTTGAACCTTTCCAGAAGTCCGCAGCCCTCTCGCTGGGTGTCGAGCTTGAACTGCAGCTCGTCAATACCCACGACTACGACCTCGCGCCGTATGCCGAAGACATGCTGCGCCTGATGGCCAAAATTCCGCTACCCGGCGCCGTGGTGCCGGAGATGACGTCCAGCATGATCGAGATCTCGACCGGCGTGTGCCATAACGCCTCGGAGGTGCTGGGCCAGCTTTCGCAGATTCGCGACGCGCTCGTCAAGAGCGCCGACAAGCTCAACATTGCGGTGGTGGGCGGCGGCACGCATCCGTTCCAGCAATGGCACGAGCGCCGCATTTACGACAAACCGCGCTTTCGCGAACTGTCGGAGCTGTACGGCTACCTTTCCAAGCAGTTCACGATCTTCGGCCAGCACGTGCACGTGGGCTGCCCCGACGCCGACAGTGCCTTGCTGACGCTGCACCGCATGTCGCGCTATATCCCGCACTTCATTGCCCTGTCGGCGTCTTCGCCTTATGTGCAGGGGCAAGACACAGCGTTTGATTCGGCGCGGCTCAACTCCGTGTTTGCCTTTCCGCTGTCGGGACGTGCACCGTTCGCGTTGACGTGGGACGACTTCACCGTCTACTTCGACAAGATGACGCGCACCGGCGTGGTCAAGAGCATGAAGGATTTTTACTGGGACATCCGGCCCAAGCCGGAGTTCGGCACCATCGAGATCCGCGTGTTCGACACCCCGCTGACCGTGGAGCGTGCCACCGCGCTGGCCGGCTTTGTGCAGTCACTGGCCTCCTGGTTCATGCACGAACAGCCCTTCATGCCGGTCGAAGACGATTACCTGGTCTACACCTACAACCGCTTCCAGGCCTGCCGCTTCGGGCTGGACGCAGTCTATGTCGACCCGGCCACGGGCGGGCACATGCCGCTGCGCGAGCACATCCTGCTGACCATGGCACAGATTGAACGCCATGCCACCGGCATGGGTGCCGGTGCGTCGCTGCACCTGCTGCGCAACAGCGTGGAGCGCGCCGACAATGACGCCCGCTGGCTGCGCGAAAAGCAAGGCGAGGAACACCTGCTGGCCGAAGTCATACGCCAGGCGGCCGACCGTTTCCGCGGTGGCGTCACGCACCAACAACATCCCTGATCCGGCTTTGCCGGATACCCTTGTATGCTCGGCATATGGGTGAATTTGACCTGATCGCACGCTATTTCACGCGCCCCACCGGCCGGGCCGTCCTGGGTGTCGGTGACGACTGCGCATTGCTGCAGCCCGCGCCCGGCACACAGCTGGCCATCTCCAGCGACATGCTGGTCGAGGGCCGGCATTTCTTTGCGGATGTGGATCCTTTTACGCTGGGCCACAAGGCGCTGGCCGTCAACCTTAGCGACCTGGCCGCCTGCGGCGCCCAGCCCCTGGCATTCACACTGGCCCTGGCCTTGCCCCGTATCGACGAGGCCTGGCTGGCCGCGTTTTCGCAGGGCCTGCTGGCGCTGGCCGACGCGCACGGCTGTGAACTGGTGGGCGGCGACACCACCCAGGGTCCGCTCAACATCTGCATCACGGTGTTTGGCGAAGTGCCTGTGGTCGGCGGCAAGAGCCAGGCATTGCTGCGTTCCGGCGCAAAGCCCGGCGACGACATCTATATCAGCGGCACGCTGGGTGACGCCCGGCTTGCCCTGGAGGCGCTGCGCGGCGCCCTGGCCCTGCCTCCAGGCGTCCTTGCACAGACCCGCCAGCGGCTCGAACAACCCACGCCGCGCGTCGCCCTCGGCCTGGCCCTGCGGGGTGTTGCTTCTGCCGCCATCGACGTGAGCGACGGCCTGCTGGGTGACTTGCAGCACATCCTCAAGGCGTCCGGCGCCGGTGCCACCATCGACAGCTCGGCCACTATCAATTTGATAGCTGCTTGCGCTCATCCTGATTGGCCTGAAGGCACAATTCCCCATGAAAAGCAGTTGGAATGCGTACTGGCCGGCGGGGATGACTATGAGCTCGCCTTCACCGCGCCGCCCTCCGCGCGTGAGGCCGTGCGGGCAGCTTCACGGCTTGCCGCAACGCCCGTCACCCGCATCGGGCAAATCGACTCCCAGCCGGGCCTTCGCCTGATCGACGCACAGGGAAAAGCTGTTTCGCAGCAGTTTTCCTCGTTTGATCACTTTGCCCGGAAGTAAGAAGCGTCGGAAGAAAGCGTCTGCGCCTTTACTTCGCGTCCACCAGGGTGCGAATGTCCAGCAAGGTCAGCTCATTGGCATCCGGCTTGCCGATTTCACGGCCTGACGAATACGGGAAATTGTTGTCGTTGACCAGCACGATGTGCGTGGCGTCAACAATCGCCAGCCCTTCAGGGCCCAGGTGCGGCAATGAAAACACCGCTTCATTGGGCCCCAGCCTGGCCAGCCGCTGCGGATTGGCGATGCGGGTCAGGTCGACATAGGCCACCTTGCGCACAAAGCCGTCCGCATCGCTTGCCGCCAGGTCGATCTTGTAGACACGCTTGAAACGCGCGGGCCGGGTGAAGCAGTCGGTGCGCGCTTCGCCTGGGCACGCCGGCGACTGGCCTTCGGTGCTGTCGTCGCGTTCAATCACCAGACCGGTCGTGGCGTCCAGCAACTGGAAGTCGGCGGCGACGTTGCCCACTTCTTCCAGCAGGTACTTCCACTGCTTGCCGGTGAAACTGCGCGAGGCTGCATCCACCTCATTGATGCGTACATAGGTTTTGTCGCCTGCCTTTTCCACGCTTTTGGCGGCGGTATCGAACAGCGGGCCTTCAAACATCGGGTACAGCTTGCTGCCGTCGGGCGATCGGGCCATGGCTTCAAACCCGTTGGAACGGCGCACCTCAAACAGGGCCTCGCCCGGCAGGTTGGGCAAACGGCCCTGCATGTAGTGATCGGGCGATGCCAGCAGCTTGCCGTTGATGACCGTCTCGGTCACGCCCAGCACGCGGCCCTGAAAGTCCGTGCGCAAGAGGTAGGGACCATACTCGTCGCCGATCCACCATTCGTTGCCCACCACCTGGATGGACTCGGGATCGAAATCGATGCCGGTGAGATAACGGCGCTGCGTGTTTTCGTTCTGGATGTGAAAAGGCACGCGCTTGTCGGGATCGCTCAGGAAGACGGTGCTGCGCCGCCGGACCTGGCCTTTGGCCCAGTCCACCGACAACCGGTGCACCATCAGCAGCGCGTCCTGCGAATTGACCTTGTTGCCAAAGCCGTTGTCGGTCAGCGCCAGGAAGTCGCCTTTGCCCAGGGACACAATACCCGAAAACCCCTGCACCGACTGCCCCTTCATGGGCAGGGTGCCGCCGGAAGCACGCGGGTATTTGGGGTCGCCCACAAAAGTGTTGGCGCTTTCGCTGCCCAGCCGCTCATTGCGCTGACGTTTTGCATTGGCAAATTTCCCGGCCGTGGCGAAAAAAGGACCTGCATCGCGAGGCGCTGCCACGGCCGTGGTGGCACTCAGGGCTGCATGGCCGGCAAGAACCGCCTCCACCGCCGGGGCCGCCTGTGTCTGCGCGCGCCCGGCACCTGAAGCCAGGCACAACGCGCAAGCCGCCGCCAGGGTCAATCCATTCATCTTTGTCAAAACCGACATGCTTATCCTCCGTATTGAAGCGGTGGACTTTGACGCCTTTCTGTGAAGCGGCTGTGACAGGCGGGTGCACCCGCGTGTTCAGGTCTCGGTGTGTTTGCGCAGCCGGGCATGGCGCGCCAGACTCTGTACAAACCGGGTTGCGGCCCGCAGGGCGGCCGGGGCGGCCCCATTGCCGAAATTCTCCACGGCCTCGCGGCGTAGTTGCCTGGCTCGCTGCCCGGCCAGATCGATCAGGCGATTGTGCTCGTCAAGCGAAAGGGTGCGGTTCATGATGTTTTCCTTTTCTGTCCCCGGGGTTTGCGGGGGGTGAAAGCACTGTAGGAAAAGCACGGCCCGCCGGAAACGGCATGGTCCGCAAATGGGTCTTGCGCTGGCTGCAAAGCCGCCCGCAGGCCTTGTACTGGTTACCATTGACCCATGCGCAACCTTGGCTTCGACGACATGCTCCTCTTTGCCCGCGTGGCCGAGCTGGGCACCCTCTCGGCTGTGGCCCGCGAACGCGACGTGCCGGTCAGCCAGGTTTCGCGCAGCCTGAGCCGCATCGAAAAAGCCTGCGGTACGCGCCTTATCCATCGCTCCACGCACGGGCTGGCGCCCACCGCCGAGGGCGAAACCTTTCTGCAGTACTGCCGCCGCATCGTGGGAACGCTCGACGAGCTGGAAGGCGAATTTGCCAGCCAGTCGCGGCAGGCCACCGGCTGGGTGCGTGTGGCGGCCAGCACGGTGGTCGCCCAGTACCTGCTGGCGCCCAGTTTTGACAGCCTTCACCAGCGCTACCCGAAGCTGTGCGTAGACCTCCAGGTGGAAGACCGCCTGGTGGACATGGCGCGCGATGGCATCGACATCGCGATTCGCACCGGTACACCGGTGACCGACACGGTCGTTGCACGGCAAATCGGTGCGTTGGGCCGGCGGCTGTATGCCGCGCCGGGCTATCTTCAGGCCTACGGAACACCCCGGCACCCCGATGAGCTGCACAGCCACCGGCTGATCACCAACAGCGGCGTGCCCATGCTCAACCACTGGCCCTTCGTGATTGACGGGAAACCCAGCGTGATCGTGCCCAAGGCATCCTGGCGATCCGACAATACCGGCATGACCGCCACGCTGACGCTGCAGGGGCTGGGCATTTCACGCTGCGCCACACTGGTCGCCGAACCGCTGGTGCGCCAGGGTTTGCTCGTCCCGGTGCTTGCGGACTTTGTCGACGACCAGCCCAGCCCGATTTACGCCGTGACGCTTACCAACCGCCACCGCCTGCCCAAAATCAAGGCCTGTATCGACCATTGGGCCGAGTGGCTGGAGAAAACCAGCGCGGCCCCAGCCTCATGATCCCCATGTCCGAACTCACTCCCCCATCAGAAACCCTCAGCCCACCGCGGTTCCGGCCCAACGCCCGGTTCCTGCTGTCGCACCCTGCGCATTTCATCGCCCTCGGTTTCGGCTCGGGCCTGAGCCCGGTGGCGCCCGGCACGGCCGGCACACTCTGGGCCTGGCTGGCTTTTCTGGTGCTGCAGCAATGGCTGTCGCCGGTCGACATGGGCTGGCTGATTGCCGCCTCTACGCTGATTGGCTGGTGGGCCTGCACCGTCACCGCGAAGGCCATGAACGTGCTCGACCCCGGCAACATCGTCTGGGACGAAGTGGTGGCCTTCTGGCTGGTGTTGTGGCTGGTCATGCCGGCGGGCTTCGAAGCGCAGCTCGCCGCGTTTTTGCTGTTCCGCTTTTTTGACGCCGTGAAGCCCGGCCCGGTGGCATGGGCGGATCAGGCTTTCAAGGGCTTTAGCTGGCGCGGCGGCTTCGGGATTTTGTTTGACGACTTCGTTGCCGCGTTCTGCGCCTTGCTGGTGATCGCCTTCTGGAGGTTCTGGTGAGCAACGAATTGCTATTAAAAGAGGAGCTGCTTGCGCCCGTATCTATTGGCTTGGTGGCCGATTTATTGCTCAAAAAGGGCTGGATGCTTGCGACGGCCGAAAGCTGCACCGGCGGCATGATTTCGGCGGTGTGCACCGACCTGGCGGGCTCCAGCACCTGGTTCGAGCGCGGCTTTGTCACCTATTCCAACGAAGCGAAAAACGAACTGCTGGGTGTAGATGCTGCGCTGATTGCCGTGCACGGCGCTGTCAGCGAGGAAGTGGCCCGTGCGATGGCTTCCGGCGCCCTGGGCCACTCCCGTGCGCAAGTGTCGGTGGCCGTCACTGGAGTGGCCGGCCCGACAGGGGGGAGTGCCGCCAAGCCTGTCGGTACGGTATGGTTTGGTTTTGCGCTGCCCGGCCGGCTGGTGTCTGAAGTCCGGCGCTTTGACGGCGACCGTGCCGCGGTGCGCAGCGCCACGGTGCAGCATGCGCTGCAGCGGCTGCTGCAATTGCTGCGCGAAGCCGGCTGACGCGTGAGCGACGCCGGCCCCTACCAAAGCGCTATAGAGTCGCGAAGCCACGAGGCCACCCGAAAACAACCACCCAGGAGACACCATGCACCCCAACCAGGCCACCCTCGAGAAGTTTTACAGCGCTTTTACACGGCTGGATTCCGACACCATGGCGACCTGCTACGCCCCGGACGCCGCTTTCGACGACGCGGCGTTTTCACTGCGGGGGCACCGCGAGGTCACCGGCATGTGGCACATGCTGTGCGACGCCACAAAAGCCAAGGGCATGGATGTCTGGAAACTCACCTACAGCGGGCTGGAAGCCGGCGCGAGCACGGGAAAATCACACTGGGACGCCTATTACCGCTTCAGCGCCACTGGGCGCATGGTGCACAACAGCATTGACGGCGCGTTTGAATTCAATGAACAGGGCCTGATCACGCGGCACCGTGATCACTTTGATTTCTGGACCTGGTCGCGGCAGGCGCTGGGCGCGCCCGGCCTGCTGCTGGGCTGGACGCCTTTCCTGCGCAACAAGGTGCGGGCACAGGCGGCGGCGAATCTGCAAAAATACCTGGTGACGCGACACTAGGCCCGCGCAAGAGTTGATTTGAACGGGAGTTTTCATGTCCTGGTTTGACGGTTTTGAATCACGCAGCTTTGAGGTCAACGGCGCGTCCATCAACGCGCGGTTTTCCCGGGTCGTGCCGGGCGATCCGCTGCGCCCGGCCCTGTTGCTGCTGCATGGTTTTCCGCAGTCGCATGTGATGTGGCACCGCGTGGCGCAGCGCCTGGCAAAACACTATTTCCTGGTCATGCCCGACCTGCGGGGTTACGGAGACTCTTCCAAAACCGCAGGCCTGCCCGACCACAGCAACTACAGCAAACGCAACATGGCGCACGACATGGTCGGGGTGATGGATGCCCTGGGTGTGGACCGCTTTTACCTCTGCGGCCACGACCGCGGCGGGCGTGTGGCGCACCGGCTGGCGCTGGACTATGCGGCACGCGTGCAAAAACTCTGCATCATCGACATCGCCCCCACACTGGACATGTACGAAGGCCGCAGCATGACGGAGCCCTACATGGCGTTTGCGCGTGCCTATTACCACTGGTTCCATATGTTGCAGCCGGCGCCGCTGCCCGAAATCATGATGGGCGCCAACCATCCCGAAACCGCCAAAGCCTACCTGCACGCCAAGCTCGGCGGCTGGGGCAGCGCGGGGCTCAATTACATCGAACCTCAGGCCCTGGCCGAATATGAACGCTGCTTTTGCAACGCCGAAGCGCTGCATGCGGCCTGCGAAGACTACCGGGCAAGCGCCGGGATTGACCTGGACCACGACCGCGAAAGCCGCGCGCAGCACCTGACGGTGGCCTGCGATTTGCTGCTCCTGTGGGGCGAACGCGGTGTGGTGCACCGGATGTTCGACCCGCTGGCGCTGTGGGAGGCGCAATGCAGCGGCGAGGTCTCGGGCCATGCCGTACCGGCGGGCCACTTCATCCCCGAAGAACAGCCCGTGGCGACGGCCACCGCGCTGCACAACTTCTTTCGCTGACTTCAAAGGGCGGCCATGTCGACTTACACGGCGGAGGTTTTGTGGGAAATCAACGGCGGCGATTTCCCGGGAAACCGCTACAGCCGCAGGCACCTGATCCGCTTCGACGGCGGCCTCGAAGTGCCGGGCTCTTCTTCACCGCATGTGGTGCCCTTGCCGATGTCGGACGCATCGGCCATGGACCCGGAAGAGGCATTCGTCGCCTCGCTGTCGAGCTGCCACATGCTGTGGTTTTTGTCGATCGCGGCCAAACGCAAGTTTTCCGTGACACGCTACTTTGATGCGGCCAGTGGCGTGATGGAAAAGAACGCTGAAGGAAAAATCGCCATGACCACCGTCACCTTGCGGCCTGACGTGGCGTTTGCCGGTGAACGCATGCCGACACGCGCCGAGATCGACAAGCTTCACCACGAGGCCCACAACGCCTGCTTCATCGCCAACTCGGTGAAAACCGATGTGCGCTGCGAGCCTGTGTATGGCGACGCATGACTGACCGCAGGCCGCTGCTGATCGCTCTCGGCCTGCTGGTACTGGCCGCGCTGGTGTGGTCGGGTATGGCACCGTATGACCGGGGCACCTGGATGCTCGAGGTGGCGCCCGCCGTCATCGCCGCGCCGGTGCTGCTGGCCACGGGCCGGCGCTACCCGCTGACGACCTTGCTGTATGTGCTGATTGCGCTGCACATGCTGGTGCTGATCGTGGGTGGCGCCTACACCTATGCCAGGGTGCCGCCGGGTTTCTGGCTGCAGGATTTGTTTCACCTGGGCCGCAACCCTTACGACAAGGTCGGCCACTTCATGCAGGGGCTGGTGCCAGCGCTGGTGGCACGCGAGGTATTGCTGCAGCGTGGCTACCTGGGCAGCCGCCGCATGGCAGGGTTTCTGTCGGTGTGCGTGGCCATGGCCATCAGCGCGGTGTATGAGCTGGTGGAGTGGTGGGCGGCCCTGGCGCTGGGTCAGGGCGCGGATGAATTTCTGGGAACCCAGGGGGACCCTTGGGACACGCAGTCGGACATGTTCATGGCCTTGATCGGAGCTGCGGTGGCGATCACGCTGCTGGGCCGGTGGCATGACCGGCAAATGCGCAAGCTGTCGGGTTTGTAGGCATTTGGGCCGCAGGGCAATTGGGTCGGGCGCAAGCCGCTATTGAATTCATAGCAAACGGATGAAATCCATCTGGAAGGCGGTTCTTCCTCTTGCGACCTCATGCCCTGCGTGCCAACCCTGCCAGAATCCCTCCATGCAATTTTTCAAAGACCTCAACCTCGCCGCCTTCACCGCGGGCTTCGTGGCAGTACTGGTCGGCTTCACCAGCTCGGTTGCCATCGTCTTTCAGGCAGCCCTTGCCTTCAACGCCACGCCTGCCGAGATTGCCTCGTGGATGTGGGCGCTCGGCATCGGCATGGGTTTGTGCTCTCTTGTGCCGTCGTTGTGGTTGAAGAAGCCGGTGATGGTGGCCTGGTCCACACCGGGTGCCGCCGTGCTGGCTACTGCAGGGCTGGCTGGCGGTTTCTCGATGGGAGAGGCGGTTGCGGCATTTATGGTCAGCGCGGCGCTGATCACCTTGTTCGGCATCACCGGCTGGTTTGAAAAAGTCATGAACCGTATTCCTGTGGCCATCGCCTCCGCGTTGCTGGCCGGTGTGCTGGCGCGCTTCGGCATCCAGGCCTTTGCGGCAGCGCAAACGGCTTTGCCTTTGGTGCTGCTGATGCTGGCGATCTACTTATTGGGCAAGCGGTTGATGCCGCGCTATGCGGTAGTGCTGACGCTGGTCGGAGCCATTGTGTTTGTCGCTGCGCGCGGGCAACTGGCGTGGTCTGAGGTCGCTTTTTCGTTGGCGATGCCGGTGTTCGTGATGCCGAAGTTCACACTGGCCGCCACTGTCAGCCTGGCCATTCCGCTGTTTGTGGTGACCATGGCTTCGCAGAATCTGCCGGGCGTGGCGGCCATCCATGCGGCGGGCTATGGGCCCGACAGTCCGGACGGCGGCATTCCGGTGTCAAAAATCATCACGCTGAGCGGCCTGGCCACGCTGGTGCTGGCGCCTTTTGGCGCGTTTGCCCTCAACCTGAGCGCCATCACGGCGGCCATCTGCATGGGCCGGGAAGCGCATGAGGACCCCGCCAGGCGCTACACCGCGACCGTTTGCTGCGGCGCCATTTACATCGTGATCGGCATATTCGGCGCAGCGATCACCGGCCTGCTGACAGCTTTTCCGAAGGAGCTGGTCGTCGCCATTGCCGGACTGGCGCTGCTGGGTACCATCGGCAACGGCCTGGCCGCGGCGGTGAAGGAGGAATCGCACCGGGAAGCGGCGCTTATCACTTTTCTCGTCACCTTGTCGGGCGTCGCAATAGCCGGTGTGGGCTCGGCCTTTTGGGGTGTCGTCGCGGGCGCGATTGCACTCTTTGTACAACAATATGGCCAACAGCGCCGCGAAGCCCGCTCCGGGGCGGCGCCAAACCCAGGGACACGTTCCACACCATGAACCTTCTTTTTGTTGCCGATCCGCTCGAGTCATTCAAGATTTACAAGGACACCACCTTTGCCATGATGCGGGAGGCGCAGCGGCGCGGGCACCGCATCAGCGCGTGTGAACCGGCCGACATGAGCTGGCAGACCGGCGCGAAAGTCACGGCCCAGGTGCGCCACATCACGCTGACAGGCGGCGCAGATGTGTGGTTCACGGCCGATGCCGCCCGGCCCGACGGCCGCGAAGCCATTGCGGGTTTTGATGCGGCGGTCATGCGCAAGGACCCGCCTTTTGACAGTGAATACTTTTACAGCACGCACCTGCTGGAGCAGGCCGAGCGCGAAGGGGCCAGGGTTTTCAACAAGCCCGCCGCCTTGCGCGACCATCCTGAAAAGCTCGCCATCCTCGAGTTCGCGCAATTCAGCGGCCCGACGCTGGTCACGCGCAGCGCGGCCGACATCAAGCGCTTTCATGCCGAACACAAGGACATCATCCTCAAGCCGCTGGACGGCATGGGCGGCATGGGCATCTTCCGCGTGAGGGAAGACGGCCTGAATCTGGGTAGCATCACCGAAACACTGAACAGGAACGGCGCCGAAAGCGTGATGGTGCAGAAATTTTTGCCCGAGATCGTCAAGGGCGACAAGCGCGTGCTGGTCATCGGAGGCAAACCGGTTCCTTTCAGCCTGGCGCGCATTCCCCAAGGCAGCGAAGTGCGCGGCAATCTGGCGGCCGGCGGCGTGGGTGTGGCGCAGCCGCTCTCAAAGCGGGATTTTGAAATTGCCGAAGCACTGGGGCCGGTGCTGGCCGCGCGCGGCCTGCTGCTGGCCGGTGTCGACGTGATCGGCGACTATGTGACCGAGATCAACGTCACCAGCCCGACCTGTTTCCAGGAAATCCACGACCAGGCAGGCTTTGACGTGGCGGCCATGTTCATTGATGCACTGGAACAGGCTGTCACGACAGCCGGCGCCTGACAGCCCAGGGCTGCGGCTGTCAGGCGGCGATGAGCGCACCGCCTTCAAACACCTTGAGTTCCCCGGGCGCAAATGACGTCCAGGTTTCGTTGGTGGTGAGCGGCGCCGTGACCACCACAGCGACGCGGTCGGTCGGCCTGGTGTGCTCGGCAAAGTTCACGCTCACGTCCTCGTCGCTCAGCGTGGCATGCGCAAAGGGGTGCTTGCGCTCCACGTAATAGAGGTTGGTGGACGCGTGCGCCCACAAGGCCTGACCGTTGCTGAGCAAAAAGTTGAAAGTGCCGTGGGTGGCGATGTGCGCGGCAAGTTCCCGCAGCGTGATGCTCAGTTCCTGCACGCTGGGAACGCCCGCGTGCGACTTGGCCATCTCTTGCATGATCCAGCAAAAGGCGCGTTCGCTGTCGGTGGTGCCGACGGGCCGGAAGCTGCCGTGCAGGCGGGGTGAAAAATCTTTCAGGTCGCCGTTGTGGGCGAACACCCAGTAGCGGCCCCACAGCTCGCGCACAAAGGGGTGGCAGTTCTCCAGCGCGACACGGCCCTGTGTGGCCTTGCGGATATGTGAGATGACGTTGCGGCTTTTGATCGGATAGCGGCTGATCAGCTCGGCCACCGGTGAACTGCAGGCCGGTTGATGGTCGACAAAGTGGCGCAGGCCGCGGTCGCTGCCACCGGCCACGCTGTCGTCACCTTCAAAAAAAGCGATGCCCCAACCGTCGGCATGGTGGTCGGTGTGGCCGCCCCGCTGCGCGAAGCCCCTGAAACTGAAGGTCACATCCGTTGGGGCATTACAGTTCATGCCGAGAAGTTGGCACATGTCAGTCCGCTTCCTGCTTGTTATTCGGTAAGTTATCAGGTTGGGCGGGGGGCGGCACGCGAAGCTGCCATGCGGCCACCACGGCCAGTACGCACAGGGCGGCCAGCATCAGGAAGGCTTCATTGAAAGCAGCCAGCCGCGCCGGGCTGCTGGTGGCGTTGGCCAGCGAATCGCCATGGGCCGCAAGCCGCCACTCCAGCACGATGCCGCACAGGCTCACACCGATCGCGCCGCCCAGCATGCGCAGGAAGTTGATGGCGCTTGCGCCCTGCGATAACAGATGCTCATGCAGTGGCCGGAGTGACCCGAGGTTGAGCGAAGGCAGGATAAAACCCAGCCCGATACGCCCCAGCGTGGCCCACGCCACCAGCATCCAGAGCCCCGAAGCCAGGTTCACCGTGAGCATCAATGCAAACGAGGCTGCCAGCAAAGCCAGCCCCGTGCTGACCAGCAGCCAGGTCGGGTGTTTGTCCGCCAGCCGGCCCACTCCCGCAATCGTGGCCGCCAACACCAGGCCCGCAGGCAACAGGATGGTGCCGACGTGCGAAGCCGAGAGATTCAAGCCCAGCTGCAGGTACACCGGCAGCAGGTAGGTGGAGCCAAACAGCGCGGTGCCGTAGATGAAAGCCACGATGCTGCCCATGGCAAAAGGCCGGTAGCCAAAGAGCGCCAGGTTCATCAGCGGTGCACCGCCCGAAGCCGCCAGGCGACGTTGCCACCAGATGAATGCTGCCAGCGCCACCAGCGCGGCGCCCAGCAATACAAAGGCATGCGCGCGCCCGGCGCCGTGCAGCTCAACCATGCCGTTGAGCAGGCACAGCGTGCCCACCGCGCCCAGCAACAGGCCGCGCCAGTCGATCATCGCGCCATTGCGGTTGGGCTCCACGCCGCCGGGCGCTGTGTCGGGCACGTAGCGGTAAGCCATCCACAGAGATACCAGGCAAAGCGGCACCACCATGAAAAAAATCGAGCGCCAGCCAAACAGGTCGACCAGCACACCGCCCACGCTGGGGCCCAGCGCCGGCGCCAGCACCACGCCCATGCCGAAGAGGCCGCTGGCGCGCCCCTGCTCGTGTGGCCCGAAGGCCCGCATGATGATGATCGCGGGAATCGGTTGCACCACACCGGCCGCCAGGCCCTCGGCCACGCGCGAACCCAGCACCAGCCCAAAGCTGTTGGCCAGACCGCCCACAATGCCGCCGGCCATCAGCAGCACCATGGTGCCCACATAGGTGCGGCGATAGCCGTAGCGCGAAAGCAGCCAGGGCGTGGTCAGCATGGAGACCGTCATGGCCACCATAAAGCCCGAGCTCACCCACTGCGCGCGCTCCTGCCCCAGCGTGAAGTAATGGCTCATGTCGGGAATCGCCACGTTCACGATGGTCGACGACATGATGGAAGCCATCGTGCCGATCATGACCGACAGCAGCAGCAACCACCGGTAACGCGGACCGTGGCGCGCCTGCAGGCCGGCAAGGGATGCGGGCATGGCCCGGGTGTCCGTCGTCAGTCTCTCGGCTCGGACCAGAGTTTGCCGCCGGTCGCCCAGTTTTCGCGCTTGATGTCGGTGATCAGGATGTCCACCGAGTCAGGCTGGCCGCCGAGAATTTCGACGCTGACGCGGGTAATGGCCTCGACGAGCTTTTTCTTCTGCTCGATGGTCCGGCCTTCCATCATTTCGACGTGGTAAGTGGGCATGGTGTCCTCTGGGGTGTGGTGGTTGATGCGGGTTGAACACAGGGTTTTACGGGTGTCCGGTTAACTGGCCCGCAAACATGTCTGATACCCGATGATAAAAGCAAGAGCCCGGCCTTGTTTTGTCGGCCTCCACTGACAGCATGACAGGTGTTGGCGCCGGGCCCCGGAGGCTTCGCCGGGGCTATCCTGTACCCTCGGGTTCTCCTGCCGGGTGTTCTCCTGCCAGGTGCTTTGCGCTTTCGGCCTTGCGGGCCCACCATTCATTCGGGCAAGCCACTTGTTTTTCACCACGCCATCCAGATCCACCGACCAACCCCTGCCTTTGCTGGCCGGGCGCAACTACCGTTGCCATTGCGGGCAGCCCGTCTTTTTTCGCAACAGCAAATGCCTGGCCTGCGGCACGCCGCTGGGTTATGACTGTGAGCGCGGCCTGCTGCTGCCGTTGATGCCTGGGCCGCAAGAGGGCACCTGGCAGGAATGGCAGGCCGCCGGCGCACCGGCCGGCGCGCCGCCCGACGACATCCAGCCGCCTTTGCTCGAGGAAATTCCTGGCCAGGAATCTGCGCCTGCCGCACCCGTTGAGGAAGCCGAGGCGACGCAGGCACCGCCCGCTCAGCCTGCCGAAAACGGCGAACCTCTTTACAGGCGATGCCTCAATCTCTCAACCCCCGCATCGTGCAACTGGCTGGTGCCGGTGGAGGACCCCGCCGACATGTGCCGGGCCTGCCGCCTCAACCGGACCATTCCGGACCTGACGGACCCAGCCCTGCCCGACAACGGTTACCTCTGGGGGCTGGTCGAGCTGGCCAAGCGCCGCCTGGTGTCCGCGCTGATCCTGCTCGGGCTGCCGGTGGCGTCCCGCATGAGCGAAGACACCGAGCGCGGCCTGATGTTCGACTTCCTGCGTTCGCCGGTGAACGGCCCGCACATCATGACGGGCCACAACACCGGCCTCATCACGCTCAACGTGGACGAGGCCGACGACGCCAAGCGCGAGGCGGTGCGCAAGGCCATGCGCGAGCCCTATCGCACGCTGCTTGGGCATTTCCGCCATGAAGTGGGCCACTACTACTGGGACCGCCTGCTCGCCGGCACTGCCTGGATGGACGGCTTTCACGCACTCTTCGGCGACGAAACCCTGGACTACAAGGCCAGCCTGCAGCGCAACTACGACGAGGGCCCGCCCGCGGACTGGCCGCTGCATTACGTGAGCGCCTACGCCAGTACTCACCCCTGGGAGGACTGGGCCGAGTGCTGGGCGCATTACCTGCACATGCGCGATGCGATCGACACCGCTTTAAGTTTCGGCCTGAGCGTCGATCACTTCGACCTGGAGTTCACGCCCTTCACGATAGATGCCTTGTATCAGCCGCAACACCCTGATGCCGAGCAGTTCCTCACCTTTCTGAACCACTGGACGCGCCTGACCACCATGCTCAACGAGATGTCGCGCAGCATGGGCCAGCCCGATTTCTATCCCTTCATCCTGCCAACGGAGGCGGTCGCCAAGCTGCACTTCATTCACCTGGTGGTGTCGTCGGGCAGCTGGCTGCAGGAGCAGGCCCCGGATGAGACACAGGCACAGACGCAGACCCAGAGCCCAACAGAGGAAGAAAATGGAGAAATGAAGGAATCGCAGCAGCAACAGCAACAGCAAGGCTAGCGCGCGATTTTCAGGCAGAAAGAAGTTGCAGGCCAATAAGGACGCGCGCAAGCAGCTATTTTTTTGATAGCGCCTGAATGGATTGCGATGCGTTAAAGTCGGCACAACGCCCACCCTCCACGCCCGCCCATTCATGCCCACCCGACCCAGAGGCCATCACTACAGCGTCTATGTGATCGAGCTTGGGCCCGAAGTGTGGAACGTGGCACGCTTTCGCCGCGCCAATCCGGACTACCAGCTGGGCAAGCCTTTTGTGTATGTGGGCATGACCGGGCTGGACCCGGATGTGCGTTTTGACAAACACAAGGCCGGCATTCAATCCAACCGTTTCGCCCGTGATTTCGGCGTGCGGCTTTTACCCAAGCTGTACGAGATGTACAACCCCATGCCCTACGACGCGGCGCGCGACATGGAAGTCGAACTGGGTATTGCCCTGCGCGAAGCGGGTTACGGTGTGTGGCAAGCCTGAGCGAGGCCGCACCAGGGCCGGCTATTCGAGTGCACTCACGGCCACGCCGTGCTGCTTCGAAAACGCCTGGAGTGTTGCGGCGACCTGGGGATCCTGCAGGGTGGTCGTCAACTCAATGATCTTGTTGCCGTCACCCTTGTGGCTGTCGCTCACCGTCACGGTGGCCGAAGGGTCGTCTGCGGCAAACAGCTTCTGCAGCGAAGGGCCCAGCGACCCCATCAGGCCGTCGCGCTCGTCCTGCGCGGCGCCTGACTGTGCGGCATATTGAACCTCAAAAGAAAAATTCGTCCTGGGATTCATATCGGGTTTCTTTCTGGGTGCGGAAAAAGCTACCGGCGTAATGTCGCTGCGAGGGTGATTTCGGGAACGCTGGCCAGGGCCCTGGAGAGCGGGCAGGCCTTTTTGGCGCCTTCGGCGAGTTCCTGGAATTTCGCTTCATCGATATCCGGAATCACGGCCTCCAGGGTCAGCGCAATGCGGTCGATGAGGAAGCCATCACCCTGCGGCACCAGACGGACCCTGGCGCGGGTGTCCACCGAGCTGGTGCCGAACCCAGCCTTGTCGCAGGCAAAAGAAAATGCCATGGTGAAACAGGCTGCATGCGCGGCGCCCAGCAACTCTTCAGGATTGGTGCCGCTGCGGTCGTCCTCAAAGCGGCTGCCAAAGCCGTAGGGATACGACTTGAGTGCAGCGGTGTCGGTGCTGATCTGGCCCTGGCCCTTTTTGCCTCGGCCTTCCCAGTGAACAGATGCGGTTTTTTCGGTCATGGGGTTCTCCAGGTTTGTGCGCGTGCAGGGTATATCCGTGCAGGACAGTGAAATGAAATGTTGAACGTTCCAGCGTGCCTGTTTTTTTGGGGGCTGGCCGTCGGACAGCACCGCACGTCGGGGTAAGGCCTTCCCGCCGTGGCCGGATCCGGTGTGAGCCGGGATGCACCGGTCAGGCGTCGTCTGCGCCCGGGTCTTTCATGTACCAGGTGATCCGCCCAAACTCGGCCCTGAGCTGGGCCCGGCCCTCGTCGTCCGCCAGTGCGGAAAGAGCTTGCGCAACCGAGAGCCTGCGCGCGGAAACGGGCTTCCCGCGGTAGGCAAACACGATGCTGTTGGTTTTTTCCTGGGCAAGAATTTCTGCGGAATTGCCATCGAAACTGCGCGCAATGCGGCCCGCCAGCAGCGGATAGTCCGGGTCATCGTAGTGCAGGTTCACCGCCAGTACGCCGCCCGGCGACAGCGCGGCAAAACAGTCGTCATAAAAGCGTTGCGAACAGAGGGCCGGCGGTTGCCCCTGGTGGTCAAACCCGTCGATCAGCAGCACGTCGAACCGGGAGGTACCGGCCTGCAGAAAATCGGCCCCGTCAGCGGCGATGACGCGGAACCGCGCGTCATCGTCGGGCACGTGGAATTCGCGCCGCAGCGCCACCACCTGAGGGTTGATCTCCAGCACAGTCATCTGGCTGGACGGCAGCTGCCGGTGGCAGAACTTGGCCAGGGAGCCGCCTCCGAGGCCGATCATTCCGATGTGCAGGGGCACGGGCCGAAAGAGCAGGAAACCCATCATCGTCAGCGTGTAGTCCACTTCCAGGTGCCAGGGGCTGTGCATCAGCATGCGGCTTTGCAGTTCACCCATCGTGAAGTGAAGCGACCGGGTGCTTCCGTCGTCATGCACAAAGGGCTGGGCATGCGCTGGCTGCTGCAATTCAGCAGGGCCAGCAGGTACAGCGGCGGCAGGAAATTGATTGAGGTCGGGCCAGGAGGTCATGAGGCTTTAAGCTGTACGGGTGGGTTCCGCCATGTATCCGGCGGCAGGTAACTGCCACCTCGTGCGGCCTCCCCCTTCAGACCGGCTGGGATTCCGGCTGCGCTGTGGTTGCGACTTCCGAAGCGACCGCATCCAGGGCCTGCGCCACCACACCCTGGCTGTCGACCGGCCGGAGCAGGCGTTCACGGATCAGCCGTTCGCAGCTACGCTTGGTCATCGAGTGGGGCTGGCCGCCGTGGCTCACGAACATGAACAGCGTGCCCTTGGTGCTGGCCCAGATCAGCTGGGCTCGCAGCCAGCGGCGCCTGGAGTACATATCCACCCAGTGGCCGGAACGCAGGCTGAGCAACAGGCGCTCGGCTTCACTTTGAGCCATGGCCGGTACTGCATTTGCGGAGGCTGCCGCCGCGGCAAGGTATTCCGGATGGCTGGAGTCGGGCTCATTTGCCGCTTGCATGGGTTCTATCGGCGGCGGTTCGTCTTCCTCGATCGGAGCAAGTTCTCCGGGCACAGTCGGCAGGGTGTCTTCAAACCCTGCGGCGTCCAGGTCGTCGCGCGCAAGCCAGGGGTGCGCGGCGGCCTTGGCAAGACGCTGTTCAGGCGTGGCCGAATCTTCTTCGGCCTCCAGTGGCACGGCGCCCGATTCTTCGGCGTCACGCCGGCTTTTCAGGCGTCGCAGCTTGAGCACGGGCCGGTGCAGCATCATCAGGCCCTCGAAGAAAGGCTCACTTTCGCGCGGGTCCTGCCCCAGCAACTCCAGCCCCTCATGCAGCTTGCCCAAAAGGCTGGGAATCATCTCGATCAGTTTGGCCGGGCGTTTCAGGGTGACTTCCCGCTTGACGCTCCAGAGCAGGTCAGGCACCACCGAACCGAAGCCCATCGGATCAACCTGGTTGCGTGTATCGGAGAGTCTGGCGTGCGCCATGGCCAGCGCCCAGGGGCCGAACAGGAAGTCCAGCACCAGGCCCGGCACCTTGTCCAGGTCCGAGCGTGTGCTCAGCTCAAAGGCGATCTGGTCCGCCTGCGTCTGGCGCTCTTCGGCGAAACGCAGGGCCTGCAGCACGTTGTTGCGGTTTTCCGCTTCGAACTGGTCCTGCTCGTCCCAGCCGTATTCGAGTTCGGCCAGTGCCATCGCAAAAGGCTGGGCATCTTCAATCGTCAGGCTGTTCAGCCCGTTGAATGCGCGCGTGACCGGCTCAAAAAACGCCAGGAACTCGGGGCTGAATTCGTCGTTGTACTTGAAGCTGCGCTGCGCCACGCGCTCCATGACGCGGCGCCCGGCGTGGCCTTCGTCGCTGAAAAAGCGCGGGTCCACCATGGCCAGGCGCAGCAACGCAGGCTCCAGCGCCACGATGGCCTCCCGCACCGGCACCAGCAGGCGCGGGTCTTGCGCGACCTGTTTGACCAGCTTGCGCACCACTTCCAGGCCGAGCACCTGGCCGACCTGCTTGGCTTCCTTCTTCAGCTGGGTCCGTACGATGGCGCGCTCGCGGGGGCGGGCGTACGAGCCCCAAACCTGCGGGCTGAGCTGGCTGCGCTCATCGACCATCCGCTGCGGACGGTCTACCGCCGGCAGGTTTTGGTATTCATGTGAGGGCGGGGCTTGCGACTCACCCAGCGGCGCGCCCGAAGAGTCGGGCGCTTCCTGAAGGGCGACCAGCTCTTCCTCGACCGTTTCGTAATAGGACGGCGCCAGCCCGTGATGGGCGTTGCTGCCGCCATGGAACAGGAAATCCTGGAACAGCTCGTCCCGGATCTCATAGTTGGAGAGGTCGGCATATTGCGGGGGCGGCTGGTGCTGGCCGGATTCGACGGAGCTCCCACCGTTTCCGCCCTCACCGCCGCCGACGCCTCCGGTACCGGTGCCCGACCCGGAGCCTGCGCCTCCCGCGCCCCTGGCACGGCCGGGGGCTGCGCTTGCAGGGGTCTGCAATACGCGGTAGCTGGCTCCCTGCACGTTGGCAAGTTCGAGCTGGTTAACCAGGCGTTCATAGACCTGCCCGAGTTCGCGCCCCAGAGGCTCGGCAAGATACCTGAGCCACAGCGAAACGACGGCCGGGCCCGCATTGCTTGCGGTGATCATTTCGCGCAGGGTTTGTGCAAACACTTCAGGGCGCAGCGGATTGAGCTCCGGGCGCACATTGGGCAGCCCCTGCACGGTGCTGATCAGCTTGTTGAGTTCGGCGAGGACGTGGTCGACCGCCGGCAGCACCAGCTGGAGCAGCCGTGACGATTCAATGGCCTGGGACACGTCCTCGTCATCGACGAGGGCGAAACTGGCATAAGACAGGGCGGCAAAGGTGCTGGATGCGGCGGCGGCTGAAGCAGCGAGCTGGTCTGGCGATGCTGCCGGCGTGCGCACCGCCTGCACCGCAACAGCCACATTCGCCTTGAAATGCACCAGCAGGTCTGCCGGGTATTGCACGACCCAGACGGGCTTGTTTTGTTGAAGTCCCCGCCAGGCCGCCGCGAGTTCGTCGCGCTCGGCCACTTTTGGGCTTTGTGACTCGGCAATCTGCAGCCCCGCCACGGCGTCATCAATGCACCGTTCCAGCGCAGGCCGGGCTGCTTTGGCAGCCGCCTGAAGACAGGATTGAAGGACGTCAGGTTGCGAAGCCATCGAGGAGTTCGGGAAAATTGGTATTAATCACATTTGCCGGCCGGCTTGCAACCGATCTGTGGCCGGAGAAGGGGGAGACGCTAGCGTAAGGGCCAACCGCGATTTCATTGAAGTACTTGCAAAGTGTTTCACTTGGTTTCCAACGCATACATATGAATTACAGGGTTTTTGTCACGGAACGGTCCATAACCAGCCCTTAAATCCCGCGAATGGCGATGAGCGGCCGGTTTTGCAAGATCGGCGGCTCTCTGTAAAGGTCAGTTTGGCGCAACACCTCCGCAAGCTCAGGGGTTATCAACGCCTGACCGGCTGTCATCCGCCATGGGGGGCGCACCGGCGCCAGCGGGCCGAACCCAGATTTCCAAGAGTATTTGGCCTGCAGGCCAATAGCAGCCTGCGCCAACAGCTATCAATTCAGTAGCAAGCTGGCTCTGTCAGGCACAGGCTGCAGCAGGCGCAAGCCCCCGTCCGCACCCCTGCCGCAGACTTAACAGCTCACAAGCCGGCTTTTACCTTCAGCCGCCAGGCGTGAAGCAGCGGCTCGGTGTAGCCACTGGGTTGCTCCAGGCCCTTGAAGACCAGGTCGCACGCTGCCTTGTAGGCCGCTGACGCCTCGAAGTTGCCCGCCATCTTTTTGTACAGCGGATCGCCCGCGTTCTGGCCGTCGACCACGGCGGCCATCCGTTCAAAGGTTTCCTTGACCTGCGCTTTCGTGACCACGCCATGCAGCAGCCAGTTGGCGATGTGCTGACTGGAAATACGCAGCGTGGCGCGGTCTTCCATCAGGCCGACGTTGTGGATGTCGGGCACCTTGGAGCAACCCACACCCTGGTCGATCCAGCGGACCACGTAGCCGAGGATGCCCTGGGCGTTGTTGTCCAGCTCCTGCTGCTTCTCGGCAGGCGTCCATTGAGCGTCGGGCGAGACCGGCACCAGCAGCAGCTCGGGCAGCAGGCGGGCGATTTCGGACTTCAGGTCGACCGTCTTCTCGATGTCTTTTTGCACCGCCGCCACATTGACCTGGTGGTAGTGCAGCGCGTGCAGCGTGGCGGCCGTGGGCGAGGGGACCCAGGCGGTGTTGGCGCCGGCCTGCGGGTGCGAGATTTTGGCCTTGAGCATGTCGGCCATCAGGTCGGGCATGGCCCACATGCCCTTGCCGATCTGGGCGCGGCCGCGCAGGCCGCAGGCCAGACCGACCAGCACGTTGCTGCGTTCGTAGGCGCTGAGCCAGGGGCTGATCTTCATGTTGCCCTTGCGGATCATCGGGCCGGCCTGCATGGCCGTGTGCATTTCGTCGCCGGTGCGGTCCAGGAAACCGGTGTTGATGAAGGCCACGCGGCTGGAAGCGGCGGCGATGCAGGCCTTGAGGTTGACGCTGGTGCGGCGCTCTTCGTCCATGATGCCGAGCTTGACCGTGCTGCCCGGCAGGCCGAGCATCTTTTCGACGCGGCTGAAAAGTTCGGCGGCGAATGCCACTTCAGCGGGGCCGTGCATCTTGGGCTTGACGATGTAGACCGAGCCCTTGCGCGAGTTCCTGATGCCGGGCTTGCCCTTGCGCTTGAGGTCGTGGATGGCGATCGTGGTCGTGATCACGGCGTCCAGGATGCCTTCCGGAATTTCCTTCGTGCTGCCATCCGCGGCGGTGTACAGCACGGCCGGGTTGGTCATCAGGTGGCCCACATTGCGCACGAACATCAGCGAACGGCCGTGCAGTACCACTGCTTTGCCCTTGGGTCCTTTCGGCGAGGTGTATTCACGGTCCGGGTTCAGGCCGCGGGTGAAGGTCTTGCCATCCTTAGTCACGCTTTCGGTCAGTGTGCCCTGCAGGATGCCCAGCCAGTTGCGATAGGCCAGCACCTTGTCGTCGGCGTCCACCACGGCCACAGAGTCTTCCAGGTCCATGATGGTCGACAGCGCAGCCTCTATCACCAGGTCGCTCACGCCGGCCGGATCCGTCTTGCCGATGGGCGTGCCGCGGTCAATGCGGATGTCGATGTGCAGGCCGTTATGCTGCAGCAGCACCGACGACGGCGCGGAGGCTTTGCCCTGGTAGCCGATGAACTGGCTGGCGTCTTCCAGCGCCGTTGTCTTGCCGCCTTTCAGGGTAACGACGAGCTTGCCGCCCTTGACCGCATAGGCGATCGAATCGATGTGCGAGCCCTTTTTCAGCGGCGCGGTGCGATCCAGCACATAACGTGCGTACTCGATCACCTTGGCGCCGCGCACGGGGTTGTAGCCTTTGCCTTTGGTGGCGCCGTCATCCTCGGAAAGGGCGTCGGTGCCGTAGAGCGCGTCATACAGGCTGCCCCAGCGCGCATTGGCGGCATTAAGCGCATAGCGCGCGTTCAGGATGGGCACCACAAGTTGCGGGCCGGCCTGTCTGGCGAGTTCGGCGTCCACGTTGGCAGTGGTGATGGTGACCTTCTTCGGCGAAGGCACGAGGTAGCCGGTTTTTTCGAGGAAAGCGCGGTAAGCCTTCATGTCCGCAATGGGGCCGGGGTGGGCCTTGTGCCAGGCGTCCATCTCGGCCTGCAGGCGGTCGCGCTCTGCCAGCAGGGAGAGGTTCTTGGGCGCCAGATCGGCCACGATGGCGTCAAAGCCCTTCCAGAAAGCGCTGCTGGGCACACCCGTGCCAGGCAGCACCTCGTCTTCGATGAAACGGTAAAGCCCGGTGGCGACCTGCAGACGGTGGCTGGAGGTGCGTGTGTTGGTGGTTGTGTTCATGGTGCGGTCCCTTTTCTCAAAAGCATCAGAAGAATCAAAAAAACTAAAAGACAAAAAATAGAACGAGCCTGCGAAATCAGTGCAGCGGCAGCGAGAGCACTTCACGCAGGCTGCTGCCGGTGTACAGGGGCTGCGTGCCCAGCTCTTCAAACGGCAGTTGGTAACGATTAACCCACAGCGTCTGGTAGCCATACCAGGTGGCCGCCAGTGCGTCCCAGCTGTTGCAGCTCACGAAGGCGATCTGTTTCGCCTCCAGCCCGGTGGCTTTCAGCCCGAGCGCATAGGCTTCGGGCGCGGTCTTGTATTTGCGAATGCTGTCCACGCTGATGATGTGGTCCAGCAGACCTTCAAGCCCGGCCGACTTGACGGCCACATCCAGCATGGAGGGGTCGCCGTTGGACAGGATGCCGGTGGTGATGCCACGCGCCTTTAGCGCCTGCAGCACCTCCCGGTTTTCGGGAAACGCCGACAGGTGGCGGTACTGGTTCATGAGCTGCTCCTCACGGGCGGCATTCAAATCCAGCCCCAGGCGTTTGCACGCATAACGCAGGCCTGCGCGTGTGAGGTCCCAGAACGGCCGGTAATGCGCGCCGCCGTTGCTGATGGTCACCAGGCGCGTGTACTCAATCTGCTTGTCGCGCCACAGCACGCCCAGCACTTCGCCTTTGCCCGGAAAGAACTGCTCCGCCAGCAAGCCCACGCTGTACACGTCAAACAGCGTGCCGTAGGCGTCAAACAGCACAGCACGAAGCTTGGGCTGTGGGTTGGAGCGGGACTTTTCCATAAGCCTCTACTGTATTTGATACATCGAGCGTGATTAATTACCCAAGAATCGCTTTATCCATGACATTCATACGCCTAATCGGATAACAAGCAGACATCAAAGTCCTTTTCGTCACTGGCAGTGCTGGGACGGCTCTACGGATTGGCACAGCTCTTGCATCTCATCTTGTACACAAGTATGGATGCTTTCAATTGGTGCACATCTCTTCATCGCCGAACTCTCCTCAATCGCTTGCTGCACCTGAGCAGGTGACGACATCTGCGGGCACGGACGCCGGCTGGGCTCCCGAGGCCTGGATTACCAGGACATCGTCTTTCCCGACCGGCCGCGGCGGCGCGCTGGCCGGGCTCTCATTTGCGGCCAAAGACAATATTGATGTAGCGGGCGTGCCAACCACCGCCGCCTGCCCCGCTTTCGCCTACACGCCGACGGCGCACGCCGCCGTGGTGCAAAAGCTGCTCGATGCGGGTGCGCAACTGCTGGGCAAGACCAACCTGGACCAGTTCGCCTGCGGCTTGAACGGCACGCGTTCGCCGTATGGCGCGGTGCCCAACGCCATCAACCCCGACTATGTATCAGGCGGATCGAGCTCCGGCTCCGCCTATGTAGTAGCGACCGGGCAAGCCGACTTTGCACTGGGTACAGACACGGCCGGCTCGGGGCGCGTACCAGCCGGCCTGAACAACATCGTGGGATTGAAGCCGTCCAGGGGTCTGGTCAGCGCGCGCGGCGTGGTGCCGGCCGCGCAGAGCGTGGACTGCGTCTCCATCTTCGCGCGCACCGTGGCCACGGCCGCCCGCGTGCTCGAAGCGGCCATGGGCTACGACCCGCTGGATCCCTACTCGCGCGTGCTGGCGATGGCCGACACCGCCTTGCCCGCAGGCTTTCGTTTCGGTGTGCCTTCAACACTGGGCTTCTGCGGCGACGCGCTGGCCGAGCAGGCTTTTGGCGAAGCTGTCACCCGCATGCAGGCCCTGGGCGGCGTGCCGGTGCCCATCAATTTTGCGCCGCTGGCCGAGGCGGCCGCGCTGCTCTATGAAAGCGCGCTGGTGGCTGAACGCTACACCGCCGTACGCGATTTTTTCGACACACATGAAGACGCAGTGATCGAACCGGTCCGCAGCATCATCGGCGCAGGCCGCCAATACAGCGCCGCCGACCTGTATGCAGCCCAAACAAAGTTGCGCGCGCTGGGCCAGCAGGCGGGCGCAATGTGGCGCGACATTGACGTGCTGCTCCTGCCGACCGCGCCCACGCACTACACGCTGCAGGCCATGCAGCGCGACCCCATCACGCTGAACCGCAACCTGGGCACCTACACCAACTTCGTCAACCTGCTGGACTACGCGGCCCTTTCCGTGCCCAGCAGCCTGCGTCCTGACGGCCTGCCTTTCGGCATCACGCTGGTGGGGCTGGCGGGCAGCGACTGGCAACTGGCTGAGTTGGGACAGCGCTATCACCATGCCACTGGTTTGCCGCTGGGAGCATTGAACGAAGCGCTGCCCGCACCCGCAGCGTTGCCAGGCATCCAGCCGGCGGCCACGGTCAGGCTGGCCGTGGTGGGCGCACATCTTTCGGGCATGCCGCTGAACAGCCAGCTGACAACGCGCGGCGCCACGCTGGTGGGCCCCGCACGCACCGCGCCTGACTATCGCTTCTACGCGCTGCCGGGTACGGTGCCGCCCAAGCCGGGGCTGCTGCGTGTGGCCCCCAACGAGGGCGCGGGCATCGCGCTGGAAATCTGGGAAATGCCGGTGCAGCACTACGGCTCTTTCGTTGCGCTGATCCCCGCGCCCCTGGGCATAGGCACGCTGGCGCTGGAGGGCGGCGGCAGCGTCCAGGGTTTTGTTTGCGAGGCGCACGCGCTGCAAGGCGCCGAGGACATCACGCATCTGGGTGGCTGGCGCGCCTACCTCGAATCACTGAAGTCCAGCGCACCGGCCTGAAGCTTTCATCACCCTTTACCAACCCGTTCATCCACCGTTTACCCATCACCAGCAGGAGCATTTCATGAAGCCCGTTCCCACACCGTCATCCGCCCCCCACGGCCCGGCACGCCGCTCGCTGCTCAAGGCCACGGCCGCCAGCGCCACTTTGGGGCTGCTGGGCACGCCCGCCTTCCTGCATGCGCAGGGCGGGCCGAAAATCCGCATCGGCTACTGGCCCATCGCCGCCGGCCTGCCGTTCTACTCAGCCATCGAGCTGGGCTACTTCAAAGAGGCCGGCCTTGACGTGGAGCCGCTCAAATTCGCCGGTGCGCAGCAGGTGATGGAGGCGGTGCTCTCGGGCCGCGCCGACGGTACCGCCAACGGCACCGGTTCGGCCAACATCGCCATCGGCGAGATCGCCCAGCCCGGCACCTTCAAGATCTTCTGCTCCAACCCCAGCAACGTGAAGAATGTGCTCGACGAGGTGATCGTGCCGGCGGCCAGTCCGGCCAAGGTGATGGCCGACCTCAAAGGCAAGCGCGTCGGCTCCGGCCCCGGCATCCAGAACGTGACACTGGCCAAGACCGTGCTGGAGCGCGGCGGCGCTACCGGCGCGACCGTGGTCGAGCTGCCCATCGGCCAGCATGTGGCCGCGCTTGCCGCCGGCCAGATCGACGGCGCCTACACGCTGGAGCCCACCGGCACCATAGGCCGCATGAATGGCACCACCCGTGTGCTTGAAGCCGGCGTGATTGCGCGCTATGTACTGGGCGACCCGATGGCGCCGTGGTTCGGCGGCTCGGCCTCGCTGTCTTCCGACTTCATCAAGAAGAATCCCGACGCGGCAAAAAAATTCGTCGCCGCCTATGGCAAGGGCGTGGCTTACGTGCGCAGCAAATCGGTCGAGGCACGCCAGTACCTCAAGGGCTACACCGCCATCGAAGGCCCGCTCACCGGCGAGGTACCGCTGGCCGCCTACACCATGTACAACGAGTTCACCCCGGCCGACGTGGCGCACTTCCAGAAATTCTTCGACCTGTTCTCCGAAAAAGGCATCTTCAGCTCGCGCCTCATCGTGGACACCATGCTCTACAAGGGTTGAACACCATGAGTACCACCTCTCCCGTGACGGCAACGCCCGCCAAACCCTGGACGCCTCCGGCCGCGCCGGCGGCCGTCGTGCAGCGCAAGCCGGCGCTGGACAAGGCCCTGCCCTTCATCGGCCCGGTGGCGCTCTTCATCATCTGGGACCTGGCCGTGCGCCTGGGCTTCATCAAGGCCATCCTGCTGCCGCCACCCATCGATGCGCTGGGTGCGCTGCTCAGCGGCCTGGCCGGCGGACCGCTGCTCAAGGACTTTGCGGTCACCGTATGGCGCACGGTGCAGGCCTTCATGATCGCCGCTGCGGTCGGCATGCCGCTGGGCGTGCTGCTGGGCAGCAATGAAAAAGCCTACCGTAGCGTCGAATTCCTGATCGACTTCTTTCGCTCCACACCGTCTTCGGCGCTGATCCCGCTGTTCCTGATGATTTTCGGCGTGTCGGACATCAACAAGGTAGCGATTGCCGCCTTCGGCGCGCTGCTGATCGTGGTGTTCAACAGCGCTTACGGCGTGATCAACGCGCGCAAGCAGCGTGTCATGGCGGCCAGGGTCATGGGCGCCTCGCGCTGGCAAGTGTTCAAGGACGTGCTGATCTGGGAAAGCCTGCAGCCGAGCTTTGTCGGCCTGCGTTCAGCGGTGTCCATGGCACTCGTCATCGTGATCGTCGCCGAGATGTTCATCGGCGCCGACACCGGCCTGGGCAACCGCATCATCAACTCGCAGCAGGTCATGAACGTGAAGGACATGTACGCGTCCATCCTGGCTGCCGGCGCCCTGGGTTATGCGCTGAATATCCTTTTTCTCGTCGCAGAGCGACGCATCGTGCATTGGAGCGGAAGATAAATGGCCCCCACGCTTTTCACTTCGTGTAATGCGCTTCCCCCCGAGGGGGCCGCTGCGCCTGCGGCCCGGCAAAGCCGGTTCCGCGGCCCCTGCTTGAAGGTGAGAGGCCTGCAGTCACTCACCGCTGTGTTTACCCATGGATCCCACCGGAGTCCGACATGTCCGCTGTAATTAATGCTCCCGTATTCGCCGACGTCCCGGTGCGTGAATTCCAGCCCGGCCCGGCCGGCACGCACATCACCATACGCGGCCTGACCAAGTACTTCGCCGGCTGGCCGCTGTACGAAGACTTCAACCTGGACATCCCCAAGCACAAGATCGTCTCGGTGTTCGGGCCCAACGGCTGCGGCAAGTCCACGCTGATCAACATGATCGCGGGCCTGATCCCCATCGACGCCGGCGAAATCCTGTTTGACGGCAAGTCGCTCAAGGACACCAAGATCGGCTACGTCTTCCAGAACTACCGCGAAGCCATGTTCCCCTGGATGCGCACCATCGACAACATCGCCTACCCGCTCAAGCTCGAAGGCAAATCCAAGGCCGAGGTCGACAGGCGTATGGCCGAACTCGTGGCCTCCTTCGACGTGAAGTTCGACCTGAACCGCTACCCCTATGAGCTCTCGGGCGGGCAGCAGCAGACGGCCTCCATCATGCGGGCGCTGGCGCCCAATCCCGAGGTACTGTTTCTCGATGAGCCCTTCTCGGCGCTGGATTTCGAGATGACGCTGTTCATCCGCGAAAAACTGCAGGAGGTGTTCATGCAGACCGGCACGACCATGCTGCTGGTGTCGCATGACCTGGAAGAAGCCGTGTACCTCGCCGACCAGGTACTGCTGCTGACCAAGCGCCCGACGCGCGTAGCCGAAATCCTGCCCTACGGCGATGCGCGTCCGCGCACGGTGGAGACCTTGTCTGAGGCCAGCTTCATCAGCACCAAGAAACTCAGCCTGGAAATCTTCCAGCGCGAAGTCAGGCGTTGAGAAAGCTGCAGCCATGATGGACGAAGCAAGCATTGCAAGTTATGTCGCAAGCGCCGGCGCGGTGCTGGGCCTGCCGCTGCCGCCGGACCGCGCGGCACGCGTGGCCGCCCACCTGCAGCGCACCACCGTCATGGCCGCGCTGCTGGACGCGGCGCCGCTGGCCCCGCACGACGAGCCGGCCGAAATTTACTGCCCGGCGGTTTTCCCGTCCAGCGACGGCGGGCGCGAGCAGTCATGAAAAGCATGGTGTTTGATGCGTCCGCCATGGCCGCCGCCGTTGCGGCAGGGCAGGTCAGCGCGCGCGAACTGCTCGATGCCAGCCTGGCATGCATTGACAGCACGGACGGCCGGGTCAATGCCTTCACCGAAACAACCCGCACCCGGGCCCGCGCTGAGGCCGACGCGGTGGACGCGCAGCGGGCGCGCGGCGAACCCCTGGGACCGCTGGCTGGCGTGCCGTACGCGGTCAAGAACCTGTTCGACATCGAAGGGCTGACCACACTGGCCGGCTCAAAAATCAACCGCGGCCTGCCCGCGGCTTCGGCCGATGCGGTCCTCGTCGCGCAGATGAAGGCGGCCGGCGCCGTGCTCGTCGGCGCGCTGAACATGGACGAATACGCCTACGGCTTCACCACGGAAAACACACACTACGGCCCCTGCCGCAACCCGCACGACCTGACGCGCATCGCCGGCGGTTCGTCGGGCGGCTCCGGCGCGGCGGTCGCGGCCGGGCAGGTTCCCCTCACCCTGGGCTCGGACACCAACGGTTCCATCCGCGTGCCGTCGTCGCTGTGCGGTGTCTGGGGCCTGAAGCCGACCTTCGGCCGGCTATCGCGCCGCGGCAGTTATCCCTTCGTGCACAGCATCGACCACCTGGGGCCGCTCGCCAGCAGCCTGGGCGGGCTGGTGCTGGCCTACGATGCGCTGCAGTTGCCCGACCCGCTGGACCCGGGCTGCCATGCGCTGCGTGTGCAGCCGGTCTCTCCGGTCCTGGGCAAGGGTGCAAGCGGCCTGCGCATCGGTGTGTTGGGCGGGTACTTTCACGACAATGCCGGGCCCGAAGCGCGCGAGGTGGTGGCGCTGGCCGCCCGCACCCTGGGTGCGCAAGCCGACGTGGTGTGGCCGGATGCTGCACTGGCGCGCGCGGCGGCCTTCATCATCACCGCGAGCGAAGGCGGCAGCCTGCACCTGGGCGACCTGCGCACGCGTGCCGACGAATTCGAACCGCTGTCGGTGGACCGTTTCATCGCCGGCGCGCTGCAGCCCGCTGATTGGTATGTGCGCGCACAGCGCTTTCGCCGCAGCTACCGCGACAAGGTCAACGCCCTGTTCCAGGACTGGGACGTGCTGCTCACGCCTGCCACACCGGTCGGCGCCACGGTCATCGGCACCGAGTGGCTGGACATCAACGGCGTGCGCCAGCCCTGCCGCGCCGCGATGGGCCTGCTCACCCAGCCCATCTCTTTTTCCGGCTGCCCCGTGGTCACCGCGCCCATGTGGCCGGCAGCCGGCGGCATGCCGATAGGCGTGCAGGTCATCGCCGCGCCCTGGCGCGAAGACCTGGCCTTGCGGGTCGCACAGGTGCTCGGCGACGCCGGCGACGCCCATATCCGGCCCGCCACACTGGTGACACAAGCATGAACCCCAGCCTTGCCATCAACCTCCCCGACGTCCTGGCCGAAGTCACGGCGGTGTTTGCGCGTTATGAGGATGCGCTGGTCAACAACAAGGTGGACGTGCTGGACGAGCTGTTCTGGAACAGCCCGCACACCCTGCGCTACGGCGCGACGGAAAACCTTTACGGCTACGCCGACATCCAGGCCTTCCGGGCAGGACGGCCGGCGCAGGGCCTGGAGCGGCGGTTGCTGAAAACCGTGATCACAACCTATGGCCGCGACATGGCGACCGCCAATACTGAATTCCAGCGCGCCGGCAGCGCCAGAACCGGCCGGCAGAGCCAGACCTGGATGCGCACGCCCGAGGGCTGGCGCGTGGTCGCCGCGCACGTGAGTCTTCTTGCCTGAGTTTCATTTCCTTGACCTCATAACCCCTGGAGCATTGACCATGAGCAACTTCCTCAATCGCCGCGATTCGATCAAGACCCTGGCCGCGCTCGGCGCCGCGGCAACCGGCCCGTTTGCCTTCGCGCAAAAGCCCCTGACCGTGGGCGTGATCTACGTCGGCCCGCGTGACGACTACGGCTACAACCAGGCCCAGGCGCAAGCGGCGGCCGAGCTCAAGAAGATGCCGGGCATCAAGGTGGTGGAAGAAGAAAACGTTCCCGAAACCGCGGCCGTGCAGAAGACCATGACCGGCATGATCGCGCAGGATGGCGCCAGCCTGGTGTTTCCCACCTCCTTCGGCTACTTCGATCCGCACATGCTGGCGGTGGCGGCCAAGTTTCCCGCGGCGCGTTTTGCGCATTGCGGCGGCATGTGGACGGAAGGCAAGCACCCGAAAAACACCGCCAGCTTTTTTGGTTACATCGATGAGTGCCAATACCTCAACGGCGTGATCGCCGGCCACATGACCAAGAGCAACAAGATCGGTTTCATCGCCGCCAAGCCGATCCCGCAAGTGCTGCGCAACATCAATGCCTTCACCATGGGCGCGCGTTCGGTCAAGCCCGGCATCACCACCAGCGTGATCTTCACCGGCGACTGGTCCATGCCCGTGAAGGAGGCTGAAGCCACCAACAGCCTGGCCGACCAGGGTGTGGACGTCTTCACCATGCACGTGGACGGCCCCAAGGTCATCGTGGAAACAGCCGCCAAGCGCGGCAAGATGGTCTGCGGCTACCACGCCAGCCAGGCCAAGCTGGCTCCGCAGGCCTACCTGACCGGTGCCGAGTGGAACTGGCTCACGGCCTACACCACCTTCATCGAGGCGGCACGCAGCGGCAAGCCGCACCCCAACTTCATACGCGGCGGCCTGAAGGACGGCTACGTGAAGATGTCGGCTTACGGACCCACCGTGACCGAGGCGGCGAAAAAGCAGGCCGACGGTGTCAAGGCGCAGATGATGGCGGGCAGTTTCGACATCTTCAAGGGTCCGCTCAAGGACAACAAGGGCGGCACCATCGTGCCTTCCGGCAAGGTCTTCAAGCAGACCGACCTTGAGCTCGAGAAGATCAACTACCTGGTCGAAGGCGTGATCGGCTCCGTGTGAACCGGCGGCTGACCTTGCGGGCCTGAGACTTTCCTTATCCATGCGCCACTCCCTCGCCAACTTCCTGCTGCCGGGCAGCGCCATCATCGCGGCACTGGGGGTGTTCGGGGTTTTCGCCTGGTTCGCCGGTGTCAGCCCCCTGGAGGTCTGGCTGCTGCTGTTCAAGGGCGCGTTCGGCGACTGGTATTCCTGGCAGAACACGCTGCAGCGCGCCGCGCCGCTGATGCTCACAGCCCTGTGTGTCGCCATTCCGGCGCGCGCGGGCTTGACAGTCATAGGCGGCGAGGGCGCGGTGGTGCTGGGCGGACTGGCCTGCGCCGGCCTCGCGCAAAGCCTGCCCCTGCCCGCGAACATGGCAGGCACGGTGATGGTCTGCCTCGCCGCCGCGCTGGCCGGTGCCTTGTGGATTGGGCTGGCTGGCTGGCTGCGGCAATACCGCGGCATCAACGAAACCATCAGCAGCCTGTTGCTGGCCTATGTGGCCGTCGGCCTGTTCAAGCACCTGGTCGAAGGGCCGCTGCGCGATCCGTCCAGCCTCAACAAGCCGTCGACTTTTTCGCTGGCCGAAGGCCTGCGCATCGGCGGCATCGCCGGCTCCGATGTGCACTGGGGGCTGGTGATCGGCGTGCTGGCCTGCCTGGCGGCGGGCCTGTGGTTTCGAATGACGCCCTCGGGCTTCGCGGTGCGCGTGGTCGGCGGCAACCCGCGTGCGGCGCAACTCGTCGGGCTACCGGCCTCCAGGCTGATCCTGCTGGCCTGTGCGCTGGGCGGGGCCTGCGCCGGCCTGGCCGGCGCCATCGAGGTCGCGGCCGTGCACACCAATGCCAACGCCGCCCTGATCGCGGGCTACGGCTACGCCGGCATCCTGGTGGCTTTCATCGCACGCCAGCATCCCGTGGCCATCATCCCGGTGGCCATCCTGTTCGGCGGCTTTGGCGCGGCCGGCAGCCTGCTGCAGCGCCGCCTGGGCCTGCCCGATGCCTCGGTGCTGGTGCTGCAGGGCATCGCCTTTGTGCTGATCCTGGCCAGCGAGGCTCTGCGCGATGTGGACTGGAAAACTTTTTTTGAGCGTATCAGCCGCTTCGGCCCTTCGGAGCCGAGCCCGATTCCTTTGCCGGAGGAAAAGCCATGACCACCGACCAGCTCCTGATCTTTTTCGCCGGTATCGTCGGCGGCGCGCTGCGCGTCGGCGCGCCCTTCCTCTTTGTCAGCCTGGGCGAATGCATCACCGAAAAATCCGGCCGCATTAACCTGGGGCTGGAGGGCGTGCTGGTGCTGTCGGCCATGTCGGCCTTCGGCGCCTCCTGGCTCTCGGGCTCGCCCTGGGTCGGTGTGCTGGCGGCGGCGGCCACCGGCGCGCTGCTGGCCGCACTGCATGGCATTCTCTGCTCGCTACCGCGGGTCAACGACATTGCCACCGGCATTGCGTTGATGCTGCTGGGCACGGGCCTGGCCTTCTACCTGGGCAAGCCGCTGATCCAGCCGCAGGCGCCGCAACTGCCCGCCATCGCGCTGGGCGGCTGGAGCAGCTCGGCCGCCGTCCGCTCGGCGCTGCAGATCAATGTGCTGGTGCCGATCGGGCTGGCGCTGGCCGTGGCCTTGTGGTGGGCCTTTGCCAACACACGCGCTGGCCTGATGGTACGCATGGCGGGGGATTCGGCCAACGCCGCTCGCTCGCTCGGTTATTCGGTGTCCGCCATCCGCATTGCCGCGACCGCCGCCGGCGGCCTGGTTGCCGGCCTGGGCGGCGCTTCGCTCACCCTGTTTTATCCCGGCAGCTGGAACGAAGGCATCTCCAGCGGCCAGGGCCTGATCGCGGTGGCGCTGGTGATCTTCGCGCGCTGGAGCCCCCTGCGCTGCGTGTACGCCTCGCTGCTGTTCGGCGGCGCCGGCGCCATCGGCCCGGCCCTGCAGTCCGTCGGCATCAACTGGGGATACCACCTTTTCAACATTGTTCCCTATGTGCTCACCCTGCTGATCCTGGTCATCACCTGCCGGCCAGGCAGCACCGTGAGTGGCAGCCCGGGCGAGCTTTCCGCCACCCGCTAGTGACTGCAAGCACTGACAAGGAAAACATCCAGATGGAACGCTTCGTCAACGCCAACCCCTACCCATGGCCGTACAACGGCGACCTGCGGCCCGGCAACACCGCGCTTATCGTTATCGACATGCAGACCGACTTCTGCGGTGAAGGCGGCTACGTGGACAAGATGGGCTATGACATCTCGCTGACGCGCGCGCCGATTGAACCGCTCAGGGCCCTGATGGCCGGCATGCGTGCCGCGGGCTACCACGTGATCCACACGCGCGAAGGCCACCGGCCCGACCTGTCGGACCTGCCGGCCAACAAGCGCTGGCGCTCGCGCCGTATCGGCGCCCACGGCGCGGGCATCGGCGACGACGGCCCTTGCGGGCGCATCCTGGTGCGCGGCGAACCGGGCTGGGAGATCATTCCCGAATTGGCACCGCTGCCCGGCGAGGTGGTGATCGACAAGCCCGGCAAAGGCTCGTTCTACGCCACCGATCTGGAGATGGTGCTGCGAACGCGCGGCATCGAGAACCTGATTCTCACCGGCATCACCACCGACGTTTGCGTGCACACCACCATGCGCGACGCCAACGACCGCGGCTTCGAATGCCTGTTGCTGTCGGACTGCACCGCCGCCACCGACCGCGGCAACCATGAGGCAGCGCTGAAGATGATCACCATGCAGGGCGGCGTGTTCGGCGCGCATGCTTCATCGGCGGCGGTGCTGGACGCACTGGCCACGCCATGAGTCCAGGCATCACCATCGGCAGCCTGCCGCCCGCCACCGGCGCGCTGGCGCTGGACATCTACCGCATGAGCATGCGGTTCGGCAGCTTCACGGCGCTCGACGGTGTCAACATGAAGGTGGCGCCGGGAACCGTGCATGCGCTTCTCGGTGAAAACGGCGCGGGCAAAAGCACACTGGTCAAGTGCGTGGCGGGATTCCAGCGGCCCTCGGAAGGCAGCATCGTCATCGACGACCGTGAGCAGACGATCGCCAATCCGGTGGTGGCTCGCGCGCTGGGCATTGGCATGGTCTACCAGCATTTCACGCTGGCGCCCGGCATGACGGTCGCCGAAAACCTGCTGCTGGCCGGCGGCAAGACGCCGGCGCTGATCGACTGGACGCAAAAACGCGCGGAGCTGGAGGCCTTTGTGCAAACCACGCCCTTCCGGCTGGACCTGGACACGCGTCCGCTGGACATGGCCGCCGGCGAGAAACAAAAGCTCGAACTGCTCAAGCAGCTCTATCTCAAGCCGCGCCTGCTGATCCTGGACGAGCCGACTTCGGTGCTGACGCCGCAGGAGGCCGACGAAGTGCTGGGCCATGTGCGCGACTTCGCACGTGCCGGCCACTGCACGGTGCTCATCATCACCCACAAGTTCCGCGAAGTCATGGCCTATGCCGACGACGTGACCGTCTTGCGCCGCGGCAAGGCGGTACACGTCACATCGGTGCCGGCGACCGACCCGGCGCGGCTCGCGCAGGCCATGGTGGGTGATGCGGCCGCGGCCCACCCCGAAAACCAGGCCACGGAACCCAAGGTGCCTGCCACCAGCGCCGTGCGGGCTGTCGATGTTGCGGCACAAACCGCATCCCTTGATGTTCACGGCCTGCAGGTCATGGGCGACCGCGGCACGCTAGCGGTGCGCGACCTGAGCCTGTCGGTGCTCGCGGGCGAGATCCTCGGCGTCGCCGGCGTATCCGGCAACGGCCAGCGCGAGCTGGTCGAAGCGTTGGTCGGCCAGCGGGCGCGCGCCGCCGGCATGGTGCGGGTGGGCGGCGAGCCTTACGCTGCTACGCGGGGCGAGAACCACCGCCTGAAGGTGCGCAGCCTGCCTGAGGAGCCGCTGCGCAATGCCTGTGTGGGTGACTTCAGCGTGGCCGAAAACATGGCGCTGCGCGACTTCGACCGGCCGCCGCTATGCGCCGCGGGACGCTTGCGATTCGGGCTCTGGCGCAGCCGCGCGCGCGAATGGATCAAGGGCTACGGCATCAAGACGCAGGGGGAGAACGCACCCATTCGCAGCCTCTCTGGCGGCAACGTGCAACGTGCCGTGCTGGCGCGCGAGCTGCATGGCGAGATCAAGGTGCTGATCGCCGCCAACCCGGTGTTCGGCCTGGACTTCGCCGCCGTGAAGGAAATCCACACCCGCCTGCGGGGCGTGGCGCAGCAGGGCGCGGCAGTGCTGCTGGTCAGCGAAGACCTGGACGAACTGCTTGAACTGGCCGACCGCATCGTGGTGATGAGCGAGGGGCGCATCGTCTTCGAGACCGCGGCCTCCGGGGCCCAGCGGCAGGTGCTGGGTGCGCACATGGGCGGGGGACGATGAGTTCCCCCCCGAAGCGGCCTGCAGCCGCTCCCCCCTCAAGGGGACGCCACCAGCAGCCCGGCAAAGCCGGTTCCGCGGTGGCCCACGAAGGAGCACTCCTATGAAAATCGCAGCGGCTCCTTTCGCCTACGAGTTCGAGCTGGCGCACACCGCGCTGGTCATCATCGACATGCAGCGCGACTTCATCGAGCCCGGCGGCTTCGGTGAAACGCTGGGCAATGACGTCTCGCTGTTGCAGGCCATCGTGCCGGCCTGCAAGGCCGTGCTGGAGGCCTGGCGCCGCGCGGGCGGGCTTGTGGTGCACACCCGCGAGGCGCACAGGGCCGACCTGGCCGATTGCCCGCCCGCCAAGCGCAGCCGCGGCAACCCGACCCTGCGTATCGGCGACATGGGAGCGATGGGCCGCATCCTGATAGCCGGTGAACCGGGAAACCAGATCATCCCCGAGCTGGCGCCGCTGCCCGGCGAGATCGCCATCGACAAGCCCGGCAAAGGCGCCTTCTATGCCACCGGCCTGCACGAGCGGCTGCAGCATGCCGGTATCACGCACCTGCTGTTCATGGGCGTGACCACGGAAGTCTGCGTGCAGACCTCCATGCGAGAAGCCAACGACCGCGGCTATGACAGCCTGCTGCTGGAAGACTGCACTGAAAGTTATTTCCCCGTCTTCAAGTCGGCGGCCGTGGCGATGATCCGCGCCCAGGGCGCCATCGTCGGCTGGACCGCCACCAGCGGCGAGTTGCTGGCGGCACTGCCGGCACAGCCCCAACACTGCTAGAGTTTCACCATGCACACTGCCTCCAACCCTCCCGCGAGCCTTGCCGCTGCGCTCGTCCACCGTTCGCGGGCCAACGAGGTGTACGACGAACTCAAGCGCGACGTCTCCGAGTTCAAGCTGGTGCCGGGCGACCGCTTCACCGAAACCGAAATCAGCGAACGTCTTGGCGTCTCGCGCACGCCCGTGCGCCAGGCCCTGTTTCGCTTGCAGCAGGAAGGTTTCGTCGAGGTGCTGTTTCGCAGTGGCTGGCGTGTGCTGCCCTTTGATTTCGACAAGTTTGAACAGCTCTACGACCTGCGCATGGTGCTGGAAACCACGGCCGTGCAGCGGCTGTGCGCCGGTAGCCAGACGATTGACACGGCGCTGCTCGATGAACTGGCGGCCATCTGGCTGGTTCCGGTGGGCGAGCGCAGCACCGATCATGTTCGGGTCGCCCAGTGGGACGAAGCTTTTCATTGCGCGCTGGTGGCGGCTGCCGGCAATGCCGAGATGGCGCGTGTGCACCGCGACGTGACCGACCGCATCCGCATCATTCGCCGGCTTGACTTCATCAAGCAGCCGCGCATTGAGGCCACCTATGAAGAGCACGCCAAGATTCTCAAGGCGGTGCGCGCCAAGCGTGGCGACCAGGCCGCCATGCTGCTGCGCGCCCACATCGAAACCAGCCAGGCCGAGGTGCGCAAGATCACCCTGCACCAAATGCACCTGGCGCGCCAGATCGGGTCTGGAACGCCTCGTTAATGGCCTCATAGGCGTGCAGCCCAACAAATATAGGCGCAAGCTGCTATCAAAAAAGAAGCAAAAACTCAGGCGGAAAGCGCAAATACCGATGCGGCAGAGGCCGTGCGGCGCGCGCCATGCCGCCTAAGTTGTTCCCGCCGTCTACCGCGCCCAGCGCAGCACAAGCGGATCAAGCCGCCTGGCGGTCGCCAGCAGCCCAGCACGCGTGTCCGGGTGCATGGCCGGAAAAGGATGACGCGGCGCCTCGCAGGCGATCACGCCGCCTTCCTTCATCAAGGTCTTGGCGGCCAGCAGCCCTGCCTGGCGATTCTCGTAATTGATCAGTGGCAGCCACTGCTGGTAAAGGGCATAGGCCTTGTCGTGATCACCGGCGCGGTGCGCCTCGATGATCGGACGAATGCCATCGGGGTAACCGCCGCCGGTCATGGAGCCGGTGGCACCGGCATCAAGGTCGGGCAGCAGTGTGATGGCCTCTTCGCCGTCCCAGGGCCCTTCCACCGCGTCGCCTCCCAAACGGATCAGTTCGCGCAGTTTGGATGCTGCACCGGCGGTTTCGATCTTGAAATAGGCGACGTGTTCAATCTCACGGGCCATACGCGCGAGGAAGCAGGCTGAAAGCACGGTGCCGCTGGCGGGCGCATCCTGGATCATGATGGGAATGTTGACCGCGTCCGACAGCCGCGCATAAAACTCGTAAATCTGCGGCTCGCTCACGCGAAAGGTGGCCCCGTGATACGGCGGCATGACCATCAGCATGGCGGCGCCCATGTCTTGCGCCCGGCGGCTGCGTTCGGCGCAAACCTTCGTGCCGTAGTGGGTGGTGGTCACGATCACCGGCACGCGGCCGGCCACATGTTCGAGGACGGTACGGGTCAGGGTTTCACGTTCTTCGTCCGAAAGCACGAATTGCTCGGAGAAGTTGGCCAGGATGCAGATGCCGTCGGAGCCGGCGTCGATCATGAAGTCGACGCAGCGCTTCTGGCTTTCAAGGTCAAGCTCGCCGGTTTCGGTGAAGGTGGTGGGGGCAACGGGGAAGATACCGCGGTAACGCGGCTGGCGGAGCGTGTTCATGGGGACTGGATCAGGTTGGATAAAGTTCAGTAGTTCACTGCTTGAGCGGTTTAATGGGAGTGCCGGGGAACTTCGGAGCCGCGGCAGCCGACCAGAAAATCGAAATCACAGCCCTCGTCGGCCTGCAGCACGTGGTCGACATACAGGCGCTGGTAGCCGCCACGCATGCCTGCAGGGGCCTTCTGCAGGGCGGCAAGGCGTTCAGCCAGTTCGGCATCGCTGATGTCCAGGTGCAGGCGGCCCGCATCGCAGTCGAGCTCGATCCAGTCGCCGTCGCGTACCGCGGCCAGCGGCCCGCCGGCCGCTGCTTCTGGCGCCACATGCAGCACAACGGTGCCGTAAGCGGTGCCGCTCATTCGTGCGTCCGAGATGCGCACCATGTCCTTGACGCCCTGGCGCAGCAGCTTGGGCGGCAGGCCCATGTTGCCGACTTCGGCCATGCCGGGGTAGCCCTTGGGCCCGCAGTTCTTCATCACCATCACGCAGCTGGCATCGATGTCGAGGTTCTCGTCGACGATGCGTTCCTTGTAGTGCTCGAGGTTCTCGAATACGACCGCGCGGCCGCGGTGCTTGAGCAGTTCGGGCGAGGCCGCGGAGGGCTTGAGCACGGCGCCGCGCGGCGCCAGGTTGCCGCGCAGGATGCAGATACCGCCGTCGGCGATCAAGGGGTTGTCGAGAGGGCGGATCACCTCGTCGTTGTACTGCGGCGCCTCACGCACGTTGTCCCATATCGACCGGCCATTGACGGTGAGCGCATTGGGATGCGGCAGCAAGCTGTTTTCACCCAGCCGGCGCAACACGGCGGGCAGGCCGCCGGCATAGTAAAACTCTTCCATCAGAAAACGGCCGGAAGGCTGCAGGTCAACGAGGGTGGGCGTGTTGCGGCCAATCCGTGTCCAGTCTTCCAGGTCCAGCTGCACACCAATGCGGCCCGCGATCGCCTTGAGGTGAATCACTGCATTGGTGGAACCGCCAATGGCGGCATTGACGCGGATCGCATTTTCGAAGGCTTCGCGTGTGAGGATTTTCGACAGCGTCAGGCCCTCGCGCGCCATCTCGACGGCCCGCGCGCCCGACATCTGCGCCAGCACATAGCGGCGTGCATCCACCGCGGGAATGGCGGCGTTGTGCGGCAGCGAAGTACCCAGCGCTTCGGCCATGCAGGCCATGGTGGAGGCCGTGCCCATGGTGTTGCAAGTGCCGGCCGAACGCGACATGCCGCCCTCGGCCGCCAGGAACTGGTGCAGCTGGATTTCGCCGGCCTTCAGTGACTCGTGCAATTGCCACACCGCCGTGCCCGAGCCGATGTTTTTGCCTTCAAGCTTGCCGTTGAGCATGGGCCCGCCGGTCACCACGATGGCCGGAATGTCGCAGCTCGCAGCACCCATCAGCAATGCGGGCGTGGTCTTGTCGCAACCGGTGAGCAGCACCACGGCATCAATGGGGTTTCCGCGAATCGCTTCTTCCACGTCCATGCTGGCAAGGTTGCGTGTGAGCATGGCGGTGGGACGCAGGTTCGACTCGCCGTTCGAGAACACCGGAAACTCGACCGGAAAGCCGCCCGCCTCTGAGATGCCGCGCTTCACATGCTCGGCAATCTTGCGGAAGTGGGCATTGCAAGGCGTGAGCTCCGACCAGGTATTGCAGATGCCGATGATGGGGCGGCCGTCGAACTCATGGTCGGGAATGCCCTGGTTCTTCATCCAGCTGCGGTACATAAAGCCGTTTTTGTCGGCCGTGCCGAACCACTCGGTGGAACGTAGTTTTCGTTTGGTGCTTGTCATGATGGTCTGGCCATTAAGGTTTCAGGAAGATTTGGGTGTGCGATTTGCCAGCAGCCGTTGCAGGAGGCAAAAAACAAACAGCAACACGCCGACGACAATGCGCGTCCACCAGGAGCTCAAAGTGCCGTCAAAAGAGATCAGGGTCTGGATGATTCCGAGCATCAACACCCCGAACAGGGTGCCGGCCACATAACCCACGCCGCCGCTGAGCAAGGTGCCGCCAATGACCACGGCGGCAATGGCGTCAAGCTCCATGCCGGTGGCGTGCAAGCCGTAGCCCGAAAGCATGTAGAAGGTGAAGACCACACCGGCCAGCGCCGAGCAAAAACCCGACAGCGTGTAAACCCCCACCAGCGTGCGGCGCACCGGCAGACCCATCAGCAGTGCCGATTGCTCGTTGCCGCCGACGGCATACACCGCGCGGCCAAAGGGAGTGCAGTGTGCAATGAACACCGCCGCCAGCAGCACCGCGATGGCGATCACGGCACTGATCGAGAGGGAAGCGTCTTCCCACAAGGGAATGCGCAGCTGCGAAACCTCTGAATAAAACTCGTTGGTGATGCTGATGGAATCGACGCTGATCAGGTAACACAGGCCGCGCGCCAGAAACATGCCGGCCAGCGTCACGATGAAAGGCTGCAGGCGAAAACGCTCAATCAGAAAACCCATGAAGGCGCCGAACGCCGTGCCCATGAGGAGCACCAGCGGAATCACCGCGGCCGGACTCCAGCCATGGTGCTCCACCAGCGCGGCAGACACCATGGTGGTGAGTGCGACCACGGAGCCGACGGACAGGTCAATGCCGCCCGACAGGATGACAAACGTCATGCCCACGGCGATGATGACCAGAAAGGCGTTGTCAATCAGCAGGTTGAGGAACACCTGAGCCGAAAAGAACCCGCTGTAGAGCACCGAACCCATGGTCGCCATGGCAACGAAGAGCGATATGGTGGCCGCCAGCGGCAGGTATTTGGGATTAAAACCTGAAGCCGGCGCAGCAGGTGCCCGTTGGCTGGAGGCGGCCTCTACGGGGGGCCGGGTGACGGTTGTGTTCATGGCCGCATCCCCCGCGCGGCCGGCCGCCGCATCCAGATACCGATCTCGGCCCGGAATTCAGCCGATTGCAGCAGCATGACCACAAATACCACCACAGCTTTGACCACCAGGTTGATCTCAGGCGGCACACCCAGCGAGTAAATGGCATAAGTCAGCGTCTGGATGATCAGCGCGCCGATCACGCTGCCCACGAGGCTGAAACGCCCACCGGTGAGGGCGGTGCCGCCCAGCGTCACGGCCAGGATGGCATCCAGCTCGAGCAACTGACCCGCGTTGTTGCCATCGGCGCTTTTGACGTTGGAGCTGATCAGCAAGCCCGCAATGCCCGCGCACAAGCCACAGAAGCCGTAGGCGGCAACCATCAGGCGCCTGGCCTGCACGCCCGCGACGCGTGCTGCGGTTGGATTAATGCCCACAGCCTGTATGAACAGCCCGAGGGCGGTGCGCGTCACCGCCAGGTACAGCAACGCAAAGACCACGGCCACGATAGAGAGCGAGAACGGCAGGCCCAGCAGGTAACCGCTGCCCAGGAAGAAAAATGGCGCGTAGTAGATGGTGATGATCTGCCCGCCGGTGATCAGCTGCGCGATGCCGCGACCCGCTACCATGAGGATCAGTGTGGCGATGATGGGTTGCATGCCTACCCTGGCGACCAGCAGCCCGTTCCATAGTCCGCACAGCAGCGCGATGGCCAATGCCGCCAGAATTGCCAGCGGCATCGGGAAACGGCTCACGCTCCCTGCCACCGACCCGCCAATCATCCAGGCGGCCACTGCGGCAGCAATGGCCACCACGGCGCCCACGGAAATGTCGATGCCGCGGGTGGCGATCACCAACGTCATGCCGAGCGACACCAGCACCAGCGGCGCGGCACGGTTGAGAATATCGATCAGGCTGCCGTACAAATGACCGTCACGCCACTCGACGTGCAGGAAACTGGCGTTAAACACTGTGTTCACAGCCAGCAGCAGGAACAGCGTGATGAGCGGCCAGGCCAGGCGGTGCCTCATGGCAGTGGCCAGAGGCGAGGGGTGGTGTTTCTCTTCAGGCATGTTCAGCCGCAATCAGTTCATAGACGGTGTCTTCGCTGCTGCCTGCCGGCAACTCACCCACCTTGCGGCGGTCACGCAGCACCACGATGCGGTGCGCCACACGAACCACCTCGCTCATTTCAGAAGAGATGAAAATCACCGCCATGCCAGCCTCAGCCAGGCGCAGGATCTGCTCCATGATTTCCTGCTTCGCGGCCACGTCGACGCCGCGCGTGGGTTCGTCCAGGATCAGCAGGCGCGGCTCGGTCGCGAGCCAGCGCGCGATCATGGCCTTTTGCTGGTTGCCGCCCGACAGCAGGCCTATGGGGGTGTCCACACTCGCGGTCTTGATACCCATCGCCTGGACAAAGCGTTCGGCCAATGCGGTTTGTTCGGCACGCGATAAAAAACGGCGCATGCCCATGCGGGCCTGCAGCGCCAGTACGATGTTTTCCCGGACTGAGAGCTCGGCCACGATGCCATCGGTCTTGCGCTCCTCGGGACATAGGGCGAGGCCCTGCCGGATCGCCTCGGCGGGATTGGAAAACGTGACCGCCTCGCCGTCGATTCTGAGCATGCCGCGGTCCGGCGTCTCCAGGCCGAACAGCAGGCGCGCCAGTTCAGTGCGGCCCGAGCCCAGCAGCCCGGCCAGGCCCACGACCTCGCCGGCACGCACGCGCAGGTCCACAGGCTGCAACTGACCGGTCTGGCCCAGACCTTCAGCTTGCAAAAGCGCCGGCGCAGCATCGTCAAATTCCGGAGGCACGGCGGCGGTGGCGGATTGCGCGGCCAGTTCCCGGCCCAGCATGGCCGCGATCAGTGCCTGCGGCCCCAGTTCACTGGCACGCCACTCGCCGACCCAACTGCCGTTGCGCAGAACGGTGATGCGATCCGACACCGCATACACCTGGTTGAGGAAATGAGTGACAAAAACAATGGCCAGCCCCTCGCCACGCAAGCGACGCAGCACCTCAAAGAGTTTTTGCACCTCGTCATCGTCGAGGCTGGAGGTTGGCTCGTCGAGGATCAGCACTTTGGATTCAATGCCGATGGCGCGCGCGATGGCCACCAGTTGCTGCACGGCGACCGGGTAGCTGGACAACAGGCGCGTGACGTCGATGTCCAGGCCCATGCGCGCGACCAGTTCGCGCGCACGGCGGTTCACGGTGGTCCAGTCGATGCGAGACCCCTGCGCAAACCCGTACCGCGGATAGCGGCCCGCGAAGATGTTTTCCGCCACCGACAGGTTGGGGCAGAGATTGACTTCCTGGTAGACCGTGCTGATGCCCAGCCGCTGCGCGGCCAGGGGAGAGTCCGGCCATACCGGTTTTCCGGCAAGTTGCATCTGGCCGCCGCTGGCTTCCAGCACGCCTGTCAACACCTTGATGAGCGTGGACTTGCCGGCGCCGTTTTGCCCCATCAAGGCATGGATTTCACCGGGAAACAGGCGCAAACGCACATCCTGCAAGGCCGGAATACCCGCGAACTGTTTGTGGATGCCCGCAAGCTCCAGCACGGGGGCGGCGTCGGCCACGGTCATGGAGCGGCCTTCGCGCCACGCGCCACGATATTCGCCTTCAGAACGGCCAGGAGGTTCATGCCTTGTTCTTGTTGTAGACGTCGACAAACACGGCGGCCAGCAGCACCACACCTTTGATGACTTGCTGGTAGTCGATGCCGATGCCCAGGATGGACATGCCGTTGTTCATCACGCCCATCACAAACGCACCGATCACCGCGCCCATGACCTTGCCGACACCGCCCGAAGCCGAGGCCCCGCCGATAAAGCAGGCGGCGATGACATCGAGTTCAAAGCCCAGGCCGGCCTTGGGTGTAGCAGTGTTCAGGCGCGCGGCAAACACCAGGCCCGCCAGCGCCGCCAGCACGCCCATGTTCACGAAGGTGTAGAAGGCCAGGCGCTCGGTCTTGATGCCCGACAGCTTGGCTGCCTTTTCGTTGCCGCCCAGCGCATAGACGCGCCGCCCGATGGTGGTGCGACCCGTGATGAAGTGGAACAGGAAAATCAGCGCGGCCATCACGATCAGCACATTCGGCAGCCCCCTGTAGGAAGCTAGCAGGTAGCTGAAATAGATCAGCAGTGCCGAGAACATCGCCGTTTTGACGAAGAAAATGGCGGCGGGCTCGGCCTGGATGCCGTGCTTGAGCTGCTTGGCCCGCGCGCGTATGCCGGCCACGGCGAGCACGGCGGCCAGCGCCACGCCCAGCAGCAGCGAAGTCATGCGCAGGCCTTCGCTGCTCAGCAGGTCGGGCATGAAACCCGAGCTGAGCATCTGGAATGAATCGGGGAAGGGGCCGACCGACTGGCCTTGCAGCAGTGCCAGCGCCAGCCCCTTGAACACCAGCATGCCGGCCAGCGTGACGATAAAAGAAGGGATGCGGAAGAACGCGACAAACCAGCCCTGAACCCCGCCTATCAGCGCGCCGCAGAGCAGGCACACCAGCGAGGCCGGCACGAAATGCCAGCCGTACTCCACCATCAGCACGGCCGCCAGCGCGCCGATGAAGCCGCACACCGAACCGACCGACAGGTCGATATGCCCGGCCACGATCACCATCAGCATACCCAGCGCCATGATGACGATGTAGCTGTTCTGCAGGACCAGGTTGGTGAGGTTGAGGGGCTGCATGAGCGTGCCCTCGGTCATGTACTGGAAGAAGCCCATGATGGCCACCAGCGTGATCAGCATGCCGTACTCGCGGAAGTTGTGCTTCAGGTAGTCGAGCGGCGATTTGCCGCTGGCAGCGGCGGTTTTTGCCGCAATCGCGGTGGCGTTGGAGGACTCGTTGTTCATTTCAGCTTGCTTTCATGATCGCGCGCATGATCTTTTCCTGGGAGGCTTCGGCCGTCGGCATCTCGGCGATGAAGCGGCCTTCGTTCATGACGTAGATCCGGTCCGTCATGCCCAGCAATTCCGGCATTTCCGAGGAAATCATGATGATGCATTTCCCTTCTGCCGCGAGCTGGGCCATCAGGGTGTAAATCTCGTACTTGGCGCCCACGTCGATGCCGCGCGTGGGCTCGTCGAGGATGAGCACTTCGGGACTGGTGAACAGCCATTTCCCGAGCACCACTTTCTGCTGGTTCCCGCCCGAGAGGTTGAGGACTTTCTGGCCGACGCTTGAGCACCGGATGCGGAGTTTTTCGCGGTAGCTCTGCGCGACCTGGTATTCGCGGCCGCTGTCGATGACGGAGGCACTTGAAACGCCCTTGAGGTTGGCCAGCGAGACGTTGAACTGGATGTCTTCGTTCAATATCAGCCCGTTGCCCTTGCGGTCTTCGGTCACATAGGCCAGACCATGGCGAACGGCTTTCTCTACCGTGCCGACATCAACAGGCTGGCCGTTCAGAAGGACCTGGCCGCTGATGCGGCGCCCCCACGAACGGCCAAAGATGCTCATGGCAAGTTCCGTGCGCCCCGCCCCCATCAGCCCGGCAATGCCGACGATTTCACCGCGCCGCACCTGCAGGCTGACGCCTTTGATGAATTTCCTGTCCGTGTGCAGCGGGTGGTAGACGTTCCAGTCGCGCACTTCAAACACGGTCTCGCCAATTTTCGGCTGGCGCGGCGGATATCGGTCAGCCATCTCGCGGCCCACCATGCCGCGAATGACGCGGTCTTCGCTGATGGCTTCGGCACGGCAGTCCAGTGTTTCGACGGTGCTGCCGTCGCGCAGGATGGTGATGGCGTCCGCCACGCGTGAAATTTCGTTGAGCTTGTGTGAAATAAGGATGCAGGTAATGCCCTGCCCCTTGAGTTCCAGCAACAGGTCCAGCAAGGCCTGGCTGTCGTTTTCGTTGAGGCTCGCCGTCGGCTCGTCAAGGATCAGCAACTTGACCTGCCTGGACAAGGCCTTGGCAATTTCCACCAGTTGCTGCTTGCCCACGCCGATGTCCGTGATCAGCGTGGCGGGCGATTCCTTGAGGCCCACTTTTTTCAGCAGGTCCTGCGTCTTGCTGTGCGCAGCCATCCAGTCGATCACGCCGCGCTGTGCAGTCTCGTTGCCGAGGAAAATGTTCTCGGCAATGGATAGCAGCGGCACCAGCGCCAGTTCCTGGTGGATGATGATGACGCCCAGCTGCTCGCTGTCGTGGATTCCGAGGAACTGGCGCTCCTGGCCTTCGTAGACGATGTCCCCGCTGTAGGAGCCGTGCGGATAGACCCCCGAGAGCACTTTCATCAAGGTCGATTTTCCGGCGCCGTTTTCACCGACGATGGCATGAATCTCACCCGCGCGCACGCGCAGGTTGACCTTGTTCAGCGCGACCACCCCTGGGAAGGTTTTGCGGATGTCGCGCATCTCGAGAATCGTTTCCAATGCCTGTCCTTTGGTACAAAAATCGCTCCGACGGCGACTGACACCGATGGGCGTAAACAGTCCCGCGCCTCCCCGGCACGGGACCGTCGTGCTTTCACCCTTCAGCCGGGGTTACTTGATTTGTGACTCTTTGTAGTAACCGCTGCCAATCAGAACCTGGTTCCAGTTAGAGGCATCCACAGCCACCGGTTTGAGCAGGTAGGAGGGCACCACTTTCACGCCGTTGTTGTAGGTCTTGGTGTCATTGATCTCGGGCTGCTTGCCAGAGAGGGTGGCGTCCACCATGTTGGCCGTCACCTTGGCCAGCTCGCGCGTGTCCTTGAACACCGTCGAGTACTGCTCGCCTTTCAGGATGGACTTGACCGAAGGAATTTCGGCGTCCTGCCCGCTGACCACCGGGCAAGGCTGCTGCGCCGTGCAGTAGCCGACACCTTTGAGCGAGGACAGAATGCCGATGGACAGGCCGTCATATGGCGACAGGACTGCGTGGACTTTTTCCTTGCCGTAGTAGGCCGAGAGCAGGTTGTCCATGCGTGCCTGGGCCACCGCACCGTCCCAGCGCAGCGTGCCGACCTTGTTCATGCCCATTTGCTTGCTGCGCACCACCAGCTTGCCGCTGTCGATGTAGGGCTTGAGCACGCTCATGGCACCGTCGTAGAAGAAAAATGCATTGTTGTCGTCCGGGGAGCCGCCGAAGAGTTCAATGTTGAAAGGGCCCTTGCCCTGCTTCAGGCCCAGCTTGTCGACGATGGAAGTAGCCTGCAGCACGCCAACCTGGAAGTTGTCGAAGGTGGCGTAGTAATCCACGTTCTTCGAACCCTTGATGAGACGGTCGTAGGCGATGACCTTGACACCCTTGTCGGCCGCGTTCTGCAACGCCTTGGACAGCGTGGTGCCGTCGATGGAGGCGATCACCAGCACCTTCGCGCCCTTGGTGATCATGTTCTCGATCTGGGCAAGCTGGTTCGGGATGTCGTCATCGGCATATTGCAGGTCGGTTTTGTAGCCGCGCTCCTTGAGTACCTTGACCATGTTGTCGCCGTCGGCGATCCAGCGGGCAGAGGATTTGGTGGGCATCGAAATGCCGATGCTGCCTTTGTCCTGCGCCTGGACTGACGGTGCAATACCGAGGGTTCCCAGCACGAGGCCGGCGAGCAGAGTCTGGAGAAATGTACGCTTCATGAAATAGTTTCCTTCTGGAGGTTTGAAAGAGCGCCCCAGTATCGAGGCGCCGGCCCGGATGCTGATCAGTATTTACGCTTGGGGAATTCCTTGGCGGCTACTTCCATCGGGAAAATACCCTCTTCGGTAACGATACGTTTCTGAACGGACTTGCCGGCCTTGATATCCTTGACTGCCGCCATCAGTTGCGGGCCCAGCAAGGGGCTGCACTCCACGGAGACGTTAAGCTTGCCGGCCATCATGGCTTCGAAAGCGCCCTTGACGGCATCGATCGAGATGATGGTGATGTCCTTGGCCGGCTTCATGCCAGCCTCTTCAATCGCCTGGATCGCACCGATAGCCATGTCGTCGTTGTGCGCGAAAAGCACATTGATCTTCTTGCCTTCGGCCTTGAGAAAGGCTTCCATCACTTCCTTGCCCTTGGCCCGGGTGAAATCACCCGTCTGCGAGCGGATGATTTTGAACTTCGGGTCGGCCTTGATGATTTCTTCAAATCCTTTTTTCCGGTCAATCGCCGGTGCGGAACCCACGGTTCCCTGCAACTCAACGATGTTGACCTGGCCGCTTGTACCCTTCATTTTTTCGACAAGCCAGCGGCCTGCCTTGCGGCCTTCCTCCACAAAGTCCGAGCCCATGAAGGAAACATACAGAGAGGTGTCTTTGACGTTCACGGAGCGGTCAGTCAGCACCACCGGAATTTTGGCGGCCTTGGCTTCACGCAAAACGGTTTCCCAGCCCGACTCGACCACGGGCGAGAACGCGATCACGTCCACCTTTTGGGCAATGAAGGAGCGAATCGCCTTGATCTGGTTTTCCTGCTTCTGCTGGGCATCGGAGAATTTGAGTTCGATACCCGCGTCCTTGGCGGCCGATTTGATGGATTCGGTATTGGCGGTGCGCCATTCGCTCTCTGCGCCGACCTGGCTAAAGCCCAGCACGATGGGCTTTTGTGCCCATGCTGAAACCGGCAACAGGCCGGCAAGGGGGGCGCAGGCGAGTGCGACGGCGAGGGTGCGGCGATGGATTTTCATTTTGTCTCCTTGGTTGAAATGGAACTGACAGCTCTCTGGTGATCTTCAATGGCTCAGGCTAGCACGTAACCGGTCTTGACGGTGGTGTAGAACTCGGCAGCGTAGCGGCCTTGTTCGCGTGAGCCATAACTCGACCCTTTGCGCCCGCCGAACGGAACGTGGAAGTCGACACCCGCAGTAGGCAGGTTCACCATGGTCATGCCGACTTCTGCGTGACGCTTGAAGTGCATGGCGTGCTTGAGGGACGTCGTGCAGATGCCTGCACAGAGGCCGAAGGGGGTGTCGTTGGCCAGGGCCAGCGCGTGTTCAAAGTCATCGGCCTGCAACACACACGCTATGGGTCCAAAAATCTCTTCGCGCGCAATGCGGTGTTCCGGCCGGGCCAGGAAGAGCGCCGGATTCATGTAATGCCCCGGTGTCGGGCGCTCCAGCAATTCGCCGCCCCAGACATGCTCGGCGCCCTCGTTGCGCCCTATGTCCAGATACGACTGGTTCTGTTCGAGCTGGCTGCGGTCAACCACCGGACCCATATCGATGCCCCGCTCCAGCGCGTGGCCCACCTTGAGCCCGGCAATGCGGTGGCGCAGGCGCGCAACGAATGCATCGTGTACAGGCGCTTCCACGATGAGCCGGCTTGACGCGGTGCAGCGCTGGCCGGTCGAAAAGTACGAGCCTTGCACGGCGCATTCGACGGCCTGGTCAAGATCGGCATCAGCCAGTATCACCAGCGGATTTTTGCCACCCATTTCAAGCTGCACTTTCGCGCGGCGCGCGGAAGCCGACTGAAGGATGCGTTCGCCGGTTGTCACCGAGCCCGTGAAGCTCAGCGCATTGACCAGGGGATGGTCGACCAGCGTTTGCCCGACTTCCCGGCCGCTTCCCATGACAAGGTTGAAGACGCCCGCAGGCAGCCCGCAGCGGCTGATGATTTCGGCCAGAGCCCAACCACAGGTGGGCACCAGCTCGGCCGGTTTGAAAATCACCGTGTTCCCATAGGCCAGTGCCGGCGCGATTTTCCAGGCCGGAATCGCCAACGGGAAATTCCATGGCGCGATGATTCCCACCACGCCGACAGGCTCACGCGTCACGTCGACCTGGATGCCGGGCCGGACCGATGCCATGGTCTCCCCCTGAACACGCAATGCTTCGCCTGCGAAAAACTTGAATATCTGGCCGGCCCGTGCCGCTTCGCCCACGCCTTCGGGCAAGGTTTTTCCTTCTTCCCGTGCCAGCAGCATGCCCAGCTCATCCTTGCGCGCCAGGATCTCGCTGCCGATCTGGTCAAGCACATCGGCCCGGCGTTGCGGCGTACTGTGGCTCCAGTGCGGCAATGCCTCGGCCGCGGCCCGGATCGCAAGTTCGGTCTGGTTGCGGTCGGCACGTGCGTACTCGCTGACCACCTCCCGGGTATCCGAGGGGTTGGTGCTGGTGCCGGTGGTGGTGCCGGTTTCCCAGCGCCCATTGATGTAATGCCGGGCGTTTTGTTGCAGTTCGCCGAATTTCATGAGAGTGAGAGCCTCGTCTTCATAGCGCTGCAGTCTAGAATTAATTTTGATATCAATCCAATCGTTTTTTTGACAAAATAGATATCGTTCTACGCATTCTGGAAAACCCCGATGAGCACCTACAACCACTGGTTCATACGCGCACGGCTCAAAACACGGCAATTGCTGTTGCTGGTTGCACTGGCCGAAGAAGGCAATATTCATCGCGCAGCACAGGTTCTCAGCATGACCCAGCCGGCGGCGTCCAAGTTGCTCAAGGATCTGGAAGATGTCTTGGAGGTACAGCTTTTTGAGCGCTTGCCCCGCGGCATGCGGCCAACCTGGTATGGCGAAACCATGATCCGGCACGCGCGCATGGCACTGGCCAGCCTGAACCAGGCACATGACGAGCTCACCGCCCTCAAAACCGGGCACTTCGGCCAGGTCGGCATCGGCGCCATCACGTCGCCGGGGCTGGCCTTGTTGCCGTCTGCGGTGGCCGTGGTCAAACAGGAGCACCCGAGCCTGCGCATTTCGCTGGACATCGAAACCAGCCCGGTACTGCTCGAGCGCCTGGAGCAGGGCAAGCTCGACATCCTGGTGGCACGCCTCTTTGCCGAACATGACAAGACCAATTTGCGCTATGAGCCCCTGGTCGAGGAGCCGGTGTGCGCCATGGCGAGGCCGGGGCACCCGCTGCTGGGTGTGTCTGGCCTCACCCTGCGCGACGTGGTGGCGGCCGCCTGGATTGTGCCGCCCGCGGGCAGTGTCCTGCGGCACCGGTTCGAGCTGATGTTCCGGGAGGATGGGCTTGCACCGCCGATCAACGTGGTGGAGTCTTCAGCCCTGCTTTTCATCACGCGCATGCTGCAGCAAAGCGACATGGTGGCCGTGGTCGCCGCCGATGTGGCGCGGTATTACGCCGCGCACGGTATCGTCTCGGTGCTGCCGCTGGACATGCCCTGCCACATGGACGCCTTCGGCATCATCACCCGTACCGACCGGCTGCCATCGCCAGCCGCCAAGGTCATGATGAAGGCCCTGAAGACTGCAAGTCTCACACTCTACGGGCGGAAACTCGAGATGGACTGAGAGCCCCAGCGGACTTAGGCCAGAGACACCGCGGAACCGGCTTTGCCGGGCCGCCAGTGTCGCCCCCTGAGGGGGGAGGCGCCGGAGGCGCTTCGGGGGGGAGGTCTACACCCAGCCGGCATCCACCGTGAACTCCTGCGCGGTGCACATGGCGGCGTCGTCGGATGCCAGGAACAGCACCATGCGCGCGATGTCGTGGGGCAGCAGCTTGTCGGGCAGGCACTGGTTGCGCTGGAGCTCCTTCTCGCCTTCGGCATCCAGCCAGAGCTTGATCTGCCGCTCGGTCATGACCCAGCCCGGCGACACGGTGTTGATGCGGATGCGGTCCCGGCCCAGCGTTTTCGCGAGTCCACGCGTCAGGCCGTTCACCGACGATTTGGCGATGGCATAACAGGGGTAGCCTGCGCCCTTGCCTTGCCAGCCGGTGGAACCCAGGTTGATGATGGAGCCGGCACCGAGGCGTTGCATGCCCGGCACCACCGACTGGATTGCAAAAAAAGCGGGCCGTTCATTGATCGCGATGCGGTCATCGTAGTAGGCGGGCGTTACAGACTCCAGACTGTGGCGGTCATCGCTGGCCACATTGTTGACCAGCACCGAGAAGTCGCCCAGCGCGCTTGCTGCGTCTGTGATGGCCGACTGCAGCGCGGCCACGTCCCGCACATCACAGGCGCGCCACCATGGGCGGGCGTACCCCGCATCCGCCAGTTCCTGCGCAAGTGCTTCACTGGCCTCCTTCGCGACATCGATGAAGGCAACGCGCGCGCCCTGCTGCGCAAAGGCTGTCACGATGGCGGCGCCTATGCCGCTGCCTCCGCCGGTAACAAATACCGACCGCTTGTTCAGACTGGGAAAGACGGAGAGGGTCTCGCTTGCGGGAGCGGCACGCATGGGGGCAGAGCTGGAAATGTTTGACATTGCAAGTTGTGTATCAATTAATATAAAAAGAATAAGTTTCCAACATCACTATGCATTGATATCATCCACCGCGTCAAGAGGCCAACCGCACAGCCCCGCACTACGGAGACATTAGTGACATTGATTCCAGACACGCCCGCGGGCATGCATCAGCAGCGGCTGGCCATGCCGGTCCCAGGCAAGGTGCACTGCGTCCATCCGGCGGGGGCCCTGCTGGGTGAGGGTACCTTGTGGTCGCCGCGGGAGCAATCCCTGTATTGGGTGGACATTCTTGGGCGCCGCCTGCACCGCTTTCACCCTGCCACCGGCGCGCGCAGCAGCTGGGCCTTTGACGAGGAAATTTCCGCGCTGGCCGAGCGGGCGCATGCGCCCGGTTTGATCGTGACCCTGCGGCGCGGCTTCGCGCTGTTTGACCCCGCTGGGGGCGGCGAACCACACTACCTGCACCAGCCCGAGGCTGCGTTGCCGGGCAATCGCTTCAACGATGGCAAGTGCGATGCGCAAGGCCGCTTTTGGGCGGGGACGATGGACTTTGACTGCGTGGCCCCCACCGGCGCGCTGTATCGCTATGACCCTGATGGCCGCTGCACGCGCCATGAAGAAGGCTTTGCGGTGACCAATGGCCCCACCTGGTCCGCCGATGGCCGCACCCTGTATTTCAACGATACCGTCAATGGCCGCATCCATGCGTATGACTTCGACAGCGCGGCGGGAACCTTGTCAGGCAAGCGGCTGTGGCTGGCCTTTGCGGCTGGCGACGGCGTACCCGACGGCATGACCACTGACGCCGCCGGCCGCCTGTGGATTGCCCACTGGGGCGGTGCCTGCGTAAGCTGCCATGACCCGGTCACCGCAGAGGAGCTGTGCCGCGTGCCGCTGCCCGCAAGCCAGGTGACCAACTGTGCCTTTGGCGGGCCGGACATGCGCACACTTTTCATCACCAGCGCCCGCATCGGGCTCACCGCTGAACAGCTTGCCGCAGAGCCGCTGGCCGGTGGCCTGTTCGCGGTGGCGATTGACAGCCCGGGTCTGCCTGCCGGTTTGTTCGGCGCCTGATGCTACGGACCAAACACCATCTACCTGCCCTCACCGCGAAAGATCTTCCATGACCAACTCCGCACATCCTGTTGTCTGGCTGCGCCACGCCGGCCAACGCCTGGGGCTGGTGCCCTCGCTCGGCGGCAGCGTCGCTGCCTGGCAACTCGACCGCGCGCAAGGGCCGCTGGACCTCTGGCGGCCCTGGGACGGCAAAACAGACGATCTCTATCAGACCGCTTCATTTGCCATGGTGCCATGGTCCAACCGCATCAGCGGAGGAGGCTTCACGCATGAGGGGCAATTCCACGCCATGCGTCCGAATCGCGCGGGCGAACCCTATCCCATTCATGGCGACGGCTGGCTGCAGCCGTGGCAGGTTTCGCAGCCGGCTGACGACACCCTGGTGATGACGCTGGTGTCGCACGGCTTCGACGGCAACCCGTACGACTACGAAGCCGTGCAGACCTTCCGGCTGGTCGAAGGCGGGCTGGACCAGCAGGTGCAGGTGCGCCACCTGGGCGTCAAGCCGCTGCCATATGGCTTGGGCGTGCATCCCTGGTTTCCCCGCACCCCGCAAACACGGATTACCGCGCCGGTGGAGGGCCTTTGGCTCTGCGGCGACGACCCGCTGCCGGTTGCGCACACGACCGACTTTCCGGCGGGCTGGGACCTGAACAAGGGTGCGCCGGCCAACGGCCCGCTCATCGACAACGGCTACACCGGCTGGGGCGGCAAGGCCTTCGTTGCCTGGCCCGAGCTGGGCCTGCAGGTCACGGCCAGCATGCCGGACTTTGCGCGTGACGGCGGTGCTGCGCAGCACTTCTGCCTGGTTTACCGCCCACCGCAAGGGCCCGCGTTTTGTTTTGAGCCCATCACGCAGCCTATCGATGCCTTTCATTTGCCAGGGCAGCCCGGCTTGCGTGTGCTGGGCCCAGGGGAACAGTTTTCGCTCAACATCCAGTGGCGCATCGAGCCCACTTCGGCGCAAGGCTGAACCGGGGGAAGCCTTTAAACCCGGCCTGTCAGGCGGCGGGCCGCTTCCAGTACCGGCTTGACATGGCGTTGGCTGTAACGGTTGCCGGGCATGGTCAGCGTCAGTGCGCCCGCCAGTGCGCCATCGGCCCCAAACACCGGGGCCGAAATGCCGGCCACCTCGGCCAGCCGGTCGCCCACAGCCGTGTAGTAACCCTGTTCTCGGATTTTGGCGTATAGCTGACGGTCTTTTTGGCCTCCAACCCTTAGCTGTCCTGCGCCGAATGCTATCAAAATGCGAGCGCCCGTGCCGCGGTCGGCGGGTAGCAGATCGCCGGCCTTGATGTGGTCGCGGATCGGGTGCGGCGAGTCCACGCGGTACAGGCACAGGCGGGCCGCGCCCTGGCGCACATGGTAGGCCGCGCTCTCGCCGGTGGCCGCAACCAGCTCACGCAGCACCGGCAGCACCACGCGGTCCAGCGAAAACGAGGCGGCGTACACACCATGCAGGCGCGCCACCTCGGCGCCCAGCGCGTAGCGGCCGTCGCCGAGTTTCTGGACCAGTCGCGCGTGTTCCAGCGAAGCCAGCAGCCGCAGCACCGTGCTCTTGTAAAGCCGCGTGCGCTCCGCCAACTCGCTCAGGCCCAGTGAGGCGTCGCCCGCCCTGAAGGCCGACAGCAGCGACAGGGCGCGGTCCACTGCCGCGGCACCGCCGGGAGCGGCATGGGCGTCTGCAACGGATTCGGTCTGGGCTTTGCGCGGCATGGCTCGATCTCCTGGGCCTTCGTGGTCAATTGCCTGCTTGACAGTGCCGGCAACCTGCTTCATCATTTCATTAGAAAGAATGTAGTTCTATCTTACAGAATATCGGGAATGATGCAAAACACCCAGCCCAGCCAGGTGCTGATCAGCGAAGTCGGCCCACGCGATGGTCTTCAAAGCGTTTCCCGCACGATGGCGACCGCCGACAAATTGCGCTGGATCACCGCCCTGCACGCGGCCGGCCTTCGCGAGATTGAAGTGGGTTCGTTTGTTCCCGCCAGGTTGCTGCCGCAAATGGCCGATGTGGCGGAGGTGGTACGGCACGCGCTCACCTTGCCCGGCCTCACCGTGATGGCGCTGGTGCCCAACCGCCGCGGCGCTGAAGCAGCGCTGCAGGCCGGCGTGCACAAGCTGACCATGCCGGTGTCGGCCAGCGCGGCGCATTCGCTGGCCAATGTGCGCAAGACGCGCGAAGAGATGGTCGAAGAAGTGCGGGCCATTGCCGGGCTGCGCCGTGAGCTTGCACCACAGGTAAAACTCGAGGCCGCCGTCTCGACGGCTTTCGGCTGCACGCTGCAGGGCGTAGTGCCTGAGGACGACGTGATCCGCCTGGCCGCGCAATGTGTTGCCGCCGGCGCGGATGAGTCGGGTTTGTCGGACACGGTCGGCTATGCCAACCCCGCGCAGGTGCGCCGCCTCTTCAGGCGCCTGCGCGCCGAGCTTGGCGACAAGGCAGGCGCCGCGCACATGCACAACACGCGCGGACTGGGCTTGGCCAACTGCCTGGCTGCGTATGAAGAGGGCGTGCGCACCTTCGATGCTTCGCTGGGCGGCCTGGGTGGCTGCCCCTATGCACCGGGCGCGTCAGGCAATGTGGTCACTGAAGACCTGGTTTTCATGTTTGAGGCCATGGGTATTTCCACGGGAGTGGATCTCGTCAAGTTGATGGCTGCGCGCGAGCCGCTCAAGGCCGGATTGCCGGGCGAACCGCTTTATGGCATGACACCCGAGGCGGGCCTCCCCAAAGATTTTGTACAAGGACGTTTGCATGGCTGAAGCCAGCGTATCCGGCGAACAAAGCCTGCCCTATGCAGGGCTGCGTGTCGTCGAATTCACCCATATGGTCATGGGGCCGACCTGCGGCATGCTGCTGGCCGACCTGGGGGCCGAGGTCATCAAGGTCGAGCCGATCTCGGGGGACAACACCCGCAAGCTGCTCGGCTCGGGTGCGGGATTTTTTCCCCTGTTCAATCGCAACAAAAAAAGCATCGCCGTTGACCTGCAGACCCCCGAGGGGCGAGAGCTGGTGCTCAAGCTGGTTGCCACAGCCGACATCGTGAGCGAAAACTTCAAGCCCGGCACCATGAAGAAGCTTGGCCTGGATTACGCCAGCCTCTCGCAGCTCAACGAGCGCTTGATCTATGTAAGCCACAAAGGCTTTTTGCCCGGCCCTTACGACCATCGCACCGCCCTCGATGAAGTGGTGCAGATGATGGGCGGCCTGGCCTACATGACGGGCCGCGCCGGCGACCCGCTGCGCGCCGGCAGCAGTGTCAACGACATCATGGGCGGCATGTTCGGCGCCATCGGCGCCATGGCCGCACTGGCCGCGCGAGAGAAGACGGGCAAGGGCCAGGAAGTGCAGGCCGCGCTGTTTGAAAACAATGTTTTCCTGGTCGCCCAGCACATGATGCAGTTCGCGGTGACGGGGCAGCCTGCCGCGCCCATGCCGAGCCGCATTTCGGCGTGGGCGATTTACGACGTGTTCACGGTCAGGGACGGTGAGCAGATTTTCCTGGCCGTGGTCAGCGACACGCAGTGGGCCATTTTTTGCGAGGCTTTTGGGCTGCAAGACCTGCGGGCCGACGCACGGCTGCTGACCAACAACGACCGGGTACTTGCGCGCGAGTGGCTGATGCCCCTGCTGCGCTCACATCTGGCTGGGCACAGCGCGGCCGAATTGGGTGCCGTGTTCGAAAAACATGCATTGCCGTTTGCGCCCATCACCCGGCCGCAGGATTTGTTTGACGACCCGCACCTCAAGGCCACGGGCGGGCTGGCGCCCATCACCTTGACCGACGGCGCCCGCACCGGGCAAACAAGCGCCACCGTCCTGCTGCCGCTGACCCTGGGCGGCAAACGTCCCGGGGTGCGCCTGAACCCGCCCAGGCTGGGCGAGCACACGCGCGAACTGCTGCGGGAGCTCTGTTATGACGACGACGCCATCCAGGCTCTGCAAGCCAACCGGGTGACGCGCTGAGTTTTGTTGCTATAAAAAATGTAGCTGCTCACGCCCAGCTATAAAGGGCTGGGGGCACTTTTCATAAACAACTCGGCACACACGCTGCGCAGCCAGCGGGAGGCCGGGTCGTGGTGGTAGCGGGCATGCCAGTGTTGCTTCACGGTAAATCCGGGAATCGCCAGCGGGCAGGGCAGCACCTGGAGGCCGGCGGCGCGGGCCAGGGTTTCGCCGATGTGGCGCGGCAGCGTGGCGATCAGGTCGGTGGTGGACAAAATGGCCGAGAGGCCCAGAAAGCCCGGCAGCTCCAGCAACACGCGGCGCGAGATGTTTTGTGACGCCAGGGCGCTGTCCAGCAGCTGGTAGCCGGTGCCGGAACTGATGCCGATGTGCGCCTCGGCCTGGTAGACAGCCAGGCTCCAGTCGGCACCCAATTCGCTGCCCACCCGCGGATGCCGGGCATTGGCCAGGCAAATCCAGTCCTGGCCGTACAGCGTCTGCTGGTAGAAGCCCGTGTCGAGCCAGGGCAGAAAGCCGACGGCAAGATCGGCCTCACCTGCTTGCAGGGCATGCGCCAGGCCGGCATCGATACGCGCGGCTTCCAGCGCCACGCCCGGCGCCACCGCCCGCACGTGGGACAGCAGCCGGGGCAACAGCGTGACGTGGCTGGCGTCGGTCATACAGATGCGAAAGCGCCGCTGCGCCGTAGACGGTTCAAAGGCAGCCTCTGACTGGGCCAGTCGCTGCAATCCGCCCAGCACCTCGCGCACCGTGGCAATCAGCATATCGGTGCGCGGCGTGGGCAGCATGCCCTCGGCCGTGCGCACAAACAGCGGGTCGCCAAGCTGCTTGCGCAGGCGCGCCAGCCAGATGCTGACCGTGGGCTGGCTTTGCCCCAAGGCCTCGGCCGACCGGGTGACGCTGCGGGTGGTGTAGAGCTGGTCCAGCAGCCGCAGCAGCTTGATGTCCAGCAGATCCAGGTCCTTTTCCATACCTCTATTGTGATACGCAATGATTGGTATTGCCCTCATTGCATGGACGACATGGTCGGACCCACCCAGAATTCGCTCCTGAATCACGAAGGAGTTGTGCAGTGAAGATTTGTGTTCTGGGCGCCGGCGCGCTGGGCTGTGCACTAGGCGGCGTGCTGACGGAGGCTGGTCACGAGGTCTGGCTCATCAACCGCAATGCTGCCCAGGTCGAGGCCATGAACAGCCGCGGGCTGATCCTGCGCGACGGCGGTGTAGACCGCCGCGTGCAGGTGCATGCCGCGACCTCCGCCGCAGGCGTGGCCATGAACACCGGTGCGGTGGACCTGGTGATCGTGCTGGTCAAGTCCTTCGACACCCGCCCGGCCATGGAGGCAGCCCTGTCGCTGCTGGGGCCGGACACGGTGGTGCTGTCACTGCAAAACGGGCTGGGACACGAAGACATCCTGGGCAGCATCGTGGGCCGCGAGCGCGTGCTGGCCGGCAAAACCTATGCGGGCGGCACGCAGCTCGGCGCCGGGCATGTGCTGATTGGAACGCGCGGCAAGGACACCCACCTGGGTGAACTGGATGGCCGCATCACGGAGCGCGTGCAGCGCATCGCCGCCGCCTTCAACGCCGCCGGGCTCGACACCATCGTCAGCCGCAACATCATCGGCACCATCTGGGACAAGCTGCTGGTCAATGTGGCCACCGGCGCCGTGAGCGCCATCACGCGCCTGACCTACGGCGATATGTACCAGGTGCCTGAGCTTGAGGCCTGCGGCATTGCGGCCGTGGCCGAAGCGATGGCGGTGGCACAAGCCAGCGGCATCACGCTCGCCACCACTGACCCGCGCCAGCCGTGGGTCAAGGCGGGCGAAGGCCTGCCCTACGCGTTCAAGACCTCGATGCTGCAAAGCCTGGAGAAGGGCTCCATCACCGAGATCGACTTTGTGAACGGCGCGGTGGTGCGCCAGGGCGCGAAATGCGGCGTACCCATACCCGTCAACCAGGCCCTGGTGGCCTGCATCAAGGGTATTGAGCGCGCACAGCCGCGTCAACGCGATTCAAAAGAGCACACCTTGGCCCCCCACAAACAAAAATCCTATGTAGAACACGTTGCGGTGCGCGTCAAAGACATCCGGTGGCATATCAACTTCTTCCTGGAGGTGCTGGGCATGGATGTGCGCGAGATCGACGGACCCGCCGATGCACCGCACCAGTACTGGACGATCGGCGGCCTGCAGCTCATGAGTACGCCAGGCTTTGCAGCGCCGCCGTCGAACGACGCCGGCTGGCTGGCGCATCTGGGCATCATGGTGGACGACCTGGAGGCCGCCTTGGCCGGGGCGAAGACATGGGGCGTGAAGCAACTGCCCCAGGGCCGCAACTGGCTGCAACTGCCCGATGGCCTGGCCGTCGAGCTGATCCAGGCCAGCACCGGCTGCGTGTCTGCTGTATTGGCAGTCAATCCCAGAGCCACCACTGCCTGAAAGGCGCCTCATGCCCAACCCCAACATCCAGTTCGCCACGCCGGAAAAATACTGGGACGACGCCCAGGTCGGCGACGAGTGCACCAGCCCGTCCTACACCTTCACCGCCGCGCGCATCGATGCCTACGCCGAACTCACGGGCGACTTCACGCCCGTGCATGTGGATGAAGCCTACGCCAATGCCTCGCACTTCGGCTGCCGTGTTGCGCACGGCCTGATGGGGCTGTCGGTTGCCGACGGCCTGAAAACCCAGAGCGAATACCGCTTCCTGCCCGGCATGTCGCTGGGCTGGACCTGGGACTTCCTGCTGCCGATCAAGATCAATGACACGCTGCACGTGAAATTTGGTGTGGCCAGCATGCGGCCCTCCAAAAGCAAGCCGGGCTGGGGCATCGTGGTGCTGCCGGCCGAGCTGATCAACCAGGCCGGGCAGGTGGTGCAAAAGGGCGAGCACCGCCTGATGGTGCCGCGCCGGCCATCGTCTGAAAAATGATTTGCTATCAAAAACATAGCTGCTTGCGCCCGATATACAAAGATGAATTCAGGTTTTTATGAATAAAACTACCCAAGCGCTGCCGCTGGCGGGCATCCGCGTCGTCGATTACAGCCATTTCCTGGCCGGGCCCTATTTGTCGCGCTGCCTGGCAGCGATGGGTGCAGACGTCATCAAGGTCGAGCGGCCCAAGGACGGGGATGCGGGACGCGCTCACGCTTACTTCATCAAGGGACAAAGCGGCTACTTTTTGCAGCAGAACATGGGCAAGAAGGGCTTGTGCATCAACCTCAAGGACCCGCGCGGCCTGGAAATGATGCACAAGCTCACCGACACAGCGGACGTGTTCGTCGAGAACTACCGCCCCGGTGCGTTGAAAAAGCTCGGCCTGGGCTACGAAGAGCTGTCCCGGCGCAACCCTGGCCTGGTGTACTGCTCGATCTCCGCCTATGGCCATACCGGCCCTGACGCGCACCGTGCCGGCTTCGGCCTGATTGCCGAGGCCAAGAGCGGCATCATGGCCATGGTCGGCGAGCCCGGCGGCGTGCCGCCGCTGCTGCGCGTTTCACTGGGCGACATGTACACCGGCATCCACGGCGTGGCGGCGGTATGTGCCGCACTGCTGGGCCGCATCAAGTCGGGCAGGGGTCAGCATATTGACTTGTCCCTCTACGACTGCCTGGTGTCCATGCATGACTATGCGGTGCAGTGTTACACCCTCTCAGGCGGCAAGGAAATTCCGCAGCAAACCGGCCACGACATGCCTCAAAGCACGTTGTACGGCGTATTTGCCGCCAGCAACGGTTACCTCGTGATTGCCGCGCAGGTCGACGACGCATGGAAGCGTTTTGCTTTGCTGATAGGCGGCGAAGCTCTGGCGCTTGACGCGCGCTTTCACAGCGCCGCAGGGCGCAACGAAAACCGCACCGAAATACTTGCCCTGGCGAAAGCCTGGGTAGCGGGCCGTACTGTGGCCGAGTGCCTGGCTGCGCTGGATGCGATTGACGTGCCCTGCGCCAAGGTGCAGAACATCGAGGAAGTGCTGAACGATCCGCAAATTCAGGCGCGCAACATGGTGATTGAGCAGGACCACCCGGTACTGGGCAAGATCCGCCTGCCCAACCTGCCTTTCAGGTTTTCGGAGTGCGACACCTCGCCCGCCTGCGTTGCACCCGGCATGGGCCAACACAACCGCGAGATCGCCGCGAGCGTTGGTTATAGCGCTGCCGACATTGAGGCGATGGAGCGCGACGGCGTGCTGTATGCAGAGGCGCAGCCATGACTGACCGGTATGCCGTCATCGGCAACCCGATAGGGTTCAGCAAATCGCCGCTGATCCACGGCATGTTCGCGCAGGCTACCGGGCAGGACATGGAATACACGGCTATCGAAGGGCCGCCAGGCGGATTCACCGGGGCCGTTGATGCCTTCCGCGCCCTGGGCGGCAAAGGCATGAACATTACCGCGCCATTCAAGCTCGACGCCTTTGCCTATGCCACCGAACGCTCGGAGCGGGCGCAGCTCGCGGGGGCGGCCAATGCCATGAGGTTTGAAGGCACACGCGTGATTGCCGAAAACTTCGACGGCGTGGGCCTGGTGCGCGACGTCACGCACAACCTGGGCTGCCAGCTGCAAGGCAAACGCGTGCTGCTGCTGGGCGCCGGCGGAGCGGCCCGGGGCGCGTTGCTGCCGTTTCTGGCGCAGGCTCCGGCCGAACTGGTGATTGCCAACCGCACGGTTGCCCGGGCACATGAACTGCAGGCCATGGGCGCGGCCCAGGCAAACGTCCGCGGCTGCGGCTATCCGGATCTGGCGGGGCAAACCTTTGACGTGGTGTTCAATGCCACCTCGGCAAGCCTGCGCGCCGAACTGCCGCCGGTGCCGGCAAGCGTGTTTGCTCCTGGTTGCCTGGCCTACGAACTGGCGTACGGAAAAGGGCTCACGCCGTTTTTGCGCCTGGCGCAAAACGCGGGAACCCGGCGGCTGGCCGATGGCGTGGGCATGCTGGTGGAGCAGGCAGCCGAAGCCTTTGCATGGTGGCGCGGCGTGCGGCCCGATACACGCGCCGCGATTGAACGCATCACCATTGCGCTGGTATGACATGACCTCAGCCTGCCCCCTATACTGCGCGAATGGACGAAACAGTACATTCGCAGGCAGCTTCGACCAAGGTGCGTGGGCGCAAAAGCAAGGCCCCGGCTGTGCAGACGGCCACGCGCACCAACGACCCGGCACGCACGATGGCCGGCATCCTCGAAGTGGCAACGGCCGAATTTGCCGAGAAGGGCCTGAGCGGCGCGCGCATCGACGAGATCGCGGCGGCCACCAAGACCAGCAAGCGCATGATCTATTACTACTTCGGCAGCAAAGAGGGGCTGTACCTCGCCGTGCTGGAGGAGTCGTACCGGCGCATGCGCAGCATCGAGGCGGAACTGCACCTGGAAGACCTGCTGCCGGAAGATGCGCTGCGCCGCCTGGTGGGCTTTACCTTCGACCATCACCACAGCAACCCGGGCTATATCCGGCTGGTGATGTCCGAGAACATGGAGCGCGGCAGCTACCTGGCGCAAAGCAAGATCATCCAGCAGCTCAATGTGCCGGCCATCGATGCCATCCGCAAGCTTTACGAGCGCGGCGTGGCGGCGGGCATATTTCGCATAGGCTTGGACCCGATCGACATCCATGCGTCGATTTCTGCGCTGACATTCTTCAATGTCTCCAACCAGCACACCTTCGGACTGATCTTCAAGAGCGACACCCAGTCGGGGCGCGCCATGACGGCGCGGCGCGACAGCATCATCGAAATGATCGTGCGCTTCGTGCGCAAGTAACTTCCGGATCGCGCCGGCCAGGGGCCGGCATGTCGGGTTTCTACCGATTCGTTTAAAACTAACTAGTTCGTACATTATGGATTAAAGCAATCTTCAACAGACTCAGGGCTGGACGGCTGCGCGCGCAGCCACGCATAAAAAGGAGACAACATGGACAAGTGGATAGACCGGTTTTGCCGGGTGCTGGACGGCGTGATTGCGCTGTTCCTGGCGCTGATGGTGGTGCTGGTGTTCGGCAACGTGGTGTTGCGCTATGGCTTCAACTCGGGCATCAATCTGTCAGAGGAGCTGTCTCGCTGGCTGTTCGTCTGGCTGACCTTTCTCGGTGCCGTGGTGGCGATCAACGAGCGCGGGCATCTGGGCACCGACATGCTGGTGGGTCGCCTGGGCCCCAGGGGCAAGAAAATTTGCCTCGGCATCAGTTACCTGCTCATGCTTTTTGCCTGTTGGCTGATGTTCCGTGGTGCGTGGGAGCAGGTCAAGATCAACTGGACCACCACCAGTGCCGTGATGGAAGTGTCCATGAGCTGGTTCTACGGCTCGGGCATGGTGTTCGCCGTGCTCGGCGGCCTGTTGCTGCTGCGGGACCTGGTCCGGCTGCTCAGCGGCAAGACCGGGGACGGTGAGCTGATGATGATCAGGGAATCCGAAGACCAGCCGCATGAAGGAGGTCCGGCATGACCATCGCTATATTCCTCGGATCGCTGCTTGCCGCCATGGCGCTGGGCATCCCGATCGCGTTTTCATTGCTGCTGTGCGGCGCGGCGCTGATGTGGCACCTCGACATGTTTGACGCGCAGATCCTGGCACAGAACGTCGTGAACGGCGCCGACAGCTTTCCGCTGCTGGCCGTGCCCTTTTTCATGCTCGCCGGCGAGGTCATGAACGCAGGTGGCCTGTCGCGCCGCATCGTCAACCTCGCCATGGCCCTGGTCGGCCACATCAAGGGCGGCCTGGGCTATGTCACGATTGTGGCGGCAGTCATCATGGCTGCACTGTCGGGCTCTGCCGTGGCCGATGCGGCTGCGCTGGCGTCGCTTTTACTGCCCATGATGGTGGCCGCCGGCCATGACAAGGCGCGCTCCGCAGGGCTGATCGCGTCGGCGGGCATTATCGCGCCGGTCATCCCGCCTTCGATCGCCTTTGTCATCTTCGGTGTGGCCGCCAATGTGTCAATTTCCAAATTGTTCCTGGCCGGCATCTTTCCAGGTCTCTTGCTGGGGTTGTCGCTGTGGCTCACCTGGTGGTGGCTGGTGCGCAAGGAAGTGGTGAAGGCCCCGCCGCGCAAGAGCCGTGCAGAAGTCCTGGTGGCGTTGAAGGAGTCGACCTGGGCGCTGGTGCTGCCGCTGATTGTGGTGTTCGGCCTGAAGTTCGGCATCTTCACGCCGACCGAGGCCGCTGTGGTTGCCGCGGTGTACGCAACGCTGGTTTCAGTACTCGTCTACAAGGAGCTCACGCTGAGGAAGCTCTATCCGCTGTTCGTGGGCGCCGCCAAGACCAGCGCGATCGTGATGTTCCTGGTGGCTGCGGCCATGGTGTCGGCCTGGCTGATCACGGTAGCGCAGATACCGGGCCAGGTGGTTGCCCTGCTGCAGCCGCTTCTGGACAGCCCGAAGTTGCTGATGCTGGCCATCATGGTGCTGGTGATGGTGGTGGGAACCGCGCTGGACATGACACCCACCATCTTGCTGCTGACGCCGGTGCTCATGCCGGTCGTCAAGGCCGCCGGCATTGACCCGGTGTACTTTGGCGTGTTGTTCATCATCAACAACGCCATCGGGCTGATCACCCCGCCGGTGGGCACGGTGCTGAACACGGTGGCCGGGGTGGGCAAGGTGAGCATGGACGAAGTCACCAAGGGCGTGTTGCCCTTTATGTGGGCCCAGTTCGCCATCATGTTCCTGATGGTGGCTTTTCCGCAAATCGTCATCATCCCGGCGCGCTGGTTTTACGGCGGCTGACAACTTTCCGCGCTGCCGGGCGTGCTGGGTACGCCACGGCCGGCAGCCACGTCAAAGCGTACCGTGACACCTCATCCCCTCAAAAAACCGGAGACAACCATGAAACGCCTGTTTATCAAATCCGTCCTCGCTACCGTCGCCCTGGCGGCCTTCGGCATGGCCTCAGCCCAGGACATCAAGGAACGCACCGTCAAGTTCGCCACGCAAAACCCGGACGGCCACCCGATTGTGCTGGGCATGAAAAAATTCGCTGAAACCGTGGCAGCGAAATCGGGCGGCAAGATCAAGGTCAACCTCTTCCCCGGCGGTGTGCTGGGCGGCGATGCACCGAACATCTCCGCGCTGCAAGGCGGCACGCTGGAAATGGTGGTGATGAATTCCGGCATCCTGGCCAGCCAGGCCAAGGAATTTGCCGTTTTCGATTTTCCGTTCATGTTTGCAAGCTCGCAGGAAGCCGATGCCGTGGTGGATGGGCCTTTCGGGAAAATGATGCTCACCAAGCTCGATGCCAAAAACATCCATGGGCTGGCCTACTGGGAACTCGGCTTTCGCAACATCACAAACAGCAAGCGCCTCATCACCAAGGTGGACGACATTGCCGGCCTGAAACTGCGCGTGATTCCGAACGCCATCAACATCGACTGGGTGACCGCACTGGGCGCCAACCCGACGCCCATGGCTTTTCCCGAGGTTTATGCCGCGATGGAACAGAAAGCCATTGATGGCCATGAAAACCCGTTCACGGTCATCAACGCGAACAAGTTCTACGAAGTGCAAAAGTACCTGGCGGTGACCAACCACCAGTACAACCCGCAAACCGTCATCGTCAGCAAAAAGCTGTGGGACACCCTGAGCAATGATGAGAAAAAAATCTTCTCGGATGCGGCCGCCGAAGCTGCTGCGTACCAGCGCAAGGCCTCGCGTGAACAGTCCGGCACTGCGCTCGAAAACCTGAAGAAGAACGGCATGCAGGTCAGCGAGTTCAGCCCCGCAGAAATGGCCAAATTCCGCGAGAAGATGAAGCCCGTGATCGAGAAGCACTCGGCCATCGTGGGTGCCGATGTGGTCGGCGCACTGCAGGCAGAGCTCGCCAAACTGCGGAAATAGGATTTCACGCCCCGGCCGGCCCAGCGCACCGGAGCGCCGGGCTGGCCTGTTCTTTCATTCCGGTTCCGGGTATCTTTCCTTCATGAGCAAAATCCGCATCGCTGTCGCAGGGGCCGGTTACATCGGTCTCGCCCACATGGATGTGGCTCAAGAGAGCCCAACCTGCATCCTTTCGGCCATTGTCGATCCTGCGCCGGCGGCAAAGGCTATCGCCGCCAGGGCGGGTGTTCCGCTGTACCCATCGCTGGATGAGCTGCTCAGCAAGGACCGCCCCGACGGCGTGATCCTTGCGACGCCGAACCAGCTGCATGTGCCGCAGGCCCTGCAATGCATCAAGGCCGGGGTGCCCATCCTGCTGGAAAAGCCCATTGCACCCACGCTGGCCGAAGGCGAGCAGCTGGTCAAGGCGGTCGCTGAGACGGGCGCCAAGGTACTGATCGGCCACCATCGCGCGCACAGCCCCATCATGGCCAAAGCGAAAGAAATCGTGGATTCGGGAAAACTCGGCAAGCTGGTTGCCGTGACGGGCAGTGCCACATTCTTCAAGCCCGACCGCTACTACGAAGACGCGTCATGGCGCCGCGAGATCGGCGGCGGCCCCATCCTCCTGAACATGATTCACGAGGTGCATAACCTGCGCATGCTGTGCGGTGACATCGTGGCAGTGCAGGCCTTTGCCTCCAATGCCACACGCGGTTTTCCGGTGGAAGACACGGTGGCCATCAATCTGCGTTTTGCCAACGGTGCGCTGGGCAGCTTCATGCTGTCGGACACCGCCGCATGCGCGCGCAGCTGGGAGCAGACCTCCCAGGAAAACAAGGCCTACCCAAGCTATGGCGACGAAGACTGCTACGTGATTTCGGGCACCAACGGAAGCCTGTCGGTTCCGACCATGCGCCTGAAAACCTATCCCAGCCCGGAAGACCGTTCCTGGTGGAAGCCATTTGACGAGAGCGTGGCCGACATGGTGCGCGACGATCCCCTCAAGCACCAGCTGGAGCACTTCGGCGCCGTCATTCGTGGCGAGGCGCCGCCGCTGGTCAGTGCCCGCGACGGCCTGCTGAACCTGCGCGTCACCGAGGCCATCGCCCAGGCCGCCCAAACCGGTCAGGTGATCGAGTTGCCCGTTGTTTAAGCAGCTCGACCCTCCCACATACAAATCAAATCACCACAAGCAACGTCAACCACCAGGAAAGAAATCACCATGAAAGTGCTCATGCTTCACGGCATCAACCACAACATGTTCGGCAAACGCGACCCGGCGCAGTACGGCACCATCACGCTGGACGAGATCAACACCAGCCTGCAGGCTTTGGGCCGGGAGCTCGGCGCCGAGGTGGACCATTTCCAGACCAACAGCGAATGTGACATGTGCGAACGGATCCACCAGGCATTTACCGACAAGGTCGACGCCGTGCTGATCAACGCCGGCGCCTGGACGCATTACAGCTACGGCATCCGCGACGCGCTGGCCATCCTCACGGTGCCGGTTGTCGAGCTCCATATGTCCAACATCCATGCCCGCGAGCCTTTCCGCCATGTGTCGGTGTTCGCCGAAATCGTCAAGGGGCAGATCTGCGGTTTTGGCGCGGACAGCTACCTGCTGGCATTGCGCGCCGCTGTTTCGGCGATCAACGCTGCAAGGGTTTCGTAAATCATCAGAAAGAGAGAGGCCATGTCGCAGGAGTTCGCTGGAAAAGTCATCGTTATAAGTGGCGCCAGCCGGGGCATCGGCCATGGCATCGCCGCTGCGTTTGCCGCACGCGGTGCGCAAACCGTTTTGGCCGCATCGTCCATTGAGAACCTGAAGACTGCAGCAGATGCAATTGCAGGCACTGGAGCACTCCGCCCTGAGGTATGTGCTGCGGATCTTCGAGGCGAAGAAGGTTGCAAAGCGGTATTCACCCTGGTGTCCGAAAAATTTGGACGCTGTGACGTGTTGGTTAATTCCGCGGGTGCCACGCGCGCCGGTGCGTTTCTGGACCTTCCGGAGGACGCATGGCATGACGGCTTTGCATTGAAGTTCTTCGGCTGTGTGAACTTGTGCCGCCTGTTTTGGCCGATGCTGAAAACTGCGGGTGGGCACGTTGTCAACATCATTGGCGGCGCTGCCCGTACGCCCGACCCGGGCTTCCTGATCGGTGGGTCGGTCAACGCTGCGATGCACAACTTCACCAAGGGCCTGTCCGGTCTTGGAAAGCGGGACGGCGTCAATGTCAACGCCATTCTTCCGGGCTTGACTGAAACCGGCCGTGTAGCGCAACTGTTTCAGCAGCGTGCAGCCGCAAGTGGAAAGCCCGTCGAAGAAGAACGACAGGCACAAATCGCACGCGAGGGACTCAGCCGGCTGGGGACACCCGAGGATGTCGCCGCACTTGCGATATTCCTGTGTTCGGAGAGTGCCCGCCACATTCAAGGCACGGCCATCGCTGTGGACGGCGGTGGCACCCCTGGCCTGTATTGATCGTCAAAGGCATCTTTGTTGCAGGCGAATGACCGTCAGCACTGATCATTCGGCATTATTTTCAACAGCGGTTTTAACTGCAAATTTCTGGAACCTCCATGATCAACGGCCATACCGAACTCATCGCCCACATCGGCTACCCGACGCATTCTTTCAAGGCGCCGATGATCTACAACCCCTACTTTGAACAGGCGGGAGTGAACGCGGTGGTCGTGCCCATGGGTTGCAAGACCGAAGACTACCCGGCCTTTCTGCGGTCGGTGTCTTGCCTGGAGAATTTCCGCGGCGCGCTGATCACCATGCCGCACAAGGTTACGACAGTCGATTTGCTGGACGAAGCCACACCCACAGTACGCATCGCCGGCGCCTGCAATGCCGTCAAACGCGACGCCAATGACAAGCTCGTGGGCGACATGTTCGACGGGGAAGGGTTTGTGCGCGGCGTGCAACGCAAGGGCTTTGATCCGCGCGGCAAGCGTGCCCTGGTCGTCGGCAGCGGCGGCGTGGGCTCGGCAATCGCTGCTTCGCTGGCCAAGGCCGGCGCGCGCGCGCTAGGGCTGTGCGACGTCAATGCGGCCTCCGCGCAGGCCCTGGCAGGGCGGCTGCGCCAGCACTATGCAGCACTGGAACTCCTCACAGGCTCAAACGACCCGGCGGGTTACGACCTGGTGGTCAACGCCACGCCCATGGGCATGAACGAAGGCGATCCGCTGCCCATGGACGTTTCACGTATCGCCGCCAACAGTTTTGTGGGCGAAGTGGTCATGAAGTCGGAGATGACCGCGTTTCTGGCAGCGGCCAAGGCGCGTGGCTGTACGGTGCAAGTGGGGTCCGACATGCTGTTCGAGCAGATCCCGGCCTACCTCGAGTTTTTTGGCCTGCCGACCACCACACCGGACGTCTTGCGATCGGTGGCCCGGCTGAGTTATTAAAAAAGTGTAAGAGGACACGCGCACCGTGCGTCCTGGGTGGGAAGTGTTGGAATCAATGCTAAAAACGGCTGATTTCAGACGTTCATGGACATAATCCAGCATGGACAAACTCAAGCAGCTTGAATCGTTCGTGTCGGTTGCGACACGCGGCAGCCTGACCGCTGCCGCGAACGCCGAAGGCGTGGCGCCGGCCATCATGGGGCGTCGGCTTGATGCACTGGAAGGCCGCCTGGGCGTCAAGCTGTTGGTACGCACCACCCGGCGCATCACGCTCACACACGAAGGCAGCGCCTTTCTTGAAGACTGCCAGCGCCTGCTGATTGATTTTGCCAACGCCGAAGCCAGCGTTTCGGCCGGCGGCGTCAAGGCCAGCGGGCATCTGCGCATCACCGCGCCGGCCGGCTTTGGCCGCCGCCACGTGGCGCCACTGGTCACACGCTTTCGCGAAGTGCATGCCGATGTCACGATCTCGCTGAACCTGAGCGACCGGGTAGTTGACCTGGCCGGCGAGGGTTTTGACTGCGCAGTGCGCGTCGGCGACATGCCGGACTCTTCGCTGGTGAGCGTGCGCATGGCTGACAACCGCCGGCTGTGCGTGGCCACGCCGGTCTACCTGGCCCGCCACGGCACGCCCCAGCACCCCAGCGAGCTGGCGAAATTCGACTGCCTGACGCTGTCCAGCGACGCCTCGCAAACGCGGGGCTGGGCGTTCCGGGTCCAGGACGAATTGATCCATCTCAAGCCGGGCGGGCCGCTCGACTGCTCGGACGGCCAGGTCCTGCATGACTGGTGCCTGGGAGGGTACGGCATTGCCTGGCGCAGCACCTGGGAGGTCGAGGCGGAAATTGCCGCCGGCCAGCTGGTGGCGGTGCTGGAGGATTTTGCCGCGCCGCCCAACGGTATTTACGCCGTATTTCCGCAACGCAAACACTTGCCGCTGCGGGTTCGCCTTTGGCTGGATTTTCTGAAACACCATTACAGCCAACCGGAGTTCTGGTGCTCGTCGCCAGCCGCCACCACCACAAAACCCTGACTGGAAAGGATCCCGACGATGGTTCTCGAATCTCTTTTGGCCTATGCCCACCTGCTGGCGATTCTCACCATGGTGGTTTTTCTGGCGAGCGAGGCGGCGCTGTGCCGCACCGAGTGGCTGAACGCCGCCGTGATCGAGAGGCTCGGCAAGATCGACATGGTCTACGGCATCTCGGCCGGCGCGGTTTTCCTGACCGGCCTGGCGCGCGTGTTTCTGGGCAGCAAGGGCGCGGCCTGGTACGCCCACAACCCCTTGCTGTACGTCAAGCTCGTCATGTTCCTGGCGATTGGGCTGATTTCCATCAAGCCGACCATGATGTTTTTGCGCTGGCGCCGTGAGTTGCGCGCCAGCGGCGCCCTGCCCGATGCGCTGGAAGTCAAACAAGCGCGGCGGCTGGTGATGGTGCAGGCGCACATCCTGCCGTTCATTCCGCTGGCCGCCGTCTTTCTGGCCCGAGGCTTTGGTTAGGCACGCACCCGCGCTGCAGCGTCAGGCTGAAAACAGGCCATGCACCAGCCAGAAGGCGGTGCCCCACATCATCAGCGCTACCAACAGGTCCATCGCGCGCCATATGGCCGGTGTGTTGAGCCTGCGCCCCACGCACCACAGCGCCACACCCAGGCCGGTAAACCACAGCAATGAACCCGTGATGGCGCCCAGGCCGAAGACGGCGTTGTCCGGCCGGGCGTAAGCCAGTGATGCGGTGCCGATGACCACGGCGGTGTCCAGCCATGCATGGGGGTTGAGCCACGACAGCGCCAGTGCCAGCCCGATGGCCTTGCGGCGCGGCATGGCCTCTGCGCCGGCCATATCGGGGTTCTGGGCAGACGCGTGCGCAGGCTGCAGAAAGCGCCGCATGGCCTGGGCGCCATACACCAGCAGCACCAGCGCGCCCGCGCCGGTCATGGCGCCCAGCAGCTTGTCGGAAAGACCGCCCAGTTGCGCAAGGCCGGCAACGCCTGCGGCGATCAGGGCCACATCGGTCAGCACACAGACGGCGACGGTGAGCCAGAGATGCTGGCGTAGCAGGCCCATGCGGATCACGTGAGCGTTCTGCGGGCCTATGGCCATGATGAGCGAGAGGCTGAGGACCATGCCAGTCAGGAAGGCGGGGGCGGTGAGCGGGTTCATGGCCGCAAGTGTGTGCCAGGGCTCATAATAGTTAAATAGAATTAACTAAAATTAGCTTTAGTCAATTATTAATTGATTTAGTAGGCGCCTAACAACATGCTCGATGCCCGACAACTTGAAGCATTGGCCGCCGTGATTGAGCACGGCAGTTTCGGCGAAGCCGCCAAGGCCCTGAGCCTGACGCTGGCTGCCGTGTCCCTGCGCATCAAGTCACTTGAAAACGCACTGGGGCAGCGGCTCCTGGTGCGCGGCAAACAGGTACGCGCCACGTCGGCCGGCCAGGCTTTGCTCGGGCACACCCGGCAGGTTCGCCTCATGGAGGGTGATCTGCTGGCCGGGCTGCAGGGCGGGGGAAAGCCCGCTCGCCTGCAAAGCCTCAGCGTGGCGGTGAACGCCGACTCCCTGAGCACGTGGTTCTTGCCGGGCGTGGCCTCAGCCCTGCACGCTAACGGCCTGCTGCTCGATGTCGTGGTGGACGATCAGGACCACACCCAGGAAGCCCTGAAAAGCGGGGATGTCACGGGCTGCGTCACCGCATTGGCGCAGGCCATGCGGGGCTGCGTGGCTGAACCGCTGGGCGTGATGCGTTACCGCTGCATGGCCTCGCCCGCGCTGGTGGCGCAGTGGAACGAGCCCGCGGCGGGTGGCAAGGCCGCACCGAACCGGCTGGCCCATCGCCTGCTGGCCAGCCCTGCCGTGATCTTCAACCGCAAGGACGCGCTGCAGGATACTTTTCTTGAACAGCATTTCGGGCTGCGCGACGCGCTGTACCCGCGCCACTTCGTGCCGGCGGTGGATGCGTTCGAGCTTGCGCTGGAGCTTGGCATGGGCTGGGGCATGGTGCCCGACCTGTTGCTGGCCGCGCGCACCCGCAAGCCGCCGCTGCAGGAAGTGCTGCCGGGCAGCACGGTCGACGTGCGGCTGTACTGGCAGCACTGGGCACGTGAATCCGTTGCGGCGCAACGATTGACACAGGCGGTCAAGCAGGCGGCGCAGGGGCAGCTGCTGCAGGTGTGACGGTGCATTTATAGATGAAAAGTACCGCTAGCGCTTTGTAGACAAGCGCAAACAGCTATCGAATTAATAGCACCCAGGAGGAATATTGGCACAAAAAAAGCCCGCCATGACATTCATGGCGGGCTGGTTTGATCTGAAAAGACCGGCTTACTTGCTCAGGCACTCTTTCATGAAGGCTTTGCGTTCGTCGCCTTTTTTGCCCTTGGCGTCGACGTTGCAGGTTTTCATTTTGGTTTGCTGCGTTGGTGCTTCTTTCTTGGCGCTCAGGCACTCTTTCATGAATGCCTTGCGCTCATCGCCCTTCTTGCCTTCAGCGTCCTTGTTGCAGGCGCCCATTTTGGTTTGCTGTGCGGTTTTGGCTGGAGCGTCCGCGGCGTGCGCCACCGGAGACAAGGCCATCGAGACGGCAAAAACGGCGGCGATCAGGGATAACAGCTTTTTCATGGTGGCTCCATTGGGTTGGGAAACAGGTTTGAGTTCCGGCTGGAATTCCAACACATAACGCCGCGCCGGGCAAATTCGATGACAGGGTATCTGAGGGGTCCGAACGGCAGATGGCTTAACCGTAAAATCAGACCATGCTCTCGATTAAAAAAGACCTGCTCGCGGCTCTGGCCGCGGGGCTGGAAGAACTTTCCCCCGGCGCAGGCGACAAAGCTGCCTTTGAATCCCCCAAGGTGGCGGCCCATGGCGACTTCGCCTGCACGGCCGCCATGCAGCTGGCCAAGCCGCTCAAGCTCAACCCGCGCCAGGTGGCCGAAAGCCTGCGCGCCAACCTGCTCAAGAAGCCCGCGTTTGAACGCTGGGTAGACGCCATCGAAATCGCCGGCCCCGGTTTCATCAACATCCGCCTTAAGCCCGCCGCCAAGCAGGAGACCGTGCGCGAAGTGCTGGCCGCCGGCGCGCAGTTCGGCGTGCAGCCGGCCGACCCGGCACGCAAGATGATCGTCGAGTTCGTCTCGGCCAACCCGACCGGCCCGCTGCATGTGGGCCACGGCCGCCAGGCCGCGCTGGGCGATGCGATCTGCAACCTGTTCGCCACGCAAGGCGCCAAGGTCTGGCGCGAGTTCTATTACAACGACGCGGGCGTGCAGATCCAGACCCTGGCCACCAGCACACAGGCGCGCGCCAAAGGCATCAAGCCCGGTGACGCCGGCTGGCCCGAGTCGGCCTACAACGGCGACTACATCGCCGACATCGCGGCCGACTTTCTGGCCAAAAAGACCGTCAAGTCGGACGACCGCGAATACACCGCCTCGGGCGACGTGGAAGACATGGACTCGATACGCCAGTTCGCCGTGGCCTATCTGCGCCACGAGCAGGACCTGGACTTGAAGGCCTTCTCGGTGAAGTTCGACAACTACTACCTTGAGTCCAGCCTGTACAGCTCGGGCCGTGTCGATAGCGCCGTGGCCAGACTGAAAGAGGCCGGCAAGACCTACGAGCAGGATGGCGCGCTGTGGCTGAAGTCGACCGACTACGGCGACGACAAAGACCGCGTGATGAAAAAGAGCGACGGCAGCTACACCTACTTCGTCCCCGACGTGGCCTACCACCTGGCCAAGTGGGAGCGCGGCTTCGGCAAGGCCATCAACATCCAGGGCATGGACCACCACGGCACCATTGCCCGCGTGCGCGCCGGGCTGCAGGCCGCCGGCGAAGGCATTCCCCAGGGCTACCCCGACTACGTCCTGCACACCATGGTGCGCGTGGTGCGCAACGGCGAAGAGGTCAAAATTTCCAAGCGCGCCGGAAGCTACGTCACCTTGCGCGACCTGATCGAATGGACCAGCGCCGACGCCGTGCGCTTCTTTTTGCTCAGCCGCAAGCCGGACACCGAATACATCTTCGACATTGACCTGGCGCTGGCCAAAAACAATGAAAACCCGGTGTATTACGTGCAGTACGCGCATGCGCGCATCTGCTCCATCCTCACCACCTGGGCCGGCCAGGGTGGCGACGAAGCCAGCCTCAAAGCTGTCGACCTCTCGGCGCTGGACAGCCCGCAGGCGCAGTCATTGATGCTGCTGCTGGCCAAGTACCCCGACATGCTGACCAACGCGGCTGACGGATTTGCACCGCACGACGTGGCTTTTTACCTTCGTGAGCTGGCGGCCAGTTATCACAGCTATTACGATGCCGAGCGCATCCTGGTGGACGACGAAGCTGTGAAGCTTGCCCGTCTGGCGCTGGTCGCCGCGACTGCGCAGGTGTTGCACAATGGCCTCGCAGTGCTGGGCGTGAGCGCCCCGCGCAAGATGTAAACCGTGGCGAAAACCATGCGAATTTCAGGACAAGGCAATGAACGTGGGCAAGGTATGAATACACAACGAGGCGGAACCCTGTTGGGGTTGATCATTGGCGCGCTGATCGGCCTGGGCGCGGCGCTGGCGGTGGCGGTTTACATCACCAAGGTGCCGGTTCCTTTCATGAACAAGAGCCAGGCACGCAACCCCGACAGCGATGCTGTTGAAGCCAAGAAAAACAAGGACTGGAACCCGAACGCCCCGCTGGCCGGCAAAAACCAGCCCAAGCCGCCTCCTCCGGCAGCGGTTGAAGTGCCTGGTGTTCCAGTACCCGACCCCTCCGCCGGAGCCACCCCCAAGGCCGCCGCTTCAGCGCCGGCCAAAGTGGCCAAACCAGCGCCTGCCGATCCGCTGGGCGATCTGGCAAAGGCCAAGGTCGAAGGCCTGTCATCCGGTCCGGGAGCGGATCCCTTCAGCTATTTCATTCAGGCCGGTGCCTTTCGCACGCCGGAAGATGCGGAACAGCAACGCGCCAAGTTGCTGCTGCTGGGCATGCAGGCCAAAGTGACGGAACGCGAGCAGGCTGGCCGCACCGTGTACCGCGTGCGTCTTGGCCCTTTCGACAAGAAGGAAGATGCCGACAAGGCCAAGGAGCGCCTGGACAACAATTCCATTGAAACCGCGCTGGTCCGGGTCCAGCGCTGAAGCCCTCATCCAACGATAGGCTGAACTTTTCACGAGGCTGGTGTACAAACCCCTATACCCCGCGCCACGAGGCATCCGCCAGAGGGGCGGTTTCCGGGCTATTTCTGTCATTCCAGGAGAAAAATCTGATGCAACGCCGTGAGTTTTCGTTTTCAGCCGCCGCCCTGGGCGGCATCGCCGCCCTGCCCACCCTGGCACAAGCCCAGGCCAAGGCCTTCAAGGACGGCGAGGATTACCTGACGCTGGACAAGCCGGCGCCGACCGAAGCCGCCGCCGGCCGGGTCGAGGTGGTGGAATTCTTCTGGTACAACTGCCCCCATTGCAACGCCTTCGAGCCGCAATTCGAAGCCTGGATGAAGCAGATCCCCAAGGACGTGTCCGTGCGGCGTGTTCCAGTGTCCTTCCGGCCCGATTTCGAACCTCAGCAGCGCCTGTATTACGTGCTTGAGGCCATGGGCAAAATTGAGGAACTTCACAAGAAGGTGTTTGCCACGATTCATGTGGAAAAACAACCGCTCAACACGCCTGAGCTGATAGCTGCATGGGCTGAAAAGCAGGGCCTCAACAAGGCCAAATTCGTTGAGTTCTACAACTCCTTTTCGGTCGCCTCCAAGGCGCGCAAGGCCACACAGCTGCAGGATAGCTACAAAGTGGCCGGCGTGCCGTCGCTGGGTATCGCCGGGCGTTATTACACCTCGTCGGACCAGACCCAAACCATGACCCGCGCGCTGCAGGTCACAGATCACCTGATCACCCAATCCCGCAAGGCCAAATAAAGAAAGCGCCCGCGGCCGTGCGCCGCGCCAAACACCGGCTCAAAAAACCCGCCCGATTTCCGGCGGGTTTTTTTATGCCCCTAATATTCCCCGTGCAAGCCATTCCCGCAGCTGGCATGGCTACAATGACCCAACACCAAGCAGCAAGATTCGTGCCTTATGAAACACCCCATTTTTTCCCTCATCCTGCCGGTCATCCTGGCGCTGGGGTCGGCTTTCCCGGCCGCTGCCGAAAAAGCTGATCGGGACAAACCCATGAACGCGGAGGCAGATGCCCTGCGTTATGACGACCTGAAGCAAACCAGCGTTTTTACCGGCAATGTGGTGATCACCAAGGGCACGACCATCGTGCGCGGCGAGCGCGTTGACGTCATGCAGGATCCCGAGGGCTACCAGCAGGCGGTGTCCGTCGCGGCGCCCGGCAAGCTGGCGTTTTACCGGAAAAAGCGTGACGGCGTAGACGAGTACATCGAAGGCGAAGGCGAACGCATTGAATATGACAGCCGCGCCGACCTGGTGAAGTTCATCAAGCGGGCGGTGGTGCGCCGCTACAACGGTGCCACCCTGGTGGACGAAACCACCGGCAGCCTGATTGTTTATGACAACAACACCGACGTCTTCACCGTGGATGGGGGCGCGCAAAACCGTACGGCCAGCAACCCCACGGGGCGGGTTCGCGCCATGCTGTCACCCCGCGCGACAGCCTCGGCACCCGTTGCGGCACCGCCCGCGGGCCCAGCCCCGGTTCTGCGCCCCAGCACGACGCTGGGCAATGAAAAGAACTAGAAAGACCTGCACAGATGGATGTGGTGACTGACACTTCAGCGGCCCCGGCCGCTCCTGCCCTGACCCCCAGCCGCCTTGTTGCGCAAGGTCTGCAAAAATCGTACGGCAGCCGCAAGGTGGTGCAGGACGTTTCGCTGTCCGTGCAAAAAGGCGAAGTCGTGGGCCTGCTGGGCCCCAACGGCGCGGGCAAAACGACCTCGTTCTACATGATCGTGGGCCTGGTGCGCGCCGATGCAGGCGAAATTTCCATCGACGGCGAGTCGGTCGAGCACATGCCGATTCACCTGCGTGCCCGCCTGGGCCTGAGCTACCTGCCGCAGGAAGCGTCGATTTTCCGCAAGCTCACGGTGGAAGAAAACGTGCGTGCCGTGCTGGAGCTGCAGCTCGACAAAACCGGAAAACCGCTGGGGCGCGCAGACATCGAGTCGCGGCTCGACGCCCTGCTGCAGGATTTGCGGGTAGATCATTTGCGCAATTCACCGGCACCGGCGCTCTCGGGCGGCGAGCGCCGCCGGGTCGAAATCGCGCGGGCGCTGGCAACCCAGCCGCGCTTCATCCTGCTGGATGAGCCCTTTGCCGGTATCGACCCCATTGCCGTGATCGAAATCCAGCGCATCATCGGTTTCCTCAAATCGCGCGGCATCGGCGTGCTGATCACCGACCACAACGTGCGTGAAACACTGGGCATTTGCGACCACGCCTACATCATCAGCGACGGCCACGTGCTGGCGCAAGGCACACCGTCCGAGATCGTGAATAACGCCGATGTGCGCCGCGTCTATCTCGGCGAACACTTCAAGATGTAGAACATGGTTCCCCCCTGTTGTCGCTCACTTCGTGTAGCTCCCTCTCCCCCTCCGGGGACGGCGCCTGCGGCCTGGCAAAGCCAGTTCCGCGGCGCCCGCTGGTTAAAGACGTATTGCCTCAACCTTCCGCAAGTTTGAAAATCCAGTGAAACAAGGTCTGTCACTCCGCGTCTCGCAGCATCTTGCGCTGACACCTCAACTACAGCAGTCGATCCGGCTGTTGCAGCTGTCGACGCTTGAGTTGAGCCAGGAGGTCGAGCAGATGCTCGACGAAAACCCGTTTCTGGAAGTGTCGGAAGAGACGGCGGTGCGCGAAGAGTTTGGGCTGGAGCACATCAACACGCCGGTAAGCCAGGACAGCCGCGAGTTTGAATCTGCTACGGATTCGATAGCTGGCGGCGCAGACGAGACTAGCGCTACAGCCCCGAATGACGCAGAAGTCAGTGCGGAGCCCAAGCTCGAGGAAAGCTGGGAAGGCGATGGCACGGTAGAAACCACGCCCGACGACAGCGAGTGGGGAAGCGACGCACCGGCGCGCAAGAACAACAATGAAGAGAGCGAAGCCGAGGCCTCCGACCTCACGGGCAGCCATGAGTCGCTGCAGGACCACCTGCACCGGCAATCGCTGAGCTTGCGCCTGTCGGAGGAAGACCGTGCCGCGCTGCACTTCCTCATTGAATCGCTCAACGACGACGGCTACCTTGAAGACAGCCTGGCGTCGCTCGCGGCCGGTCTTGCAAGAGATGACATGGCGCAGGCGGAAGAACTGGAGCAGCGTTTTGCGATGGCGCTCAAGCTGCTGCACCACATGGAGCCTGCCGGTGTCGGTGCGCGCAACCTGGCGGAATGCCTGAGCCTGCAGCTGCTGGACTGCAAGGACTGCGAAGAAACCCGCGCAGCCATTGCCATGTGCAAGCAACCGATGGAGCTGCTGGCCAAGCGCGACGTGAAACGCCTGTCGCACCTGTGCGGTTTCACCGAAGCCGCCATCAAGGGCGCGATCACGGTGATAGGCCGGCTCGATCCCAAGCCCGGGCGCCGCTTCGTGAACGTGGAGCGCAACCTGATCGTGCCCGACGTCATCGTCATCAAGTCGGGCCGGGGCTTCAAGGTTTCGCTCAATGGCGACGTCATGCCGCGCCTGCGCGTGCACGACATTTATGCCAATGCCCTCAAGCAGCACAAGGGCCAGGGCGGCCAGGCGCTGCAGCAGCGCCTGCAGGAGGCCCGCTGGTTCATCAAGAACATCCAGCAGCGCTTTGACACCATCCTGCGCGTGAGCAGTGCGATTGTGGAACGGCAGAAAAATTTCTTCACGCACGGTGAACTCGCCATGCGCCCGCTGGTGCTGCGCGAAATCGCCGACGAGCTGGGCCTGCATGAGTCCACCATCTCCCGCGTGACCACGGCCAAGTACATGGGCACCCCTTTCGGCACCTTTGAGCTCAAGTATTTCTTCGGCTCCGCGCTCGGCACCGAAACCGGCGGCAATGCTTCCAGCACGGCGGTACGCGCGCTCATCAAACAATTTGTCTCGTCCGAAAGCCTCAAGAAACCGCTCAGCGACAACCAGATTTCCGAAATGCTCAAGGAGCAGGGCATTGAATGCGCACGCCGCACCGTGGCCAAGTACCGCGAAGCCCTGCGCATAGCGCCCGCCAACCTGCGCAAATCACTCTAGCCGCCCAATCAGGCCGCGCTGCCCGTCCCTCAAAGTCAGTCATGAATCAACTCCAATTGTTTTTACCGTGCGCCGCAGGCGTCGAAACCCTGCTGGCCACCGAGGTCAAGCGTGTCACCGGGATCGACGGCAAAGCCTGGCGCGCCGGCGTGCAGCTGCAGGCGTCGTGGCGCGACGCGTTGCAGCTCAACCTGCACAGCCGGCTGGCGCAGCGTGTACTGATCGAACTGCAGCATAACCAGTACCGCAGTGAGCAAGACCTCTACAACGCTGCTGCCAACGTGGCCTGGGAAATCTGGTTCACGCCCAAGCAGACCTTCAAGGTCGAGATCACCGCCCAGCACAGCCCGCTGCAAAGCCTGAACTTCGCGGCGCTGAAGATCAAGGACGCGATCGCCGACCGCTTTCGCGCCAAGTTCGACGACGTGCGCCCCAGCGTCGACACGCGCTGGCCCGACGTGCGCGTCTACGTGCACCTGACGACGGACACCGTCACGGTCTACATCGACACCTCGGGTGAGCCGCTCTTCAAGCGCGGCTGGCGTGAAGACAAGGGTGATGCCCCGCTGAAGGAAACCCTGGCCGCCGCCATGATTGCCGCCAGCGGCTGGGACCAGCTCTGCAAAGAAGGCGTGCCGCTCTATGACCCCTGCTGCGGCTCGGGCACCATCGCGATTGAAGCCGCGCAGATCGCGTGCAACATCGCACCCGGCATCAACCGCCGTTTTGCCTTCCAGAAGTACCTGCCTTTCCAGGGCCATGTCTGGGACGGTCTGCTCGACCAGGCCGAAGCCGCCATCACCGAACCTACCGCGCCGGTGTTCGGCAGCGACGTGTCTTTCCGCATGGTTGACTTTGCCGAGCGCAATGCCGAACGTGCCGGTGTGGCCAATGCGGTGGAATTCCGCGGCGGCGACGCGCTGCAGCGTATGCCACCTGCGCCTTCGGGCGTGATGCTGGTGAACCCGCCTTACGGCGAACGGATCGATGTGGCAGGCGTGGCCGGCATCACCGGCCTGCAGGGACGCGACCAGCGCCGCCAGCAAGGACATGCCGAAGGACGCGTGCAGCAGGACCACCGCAACCAACCCATCGATGAATTTGGCCAGCCGCTGAACCGGGACAGCGGCGATCGGGGCGACACGCGTGAAGAGCCCGCCTTCGAGACTTCGCGCGACCGTTCTGCCAATCCCGGCCGCGAACAGGCACAAAACGCCTGGGGCGAAGAAGCGACGGAGTTTTTTCCGCAACTGGCCGCGCACTGGAAGAAAAACTACGCCGGCTGGACCGCTCACGTGCTCACGCCCGACCTCAAACTGCCGGGCAAGATGCGCCTGAAAGAATCGCGGCGCGTGCCGATGTGGAATGGTCCCATCGAATGCCGCCTGTTCCGCTTTGACATGGTGGCGGGCTCCGCACGCGGCAAGCCCGGCGCAGCCACCCCCACCCCACCGAACGAGCCGGCGGCGTGACGGCCTCAGTGCGCCAGCCTGTCGTGCTGGACACCAACATCGTCCTCGACGTGTTTGTTTTCAACGATGCGGCAGCGCAGCCACTGAAAAAAGCGCTGGAGGCCGGCGAGCTCGACTGGCTGGCCACGCAGGCCATGCGCGACGAACTTGAGCGCGTGCTGGCTTATCCGCAAATCATTCCCCGCCTGGCGTTTTACGAATTAAGCGCCGGTGACGTGCTCGCTGCCTTTGACCGGCATGCTCGCCTGACGGATGTGGCAGCCAAGGCCGGTGTCACTTGCAGCGACCCCGACGACCAGAAGTTCATCGACCTGGCGGTGGCCGGCAAGGCCTTGCTGCTCAGCAAGGACCGGCATGTTCTCTCCATGACCAAACGGCTCGGCAACCTCGGCGTCAGGGTGCAGCGCTCGATGTCTGACGGCAAGCAGCCTTCAGGAAGGTGAGGAAGGCGCGTACGCGAGGAATGTTCTGCCGGCCGGGAAGAACCAGGGCTGACAGGGGCGTCGGGTCGCTGTCGTGGAGCGTCGTCAGTAGCGGCACCAGCCGTCCGTCAGCGAGCGCCTGTTCCCCCAGGAAATCACCGAGGCGGACAATGCCAACGCCGGCCAGGGCCAGGTCAAGCAGCAGGTCGGCGCTGTCGCATGTGATGGAACCTTTGACCGGCAGCATGACACGCTTGCCGTCCTCCAGCACCGGCCATTCCGCCAGACGCGTGAATCCACTTAATTGCAGGCAGTTGTGCGCGAGAAGCTCACGGGGATGCTGCGGAACTCCGTGCCTGGCCAGGTAGCCTGGGCTGGCGACCATGACGCGATGAACAGTTCCCAGCCGCAGCAGCACAAGTCCGGAATCCTGCAAGGGGCCTACCCGGATGGTGACATCGGTCTGGTCGAGCAGGGGGTCTATGCGCTGATCACCGACGGTTAGTGCGACAGAAATATCCGGGTATAGGGCCTGAAACTCCGGCAGCAGGCGCACCAGCTTGTGTTTCGCAAAAGCGGTACCGGTATTGATGCGAATCAAGCCCTGCGGGCGGCCCTTGACCGCCCCGATCTGGGCCTGTGCTTCTTCAACCCGGGCAATGATCGCGCGGGCATGGTGGAGATAGGTTTCGCCTTCCTGCGTGAGTACAAGCCGCCGTGTTGAACGGTGCAATAGCTTGGCGCCAAGCCGGCTTTCGAGCCGCGACACGATACGCGCGACCGCCGAAGCGGTGAGCCCCGCCTCTTTGCCGGCCGCAGCAAATGCCCCTAAATCCACCGTGCGAACAAAGATGGCGATGTCATCGGTGTACTGCATCCCTCATTATGTCGTTTTCAGTCGCAATGACTGACCAATGCACATCTTTATCTAATTTTTGGTCTCTATAAAGTCGGATTTCCACATTTTCAAGGAGTCCTGACCATGCCACTCGCCCGTATTTCGGTGCCCGCGCACCTTTCGCAGGAGTTCATCATGGCCCTTGCTGATGCTGTTCACCAGGGGTTGGTTGAGACATGCGGTGTGCCGCCCGGTGACCGGTTTCAACTGGTTTCGCGTTTCCAGCCCGACGCGATGATCCTGGATCCGACGTTTCCGGACGTGAGCCGCTCGGCCGGCGCCTGCATTGTGGAAATCACTTTTCTGGGTGGCCGCAACGACGCGCGCAAGCGTGAGCTCTACGCCCGCGTGGTCGCTAAGGCGGTCGCCGCCGGCTTTTCGCCGGACGACATCATGATCGCGCTGACGGAAAATTCGCCGATCGACTGGTCGCTTGGCCGTGGCCAGGCGTATTCAGGCCACTGCGACGCGGGTGCCTGAAGTCGCGGCGCCATCGGGTCCGGCGGGTGCCTGCATCGCGGCGCCGTTGGCGCGAAAACTGTGCGCGCTGGCCAGTGGCCAGTAGTAGCTGAAGACCGTGTTCTGCTTTTCCAGCGAGCCCAGCAGCGCACCGGGCTCGACTTGCATGATGAGGTTGCTCAGCAGCCGCACCTCGGTATCGGTCAGGCGCCGCACGATGTGATGCGCGTTGACTTCGCGCGGGTGGCACAGGCCCGCGGCCTGCACCAGCTCCTGCAAGGCATGCAGCGTGCTGCGGTGAAAGTTGCGCACCCGCTCGGCCTTGTCGGGCACCACCAGCGCCTGCTGGCGCACCGGGTCTTGTGTGGTGACGCCCGTCGGGCATTTGCCGGTGTGGCAGCTTTGCGCCTGGATGCAGCCCAGCGCCATCATGAAGCCGCGCCCGGCATTGCACCAGTCGGCGCCCAGCGCCATCAGCCGCACCATGTCAAAAGCGCTCACCACCTTGCCGGCGGCACCGATGGACACGCGGCTGCGCAGGTTCACGCCGATCAGCGTGTTGTGCACCAGCAGCAGGCCCTCTTGCAGCGGCGCGCCCACGTGGTCGGTGAACTCGACGGGCGCAGCGCCCGTGCCGCCCTCGGCGCCGTCCACCACGATGAAATCCGGCGTGATGCCGGTCTCCAGCATGGCTTTCACAATCGCAAACCATTCCCACGGGTGTCCGATGCAGAACTTGAAGCCCGTCGGCTTGCCGCCCGACAGCTTTCGCAGTTTGGCGATGAAATGCATCATCTCGACCGGCGTGGAAAATGCGCTGTGGCTGGAGGGCGAAATGCAGTCCTTGCCCTGCGGTACACCGCGCGCCGCCGAGATTTCCTCGGTGACCTTGGGGCCGGGCAGAATGCCGCCGTGGCCGGGCTTGGCGCCCTGGCTCATCTTGAGCTCGATGAGCTTGACCTGCGGGTCGCATGCGTTGGCGGCAAAGCGTTCTTCGCTGAAGGTGCCGTCTTCATTGCGGCAGCCGAAATAGCCCGAGCCGATTTCCCAGATCAGGTCGCCGCCATGCAGCCGGTGGTGCTGCGAGATCGAGCCCTCGCCCGTGTCGTGCGCAAAGCCGCCCAGCTTGGCGCCCTTGTTCAGCGCCATGATGGCATTGGCCGAGAGCGAGCCGAAGCTCAGCGCCGAGATGTTGAAAACGCTGGCGTGGTAGGGCTGCGTGCAGGGTTCGACCGAGGGCGATGGGTTTTCGGGCGAGCCGCCTATCCACACACGAAAGTCATGTGACGGCAGCTTGGTCGGCGACATCGAATGGTTCACCCATTCATAACCCTGCGCGCCCACGTCCAGCTGCGTGCCGAAAGGCCGGTTGTCGGGCTCACCCTTGGCGCGCTGGTACACCAGCGAACGCTGGGCGCGCGAAAACGGCGTGGCCTCGCTGTCGCTTTCGATGAAGTACTGGCGCATCTCCGGCCGGATGAACTCGAACAGAAAGCGCATGTGGCCGATGACCGGGTAGTTGCGCAGCACCGCGTGGCGTGTTTGCCGCAGGTCGTGCACACCCACGCCCACCAGCACCACGCCGCCGACCAGGCATACCAGGGCCAGCTTGCCCACGCCAAAAACCATCAAACCGAGCAGCCCCAGCAGCGCGGCAAGCCCGCACAGGGCCATAAAGGTGTAACGGACGGGGAACCAGGCATCCAGGCGCTGAAGAAACATGACGGGGCTTCCGTGGGAGGGGTCACAAAAGGGCACAAAACACAGGCATGCAGCCGCGACGCGCCAGATACACTTTGCATCATAAGAGCCTCACGTGACGCTCAGAACTGTTTTTTTCATGAAGCCCACCCCCAAATCCGTCATCCCCTCTAAGCCCTCGCCGGAGCCGGTTTTCCTGGAAGTCGAGGCGTTCGACGAGCTCGATGCCATCCTCGACGACCTGCGCATCCGTTACGACGAAACACCGCAGTGGGAATTCTGCGAAGGCTTCATGGCCGCCGTGATCTGCTCGCGCCGGCCCATCGAGGCAGCCGAATACCTGCCCGTGCTGCTCGCCGTCCCCGCTGAGGGCGAGGCACCGGATCCGGAAGGCGGCTCGTTCGCCAGCGAGGCGCAGCGTGAGCGCTTCCTCATGCTCTGGAACCAGCGCTGGCAGGAAGTCGAAACGGCACTGGACGCCGAAGTGGACTCGCTTGAAGACGACAACTGCTACCACCCCGAGGTCATGGACATACGCGGCGCCGTGGCCGACATGCCGCCCGACGAACGTGCCGCCTTCAAGGGTGAAGACCTGCCCGCATTCGCGCAGGTCTGGGCGCTGGGTTTCATGTTTGCCGTCGAAAGCTGGCCCGACGAGTGGATGGCGCCGCGTGACAAAGACGCCGCCAAATGGCTCGATGGTGCCCTGCAGGCCGTGGTCGCCATGACCGAAGATGACAGCGCCCCGCCCGAGGTGTCACCCCTGAGCGAAGACGGCACGCCCAGCACCAGCATTGCCAGGCTCAACGCGTTTGGCGAGGCCATCTGGGCGGTGTATGACCTGCGTGAGCTGTGGAAGACCATGGGCCCCAAAGTCGAGACGGTGCGGGTGGAGGCCACGCCCGGGCGCAACGACCTTTGTTATTGCGGTAGCGGGAAGAAGTACAAGAAATGTCACGGGGCGGGGTAAAGGCCGTGATCTGACGGCAGGTGTCCTTTGCCGGGTCCGGACGCATCGAATATTTGCTATCAATTTCATAGCTTGTTGCGCCCTATTTAATTGGCCTCAAGCCACTTTTTACCCACAAAAACAAGGCTTGCGAGGCCTCCCGAACGCGTGGGAAGAAGGAGATTTGTCCCCCGAAACTGAAATCAGGTCCGGTTCTGGCTGTTTTCAAGGGAAGTTTCAGCCTTAAGACCAATAAAGGTGGGCGCCAGCAGCTATGCTTTTAATAGCAACAACAAAACACCGGTAAAACCTGCAGAGATCGGCAGGGTCGTCCACCAGGATATTCCGCCGAGCCTCATCATCCGGCAGCCAGCAGGGCAGCAGGCCGTACCGCTCCACCCCGTCCGGCGGCGTCTGGACACGTTTTCCGGGGCAACGGTGTTGGCCGTACATGGGCGGCGACAAATCGGGCCACCGTTCAGCTCGCCAGTTTTCAGGAAGTCGGCAATCGCGGAAAACCCGGGTCTTGACGCGCCTGCTCGGCAGCGCAGAATGCATCAGTCGCGATCACCTCAACTTGTATGTACAAGTTACAGGCCGCCACAACAAGGGGCATGGGCATGATTCCTGCTCATCCCCGACGACCCCGGGGCGCTATCGCCACAAGCGCGTAGCCGCCATGTTTGTTTTGACTGTCCAACCGAAGGAAATCATCTTGAACCACATGCTTCCCCTCCTCAGCCGCCGCGTTCTTTGCGCCACTGCCGCAGCCGCCATGCTGGCTTGCAGCGCCGGCGCCGTGCTGGCCGCCACGCCCAAGGACACCCTGGTGCTGGCCTTCGGTTTCGATGACATCATCACCATGGACCCGGCCGAGGCCTTTGAGCTGTCCGCCGGCGAGATCATGGGCAACACCTATGACCGCCTGCTGCGCCTGGATGTGAACGACCCTTCCAAACTGGTGGGCGACGTGGCCAAATCCTGGACCGTCTCGGCCGACGGCAAGACCTATACCTTCGAGCTCAAGCCCGGGATCAAATTCGCCTCCGGCAATCCGCTCACGGCCGAAGAGGTGGCGTATTCGCTGCAGCGCGCCGTCATGCTGGACAAGTCCCCCGCCTTCATCCTGACCCAGTTCGGTTTCTCCAAGACCAACGTCAAGGACAAGATCAAGGCCACCAGCCCGACCGTGGTGACCCTGGAAACCGACAAGGCCTATGCCCCCACCTTTGTCTTCAACTGCCTGACGGCCAACGTGGCCGGCATTGTCGACATGAAGCTGGTGCAATCGAAAGAGGTCAACGGTGACTGGGGTTACGCCTGGCTGAAAACCAATTACGCCGGCTCCGGCCCGCTCAAGCTGCGCGAATGGCGTGCCAATGAAATCGTGGCGCTGGAACGTAACGACAACTACTACGGCGCCAAGCCCAAGCTGGCCCGCGTGATCTACCGCCACGTCAAGGAATCGGCCACGCAGCGCCTGTTGCTCGAAAAAGGCGACATCGACATCGCCCGCAACCTGAGCCCGCAGGACATCGCCGCGCTCTCGGCCAACAAGGACGTGAGGATGACCTCCACTCCCAAAGGCACGGTCTACTACATCAGCCTGAACCAGAAGAACGCCAACCTGGCCAAGCCCGAGGTGCGCGAGGCCCTGAAATACCTGGTCGACTACGATGCCATCGGCGACACGCTGGTCAAGAACATCGGCGTGATCAACCAGAACTTCCTGCCGCAGGGCCTGCTGGGCGCCAGCAAAGACAAGCCCTACAAGCTCGACGTGGCCAAAGCCAAGGCGCTGCTGGCCAAGGCGGGCCTGGCCAGCGGCTTCAAGGTCACCATCGACATGCGCACCATCCAGCCGGTGCAGGGCATCACCGAGGCCTTCCAGCAAACCGCCAAGCAGGCCGGCATCGACATCGAGATCATTCCCGGCGACGGCAAGCAGACGCTGACCAAGTACCGCGCCCGCACCCACGACATGTACATCGGCCAATGGGGCGCCGATTACTGGGATCCGCATTCAAATGCCGACACCTTCACGCGCAACCCCGACAACGCCGACGATGCCAAGGCCAAGCCGCTGGCCTGGCGCAACGCCTGGGCGATCCCCGAGCTGACCAAGCAGTCGGATGCCGCCGTGCTCGAGCGCGACGCCGGCAAGCGCAAGAAGATGTACGAGGACCTGCAGGCCGAGTTCCGCAAGACCAGCCCCTTTGTCATGCTCTACCAGCAGACCGAGGTGGCGGCTTATCGCACCAACGTGGACGGCCTGAAGCTGGGCCCCACCTTCGACACCAACTACATGTTCAACGCCTCCAAGCGCTGATAGCTCCACGACTTTGGCCATCCCCGACCCCACAGCCGCCGGCGTGGCGCCGCTCAGCGCGGTAGCCACGCGCACGGCGGGCCAGCGCTTCACGCCGCACGCCAGGAGCTTCGGCAACTTCCTGGTGGTGATTTTGCTCACCTACCTGGGCCTGCTCGCGGTCACGTTTTTCATCGGCCGGGTGATCCCCATTGACCCGGTGCTGGCCATCGTGGGCGACCGCGCGCCGGCGCATGTGATCGAGCGGGTGCGCCAGGAGCTGGGGCTGGACAAGCCGCTGTATGAGCAGTTCTACATCTACATCGGCAAGGTGCTCAAGGGCGATTTCGGCGTCTCGGTGCTGACAGCCAACCCGGTGATGACGGACATCAAGCGCGCCTTTCCGGCCACGCTGGAGCTGGCGAGCCTGGGCATCCTGATAGGCGCGGGCCTGGGCGTGCCGCTGGGCGTCTGGGCCGCAGTGCGGCGCGGCAAGCTGGTGGACCAGGTGGTGCGCGTGATCGGCCTGGTGGGCTATTCGGTGCCCATCTTCTGGCTGGGGCTGATGGCGCTGGTGGTGTTTTATGCGCGGCTGGGCTGGGTCTCCGGGCCGGGCCGGATCGACGTGAGCTATGAATACACACTCAAGCCCATCACCGGGCTTTTGCTGCTCGACACGGCCATGACCGGCGAGTGGGAGGCTTTTCGCAATGTGTTTTCGCACCTCATCCTGCCGGCTTCGCTGCTCGGCTATTTCGCGCTGGCCTACATCAGCCGCATGACGCGTTCCTTCATGCTCAATGAACTCGCCCAGGAATACGTGATTGCCGCGCGCGCCAAAGGCCTGTCGGAGTCGCGCATCATCTGGCGCCATGCGCTGCGCAACGCCATGGTGCCGCTGGTCACGGTGATCGCGCTGTCGTACGCGGGTCTGCTCGAGGGCTCTGTGCTGACCGAGACCGTTTTTGCCTGGCCGGGCCTGGGTCTCTACATCACCAACTCGCTCCAGAACGCCGACATGAATGCGGTGCTGGGCGGCACGATTGTGGTGGGTTCGATTTTTGTGGGCTTGAACTTGCTCTCTGACGTCTTGTACAAATTGCTGGACCCAAGGACGCGAATCCGATGACTTCAAAGGTTGCATCTTTGCGCGACTGGCTGAGCACCGACCGCCCTGCCTCGCGCCGCCAGGCCTTCATGGGCCGCATGTACCACGGCTGCCACGATTTTTCGCGCAACCGTCTGGCCATGCTGGGCCTCTTCATCGTGCTGGGGCTTATCCTCGTGGCGATTTTTGCCGACCTGCTCGCGCCGTATTCGGCCTACACCGGCGACCTGCGCACCACACGCCTGCTGCCGCCTTCGTGGACGCACTGGTTCGGCACCGACGACCAGGGGCGGGACATCCTCTCACGCATCATCATCGGCTCGCGCATCACGCTGATGGTGGTGATTCTGGTGGCGGTGCTGGCCGCGCCGCTCGGCCTCATCGTCGGCACTGTGGCCGGTTATGCCGGCGGCTGGATCGACGCAGTGCTGATGCGCATCACTGATATTTTTCTGGCGTTTCCGCGCCTTATCCTCGCGCTGGCGTTTGTCGCGGCGCTGGGGCCCGGCATCCAGAACGCGGTGATTGCCATCGCCATCACCTCCTGGCCGCCCTATGCGCGCATGGCGCGGGCCGAGACGCTGACGATACGCCAGACCGACTACATCGCGGCCGTGCAATTGCTGGGTGCCTCGCCCTGGCGCATCGTGCTGGGCCACATCATGCCGCTGTGCGTGTCGTCGGTGATCGTGCGCGTCACGCTGGACATGGCCGGCATCATCCTGACCGCCGCCGGGCTGGGTTTTCTGGGCCTGGGCGCACAGCCGCCCATGCCGGAGTGGGGCGCGATGATCGCCAACGGCCGCCTCTATGTGCTGGACCAGTGGTGGGTGGCGGCCGCGCCCGGTGCGGCGATTTTTGTCGTGAGCCTGGCCTTCAACCTGCTGGGTGACGGCCTGCGCGATGCGCTGGACCCGAAGGCCGCCAAATGACGGGCGCCAACGCTCCCCTGCTGGTGGTTGACGACCTGCGCGTCAGCTTTCCGCGCCGTGACGGCGGCATGACCGAGGCGGTGCGCGGCGTGTCCTTCACGCTAGGCCGTGAGCGCCTGGGCATCGTGGGCGAGTCGGGTTCGGGCAAATCACAAACCGGCCGCGCCATCATGGGGCTGACCGCACCGGAAGGCCGCATCAGCGCCAAGCGTCTCGAATTTTCCGGTGTGGACTTGCTCAACTGCCCGCCCGCCCAACGCCGTGCGCTGCGCGGCGGCCGCATCGCCATGGTGCTGCAGGACCCGAAGTTTTCGCTGAACCCCGTCATGACCATAGGCGCACAGATCGTGGAGACGCTGCAGGCCCACACCCGCGTCTCGTCGGCCGAAGCCAAAAAGCGCGCACTGGCCGCGCTCGAATCCGTGCGCATCGACGACCCGGCGCGTGTCTACAAGTTGTATCCGCATGAGGTGTCGGGCGGCATGGGTCAGCGCGCGATGATTGCGATGATGCTCATCGCCGACCCGGACCTCCTGATCGCCGACGAGCCGACTTCGGCGCTGGACGTGACGGTGCAGCTACAGGTGCTGTCCATCCTCGACACGCTGGTGGCCGAGCGCGGCATGGGCTTGATTTTGGTCTCGCACGACCTGCGGCTGGTGTCCACCTTTTGCGACCGCATCCTGGTGATGTATGCCGGCCGGGTGGTGGAAGAGCTGGCCGCCGGCGGCCTGGCAAATGCGCAGCACCCCTACACACGCGGCCTGATGGCTTGCCTGCCGCAGCTGGGCGCGTCCACGCATCCGCTGGCGACGCTGGACAGGCAACCGGAGTGGGCGCTGTGAACCCGGTGGCTTCATCCGCATCGCTGGGCCTGGAAGTCAGCAGCCTGCGCGTGGTGTACGACAGCTTTGTCGCCGTCGCCGATACCTCCTTCATCGTGAACCCCGGCGAAAGCTTCGGCATCGTCGGCGAATCGGGTTCCGGCAAATCCACCGTGCTACGCGCCATCTGCGGGCTCGCGCCGCGCACGGCCGGCACGGTCAGGTTGCTGGGCCAGGACAGCGCGCCCGGCAGCAAGGCCTTCAGGCGGCAGGTGCAGATGGTGTTCCAGGACCCGTACGGCTCGCTGCACCCGCGCCACACCGTAGACCGCATCCTCGCCGAGCCGCTGGCCATCCACGGCATCAGCGATGCGGAAGCGCGCATCGAACGTGCGCTGGAAGAAGTCGGCCTGGGCACGGGTTTTCGCTTCCGTTACCCGCACCAACTCTCGGGTGGGCAGCGCCAGCGCATCGCAATTGCGCGGGCTTTGATCCTCGAGCCGCAAATCCTGTTGCTGGACGAGCCCACTTCGGCACTGGACGCCTCGGTGCAGGCCGAGGTGCTCAACCTGCTCGAGGAACTGCGCCGCCGGCGCGGCCTGACCTTCATCATGGTGAGCCACGACCTGGCCGTCGTCACCCACCTGTGCGAGCGGCTCATGGTGATGCAGCGCGGCCAGACGGTGGAGATGCTGCCTGCGGCCGACCTGGCGGCACACAAAGTCACGAATGCCTATACGCTGAGCCTGATGGAGGCTTCCACCGGGTTCAAACGCCGCGCAGCGGACGACGTGTCCGCTACGGCGTAAATCGTTACCAGGCAGGTCTGGCGCGCCGCAGCGCCGCATGCTTTAATTTCTCTTCAACACCACACGCCACGCCATGATCCACTGGGAAGCCCACGCCTGCCTGCCATTGCACCCGGCAGCCGATTTTTCGCCGATGGACGCGTTGCGCGCCGCGGGCGTGAACTATGTATCCGTCAATGTCGGCATGGACATGAACCCGGTGGCGCAAATCATGGCGGTCATTGCGGCCTTCCGCGCGAAGATCGCCGCGAACCCCGGGCGCTACCGGCTGGTGTCCAGCGTGGACGAGATCCGCGAAGCCGCGGCGGCGAGCCAGCTTGCCATCGGCTTTGACCTGGAAGGTGCGATGCCCTTGCAGGAGCGGCCCGAGATGGTGACCCTGTACCGCGAACTCGGCGTGCGGCAAATCCATTTCGCCTACAACCGCAACAACAGCGTGGCCGACGGCTGCCACGACGAAGCACGCGGCCTCACGCCGCTGGGTGTGCGCATGGTGCAGGCCGTGAATGAGGCGGGCCTCTTGATGGACTGCTCCCATACCGGCCGCCGCTGCAGCCTCGACATCATGGCCGCCTCGGCCAAGCCGGTGATCTTCAGCCACGCCAACCCGCTGGCGCTGGTCGAGCACGGGCGCAACATCACCGACGAGCAAATACGCGCCTGCGCCGCAACCGGCGGGGTGGTGTGCGTCTCGGGCGTCTCTGCATTCCTGGGTACGCGCACTCCTACGGCTGACGATATGGCGCGGCATGTGGCCTACGTGGCGGGTCTGGTTGGCGCGCAGCACGCGGGCATCGGCCTGGACATCAGCTTCCGGCAGGATGAGCTCAATGACAACCCGCCGGGCGACTATGACCCCACCTACTGGTGGCCCAGGTCGGCCGGCTACGACCGCGCCGTGCAGCGCATGACTTACACGCCGGTTGAAACCTGGCAACTGCTGCCCGAAGCGCTGCGCCGGGTGGGCCTGAGCGCAACTGAGGTAGAGGGCGTGATGGGCGACAATATGATGCGTGTCGCCGCCGTCGCCTGGCAGCACGCCTGAACAACCCACAACACACCGGCAGCCCCCATGTCCTCCATCACCCTCCGCTTCCTGGCCGAACCCAGTACCGTCAACTTCGGCGGCAAAGTGCACGGCGGCACCGTCATGAAATGGATTGACGAAGCCGGCTACGCCTGCGCCACCAGCTGGGCCAAGCGCTATTGCGTCACCGTGTCGGTGGGCAGCATACGTTTTCAGCGTCCCATCATGATCGGCGACCTGGTCGAAGTCGAAGCCCGCCTGGCCTACACCGGCACGACCAGCCTGAACATCTCGGTGGAAGTGCGCGCCGGCGACATGAAAGTCGGGCAGATGCAGGTCATCACCGAATGCCTGGTGGTGTTTGTCGCGGTGGACCTGGACGGCAAGGCCTTGCCCGCCCAGGAATGGCGGCCGGAGACCCCCGGCGACGTCGCACTGGCCCAGCGTGTGAAGGCGCACCTGGATGCCGCGCGCTCCATGCAACTGACCTGAGCCCGCCGCATAACGCTACCAGATGCGAAGCAACGCCTGATGGGCCTTGACCTGACGGCCGCACTGGCTTGTGTGATGCTGGGCGGGCTGGTGCTCAGGCCGCGTCCGCAACAGGCCTGACACCTACGAACCAGGCCGCCAGCAACTCCAGCGTGTACCGCACCTTGGCCGGCTGCTCGCCGCGCCGCGGCGTGACGGCGTAGACCGGAACATCCGCCATGCGCCAGCCCGGCAGTATCGGCAGCAAGCGGCCTTCGGCCATCGCTTTGCGGTCGTCCTCGCTCACACCCATGCTGATGCCCCAGCCGGCTATGGCCAGCGCATGCAGCGCCGTGACCTGCGAGGCCTGCACCCGGCCTTCCAGCCTCAGGGTTTCGCGTTCGCCGGACGGGCCCAGCAGCTCCAGCATGTCCGCGCTGTTGCTGCTGTTGGGTTTGCTGGCCAGCCAGTCGTGGCGCAGCAAATCCTGCGGCGTGGCGGGCCAGCCGCGTTCGGCCAGGTAGGCCGGCGAGGCGCAGAGCTGGCGCGTCATATCGCCCAGCTTGCGTGCCACCAGGCTGGAGTCGGCCAACTCCCCCACGCGCACCGCGATATCCACGCGTTCGCCGATCAGGTCAACCAGCTTGTCGTCCAGCAGCAGACGCAGCGTGAGCCGGGGGTAGCCGCGCAGCGGCGCCAGCGCCGCTGCCAGCAGGCTGCCAAAGCCGGCCGGCGCGGCCAGGCGCAGCTCGCCTTCGGGTTCGTCGCGCAGCCGCACCAGCGCCTGTTCCGCCGAGCGCGCAGCCGCCACCATGGCGGCACAACCGGCGTGGTAGCGCTCCCCCGCTTCTGTCAGCGTCAGGCGCCGCGTGGACCGGTGCAGCAGGGCCAGGCCGAGCGACTGCTCAAGCTGCCGCAAATGCTGGCTCACGGCCGAAGGCGTCATGCCCAGCTGCCGAGCAGCCGCGGTCAGGGACCCTTTGGCAACCACCTCGGCAAAAATGGCCATGCGCTTGAGCTGGTCCATGGATTTATCGCTCATTAGTTAGCTCTACTTCACAGTGTTAGCGAATTTTGCCGTCTATTCAGGCCGTTGTGAAGTAATGAAACTAGAGACTCTTTTACCCATAGGAGTTTTTATGAACATCGCACTGATCGGCGCCACAGGTTTTATCGGCGCACCCATTCTTTCCGAACTGCTGAGCCGCGGCCACAAGGTCACCGTACTGGCCCGCAACCCTGGCAAGGTCAACCCGCAAACCGGCCTGACCGTAGTCGCCGCCGACGCACTGAATGCCGGCCAGGTGGCCAAAGCCGTGGCGGGCCACGATGCCGTCATCAGCGCCTACAACCCCGGCTGGAGCGAGCCGAAAATCCACGACCTGCACCTTGAGGCCAGCAAAGCCATCGTGAGCGGCGTCAAGCAGGCGGGCGTCAAACGCCTGCTGGTGGTGGGTGGTGCCGGCAGCCTGTATGTGGCGCCGGGCCTGCAGCTGGTGGACACGCCGGAGTTTCCCGCGCAATACAAGCAGGGCGCGCTGGCTGCACGTGAAGCGCTGAACCAGCTCAAGCTCGAAACATCGCTGGACTGGAGCTTTGTCTCGCCTCCCATTGGCCTAGCGCCCGGCGAACGTACCGGCAAGTACCGGCTGGGCGCGGACGACCTGCTGCCCGGCCAGGGTGACAAGCCGGCCGGTATTTCGGTGCCTGACCTGGCTGTGGCTATCGTGGACGAGATTGAAAACGCGCGGCATGTTCGGCGCCGGTTTACGGTTGCTAATTAATGGTCTTATTGGGCTCTGATTCAATGAGGGCGAGCGCAAGCAGCTCCCGAATTGATAGCAACCTCTTTTGGGGTTGTTGTTGATTTGATGGGGGTGCGCTTTGCTGAGTGTTGCTGGCCGGGGGTTGCCCGGCATGCAACTCACTTTCTTTTGCTTCGCCAAAAGAAAGTAAGCAAAGAAAAGGCGACCCTGGTTCCTGCGTCCCTACGCTTCGCTGCGGGCAACCTGCGGTGCTCGGTCCAGCCGGGGTCAAAAACAACTCGCTTCGCTCAAACAAGTTTTTGCCCTGATCCGTCTGGCCCTGCGCTCCTCGGCGCATACACAAGGGGGTGGAGGCAGGAATACCAAACAGCCGAAGACAGGGCCCTGAATACCGGAAGAAACAAGGACACGCCATGGCGTGTCCTTGTTGGTATTTGTCTTGGGTATTGGTATTCGGTCCCCGCTCCCGCTAGCCCCTTCTGTCTGCGCCGAGGAGCGCAGGTTCAGGCGGATCAGGGATCGCGATTGTCTGAGCGAAGTGCAACGTAGCGAGTTCGAGCGAGACCCCGCCTGGACCGAGCACCGCAGGTTGCCCGTAGCGCAGCGCAGGGACGCAGGAACCAGGGTCGCCTTTCTTTTGCTTACTTTTCTTTGGCGAAGCAAAGAAAAGTGAGTTGCATGCCGGGCAACCCCCGGCCAGCAACACTCAGCAAAAAGCGCTGGAACAAGAAAGACTACAGCTTCAGAGCCTCACCCCGAGCCGCTTCCAACACATCCCGAGTCTTCACCGCCTCGCGCCGCGCAGCCTCCGCAAAATCATCCGCCGAAGAGGCATAAATAATCGCACGCGACGAGTTCACGATGATTGGCGCGCCGGCCCGCCAGCCCGCTTTGACGGTCGCGACGGCATCGCCACCCTGCGCCCCCACACCCGGAATCAGCAGCGGCAAGGTCGGCGCCACCGAACGCACACGCTCGATCTCGGCCGGATAAGTCGCCCCCACCACCAGGCCAAGCTGGCCATTGAGGTTCCAGGGACCTTGCGCCAGACGCGCCACATGCTCGTACAACAGCGGCTGGCCTTCAATCGAGGCGAAGCGCTGGTTCTGCAGATCGTCGCCGCCGGGGTTGGAGGTGCGGCACAGCAAAAATGCGCCCTTGCCTTCGTACTTCAAATATGGTGCGACCGAATCAAACCCCATGAAGGGCGAGAGCGTCACCGCGTCGGCACCGTAGCGCTCAAAGGCTTCCTTGGCATATTGCTCCGCCGTGCTGCCGATATCGCCGCGCTTGGCGTCCAGGATGATGGGCACTTGCGGCGCCACGCGGCGCATGTGTTCCATCAGGCGTTCAAGCTGGCCTTCGGCGCGGTGCGCGGCGAAGTAGGCGATTTGCGGCTTGAATGAAATCACCAGGTCGGCGGTGGCGTCAACAATCGCCGCGCAGAAATCGTAGATCTTGTTGGCATCGCCCTTGAGCTTGCCGGGGAATTTCGTAGGTTCAGGGTCCAGGCCGACGCAGAGCATGGAGCGGTTCTGGCGTTCTGCGGCGCCCAGCATGTCGAGAAAAGTCATGTCCCATTTTAAGCTCCCACCATCTCCGCAGCTTGCACCCGGCCCTGATGGAAAACCCCCTGTATGCCAAACGCGCGATTGTCTCCAGCGGCTACCTGTCCGGCGTTTTACACGATGCAACAAAAAAACAAGCGCTAGCGTCATCAGGATTTCACAGTGAATTTTTACGATCACCGCATTGCAAGTGCTGAAGGTCGTTGTGAATTTGTGGATTACCCAAGGCGAATGCCCGCTAGGAATACCTCGCTCCAGGCTCGGGGCTGTGCCAGAGATGGTGTCTCCCCGGGGGCATGAGTGGATAGGTCATGGCCCTGTTGTTTTGCGGGGCATGGGGCGCAACTGGGCCGCGCTGGAGCGTTGGACGTTTCAGCACCTTGCCCATCTGGGCGGGGCCAGGCCTGTGACCTTGGTAGTGGGGAATCGGGAGAGGTCCAGTACCCGGTTTGTGACGTCCACACTTGACCGCTATGTGGCACAACTGGAGTTGCAGACAGCCGCGCAGGAAGAAGGCTCGCATATCGGCTACCTCAAAGAGTTTGATCTGCTCAAGGAGATACCCTCATTGCGCCAGGACGTGCAGCAAGACGCATTATTCCCGCCAGGCAACATCGTCTCCAGCAGCGCATGGATTGGCCCGCAAGGTGCACACACGGGTTTGCATTACGACTTGCTGGACAACCTGGCGGTGCTCACGCGCGGAGTCAAACGCTTTTACCTGGCACGCCCCGGCACCGTGGAACACCTGGGTGCGTTGTCAACTAAGTATGACCGCTGGGCCAAGCTGGCATCGGTGGGCATGCGCGACCTGGCACAAAGCGATGTGCCAACAGACGCACTGTTTGCCGTCGATCTGTATCCGGGTGATGCCATCTACGTGCCTCATGGCTGGTGGCATGAGGTGGTGAATTTGCAAGCCAGCATTTTTCTGAGCGGATTTTTCGGCAACAAGGCCCGGGTCACCCGGCTGTGGCTCACCACAGGTGCTGTGCAGCTGATGCATGACTTCCAGCCCTTGGGCACTCGCAATTGCGCCTGCCATTCGGGTACCGCACACCCGCCACCAGTCCCCGACGTTCCGGGCAGTCAACTCCTTTAACACCCACGCATACCGTTACCCATGACAACCAAACCGACCATCAAAAAGCGCAGCTACATCACCCGCAATTTGCGTATTGGCGATATTCCAGCCTTGCTGGATCTGGAGCGCAAGCAATGGACGCAAGAGCAGCAAGCCACCGCAGAAGACTTTCGATCACGCATTGCCGCGCATCCCGATTTGAGCGGGGGTGCATTTTGCGCAGAAACGGGTGAATTGCTGGCGTCGCTCTTTTGCAAGCCCACCACGGAGGCAGAGTGGGTCAACCCGGGCGACTGGCAAAAGAGTGCCGCTCTGGACGGCAAGGTGCCAACGAACAAGCACGCCTCCCGCTGCCTGTTTGGCATCAGCCTGACCAGCGTGGATGCCGGCGCGGCCTTGCAGCTGATCGCATTTAACTATCTGTATGCGGTGAAATGCGGCACTCGTGAAGTGTTTCTGGGCTCTCCCATGCCCGGGCTCAAACGTCATTTGCAACGCAAACCAGGCGCGTCGGTAGAGGCCTATGCACGGGCTGCGCGGGCCGGTTTGCCGGTTGATCCACAGCTGCGCTACTACCACGGCAAGGGCTTTTGTGAGCTTGTGGCCGTGCGTGAGAACTACTTCCCCCACGAAGCCTCGTGTGATTACGGCGCCATTCTGAAATCCAGAGTGCCCTATCCCTGGCTCACGCCGCTATTTCGCTGGACACCCGTCCCGGTGTTGAGGTCGCTTGCTGCACTGGCGCCGCGCTACGCCATTCCAGAAGACGACAGGGTGCCAGCACGAACAGAGTCTGCCGCTGAGCCAGAAGCGGCGTAGCAATTCAACCCGTGTTGCGCAACCCAGCCAGACTTTGGGCGCACGCTATGCCGGCCCGGCGCAAGCCAGTCCCACAGCTGCCCGCTGGTGAAATACCTCCATCACTGGCCGTACTCACAGAATTCTTCAAGCCAGCATGAGCCGCGGGACTGGCTTTGCCAGACCGCAGGCGGGCGGCCCCCTCGGGGGGCAGGAAGCTACACGAAGTGAGCGACCGTGGGGGCACAATAGTTCCATGCAACTCTCGCAACGCCAACTCATCCTGCTGGTTCTGCTCACCCTGGTCTGGGGCCTGAACTGGCCGGTGATGAAACTGGGGATTGCGGACTTTCCACCCTTGACGTTCCGGGCGATGTCGATCTGGCTGGGCATCCCGGTGCTGGGCATCGCCATGGTGGTGCTGAAGGTGCCGTTTGGGGTGCCGCGGGGCAGGTGGCGTGAGCTCTTCTGGCTGGCTGCGGCCAACATGTTTGTCTGGCATGCACTGATCATCCTCGCCGTCAAAAACCTCAGCAGCGGGCGTGCGGCGATTCTGGGCTACACCATGCCGATTTTTTCGGCGCTGCTGGGCGCCTGGTTTTTTGGCGCGACGCTAAAAGCCCGCAACTGGCTGGGGGTGGCGGCCGCCGCACTGGGCGTGGCGCTACTGCTATGGAATGAAATGACCAACCTGTCGGGCAGCCCCCTGGGTGTGCTGTGCGCGCTGGTGGCGGCCGCGGTGTGGGCGCTGGGCACGCAGCTGCTGCGCAAGACCACGATACCGGCCGCGACGCTGACGTTGTCGTTCTGGATGACGGTGATGACCGCCGTGATGCTGACCGTGTTGGGTGTCGTGTTTGAGATGCCGCAGTGGAAGGCTCCTTCGCCCACGACCTGGGGCGCGATTCTTTACAACGCGGTGCTGATCTTCGGTTTTGCGCATGCGGCGTGGTTCACGCTGGCGCGCGCGCTGCCGCCGGTGGCTTCCACGCTGAGCGTGATGATGATTCCCATCCTCGGGGTGTTTTCAGGCGCGCTGGGCCTGGGCGAAGTGCTGCACTGGCAGGACTGGGCTGCGGTGGTGCTGATGGTGGTGGCGATTGCCTCGGTGCTAGGGCCTGTTCGCCTTATTTCCGGGGCTGCGAAGACCTGACAAAGTGCGCCAATCAAGGCGCGCGACGCCGCGTGTGCATGCGCACACGTAAGGAGTGCAACGCCGAGTGGCGCACTTTGGCGGGCCTTCCCTACGGGTTGCCACTGCAAGGGACCGTCTGCGGCGTTGCCCGCGCTTGCAAGGCCAAAGCCTTGGCTGCGCCCGGGCGCCTTGCATCCAGTCCCTTGCAGTGGCAACGCAGCCCCGGAAATAAGGCGAACAGGCCCCACGCCCAGCCGTGGCGCAGTTAAGGCCTGACAAAAATCAGCCCGGATTGGTGACCAAATTCATGGCCAGGCACAGGTCGTCCCAGGCCTTGCCCTTGTCGGCCGGGTTGCGCAGCAAATAGGTGGCGTCGTAGGTCACGACCATGCGGGCTCCATGCAGGCTGTGCAATTGGCCGCGCTGTTTGCCGAAAGGCTCGGCGGACTGCAACACCGCCTGCGCGGCCAGGCGGCCCATAACGAGCACGACATCGGGCTGCGCGCTGGCCACCAGGGCGGGCAGCGCTTCAGGCAGGCCGGCACCCGCACCGGATGCCGCCTGCCGGACCAGCGGCGCCAGCAGCACCATGCCGGCCTTGTGCAGGCGCGCAGCGCGCAGCATGTTGTCGAGCAGCTTGCCGGCATCACCTTCAAAGGGGTTGAAAGGCTCCCGCTGCAGCGCAGCCGCCGGCGTTTCGGCCAGCACCAGCCAGCGCGCGCCTTCAGCATGGGCGGCGTCAGCGTACAGGGCTTGCGCGTCTCCCATGCGCCACGCAGCCGTCGTGCCGGGTGCAGCGGTTTCGCGCGCCTCGGCCTGCGGGCGAGCCGGCGCCTGCACGGGCCGCACGGGCGGCGCAGCCTCTCGCGGTGCAGCGGACGTGGAAGGCGCACTGACTTTTTGATCAAATTCACTTGCGGGCGTTACTGATCGTGCGCCAGCAGCTACCAAATCAATAGCAGCGGCAGCTTCAGCAGGCGCAGCGGCAACCGGCAGCCACACGCGCACACCCATTTCGCGCAGCATGGCGCGCTGGCGTTTGTCGAGGTCCAGGCTCATAGCGCCAGGCTCATGACGACCGCATCTTCGCGCGTGGAAGCGCCGTCCGGGTAGTAGTTGCGGCGCGTGCCGACGTGGCGAAAGCCGTAGCGTTCATAGATAGCCTTGGCCCGCACATTGCTCACGCGCACTTCCAGCCACAGCCACTGCGCGCCCTGCCCGCGCGACCAGAGGGCCAGCGCATCCAGCATGATGCGGGCCCAGCCCTGGCGCTGGTGTTCGGGGGCCACGGTGATGTTGAGCAGGTGTACTTCGTCAACGCCCTTCATGGCCACAAAATAACCCAGCAGCACGGCGTCGGGCGCATTGCCGGCAGTGAGCAGCTGCGCCTGGTAGCCGGCGTTGAGCGAATCGTTGAAATTGCCGTGCGTCCAGGGGTGGCCATACGCGGTTTTTTCCACGCGCACCACCTCATCCAGCCATGCGGGTGTCATGGCTTCGAACTGGGCTTCGAGGGGCTTGAGGATGGCGTTCATGAAAGGGGTGGAGCGGCGGCCAGCTTGGCGGCCCTGACCTGGTCGCGCTCTTCGGTGGTCAGCGCTACTTTATCGCGAACGTAGAGCGGCAGGGCGAGGTCGGCGCTGACGCACAGCCCGGCAGCAGCCAGCTGCGGCGCCAGGCGCAGCATGGCGGTGGCCGTGGGCAGGGCCTCGGCCTGTGCAAATGCCGCAAGGCTGCCCGGCAAACGCCCGGCGTACACCGCGAAAACATTGCCCGCGAACAAACCGGCCGCAGTGTCCGGCACCAGGTTTTCAGGCCGGACCAGCCCGCATTCGCCGAGCGCCCGGCAGTGCCCGCCGCTGAACTCAAAACCCTGCACATACATTTCGTCCATGCGCGCATCCAGCAGCGCGGTGACGCGCAGGGACGCTTCGTCATCACCCTGCAGCTGAAAGCGCGCTTCTTCGGCCACAGCCATCAGCGTGTCGACAGGCAGCACGGGAATGCCGGCGCCCTGGTTGGCGCCCAGCGCCAGGCCTTGCGCCACCGCGCAGGCGGTGCGCAGGCCGGTAAAGGAGCCGGGGCCGCGCCCGAAGGCGATGGCATCCAGCTCGCCCAGCGCCAGGCCAGCCTCGGCCAGCAACGCCAGGATGGCGGGGATCAGCGTGGTGGAAGCCTGCGCGCCGCCTGGGCCGTTGTGCTGCCAGACGTGCGCACCGTCGGTCAGCGCCACGGACATGCGGTCAGTGCTGGTGTCAAAAGCGAGGAATTTCACAAGTTCAGGCATTAAATCGGGCTCAAGCCCTTATATATCAGGCGCAAGCAGCTATTAAATTCATAGCGATCTGCGGGTACCCGAAGGCTGGGGCCGATGGGTATGCCCTGATTATCCGCGCCAATGGCCGGCCACCCCGGCGCCCACCGGCAGCGCCTTGCAGAACGCTCAACCGCGATAATCCCCGCATGACCCACGACTTGCTGCGCCCGCGCACGACACACACTGTTGCGCTGGCTGCCCTGGCGGCCATGGCAGCCCTGGCCGCAAGCCCCGGCCTGGCACAAACCGCACGCCTGCCGGCCCCGATTGAAAAAGCCCTGTCGCGCGCCAGGGTGCCGCGCGATGCGGTGTCCATGCTGGTGGTGGAAGCCGGCAGCGGCAAACCGGTGCCGCGCCTGAGCTGGCGCGCCGATGTGCCAATGAACCCTGCCTCCGTCATGAAACTGGTGACCACGTACTCGGCGCTCGACGCGTTGGGCCGCGACTTCACCTGGAAGACGAAGGTGATACTGGACGGCAGCGCCTCGGGCGGCCTGCTCAACGGCAACATGGTGGTGCAGGGCGGCGGCGACCCCAAGCTGGTCGTTGAACGCCTGCAGGCCTTGCTGGCCGAGGTGCAGGCCGGAGGGGCGCGGGCGATCCGCGGCGACATCGTGCTGGACCGCAGCGCCTTCAGCGTGCCGCCCACCGATCCGGGCGAATTTGACGGCGAGCCGCTGCGGCCCTACAACGCCCGGCCCGATGCGTTGCTGATCAATTTCAAAACCATCGTGATGACATTCACGCCGGACCTTCCAAATGGCCGTGCGCTGGTGCGCTATGAGCCGCCGCTGGCGGGTGTGCAGGTGGGCGCGACGGTGCCGATCGTGCGTGTGGCGCGCTGCGGCGACTGGCGCAGCGAGCTGCGTGCCAGCGTTGAAAACCCCGTCAACATCGAATTCCTGGGTACCTATTCTTCGGCCTGCGGCGAAAAAGTGTGGCCCAGCGCCTATGCCGACCCCGCGAGTTTTGCGGCGCGCGCCATCGAAGGGTCGTGGCGGCAACTGGGTGGCCTGCTGACGGGCACAGTGCGCGACGCCACGCCGGCAGAGCTGGCCATGCTGCGCAGGACCGGTACCCTCTCGGGCGAAAAGGCCGCGGTGCGGTTTGAATACCAGTCGCCGCCGTTGCTGGAAATGGTGCGCGACGTCAACAAATACTCCAACAACATCATGGCCCAACACCTCTTTTTGACACTCGGGCTTTGGGCCGGCCTGGGCCAGCCCAAAGCCGGCACGCTTGAATCCGCCCGCGCAGCGCTCACCGCCTGGTGGCGCAAAAGCCTGCCCGGCAGCACACCCCCGCTGATGGACAACGGCTCGGGCCTGAGCCGCGAGGAGCGCATCAGTGCCGCCAGCCTGTCGGCCCTGCTGCAGCATGCCGCCAAAAGCCCTTTTGCCGCCGATCTCGCCGATTCGCTGCCGGTGGCCGGCACCGACGCCACCATGCGCGAACGCGCCAGGCCGGTGGCCGGGCTGGCTTTCGTCAAGACCGGCTCGCTGCGCGACGTGACCGCGGTTGCCGGTTATGCCAATGGCGACAGCGGCGCACGCTACATCGTGGTGGGGCTGATCAACCACCCGAACGCGCCCGCTGCGCGCCCGGCACTGGATGCGATGCTGGAATGGGCCGTCAAGGAGGGCAAGCGATGAACGCAACAGACATCGTGGGCTTTCTGGCCGCCGTGCTGACCACGGCGAGCTTTGCCCCGCAGGCCTGGCTGACCTTTCGCAGCCGCGATGTCAGCGGCATTTCACTGGCGATGTACAGCGCCTTTACGGTTGGCGTGGCACTGTGGCTGGCCTACGGTGTGCTGGCGGGCGCCTGGCCCATCGTGCTGGCGAACGCGGTCACGCTGGGCCTGGCGCTGGCCATTCTGGTGATGAAGCTGGTATACGGGCGCGGCGACTGAATAGCCCGGTGCCACACACGCCCAGCGCGGCAGGCACGGATGCTTCATCAATGTGCCTGCAAGTTATCCCTGCCGCCTGTGGACAAGGCTGTTGATGGCGGCGGGACTTGTGGACGAAAACACCGCATGGCGCGGCATTGCGCCACAATGCCCGAAATTTGGGCAAAACGCCTGCCTGGCCCGTCACGGAGCCTGACGGGCAATTCGCGCTGCCCTGAGAACCGGCTCTAGGAGCGCGCTTCGCGCAATGATGCCGCCAGCAGCCCCAGGCCCAATGCGCCGACAGCCACCGAGGCGATGCGGTCCGCCGTGCCCCGCGTACGGGCATACGCAAGCCGCACCCGCTCGCGCGAAAACAAATAGGCCAGCAGCGTGTGCCAGCACAGCGCGTTGACCACGATCATGGCCACGGCCGCGGCCTGCAATGCCGGGCTGGGAGCGGCCGGAAACGAGGCGGCAAACACGCTGCCGAAAAAGAGCGCCGACTTGGGGTTGGTGATGTTGGTGAGAAACCCCAGGCGAAACGCCGCTGCCGATGACACCGCCGGGCCGCCATCGCCCAGTGCAAGGCCGCCCGAGCGCCAGAGCCGGCTCGCCACATAGAGCAGATACAGGCCACCGGCCACCTGCAGCACCAGGCGCAGCCCCGGAAAAATTTGGAAGATGGCGTTGACGCCCAGCACCGCGCACAGCGCCCAGATGGCAGCCCCGGCCGTCACACCCAGCGCCGCGAACACCGCGCTACGCGCCCTATCGCTGGCAGCGAGTTGCGAGACCAGCAGCACATTGGCGCCGGGGCTCATCATGGCCGCGACGTGGAGGAACCAGATGGTGAGGAGGATGGAGAGCATGGGTTACCTCTTTCCTGATGTCCCAGGTACATGGGGACAAATTCGATGTGATGCGCCGGTATCCATCAGCCCGAGTGATGCAAGTGATACCACATTAGCCCAACAAAAATGATCACGAGCCCAAGGACGAGCCAGCCCCAGACAAGCCGGTGGCGTGCACACTTCGCGCAGAAGTCAACGCGCTTGGTTGACCCTCCTTCGTACCTTCGCGTGACGGTCTTGAAGTCAAAGCCAAGCGCTCTTCCGCATTGGTAGCAACACCCGCCAGTGTTCCGCCGGTCGCTCCTGCGCTCGCGCCACATCATCCACAACCCGACGGCGGCACCGATGAGGAGACAAGCGATGGTTCCATCCAACATGGCAGCCGATTCTTGACGCTTCAGCTCGCGGCAGCCCGTTGCAGCCGGTCGCGCACGCCATCCCACTCGGCGGCCGCCGGTGGGTTTTCAATCCAGATCAGCTTGACGCCTTTGGCATCAAAGTCGCGCAACACGGCAAACAGTTGCTGCGCGGTGGCCAGCGCGTCGTCGGGCATGCGGCGGTACAACACTTTTTCTGACTTGATGCGCACGATGCTGCGCGCGTAAACGGCGATGTGGGCGGCCTCGGCGCCCAGCAAATCGAGTGCGGTTTGTATGGGGCCTGCGTCCATCAGGCGCACCTTGGCGTCGGGCGCGTAGTGCGCTTCGAGCGTGCCGGAAGCGCGCGGCGCATCGCCCGGAGCCTTTTGCTCGAATTCGTCTTTCCCCAGCACGGCCTCGCCACACGCGGCTTCGAGTTGCGCGCGCGTGAGGATGCCCGGGCGCAGCAACACAGGCCGCCCGCGCGTGCAGTCGACGATGCTGGATTCGATGCCGACATCGCAGGGCCCGCCGTCGAGCACCAGCAGGCTGTCGCCAAACTCCTGCTGCACATGCTGCGCAGTGGTGGGGCTGACGCGGCCGAAACGGTTGGCGCTGGGGCCGGCAACACCCGTGTCACATGCTTTCAAAAAAGCCAGCGCGACAGGGTGTGAGGGGCAGCGCAGGCCGATCGAATCCTGGCCGCCGGCCGCGGCCGCCGCCACGCCTTCCTTGCGCGGCAGGATCACGGTGAGCGGCCCGGGCCAGAAGGCTTTCATCAGGCGCGCGGCAAACGGCGGCACGCTGCTGGCGTAAGCGTCTACGTGCGCCGCATCGGCCACGTGCACGATGAGCGGATGGTCGGACGGACGGCCCTTGGCTTCAAAAATTCCGGCGACGGCTTGATCGCTGGAAGCGTCGGCGCCCAGGCCGTACACCGTCTCCGTCGGGAAGCCCACCAGCCCGCCGGCCCGGATGCGGCGTGCGGCTTCAAGAATGGCTTCAGGGTCCGTACCGGGAAGAATCATCAGAGGGCGTCCAGGCCGGGCAGGCCCAGGATGGATGCAACCTGGCGTGCCGTGGCCTTGACTGAAGCGACGTCGGGGCCCGTGATGTTGAGATGGCCCATCTTGCGGCCGATGCGGGCTTCGGTTTTGCCGTAGAGATGCAGGTGCGTGCCGGGCAGTGCCAGCACGGCCTGCCAGTCGGGTGTGCGCATCTTTCCATGGGTGTCAAACCACACATCTCCCAGCAGGTTGAGCATGATGGCCGGTGAATGCTGGCGCGGCTGCGGCAGCGGCAGGCCGGCCATGGCATGCACCTGCAGGTCGAACTGCGACACGTCACAGGCGTCCATCGTGTAGTGGCCGCTGTTGTGCGGGCGTGGCGCCATTTCATTGACGATGAGCGCGCCATCGGCGCTGCCGTCGTCCACCAGGAAAAACTCGACGCAGAGCACGCCGACATAGTCAATGTGTTTTGCTATGGTTTTGGTAGCTGCTTGCGCACGACCAGCAAGCGCTGCAGGCATATTTCCTTCATAAGCCTGCGTCACCGCGAGGATGCCGTCGACATGCACATTCAGCTGGGGCGCAAAACTCACGACGCTGCCGTCCCAGCCGCGCGCCACGATGACCGAGCACTCGGCCTTGAGTGGCAGCATTTTTTCGAGCACACAGGGCACCTGCTTCAGGCCGGCCCAGGCGGTGGCCAGTTCGTCCGCATTCTTGACGCGGACCTGGCCCTTGCCGTCGTAGCCCATGCGCGCGGTCTTGAGGATGCCGGGCAGCAAACCGGCGGGCACCGCCTTCAGCTGCCCGGCTGTTTCAATCACGGCGTAGGGTGCGCAGGTAACGCCGGCCAGCACGCCGGATTCGGCGGCGCTGGCGGTGAAGTGGGATTTTTCCTCGATGCGGTTTTGCGCGATGGCCACGGCGGCAGCGCCGGGTGCCACGGGGCGGCTGGCGGCCAGCGCCTGCAGCGCGCCGGCGGGCACGTTTTCAAATTCGGTGGTGACGGCGGCGCACAGTGCGGCCAGTTGGGTCAGCCCTTTTTCATCGCTGTAGCCGGCCTGGATGTGGTGATGGCTCACCAGGCCCGCGGGGCTTTGCGGATCGGGGTCCAGCACCGCCGTGAAATAACCCAGGCGCTGCGCGGCATGCACAAACATGCGGCCCAGCTGGCCGCCGCCCATCACGCCGAGGGTAGCGGGCTGGCCGGAGGCCGAGGCCGTGCCGGGAAAAATAGGCAACTCCGGCAGGCTGGAGGCGGCCCGGGAAGAGGTGGAGGCGGTCATGCGGGCGGCAGCGTCATGGCGTGCGCGGCAGCGGTTTGCTCTGCACGGAAAGCCTGCAATTGGGCGGCCAGCGCCGGGTTGTGCAGGGCCAGCATGGCCACCGCGAACAGGGCTGCATTGGCTGCGCCGGCGTTGCCGATGGCAAAGGTGGCGACCGGAATGCCCTTGGGCATCTGCACGATGCTGTGCAGCGAGTCCACGCCCTGCAAATGCTTGCTGGCCACGGGAACACCCAGCACCGGCACGGTGGTTTTGGCGGCCAGCATGCCGGGCAGGTGCGCTGCGCCGCCGGCGCCGGCAATGATGGCCTGCAAGCCGCGACCGCCGGCACCTTCGGCATAGGCAAACAGCTCGTCGGGCATGCGGTGGGCCGACACCACCCGGGCTTCGTGCGCAATGCCGAATTGCGTCAGGATCTGCACGGCGTGCTGCATGGTCTCCCAGTCGCTGCTGGAGCCCATCACCACACCCACCAGGGGTTTTGCCGAATTGTTGCTTGTTGTCATGCGGGGACCTTCAAGGCCGGGGTTGCAGGTTCTAACCCCATGATTTTAAGGGCAGGCCACCGCAAGGGCCGTGCCGTGCGTGCTACGCTCTTGCCTCTCAGGCGTCCAGCTGCGCCGACCCGGTTGAAAACCGGCCCCGATACCCCAACTCTGCCAGACCATGATCGACGTCACCATTGCCAACTTTGAAGCGGAAGTCGTTGCCGCATCCATGACCACGCCTGTGCTGATCGACTTCTGGGCGCCCTGGTGCGGCCCCTGCAAGTCGCTCGGGCCCATCCTTGAAAAAGTGGAAGTGGAATATGCCGGGCGCTTCAAGCTGGTCAAGATCGACTCCGACCAGGAGCAGCAACTGGGTGCCGCTTTCGGCATCCGGAGCATCCCCACCTGCATATTGATGATGAACGGCCAGCCGGTGGACGGTTTTGCCGGCGCCCTGCCCGAAGGCAAGGTCAAGGAATTCCTCGACAAGCATTTGCCGCCGGCTGAAGAGCAGCCCGAAGAGCAGGAACTCGCGCTCGAAGAAGAAAACACGGACCCCACTGCCGTGCTGGAAAAACTCCAGCATGCCGTCGCCGCCAACCCGGCCGACGACAACGCCCGCTTTGACTATGTGAAGCTGCTGCTGCAGCTGGGCCGCGAAGACGACGCCAAGGTGGCGTTTGCGCCTGTGATCGCCCAGACCACCGTGGTGCGGCGCTTTGACTCGCTCAAGCGCTGGATGGATGCTATGGATTTTGTAGCTACCGGCGCTCATGGAGTGGGCGCTGCAGCCGGTTTTGATGCAAGGATTACGGCCAACAAACGCGATTTCGAAGCACGTTTTGACAAAGCCCGCTGGCTCATGGCGCAGCAGCGCTGGACTGAGGCGCTGGACGAGTTGCTGGAAATCCTGATGCGCGACAAGGCCTGGAACGAAGACCTGGCACGCAAGACCTACATCGCCGTGCTCGACGTCATGGAAGCGCCCAAGCCCAAGGTGGCTGATGGGCAAATCCCGCCGGAAGATGCGACCGTGGCGACGTATCGTCGGCGCCTCAGCAGCGTCGTCTTGAGCTAGGGCTTATTGGCCAAACAGCCAGCGCGTCAAGGCAAAAGCAAACCCGAACAGCGCGGCATAGCCTGCCACCTCAACGCTGAATTCACGGCGCGATTCGCGCCACGCACGAGCCCTTTCGACCAGCAGCCCCGCCAGCAAAGGGGCAAGCAGCAGATTGAGAATTTGCAGCCAGTGCAGGCGAATCGCCAGATGAGGCACCACCAGCACGGTGAGGAGGCCGGCGCCAACACCTGTAGCCACAGACCAGGCAGCTTCCTGCACGGGAGTGAGCTCATGGTCGCGTCCGTGCAGCTTGTACCAGGCCGCCTTGAAAACACCGCCAAAAAACTCACCGAAGAGCTGCAAAAACAGTTCACCGAAAAATTCGAACAGCAACTCGAGCAGGAACTCCATGGAGGGCGCCGGCGACTGCTGCCGTGCCTCAGGCCGTCAGGCGGGCCAAGGCTTCCTGGTACTTGGCAGCAGTCTTGGCAACCACATCGGCCGGCAGGTGCGGCGCAGGCGGCGTCTTGTCCCAGGGCTTGCCGTTGATGCGCACGCTTTCAAGCCAGTCGCGCACAAACTGCTTGTCGTAACTGGGCGGGTTCTGGCCGGCGGCATACGCCGCTTCATAGCCTTCGATCGGCCAATAGCGTGAGGAGTCGGGCGTCAGCACCTCGTCCATCAGCGTAAGCACGCCATTCTCATCAAGGCCGAATTCGAATTTGGTGTCGGCAATGATGATGCCCTTGGTCAGGGCGAAGGCGGCGGCGGTGCTATAGATCTCGATGCTGATCTTTTTGATCTGCGCGGCCATGTCGGCGCCAACTACTTTCACCACCTGCTCGTAGCTGATGTTTTCGTCGTGCTCGCCGGCTTCGGCTTTGGCGGCCGGTGTGAAGATGGGCTCCGGCAGTTTGCCTGCGTTCTTCAGGCCCGCGGGTAGCGGTACGCCGCAGACGGCCTGGCTCTCCTGGTATTCCTTCCAGCCGCTGCCGGCCAGGTAACCGCGCACCACGGCCTCGACCGGGATGGGCTTGAGGCGCTTGACCAGCATGGAGCGGTTGACGACCTGCGGCACCTCGGCCGGGGTGACCACGCTTTCGGGTGTCTCGCCGGTCAGGTGGTTGGGGCAAATGTGGCCGAGCTTGCCAAACCAGAACAGCGCCATCTGCGTGAGCAGCGCGCCCTTGCCGGGGATTGGCTCACCCAGGATGACATCGAATGCACTCAGCCGGTCGCTGGCCACCATCAGCAGCCTGTTCTTGCCCACAGCGTAGTTGTCGCGCACTTTGCCGCGCGCCAGCAGGGGCAGGGAGGTCAGGGCGGAGGTATGGAGTGCTTGGGTCATGGTGGGGGCGAAGCGTAACGAAAGTGAGTCAAAGTAAAAAGCCCGCGCGACTCAGGAAGAGTCCACGGGCTTTGAATTATCGCCAATCCACGCGGGCGGACGGCGGGAATTTTCGGTGCTTTTTAATGCACGACCTGGGCGAGCTCGCCCTTGGCGTACTTGGCGGCCACGACCTGCAGGGCGTCACCCTTGATCTTGGCGCCCTGGCCTTCACAGCCAAATTCGATGTAGCGCCGCTTGCACAGAGCCTTGGCGGCTTCACGGGCGGGCTTGAGCCATTCGCGGGCGTCGAATTTCTCGGGGTTTTCAGCCAGGAACTTGCGCACCGCGCCGGTCATGGCCAGGCGGATGTCGGTATCGATGTTGATCTTGCGCACGCCGTGCTTGATGGCTTCCTGGATTTCCTCGACGGGCACGCCGTAGGTTTCCTTCATCTGGCCGCCGTACTGGCGAATGACAGCCAGCATTTCCTGCGGCACCGAGGACGAGCCGTGCATCACCAGGTGGGTGCTCGGGATGCGCTTGTGGATTTCCTTGATGCGGTCAATCGCCAGGATGTCGCCGGTGGGCTTGCGGGTGAATTTATAGGCGCCGTGGCTGGTGCCGATGGCAATCGCCAGCGCGTCAATTTGCGTGCGCTTGACGAAGTCGGCGGCCTGCTCGGGGTCGGTCAACAGCTGCTCGCGCGTCATGGTGGCGTCGGTGCCGTGGCCGTCTTCCTTGTCGCCCTTCATGGTCTCCAGCGAACCCAGGCAGCCGAGCTCACCTTCGACGGTAACTCCGTATTTGTGGGCCAGCTGCGAGACCTTCTTCGTCACCTCGACGTTGTATTCATAGCTGGCGATGGTCTTGCCGTCGGCTTCGAGCGAGCCGTCCATCATCACGGACGAAAAACCAAGGTCGATGGCGCCCTGGCAAACGGCAGGGTTCTGGCCGTGGTCCTGATGCATGACCAGCGGGATGTTGGGATACATCTCGATAGCCGCCTCGATCAGGTGTTTGATGAAGGGTTCACCGGCGTACTTGCGGGCGCCTGCGCTGGCCTGCAGGATGACGGGCGCGCCGGTCTCTTTGGCCGCTTCCATCACGGCTTGCACCTGCTCAAGGTTGTTGACGTTAAAAGCCGGAATGCCGTAGCCGTTGACTGCCGCATGGTCCAGCAGCTCGCGCATAGAAACGAGTGCCATGTGTGATATCCCCAGAAGTTAGAAAAACACTGCCAAAAGGCGGGTTCCTCGCGAGGGCCGTGCGGCGTAAAAGCCGCCTGGAAACGCCCGTAACCACGAAGTAACCGAAGCCTTGATTCTAACGTTTACCCGAATAGGGTGGGATAACCGAACTTGTGTCTGAATGCATGCCGTAACGGCGTGTAAACATCGTCCACCCCCGTCCAGGCTCACTGCGTGTAGCCTGTTCCCCCCTCGAGGGGGCGGCGCCTTGGGCCGGCGAAGCCGGACCCTTGGCCCCCACTGGTGAAAACCCCCGCTGGTTACGCTACTGATTCTTCATGCCAGCATGGGCCGCGGAACCGGCTTTGCCGGGCCGCAGGCGCGGTCCCCTGCAAGGGGAAAAGGGCTACACGCAGTGAGCCCGATAGGGGTGTGCCAATTTTTCGGCTTTGCCGGGCCGCAGGGCGGGCGGCCCCCTCGGGGGGCAGCGCATTACACGAAGTGAAAAGCGTGGGGGCTCAAGCTACCCTGCAAATCTTCAGCATATTGGTGCCGCCTGGCGCGCCCATGGGTTCGCCGCAGGTGATGGCATAAATGTCACCGCTTTCGACGATGCCGCGTTTTTTCAGGTGGGCCTCGGCATCGCCGAGCGCAGTGTCGCGCTCGACACTCTGGTCCATAAGCAGCGGCCTGACATTGCGGTACAGCGCCATCTTGCGCTGGGTCGCCAGTTTTGGCGTCAGTGCGTAGATGGGGATATGGATACGGTGGCGGCTCATCCACAGCGCCGTAGAGCCCGAGTCGGTCAGCGCCACAATGGCCTTGCAACCCAGGTGGTGGGCCGTGAACAGGGCGCCCATGGCGATGGACTGGTCAATGCGGTCAAAGGTCATGCCGGTGAAGTCGGCATCCAGTTTCACGTCCTCGGCTTTTTCGGCTTCGGCGCAGATATTGGCCATCTCGACAATGGTCTCCAGCGGATAACGGCCGGCGGCGGTCTCGGCCGAGGTCATGACGGCGTCGGTGCCGTCGAGCACCGCGTTGGCCACGTCGCTGACCTCGGCGCGCGTGGGCACCGGGTTGGTGATCATGGATTCCATCATGTGGGTCGCGGTGATGACCACCTTGTCCAGCTCACGGGCCATGCGGATCATGCGTTTTTGCAGCGCCGGCACAGCGGCATTGCCGACCTCGATGGCCAGGTCGCCGCGCGCGACCATGATGCCGTCGCTGGCCCTGCAGATGGCTTCCAGGTTCGGGATCGCTTCGGCACGCTCGATCTTGGCGATCAACCCCGGCTTGTGGCGGTGCTCGGCGCCGGCCACATTGCACAGCTGGCGCGCCATTTCCATGTCACTGGCGTTCTGCGGAAAGCTCACTGCGACATAGTCGGCCTGGAAACTCATCGCAGTGCGAATGTCTTCCATGTCTTTGGCCGTCAGCGCCGGCGCCGTCAGGCCGCCGCCCTGCTTGTTGATGCCCTTGTTGTTGGACAACACGCCGCCAATCTTGACCGTCGCATGGACCTGCTCGCCCTTTACTTTGTCCACGGTCATGACGATCAGGCCGTCGTTGAGCAGCAGGGTGTCGCCGGCCTTGACGTCGCGCGGCAGTTCCTTGTAGTCCAGGCCCACGCCATTGATGTCACCCAGCTCGGTGCGGGACGCGTCGAGCACGAACTTCATGCCTTGCTCAAGCTGCACCTTGCCCTCGGCAAATTTACCGACACGGATTTTCGGGCCCTGCAGGTCGGCCATGATGGCGACCTCGCGCCCGGCGCGGGTGGCGGCCTCCCGCACCAGCCTGGCACGGTCGATGTGGTCTTGCGCCGTGCCGTGGCTGAAATTCAGCCGCACGCAGTTGACGCCAGCGCGAATCATCTGCTCCAGCAAGGCCGGATCGCTGGAGGCGGGGCCAAGGGTGGCAACGATTTTGGTGCCGCGGCGCTGCATCTTCATGTCTGTCTCCTGTAATTTAGTTTCTTATTTTTACACGAATGAGTTACGTAGCGGTTACCAAGCCATCGCCGCAGCCGGGGTATTGGCCAGAAGCCGGAGGGTGGCCCGCTGCATGCAACGTGTCGCGCCCTGAACCTGCAAACCGCGGTTTGCCGTATTTTGCAAGTAGCGCCTCAATGGCCCGCGCGCTTTTGCAGGATTTCAAAGGCCGGAAGCGTCTTGCCTTCCAGCACTTCCAGAAAAGCGCCGCCGCCGGTCGAGATGTAGTCGACCTGCTTTTCAATGCCGTATTTGGCAATGGCGGCCAGCGTGTCCCCGCCTCCGGCGATAGAGAACCCGCTGCTGTCCGCAACGGCGCGCGCAATGCCTTCGGTGCCTTTGGCGAACGCGTCAAACTCAAACACGCCGACCGGGCCGTTCCACACGATGGTGCCGGCCGCCTTGAGCTGCGCCGCAAGTCTCGCGGTGGTTTGCGGGCCGATATCAAGAATCAGGTCGTCATCGGCGACGTCAGTGGCCGCCTTGACGGTAGCCGGCGCGTCAGCGGCAAAGGTTTTGGCGGTGACGACATCGGTCGGGATGGGCACCTCGGCGCCACGCGCCTTCATGGCGTCGATCACTGCTTTGGCTTCGGCCAGAAGATCGGCTTCGGCCAGGCTTTTGCCGATTTTCAAACCGGCGGCCAGCATGAAGGTGTTGGCAATACCGCCGCCCACGATGAGCTGGTCAACATTGGCGGCGAGCGACTTGAGGATGGTGAGCTTGGTCGAGACCTTGCTGCCGGCCACGATGGCAACCAGCGGCCTGCGCGGGCTGGAAAGGGCTTTGGAGATGGCGTCCATCTCGGCGGCCAGCAGCGGGCCGGCGCTGGCGACGGGCGCGTACTGCGCAATGCCATAGGTGGAGGCTTCAGCGCGGTGCGCCGTGCCGAACGCATCGTGCACAAAAATATCGCAGAGCGCAGCCATCTTGCGCGCCAGCTCTTCGCTGTTTTTCTTCTCGCCCTTGTTCAGCCGGCAGTTCTCCAGCATTACCAGCTGGCCGGGTTTGACATCCACACCGTCCACCCAACCCGACGCCAGCGGAACATCGCGTTTCATCAGCTCGCCCAACCGTTTGGCCACAGGCGCCAGCGAATCCGAAGGCTTGAATTCACCCTCCACCGGCCGACCGAGATGGGAAGTCACCATCACGGCGGCGCCGGCATCCAGCGCCATCTGGATGCAGGGAATCGAGGCGCGGATGCGCGTGTCTTCGGTGATGTTGCCGCTGTCATCCTGCGGCACGTTGAGGTCGGCACGGATGAACACGCGCTTGCCGGCAACTTTGCCGCTGGCACACAGGTCGGAGAAACGGATGAAGTTCATGGATGTCTCGCAAAATAAAAAATGCTTTGGGCCACAGCGCCCAAAGCCCTAAATTGTAGGTGCCTGTATGTGCCTGGGCCCGTCAGACAAAGCCGGAAAAGCGTAAATTGAAGCATCAAATGATGCCTCCCGCCCATGCAAAACGTGCGCAAGCAGCTACTGATTTGATAGCGCCCACCATCAACCGCGATGCGAAGCGAGCCGTACCAGGCCAGCATGAGCCCCGGAACCGGCTTTGCCGGGCCGAAGGGCGGGCGGCCCCCGAGGGGCTGGAGCCCGCGGCTCCAAGCCTGCCTGCGCAGGCTTGGACGGGCGACAGAGGCGCAGCGTCTCGCGAGCCGCGGCCTGCAAGGCCTCGGGAGCTACACGAAGTGAGCGACCGTGGGGGCTACCAATTCAACCCCATATGCAACGGCAAATACACCGCCATGCCGGCCAGGATGGTGCCCAGCACGCCGTGACGCCAGTAATACCAGGCGGTGCCGGCGACTACTGCAAAGAGCCGCGCGTCTTTCCAGGTTGCGATGAAGTGGCCCTGCGTCATCACCATTTCCGGCACGATCACTGCGGCCAGCGCAGCAATGGGCGCGTAATGCAGGCCGCGCTGCGCCCAGCCGGGCAGCGTCCAGGGCTTGCTGGAGAGAAAAAAGAAGGAGCGCGTGAGGACGGTCATCAGCGTCATGCCGATGATGGTCACCACCGTCCAGAGATCCGTCTGGTTCATGCTGCGTCTCCGGTTCCGGGAGTGGATACCGCAGGCTTGGCCGGCGCTGATTTTTCCAGCACCAGGCAGACGATGACGGCCACGGCAATGCCCACCAGGATATTGAACTTGAGCGGCAAGGCGAAGGTGGCGACAGCGGCGGCACCCGCGATGGCTGCAGACACCGCGCGCAGTCGGGTGGTGGCCAGCGACCACATGATGCCCAGCAGCGCCAGGATGCCGGCAAAGCCCAGGCCCCAGGACAGCGGAATGGAATTGGCCAGCGCGATTCCCACCAGCGTGGCGCCCACCCAGCTGACCCAGCTCATGCCGCAGCTGCCTACCCAGTAGGCGTCCTGGGCTTCAATGCCGGCAGCATCGGCGGCCGGGTGCGGGAAGCGTTTGGTAAAAAGCACATAGTTCAGGTCGGCCATGCCGTAGCCAAAAGCCATGCGGCGCCACAAGCTCTGGTGCATCACATAGGGGCGCAGGTGGGCGCTGAAGACCATGAAGCGCAGGTTGACGCAAAACGAGGTGGCCAGAATCACCCACATGGGTGCGCCAGCCACGATAAGTGGCAAGGCTGCCAGTTGGGAACTGCCGGCAAAAACCAGCACCGCCATCAGCAGCACCTCGATAAGACTCATGCCCGACTTGACCATCGCCACGCCTGTCATCAGGCCCCAGGCGGCGATACCCGGCGCGACGGTGGCGAGCTCACTCACCCCGAGCCGGAAGTCCGGATGCTTGAAGAATGTCTTCACAAAAAACCCGCCCTTTTCTGTCCCGTCATTTTTTTCACCCCTGTCTGGCGATATCCGGTTGAATGAAGACCATGCCGGGACGTATCTCAAACCCCCGCAAAAACTCGGACGCATCCAGCGCCTTGCCGCCGGCTTTTTGAAGCCGGCTCACACGCAGAACGCCATCGGCGGCACAAATGTCCACACCTTGTGGCCCTGCGGCAAGGACTTCACCGGCCTCGGCCCCGCCCGGCCGGCGCACATCCGCCAGAACTTCGGCACGCCAGAACTTGAGGGTTTGCCCGTCTACAACACCGGCCGCGCCGGGAAACGGGTTGAACGCCCGGATGCGCCGCTCGAGTACGGCAGCGCTTTGCGACCAATCCAGCAATGCTTCATGTTTTTCAATTTTGTGTGCGTAAGTGATGCCCTCTGCGGGCTGAGAGACCGCCTGCAGGCCTCCGCACGCAGCGATCTCGAGGGCCTCCACGATGAGCCGCCCGCCCAGATTGGCCAGCCTGTCGTGCAGCGAAGCCGTGGTGTCGCCAGGTGCGATGCGCAGCTTTTCCGTCAGGAGCATGTCGCCCGTGTCCAGCCCGGCATCCATTTGCATGATGGTGACGCCGGTTTCCGGATCACCGGCTTCGATGGCCCGGTGAATCGGCGCGGCACCGCGCCATCTCGGCAACAGCGACGCGTGGATATTGAGGCAGCCGAATTTCCCGACCCCCACGCTTTTCACTTCGTGTAATGCGCTGCCCCCCGTGGGGGCTAATTTTCCTTGGGGCGGCCCTGCGGAAAATTGCGGGCTCATAACGTCAAGAACCCACTGCGGAAGAATGAGTCCGTAGGCCGCCACCACCATGACGTCCGCGCGTGCTGCGGTGATGGCTTCGCGCGCCGCGGCGGCATCGTCAGGGAATTTGCCGTCCAGCCGCAAGCTTCTGGGTTGGGCGATGGGCGTGTGTGAGGTTTCGGCCCATTGCTTGACGGGCGAAGCCTGCAGTTTCATGCCGCGGCCTGCGGGGCGGTCAGGCTGGCTCAGTACGAGGGGAATCTCAAAACCGGCTGCATGCAGCTTTTCAAGGGCCACACGGGCGAACTCAGGGGTACCGGCAAAAATGACACGCATGGAGTCCGATTCTAAAGACTCCTAGGGAAATCCCGTGGTTCCGGCACGCGGTACTGACGGCCGACGTCCGTACGTACGGACAGGTTAACGGGGCGAGTCGCGCTCCTCGTCCTTTTTCTGCTTGATCATCTTGGTTTTGATGCGGTTGCGTTTCAGCGGGGACAGGTACTCCACAAACACCTTGCCCATCAGATGATCCATTTCATGCTGGATGCAAACCGCCAGCATGCCTTCGGCTGCGTGCACCTGCAGCTTCCCGTCTAGATCCAGCGCCTGTACCTTGATGGCGGTAGAGCGTTCCACGCCGTCATAAATACCAGGCACCGACAGGCAGCCTTCGTCGCCCACGCGTGTTTCTTCGCTGGCCCAGACAATCTCGGGATTGACCAGCACCAGGGGCTGGGTCCGGTCTTCGCTGACATCAATCACGACCAGGCGCTCATGCACATCCACCTGGGTTGCCGCCAGGCCGATGCCCGCCGCTTCGTGCATGGTTTCGAGCATGTCGTCGACCAGCTTGCGCAGGCGCGCATCAACGGCCGCCACAGGCTTGGCAACGGTGTGGAGGCGGGGGTCGGGGTAACGAAGAATGGTTAACTGGCTCATGGAGGAAGGCTGGGCAATGGGTGAGATGTCGCTATTTTCGCCACTTTTCTCTGTTTTTCGGCATCCTGATATTCCCAGAATCGTGTATTCGTTGCTTAATCAAGGGCTTAGGTACAAAATCGTTAGTGATTTATCAAGATATAAACACGGTTTTTTTCGCGGGGTTGCACCCCGAAAACGCCGTCCTAGCCCCATAAAAGCGCCGAAGGCCTACAAGATGCAAACAATTTCTGGTCGTTTCAGTCAAATTTCAATAGCCGCTGCAGCTCTTTTGGGCATTTCGGTCGGCTTGCATGCTCAGAACTTCCCCATCACGGCCGACCAAAAAGCCACGGCAGCCCAAGTGGCCCAGACAGGCGTTCCCCTGGGCGATCTGGCTCCCAATGCGCCCGATACCTACACCGTGAAGCGCGGCGACACCTTGTGGGCAATTTCCGGTTTATTTCTGAAAAACGCCTGGCGCTGGCCCGAGCTATGGGGCATGAACCTCCAGGACATCCGCAACCCTCACCGCATTTACCCGGGGCAACAGCTCTATCTGGAGAAATCCGATGGGCGTGCCGTTTTGCGAACCCGCCAGGCCCAAACCGATGGCCCGCCGACAGACACCGTACGAGTTTCTCCGCGCACCCGCTTTGAAACCCTGGCAGACACCTCCATTCCCACGATCGCGCCCAACCTGATCGAGCCCTTCCTGAATGAGGCCTTGATCGTCGACGAGGCCATGCTTTCCAATGCGCCCCGCATTGTGGCGGCCCAGGAAGGCCGCGTTCTGCTTAGCCGCGGAGATCGCGCCTATGCGCGTAGCCAATACGGCACCGGCAGCACCACCGGCAAACCCCTGAGCATTGAAAAAGGCGAACCGGTCAATTACCGGGTGTTTCGCAACGCAACGCCGCTGAAAGATCCGACGACCCAGGCGATTCTGGGCTACGAGGCGCAATACGTCGGCAAGGCGGAAATAGCACGCGGCGAATCGGTTGCGGAAATAGCCGGTAAAGACGGCAAGCTGCAATCCGAAATCGTGCCGGCGACGATCGACATCGTTGCTACCAAAGAAGAGATGCGTGTGGGTGACCGGCTGTTGGTTGAACCGCCACGCGAGTTGCTGAATTACATACCGCACGCGCCTTCTTCTGCCGTTGCCGGACAGATTGTGTCTATCTATGGAAGTGCCGTGACCAATGCTGCGGAGAACCAGGTCGTGGTCATCAATCGTGGCGCCAGGGATGGCCTGGAACGTGGCCATGTCATGGCCATTCTCAAGGACGGGGAACGACTGAAAGACAAAACCGACAGTAACCGCACGCAGATCAAGTTGCCCAACGAACGAAATGGCCTGTTGATGGTGTTTCGCACTTTTGATGCCGTTTCCTATGCTCTCGTCCTTCAGGTGACTGACGGCGTGAAGGTAGGGGACCGTTTCGCCAACCCCAATTAACCGGCGGACAAGCAACGCACCGGCGTCGGTAATCCGAGCCCACCTACATTCGGGGCAAGTTCTCGAAGTCGTTGACCCTTTCTTCCTTTCAGCTCTGGCTATCACGTGGAAAAACATGAGCTCCAGGCCTGGTTGCGCCTGACCCTCTCAACGGGCGTAGGAAATGAGAATTCCCGCAAGCTGCTAGCCGCTTTTGGATCAGTGCAGGCGATTTTTGACCAGAGTTCAGCCGCGCTGGAACAGTTGGGTTCGGAGAAATTGGCCCGCGCACTCAGGGCAGAGCCTCCAAATCTGGCAGCCCAGCTGCAAATGACGCTGGACTGGTTGCAGGCCGGCGAGCACCGGCGGGTGGTCGCGATTGGAGACGCGGCCTACCCCGCGGCCTTGCTCGACATCGCCGATCCCCCGCTGATGCTCTACATGCTCGGCAAGCATGCACCCCAGCCGCAGGCGTTATCGCCATCCCCCGTGGCCCATATAGCCATCGTAGGCAGCCGCAACCCGACGCCGCAGGGCGAAGCTAATGCGCGCCAATTCGCCAAGGCCCTGGCCGGTGCCAAACTCTGCGTTGTGTCAGGCCTGGCCTTGGGTATCGACGGTGCGGCGCACGACGGCGCCATGCAAGCCGGCGGAGATACCATTGCCGTGGTGGGTACCGGACTAGACCGTGTCTATCCCAAAAAACATCTCGAGCTGGCGCACCGTATTGCGCAGCAAGGCATGATCATCAGCGAATTCCCGCTCGGCACGCCACCGCTGACCGCGAACTTCCCGAGACGCAACCGCATCATTTCCGGCCTGTCGCTGGGCACTCTGGTCATCGAGGCGGCTCTGCAATCCGGCTCGCTGATCACCGCGCGGCTGGCGGCCGAACAGGGCAAAGAGGTGTTTGCCATACCCGGCTCCATCCATTCGCCCCAGTCACGCGGCTGCCACGCACTGATCAAGCAGGGAGCCAAGCTGGTGGAAACTGCGCAGGACATATTGGAGGAATTAAATCTCCCTGCGCGGGGTGTGGCGCCGGGTGCAGCGGCATATACGTCAACAGAGAAAGAAACCGGTCTCCTGGTCGAGTCCCCCTCATCTACCGCCCTGATCGCCGCACTGGGATTCGACGTGGTGAGCCTGGACACACTACAGGCGCGAACCGGGATCGAAACAGCCATGCTGCAGGCACAGCTACTTGAGCTGGAACTCGACGGACAGGTGTTCAGGCTTCCCGGCGGCCTGTTCCAGCGACGCGCTGACGCATAAACACCGCACTCTTTTCACCGGCTTGACAATGCTGCCGCCAACTGCGTTATATTGGACGCATGTTCGAAGTACTCGTGTACGTCTACGAAAATTACTGGCAAGGTGACGCTTGCCCCGAACTTCAGCGGCTCGGCCGCAAACTGACAGCAGCGGGTTTTGAGGCGGAAGAAATCCAGGCGGCCCTCGTCTGGCTCGACGGCTTGAATATCGCCGCCCAAGGCACGCAAATCAGTCTGCCGGCCAGTGCCCCGTCAGAGCTCACCGAGCCCGGTGCGCATCCGGTCATTCAGCCCCAATCCCCCGACAGCCTTCGCGTTTATTCGGTTGCCGAGCAAACACAACTCGGCGCACAGAGCCTGGGATTTGTGAGCTTCCTTGAGTCGTCCGGCGTATTGCCTCCGCACATGCGCGAGATTGTGATTGACCGTGCCATGGCGGCACCGGGCGACCCCGTCACGCTGGATGACCTGAAAATCATCGTATTGATGGTCTATTGGAGCTTCGGCGAAGAACCCGATGCGCTGGTTCTGGACGAATTGTGCGACGACGCGGAAGGTCGCCTTGCTCACTGAATAGCACTGCGGCACAAAAACGACATTTTTGAACCGGTTGCCCGGGCACGCCGGACAACGAGGCCCTTAGCCGAGCAACCGCTCGGGATTTGCATCCAGCTTGGCAAGCGCGTCGCGCGTGGCACGTACCGTGAGCGCTTCCTCTTCCGTAGGCACCAGCAAACCCGACTGCAGGTAGGCCGCGAGCCGACGAGCCTGGATCAGGAAGTTCCGGCCATCGGCAGAAGCAAACAGGTGCAACTGCTTGCGATCACTGCACCAGGCAAACTGCACATGACTGATCTTGCCGTTGTGGTCCAGGCTGAACCATGTACCTACCTGGAGCTCCCGGGCCCATGCGCGCATGGCTTCCGTGGGCTGGCTGCCACCATCGGCGATCACTTCAATGTCGGTAGCATCGATCCCGATCATGGTGACCAGGCTGTCAGTATCTAGCGGCAGGTCGCCGACGTCCTCATCGGAAAGATAGTCTTCCAGGTTCATCAGCCGTTTGGCCATGATCTCCACCCGCTCCTGGGAAATGGTGTCGGTTTTGGACATGAATGCATCGGCCAGCGTATCGCTGATGGTCTTCAGGTGCCCGTCCTGGTCAGACACACCCAAGCCCAGCATGGACATGCCCAGGCGCAGCAGCTGCAGCAATTTCGGCAGGTCTGCAATCACACGGGCGCGATCATTGCGGTTCGGTTTGGCGCTCGCGGCCCACACCAGATCAGCGGCAGCCCGCTTGAGCGTGATGGTTTCCTCGTGCTGCGGCCCGTTCTTCATCGCGGCGATGGCCAGTACTTCGGCCCATACCTTGAAGAGGAATTCGCGGATCTCGTCACGAACCGGCATGTCATTGAGCATGTTCCGCATCTCAATGGTGTACTGGATCGTCATGGTCTCTTTTTGTTCGACCTGTTGCGCGACGCTCACAACACGGGCGGCGCTGCCATGCTCGGAAAGGAATTTGGATAAAAACTTTTCGAACTCGTCATAAACCAGCTGAAACACCCGGCGCCCTGTTTCGGGATACTGCTCTATCACTTGCACAATGCGCTTGACTTCAGATTCCATGGCGCCGCCGGCCACCGTGACGTCAAAGCCCAATACGCAGGAGCCCATGCGGTCGATCAACCGGCGTGCAGGATGCTGCAGCGACTCAAAGAACTCTGGCTCGGAAATCGCCACACGCAATACCGGCATCTGCAAACGGGCAAACCAGACCCGGATCACAGGCGGAATGCGGTCTTCGGCAAGAATGCTCTGGAACATCAGGGCGACGATTTCAATCGTCGCCTTCTCGGATGAGGTGGACGCCGCCTGCTTGAGCGTATTGGTTCGTTCCCGCAAGGCAGTAGCAGCATTGTCGACATGCACCTGGCCATAGATCTGCCCTTGCGCATCTGCGAGCAAGGTACGCTCTGCACCGGTTTCTTCCTGCTTCTGCACACTCACCATGGCCTGCGCGAGCTGAGGCGACGCCTGTGTGGGGTGGGTATCGTCGAAGCCTGCGACCTGGTTCGACAGCAAACGCTTGAGGTGCCCCATCACACCCTGGGCCCTCATGCGTGCCCTGGCGAGCGGCGTCGTCGCCGTTTGCATGCGGGTTTCATCGTAGACTGCGCCGCCTTGCCTGGATACGCCTGGCTGCGACCCTGCCCCTTCGGACGCCGCACCTCGAGAAGCTGCACCCTGACGGCCGGCAGAAGCTGAAGATCGCCCGCCACCCACACCCTGAACCCGGCTATCAGGCCCATCGCCCTGGCCTCCGCCAAAACCACGTGCGCCACCGCCTTCAGACCCGCCGGTCCTGGAGCCGGTTTCGCCGCCGAATTTGCCGCGTTCCTTCTCGGAAGTGGAGGCTTTCCTGGCAGACGCTCCGGCATCCGCAGCGGAGGGTGTGCGTTTGACCAGCGGTCGTAAGTCGATTTCCGCCATCACCCCCTGCTGCACCAAAAACTCGTTGGTGGCATGGTAAGTCTCCAGCAGGTGTGTGCCCATGTCCTTCTGGATGACATCCTGGACAACGAGCCAGACATCCCGTGGCAGCGATGCAAGACTCCATTGCTCAACCATGTGCTGGGCAAGCACCTCGGGGCGAAGAATGTCCTGCTTGTGCAATTCCGTGACGGCCTCCAGGTTTTGGATGCGCAACCGGAGGTCGTTCAACTCCCAGCTTGCGAAGTCCAGCAACCGAAGCGCGAGCCGCGAAGCAAGGATTTTGTCCTCCATCACGTCGTTACCCATCAATTCAAATTTGCCGCTGTCGGCAAACCTCGAGGGCGAGTTTGGCGCAGGAATCGTCTGGGCAGTGGTCCATGCGGCGGTTGTGCCACGAACCCAGGTGGCACCACTTTTCTGGAAAGCCATCCAGGCATCACGCCGGTCCTGCATTTCCCGGACACCGCCGGGCTGATCAACTGCGGCAGTGAGCCTGTCTTGAATGGTTTTCGCCAGTGCAGGCAGTACGCGTACAGCACGCTCCGCAAACAGCGCACGTGCCTGCTCGACCAGAACCCTGCTATTTTTGTTACTTGGAGCCACAGCCGCCCTAGGATGATTAAGTCATAGCTTACACCGTGGCCCCGGCGTTGGGGTCGTTGGGATCCTCGTCTTTTTTGGCCGGCCCTTTCATCAGGTCCTCACGCCGAATGCCAAGCCACATGGCGATTGCAGCGGCAACAAACACCGACGAATAGATCCCGAACAGGATGCCGATGGTCAACGCCAGGGCAAAGTAAAACAGGGTCGGCCCGCCAAAGAGAAGCATGGACAGCACCATGATCTGGGTGGAACCGTGGGTAATGATGGTACGGCTGATGGTGGACGTGATCGCGTTGTCGATGATCTCGGTGGTATTCATCTTGCGATAGCGTCGAAAGTTCTCGCGAATCCGGTCAAAGATCACTACCGACTCATTGACGGAGTAGCCCAGCACCGCCAGCACAGCAGCCAGCACAGCCAGTGAAAACTCCCACTGGAAGAAAGCGAAGAACCCCAAAATGATCACGACGTCGTGCAAATTGGCGATGATGGCCGCCACGGCATATTTCCATTCGAAGCGGAAAGCCAGATAGACCATGATGCCGAAGACCACCATGGCGAGCGCCTTCAGCCCGTCGTGGGCAAGCTCCTCGCCCACCTGTGGGCCGACGAATTCAGCGCGCCGCAGCGTCACATCCGGGCTGGCAGCCTTCAGGGCCGCAAGCACCTTGTCGCTTTGCTGCGCAGTGCTTACGCCCTTTTGTGCCGGCAAGCGAATCATCACGTCGCGTGAGGTGCCGAAATTCTGGACCTGCACATCGGCGAAGCCCAGCCCTGCCACCGTATCGCGGATTTTCCCGACGTCGGCAGCCTGGGTGTAGTTCACCTCCATCAGGGTGCCGCCGGTGAATTCGACGGACAGGTGCAAGCCGCGCGAGAACAGGAAGAATACGGCCAAAGCGAACGTGGCAAAGCTGATGGCATTGAAGATCAGGGCGTGCCGCATAAACGGAATGTCACGCTGGATTTTGAAAAATTCCATCTGGAGTCCTTGGGAAATTCAGGAAAAGGGCCGGGCGTGGGCTTACTTCGCCACCGCACCCGAAGTGGTGGGCCGCCACACAGTGCCAATGGAAACCGTCTTGAGCTTCTTCTGGCGGCCATACCAGAGGTTGACCAGGCCGCGCGAGAAAAACACCGCCGAGAACATGCTGGTCAGGATACCGATGCAATGCACCACGGCGAAGCCGCGGACCGGGCCGGACCCAAAAGCCAGCAACGCAAGACCCACAATCAATGTCGAGGTGTTGGAATCCAGAATGGTTGCCCAGGCCCGCTCATAGCCTGCATGAATCGCCGCTTGCGCGGAGGCACCGTTTCGCAATTCTTCGCGCACACGCTCATTGATCAGCACATTGGAGTCGATGGCCATGCCCAGCGCAAGCGCCATCGCCGCCATGCCAGGCAAGGTCAAGGTAGCCTGCAGCATGGACAGCACCGCGACCAGCAACAGCAGGTTGACGGCAAGCGCCAGGCCGGAAAACAGGCCAAAAAGCATGTAGTAGATCGCCATAAACGCCACGATCACGACAAAGCCCCACGACACGCTGTGAAAGCCCTTGGCAATGTTATCGGCGCCCAGCGTCGGGCCAATGGTGCGCTCTTCAATGATTTCCATGGGAGCGGCCAGCGAGCCCGCACGCAGCAACAGGGCGAGATCGTTGGCTGCGTTGATATTCATGGCACCCGAGATGCTGAACCGTGTACCCAATTCCCCGCGAATGGTTGCCACCGAAATAGCCTGCCCTTTGCCCTTTTCGAACAGCAGGATGGCCATCGGCTTGTCCATGTTCTCGCGGCTTGTTTCGCGCATCACCCGTCCACCCTTGGCATCCAGCGTCAGGGATACATTGGGTTCCTGCTTTTGCGAATCGAAGCCGGCCTGGGCATCCGTCAGGCTCTCGCCGGTGACAAGGACCTGCTTCTTCACAATCACCGGATTGCCGCTGATATCAGGGAATTTTTCCGAGCCGAAGGGAACCATGCCTCCCCCGGTCATGGCTGCACGGGCCTCAGCGCTGTCATCCACCAGACGCATTTCCAGGGTCGCCGTGCGCCCCAGAATATCCTTGGCCTTTGCCGTGTCCTGCACGCCCGGCAGCTGTACCACGATACGGTCTGCGCCCTGTTGCTGGATCACCGGCTCAGCCACCCCAAGCTCGTTGATCCGGTTGTGCAGCGTCACCATGTTCTGCTTGAGGGCCTGGTCCTGGATGCGGCGCGCAGCCTCGGGCTTGATCGTGGCCGTCAGTTTGTACTCGGTTCCTTCCGGCACCTCCATCGTCTGCAGGTCTGGAAACTGGTCCTGAATCAGGCCTTTTGCAGATGCCAGCGTGGCCGAGTCACGCACCTTGATGTCAATAGCCTGGCCGTTGCGGGCGATGCCACCGTGCCGGATATTTTTTTCGCGCAACGACATCCGGACATCTCCGGCCAGGGACTCGGCACGCTTGGCCAGCGCGGCCTGCATGTCTACCTGCAGCATGAAGTGCACGCCTCCACGCAAATCCAGCCCCAGATACATGGGGTTTGCATGCAACGATGTCAGCCATGCAGGCGATCGGGACAACAGGTTAAGCGCCACCACATAACCGGAGTCCCCCGCATCAGGGGCCAGCGCTTTCTGAATCGCGTCCTTGGCCTTGAGTTGCGTGTCGGTATCGCCAAACCGCGCCTTGACGGAATTGCCGTCCAGGGCGATGACATCCGCCGTAACGCCGGCTTCCTTCAATATTTGCTCCACTTTCGCCATCGTCGTACTGTCGATCTTGACGGTGGACTTGGCGCTGGAAACCTGGACCGCAGGCGCTTCGCCGAAAAAGTTGGGCAGCGTGTACAGGGCTGCGACGATGAGCGCAATCACAATGATGGCGTACTTCCAGGCCGGATAACGATTCATGAGAGGGCTGTTCCTGGTGGACGGATGAACAAAGTCAGGCCTGCCGGCCGTTGCGGCCGGCGAAAGCCTTATTTGGCTGGGGTGATAGCGCCTTTGGGCAGCACCTGAATGATCGCGCTGCGCTGCAGCTGGACTTCGACGCCTGGCGCCAGTTCGAGGGTCAGGTACACGTCGCCCAGCTTGGTCACCTTGCCCAGCAGGCCGCCAGCGGTGGCGACTTCATCGCCCTTGGCCAGCGCCTCAATCATGGCGCGATGCTCTTTCTGCTTTTTCATCTGCGGGCGGATCATGACGAAGTACAGGACTACGAACATCAGCACCAGAGGCAGCATGCCCGTCAGCGAGGACATCATGTCGCCGCCGGCGGCAGCAGCGGGAGCGGTTTGGGCAAAGGCAGAAGAAATGAACACGGCTAACTCCACAACGATTTAAAAGACACACTGGCGCGCGCCATCCGGCACGGACAGCGCACAGAGTTCACGATTGTATGCGGCGGGGCATCCGCAGAAGGGGGTAACTGGCGCGCGCCAGGGGCTTTTCAAGCCGGGTTGCGCGCAAAGGGCCGCTGCAAGCTCCGCAGCAAAGCCGTCCCATGAAGGAAACACCGGACCGGCGGCGAGGCCGGCGCCGGTCCAGGCTTTAAGCCGCTTCCCGCTGAACGGTAGATCCGGGGGTACGAAAGGACTCCATCAACGCGGCCCACTGGGGCCGCGCTGCGGCCAGGTGGCGTGCCTTGACATGGCCATAACCCTTGATCATTTCCGGAATCCGGGCAATTTCCAGCGCCGTGGCGTGGTTTTCGGCCGTCAGGCCTGCCATCACGTCCTGCAGGCTCGCCTTGTATTCCTCAATCAGGGCCCGCTCGGTGCGCCGCTCCTCCGTGCGGCCAAAGACATCCAGCGGCGTGCCGCGCAGACCTTTCAGGCGAGCCAACACCTTGAATGCGCCCAGCATCCAGGGGCCGAACTGCTTCTTCTGCAGCTCGCCCTTGTCGTTTTTGGACGCAATCATGGGCGGCGCCAGGTGGTAATTGAGCTTGAAGTCGCCTTCAAACATGCCGTTGACTTTGTTCAGGAAACCAGTGTCGGTGTGCAGGCGCGCCACTTCATACTCGTCTTTGTAAGCCATTAATTTGAAGAGGTAGCGAGCCACCGCCTCGGTCAGCAGCGTCTTGCCCAGCGGCGCTTCCGCGGCGCGCACCTTCTCGACGAAGGCCTGGTAGGTCTGCGCATAAGCCGCATTCTGGTAGGCCGTCAGGAAGTCAATCCGCTTGGCCAGCATGTCGGCCAGTGCGGGCCGTTTGACGAACTCGATCACCTGGGCTGCCTTGAACAAGGCCTGCACAGCAGCCAGGTCGTGCGCGCAGCGCCGGCCCCACTCAAAAGCTGCCTTGTTGTTGTCGATTTGCACGCCATTGAGTTCAATGGCCCGCATCAACGCAGCATGCGACAGCGGCACCCGGCCTTTTTGCCAGGCAAAGCCGAGCATGAGCGGGTTGGTATAGATCGAGTCACCGACCAATTGCACCGCCACCTGCTCTGCATCGAAGCTACCGAGCAAGTCAGCGCCCACTGCAGCAGTCACGGCCGTCTCGCAATTGCCACCAGGGAACTGCCAGGCAGGGTTGGTCACAAAGGCCGCCGTCGGCGTACCGTGCGAGTTCATGGCTACGTAGGTGCGGCCCGGCTGCATGACGGTGAGCGTGTACTTGCTGGCCGCCACGATCGGGTCGCAGCCAATCACCAGGTCGGCCTTGGCGGTGTCGACCTTGGTCGTGTAAATGGCTTCCGGCCGGTTGGCGATCTGGATGTGGCTCCAGGTGGCGCCGCCTTTTTGCGCCAGGCCGCCCGCATCCTGCGTGACCACACCCTTGCCCTCAATGTGGGCTGCCATGCCCAGCAATTGGCCGATGGTGATGACGCCGGTGCCTCCCACGCCGCCTACCACGATACCCCAGGCGTTTTCCGCCACCGGCAACACGGGCTCGGGAACCACAAACAGGCTGCTGGGTGCGCCTTTCTTGTCTTTTTTTGGCTTCTTCAGCTGCCCGCCTTCGACAGTGACAAAGCTGGGGCAAAAGCCCTTCACGCAGGAGTAATCCTTGTTGCAGGTGTTCTGGTTGATGCGGCGTTTGCGGCCGAACTCGGTTTCCAGCGGCTCCACTGACAGGCAGTTGGACTGCACTGAGCAATCGCCGCAGCCTTCGCAGACAAGCTCGTTGATCACCACGCGCTTTTCAGGGTCCACCAGGGTGCCGCGTTTGCGGCGGCGGCGCTTTTCGGTCGCGCAGGTCTGGTCGTAAATGATCGCGGTCGTGCCCTTGATCTCGCGGAACTCGCGCTGGATGCGGTCCAGCTCGTCGCGGTGGTGCACCGTCACGCCTTCGAGCAGCGGCGCGCCGTCGTATTTCTGCGGCTCATCGGTCACGATGACCAGTTTGGCCACGCCTTCGGCACGCAGGCTTTGCATGATCTGCAGCACCGAATGGCCTTCGGGCCGCTCGCCGACCTGCTGGCCGCCCGTCATGGCGACCGCGTCGTTGTAGAGGATCTTGTAAGTGATGTTCACACCCGAGGCGATGGCCTGGCGGATCGCCAGCAGCCCGCTGTGGAAGTAGGTGCCGTCGCCCAGGTTGGCAAAGATGTGTTCGTCGGTCGTAAAAGCCGCCTGGCCCACCCATGTCACGCCCTCGCCGCCCATCTGGGTGAAGGTGGAGGTGGAGCGGTCCATCCAGGTTGCCATGTAGTGGCAGCCGATGCCGGCCACGGCGCGCGAGCCTTCGGGCACGCGCGTGCTGGTGTTGTGCGGGCAGCCGCTGCAAAACCAGGGCGCGCGCTCGCCGGTGTCGGCTTTGCCGGCGGCCAGGGCGCGCTCGCGCCCTTCGATGACGGCCAGGCGCTCGTCCATGCGGGAGATGATGTCTGCGGGCACGCCCAGTTTCTTCAACCGCTTGGCAATCGCCTTGGCGATGATGGCCGGCGTCAGGTCGGCCTTGGCGCGCAGCAGCCAGTTGTCGCTCGGGTTGGAACGGCCCCATTCGCCGCCCGACTGGTCGCCTTCAGGTTCATCGAACTTGCCCAGCACATTGGGGCGCACATCGGCACGCCAGTTGTAGAGCTCTTCCTTGATCTGGTATTCGATGACCTGGCGTTTTTCCTCGACCACCAGGATTTCCTGCAGGCCTTCGGCGAAGTCGCGCGTGATGGTGGCCTCCAGCGGCCAGACAACGTTGACCTTGTGCAGGCGAATGCCGAGCTGGTGGCAGGTCTCTTCGTCCAGGCCCAGGTCGGCCAGGGCCTGACGCGTGTCGTTGAAGGCCTTGCCGCTGGCGATCAGGCCGAACCGGTCTTTGGGGCCGGCGATGACGTTGTAGTTCAGCTTGTTGGCGCGAATGTACGCGAGCGCCGCGTACCACTTGTAGTCCATCAGCCGCGCTTCCTGCTCCAGCGGCGCGTCGGGCCAGCGGATGTGCAGGCCGCCGGCCGGCATCTCGAAATCTTCGGGAATGATGATCTTCACGCGGTCCGGATCGACCAGGATGGAGCTGGACGACTCGACAACTTCCTGGATGGTTTTCATGCCCGACCAGACGCCGGAAAAGCGGCTCATGGCAAACGCATGCAGCCCCATGTCGAGGATGTCCTGCACATTGGAAGGAAAGAACACCGGCAGGCCGCAGGCCTTGAAGATGTGGTCGCTCTGGTGGGCGGCGGTGGAACTTTTGGAGACATGGTCGTCGCCGGCAATGGCGATCACGCCGCCGTGTTTGGCCGTGCCCGCCATGTTGGCATGCTTGAAGACGTCGGAGCAGCGGTCCACGCCTGGGCCCTTGCCGTACCAGATGCCGAATACGCCGTCGAATTTTTTGCTTTGCGGATACAGGTCGAGTTGCTGCGTGCCCCAGACGGCCGTGGCACCCAGCTCTTCATTGACACCGGGCTGGAACACGATGTTTTGTGCAGCCAGGTGCTTTTTGGCGGCCCACAGGGCCTGGTCATAGCCGCCCAGCGGCGAGCCGCGGTAGCCACTGATAAAACCCGCCGTGTTCAACCCCTCGATCGCATCGCGCGTGCGCTGCAGCATGGGCAGGCGGACCAGCGCCTGGACACCGCTCATGAAAGCGCGGCCGTGGCCTAAAGAATATTTATCGTCAAGCGTGACGGTCTCTAGCGCTTTGCGGATGTGTTCAGGTAGGGGCGCGTTCATGTTCGTGGGTCTCCAGGACTGTTTTTTAGTACCGCCTTGTGGGCAGGCCGGCAGAAGGGTCACCCCCGGATAGGGGGCGCCCTCTAGTTGCATGCAAAGTGTATGCCGCCAGCCGTGATATGTCTTTGCTTTGTTTGCCCGATTTATGGCACTTCCAGAAAGGATATTGCTGTAAAGTGGCAAACATGGAAACATTAGACAAGTTTGACATCGCGATCCTGAATGAGTTGCAACTCGACGCCCGGTTGACGAACACGGAATTGGCCTCCCGTGTGGGCCTGTCGGCCGCGCCCTGCTGGCGGCGGGTGCGGGCGCTGGAAGAATCGGGCTTCATCACCGGCTACCGTGCCGAGATCAACCGCCACAAGATCGGGCTGGGCGTTCTGGCCTTTGTGCGGCTGGACGCTGACCGCAACAGTGGCGACGCAACGCGCCAGCTGGAAGAGGCCATCAAGAAGCTGCCGGAGATCGTCTCTTGCCACTACATCAGCGGCACCGGCACTTTCGAGCTGCAGGTGGTAGCGCAAGACCTGGAGGCTTTCAGCAAGTTTGCGCTGCAAAACCTGATCAACCTGCCCAATGTGAAAGACCTGCACACCAGTTTTTCGCTGGGTGAGGTCAAGGCGAGCAGCGCACTGCCGCTCGGGCACCTGACGCGGGTTACAGTCTAAAATTCAAGTAAATAGTGCTTGCAACCCTTTACTGACGGGCGCAACCAGCTATTGATTTAATAGCACGAAATTCGCTCGCTGTTCACAACAGCCAGCGCATGAAACACCTGCAAGACAACGCTTCAAGGAGCCCCGCATGAAACCATCTTCCAGCCCCACCTCTTTGGTCTTTATGCTTTTTATGGCCCTGGCACCCGCCCTGCAAGCGCAACCCGCTATCAATTCAGGAGCAAGTCCGGAGGCGCTACCCATGCGCAACCTGCAGATCGAAGTGCGGCAGGCCGGCAGCAGCCTGCGCTCCCAGAGTGCCTTGGGCGCGCAGGGCGGTGTTGTGCTGCAACCGGGCCGCTCGGGCCTCAATGCCCAGATCACAGCCCAGGACAGCCAGCGCAGCGATTCACGCGACCTGGTGCAGCGCGTGCTGGTGCTCAATGGCCGCAACGCCAACATCAACCTGGGCAACAGCCAGCCGCTGCGGCTGGTACAGGCGCGCCAGGCCGGCACCGTGTTCATCGAGGCCAACAGCGGCTTTTCAGCCAGGCCCACCTGGTACGGCGGCGACAGCGTGGAGCTGGAACTGGCCGCGGGGCAGGCCAGCCGCACAGGCTCGTCGCCGCAGGCTCCCCTGTCCTCATCGTCCACCAGCACCTCGCTGACCGTTCGCCTCGGGGAATGGGTCACCGTGGCCGAATCGGACGATGCGAGCGCCGGCAGCAGCAGCGGCATCGCCGACAGCCGGCAATCGACCCGTCGGGACGGTATGAGGGTCGAAGTCCGCCTCTCCGTGCGCTAGAAGAAGCCGCCCACAAATCGCGGTGAAGCGGTTTTGGCACGGCAGGTCCGCACAACAACGCAAAGAGGTTTTACAGGGAATCAGTCGCGCACGCAGTGTGCCGTCAGCGGCAGCAGCGGATAACGCAGCACCGCCTCGCGGCCGCTGGCGCCCAGGCCAAACTCGGCGCGCATCCGCGGATTGCTGTACACCGTCTGCTGCGCACCCTGGCCGCCTGCGTCACGAAACAGCAGGTCCGAGCCGCCGGCGCTATCCAGCACGGCGGTGTCGTCCACAAACTTCACCTTGAAGTCAGCGCCGTGTTCGCAGCGGTACTGCGCGGCAGGCGAAGGCCCGCCACCCGCCGCGCAGGCTGCCAGCACAAGCGCTCCGGTCACCCCCACCAAGGCCATCCCGGTTCGGGCCGACAGTTGTTTCATGGAATCTCCTTCAGCTTGCCCAACGTTTTGAGCACTCACTTCGGCCAGAGCACCCAGAGCCGCAGCGGCTGGTTGACACGTGCCGCCAGCAGGCCGGCTTCGGGGCCGGTTCCGGCAAAATAATCGGCCCTGACCGCACCCACAATGGCGCTGCCGGTGTCCTGCGCCAGCACCAGCTTCTGCAGGTTGGCCGCACCGCCACGGGACGCCAGCCACACCGGCGTGCCGTAGGGAATGCTTCCCGGGTCAACTGCAATGGAACGGCCCGGTGTCAGCGCCACGCCCTGCGCACCTTTGGGTCCAAAGGCGGTATCCAGTTCACTCAGCGGCTGCTCCTGGAAAAAAGTGTAGCGCGGGTTGCTCCAGAGCATTTGCTGGGCGCGCTGCGGATTTTTCGCAACCCATGCCTTGGTGGACTCCACCCAGGGCGCCGTCATGCGGCCTTCGCCCTGCTCCAGCAGCCACTGGGTCACGCTGCGAAACGGCTGCTCGTTCGTGCCTGCGTAGGCCACGCGCACGACACGCTGCGAGCCGTCGGCTTCGGTGATGTTCAGCCGGCCCGAGCCTTGTATGTGCAGCGACATCGCCTCAACCGGGTCGGCCAGCCAGGCGATCTCGCGGCCGCGCAGCGCCGCTTTGGCTTCAGCAAGGGTGTCGATTTCCTGCCGGGAGAACCACGGTTTGCGGCTGCCCAGCGATGCGGGAGGACGGTACAGCGGCACCTCGTAACCCGCAACGGGCTGCCGGCTGGCCCTGAGCACAGGCTCGTAGTAACTGGTCAACAGCCCCTCGGTTACGCCTTGCAGGCTCTCCACCCGGTAGGGCTGCAGCCGCCTGACCATCCAGTTGCGTTGCTCATCGGCAGACGCAATGCTGAGGCGCCGGATATCGCCGCATAGCGGCGCAAAACCCGGGCCGGGACGCTCGCAGCTTTTGAGCCAGGCGTTCCAGGCCTCAAACAGCGCGTCTTCCTCGAAGCCGGGCAACTCGGCCCAGCGGACCGCGACCCAGCGGCTTTTCCCCTGCACCATGGGCGCAGGCAATGGGCCGGTATCGCCGGCGCGCACGCCCGGGGCTGTGGGCTCGCCCGCAGGGACGGTCGAAGGCGGCCGGGGCGGGCTTGCGCAGGAAGCAAGCAGCGCCGCAATGGCGATAATTGGGACAAGCCGCATGGAACGCATTGACGGCAGCACAAGCATCGAAGCCTCTTTTGAAATCCAAGGAAATGTCATGGCCCTACTTTTGCTCGAAGCCCTGGGGGCATTGCTGCTGCTGGTGTTCATTGTGTGGTGGACGATGTTTTCGGGCCGTAAAAATGGCGAATTGAAGGAATCGGTCCACTCAGAGACCCCGGCAGAGCCCGAAAAAAAATAAGCCCGGCGCAGCGCTGCAATTACAGGTTACGCAGCAGATTGGCCAGCTCCACCGCCGACTTGACACCCATTTTGTCAAAAACCCGGGCACGGTGGACCTCCACCGTGCGCACGCTGATGTCAAGCTGGTCCGCCACCAGCTTGTTGGGCAACCCACCCACCACCAGCTTCATCACGTCACGCTCACGGTCTGTCAGGCCGTCGAGACGGGCCTGCAGGCCCGTCGACTCGCTGTGCTGCGCCAGGGCCCCGGCGGAATGGTTCAGCGCCTGTTCAATGCGGTCTACCAATGCGTTGTCTGAAAAGGGCTTTTCGCAAAAATCAAAAGCACCGCGCTTGACCGCGTCGACCGCCGTTGGAACGTCCGCATGGCCCGTCAAAAAGATCACCGGCAGCGTGGGCAGCAAGCCGTAAGCAATCAGCTTCTCAAACATGGCCAGACCGCTCAGGCCCGCCATGCGTACATCCAGCAGCACACATGAAGGCGACTTGACCGCGAATTGCTGGGATACGCGCGCATCGAACGCCTCTGCACTGTCGAAGGTTTCGCTCAACAGGCGGCGCGAGCGCAGCAGCCAGGCCAGCGCGTCGCGCACGCTGGCATCGTCGTCGACGATATATACCGTGGCATTTTGAATGGGTTCCATGCTGTGTCCTTCAGGCTGTATCCGCACCTGCATCATGCGGCAGGGCCGCCGGCAAGGTGAAACTGAAAATCGTACCCCGCGGCTGGCCGGGCTCAAACCCCAGGAAGCCGCCGTGCTGCTCAATCACCGTGCGGCACAGGCTCAGGCCCAGCCCCATGCCCTCTTCCTTGGTGGTGAAAAATGGCGTGAAGAGCTGCTCGGCCACTTCACTGGGAATGCCTTCACCGCAATCCGTCACCGAAAATTCCACCCAGCGGCTCTGCGCGTTCGATGCGGCTGGACGGATACGCAGCGTCAGCACTTTCTCCCGCGGGGCCGCCTCCGCCGCCCCGCCTTCATGGGTCACAGCCTGCATGGCCTGCATGCCGTTGCGCGAGAGGTTGAGAAGCACTTGCTCAACCATGGTGCGGTCACACAGCACGGGCGTGCAGGTCTCGTCGACCTCGATCACCACGCGCACGCCGAGCTTGCGTGCCTGAAGGGTCACCAGCGGCATGATGGCGTCCAGCAGGGCGCGAGGCTGCACGGCTTCGCGCACCTGATCGCGGCGCCTCACGAAGTCATGCACGCTCTTGATGACCTTTCCCGCGCGTTCGGCCTGCTCTGCAATGCGGCGCATGGCCAGCTGCAAATCTTCCGACAACGGCGCCACCGCTGAGCTGGCGTTCGCTGCCAGCGGCTTGTCATGGTCCATGCCATCCTGCAGCAGGTTGAGTGAGCCGGTGGCGTAGCTTGAAATGGCGGCCAGCGGCTGGTTGAGTTCGTGGCTGAGCAGCGAGGCCATCTCGCCAACCATCGCCAGCCGTGCGGTGGCCTGCAGGCGGTCCTGGCTGGCACGGGAAAGCTCTTCCACCCGGCGCTGTTCACTGACGTCCAGAATCGCGCTCATCCAGCCGGTGTGCTTGCCCACGGCATTGATCAGCGGGGCCTCCATGATCAGCACCGGGAACCGCGTGCCATCGCGCCGCATGAACACCGACTCGTGGCCCTCCCTGGGCAGGCTGTTACCTGCCAGCCGGATTTCCTGGCGCTGCTGGTACACGCCGGCCAGTTCGGGTGGCCAGTAGGGTGAGGGAAAGCTCTGGTTGAGCAGGTCCTTGGCGTCCACGCCAACCATCTTGCAAAACGCCGGGTTCACGTAAGTGATGCGCCCTTGCAGGTCGCGCGCGCGCAGGCCGGTCAGCACGGAGTCCTCCATGGCCTTGCGAAAAGCCAGGGCCTCGCCGAGGTCATGCTCGACTTTCAGCCTGCGGCGCATATCCCTGGCGAGGAGGTACAGCACGGCAAGCAGCGCCAGTGACATGGCCGTGACCAGCGCGGTGAGCACATTGGGGAAAAGGGCCGGCGTGCCCAGCCGGCTTTCCATCCTGACCACCAGCGTATTGCCGGGCAGGTCCAGCAGCTGTTGCGCAATATAGATACGGCTGCCGCGCGAAGGCACGCCTTGCAGGGCCAGGCGCGTCCCGTCCGCTTCGGTAAAAGACAGACCGATGCCCCGGGCGAGCTGGCGGCCAACCAGTTCCCCCAGAATGTCCTGCAGCGAATAGGTGACCACGCTATACCCCGTGAGTCGCCCCGCCACCACGACGGGCAGGCACATGTCGAGCACTTCCAGGCCCAGGCCATCGCGCTGCGGCATGAAATAACTGATGGAGTAAGCCGCACCGCTCAGGCGCCGGGCCGTGGTGCAGGTCAGGCCCACGTCGGTTTGCAAACTGCCCCGCCCGAGCCGCTCGAACACCGAGGTGCGATAGGGCGTCTCCACAAACCCGAGCACATCGAGCGCTTCGTTGCGCCATTCAAGCCGCATGATTTCACGGCGCTCGCGAAGCAGCTCGGCGGCGGATGAATGCCACGGCTCCGGCGTGCGGTCGCTGGACTGCAGCGCCTGCAAGGTCTGGATATTGCGCGTCAGTCCCGAGCGGATGTCTGTTACGGCTTCCGCTGCGTCATGCTCCAGCCGGCTTTGCACCATGCTGGACTCATAACGTCCCGCCAGCCACACCAGAATGCCCAGCAGCGCCACCAGCAGCGCCACCAGCAGCGCCCACAAGGACCAGCGCTTGCTGGCGCGGCTGACGCCGTTTGCAAACGGAAGCCTCACGCGGCCGGCCTCATAGGAAACGATGGTTCAATGCAGGCAAACGGCTTCGCACACCTTCCGTGTGAGTGCTGGAGATTTCACCCAGAACAACGCCTGCGCCTTCAGCCTGCTGAGCCATCACCTCACCCCAGGGATCCACCAGCATGCTGTGGCCCCAGGTACGGCGGCCGTTTTCATGCGTGCCGCCCTGCGCCGCCGCAATGACATAGGCCTGGTTTTCAATGGCGCGTGCACGCAGCAGCACTTCCCAATGCGCCTGCCCGGTAGTGTAGGTAAACGCGCTGGGCACCAGCAGCACATCGGCCTTCAGCGCGCGGTAAAGCTCCGGGAAACGCAGGTCATAACAAATGCTCATGCCGACAGCGTAGACATGGCCATCGCGGGAAGCCAGATCAAACCGGACGGGCTGCGCGCCAGGCTCCAGCACACGCGTCTCGTCATAGTCTTCCTTTCCCTGCGCAAAGCGAAAAAGATGGATCTTGTCGTACCGCGCGATGCATTGGCCCGTCGGCGCATAGGCCAGCGAACAGTTGCGCGCGCGCGCCGGATCAGACGTGGCCATGGGCAGCGTGCCGCCCACGATCCACAAGCCGAGCTCACGCGCCGACCGGCCCAGGAAGTCCTGTATCAAGCCCGTCCCGGCGCTCTCCTGGACTTTCAGCTTGTCGGTGTCCTTGAAGCCCATGATGCAGAAATACTCCGGCAGCACGGCCAGTTCGGCGCCCTGCGCCGCAGCCTGCTCAAGCAGGCTGCGGGCTGCGGCAAGGTTGTCCTGCACGCGCGTACCTGAGACCATCTGGATGGCAGCTATCTTCATGGTTAACGAACCTCCTGAACAGGCTCTGCTGCAGCCTGTGCCTTGCGATCCACCTTGATGATTTTCGGGTCAGACCAGGTTCCTTCAATGTGGAATTCCTGGGTCGCCGCCTGCATCAAAGGCCGGCGCAGGAACATCTGGGCAAGGAAGCTGCCCAGGCCGATGGCCGGATTGATGACTGTGGCAATCAGGGAAGCCGTACCGGCATTGATTTCCGGCACCACGACCGCCTTGATGTTCTGCGTCTCCTTGGCAATATCGGCACTGCCTTCCATCAGCACGGCCGCATTCACGCCCTTCATCTGCAGGTTGTTGGTATAGGCAACGCCCTGGTTGATATTGATGTCGCCGCGGACAAAGTCAAAGGCAAAGCCTTCGGAAAAAACGTCCCGGAAATCCAGGGTCAGCCGCCTGGGCAAAGACTGCAGGCTCAGCACGCCCAGCAGTTTTGTGATGCCCGGGTCAGCCTTGACAAACTGCCCCGACTCCACATTGACATTGAACTGTCCGCTCATGCTGGGATAGTCCAGGCTGAGAGGTGACCCCATCCACGCGACCTGCCCCTCCAGTTTGCCCTTGCCGCGGCGAATGACCTCACCCATGCCAAAGCGCTTGAGCAGCTCACCCGAGTCGGCGATGTCCAGCTTGAAATTCATCACGGTGCGGCGGCGCTCGGCAACCGCGCGCGCGGCACGCGGCGCATTTGCCGCAACGCTCTGGGCATTGATCGCCACCCAGTTGCCCGTTGCCGTCAGCACCGCCTCGGGAAGGATCACATTGAACTTGTTCAGGCGCCATTCGCGCACGCCCTCGCGGGCCGCGGCAGACGCTCCGCGGTTGACGGCGTCGATCTCGACCCGCCCCAGTTTTTTGCCGCGCAGTTCCAGGTCTTCCACCACGATGTCCAGGGCAGGGATGCTGGCGGGCTGCTCGTTCAGGATCGCTTCCACGTCACTGGCCGTACCTGGGGCCAGACTCAAACGGGAAAGCCGCGCATAGACCCGCCCCGCGCCTATGCCGCCAGGCTGCCGGAATTCGACATATCCATTGAGCTCCGACGCGTCGATATTTGCACGCCATGTCAGGCCTTCACGGGAACCTCCCACCACCACGTTGTTCAGCTTGCGCCCTTCAATCACCAGCTCCTTTGCGCGAATGGCCATGGAGGTCGGCAGATAAGTCAGGGACGCGTTCGCAGCGGCCCGGTTGGTCGCCGCAGTGGCAGCCACCGGTGGAGGTGTCTGGAGCGCGCTGCCGGAAGAAGAATCTGCCAGTATTTTTTGCCAGGCATCGAGGTCCACGTGGGCCAGGTTGATATTGGCCGCCACACCGGCTTCCTGCACGGGCACTGTCTCACCCGGCTCCAGCCCGACGCCGATTCCGCCCCGTATCACACGAGGCTCACTGCCGCTGACGTCGCGCACATACATGATGGACGCCACACGGCCAATGGTTACCGACAGCTGGTCCTCCAGTTTTTGCCCTGGCCCCATGGAGGTCGGCAAAAGCGAATTCTCAAACCGCAGCGGCAATGCCGTTTCTGCGGTCTTGCTCAGGGGCGCGGGCAGGTTGAGCGCCATGCCTTGCAGGCTGCTGGCGACAACCAGCTCAGGCACGCCACGGCGAAAACCCAACGAGGCGGTGTAGGCCGTGCTGCCCGTGGCATTTTGGGCCATGCGCGAAAGCGCGCCGAGCTCCCTGGCCTGGCGCAATCCTTCAGCGGTGACAACGCCTTGCGCCTTGAATGCCACCAGGCTTTCCGGCTCTGCATTGCCGGGCGATCGCGCCTGCACCCGCGTGCCACCGTCAAAACGGATGTCGCCGCCAAGCAGCCGTGCCTGGGCGCCTGTCACGGTGAAACCGCGTTCGCTCACGGTCACAACGCCCTTGAGTTTTGTCAGCGCAGGGGTATCCAGGCCAAATTGCAGGTCATTGCCGGGCAGAGTGACGGTTCCTTCCACCCGGGATTTATCGATCGAGTGGATAGGCAAGTCCAGCCGGAACCGGTATTCGCCCGTTCCGGCCGCAACCGCCTTGGCCAGCACATGATTGGTCATGCCGGCAACCGGGGACTGGTTAACGAACCCCAGCGCATCAGCAAGCGGCCCCTTGAGGTGTGTGTTCACCTCGACAGTGGTGTCATGGGTCAGGTCAGGGATACGTGCATTACCCTTGACCAGCTGCAAACCCGGCAGGCCATTGACCTTGCCGGTGACGTCGTTGACCTCAAGTGCCGCATGGTTAAACACCAGTTCGCCGTTGAGTTCAGTCAAGGCCGGCCACCCCGCCGCTCCGGCTGGCTGTATGGATTTGGGCACATAGGCATAGTGCCCATTCCGCACCTTGGCGGTCACCCGGAAGTCCCCTTGCGCCGGGTTGGTGAAAGGCAATTGCGCCAGCGGCCCCTTGACCTTGAACTTCACGTCGCTGACCTGGCCTTGCACGACCGCGTCACGCACATAGTGGCGCACCCGGTCCGGCAATACCAGCGGCAAGTAACGGTGTACCCGCTCGCCATCACCGCGGCTCAAAACGCCCTGCAGATCCAGCACACCCGGGAATCTGGGGTCTGCTGCATCTGCAGCATGCGGCTTGCTGGAAACCACGTCGTCGGTATGCCATGCGGCTTGCGCTTCTCCCTGCGCGTCGGCATTGGCAAATCGCAGGTTGTTCAGCTGCGCTTCGATTTTCCGGCCCGCAAACTTCCATTGCGTCTCGGCGGAAAGCTGGTCAAACGGCACCAGCGAATCCTCAAACACCCCCGGCAGGTCGAGCGAGCCGTTGAGTATCTTGACGCCGGCCCGTCCACCCGCTTGCGTCAGGTCAAAGTCAATGGTGGCGCCGCTGATTCCCGGCCTGCCGGGCTTGGGATGCGCTGACGCCGGACTGGGCGGCGCGGGCAGGGCAGCAATACTCAGCCCGGCAACGCGTCCCTTTGCGGCATAGGTGGTGGGGGCATCCAGCGGTCCCTGCCAGCGGGCCTCTACGCTTTCGACCAGTCCCTTCGGGGCAAAAGAAGTGATCAGCCCATGGACGGGAGCATCGAGCGGCAGGCGATTGGCAATCTGCGCGAGCGCTGCAAGATCGAGCTTGTCTGCCTTGAGTTCAGTGTGCTGCGCAACGCCGGCCTCGTCCCCCGTATGCACCAGCGCCACATTGCCGCCCGGCCACTGCAGGCCATCGCGGGTGCGAAAGCGCAGGCCTTCGGTATTGAAATCAAACCCATTGGTACGCTGGCCGCCGCCCACACGCCCGGCGACAAAATCAAAGGCCAAAGGCTGCAGCTTGGCACCCAGGCGAGCATCTACATCCTGCAGTGCCACATCGGCCGTGCCGCCGGTCACCCGGCCCTGGGAAATATCTGCCCATGCGCGGAGCGCGCCATTCCCGCGGGTCAGCTCAATGCCCAGTGCGTCCAGATTGAGGTACGGCCTGATGCGGGACGCATCCACCCGGTCGAACCCGGCAAATAGCTGGCCTGTCCAGGCATCAAAATCACCGGCGCTGCTTGATAGCAGCGATTGGCGGAATATGCCCCTGACAGTGAAGCGGTCACCCCATTCTGCAGGGGGTGTGGCATCCAGGCGCATGAGGTGGCGCCGCCGCGTATTGCGCATCACCCAGTCAACCTGCGTCAACGCCAGGGGGGGGGCCGGATTCATTTCATCTGTCCAGCGCACGGTGCCGCCTCGCATGACAAACTCGGTCTGCGAGAAGAACCAGTCGGCAGCGGCGCTCTCGCCGGCCGCCCGGTCCTGCGAAACATCGAGGCCGCCGACATAGATCTTCCCGTCAGCGGTTCGGCGTATGTCCAGCTCGGGCTTGTCGATGTAAAGCTGCTCAAAGCCCAACCCCCAGATCGAAGAGGCGGACAGGGCGCCGAGAATCACCGGCAGCCGCAGGGCCTCGCGCCCTTGGGCGTCGAGCAGGGTCACGTCGCGCAACTCGAACGAAGGAATCATCCCCTGGGAATGTGCGGTGATTCCGCCAATGCGAACAGGCACCCCCAAAGCCTTGCTGGCCTCTATTTCCAGGCGCGGACGAAACTCCCCGATTCGCGGCACAATCCAGCCATGCAGCACGAACCAGGTCAGGCCAAAGAGCACCCAGGCCGTGGCAACAAGCCACAGCAACACGCGCAGGGTAAGAGCAAGCCATCGCAGTCGTTGCGGCGGCGGGGTAGGCAGGCTGGGGATCGTTGGCTCCATTGACATGAGAATTATGACCGCCGGGGCCAGCGTTCGCCCGGCAGTGAACCATGAAGTTTTGTGAAGTAGTGTGATGACCGTCGCCCAAACCGCCTGCCCTGATACCTTATTCGCCGCCGGGCCAGCCGCGTCGGACTATTCACGGTTCGTTCAGCGCATCCGCCGCCGCTACGCCGATCAACTCTTCCTCCTGCCTGCGGGCGCCCCCGTGCGCGCCGCCATGCAGGTCGCGCTGGACGCGCTGCTGGCGCAGGGCATGGCGACAGGCGCGGCGCTTCGGGTGCTTCGCCAGCTGGTCATGGAAAGGCTGGTGGTGCTCGACTGTGACGGCGCCCTCGAAAGCCAGGCCCCACTTGCCGTGGTGACCTGCGCCATGACCGAGCTGGCCGAGCTGGCCCTGGATGTCGCCATGCGCGAGTCGGGCGCTGAACTTGACGGGCTCCATGGCGCACCGCAAGGCCCCGACGGGGAGCGTGCGCGCATGTGGGTCGTGGGCATGGGCAAGCTGGGTGCGCGCGAACTCAACGTTTCCAGCGACATCGACCTCATTTATGTCTACGACCACGACGGCGAAACCCGGGGGCGCAGCGATGGCCGCGGGCAGATATCCAACCACGAGTACTTCGCGCACCAGGTCAAAGCCGTCTTCAGCCTGATTGGTGATGCCACGGAGCATGGTTTTGTGTTTCGGGTGGACCTGGCGCTCCGGCCCAACGGAAGCTCCGGACCGGCGGCCATTTCGCTGAGCGCGCTTGAGGAGTATTTCCAGGCACAGGGTCGTGAATGGGAACGCTTTGCCTGGCTCAAGAGCCGGGTGGTGGCGCCGCTTGAATGCGTGCAGGACGGCTCGGCGCAGGCCCTGCGCGGCTCCGTGCTGCCCTTCGTCTTCAGGCGCTACCTTGACTACAACGTCTTCGATGCGCTGCGCACCTTGCACCGGCAAATCCGCGAGCATGCCGCCAAGCGCTGCGCCGGCCACCCGGAGCGGGCCAACGACGTGAAGATGTCGCGCGGCGGCATTCGCGAAATTGAATTCACCGTGCAATTGCTCCAGGTGGTGCGCGGCGGGCAGTTTCCCGAGCTGCGCACCCGCCCCACGGTCGACGCCTTGCAGCGTGTGGCGCGCGCGGGCCTGATGCTGCAGGAAACCGCCGATGCGCTGGCACGGGCCTATGATTTTCTTCGCCGCGTGGAGCATCGCATCCAGTACCTCGATGACCAGCAGACCCATGTCCTGCCCACGCGTGATGACGACCTGGCGTGGATCGCAGAAACGCTGGGCTACAGCAATTGCTGCCTTTTCCTCAGCGAACTGGACACCCACCGGGAGCTGGTGGCCGGGGAATTCGACAAATTGCTGGGCGGCAAGCCCGACTGCAAAGGCTGCGGAAAAACGGCCAAGGCAGCGCCGCAGCAGCTCGAAGACTTGCTGGAGCAATTGTCGGAACAATGGCCGGAACAGTTTCGCGCGCGCCTGGCGCTGTGGCGCCAGCATCCGCGGGTGCTGGCCTTGCGCGAAGATTCCCGCGCCCGCCTGGCGCGGCTGGTGCAGCGCACCGCCGCCTGGCTGGCGGAAGGCACGGTCACCGAGGAAGCGGCGGTGCGCATCATCGACTGGATAGAGCCGCTCCTGAGGCGGGAGAGCTACCTGGCGCTGCTGCTGGAACGGCCTGCGGTGCATGAGCGCCTGCTGCGCCTGCTGGGGGCCGCCAAATGGCCCGCACGCTACCTGCTGCAGCACCCCGGCGTCATTGATGAACTGGCCAGCGACGAGCTGCTCAGGGAACGCTTTGACGGCACAGCCTTCGCGCGTGACCTGCAACAGCGCCTGGCCGCACTCAGGAGCACCGGCGAGGACGACGAGGAAACCTGCCTGAACCTGCTGCGCCGCGCCCACCATGCGGAAGTGTTCCGCACCCTGGCGCGCGACCTGGAAGATGTACTCACCGTCGAGCAGGTGGCCGATGATCTGACGGCTCTCGCCGAAGCGGTGCTGAGCATCACCACCGACTGGTGCTGGCAGCGCCTGAAGAACCGGCACCGTGAAACACCGCAGTTCGCCATCATTGCCTACGGCAAGCTGGGCGGCAAAGAACTGGGTTACGGCAGCGATCTCGACATCGTGTTCGTCTATGAGGACGACGACGAGCGGGCCCCCGAAGTCTATGCGGCATTTGTGCGCAAGCTGATCAACTGGTTGACCATCAAGACCGGCGAAGGCGACCTGTTTGAAATCGATACCGCTTTGCGCCCCAACGGCAATTCAGGCTTGCTGGTCACCAGTTTTGAGGCCTATACCCGCTACCAGCAGCAGCGCGGCAGCAATACCGCCTGGACCTGGGAACACCAGGCCATGACACGTGCGCGCTTCGTGTTGGGTGACGAGTCGCTGCGCCTGCGGTTTGACGAAGTCCGGCAGACCGTTATCACCGCCCCGCGCGACATCGTTGCGCTGCGCAACGAAATTGTGGCCATGCGCGAAAAGGTTCGCGACGCCCATCCGGTCAAAAGCCTCCACGCAACGCCAAGCCCCACAGGCGGATCCGTCTCAGGCCCGCCTCCGCTCAAGGCTGAAAAATTTGACGTCAAGCACAGTGCGGGCGGCATGGTGGACGCTGAGTTCGCCGTGCAGTTCCTGGTGCTTTCCCAATCAGCCCGGCACCCGGAACTGAGGGACAACGTCGGCAACATCTCGCTCCTGCAACGCGCAGAAACGGCCGGCCTGCTGCCGACCGGCGTCGGCCAGCGGGCGGCAAGCGCCTACCGCGAACTGCGGCGTGTGCAGCACCGCGCACGCCTCAACGAAGAACCCACCCAGGTCAACCCGCCTGCGCTTGAGGCAGAGCGCGGCGCGATCCAGCAACTGTGGGTCGCCACCTTCAAATCAAACAATTGATTTAATTCAATCGACTGTTTGATTAATGTGCTCTAATCCGGGCACATGACACCCGACCTGCCCTCTCAAACACCTTCGCGCTCAGCCAAGCCTGAAGGCGAAAGCCGAAAACAGCGCTCCGACGGCGCGCACGCCAGGGCGCACCTGTTGCTCGCGGCACTCAGGCTGTTTTCCGAAAAAGGATTTGCCAAAACCTCGATTCGCGATATCGCCCATGCTGCAGGGGCCAACGTGGCGGCGATCAGCTATTACTTTGGCGACAAGGCCGGCTTGTACCGGGCCGTTTTCACCGAACCGATGGGCAGCGCGCGCGATGACATTGCGCTGTACAACCAGCCCCATTTCACCTTGCGGCAGTCCCTTGAAGGCTTTTTTTCGAGCTTCCTCGAACCTTTGCGCCAGGGTGAACTGGTGCAGTTGTGCATGAAGCTCCACTTTCGCGAGATGCTGGAACCCACAGGCCTGTGGGCCGAAGAAATCGACCAGGGCATCAAGCCGGCGCATACCGCGCTGGTTATTGTGCTGTGCCGCCATTTAGACGTCACAAAAGCCGACGACGAGGTGCACAGGCTGGCGTTTTCCATCACCGGTCTGGCACTTCAGATGTTCCTCAGCCGCGAGGTCGTGGAAGCGATCCGGCCCCAGCTGTTCGGAACACCTGAAGCCCTGGAGCAGTGGGCTGTCAGCCTGGTGGCGTATGCCGAAGCCATGGTGGGCGTCGAAATGGCACGCCGAAATCACCTTTCCGATTACCCCGTGGCCGCCACGCCGCGATTGAAAACAGCACACCATGAAAAAAACTGACTCCGGACGCGAACGCTTGCGCTTGCTGACAGCGGCGCCGCTGTTCGGCGCATGCGCGCTGTTGCTGGGCGGCTGCGCTTCCGACAATCCGCACACGCCACCTTCTGTCTCGATTCCCGCGCATTGGCAAACACCCTTGCCGGCGGCGGGCACCACAGCCGCATTGCCCCACGGCGGCAGCCTGAAAGGGCTGTCGCAATGGTGGCAGCAGCAAAATGATCCCTTGCTGGTGGAACTGATCATGGCGGCGGAATCGGTCAGTCCGACTGTTTCCACCGCGCGCTCCAACATCGAACAGGCGCGGGCTTCACGCGTGGCCTCGGGCGCGGCCATGCTGCCCACACTCGATGGCACCGCCAGCGTCAGCCGCGGACGCTCGGCGCCCGTGAACCGTGCAGCGCCACCTATTTCCACAACCGCCCAGGCGGGTTTGCAGACCTCCTGGGAAATCGATCTCTTCGGTCAGTACGCCGCGAGCCGGGATGCCGATCAGCAGCGGCTGGAAGGCTCCCAGGCGCTGTGGCATTCGGCACGCGTATCGGTCGCCGCCGAGGTCGCCACCCAGTACTACAGCCTGCGCGCTTGCGAAAAGCTGCTCGAGGTAGCGCGCTCCGATGCCACATCCCGGGGTGAAACTGCGCGTTTGGCGGAACTCAGCACCAAGGCAGGTTTTCAGGCGCCCGCCACCGCGGCATTGGCCAGGGCCAGCGCGGCCGAAGGCAACAGCAACGCCATCCAGCAGCGCGCACTGTGCGACCTGGATGTCAAGGCACTGGTGGCCCTGACTGCCATCGATGAACCCGCACTGCGGCAAAAACTGGCCAGCACACCGGTCGACCTGACACTGGAATCGGTAGCGCCTGTCATCAGCGTGCCGGCGGAAGTGCTGGCCCAGCGGCCCGATATCTTCAATGCGGCACGCGAAGTGGACGCCGCCCACCTGGAAGTCGGCAGTGCACGCGCGCAGCGCTTTCCAAGGCTCAACCTGAGCGGCTCGGTTGCGGCCAACAAGTCATACACGGCCAGCACCACGCAACGCTTTGACACCTGGACCGTCGGGCCACTGCAGCTGACCATCCCGATCTTTGACGGCGGCGCCAGTGAGGCCAATGTAGAAGCCGCCAAGGCGCGCTACGAGGACGCCGCCGCCCAATACCGCGGCAGCGTGCGAAAGGCCGTGCGGGAAGTCGAGGAAGCGCTGGTCAATCTGCAAAGCACGGCCGAGCGCAGCCAGGATGCATTGGTCGCCACACAAGGCTACCGCGCGTCATTCGTCGGCACCGAAGCCCGTTACAAGAGCGGGCTGGCGAGCCTGGTCGAACTTGAAGACGCCCGTCGCACCCTGCTGGCCGCACAAAGCGCCCTGGTCACGCTGCAACGTGACCGGCGCAGCGCCTGGGTTGCGCTGTACCGGGCGCTCGGCGGCGGCTGGACCACCGCCGAACCCCCTGTGCCGCCGCTGGTCTCCGATGTGCCGGCACCTTTCACCCCTGCTGCCCTCACTGCCCCCTGAGGCGCGGTTTGCCGACCCTGCCACACCTATTGACAGATCCTTTGAACACCATGCCAAACTTCAAACTAAAACCCGTCGCTCTCGCTGTGATCGCCGGTGCCGTGCTCGTTGCCGGGGCCGCAGCTTTTTTCCTTCTGAAGGCCAACGCAAAAGAAGACAAGGCAGTCACCGCAAAGCCGGCACTGACTGTCGCCACCGCGCTGCCGTCTCAAGTGACCTTGCCGGTGAAACTCAGCGCCAACGGCAATATCACCGCCTGGCAGGAGGCCGTGATCGGCTCCGAATCGAACGGCTTGCGGCTGGTGCAGGTGCAGGCCAATGTGGGCGACCAGGTCAAGGCCGGGCAAGTGCTGGCGGTGTTCTCGGGCGACAGCGTGCAGGCGGACACGGCCCAAGCCAGAGCCAGCCTGATCGAGGCCCAGGCCAACGCGGCCGATGCGGCGGACAACGCCGCGCGTGCGCGCACGCTGGCGAGTTCGGGCGCTTTAAGCGAGCAGCAGATCAACCAGTACAACACCGCCGAGCAAACCGCCAAGGCACGTGTCGAGGCAGCCAGGGCACTCCTTGAGGTGCAGCAGGTACGCGGTAAAAACACGCAGGTGCTGGCGCCCGACAACGGCGTGATCTCCGCACGCACCGCAACGGTAGGCTCGGTGGTGCCGGCAGGCACCGAGCTGTTCCGCCTGATCCGGGGCGGCCGCCTCGAATGGCGCGCGGAAGTCACCTCGGCTGAGCTGGGCAGGATCAAGGCCGGCACGGTTGCCAGCGTGGTGGCGGCCAGCGGCGCCGAACTCAAGGGCCGGGTGCGCATGATCGCTCCGAGCGTGGACCCGCAGACCCGCGCGGCGCTGGTCTATGTGGACCTTCCGGTTTCGGCAGGCATGGCCTCTCCGGCCAAGGCCGGCATGTTTGCCCGCGGCGAATTCGATCTGGGCAGCACCTCCGCGCTGACCATCCCGCAACCTGCGCTGGTCGTGCGCGACGGGTTCAACTATGTCTTTCGCCTCAACCCGGACAACCGCATCAGCCAGCTCAAGGTGCAGACCGGCCGGCTCGCCGGCGACCGGGTCGAAATTACCTCCGGTCTCACTGCCGATACACGGGTGATCGTCAGCGGGGCGGGGTTCCTCAATGACGGCGACCTGGTCCGGGTCAGCGACGCCACCCCTGGAATTACGGTAAATCCAGCCGTAGCGCCCGCCAGTCGTGCGCAAGCAGCTATCAAATAAGGAGCGACTCGATGAACGTCTCCTCCTGGTCAATCAAGAACCCGATACCCGCCGTCATGCTGTTTGTGCTGCTGACATTCGCCGGCATGCTGTCGTTCAAGGCGATGAAGGTGCAGAACTTTCCCGACATCGACCTGCCGACCGTGACGGTTGCGGCATCGCTGCCGGGCGCCGCCCCCGCCCAGCTCGAGACGGAAGTGGCCCGCAAGCTTGAAAATTCCATTGCCACCGTGCAGGGCCTCAAGCACATCTACACCAAGGTGCAGGACGGCGGCGTGACCGTGACCGCCGAATTCCGGCTGGAAAAGCCGGTACAGGAAGCCGTGGACGATGTGCGCGCGGCCGTGTCGAAAGTGCGCAGCGAATTGCCCGGCGACGTGCGCGATCCGGTGGTCAGCAAGATGGACCTGGCCAGCCAGCCGGTGCTGGCTTTCACCATCCGCTCACCGCGCATGGACGAGGAGGCGCTGTCGTGGTTTGTCGACAACGACATCTCGCGCAAGCTGCTGGCGGTGCGCGGCGTCGGTGCGGTGAACCGCGTGGGCGGCGTCTCACGCGAAGTCCGCATCGCGCTGGATCCCTCCAAGCTGCAGGCCCTGGGCGCGACAGCTTCCGACATTTCCCGCCAGTTGCGGCAGGTGCAAACCGAAAGCGCAGGTGGGCGCGCCGACCTGGGCGGCAGCGAACAACCCATGCGCACGCTGGCGACGGTCAAGTCCGCGCAGGAGCTGGCCCAGCTTGAGCTGGCGCTCAGCGACGGACGGCGTATCCGCCTCAGCGAGGTCGCCACCGTGAGCGACACGACCGCCGAACCGCGCGCCGCCGCGCTGCTCGACGGCAAGCCTGTCGTTGGCTTTGAGGTGTCCCGCAGCCGGGGCGAAAGCGAAGTGGCGGTCGGCGCGGCCGTGCAGGCGGCGCTGGCCGAACTGAAGCAGCAGTACCCTGAAGTGGAAGTCCACGAAGCCTTCAATTTCGTCACGCCAGTGCAGGAGGAATATGACGGCTCCATGCACCTGCTGTACGAAGGCGGCATTCTGGCGGTGCTGGTGGTGTGGCTGTTCCTGCGGGACTGGCGCGCCACCTTTGTGTCAGCCGTTGCGTTGCCGCTGTCGGTGATCCCGGCTTTCATCGGCATGCACCTGCTCGGCTTTTCGATCAACGTCATCACCCTGCTCGCGCTGTCGCTGGTGATCGGTATCCTGGTCGACGATGCCATTGTGGAGGTCGAAAACATCGTGCGGCACCTGCGCATGGGCAAGTCGCCGTACGAAGCCGCCATGGAGGCGGCCGACGAAATCGGCCTGGCCGTGGTGGCCACCACGTTCACGCTGATCGCCGTGTTCCTGCCCACCGCCTTCATGAGCGGCGTAGCGGGAAAATTCTTCAAGCAGTTCGGCTGGACGGCCTCGCTGGCGGTGTTTGCCTCACTGGTGGTGGCACGCGTGCTGACCCCCATGATGGCAGCCTACATCCTCAAGCCCATGGTAGGAGCCCATTCCGACCCAAAGTGGATGAACACCTATATGCGCGCAGCGGCCTGGTGCATGAAACACCGGGTAGTGACCATGGCGGCGGCTACGGTCTTTTTCTTCGGTTCGGTCATGCTGATCCCGTTGCTGCCGACCGGCTTCATCCCGCCCGATGACAATTCGCAAACCCAGGTTTATCTCGAGCTTCCCCCGGGCGCTTCGCTGGCGCAGACCAAGGCCTCGGCTGAACATGCGCGCCTGCTGATCAGCAAGGTAAAGCACGTCAAGAGCGTGTACACCACCATCGGTGGCGGCTCAGCTGGTACAGACCCGTTTGCCATGCAGGGGGCGGCAGAAACCCGCAAAGCCACGCTCACGGTGCTGCTGGACGAGCGCAGCGAACGGCCGCGCAAGCAGGGCATTGAAAGCAAGATGCGGACAGCGCTGGAAACCCTTCCGGGCGTGCGCAGCAAGGTGGGGCTGGGCGGCTCGGGAGAGGCCTACATCCTCATGCTGACCGCCGAAGACTCCAATGCCCTGCAAACTGCGGCGCTCGCGATTGAAAAAGACCTGCGAACCATTCCCGGCCTGGGCAATATCTCGTCCAGCGCCAGCCTGGTGCGCCCCGAGATTGCCATCAAGCCGGATTTCGCCCGGGCAGCAGACCTGGGTGTCACCAGTTCAGCCATGGGTGAAACCCTGCGCATCGCCACGGTAGGCGACTACGAAGAGTCGCTTCCCAAGCTCAACCTTTCGCAGCGACAGGTGCCTATCGTCGTCAAGCTGGACGAAGCAGCACGCAAGGACCTCAGCGTGCTGGAGCGCCTCGCGGTTCCAAGCGTCAAGCCGGGTGTCGGGCCCGTCATGCTGGGTCAGGTGGCGAGCCTGGAAATCACAGCCGGCCCGGCCGTGATTGACCGCTACGACCGTTCCCGAAATGTCAAGTTCGAGATCGAGCTGTCGGGCCGGGCGCTGGGGGACATCACCGAAGCCGTGAAACTGCTGCCGTCCGTCAAGAACCTGCCGGCCGGCGTCAAGGTGGTGGAGGTCGGCGATGCCGAGGTCATGGGCGAGCTGTTTGCCAGCTTCGGCCTGGCCATGCTGACAGGCGTGCTCTGCATTTACATCGTGCTGGTGCTGCTGTTCAAGGATTTCCTGCACCCGGTGACCATTCTTGCCGCTCTACCCCTTTCCCTGGGCGGCGCCTTTGTCGGCCTGCTGATCGCGCAGAAGAGTTTTTCCATGCCCTCGCTGATCGGGCTGATCATGCTGATGGGGATCGCGACCAAGAATTCCATCCTGCTGGTGGAATACGCCATCGTCGCGCGGCGCGACCACAACCTGTCGCGCTGGGACGCCCTGCTGGACGCCTGCCACAAGCGGGCGCGGCCCATCATCATGACCACGCTGGCCATGGGGGCGGGCATGATGCCGATTGCCCTGGGCTTCGGCGCGGCCGACTCCAGCTTTCGCTCACCGATGTCGATCGCGGTGATCGGCGGCCTGATCACCTCCACCGTGCTCAGCCTGCTGGTGGTGCCTGCCGTGTTTACCTATATCGACGACCTGGAGCGGCTGATCAAGCGCATGGCGGCAAGATTGCGCGGCCACGGCAGTGAAAAGCCTGAAAACGGCCAGCCCGCCGCTGAATCAGGCGCCCCATAAGCTGCAAAGTAATGCACATACAGCCGCGTACCGCTTTGTAAAAGGCGGATCAGACGTGTAATTTTGCTGATTTGGACAGGTCCGTCCGAGTGAATTAGGGCTGACCGTCCAATACCCCTCGCTTATACTTGCAGGTTCAGCTTTACATTTCTTAACATGTCAAAACGCGTACTGCTTTCGGGCGCAACAGGCCTGATTGGCGGCGAATTAATGCTTCTTTTGGCTGCGCGCGGCGTTTACAGCACTGCTGTGGTGCGCGCTGCCGATTCGAACCAGGCCCGTGACCGTCTGCTGGATCGCCTGAAAAAGAGCATCCTCTGGAAGCCCGAATTTGCCGACATGGTGTCTGCCGAGGCCGGCGATGTGGTCGAGCCCGGTTTTGGCCTCAGCGCGGCAGTTCTCCAATCGGCCGATGTCATCCTGCATTCGGCGGCCAGTACCTCGTTCAAGCCCGGTGCCGGGGTTTATCCCATCAATCTCAGGGCCGCCGAGCATTTTTCCGGCATCCTGAAAGACCTGCGGCCCTCACAACGCGGTTTTTTTGTCGGGACGGCGGCAGTGACCACCGAGCCGCGCGGCGTCATTACCGAAGACATGCCGTTTGCCGGCTATGCCAACGACTACATCCGCTCCAAACGCGATGCCGAAACACTGCTGCGCGGCAAAGGCCATCCTTTTGTAAGTTTGCGCCCGGGCATTGTGCTGTCGCGCGGGATTGACGACGCCAAACTGGCCCGCAACATGTTGTGGTCCATCCCGGTCATGGCCGAACTCGGTGATGTGCCGCTGGATTCCCTGGGCAAACTCGATTTCGCGCCGGTGGATTTCATCGCGGGCGCCTTTGCCGAAATGCTGCTCAAGGACGAGCTCCGGCACGATTGCTACCACGTGTCCACGGGCGAAGACTCCATGACCTTCGCAGCGCTGGCCGAAGAATTGAAAGCCAGCATGCCCGGCATCGGCAAGATGGTGATGCGCGGCAGGGATTTCGTGCCCACGCCGAAGTTTGCCCGCCAACGCTGGATGTTTGAAGCATTGCAGCCGTATTTGCCTTTCCTTACGGCAGATGCGGTGTTCAGCAATGCGCGCCTGCGGGCGGAAATTGGCGCGGCAGCTGTCGCGCCTGCGCCCATTAGTTATCTGGGTGAATTGTTGGGGACCTTCAGCCTGTCGGACGCCGTCAGGCAGATGTACACGCCCTGAGGTACGAAAACAACGCGGCTGCTTTTGTAAAATGCCCCTACAGGCCCGAAGAGGCCGGCCGTCATATCGATGGTGGGACAATGGCGGTTCGCATTACATATTTACTGGTTCGTGATGAATTCTGATTTGATTAATCTTTTTGCCGAGACATTTGGCATCAGCGAAGAAAAACTGCTGCCGGATGCCACGCTGGAGAGCCTGGGTCTTGACTCCCTCGCCGTCATCGAATTTCTGTTCCAGATTGAAGACCAGTTTGGCATCCAGATTCCGGACCAGGCCAGCCCGCCGCGCACCCTCGCCGAAATGGTCCAGCTGATTGAGCCCCTGCTGCCATCAGGCAAGCCTGCCGCCTGAGCCCTGCCGGGCCCGCCAGACCGCCCATGCGTCGCGTAGCCATCACGGGTCTTGGCGTTGTTTCCGCCGTTGGAACCGGCACTCCCGCATTCTTCGGGTCCCTGCTTTCCGCCCGCTCCGGCATCCGGGGCATTGACATTGGCTTTCCCACCGGCAGCGAAAGCGTGCTGGCCGGCGCCGTCCAGTTCGACCCGGACCAGCATTTCCCTCGCGCCCGTCTCCTGACCATGGACCGGGTCAGCCAGCTCGCAGTGGTGGCTGGCCGCGAAGCCATGGCGCAGGCTGGATGGGGCCCTGAGGGCGGCTTCGCACCCGAGCGTTTCGGCGTCTCGCTGGGCACAGGCAGCGGCGGCGCAGGATCGACGGATGTGGCTTACACGGCATTGCTGGAGCAAAAAGTGGCGCGGCTGCGCCCCATGACGGTCGTGCTGGCCATGCACAACGCCATTGCCGCCCATGTGTCCATGGAGTTCGGGTTGAAGGGCCCCAGCAGCACAGTTTCCAATGCCTGCGCATCGTCGGCCACCTCCATTGGCGAAGCTTTCCGGCAGATCCGCCACGGTTATGCCGACGCCATGCTGGCCGGAGGTTCCGAGGCATTGCTGAACCGCGGCACCATCAAGGCCTGGCAAGCCATGCACACGCTGGCCAAGCCCCATGCCGAAGGCGCCGAAACCTCGTGCCGTCCATTTTCGGTTGACCGCTCCGGTCTGGTGCTGGCCGAAGGCGCCGCCATGCTGGTCCTGGAAGAATGGGAAAGCGCCAAACGGCGCGGCGCCAATATCCTGGCCGAACTTTGCGGCTACGCATCCACCACCGACGCCCATCACCTGACGCAGCCCGACGCCCAGGGGCAATCACTCGCCATGACGCTGGCGCTGAAAGACGCGGGACTGCAGGCCGCCGACATCGGTTACCTCAATGCCCACGGAACCGCCACCGATGTCGGTGATGTCATCGAAACCAGCGCCATCAAGCTGGCCTTCAAGGACCTGGCCGGGCGCCTGCCCATCAGCTCCAGCAAAGGGGTGCACGGCCACGCCATGGGCGCTGCGGGCGCCATGGAATTCATTGCGAGTGTGATGGCACTGCGCGCGGGGCAGCTGCCGCCAACAGCATTCCTGGTGAACCCCGATCCGCGTTGTGACCTGGACTACATACCGCTGGAAGCGCGCGATGCGAACGGCCTGCGCGCGGTGATGTCCAACTCGTTTGCCTTTGGCGGCTCCAACGCCGTGCTGGTGGCGAAGTCCGCCTGAGGGCGATCATCACCCTCCGAAGAAGAGCCGGCCGGGCTCTCCCAGATACCGGCTGATATCAGCGGATCAGCGCGTGGCGCGGATTTTTTTCACCAGGGCCGTCGTCGAATAGCCATCCACAAACGGGATCGCCCGGGCGCTGCCGCCATACGCCTTGACCACCGCGGTCTCTGCCAGTTTGTCCATGTCGTAGTCTCCGCCCTTCACCAGCAGATCCGGCTGGAGCTCACGGATCAGTTCAAGCGGCGTGTCTTCGTCAAACCAGGTGACCAGGCTCACCGACTCCAGCGCAGCCATCATGGCGGCGCGGTCGTGTTCGTTGTTGAGCGGCCGGTCAGGGCCCTTGCCCAGCCGCCGCGCCGAGGCATCGGTGTTCAGCGCCACCACCAGGCTTGCGCCCAGCGCGCGTGCGTCGGCCAGGTAGGTGACATGCCCGCGGTGCAAGACATCAAACACCCCATTGGTAAAGACAACGGGATGCGGCATTGAAGCAAGCCGCTGCCGCGCTTCTTCGCGGGGGACTATTTTTTGCAGGAAGTGGGTAGAGGAGGGGGTAGGGGGCTCGCTGGGCATCCCGCCACTTTAACGGAAGGCCTGGACCACCACCCGGCTTCTGCCGCCCGAGGCACCCGGCCAGCGGACGTCGTGCATCAGGCGCCGGCAGGTGCCGGCTTGGCGGCGATGGACTCCGCCAGTTCCTTGGCGACTTCCTTGCGGTAGCGGTTCAGTTCCTGCACGGTCTTGAAGCTCTGGTTCAGCAGCAGGCTCAGGTTGTGCAGGATGCGTTCGACCACCTTGCCCTCCCACACCGCGTCAAACTTGATCTGCGTGTCGAGCCAGTGCTCCAGCCACTCGGGGTTGGGCAGGCGGCTCTGGATGGTGTCGCGCGGAAAAAGGCTTTTGTTCACATGCAGGTTGGTCGGGTGCAGCGCCTGGGCGGTACGCCGTGCGCTGGCCATCAGCACGCCCACCTTGGTGAAGGCGGACTTGGCTTCATTGCCGAAGTTGTTGATGGCGCGCTTCATGTAGCGCAGGTAAGCGCCACCATGGCGGGCTTCGTCCTGGCTCAGCTGGGTATAGATCTGCTTGATGACGGGTTCGGTATGCCATTCGCTGGCGCGGCGGTACCAGTGGTTCAGGCGGATCTCGCCGCAGAAATGCAGCATCAGCGTTTCCAGCGCGGGTGCGGGTTCGAACTCGAAACGCACTTCGTGCAATTCTTTTTCCGTGGGAGCGAGGTCCGGGCGGAAGCGCTTGAGGTATTCCATCAACACCAGCGAGTGTTTTTGCTCTTCAAAGAACCAGATGGACATGAAGGCCGAGAAATCGCTGTCGTCCTTGTTGTCGCGCAGGAACATTTCCGTGGCGGGCAGCGCAGACCATTCCGTGATGGCATTCATCTTGATGGTCTGGGCCTGCTCGTCGGTCAGCTTGGACGCGTCAAAACTTGCCCATGGAATGTCCTTGTCCATGTCCCAGCGGACGGATTCAAGTTGTTTGAACAGTTCGGGATAAAGCATGAGAACTCCTTCGCAAGGGATATGCAGATATATCTGCCTCGGATGTCCTGCGGGAGCATCCTGGGTACTTGTAACGATTTTAGGCGGCTAATGTGACAACGGGCGACTTATGCGCTATTTACCGGCAAATCAGGGTAATTCGGACCCCATTCCGGCGTGTTGGACCACACAAGTGCTCTTTTTCGGACTGCATTGTGCCAAATAAAGCCATGCAGACCCCGGATAGTCCGGGGCTGAATTCCCGCTGAATCCATTCACCGCGATACGGGCGTATCGTCAGGGCATGTTGTGAAACATGTATGACAGCGCCAAATAAACCTGAATCGGCCCGATCACCAGCCCGCGAGTTTAGCCAATGACTGCCACTGCCTCTTTTTGCGCCCCTCGTCAGGCGGCCCAGTTCCTTTTGCTGATCATGCTGGCTGCCCCTGCGCTGCTGGCCTCCCGCGGCGCGCTGGCAGCGCCACCGGCACCTGCCGTAGCGCCCGCCGGCTCCGCACCGGCAACCTGCCCCGCGCTGCTGCTGCAGACGTTTTTTCGGCTGCAGGATGAAAAGCCCCAGACGCTTTGTCAATACAGTGGAAAAGTGGTGGTCGTGGTCAACACCGCCAGCTTTTGCGGCTTTACCCCGCAGTACCAGGGGCTTGAAGCGCTCTATGCCAAATATAAAGACCAGGGCCTGGTGGTGCTGGGTTTTCCGTCCAATGATTTTTCGCAGGAAACGGGCAGCAACAAGGAGATCGCGGACTTCTGCGAAAACACCTTCGGCGTGAAGTTCCCCATGTTCACCAAGACCAGCGTGACCGGGAAGGACGCCAACCCCCTGTTCCAGAAGCTGGCGGCCACAACAGGCACCACACCGCGCTGGAATTTTTACAAATACGTCATTGCACGCGATGGTGTCGGCGTCACCAGCTTCAACTCCATGGCTGACCCGGCCGGCGGCGCGCTGGTCAAAGAAATCGAAAAACAGCTGGCCATCAAGCCCGCGGCCCGTTAACAAAAATTTACCTGAGGGATCTTTTATTTGCGGGAACTACCCCGCACTTGTGCTCTCATACTTCTGCAAGCGCGATTTGCCTTCACCGGTAGCGCTGGCAAGAGAACAGTTTCATTGTTGCGAAGCCTTCTGAGCCGTCCAGGTTCAGCTGCAATCCCGGGGCGCTCCTCCTCCTCCCTCCCTCCCTCGTTCGCGCCGGGGCGCTTCGCAGCATTTTTATATTCCGGCCCCCTTGCCGGGCCAGGGCCAACGCATGCGTTGCGCCCGCCTGAAGTTCACCGCCGATGGCCTGGTGGACTTTCACCGTGATGAGCGTGAAACCCGTGAAGCCCCCGCAAGAGCTATTATTTTGATAGCTGCTTGCGCTTGTTCTGATTGGGTCAGGAGCCATTTTGATGCCTGAAATCAGGCTGTCTCGACCTCAAAACACCTGAAAAGGACCGCCCAAAGAGGCGTTGAAAGAGGCCTTGAGCCTGTTTTTGAACTGCTTTCAAACGCCAATAGTAGCCAGAGCCCAATAAAGATGGGCGCAAGCAGCTATTAAATACATAGCAATATCCGGCGGCGTCTGGAGTTTGTATGCGATTTGGTGATTTGGCGTCAGCGAGAAATGTTGTCGCCTCCACCATTCAGCACCGCATCAGCCCGGCGGAATGCTTTCCGCAAAGCTGGGCCGTTGCATCAGCTTGTCCTGCAGCTTGGTCAGGTTCGGATACATCTCACGCCAGTTGATTTGCGCAAACCGCAGGTCGAGGTAGCCGAGCGCGCAGCCGACCGCGACGTCGGACAGGCTGAAGTGAATGCCGCTGCAGAACGACTTGTCGCCCAGGCCGGTGCTCATGGCCTTGAGGGTGGCTTCGATCTTGCCCATCTGGCGGTCGATCCAGGCGTCGCTGCGTTGCTTGACGCTGCGGCCGGCCCAGGTGGCTTCGAGGCGCGCCAGGATGGCGGCGTCGATCAGGCCGTCGGCCAGGGCTTCCCAGGTTTTGACTTCAGCGCGCTCGCGGCCCTGGCTGGGGATGAGCTTGCCGACAGGTGACAGGGTGTCGAGGTATTCGACGATCACGCGGGAATCAAATACGGCTTCGCCGCCTTCCATGACCAGGCAGGGCACCTTGCCGAGCGGGTTGGAGGCCTGGATGGTGGTGTTGGCTGCCCAGACATCTTCCAGGACAAACTGGTAGTCGAGCTTTTTCTCGGCCATCACTATGCGCACTTTGCGCACATAGGGGCTGGTAGCGGATCCGATGAGTTTCATGATGGTGTGAGATCGTGGTCCGGGGGAAGAGCATTCTATCGAGTAAGCCGGCAGCCGGGCTGACGGGGGTGTAACGCGCCGGGCAAGAAGATTCGCAAATATGCACATCTTTTCGGGCTCGCGGCAGCGGCTCCCGGCACGGCTGGCGCGGCAGGCACCCGGCCTACAATTGGGCCATGAGCTCTTCCCCCCCCTTTTCCACGATCAACGCCCTGTCCCCGCTGGACGGCCGCTATGCGAACAAACTGAACCAGTTACGTCCCCTGATGTCCGAACAGGGCTATATGCACCGCCGCGTTCAGGTCGAAGTGGCGTGGTTCATCGCGCTTTCCGATGCCAAATTCGCCGAATTCAAGCCGCTGAGCCCGGGCGCCCGCACTTATTTGCTGGGTCTGGTCAAAAACTTCTCGGAGGCCGATGCGTCGGCCATCAAGGAAATCGAAAAAACCACCAACCATGACGTGAAAGCCGTCGAGTACTGGATCAAGTCGAAATTCGAAGCCCGGCCGGAGCTGCAGGGCGCCAGCGAATTTGTGCACTTTGCCTGCACCAGCGAAGACATCAACAACACCAGCCACGCGCTGCAGCTTAAAAGCAGCCGCGACCTGGTGGTGTTGCCGGCGCTGGACAAGGTCATTGCGCAGCTGCGCGAAATGGCCCACATCTATGCCGAAGAACCCATGCTGAGCCGCACGCACGGCCAGACGGCCAGCCCGACCACGGTCGGCAAGGAAATCGCCAACGTGGTGGTGCGCCTGGCCAATGCGCGTGACAAGATCGCCGGCATCAAGCTGATGGCCAAGATGAACGGCGCGGTGGGCAACTACAACGCGCATCTCTCGGCCTGGCCCGACTTCGACTGGGAGGCCTTCAGCCGCAACGTGATCGAAACGCCGGAACCACTGGGCCTGGGCCTGACCTTCCAGCCCTACAGCATCCAGATCGAGCCGCACGACTACATGGCCGAGCTGTTTGACGCGGTAGCCCGCACCAACACCATCCTGATCGACCTGGCCCGCGACATCTGGGGCTACGTGAGCGTGGGCTACTTCAAGCAGCGCCTGAAAGACGGCGAGATCGGTTCCTCGACCATGCCGCACAAGGTCAACCCGATTGACTTCGAAAACGCCGAGGGCAACCTGGGCCTGGCCAACGCGTTGCTGCGCCACCTGAGCGAAAAGCTGCCGATTTCCCGCTGGCAGCGCGACCTGACCGACTCGACCGTGCTGCGCAACATGGGCGTGGCGCTGGGCTACGCCGTGCTGGCCTACAACTCAATGGGTGTGGGGCTGAACAAGCTCGAACTCAACCGCGAAGCGCTGGGCGACGACCTGAACGCCTCCTGGGAAGTGCTGGCCGAACCGATCCAGACGGTGATGCGCCGTTACGGCGTGCAGGGCGCTTACGAGAAGTTGAAGGAAGTCACGCGCGGCAAAACCGTGAAGGCCGAAGACCTGCACGCGTTGATCCGTTCGCTGGAAATTCCTGCAGCGGAGAAGGAACGCCTGCTGAAGATGACGCCCGGCAGCTATGTCGGCATGGCTGCCGAACTGGCCAAGAGGGTCTAACCCCCGTCCAGGCTCACTGCGTGTAGCCTGTTCCCCCCTTGCAAGGGGGCGGCGCCTGCGGTCTGGCAAAGCCAGTCCCGCGGCACCTCTGGTTGTGCCCCCAGAACTCTTCGAGCAAGCAGGGGCCGCGGAACCGGCTTTGCCGGGCCGCAGGCGCCGTCCCCTGCAAGGGGAAAAGGGCTACACGCAGTGAGCCCGATAGGGGTGCGCCCATTGTTCGGCTTTGCCGGGCCACAGGCGGGCGGCCCCCTCCGGGGGCAGCGACCCACACGAAGTGGGGGAGCGTGGGGGTGCTTACCCCACCGTGGGGGCTAATCCACAATTCCAGCACTGCTCAAAGCCACCTTCAACGACTTCACCGCAGACGCACAGCCAGCGCCGCTGCGGCATATTTTGCAGGTGGTCGAGCAACTCGCGCGCGCGGGGTTCTTCTTCGTGGTGGGTGAGCCAGACTTCGGGCTGGCATTGGTCGGGTGGAAGCTCCCCGGCGACGCTGCCCAAAAAATAGCGCTGCACGCTGGCGGCAATACCGGCCTGCTGCAACACGTCGACCCACAGCGCGGCGATGGCGATATTAGGGGCGCGCGTCAGTCGGAGCATGCCGTCAGTGTAGCGGGATCACTATCAAATTCATAGCTGCTTGCGCTTGCTGTGTATGGGCCAGGAGCCAAAAAGTCTTAATTTTTTGGCGCGACTGCCGGCGCCTCCGCGGTGGCATCTTTCTGTGCGTCCTTGTCCTTGTTTTCAAGGGCGCGGTCAGCGTAGCGGCCAAACCGCCAGGCAGTTGCTTCCTGCGTGATGCGCCGCCAGGTACCGCGTTTCTCGGCGGGCGTCATCTCGGGCCAGTGCTGTACTTCGTCAAACGTGCGGCCGCAACCCTTGCACAGGGCATCTCCCTGGCTGGTTGAACAAATGGCAATGCAGGGCGTGTCGGCGGTTGTGTCATACCAGGTCCGCCACGCCGCCAGTGCCTTGGGCGGAAAGCTTTTTTCGTCGGCCTCGTCCTCATGGTAAAAAACCAGGAGCGCGTAGACCTCGGCGAGCGCACGCAACTCGGGCGCCAGCGTCACCCCGTCGGGCGAAGGTTTTTTGTCACGCCAGTAATTGATGGCGGCTTCAATATCGGTGATGTGGATGCCGGGCATGGAACGGTGGGTCTAAGGGGCTGCCGCTGAGCGGATGGAGCGAGCGCAAGGAGGCGAAGAAAGGCGAGGAAGCAAAGAGGCAGCGCCGGGCCATTCATTATCGGCCAGACGGGCGGGCCAGCCGCCTATGGGGGAAATTGGGGCATGTCCCCGCATCGCGCCGCTGCGCGGCAAAGACCGGGTTGCAAAAAATCTTTTTTTATTGTCAAATACCCAGACGAAGGGGAGTAACTCCCTCGTTTTGCTGCAATATACGAAAACAGACACCACAGCAAAATCGCTAACAACAAGTCGTCATTACGAAGTTGACACTTCCGGCTTGTTGGGCATGCAGCGACACTGCATGTCGAGCCAGACCTTCGATTGAAACCTGAACAGGTTTGATCGAGGTATCTGCGGCGTCCATTGGCGCCGACCCCAGCCACCCATCACACCCGTTCCGGTTTCACGAAGCCGGGAATCCGTCGTGCGCCGTCGCGCGGATTTCCAAGTCGAAACTTGACATGGAGTGTGACGTGGAACTATTTACTACCCCCTGGTGGTCCGCCCTGCTGGCGATCATCCTCATTGACCTGGTGCTCGCCGGCGACAACGCCATCGTGATCGCACTGGCCGCGCGCAACCTGCCATCCCACCTGCAGAAAAAAGCCATCGTCTGGGGTACGGTCGGCGCCATTGTGGTCCGCTCTGCCATGACGGTTGGCGTAGTGTGGTTGCTGAAAATTCCCGGCCTGATGCTGGTGGGCGGCCTGGGGCTGCTGTGGATTGCCTACAAGCTGCTGGCCGACCAGGGCGACAAGGAGCACGACGGCCCGGTTGCCCACACCTTCTGGGGCGCCATGAAAACCATCGTGGTGGCCGACGCCCTGATGGGCATCGACAACGTGCTGGGCGTGGCCGGTGCTGCGCACGGCTCGTTTGACCTGGTGGTCATCGGCCTGCTGGTCAGCATCCCGATCGTGGTGTTTGGCAGCACCATGGTGCTCAAGCTGGTGGAGCGTTTCCCCATCATCATCAATATCGGCGCCGCCGTTCTGGCCTTTACCGCCGCGAAGATGATTGTGAGCGAGCAGCTGCTCGACCCGATCTACGGCGGCCCGGGCACCATGCCTTCGGCTGAAACCCTGCACCTTGCAGCGCAGTGGGCAACCTACGCCCTTGCGGTGGCAGGCGTGCTGGGCGCAGGGTGGTGGGCCACACGACGCTCACGGTCCGCGCAGGATGCCGACCTGATTCCACATTGAAACCAGCAACCCGTGGGGGGCGTATGCCCCTCTTTCAGCCAGCAAGCTTCTAAAACGACGACAACTCAAGGAGAACTTTATGGACAACATCATTGTGTACATTGACGATGCCGCATATGCCCTGCAGATGCTGCAACCCATGCTGCCGGCCGGCGAGGCCCACAGCCCTACTCGCTGGATCGTGGTCGGCTGCGCACCCCGCGTGACGCACCGCGTCAGCAAATGGGTAACACACAGTGCGCGGGAAAGCTGGCGCGGCAAGTGGGCCGAAAAGGTGTTCGCACAGTTGACGCCTCTTCTTCAAAAAGAAGGCAACACCGTGTTGACCCAGCTGGCGCAGGCCACCCTGATCACCCAGACCGAGGGCCTCATCAAGCAGTATGGCGTTGCACGCGTGCTGGATGCCCGGCGGCCGAAATTCGGCCAGGACATGCAACCGGTCACGGCAACGCAGGCCCAGGAAAGCCACGGCATCCTGGGTTATGCCACGGCACTGGCAGGTGCCGGGCTGCTGGTCGCAAGCGACTGACGGCTTTCACTTCGTGCTGAAGTCGGGAGGGCCACCTCCCCGGCTTGATCCGCTGAATCGGGTTGCACACGGACACAAAAGACCGTGTACAACCCCGGGCACGCGGCTTCTGCTTGCCAGGGGGATGGGGGCCGAATCGGGCAGGCCGGTGGTATTCTTTGCCCATGAAACTTATCCTCAAATGGCTTTTAAGCGCAGCGGCCTTGCTGGCCGTTGCCTATCTCTACCCCGGGGTCGTGGTGACCAGCTTCACCGGCGCGCTGATTGCCGCGGCGGTGCTCGGTGCGCTCAACATGGTGGTGCGCCCGATCCTGGTTCTGCTGACGCTGCCCGTCACGCTGGTGACGCTGGGCTTGTTCCTGTTTGTCATCAACGCGCTGATGTTCTGGGCCGCGGCCAGCCTGATCAGCAGTCTGAACGTCACGGGTTTTGCCGCAGCGCTGATAGGCTCACTGATTTATTCGGTGCTGCAGCTAGCGATCGACTTTGTCCTGGAGCGCCTGCTCTTTAACAAGTAGTTCGGTCTGACGGGTTCGTGTGTCGATGATCGAACCCTCCACGTAATCTGCGTTGCCGGGGTTGCTGCGCATCAAGCCCTGCGCCGCCTTGAAGCGGTCCAGCGCCGCCGGGTAGTCCAGCTGGGCGGCGCGGCTTTCCGCATCAGCGCGAATCGCCTGAACCTGCTTGTTTTGCTTGCCGTACGCGACCGCAAGCAGCTGCCAGGCCATCGCGTCCTTGGGATGCAGCGTCACCCAGCTTTGTAGCCGGCCCGAAACGTCCTGCGCACGGTTCGCGGCCATCAACGACTGGGACTGCAGCAGTACCTCAGCGCGAGATGTCGCCCTGGAAATGTCGGCAGATGCCGCTGTCGGGGGAACCAAGCCGGCCATCAAGTCAATTTCAACGGCCAGCAGATCCACCGCATTGGCGGCATGCGGCGCACCCACAGCAAGCGGTTTCAACCGTTCCAGCAAGCTTTTCGCCGTGGTGAAATCGCGCAGCCGGGCCGCCGCAAAAGCGCCACCATACACAACTCCAGCATCACGCACATTGTCGGCCGTGGGAAGCGGTTGCAGTGCGGCAACAGGGCCTGTCTGGCGCTGGGCCTCCGCCACCATGGAGCGCAGAACATCAACCCCCGGGGCTGCCAGGATGCGCGCCCGCGATGCCATCATGGCGTGTAACACGCGGGCTCTGCCGGCCTCGGTTTCTTTTTCGCGCGAGGGTTTTGCCGCGTCCGTTGAAGACAGTTGCACGCGCGCCCGCGCTTCGGCAATTCGCTCGGTCGTCAACGGATGGGATCTCAAATAGGGAAAGGAGCCGTTGTCGTTCAGGCGCGAGGCCTGCTGCAGCTTTTCGAACATGGCCGAAACACCGCGGCTTTCAAAACCCGCATCGGTCATGACCCCGAAACCCACGCGGTCGGCCTCCCGCTCCATGTCCCTGGAAAAGTTGAGCTGGTTCTGCATCGCGACCGCCTGCCCGCCGACCACGGCGGCGCTGCCGGCATTGCTGCTCTTCCCGGCAGCCAGCACGCCAAGAATCATGGCGGCAATCATCCAGGGGGTCTGGCGCGACTGTTGCGTCAGCATGCGCGCAATGTGCCGCTGGGTCACATGGCTGAGTTCATGGCCCATCACTGCGGCCACCTCATCGGAACTGCTCACCGCGGCCAGCAGGCCCAGGTGCACGCCAAAGTAGCCCCCGGGCAATGCAAAGGCATTGATGCTGCGGTCCCGGATCAGAAAAACCTGCCAGGCAAAACGCTCTTCAAGTTCGGCATTGAGCTCGCCCCGGGCCCTTGCGGCGGCTACCAGCGGCAACCAGATACTCTGGAGGTAATCGCCGAGCACCGGATCATCAATGTAGTCAGGGTCGCGGTAGATGCTGACGGCGATGCGGTCTCCAATACGGCGCTCTGCTGCCGCTGCGAGGTCGGAAGTTTCACCCAGCGATGGCAATGAACCCGTTGAGCCTCCGGTCGTACCGACGGGCGCCTGAGCCAGCGAGGAACCGCCCAAAGCCATGAAAACAATGCAGGCCAGAGCAAGGCGGTTCAGGGCCGGACGCGGCTTCACGGACACAGTTCGCCTAGAAGGAGTCAATGGGTACAAATGCAATTACCTCTGCGGTTTTGGTATCGATGAGGACAGTCCAAAAAGTCTTGCGCCCGATCATTGGAATATAGCCAATATCGCTAATCTTGCGACCCGATGCCAACGCTGATGCCAATGCGTTATCGATACCAACAATGTCCGCAGGAAAACGGGTTTTGAGTTCTGCAAGAGGCTTGGCCTGTCTCAGGATCTGGGGCTTGGCCATTTCATAGTTTTGCCATAGATCGGGACGAGCACCCAGAGGCGCGCCGTCCAGCGCCGCCATGGTTGCGTCGAAACTTTCCTTGGCGTCCTTGAACTCCCGCACTGACAACAGTGTCGGCCCGGTCAACGGCAGTTGCCGCAGCCCTTCAGGCGCAAGAGAAAGAAGCCCCGGGTCAACTTCAATGGCATGAACCACCCGAAAACGGTCGAATTCAAAAACCAGATGCACAGGACGGGCCACTGCAACCGTCCAGAGACCGTAAGCAAGCGCGGCCAACTGCAACAGCCCGATCACACACAAATCCAGACACAACTCCTTACGCGGCTTGGCGGTGTTGAACACGGCAAGGGTCATCAGCGGGCCCATGATCACATCCACCACAATGACCAACAGGAAGAGCTCGCGCCCCCCGGATATCTCGCGATAGGGATAGGGATACCAAATGATAAAAACCAGCAAAGCCGCGCACAAGGCTATTGCCAGGCTAACACCTAGATGAATACCGGAAGCCTTAAGCCGGCTCCTCCAAAACTTTGGATTTTTGAACATGGTCTTATGATGATGGATACATGTAAAGGTTCTTGCCGCAAGATGTCCGACCCAACACTCACTCATTTTGACGCTCAGGGCCAGGCCCATATGGTGGATGTATCCGGCAAAACTGCCACGCACCGTGTGGCCATCGCGCAGGGCCGTATAGTAATGAATTCAGCGACGCTGTCCATCATCCTTGCCGGTAGCGCAAAAAAAGGGGATGTGCTGGGCATTGCTCGCGTCGCCGGGATCATGGCGGCCAAAAGAACCAGCGACCTGATACCGCTATGTCATCCTTTGGCTTTGACACGGGTAACCATCAAATTCACCCCGGATGAGAAAGTCTCCTGCATCGCCTGTTCCGCAACAGTAGAGACCGTTGGTCCAACGGGCGTCGAAATGGAAGCACTGACTGCGGTGCAAATTTCTCTCTTGACGATCTATGACATGTGCAAGGCCGTAGATCGAAGCATGACCATCACCGACGTGCATGTGCTTGAGAAACACGGCGGTAAATCAGGCAGTTTCGTCCACGAGCCCTTGTAGTACCGTCCTCATCTGGCGGCCGCCGCTCCCGTCGGTGGCGCCTGCCCCGGTACAAATTTGCTGTTTTGCCGCGTCCATTGTGCGTATTCCGTCGGGAAAGCGGCCTTGTAACGCGCCAGATGCTCGACAGCTACATCATCAGAGCCGAGCATCACTGCACTTTCAATGAGCTTTTCGATAACTCGTGGCTCCGGCGAATAATGCAGCAATGCGCTTGCGGTATTAAATGTCCATTGGGCGTTTGCCGGAGTCAGAGGCGTGAGAGATATCTGGGCAAAGCGCACTTGATCGGCGAATAGCCACGAGCCCTCAATTTTGGCAAGCGTGTCGCTGCGATAGACGGCAGATCGTTCGTCCACGGGAAGATAGATCTGGCTGACGCGGCGATAGTCCCACGCAGCATAGACAACGGCTATTGCCAGAGCACCTCCCAGCAAAGGCATGCCTATGACCGATACACGGCGGGCTAATACAGGTTTTGGCAGATTCGCCGCCATCGGGGCCGCATTCTCCCGCCTCCAGAGCATTGCGATGCAAAGACAGAAAGCCATCTGAAATGGGCCATACCATAGCGGATATTCGAGCATGCTGTGGAGCAGAATCACTAGAAGCACGGTCCATGCGAGCTGGCGTGTCGGATTAGTTTCGCGCCATGGTGCACGGCGGATTGTCCAATACGCAAAGGCACCGCAAACGAATAGCGACGCGGGAAGCCCTAGCTCAACAGCCAGTTGCAGAGGTAAGTTGTGCGCGTTGTCGAGTATTTGACAGAACCGGGGACCGTTGTAAAGGGTGATGTAATGCGCGTAATCCAGTTCACCCCATCCCCAGCCAAACCACGGTTTTTGGGCAATCAGATTCAACACGTTCGACCAGAGCGTCCAGCGGCTAACGCAGAGTTCATCGCCGGCCAGAAATCGGGCTGCCGCCCCGTACAACAAGGGATCCAGCCCGGCCATCCATGGGAGGAAGAGTATGCCCAACACGTACACAGCCACTGATACCCATAGCAGCCGGCGAACGCGGGGTAGTCGCATCGCCCCCCAGTACCACCACAATCCAGCTACGAAAAATAGCTGAACCATTCCCGTGCGGGAGGAAGAAGCGGCATTTCCCAACGCAAGTACTCCCGCAGCCGAGACAAGTGCAAGTAACCGCCAGCTGTAGGCCTTCACAGCGGGGCCACGGGGCCCCGTATCCTTCGTCACCCACCAAATCACGGCAGCCAGGGAAATATTGCTAAGGGTGGCAAATTGATTGCGCTGGCGCAAGTTTGCGAAGGCCTCACCCAGTCCGGCATTGGCCACCCAGGGGGCGAGGGCATCGGCATGCCCGGAGTATTGCAACAAGGCAAAGATGCTGCTGATCGTCCCCGCCAGAAGCCATGCCAGGGAAACCGGGGCTGTCCAGTACCCGCAAAACGGAGCCTCGCTCGTCGCCTTATCCTTATATATATTCGGCAAGAAGGAGTGAAGAAACATCAGGCCAGCACCAGCGGCGAGACTCATCAGCAACGGAACAACATTGGGGGAGGGCCCTCCCGCGATTGGATTAAGCCAGGGCAACGTGATGAGTAAGGTAACGAGCCCCTTCCATGTGCCAGCAAGAAGCTTCCCTTTTCCTGTCACCATCACCTGTCGCAATCCATCACAGGCGATTTAGCTCTATAGCACGCGTTCACTTGCACTGGATAGGTCAGCTTCTCTGGCATATCTCGTTGTTTTTTTAACTGGTACAGYTGATGGTAAATTCATTTTTCCGGGGGCATCGCAGGAAACTGGATATCCGAAAGTTGTGGCCATTTACTTTTGGATAGCTCCGTCCACGACATTCTTGCCTCAGAACATGTTGCAACCGGATGCAGGCTGCAAAGAAGTTGCAGCGCACGTTTTGCTTCCACTTTATCTCCATTCAAACCCGCAGCCGTAGCATAGCGAAACAATGCGGAGGAATATGCATATCGCCTTGATACTTCTCGCATCCAGTTCAACTGCTCTGCTGTCATACCGGGGCTAGCCTGGGTTCGCGTAAAGCGGAGTAATTCCTCCAGTTGGTTTAACAATAGCGCCCGTGCCGGCGGGGATACATTGTTCCCAATGCGCGCTTCCTCATAGCGCATGTTTTGCCAGTCCTCTTCAAATGCCGGATATTCCCTTAAAACAAGAATAAAGAGGACCGCCGTCGCGATAACGATAGAAATCAATGCCGGACGTACTATCCGCTTGGCAGCCCACGGGCGCCAATCACGCAGGACCCAACCGGAGTTAGCATTCAAAACTCCCATCCAAAAGCCGACAGGAAACAGAAAGTAAGCGTAGTTCAAGGGCAATTCAACCATGGCGTGACTGAACACAAAACCCACACCGAGCAAAAGACACCAAGACAAGGCGTCATGAACTTTGCGATATTGCAAAAAAAACCAGCCCGAGAGCAACAGCACAACAGCGAGCCCTATAGGTAGTCCATTCCACAATATCAAGTCAAGAAAAAGATTGTGAGAGCTCTCAAAAAAGGTGTGTGTTGGCGGATAGGCCAATGCGGTAGCTTGTTGCGCCGCAGGTATCTGCCCCCAACCATACCCCTGCCATGGCGCCAGAGAAATTGCTTTCAGCATGGACTCCCAGTAAATGGTTCTTACGCCGGGGTTAAGCCGATCCACCGCACTGGTCACTCCATCGCCTAGCAGTAGCCATTCGTTAATCGAAGACCACATCAAAGAGATAACCAGGTAAAACGAAGCGACCGCAGCAATGCCCTCCCACTTGACGCGCAATTGACATCGTCGTCGTAGCGTTATGAACAGAAGCAGAAACCAGCACCACGCCAATAACACGGAGCGAGAGCCAGTCATGACAAGCCCAAATGCCAGCAGGAAAGCAGCTATCAGACCTATAGATGGGCGAATTTTCCCGGCTTCGAATAGAAACAGAAGCCCTGTAAGGCTGAGGAGCAGGAGCGTTGCGAAATGGTTAGGTTGCGCCAAATTCGCGTAAACACGGGCATTCGGGGGGAGTTCGATCAAAAAGAGTCCCAGCAACCGAAGGTCCAGCCACTGGTGAAATGCAATTCCCATGGAAACAATTCCAGCCAGCAGAATGGCGACCCACAACGCCGTAATGCGGGTGAGGTCGATTAAATCTTTATCGCTCGACCTTGCGTAGCGAAAACCCGTCAAAACGACCAGCCCGAACCCAGACAGGTAGAGGAACGCCATCAGGGCATCACTCCGATAAACAATCAGCCCCGTACCCAATTGAAAAAATGGAACTACTGCCAGGGCCCAAGCGGCCACCGCCAGTATTGGCACATTCACTGTTCTGTAAAAGGCCACCCACATAACCAGAGGCAAAAAAGCCACCGCCATCGCCGATTCCTGATGCGCAGAGAGCCAGGGAGAGTAATGATTCGGCAACAGATACGCAAGGAATGCCAACACAGACAACCATGCAAATAGCCTGACTCGCACTGAAGTTTCAGAAATCAACTGTCGGACTCCATCGGACAACTTTTGCCCAAATAAAAGCGGCGCGTCAAAGACGCGCCGCTTGTTAACCCATGAATTGCTGCGTTACGCAGCAATCAGGTTTTAGCCCCGGCAAGAACCTGGGAGGTATTTCGTAGGCATTGCGGTACCCGTCGATCCGGGGCCACACACCCACTTGAAGATGGTTGCGCCAACATCGGTGCTCGTCAACGTAGCGGTGGAATCCTTGAACGGAACCAGTTGAACTGTTTTATTAGCAGCGTCCTTCAGGTCAGGCGCATTGGTCGCATCCATCGTGAGAACAGTGATTTTACCGACAGCATCCGTTACGATGGACCAGACATATTTCGAAGGCGCGCTTGCAGCCGTACCGGCGCCGCTGGCGTTCTTTTCACAGCCCCAGTTATTGGCGATCGGCAGAACCGTACTGGCAGCAGATTGAACAGTTTCCGTGATGCTGGTACGGCACTGTGATGCAGCCAGAATCACTTCAGACACTTTCGCACGAATGGTGTAGTCCTGATAGGCAGGCAGAGCCACCGCAGCCAGGATACCGATAATCGCCACGACGATCATCAATTCGATCAGGGTAAAACCCCGTTGGATGGAACGCTTCATAAAAACTCCTTGGTTAAAAAAACTAGCTCAGGTAAAAAGCAGTTTTTGTGCCACGTCAAAAGGGCGTCTTTTCCGTGATTTTTCGAGCTCAAAAAGCCGAGAGCTTACTTTTTTGACTACCCTCTGTGAATTTCACGACACTTTTGTCATTTGAGGCGGATGAACCGGACCCTCTTGAGCGTCCGAATGCCGCTACTGACTGTGCCGGGAATACGCCACACTATGCATGCCTGCATTGCTGAATCAGATCACATCAGTTCATGCAAACCAGTACAACCCTTGTAGCCGGTCTTGCTTGCGCTTGTCACGGCTGATCGTCGATGCAGGGGGTCAATTTATCGTCCTTCCCATGGCGCACCATCCATTGAAGTTTTCAGAAATCAACTGTCGGACTCCATCGGACAACTTTTGCCCAAATAAAAGCGGCGCGTCAAAGACGCGCCGCTTGTTAACCCATGAATTGCTGCGTTACGCAGCAATCAGGTTTTAGCCCCGGCAAGAACCTGGGAGGTATTTCGTAGGCATTGCGGTACCCGTCGATCCGGGGCCACACACCCAC
>NZ_JBFUMJ010000007.1:0-192165 GCF_054049435.1 Polaromonas sp. P5_D5
AACCTGCGCTCCTCGGCGCAGACAGAAGGGGGTGGAGGCAGGAATACCAAACAACCGAAGACAAAACCCGGAATACCAGAAGAAACCAGGACTCGCCATGGCGAGTCCTGGTTGGTATTGGATTTGGTTTTTTGTATTTGTCCCTGCTCCCGATTGGCCCTTGTGGATGCGCCGAGGAGCGCAGGTTCAGACGGATCAGGGCAAAAACTTGTTTGAGCGAAGCGAGTTGTTTTTGACCCCGGCTGGACCGAGCACCACAGGTTGCCCCGGAGCGAAGCGCAGGGGACGCAGGAACCAGGGTCGCCTTTTCTTTGGTGACTTTCTTTTGGCGACGCAAAAGAAAGTTACTTGCATGCCGGGCAACCCCCGGCCAGCGACCCTCAGCAAAGAGCGCGCCGTCAATGACGAGCCTAAAAACCGCTATCAATTCAATAGCTGTTCGCGCCCAACCCTAAAGGACTTCAAGGCAAATCTTTATAAGGTTCCGGCTGCGCCGCATCCCTCGGCCCCACGGTGCTAAGCCGGGCTTTCAGCGACTGCGGCCGCCCCGTCAGGATGGCCGCGTAGTTGGTGGTGTTGGACAGCACTTTTTTCACGTAGTCGCGTGTCTCGCTGAAAGGAATGCTTTCGGCCCAGATCGCCGCGTCCAGCACCGGGCCGTTGCGCCAGGTGCGCGGACGGCCGGGGCCGGCGTTGTAGGCGGCTGCGGCCATGGGCATGGAGCCGTTGAAGTCGTCCAGTGCGAACTTGAGGTAGGCCGTGCCGATCGCGATGTTGGTGTCGCGGTCATTGAGCTGCTCTTGCGTGAAACCTTCCAGGCCGATTTTTTTGGCGGTCCAGCGTGCCGTCGCCGGCATGACCTGCATCAGGCCGGAAGCGCCCACGCCGGAGCGGGCGTCCATGATGAAGCGGCTTTCCTGGCGGATCAGGCCATACACATAGGCCGGGTCCAGGTTGATGGACTGGCTGCGTTTGGTCACCGTTTCGCGAAACGGCATCGGGAAGCGTTGCTCGAAATCGATCTCGCCTTTGGTGCGCTCACTGGTGTTGATGCAGCGGTCCCAGATCTGCCGGTCGCAGGCGAACTGGGCGGCTGCCAGCAGGTCGCGGTCAGCCATGCCGCCGCGCTTGTGCAGGTTGGTGCTGTAGTTCCATTCGCGCGTGCCTTCGGGGCGCAGGCCGATGGCGATGGCATAAGCGGCGCGGTTCAAGCCCGGGTTCAGCCGTGCAGTTTCTTTTTCCTCGGCCGTCAGCGGCGCTGGCCTGGCCGGCACCGTGATCTTCTGGTCCAGCTCTTCCAGCGCGAGCTGCTCGTAAAAACCACGGGCCGATGCAAAGGACTGCAGCAAGGCCAGGGCCTCGGCCCGCTGCGGCGCAATGGTGATGCCGGTGCTGATGGTTTGCGTCACGCCGGGTGTGGTCGCGACGACGATCGGGCCTTTGGGCGCCACGTCGGGCGGCGCGGTGGCCAGCAGCGCACGCGCTTTCCAGTAGCTCCAGGTGGGGTCCTTGCGCGCGTCGTCGCTCATGGCGTTGACCGCTGCCAGCACCAGCGTCCAGTTGGGCTGTGTGCCCGCGCGCAATGCGGCCCGGACTTTCCAGCCCAGCATGTCGTCGGTGAGGTCGGTGTCCTTGGTGACCTTGGCAAAGTATTGCAGTGCGTCACCGGCCGGCGTGGCGCCCAGGCGTGTGGCGGCCTGCCTGCCGATCACGCCCCAGACCCAGTTGCGCTCTTCCGTGTTCAGCTGCATGCCCCATTTGTTTTCCATCTGGGATGCCGCTCCGTCCGTGTCGCTGATCGCCATCTTGATCAGCGCCAGCGTGACGATTTCGCGCCGCGCCTTGCTGAGCGCGAGGTGTTTGCCCGCCAGGAACCTGATGGGGCTGGCGTTCAGTTCATTGACCATGCCAACGGCATCGGGGGCAACGATCTGCACGGCGCCTGTCGCTGCCCGGGGCCGGTTGGCTTCAGTGGCCAGGCGGGCCTTGATCCACGCGTCCTGCGGTGTGAGGTTTTTGGTGCCGACCAGCCGCTCGGCGGCCGAGTTGCAACCGTCGTCTGCCTCGCGTTGCGCGTACCAGTTCTTCTTCACCTCGTCGGCCAGGCGCGCATCAGCCGCCGGATTTTTGAGGTGTTCGACCAGCAGCGCGTAGCAACGCACCTCCTTGTCGTCGTTCATACGGTAGTTAGGGTATTCAGCGGCAAAGCCGGCCCAGTCGCGGCGCTGGCCCAGCAGCAGCAGCCAGTCATTGCGCAGGCGGTCTTCCTGGTAGGTGCCGGCGTAGCGTCCGAAAAAGTCCTGCATCTCTTGTGCGCTGGCTTCGCCCAGGCGGGCTTTGAGCTCCCAGTAGGCGGCCCAGGGTTCGAGCGCATGGCCCCGGGCCTGGGGCAGCAGTTGTGCCAGCCGGCCCTTATCGCCGCGTTTGAAAGCCTTGTTCATCTCCACAATCACGTTGTCAGCTGCACTGGCGCTTGCGGGAAGGGTGGTTTGGGCGGTTGCAGGGACGAGCAGCGTCAGGGAGGCAATTGCGGAAAAAATGGCAGGCAGGGCGGCCGCACGTACCGGGCCGTTAAGAAATTTGTATAGCATCGGGACATTATGGACAAATTAAGCACACGCAAGGCGCTGGTGGAAGCGCGACTGAACATGCCTGACCGCCTGGTGCGGGCTGACCTGCTGCAGCGTGTGATGCGCATCTGGCTGGTAGGTTCCACGCACGAGGTGATTGGTGCGTATTGGCCCATCAAGGGCGAGTTCGATCCGCTGCCTGCGCTGTACCGCTGGCAGGAGGATGCCATTTTGAGCCAGGATTCGTCATCAAATCCGGCACTGGACCAAGTGGAACGTGCGCAACTAGCTACTGAAAGCATAGCGGCGCGATCGCCGCGCAAGATCGGTCTGCCGGTGGTCAACAAGCTGCACAAGACATTGACTTTCCATGCCTGGTACCCGGGCTGCCCCATGGAAGAAGACGCCTACGGCATTCCGAAACCAAAAGATACAGAGGTGATTATTCCCACCCTGCTGTTCGTGCCCTGCGTAGGTTACGGGCCCGGGGGCTATCGGCTGGGCTATGGCGGGGGCTTTTACGACCGCACGCTGGCCACGCTGCAGCCACGGCCCTTCACAGTGGGCCTGGGCTATACCCAGGGCTGGCTGCCCGACATGGAGCCCGAGCCGCACGACATTCCGCTCGATGCCATCCTGAACGACAAGGGCGTGGTCTGGCCGGTGTGACCGTCAGGCGCCCGACAGCCTCCCGGCTTCGCGGGTGAGAAGGGCCGGTATATTAGCCACTCGAGCAAAGCGGTTAATGACTAAAAAAACAGGGAGCGGAGCATGGCAGGCAGTGGAGAAGACAGCAATACGGTCAGCAGCAGGATCAGGAAGGACCTGCTGAAAGTTCTGGCCCTCGCGCTGGTGACGCTGTTTCTGGTTCCGGGTTCAACCCTGTTGTTTGCCAGGCATGCACAGCAGCAACTCGACCGCACCATCATCCAGTCGATAGAGCGGCAGGTCGACCAGGACTCGAGCATGTCCGCCGAAAGCAAGGCGCAAACCAAGAAGTTTTACCGTGACAACCCGGTCTCCCGTATATGCGCCGACGCCAACGCCGACCTCGTGCAGGACAGGGACATGTTCTGCGAGCCGTTCTCCGAAGTCTGGCAGTTTTACGCAGCGCATGTCATCGCCAAATGGACGATTGCCGGCGGTGTGGCCATCTTGCTGGTGGAACTACTGCTGGGCGCTGTGGCTTTCTGGAACCGGAAGGCCCAATACCTGAGTTTTGTGACCGGCTGGCGCCTGCTGAGCCTGGCCAGCGCGGCGCAAATGCTGGTGCAGGGCACCATGCTTGTCTGGCTGTCCTTTTGGGTGACGGCATTCTTCTTTCACGTGTATTACATCAAGCTGATCGCGCTGATCGGCTTTGTGGTGGCTGTCGCGGTGTTCTTTGCCATTGCCGGACTGCTGCGGCGCCCCGCCATGGCAAACACCATTGACGGGGAACTGGTCAGCGATGGCGACGCGCCGGGCCTGTGGGCCAACACCCGCGCCCTGGCCGCACGCCTGAAGACCGCACCGCCCAAACAGATCGTGGCGGGCATCGACACCAATTTTTTTGTCACCGAAGCGCCGCTCACCGTGGCCGGCCAGGCGCTCACCGGCCGCACGCTGTTTGTCAGCCTTCCGCTGCTGCGGCTGCTGGATCGCGCCCAGGCCGATGCCGTGCTGGGCCATGAGCTCGCGCATTTTCGCGGTGGCGATGCCGCCAGCAGCGCCCGGCTTGGGCCCAAGCTTGTGCAGTACGACCACTACCTCGGCCTGATGCGTGGCGGCGGCCTGACGGTGGCGGTCTATCACCTGATGTACCTGTACCGGGTGATCTTTGAGTTCGCGCTGATGCGTGACAGCCGCGAGCGCGAATTCAAGGCCGACCGCGCCGCCGCGAAGCTGGTTTCGCCGCAGGCCATTGTGGAATCGCTGATCAAGATTACCGCCTACGCGAGCTACCGGTCGGAAATCGAGCGTGAACTGTTCGAGCACGACCGGCAGCACGGCCAGCAACTCGGCATTGCGCAGTTTGTGGCCTCGGGCCTGGCACCCTACGCCGCCTCTACCAAATTCGTGAAGGCCATGGGAACAGCCAGCGTGCCTCATCCGTTTGATTCGCATCCGGCCATGCTGGATCGCATGAAAAACGTGCGTCACCTGGTCAAGCCCGACGCCTTCGGCGCCATCGTGACTGATCCACCATCGCGCAACTGGGCTGACGACATACAGACCGCGCCGCAGATTGAGCAACGACTGTGGTCGGCCTACGAGCAGGGTTTTGCCGCTGACCATGAACGTACCCTCGCTTACCGCTATGGGCCGGACAATGACATGGAGCAGGCGCTGGTGCTGCGCTACTTTCCTCCTGTGCTGTTTCAGCTCAAGGGCACTCTCTCTGTCGGTGTGACATACAGCGGCCTGCAGCTGCCCGGCAAGCCCGATGAACTCTCGTGGGATGACATCCAGAACCTTGGCTATGAAAACGGTTTTGGCGGCGATGTCCTCACGGTTACCTTGACTGAAAAAGGCCTGTTGGGTGCCAAGACAACCAAGGTAAAACTGCCCGGCATCAGTGCGCAGCGGGAGCAGTTCAAAGAGGTGCTGGGGACTTACCGGCACCGGCATGAGGTGATGCGGAAGCAGCTGGCGGGGTAGGTTTTCATCGGGCCGGTTCTTGCTCCGGCTTGCGCGCTCGTCTAAGGTTTGCTGGCCGGGGGTTGCCCGGCGGCAAGTAACTTTCTTTTGCTTCGCCAAAAGAAAGTCACCAAAGGTCACGTAGTGGGGATTCGCTCACTTCGCAAAGCGAAGTTATGCGAATACCAAAAGGCGACCCTGCTGTCTGCGACCCCTGCGCTTCGCTGCGGGGCAACCTGCGGTGCTCGGTTCAGGCGGGGTCTCGCTCGAACTCGCTACGTTGCACTTCGCTCAGACAATCGCGATCCCTGATCCGCCTGAACCTGTGCTCCTCGGCGCAGACAGAAGGGGCTGGCGGGAGCGGGGACCGAAGACAAATACCAACTCCAATACCAAAACCAACAAGGACACGCCATGGCGTGTCCTTGTTTCCTCAGGTGTTCGGTATTCCTCTCCCTCCCCCTTGTGGATGCGCCGAGGAGCGCAGGGCCAGACGGATCAGGGCAAAAACTTGTTTGAGCGAAGCGAGTTGTTTTTGACCCCGGCTGGACCGAGCACCGCAGGCTGCCCGTAGCGAAGCGCAGGGACGCAGGAACCAGGGTCGCCTTTCTTTTGCTTACTTTTCTTTGGCGAAGCAAAGAAAAGTGAGTTGCATGCCGGGCAACCCCCGGCCAGCAGGATTCAGAGGAGGGCGCCCCGCCGGAGCAAACCGGGCCTAGCCCTTGGGCTTGTAAGCCACAACATCAATCTCCACCCGCGCATCCACCATCAACCGCGCCTCGGTCGTCGAACGGGCTGGCTTCTTATCACCGAAATAGCCCATGTAGATGCGGTTGAAACTGCCGAAGTCGCGCGCGTCCTGCAGCCAAACAGTGCTCTTGCAGACGTCGTCCAGCGTGCAACCGGCCAGGGCCAGCACCGCCTGCAGGTTCTTCATCACCTGGTGGGTCTGCACCTCTATCCCGCCGGTCACGATCTCGCCGTTTTCATTGGCCGGCACCTGGCCGGAGACATAGATGAAGTCACCGGCGCGCACAGCGGGTGAGAACGGGCGGGGCTGGCGGTCGGAGGCCAGCGGAGGATTTCCGAAATGTTCCAGAGGCATGAAGAACTCCTTTTTCTAGTCTCTTTTGTGGCAAATTCTGAAATATATTTTCATGATTATGCGCAAATACTCGGGTTTATCCTGAAAATGATCATCTTCAGATCAATTAATCTTCACTTTTGAAATTTAACTTCAATCAGGAGTTGTCATGATCCGTGGAATTCGCATGCACCGCCGCACTGCCTTGTCTTCCCTGTTGGCCCTGGGTGCGGCCGGCGCCGGCTTCGGTCCGGCCGCCGCGCAGACGGGGAAGTCAGCCCTGAACCTGGCCATGGTGGCTGAGCCGCCGACGCTGGACATCCAGTCGACCCCGGCCGACCTGGTCTGCATCATCATGCAGCACGTCTACGAGCCGTTGTTCACCTTCGACGCCAAGGCGGCCCTGGTGCCGATGCTGGCCGAGGCGATGCCCAAGATATCGGCGGACGGCAAGCTCTACAGCATCGCACTGCGCAAGGGCGTGATGCTGCACAGCGGGCGCGAGCTTCATGCCGACGATGTGGTGGCCAGCCTGAAACGCTGGATGGAAGTCTCGCCGCGTGGCAAGTCGGTGGCGGTGCAGGTGGCCGACCTGTCGGCCAAGGGCCCGCACGGTGTGGAGATCAGCCTGAAGAACGCCTATGCGCCGCTGCTCTCGCAGCTGGCGATGGCCTCGGGCATGGCGGCCATCATGGCCAAGGAATCGCTGGCCCAACCGCTGCGCGAATACGTGGGCACGGGGCCCTACAAGTTCAAGGAGCGCAAGCCCGACCAGTATGTGCTGCTCACCCGCTTCGATGGCTACACCGCGCGCAATGAAGCTGCCAGCGGCTACGGCGGCAAGCGGGTGGCCGTGGTGGAGGAACTGCGCTTCGTACCGGTGCCCAATGCCAACACGCGGGTGGAGGGTGCGCTGGCCGGCCAGTTCCACTACGCCGATCTGCTGCCGATTGAGGCGCTGCCGCGGCTGGAAAAAGCCGGCGGCAAGGTCGTGCCCATCATGACGCCCTCGTTCGGCTTTCCTTACCTGGTGTTCAATACCAAGGAAGGCTCGCTGGCACGGCAGCCTGTACGCAAGGCGGTGCAGACCGCGCTGGGTGAGGGCGAGATGCTGGCGGCGGGCTTTGGCGACACGCGCTTTTTCATCGCTGAAGGCAACCACTTTCCCAAAGGCACGCCTTTTTATTCCACCGCCGGTACCGCAGCCTATAACGAGCGCGATGCCAAGAAGGCCAAGAGCCAGGCCGAGCAGGCCGGCTACAAGGGCGAGCCGGTGCGCATCCTGACCAGCCGGCAGTATGACTTTCACTACAACATGGCATTGATCATGGCCGAGCAGCTCAAGCGTGCCGGCTTCAAGGCCGAGCTCAACGTGGTCGAGTGGGCAACGCTGCTGCAGCGCCGCGCCGACCCCAAGCTGTGGGACATCTACATCACCCATTCGGGCCTGTTTCCCGAACCCATGCTTTCGCCGCCGCAACTGGGCGACGGCGCGCCGGGCTGGTGGAGCTCGCCCGCCAAGGCCGAGGCGTTGACCGCGCTGAACCAGGAGTCGAACCCTGCCAAGCGCGGCGCGCTGTGGGGCAAGGTGCAGCAGGTGGTCTATGACGAGGTGCCTTACATCCAGGTGGGCAAGTTCGCCAGCCTGTCGGCGCGTGCCCCTGCGCTGCAGGGCTACACCCCCTACACCTACCCGTTCTTCTGGAATACCAGCCTGAAGAGTTGAGCCCCCACGCTCCCCCACTGCGAGCCTGCGGCGCGCTGCCCCTTTCCTCACGTATGGGGGCCGCCCGCCTGCGGTCCGGCAAAGCCGGTTCCGCGACTTGACTGGCTTGTTTCGTTTCGTCTCGGACCGGGTTTAGTGCTGCTGACAGGACGCCCTTGGATGGATAAAGAGATTTCCCCCTTTATGAATAGAGCAATGTCATGACACGGTACCTCCTGTCCCGGCTGGGCGGCATGCTGGTGGTCATGGCCATCGTGGCAGTGCTGGTTTTTATTCTCACGCGCGCCGCCCCGGGTGACCCGATCGCCGTGCTGCTGGGCGACCAGGCTACGGCCGAGGACATCGCGCGCGTGCAGAAGGTCTATGGCCTGGACAAGCCCCTGCCGGTGCAGTTCGGCCTGTGGGTCCGCGAGCTGGCGCGCGGCAACCTGGGTGAATCGATCTTTCTGCAGCGCCCGGTGACCCAGGCGCTGTGGGAGCGGGCCGAGCCCACGACCCTGCTCTCGCTGATGGCGATTGCCATTGCCGCGCTGATCGGCGTGCCCTGCGGCATCGTCTCGGCCGTGTATCGCGGCAGGGCCGTCGACCAGGCCTTCACCGGTTTTGCCATGCTGGGCGCCAGCATCCCCAGCTTCTGGTTCGGCCTGGTGCTGATGCAGATCTTCGCAGTCTCGCTGGGCTGGTTTCCGGTCTCGGGCTATGGCGAGCCGGGCGCCTCGCTGGCGGCCCGCATCCACTGCCTGGTGCTGCCGGCCACGGTGCTGGGCGTGCTCAATTCGGCGCTGATCATCCGCTTCACCCGCGCCTCCATGCTGGATGTGCTGGGCGAGGACTACGTGCGCACTGCCCGGGCCAAAGGACTTTCGGAAAACGTGGTGGTGCTCAAGCATGCGCTGCGCAATGCGCTGGTGCCTATCGTTACCGTGCTCGGCCTGACAGTGGCGCTGATGATAGGCGGCGCGGTGGTCACCGAGACGGTGTTCGGCTTACCCGGCGTGGGCAACCTGGTGGTGAGCGCGGTGATCCGGCGCGACTACCCGGTGATCCAGGGTGCGCTGCTGGTGGTGGCTGTGATCTACGTGGTGATCAATTTCGCCATCGACCTGCTCTACACGGTCGTTGACCCTCGTGTGAAGTATTGACATGCAGTTTCCTCTTATTTTGCGCAAGCTGTTTCGCCGCCGCATCGTGCTGGCCGCGGCCATCGCGCTGGTTGTGGTGGTACTGGTATCACTCTTCGCCGGCCCCCTGAGCGGGCTGGATCCAAACGAGACCGCCGTGAGCCAGCGCCTGGCGCAACCCTCTTCCAGCCACCTGTTCGGCACCGACGAACTGGGCCGCGACCTGTTTGCCCGCATCGCCTTCGGCGGCCGATATTCCCTGACCATCGCGCTGCTGACGGCGCTGGGTTCGGTGGTGGCCGGCACCTTGTTTGGCCTGGTCGCAGGCTTCTTTCGACGGCTTGACGCGCCCGTCATGCGGGTGGTGGACGCGATGATGTCGTTTCCCGACATCCTGCTGGCCATCGCCCTGGTCGGTATCCTCGGCCCCTCGATGCTGAACGTGGTGCTGGCCCTGGTGCTGGTCTACACGCCTCGCGTGGCGCGGGTGGTGCGCGCCTCGACGCTGGTGGTGCGCGAGCTGCTCTTTGTGGAAGCGGCGCGCGCCGTCGGGGTCTCCACCGTGCGCATCCTCTGGCGCCATGTGCTGCCCAACCTGATGTCGCCGATCCTGGTGCAGGCTTCCTTCATCTTCGCCTATGCCATCCTGGCGGAAGCCGCGCTGTCTTTCCTGGGGGTGGGTGTGCCGCCCGAAATCCCGACCTGGGGCACCATGGTCGCCGGCAGCCAGCAATACGCCCACCAGGCGCTGTGGATCGTGTTGTTCCCGGGCCTGGCCATCATCCTTACCGCGCTGTCGCTCCAATTGCTGGGCGACGGCATCCGCGACCTGCTGGATCCGCGCCTGCGGAAATCGATGTGAACCGTCTTGAAGTACGCCACCTTTCCACCTTCTTCGACACCGACGAAGGCCTGATCCGCTCCGTCGCCGACGTGAGCTTCAACATCCGTGCCGGCAAGACCACGGCCCTCGTCGGCGAATCGGGCTCGGGCAAATCGGTCACCAGCCTGACGCTGATGCGCCTGCTACCGCGAACCGCTTCGACACAGGTCAGCGGCCAGGCCCTGTTCGTCAACCGCGCCGGCGAGACACTGGACTTGTTGACGCTGCCCGAGCCGCGCATGCGCGCCATCCGCGGCAACGAGGTGGCGATGATCTTCCAGGAGCCGATGACCAGCCTGAACCCGGTTTTCACCGTGGGCGAGCAGGTGGCCGAGACGCTCCGCCTGCACAAGGGCCTGGGCCATGCGGCCGCCCTGGCCCAGGCCCTGCGCATGCTGGAACTGGTGGAGATCCCGGCGGCTGCCCAGCGCCTGCATGAATACCCGCACCAACTCTCCGGCGGCATGCGCCAGCGGGTGATGATCGCGCTGGCCATGGCCTGCGACCCGACGCTGCTGATCGCCGACGAGCCCACCACCGCGTTGGACGTGACCATCCAGGCTCAGATCCTGGCGCTGATGCGCAGGCTGCAGGCTGAGACCGGCATGAGCATCCTGTTCATCACCCACAACCTGGGCGTGGTGGCCCACCATGCCGACGACGTGGCTGTGATGTACGCCGGCCGCATCGTGGAGGCCGCGCCCGTCAACGACCTGTTCGCACGGCCACAGCATCCTTACACGCAGGGCCTGCTGGCCTGCCTGCCGGCGCAGCAGCGCGGGCGGGCGCCGGCAGGGGACGGCGAGGGCCCGCATGCGGCGGGAGGCAAGCGCCGGCTCTACGCCATCCGCGGCCAGGTCTCCAGCCCGCTGGCGCCGCCACCGGGCTGCGCCTTCGAGCCGCGCTGTGACAAGGCCATCGCGGCCTGCCGCGACGCCATGCCGGCGTTGCGCAACGACGAAGCCGGCGGCAGCGCCCGCTGCATCCTGGTGCCGGAGGCCGCATGAGCACACAGATGCCTGCCGTCACACCTCTGATCGAGGTGCGCAACCTGCAGAAATTCTTCGGTTCCTCCGTGCGGCCGGTACGCGCGGTGGACGATGTGTCCTTCGTGATCCATCCCGGCGAGACACTGGGTCTTGTGGGCGAATCGGGCTCGGGCAAGAGCACCATTGGCCGCGCCCTGCTGCGCCTGGTCGACAGCACCGGCGGCACAGTGAGCTACCGCGGCGAGGACCTGGGCGCAGCATCGAGCGGCCGCATGCGCGCGCTGCGCAGCAAGCTGCAGATGATCTTCCAGGACCCGTACGCCAGCCTGAACCCCAAGATGCGGGTACGCGACATCCTGGGCGAGGCGTTGCAGGTGCACGGCCTGGCCAAAGGCAAGGAGGCGACTGCGCAGCGTATCGCCGAGCTGTTGCAGCTGGTGGGGCTACCGCCCGAGCACGCGGCGCGTTACCCGCACGAGTTTTCCGGCGGCCAGCGCCAGCGTATCGGCGTGGCGCGGGCCCTCTCGGTGCAGCCCGAATTCATCGTGGCCGACGAGCCGCTCTCTGCACTGGACGTGTCCATCCAGGCGCAGGTGGTCAACCTGCTGTGCGACCTGCGCGATAGCCTGAAGCTGACCATGCTGTTCATCTCGCATGACCTGGATGTGGTGGAATACCTGTGCGACCGGGTGGTTGTGCTGTACCTGGGCCGGGTGATGGAAGTGGCGCCGACGGCGCAGCTGTTCGCGCGGCCGCTGCATCCCTATACCCAGGCCCTGCTGGCCGCTTCGCCCAAGCCCGACCCGGCATTGAAGATGGTGCATGTGCCCTTGAAAGGCGACATGCCCAGCCCGCTCAACCCGCCTTCGGGCTGCGTATTTCGCACACGCTGCCCGCATGCCATTGACGCCTGTGCCGAGACGCGGCCGGAGCCGCGCGACATGGGCGGCGGCCGCCTCAAAGCCTGCATCCGAGACGACATCGAATCATTGACGACACCATGACACTGCAAGACATTCTCGACCCCCTGCTCGACGCCTCCTGGAAGGGCTTTCCGCACCACAGCCCGCCGCTGCGCCGCTCGGCCGTCGGCACCCAGGGCTGGAACGTGCTGCGCGGCGACCTGCCGTTGCCGCTGGCCGTGATCCGTCGGGACGCCCTGGCCGGCAACCTGCAATGGATGCAGGGTTTCGCCGGCAGCCACGGCGTGGGCCTGGCTCCGCACGGCAAGACCACCATGTCGCCGCAGCTGTTCCGGCGCCAGCTCGATGCCGGCGCCTGGGGCCTGACCTTCGCCACCGTGACGCAGCTGCGCGCGGGCGTGACGGCCGGTGCGAAGCGCTGCCTGATCGCCAACCAGGTGTTCCAGTCGGTGGACCTGCAGGGCATAGCCGACCTCAAGCGTGCCAATGCCGGGCTGAGCGTGGCTTTTCTGGTGGATTCCCTGGCGCAGGCAGAACTCATTGAAGCCTGGCATGCGGTGAATGCACACGCTGAGCCTTTCGACGTGCTGCTGGAGATCGGCGTGGACGGCGGCCGCACCGGCTGCCGCAACCACGAGCAGGCGCTCGCATTGGCCAAGCGCCTGCGCAGCGGCACGGCCACGCGGCTGGTCGGCATCGAATGCTACGAGGGTCTGGGCGCCACCGGCCAGTCGGACGCTGACACGGCCTACGCCAATGCGCTGATGCAACGTGTGCGCGACATCGCCCAAGCCTGCGACGAGCAGCAGTTGTTCGAAACGGATGAAATCCTCCTCACGGCCGGCGGCTCCGCCATCTTCGATCTGGTGGCCGAACACCTGAAGATGAAACTCTCGCGGCCCGTGCAGGGCCTGCTGCGTTCGGGCTGCTATGTGACGCACGACCATGGCACCTACCACCGCTTCATGAATACAGTCGCCGCGCGCATGGGCTGCGGCCATGGCTTGCACGCGGCGATGCAGGTGTGGGCGGCGGTGCAATCCTGCCCCGAGCCGGGCCTGGCCATTCTCGCGGTGGGCAAGCGCGACATCTCCTACGACCTGGAGCTTCCCGTGCCCCTGGGCGTGTGCCGGGCAGGCGAGACCGCCATGACGCCGGCGCCGGCCGACTGGAAAATCGCCGGCCTGAACGACCAGCACGCCTACCTCCGCCACGCGACCCCGGCCGGCAGCGGCCCGGAACACCAGGCCCTGCGCGTGGGCGACCTGGTCGCGCTGGGCATCTCCCACCCCTGCACCACCTTTGATAAATGGCGCTGGATGCCGGTGGTGGACGAACAAAACAACGTGTGTGACGCCATCGTCACCTGCTTTTAAATGACCCCACGCGTTCTTGAAAAAATTGCCGAGATCATGGACCGCGCGCCCGCCGCGCGGCGCACCGTGCTGGCCCTGATCCTGGAAGACCCGCAGCGCGTGCTGGACGAAACCTTCGAGACCCTGGCCCAGCGCGCCAACAGCTCGGTCCCCACCATCATGCGCACCTGCCGCGACCTGGGCTACCCTGGACTGCGCGAGTTCAAGCTGGCGCTGGCGCAAGAGCTGGCGGTGGGCGGCTCGCCACTGAACCGGCGCGTGCGCATCGATGACGACACCCGACAGGTCATCGCCAAGGTGACGCGCGGCGCCACCACGGTGATCAACAGCGTGCAGGCTCAGCTCAATGTCGAGGCAGTGCAGGCGGCGGCCGACGCCATCGTCGACGGCGCCCGGGTGGACTGCTACGGCGTCGGCGTCACCTCCAACTTCATGGCTTCCGACTTGCAGGCGCGGCTGTACCGCATGGGCGTGGCCTCCAACAGCTACCTGGACCCGCACCTGCAGCTGATCTCGGCCGCCACCATCGGCCCGCGCGGCGTGGTGATGGCCATCACCCACGTCGGCGGCATGCCTTCGCTGCTGGAGGCGGTGGACGTGGCACGCTCGCAGGGCGCCACCATCATCGCGCTGACGCAGCCCGGCTCGCAGCTCGCGGCGCTGGCCGACATCGTGCTGGGCGTGGAAGTGGCGCCCGACCCGGTGATGCCGGTGGGCCCCGAGGCTTACCTGGCGCACCTGACGGTGATCGAGATCCTCACCGTGCTGGTGGCACAGCGCCTGGGCGACAAGGCCGTGAACCGGCTGGCCAACATCCAGCGCACGCTGGAAACCCGCGGCGTGGACATGCACCACCATCCCCGGCTGGACTGGGACGAAGGCGCCAAGCTCACCATGGGAAAAGTACGATGACGCGCGCCACCTTGCTGGAAAACGGCTTGCTGGTGGACGGCACCAGCGCGGCTGGACGACCAGGTGACCTTCTGCTGGCGGGCGACCGGATTGTGGCCATGGGCCCGGACTTGCGCCGCGGCCTGCCGGATGGCCTGTCTCTGTCCGATGTCCAGGTGTACGACTGCAGCGGCCTGGTGATTGCGCCCGGCTTCGTCGACGTGCACACCCACGACGACGCTATCGTGCTGAACGCGCCCGGCATGTTTCCCAAGCTGTCGCAGGGCATCACCACGGTGGTCACCGGCAACTGCGGCCTGTCGGTCGCGCCCTTCGTGGTGAAGGAGCCGCAGGGCGCCCTCACCCTGCTCGGAAATTCGTTTAAATACCCTTCGGTGGAGGCCTACGCACAGGCCGTAGCCGAAGCGCAGCCGGCCGTCAATGTAGCGCCGCTGATCGGCCACACCACGCTGCGCTATGCCTGCGTGGACGACCTCAACCGGCCAGCCACCGCCGACGAAGTGGCCGCCATGTGCACCCTGCTGGAGCAATGCATGGCCCAGGGCGCGATCGGACTGTCGTCGGGCCTCTTTTACGCCGAAGCCATGCCGGCACCGGCCGCCGAGGTGACAGCGCTGGCGCGCGTCGTCGCGCGGTACGGCGGCATTTACGCCACCCACATGCGCTCGGAGATGGCCGACATCCTGGAGGCCATGCACGAGGCCGCCGGCTGCGCCTTCGAGGCAGGTGTGCCGCTGGTGATCTCGCATCACAAATGCGCCGGCCCGGCCAACTGGGGCCGCACGCAGGAGACACTGCCGCTGATCGACACGCTGGCGCAGCGCCAGGACATCGCAATGGATGTCTATCCCTATGTGGCCGGCTCGACCGTGCTGCGCGAAGACCTGGTCGACGGCATTATTGACGTGCTGGTGAGCTGGTCGGCCCCGCACCCGGAAATGATGGGTCGCACCCTGGCGTCGATTGCCGCTGAGTGGGGCGTCGACCAGAAAACAGTTTGCCGCCGCCTGCAGCCGGGCGGTGCCTGCTATTTCCAGATGCACGAGGATGATGTGCGGCGCGTCATTGCGCATCCGCTTTCCATGATCGGATCCGACGGCCTGCCGCATGACAAGCATCCGCACCCGCGCCTGTGGGGTGCTTTCCCGCGGGTGCTGGCGCGCTACTGGCGCGAGCAGCAGCTGCTTTCGCTGGAGACTGCGATCCACAAGATGACCGGCCTGTCGGCGCGCAACTTCCGCCTGCACCAGCGCGGCCAGTTGCAGCCGGGCTGGTACGCCGATGTCGTGGTGCTGGACCCAGCCCGAGTGTGCGACGTGGCAACGTACGAAAACCCCATCGCGCTGTCGGAAGGCATTGAAAAAGTCTTTGTGAACGGCGAACTGGCCTACGTTGCCGGCGCTGCTGATGCGGCCAGCGTCAGGGTGCAGGCGCGCGCCGGGCGCTTGTTGAAACGGCATGTGTAATAAGAAACACCCCCGTCCAGGCTCACTGCGTGTAGCCTGTTCCCTCCTCAAGGGGGCGGCGCCTGAGGCCGGCGAAGCCGGACCCGCGGCCCCTGCTTGCATGGGGCCCCGCTCGCTGTACTCAATGAACTCTTAAGCCCGGCATGAGCCGTGGAACCGGCTTTGCCGGGCCACAGGCGGGCGACCCCCTCGGGGGGCAGCGACCCACACGAAGTGGGGGAGCGTGGGGCCCCTGTTTCTAGTCCAGGGAATCCACGGTGTCGGGGTCGGGCACATCGCCGATCGCCTCGCGCGTCAGCGCGGCCTGGCTTTTGAGCCAGTCGCAAAACGCCAGCACTTCGGGCCGGGCCACATTGCGCGGGCCGATGATCAGCCAATAACTCATCGGAGACTCCATGCGCATTTGCGGCAGCGGCTCCACCAGATCGCCCGAGGCCAGGCTTTCGGCAATCAGTGGCAGCCGCGCCAGCACCACGCCCTGGCCCGTCAGCGTCGCCTGGACCATCTGGTAGGCGTAGTTGAAGTACAGCCAGCGCTTGGCTTCCAGCTTGGGGCTGGCGTGCTCTTCCAGCCAGCGGCGCCAGGTCAGCCATTCCAGGTGCGTCTGATGGGCGTCGCCCGCCTCAATCAAGGTGAACTGCGCCAGGTCGTCAGGTTTCTTCAGGCGCGGCCCGCTTTTAAGCAACCAGGGGCTGATCACCGGCGTGATCTGCTCGCCGAAAAGGCGTATGGCGCCTGGTGGCATGTGGCTGGCCGGGGCGTAACGCAGGGCCAGGTCCAGGTCTGAAATGTCCAGGTCAACAGCCACGTCCGACGCATCAATCCGGATGTCGATGTCGGGGTTGTCGCGCTGAAAGCCCTCCAGCCGGGGGATCAGCCACATCGAGGCAAACGAGGCAAAGGTGGTGAGCGACACGCTCTTGCGCCCGGCGGTCTGGCGTATCTGCCGCACGGCGTTGTCAATGCGCTCCAGCGACGGCGTGACGGCCCGCAGCAAGATGCCGCCGGCGGTGGTGAGCTCCACGGCGCGCGTGTGGCGGTGAAAAAGGCTCACGCCCACGTCTTCTTCCAGGCCCTGGATCTGGCGGCTCACGGCCGACTGGGTGAGGGCCAGCTCTTCCGAGGCAGCGCGGAAGTTGAGGTGGCGGGCGACGGCCTCAAAAGCCCTTAACTGGCCGGCGGAAATCGGCCGGGAGCGCAAGTGTGTTTGTGAATGGAGCATGACAGTGTGGGGGTGAAAAAGGCCAAATAGGGCAATTCGGGCCTAATTGATTGATGCGATTATGGAATCAATAGCTTACCGCGATTTCATTGGACTGTGCAAGCCCGTGGCGAGATGATTCAACCCTCATCACTCACTTTGTGCCTTTTTAGGAGAACACCATGGACCACGCAGCTCACCTCTCAGGAGATCGTTTCTTGCAACAGGCTTCCGATGCCACCAACGGCCATGTGGCCGGCCTGGCGGGCTTCTGGAAACTGGGCGCGGGCCGAGCGCTGACGCTGCGTGCCTCGCAGGCCGGGGTGTTGCGAATTGCGCATGGCCGGGTCTGGGCCACCTTCGACTCCGCCAGCCAGGACATCCAGGTCCGCGCCGGCGACCATTTCCTCAGCCGGGGCGAAAGCCTTTCGCTGCGGGCGGGTGAGTCGCTGGTGATGGAGTCCTTCAGCGCTGGTCACGCTGCTTCCGCTTATTTCAGCTGGGAGCCGGCAACGGCCTGCGCCAAAGTGCCCGAGATGAAAGAGACTTCCGGCTGGCGCGCCGGCGTGATGCAGCCTTTGGGTGACTTGCGTGCCGCCTTCGGCCTGGCCACCAGCGCCCTCGGCCGCCTGGTCCGCGGGCTGGCGATGGGTGCTGTCGCCGCTGTTGAAGCGGTGCTGACCCCCGTTGCCCTGGTGTTCGTCACTGCCCGCGCCCGGCCTCACGTCACCGGCCACGACTTTGACGCCTACAGGGACAATCAGCTCCAGCCGCGCAACTACAACGTGCTGGCCATGTCCAACCTGGTCTAAGCGCAGATAGCCAACAGTTTTACTCCGGGAAAACCGTTTAACCCGCAGTCGCAAGGCTGCGGGTTTTTTTATGGGCGCCTGGTTCGGGGCTTGGCCGTTTTGGCGGTCCTGGTTGCCGGCGCCTTTGGCGTTTTCCTCGCCTTCGCTGTCTTGGGCGCTTTGGTCGCCTTGGCCGCACGCGCCTTCAACGCACACTCCAGCGCTACACGCGCCCACTCCAGCATCACGGCGGGCGACTCCATCGCCTCTTCGGGTGCCGCGTAGTAGTTGAGACTGTGCGGCGCACTGACGCCATTGCGTGTCATTTCATAGGTGAACCGCTCACAGCCATGGGCTTCATACAGGCTGCGGGTCTCCGCATCCGCCTTGAGCCATAGCTTCTCGCCGCCGCCCAGGTCGGCCACCAGGGCCAGCGTCAGTCCCGAGGTGCTGATGCCAAACCCGCCAAACATGCGCCTGGCCGTACAGGGCCCGACGCCTGACAAAAGCTCGCAGCAGTAGGTCGCAAAATCATTCCTGGAAGAGGCCATCGCGCAACCATACCAAACCCGGCGCAATTGTGTTGCGGCGGGCGCAGCGCGCCGTGGCTGTCGCTTTGTTCAAAAAACCGGTGCCTGGCAGATATCGCAGGCGCGACGCGCAAAGACGCGGCGGGCCGCGATAATTTGGGCATGGCTCCAGCTTCCCAGACCCACTCCTTCTCCGCGCCCGGTGTGCGCCACGCCGGGCCGCCGGTCCATGTGGTGGTCATGGGGGTGGCCGGCTGCGGCAAGTCGGCGGTCGGGCGTCTGATGGCCGACCAGCTCGTGTTGCCGCTGATCGAAGGGGATGATTTCCATCCCCCCGGCAACATCCAGAAGATGCAGCAAGGCATTCCCCTCACGGACGAAGACCGCGTTGACTGGCTGCGCCAGCTGGGTGTGGAACTGGCACGCCACCCCGCCGGTGTCGTGCTGACCTGCTCGGCCCTCAAGGCCGCTTACCGCGACAGCCTGCGAGCTGCCGTGCCCGGGCTGCAGTTTGTGCACCTGGCCATCAGCCAGGCCGAATCCCTGCGGCGCGTCTCCGCGCGCCCGGGCCACTTTTACCCACCCAGCCTGGTCGCCAGCCAGTTCGAGGCGCTGCAGGATCCTTCGGCCGAGCCGGGCGTGTTGACCCTGGCCGGGAATGCTTCCCTGGAAGCCCTGGCCGACAGCGCGGTCGCCTGGCTGGAAATCCGCGGGTAGAGCCCTGCCGCCAGGCCTCGCCTGCAGGCCCCGTTTTCTGGCATCAAATTGCCTCGCAGGCCAATCAGGACAAGCGCGAGCAGCTATCAAATAAGTAGCAATCTTGAAAATCGTTTTCGCCGGGCAGGGTATTGGTTTAACTATCCGTAACGCATTACGTTTAAGTAAAATGGCCCAAAACTGGCGCCGGGTTCACTGAACCGCCGGCGCAGCGCCCCAAACACAGGAACCGCATGTCCAAAGCCTTCGCCTCGCAGTCCGATCTCACCGACAAGGTCATCACCTTTGAGCAGCTCAGCGCACATTGCTGGGCTTATACCGCTGAGGGTGACCCCAATTCCGGCGTGATCATTGGCGACAAATTCATCATGGTGAGCGACGCCACCGCCACCCCGGCCATGGCACAAGACCTGATCGCCCGCATCCGCACCGTGAGCGACAAGCCCATCAAATATGTGCTGCTGACTCACTATCACGCGGTCCGGGTGCTGGGCGCCAGCGCCTACCTTGCGGAAGGCGCCACGGAAGTCATCGCCAGCCGGGGCACGTACGAGCTCATCGTCGAGCGCGGCGCGCAGGACATGCAAAGCGAGATGGAACGCTTTCCGCGTCTCTTTCGCAACGCCGAAAGCGTGCCCGGCCTGACCTGGCCGACTTTGGTCATCGACGGCGGCAATCCGGTGAAAGGCGAGGTGCCCGGCAAGCTGGTGCTGGACCTGGGCGGGGTGAAAGTCCAGGTGTGGCACCCGGGCCCCGGCCACACGCGCGGCGACACGATTGCATGGGTCGAAGAAGAAAAAGTGCTGTTCTCAGGCGACCTGGTCGAGTACGAGGCCGGCGTCTACACCGGCGACGCCCAGCTGGAGGAATGGCCCGCCACACTGGAAGCCCTGCGCGCACTGAAAGCCGAAGCCATCGTGCCCGGCCGCGGCGAGGCCATGAAGGGTGCGGCCAACGTCAACAAGGCGCTGGACTATACGAAGCGCTGGGTCGAAACCCTGTACCAGGCGGGCAAGGAAGCCGCCGCCGCCGGCATGGACCTCAAAGCCGCCATGGACCACACCCGCAAAAGCATGGACCCGATCTTCGGCCATGTGTTCATTTACGAGCACTGCCTGCCGTTTGACGTCAGCCGGGCGTTTGACGAAGCCAGCGGCATCAAGAACCCGCGTATCTGGACAGCCCAGCGCGACCAGGAAATGTGGCAGGCGCTGCAGGGCTGAAGCCCGGCGCGTTCAGGAATCCAGGTCCAGCCTGGAAAGCAATCCCACAAAGGCATCGAGCGCGGCTTGGTCGTCCAGGGTTTCCATGCGCTCCAGCACGTCCTCATCCTCGACCAGGCAGTAGCCCAGGCTGAAGCGCCGGAATCGCCGGGCGGCCAGTTCGCCATGGTGCAGAACCTGCATGTTGATGTGGCGGGTGTCCTGGCGGATGCGTTCCAGCAACGTCAGCACCTGTTTCTGGCCGCCCTCCAGTTGTTGGCAAAAGCGCATGCCGTCAAAAATCAGCAGCCCGGTGATGTCCTGCTCCGCGTTGGCCTGGCGGGCCTTGACGGCGATGTTCGCCACGACGCTGAGCGGCGCTTCGGGCGCCAGAGTACTGACATAAAGAACTTCATACAACGTGGGGCTTTTTGGCGTCATGGCGGCAGAATGTAGCGGGCGGTCCGGCTTTTCACAATGTCAAAAGACACAGCCAAATGCACCTAAGATGCTCCTTTTATGAACATTCCAGCGCCAACGTCATCGATTTGTCCGCCTCACTGCAATGCCTGCGGGCTGCGCAGGACCGGGGCCTTCATGCCTGTCAGCGATGGGGAACTGGCGTTCATCGAAGCCTTTCGCACCGGCACCTCTGCAGTGCGGGCGGGCGGCACCATCCTGTATGAACAAAAACCCAACGGCAAGCTCTTCACGCTGTATTCGGGATGGGCCTTCCGCTACAAAACCCTGAGCGACGGCCGCCGGCAAATTCTCAATTTCCTGTTGCCCGGCGACTTCATCGGCCTGCAGCAAAAGTTCGCGGACGGCGCCATGCACGGCATCGAGGCCGTGACGGATGTAAGCCTCTGTGTGTTCCCGCGGGACGGTCTGTGGGAACTGTTTCGCAACCACCCCAGCCTGGGCTACGACATCACGTGGATGGGCGCGCGAGAGGAAGGTATGGTCGATGACCATCTGCTGACGGCCGGCCGGCGCAACGCCACCGAACGCGTGGCGATGCTGTTGATGCACCTGTACCGCAGGCTGGAACGCGTGGGCATGGCCGAAAAAGGCTGGATAGGGTTCCCCATCAACCAGCAACATATTGCCGACGCGCTGGGACTGTCGCTGGTGCATACCAACAAGACGCTCAGGCGGTTGCGCCAGCTGGGCCTGCATGAGATTGAAAATGGGCAGCTCCGGTTGCTCAATACCCGCGCGCTGGAGCGCATTGCCGACTACTACGACACGCCGCCTGCGCACGTCCCTCTACTCTGATTTCATCTGTTTCTGCTTTGGTTCAGGTGTGTAGGCGGTTGCTGACAACAACGCCATGGGGCGGATGACAAACGCGGCGTCCATCCGGTTTTAAGGTGACTCTCTTGCCCGCGATTTGCCCCCCTGCGAAGGGCAGGCCGTGGCGGCGCGCACCAACAGCCACCCAGGAGACGTTCATGAACCACGCACAAGCACCCGGCGCACGCCTGCAGCAGCAGCCGCGCCGTGTTTCCGACCGCCAGCAACAGCAAAGCAGCGGCTCACGCGAGTTCCAGCCGCGCCAGTCAAAGCCGGGCGACGCTCCGGCCGGTCAGATGGGCGAAGGGAGCTATGAAGCCACCCGCGACTACCAGAAGAACATCAAGTCCTATCTCAAGGATGCCGATGTCGCTGCCGACGCGAAGGCGGCGAAACCCGATTCACCCCAGCAGGCGGCAGAGCTGAAAAAAGCTGAGCAGGAAGGCTTGTCCCATTCCAAGGCGCCCGGCAAATAGGGCGGCGTGGGGCGGTTCCGGGGGTCAGGACTTTTGGCTGTTCAAGGCTTTGAAATCCCGCTCATAGCGGTGAAGGTTTTCCACGGCTTTTAAGCGCTGGGCGGGCGTCGTGCTGTTGTGCAGTTCTGCAAATCCCTGGCAAATGTCCTGGGTCAGGCGTTCGAAATAGTCCCGATAAGCGATGTCTGGTGAGTTCAGCGTGCGTTCAAACAGTCCGTTCACGGCGGCCTGCGTTTTCTCGGGTGTGCTGTGGCCGTCAGCCAGCGGGCGCAGGGTTTGCAGGGCATCCTGCTGGCGCCGCAGCCTTTCCCGGTAGGACACGGCGGCGTCAAAGTGGGACGCATCGATCCGACGGCCAATGATGTCCAGCTGTTTTTCTTCCAGCCGCCCGTAAAGCATTTCGGCCCGATTCACCGCCTCTTTGTAGCGTTTTTTGCGGCTCGTTTTGGATGACTCCAGAAAGTCCTCGCGGTAGTCGGCATTGCCTTTTTCAAAACGCTGCTGCAGCTTCTTCATCTGGCTGACGTGGAGCGTGCCCGCCAGCTTCGTCATGAGGGGCTCAGCCTCGTTCGACACCACCAGCAGCTTTCGGCGGAGGTCGGTATACACCGCACAAGCCTTTGCCGTATCCATGTCCTGCGGCATCTGGTGCTGCAGTTTTTGCAGCGTGTCGATATAGCCCGGCAGCTGGGTTTGCCGGTGCCAGGCATGCAGCCTGTCCAGGTCGGCCCTGACCTGCACGCTTTGCGTGTCGGTGAAGTCAAAATGACCGTCCAGATGCCAATACACCAGCTCAGGCGCCTGGTTGTAGGCCAGTTTCATCATCACGTTGCAGCCGGGCAGCGCCGCACCCAGCAGCGCGGCGGCAAGCACACCGATAATCCGTAAGCTGCGTACCAGCCCTGCCCCGGCGGGGCAGGTACGCTTTTCAAATCCTGTCCTTCGAAAATCCAGAGGAAACTTCATGGCAACCCCAGTTGATGTCGTCATCATGGCCGCGGGCAAAGGCACGCGGATGAAAAGCAGCTTACCCAAGGTTTTGCACCGATTGGGCGGGAAGGCTTTGCTGCAGCATGTCATCGAATGCGCTGCGTCTTTGTCAGCGCGCAAGGCGGTCGTCATTACCGGCCACGGCGCGGAGGCTGTTGAGGCCGCCTGCCGGGGCTTTGCGCAGCAGGAAGTGGGCCCGGATTCGAAGGTCAGCCTGCAATTTGCGCGGCAGGAGCCACAGCTCGGCACGGGCCATGCGGTGCAGCAGGCAATTCCCCTGCTGGCAGACGATGGCGTCACCCTGGTGCTGTCGGGCGATGTGCCGCTGACCCAGGCCGCCACCCTGCAGGCCCTGCTGGCGCAGTGCGACGGCCAGCGGCTGGCGCTGCTCACGCTCAGCATGGCCGACCCCACGGGTTATGGCCGTATCGTGCGCGCGCAAGCGCACGCCTCCGAGCCCTTGCGGGCCGGCACCGAAGCCTCGGCCCAGGTACGCGCCATCGTCGAGCATAAAGATGCGACACCTGCCCAGCGCGAGATCCGTGAAATTTACAGCGGCATCATGGCCGTCCCCACGCGCCTGCTGCGTGCCTGGCTTTCCCGGCTGGACAATCAAAATGCCCAAGGCGAGTATTACCTCACCGACATCGTCAAGTTTGCGGTGGCGGACGGCGTGGCCGTTGTGGCGCAGCAGATCACCGACGCGGCCCAGGTGGCCGGCGTGAACAGCCCGGTGCAACTGGCCGAACTGGAACGCGTGTACCAAAGCCGCCTGGCCACGGCGCTGATGGAGCAAGGCGTGCGGCTGGCCGATCCCGCACGGCTCGATGTGCGCGGCACGCTTCGCTGCGGCCAGGATGTGGAAGTCGACGTGAACTGCGTGTTCGAAGGCCAGGTCACGCTGGGCGATGGTGTGCGCATAGGCGCCAACTGCGTGATTGCCAACTGCACCATTGCCGCCGGCGCCGTGATCCATCCCTTCACCCATATCGACGGCGAGAAGCTGGGTGTAGAGATTGGCGAGGGTGCACTGATCGGGCCCTTTGCCCGACTGCGGCCCGGCGCGCAGCTGGGCGCCGAGGTGCACATCGGCAATTTTGTGGAAGTCAAAAATGCCACCCTGGCCAAGGGCGCCAAGGCCAACCACCTGGCTTACCTGGGCGACGCGACAGTGGGCGAACGCGTGAACTACGGCGCCGGCAGCATCACCGCCAACTACGACGGCGCCAACAAGCACCGCACGGTGATTGAAGCCGACGTGCACATCGGCAGCAACTGCGTCCTGGTGGCGCCGGTGACCATAGGCGCGGGCGGCACGGTGGGCGGAGGCTCAACCATCACCAAAAGCACGCCACCGGATTCGTTGAGTGTGGCGCGGGGCAAGCAGGTCAGTTTGCCTAACTGGAAGAGGCCGGTGAAGGCGCCCCGCCAGCCTTGAAGGCGTTTTCTTCGGGTATTCCCGGGGTGGCTTGAATGGCGGTTACGTGACGTAACATATGCCCAGCGGCACTCGCAATGAGGGCCGTTCATTCCAATAAATCAACGAGGGGTTTTTCATGTTTCAACAGCTCAGGCGTGTTGTCCTGTTCACGGGTATTGCCGTGTCTGCGTTTTTGGTGGGTTGCGCGGGCCCGGCACCCAACTATGCGCCGTCCATCGACAACGTCGAGACGCTCAAGAAAATGGACGGCGCGCGCGCCGTGAAGACCGGCGTCATCAGCGTTGCGCCAGACCTGCAGGGCGGCGCCTCGCTCAGCCTTCGCGCCAATACCATGACCTCGCCCGTCGGCAAGAACTATGGCGACTACATCGCCGCGGCGCTGCGCCAGGAACTGGAACTGGCCAAGCTGTACAACCCGCAATCGGGCGTTGAAATCAGCGGCACCCTGCTCAAGAACAACATCGACGCGGGCGGTATGAGCACTAACGCCGGGCAGATAGAGGCGCGCTTCGTCGTGACGGCCAACGGGCAGGTACGCTTTGACAAGGTCAAGCGCATAGAGCGCAAGTGGGAAAGCTCCTTCGCCGGCGCCGTGGCCATTCCGCTGGCGGCCAACAACTACCCGCTGATGGTGCAGTCGCTGGTCGCCTCGCTGGTGACCGATCCCGACTTCGTCAAAGCCATTCGCAACTAAGCCGGGACATCCATCATGAACCGATTTGTTGGCTATGTTTTTTCCGCGCTGGCCTGCGTTGTATTGTTTGGCTGCGCACACCCCATCACCATGAACCCGGACCTCGCGGCGGTCACCTTGCCCACCGGCGCCAGGCCCATCGCAAAAAAAGTGGGTTACCACATCCCTGATGCCTTGCGTTCGGTGGAGGTGACAACACCCGGCGGCGGCGGTGACAAGGTGCGTTACTTCCCGTACCGCGATATCGAACCGGGCTTCTATAAGGCGCTGTCCGAAGCCTTCAGCAGCGTGACCAAGGTTCAAAATACCAAGGACTTCGCGGCGCTGCAGGCTGGCGGTGTTGCATTGCTGATCACGCCGGAAATCACCACCAATTCGTCTTCCGACGGCGCATTCACCTGGCCGCCCACACAGTTCACAGTCAAGCTGGTTTGCACCATTGTCGATGCCGGTGGCAAGCCCGTCGAGACGATACGGGTCAGCGGTGAAGGCGGCGCTACTTTCTCGGAATTCAAGAGCAATTTCTCGCTGGCTGCTGTGCGCGCTTCCAACGACGCGCTGGCCAAGCTGGTCAAGGCGCTGGTCGAGTCGCCCGCGCTGCGCAAGTAAGCACTTTCAGGCCGGCCGGCGGTCGGCCTGAAACCTGGCCCACTTATTTGATGCGGTTGACCAGGAACACCCCAAAAATCGCCAACCCTCCACCGGCCAGCAAACTGATACTCAAGGGTTCCCCCAGAATCAGCCAACCGAGCAGCACGCCAAACACCGGCACCAGGTTGTTGAACACCACGGTGCGTGCCGCGCCCAGTTGGCGTATGCCTTCGTAGTACCAGACAAAAGCCACCGCGGTGCCGAGCACGCCGAGAAACGCCAGGCCGGCCCACACCTCAGGGGTGAATGATTCGGCATGTACGCTGGCGATGTCGCGCAGGGCCAGCAGGCCCAGGAACAGCGTGCCCCAGATGGCGGCCCAGAGCGTGGCCAGCACGGGTGACAGGCCCTGCAACAGCTTGCGGCCCAGCAGGGTGTACACCGCCCAGGCGCACACCGCGCCAAACATCGACAGCTCCCCCTTGCCGAGCGACTGCGCGATTTGCGAAAGGTCGCCTCGCGTGACGACGATCCACACGCCCAGCAAGGCCAGGGCCACGCCCAGCCAGCGCACTGGCGAAAGCCGGTCGCCCAGGAATGCGGCGGCCAGCAGCAGTGTGACCACCGGGTTCAGGGCAATGATGAGTGAGGTGCGGCCTGCCGGCAGTACGGAAAGCGCCGTGAAGAACAGCAGGTTGTAAATAAAGATGCCGGTGGCGCCCAGCGCCATCGTGCCCAGCAGCTGGCGGCGCGACAGCGTCGCGAGTGCGCGCAGGCCTTCTGTGAAATGCAGTGCCACCAGCAGGGCCAGCGTGGCAAACACAAAGCGTATGAAACCTGCCGTGGCGGGCGGCAAGTGGGCGGAGATGACGCGCCCGGCAATGAAGGTGCCGCCCCAGAGAAAGGGCACGCAGGTCAGGCGCAGGTACAGGCCCAGAAGGCTTTTACCAGCCGGTGGAGTCGTAGGAGCGATGCCGGGCAAGGGGGCTGCGGTGGAGGATGCGGCGGTGGCTGTAGCGGTCATGCGGTTTTTGTTGGAAAAAAGGCTGGCATCAGTTAGATTGATGCATGAGATTAACTGCAATTTGGCTCACCATCAAATGAGTGTTTGCTCATCATCGCCTGCATGCAGCCTTAACTTTTTTTGAACCGGCCATGACACTCGCCCAACTTGAAGTCCTGATCACTCTCGATGAATGCCGCAGCTTTTCACGCGCGGCCATGCGGCTGGGCACAACGCAGTCGGCCGTCAGCCATGCGCTGCGCGCGCTCGAAACGCAGTTCGGCGTCAAGCTCGCGCAACGCGACGCTTCCGGCGTGGCCATGACGGATGCCGGTGAGCGCCTGCTGTTGCGCGCCCGCGAAATGACCGCCCTGGCCGCCACCATGACGCAGGAGCTCGGCGACGCCCGTGAGCTGAAAACCGGCACGCTGCGCATCGGCTCGTTTGGGCCCACGTCCACCGTCAACCTGCTGCCGCCATTGCTGGCTGCCTTTAAAAAGCGCCATCCGGGCGCGCAGGTGCGCATTGAAGAGGAAAGCGACGAAGTGGTGGACGACTGGCTGCTGCAAAAGCGGGTGGAACTCGGTTTTGTCGTTGTGCCCGACGAGCGCTTTGAGGTGCTGCCGCTGGTGCAGGACGAGTTTGTCGCCATCCTGCCGGCCAAACACCCACTGGCCAAACACAAGGCCGTGCCGGTTACCGCTCTGACGGGGCTGGACTTTGTGCTGACGGAGGCCGGCTGCGGCCCGGTCATTGTGCCCATCCTGCAGAAAAACATCGCGCTGCCCAAGGTGCTGTATCACTTCACGCAGATCATTTCCATCCTGCAATTTGTGCAACAGGGTTTGGCGGTATCGGTAGCTGCCCGCCTCGCGCTGCCCGACGCACCCAGGGGCGTGGTGTACCGGCCCCTGTCACCGCCGCAGCCGCGCACGGTCGGCCTGGCCTGCCTGGATGTGGCCAAACTCTCGCCGCTGGCACGCGCCTTCTGGAACACCGCCCGTGAAGGGGCCAGGGTGTACTGAGTCAGTTTGCTACTTATTTGATAGCTGCTTGCGCTTGTCCTGATTGGATTTCAGCCGGTTTCTTTCTAAATCAATGAGGGTTGCATAGGGGCTTTTCTGCCGGCTTGCCCGGCACCGCGCCGCCGGTGCTCACGAGTGGGCCCATCAAGTACCATCAGCCCATTCCGCAGGCTGGCGCGCGACATCGCAGCACGGAAAACAACAGGGAGGCCGGGGTCATGATTATCTGGAGCATTGTTTGGGGTGCCGTGCTGGGCTGGTTCTGGCCGGGCTATGGCGATTTCGGTGTTTTTCTGGGGGGCTTCCTCGGTTTGTTCGCCGGCCTCTCCTTGCGTTGGGCCGTGCGAGCCGAAGTCGAGGCTGCACACAAAAAGCATGCGCCGCAGGTGAGGGCGGCGACCGCATCGGCACAGCATCCGCCTGCCATGCCGCGCGGCAGCATCCAGGCCACGGAGGATGACGGCGGTTTCAGGGAGTTTGAAAACGCCGCTCCTTCGCCCGTTGCCCAGCTTCCTGCACGTGCACCTGCTGCGCCGCAAACCATGGCGCCAGCGGCCGCCAGCGCTCTCAGTGCCGTCAGCAATGAAGAGGCATCCCTGCAAGAAGACCTGGCCCCGAACGGCCTGCCGCGCGGTCAGGCCGCCCCCGCCAGCCGGCCGACATACACACCGGCCCAGCCCAATGCCATCGAGCTGGCCCTGATTGCCGGCAAAAACTGGTTCCTGGGCGGCAACACCATCGTGCGGGTCGGGCTGGTCATTTTGTTCATCGGCCTGTCGTTCCTGGCGCGCTACGCGGCATCGGCCGGGCTCTTCCCGGTGGAGTTTCGCCTGACGGCCATCGCTGCCGCGGCGATCGCGCTGCTGGCCGTGGGTTTTCGCAAGCGCACGGAAAAGCCCGGCTTTGCACTCGCTCTGCAGGGCGCCGGCGTGGCGGTGATGTACCTCACGGTGTTTGCGGCCTTCCGCATGTACGGCTTGCTGGAGCCGCTGCCGGCCTTTGGTTTGATGATTGTGGTGTGCGCGCTCAGCTGCGCGCTGGCATTGCTGCAGAACTCGCGTGCGCTGGCGGTGGCGGCCTTCGCCGGTGGTTTTGCCGTGCCGATTCTGCTGTCGACAGGGCAGGGCAGCCATGTGGGTCTCTTCAGCTATTACTCGGTGCTGAACCTGGCCATTCTGTTCATTGCCTGGAAGCGCTCATGGCGCATCCTGAACGTGGTGGGTTTTATCGCTACCTTCGGCGTGGCCACTGCCTGGGGTGTTCTCAAGTACACGCCAGAGCATTACGCCAGCACCCAGCCCTTCCTCATCGGCTTTGTACTGATCTATCTTTTTGCCGCCATCCTCTATGCGCGCAACACACCCACGAAGCTCGGCAACGCCGTCGACACCATGCTGGTGTTCGGCACACCGCTGGTGGGCTTCGGCCTTCAGGCCGGGCTGGTGCGCACCATGGAACTGGGCACGGCCTTTTCGGCGCTGGGCTTTGCCGCGCTGTACCTGGTGACGGCGATGGTGCTGGTGCGCCGGGCGCTGTCCAGCTACCGCCTGCTGATTGAATGCTTTATTGCCGTGGGTGTGGGTTTTGCCACGCTGGCGGTGCCGCTGGCACTCGATGCAAAGTGGACCTCGGCTGTCTGGGCGCTCGAAGGTGCGGGCGCGTTCTGGGTCGGCATGCGGCAGGCGCGCTGGATGCCGCGCGCTTTCGGCTTGCTGCTGCAGGGCGTGGCCGCCATGGCGTTTTTGGGCGGGCTTGATGACGCGGGCGCACTGGGCAACCCTGTCTCGGCCATTCCTTTCGGCAACCCGGCCTTTATCGGCGCCATGTTGATCGCGCTGCCGGCGCTGCAGCTGGCGTGGTGGCTGCGCCGGCCCCTGCCGCACAGCGAGTCTTCGTGGGCCAAGGCCTATGCCGGCGTGGAGTCGCAGCTCAGCATTCCTGTTTACCTCTACGGCTTTTTCTTCTGGTGCCTGGCCTGGTTGCTGGAAATCAACCGCCGCGTGCCCGCGCTGGAGGCTGATGCCTTTCCTCAGCAGGCTTTTAGCGACCGCACCACCGGCCTGCTGATGATGCTGGCGGTGGTGGCCAGCGCGGCCTTGTCGATGGTGCTCGGCCTGAAGAAGCAGTGGGCGGTGGCGACCTGGCCCGCACGCATCACCGTGGGTGTGCTGGCGCTGGGTTATGTGGCGCAGGCGGGCCAAGGCTACCGCGTGCTTGCTACGCCGGCGTGGGCCGTGTGGCCGGCGGTGCTGGTGCTGCATTACTGGATGCTGCGGCAGACGGACCGCCAGGCGCTGGCGCAGGCTACGTCCACGGGCGCCTCTCAGTCGCCCTATGGTTTCCTGCACGCCGCAAGCGCATGGCTGGTGACCTTCCTCCTTGCAGACTGCCTGTGGTCGGGTATCGGCAAGGCCGAGCTTTGGCGCACTTCGTGGGCCGGCGTGGTCTTGCTGGTCAGCGCCATCGCGGTGCTGATGCTGCTGGCGGTCTGGGCGGGGCGGGCCAACAGCGCGGCCCTGCGACAGGGCGCGAAGTGGCCTCTCAATCCGCATGCCCAGGCTTACTACTGGTATGCAGCCTTGCCGCTGGCGGTGCTGGTGTTCTGGGGGGCTCTCGCTGCCGCCGTCACTTCCTCGGGCCGTACCGCGCCCCTGCCTTACATCCCGCTGCTCAACCCGACCGACCTGACGCTCGCGCTTGCGCTGGGCAGCCTGGTGTTCTGGCGCCGCGTGCTGGTGACGGCCGCGCCGCCGCCGGGCAATGCGGGGTGGGTCACCGGCCGCAATGCGCTGGTGGCTTTGGCCTTGCTGGTGTTTGTCGCCGTCAATACCGTGTGGCTGCGCATCGCCCACCATTTCTTCGGCGTGCGCTGGGATGCCGACGCGCTGTTCGGCAGCTTCGTGGTGCAAACCGGTTACGCCATTTTGTGGACGCTGCTGGCCCTGAGCCTGATGGTGCTGGCGCACCGGCGCGTGCAGCGGCCGCTGTGGCTGGTGGGCGCAGGCCTGCTGGGCCTGGTGGTCGTCAAGCTGCTGTTGATTGACCTGTCGAACGCCGGCGGTGCGGAGCGCATCATCGCGTTCATCGTGGTGGGTGTGCTGATGCTGGTGGTGGGCTACTTTGCGCCGCTGCCGCCCAAGGCCGCTGTTGCTGCCACTTCGGAAGATCTCTTGCCCGCGGGTGCGGGTGACCTGAAAGAAGCCCAGTCATGAAAATCAACCAACGCTTTTTAACGCTGGCGCTGTCCGCCGGACTCGCAACCCCGCTGCTGGTGCAGGCCGCCGACGCCGCGGATGCCGGCAGCGCCAAATCGTATGCCGTTCGCATACCCGTCACGCTGGCGCCCGACGCGCCGCTGCAGCGGCTGCTGGTGCCTGCCGAGGCCCTGGTGCGGCTGCAAAGTGCCGGTTATGGCGACCTGCGCCTCTTCAACGCGGCGGGTCAGCCGGTGCCCATGGCGCTGGCCAATGTTGCCGCGGAAACGGCGACGCAGGAGCAGCAGGTCAAGCTCACGGCGTACCCCATTCTGGGTGCCGCAGGCGCTGCCGGCCTGGAAGGCCTGTCGCTGCGCATTGAAGAGCGGCAGGGCCGGCGCGTGGTGCAGCTCAACACGGGCAGCGGCGCAAACACCGCGGGTGCAGCTTCATCGCAAAAAGTGCTGGGCGCGCTGCTCGACACACGCAGCGTCAATGCGCCTGCCGCCCGCATGACGCTGGACGCCGACCTGCCGGTCGGCCAGCCCGTCAGCTTTAATGTGCAGGCCAGCAAGGACCTGAAGAACTGGCGGCCCCTGGCCGACACCGTGCTGTACCGCGCCGATGCTTCTGCCAAAGCCGCGAGCCTGGGCGACAACAGCCTTGCGCTTTCCATGGCGGATTTGAAAGACCAGTACCTGCGCATCACCTGGGGCGACGCCGCCGTCACCCTGCGCGGCGCCACGCTGGTCACGTCCCGCAGCACGGCCCTGCGCCAGCGTGTGGGCGCCACCATGACCACGCCGGTGCTGACGAATCCCCATGAGCTGACTTTTGCGTTGCCCTTTGCCACGCCTGTTGCCGCTTTAAAGATCACGCCGCAAGGCAGCAATGTGCTGGTGCCCATCCGCGTGCTGGGCCGTAATGACCGCAACCAGCCCTGGGCTTTGCTGGCCAGCGCCGTGGTCTACCGGATGACAACCGCAGGTAAAGAGCAAACCAGCGGGCCGGTCGAATTGCAGGGCTCATCAGTGCGCGAAATGAAGATCGAAGCCGACCTCAAAACGCCGGGGTTTGCCGCCGCGCCTGAAATCGTCCTGCAGTTTGAACCGGCGCAACTCATCTTTCTGGCCAGCGGGCAGGGCCCTTTCACCCTGGCTGCGGGCCTGGCCAGCGCAACGGGCGCAGCAGGCGCTTTTCTGCCCATGGCCAGCCTGATTCCTGGCTATAAGGCGCAACAGGAAAACGCCTTGCCTGTCGCCCAGGCCGACGTGTCCAAAGCAGACGTCACCGGTGGCAGTGCCGGTGCGGCCGGCCCGCTGGTGGCGGCGCAGCCCCCCAGCCAGGGCATGCCCACACGCAGCCTGGTGTTGTGGGGCGTCTTGCTGGCGGGCGCGCTGGCGCTGGGGCTGATGGCGTGGGTGCTGCTCAGGCAAACCCGGCAAGGCCCCGGACCGGCCCCATAAGGTCTTGCGGCGGGTGGTGGGTGCTGACGGAGTCGCTGATGTGCTATTGTTTTGATAGCTGCTCGCGCTGATTCTTATTGGGTCAGAAGCACTTTTGGTTCAAATTTTGCGCGTTTGGTGCTGAAAAAAGCCTTCACGTTGCGCACATTCGCGTCGCTGGTGAAAAGCCGTTGCGCCAGCGCCAGGTAGCGCGGCATGTCGGCCACATGCACCACCAGCATGAAGTCCGGCCCCGGTGAGACGCGGTAGCACTGCTGCACTGCTTCGTCCTGCACCACCCGCGCCTCAAACGCCTCCTGCTGCTCGGTGCCTTGACGATCCAGCGTGATTTCGACCAGGGCCGTCAGCCCGTGGCCGGTGAGGGCGGCCAGTTTGTCGGGGCTGAGCAGCGCGATTTCACGTTCCACCAGCCCGGCATCGCGCAGGCGTTTCACGCGGCGCAAGCAGGTCGGCGGCGAGATATGGACGCGTTCGGCCAGCGCCTGATTGCTCAGCGATGCATCGGTTTGCAGGCTGTTCAGTAGCTTTACGTCGATGTCATCAACGAGTATTTGTTCCATTAATGTAATATAAATGAAATTTAATTCTATTCATTGTAATGAATGAAATTTAATTTCATTGAAATGAAAAAATAGATCACATTGGAAAACTGTAAGTACGTAGCATCACCGCATTGATCTTCAGGAGACCTTCATGTGCGGCATTGTTGCTTCCGTTTCGACCCGAAATATCGTTCCCATCCTGGTGCAGGGTTTGCAGCGCCTCGAATACCGCGGTTATGACTCCTGCGGCGTCGCCGTGTACGCCGGCGGCCTGAAGCGCGCTCGCAGCACCTCGCGTGTGGCCGAACTGCAGGAGCAGGTGAGCGCTGACAAACTCGAAGGTGGCACCGGCATTGCGCACACCCGCTGGGCCACCCACGGCGCGCCCGCAGTGCACAACGCCCACCCCCATTTCAGCCACGGCAGCGGCGCGGGCGCCACGGCGCGCGCAGGCAAGGTCGCGTTGGTGCACAACGGCATCATCGAAAACTACGAAGAGCTGCGCACCGGCCTCAAGGCCAAGGGCTATGTCTTCGACAGCCAGACCGACACCGAAGTCATCGTGCATTTGATGGACAGCCTGTACGACGGCGATTTGTTCGAAGCCCTCAAGGCCACCGTCGCGCAACTGCACGGCGCGTATGCGATTGCGGCCTTCTGCAAGGACGAGCCGCACCGCGTCGTCGGCGCGCGCGCCGGCTCGCCGCTGATCCTGGGCGTGGGCAAGGACAAGACCGAAAACTTCCTGGCCAGCGACGCCATGGCCCTGGCCGGCGTGACGGACCAGATCGTCTACCTCGAAGAAGGCGACATGGTCGACATCCAGCTCGGCAAATACTGGGTGCTCAACAAAGAAGGCAAGGCGGTCCAGCGCGAAGTCAAAACCGTGCACGCCCACAGCGGTGCCGCAGAGCTGGGCCCGTATCGCCACTACATGCAAAAAGAAATTTTTGAGCAGCCGCGCGCCATTGCCGACACGCTCGAAGGTGTGGAAGGCATCGTGCCTGAGCTGTTCGGCGACGAGGCTTACCGCGTGTTCAAGGACATCGACTCGGTGCTCATCCTGGCGTGCGGCACCAGCTACTACAGCGGCTGTGCGGCCAAGTACTGGCTCGAGTCGATAGCCGGCATCCCCACACAAGTCGAAGTGGCCAGCGAATACCGCTACCGCACATCGGTACCCAACCCGAAATCACTCGTCGTCACCATCACCCAGAGCGGCGAAACAGCCGACACGCTGGCCGCACTGCGCCACGCGCAAAGCCTGGGCATGACGCAAACCCTCACCATCTGCAATGTGTCAACGTCCGCCATGGTGCGCGAGTGCAAGCTCGCCTACATCACCCGTGCGGGTGTGGAAATTGGAGTGGCTTCCACCAAGGCCTTCACCACGCAACTGGCAGGTCTCTTCCTGCTCACGCTGGCCCTGGCCCAAAGCAAAGGCAAGCTCAGCGACGAAGAAGAAGCCGGCCACTTGAAGGCCATGCGCCATTTGCCCGCCGCCCTGCAAGCCGTGCTGGCGCTGGAGCCGCAAGTCATCAGCTGGGCCGAAGACTTCGCCAAGATGGAGAACGCGCTCTTCCTGGGCCGTGGCCTGCATTACCCCATCGCACTTGAAGGCGCCCTCAAGCTCAAGGAAATCAGCTACATCCACGCAGAGGCCTATCCCGCAGGCGAACTCAAACACGGCCCCCTGGCTTTAGTCACCAGCGAGATGCCCGTCGTCTGCGTCGCACCCAACGACGCCCTGCTCGAAAAACTGAAAAGCAACATGCAGGAAGTCCGCGCCCGCGGCGGCGTCCTTTATGTACTGGCAGACGCAGACAGCCACATCGAAAGCGGCGAAGGCCTGCACGTCATCCGCATGCCCGAACACTACGGCGCGCTCAGCCCACTGCTGCACGTGGTGCCGCTGCAGCTGCTGGCGTATCACACGGCTGTGGCGCGCGGGACGGATGTGGACAAGCCTCGCAATCTTGCAAAGAGCGTGACCGTCGAATGACAGTCACAGTGCGTGTGCGCGCTAATTGCCATTACATTGGGTCAAGTAGCACGCAACTCAACACCGAGTCAGCCTGCGAGCACGAGGCTCGCCACCTGGACAAACCAGCTGACGCCCAATGGCAATACCTCGTCATTGAAGTCGTAGCTGGGATGGTGCAATGAGGGGGTGTCTTCGCGCCCCGGGCCGGGGCCCTGGCCCAGCCACAGGTAGGCGCCGGGCCTGGCTTTCAGCATGAATGCGAAATCCTCTGACGTGAACGCCGCCGAGGGCGCCACTGAAGCCCGCAGGCCCGCGGCTTCTGCGGCGCGCAGGGCCAGCGATGCCTCTTGCGGCGTGTTGATGGTGGCCGAGTAGTAGCGCACGTACTCCACTTCGATCATGGTGCCCGTGGCCTGAGCCACGCCCTGCGCGATCTGCCGGATGGCCGCTTCGATGGTGTCCTGGACGCCGGCGTCGAAGCTGCGCACCGTGCCCGTCAGCTCGACCGCGGAAGGCAGCACGTTGTGCGACTGGCCGCCGCTGATGCGCGTGACCGAGAGCACCGCATTCTCGGTGGGCGGAATGCGGCGCGACGTGATGGTGTGCAGCTGGCTGACCAGCTCGCTCGCGGCAAGCACCGCGTCGGGCGTGCGATGCGGCTGGGCCGCGTGGCCGCCCCGGCCCCGTACCACGATGTCAAAGCGATCCGCCGCCGCCATGATGGCGCCCGGCCGCGTCTGGGCGGTGCCGGCGGGCAGCTCCGGCCAGTTGTGCAGGGCGTAGACCGCATCGCAAGGGAAGCGGTCGAAGAGCCCTTCCTGGACCATCACGCGTGCGCCGCCCCGGCCTTCTTCGGCGGGCTGGAAGATGAAGTTGACGGTGCCGTTGAAGCGGCGGGTGCGTGCCAGCTGGCGTGCCGCGCCCAGCAGCATGGCGGTGTGCCCGTCGTGCCCGCAGCCGTGGTGCACGCCGGGGAACCGGCTGACGTAGGGCCGTTCGCCTTGCTCAAGAATGGGCAGCGCGTCCATGTCGGCACGCAGTCCCACGCTGCGCTGTCCGCTGCCGGCGCGCAGCACACCGACAACACCGGTGCCGCCTATGCCCTCATGCACCTCCAGCCCCAGGTCGCGCAGGGCCGATGCGACGATGCCAGCCGTACGGTGTTCCTTGAACGCAAGCTCCGGGTGCGCGTGCAGGTCGCGCCGCAGCGCCACCAGTTCGGGCAGCAGGTCCGCGATTTCCTGCCTTATGGTCGGGCTCAGCATGCCGTTCGCGCCTGGCCGGCGGTCGTCAGGTACTGCCCCGGTGTCATGCCGAACACGTTCTTGAAATGCCGTGAGAGATGGCTCTGGTCATAAAAGCCCGCCTCGCTCGCCGCGCTGGCGACCGGCATCCCCTGCCGGATCAGTGTTTGGGCGCGTGCTAGGCGGAGCCGGCAGATGTAGCGATGCGGCGAAACCCCCACCTGCTGGCGAAACACAGTGGCGAAGCGCCAGATGCTGAGCCCGGCGAGATCGGCCAGCTCCGACAACGACAGCGCCTGATTGAGGTTCTCGTGGATGTGCCGCTGCACACGCTGGATCGCTGCGGCCGAGCGGGCAGGTGCCGGGATGCGGGAAGGAGGGTTCATGCTCCAAGCGTAGGCCGGCCCCACCGGAGATGGCACCGGAAACGGACTCCGGCGCAGCAGCAAATGTCGAATCGGGTCGGGCTGCAGCAAAAGCTGCGGCCCGGAACCGGCTTCGGAGTCCGCTCAGGCGTGCGGCTGCATCAGCTGCTCGATCGGATAGTAGTTCTTGACGAAAGGCGTCTTGATCACGATATAGCTGAAGTACTTTTCGATGCCGATATTGGCTTCCAGCAAGCCTTCGACGATTTCCTGGTAGTGGTTCACGCCGCGTGTAACGAACTTCAGCAGGTAATCGTAGCCGCCGCTGACCATATGGCACTCGACGATCTCGTCGATGGGCCGGATGCTCATCTCGAACTTGACGAAGTCTTCGCGCTTGTGGTCCTGCAGCGTGACCTCGGTGAACACCAGCAGCGTGTCACCCAGCTTTTCCAGCCGGATCTGCGCGCCATAACCGGCGATATAGCCAGCTTGCTCCAGCCGCTTGACGCGGACCAGGCAGGGGCTAGGCGACAGGCCGACGGCGTCGGCGATCTCAACGTTGGAGGCCCGCCCGTTTTTTTGCAGGTGGCACAGGATTCGCAGGTCGAGGCGGTCAAGCTTGGGATTGCCGGTGGAGGTGTTCATTGTTAACTCCATTTAAGCAAGTTCCACGCCCAAGTCAATCAGGTCAAGCCAGGGCACGCCGCACTTCGGGCTGCTCGAGCACGGTATCCAGCGTGCGGTTCAGCCGTTCGAACATCTGCTCGAACTCCGAGGGCGTGAAGCACAAGGCGGGCGCGAAGCCCAGGATGCCATCGCCGAAAGCGCGGAAGATGAGGCCATTTTCATAGGCCGCTTTGGCGATGCGGTCGGGCAGTTGCAGTGCGGGGTCGAAGCTGGCTTTGGTGTATTTGTCGCTCACCAGTTCCAGCGCGCCGAGCAGCCCGCGTGAGCGCGCGTCGCCCACCAGCGGATGGCGCAGCATGGCGCGCAATCCCGCTTCGAAATGAGACGCGACGCGCTGGCCGTTGGCGAGGATGCCGCCCTCTTCGTAAAGCCGTATGACTTCCAGCGCCACGGCGGCGCTCACCGGGTGTGCGGAGTAGGTGGCGCCGTGGCCCACCACGGCGCCGGCCGGGGTGCCGTCGGCAATGCCGGCGTACACACGCTCGGACATTAGCAACGCACCCATGGGTGCATAGCCAGAGGTCAGCCCCTTGGCGACCGTCATCAGGTCCGGCGACACACCCTCGGCGTCGCAGGCGAACATCGGGCCGGTACGGCCGAAGCCGGTGATCACCTCGTCGGCCACGAACAGGATGTCCAGCTCGCGGCAAGCCTGGTGCATGGCCTTGAGCCAGCCCATGGGCGGCACAATCACGCCGCCCGAACCTTGAATGGGTTCGCAGAAGAAGGCCGCGACGTTTTCCGCGCCCAGCGCGTTGACCTTCTCGCGCAGCGCGGCCACCGAGGCCGCGATCACCGCTTGCGCATCACCGCCCACGGGGCTGCGGTAGGGGTAGGGCGAGGGGATGTAGTGTTGTTCGGGGCGCGGCAGGTCGAAGCCACGGTGGAAGGCGGGCAGGGCCGTCAGGCCGGCGCCGGTGGAAGAAGAGCCGTGGTAGCCGCGCTGCAGCGCGATGAAGTGCTTCTTGCTCGGCCGGCCCGTGGCGTTGTAGTACTGCACGATGAGGCGCACGGCCGCATCAATCGCCTCGGAGCCACCCAGCGTCAGGTACACGTGCTTCAGCCCAGGCGGAGAAATCTCCACGAGCTTGGCGGCCAGGCGGATGGCTGGTTCGCTGGCATAGCTGAAATAACCCGTTGCGTAGGGCAGTTCGCGCATCTGGCGCGCGGCGGCTTCCACGACGCTTTCGTGGCCGTAGCCGATGTTGACGCACCAGAGGCCTGCAAAAGCATCCAGCAGTTCGCGGCCATCGGCGTCGCGCAGCCAGGCGCCCTTGCCGGAGCGCAGCACCGTGGCACCGCGCTGCTCATGGCCGCGCCAGTTGGCCACGGGGTGGATCAGGTGGGCGCGGTCGAGCGCCACAAGCGAATCGAGTGAAAGGGTTTTGGTGGACATCATGGGTACAAGCTTAGGCGTGGGTGCGCAGCGGGTGCTGCGGCTTGCCCCCTTGCGCGCGCACGACCATGCTGTTGTTCGTGCGCGTACGGTAGAAGATTCTGCGGTCAGGCTGCTTGATTCGTATGAGTTCGCGGCCCCGGCCAGCCCCGGGATGGCGGGCTCAGTACCCGCGTGAGCGGTCCACCACGCCTTCGAGCGGCAGGCCGGCCTCATATCGCCGCAGGTTGTCCAGCAGCGCTTCGCCCGCGGTTCCAGCCTGGGTGGCGCTCGCGATGTGGGGTGTCAGCCAGATACGCGGATGGCTCCAGAACGGGTGTCCCTGCGCGGGCGGCTCCGGCTCGCAGACATCCAAAACCGCGGCCGAGAGCCGCCCGCTTTCCAGCGCGGCGAGCAGGTCCGCTTCCACCAGATGGCCGCCGCGCGCCGCGTTGACCACGCAGGCGCCTTCCGGCAGCGCGTCAAACACGCGCTGGCCGAAAATGCCGCGTGTTTCGGGGGTGAGCGGCAGCATGCATACCAGGATGTCGGCGCGGGCCAGGAATTCGTCCAGCTCCGCTTCACCGCTATAGCAGCGCACGCCCGGCTCGTCGCGCCGCGAGCGGTTCCAGCCCGTGCAGTCAAAGCCGAGCAGCCGCAGCTGCACAAGCGCCGCGCGCCCCAGCATGCCCATGCCCATCACGCCTACGCGCCGTGTGGAGGCGGGCCGCACAGGGTGCTCCTTCCATTGGCCCAGGCTTTGCTGCCGCAGGTACATCGGCATCTCCCGATGCAGCGACAACACGGCCCAGCTGACGTATTCACACATGCAGGCCGTCAGTCCCGGCTCCACCATCCTGACCACGGTAAGCCCGGGTGGCAGCGACGCGAAATCAAACTGGTCCACGCCGGCCCCCACCGAGAACAACACCTCCAGGTTGGGTAAGGCTTCGGCGATGCGCGGCGGCGGCTCCCAGGCCGCAAGAAAGCGCACCTGCGCCGGATCCCCGATCTCGGGCCAGGTCTGGAACGGCAACTGCGGCATCCTGCGCGCGAACTGCTCAGCCCACACGGCCCCGCGCTGCGCCGGCCCTTTATAAAGGAAAGTCATCTCAGTTCTCCAGAAGCCGCAACGGCCCGCGATACGTTATAGCCACTGTCTGTGCAAGTGCACGCGCGGAACCGGCTTCGCCGGGCCGCAGAGTGAGCCCCCTGAGGGGGGAGCAGGCTACACGAAGTGAGCCTGAACGGGGGTGGGCCATCAACCCATAGCTTGAGTAACCAGCGCCCAGCCGCCGACCGCCGGGCCTCGTGCCAGCGGGCCGTTGCGCACCATGGTCGTGACCGTGTCCACGCGGGGCAGGCCCTGCGCTTCCAGCCATTCAGGCAGGCCGCTGGCGGCGTCGACATCGATGCGCAGGAACTTGCCGGCAAAGCGGCTGCACCAGTGGCCGATGAGCGCCTGCGCGCTGGTGAGGTCGGGTGCCACGACGGGACCGATGGCATGGCCGCGCCCGAAGCGCCGCACGACGGAAAAACCCACGGCTTCACCGCCGCGTGCCAGCACCACCGTCTCGCCGTCGCCCAGCAGCTGGCGCAGCATCGCATCGCGCGGCATGCCGGCGGCAATGGCATCCAGGGCAACGAGTGTCTTTGCGTCGTTGCGGCCCAGCGGGCGCAGCCGCTCGCCGGGCGCAAGGGCCACCAGTTGCGCCGGCGCGGCCGAACCCTGGTGCTGCCGGACCTCGCCTGTGATCTCGAAGCCCATGCGTTCATACAGGCCGCGACCTTCGGCCGTGGCGTGCAGCAGCACCGTGCGGTCTTGCAGGCCCGACATCACCGCATGCATGAGATGCTGGCCCACACGCTGGCCCTGCATGCGCGGCGACACCATCACGTGGCCTACCGTCGCGTGCTGTTTGCCCCAGGGCCAATGCAGCGCGGTACCTATCAGTTCACCGTCGCGCAGCGCCGCCACGCCCTCTCCATGCGCCAGGCTGAAGCGCCAGTCTTCCAGGCGATGCGGCCACCCGAACTCGCGTGACAGCCCCTGCGCCGCCTCCAGGTCGTCCTCCTTCAGCCGGCGAAGCGTTACGCCGTCGGGCAATGGACGGCCCACTGCCGCAAGCGCGGCCTGTGGAATGGAAACGTGGTCGGGCATGGGGCTTTCCTTCAAAAACGTCAAGGGCGGTTTGGGGAAGATGATGCTCGGCGCAAGGGCCGGCGGCTTGTACGATCTTGGCGCCGGCCGCGGCCGCTGGAAGAACGGCACAAAGCGCCTGGAGGCCGCGGTACTGCGAAGGAATGCTGCGTTCGCGCCGCGCAGAACCGCAACAACTGCGGCGGATGCTGCCTAGGATTGCTCCTATCCGAACCACCGCACCGCCTGAATTACTTCTCCATCCCACCATCCACGAGGCCAACCATGATTTTCCGACCCAAGTACATCTCCTTCGATTGCTACGGCACGCTCATCTACTTTCGCATGCACGAGGTGGCCTACGGCATTGTGGGAGACCAGCTTCCGCCCGAGCGCATGCAGCAGTTCATCAAGGACTTCAGCGCCCTGCGGCTGGATGAGGCCATGGGCGACTGGAAGCCTTACGACCAGGTGCTCAAGTCGGCATGGGCGCGCACCTGCAAGCGCCACGGGGTCGCTTACCGCGACGAGGACGGCCAGAAGTTCTACGACGCGGTGCCCACCTGGGGCCCGCACACCGACGTGCCGTTTTCGCTCACCCGCGTGGGCAACAAGATCCCGCTGGTGATCCTGTCCAACGCCATGAACGAGCAGATCGACGCCAACGTCCGCAAGCTCGAAGCGCCCTTCCACAAGGTGTACACCGCGCAGGACGCCGGCGCCTACAAGCCGCGCCTGCAGGCCTTCGAGTACATGTTCGACCAGCTGGGCTGCTCGCCGGACGACATCCTGCACGTGTCCTCCAGCCCACGCTACGACCTGATGTCGGCCCACGACATGGGCATCAAGAACAAGGTGTTCGTCAACCGCGGCCACGAGCCCAAGCCGAGCGAGTTCTACAGCCATGTGGAAATCCGCGACATCAACGGGCTGCCGGCGCTGGTCGGCCTGTAATCCGGCACACGCCTGACTTTCAGCCTGCCGTCTTCATTCAATCGCAAAGTACCCGATACCCATGAGCAACCTCACTTTCTTCAAACTCGACAACCTGGGTCCCGGCCGCGAGAGCGGCCCCTTGCCCGAGCGCCTGCTCGAGGGCAATCCACGCTTCGCGAACTGGGACGTGGAACAGACGGCCGACGGCAAGCTGCGCACCGGCGTGTGGGAAATCACGCCGGGCACGATCCGCTCAATCAAGGGCGGTGTCTGGGAGTACTGCCACATCCTCTCCGGTGTGTCGGAGCTGATCGAAGACGGCAAGGAACCCATCCGCATCCAGGCCGGCGACAACTTTGTCATGAAGCCGGACTACGTCGGCAAGTGGCGCTGCATCGAGACCACGCGCAAGATCTGGATCATCTACGGCAGCGCATGAGCGCGGCCCAAACTTCCATGCCCAACAATCTCCTCGTCACCTTCAAGCTCGACCAATTGGGCGAGCCGCGCGAATACCGGCCGCCGGCCGATCGTGTCATCGAAGGCGACATCGTGTGCCGCAGCTGGGACGTCGACAGCGCCAAGGACGGCAAGGTCCGCGCCGGCGTGTTCGAATCGACCCCGGGCGTCAACCGCTCCATCAAGGGCGACACCTGGGAGTTCTGCCTGATCCTCTCCGGCGTGGCGGAGATCACCGAGGACGGGCAGGCCCCGGTGACCTACCGGGCCGGCGATTGTTTCATCATGAAGCCCGGCTACACCGGCACCTGGCGCACGCTTGAAACCGTGCGCAAGGTCTGGGTCACGGCATGAGTGAGTCAGCCATGTTCGGGCTCGCGAACCAGTCCTTATTCAAGCAGACAACAATGACCCCGGAGGTGATATGAAACTGACATCCTATTGGCTGGACACATCGGAGCCCTTCAAGGGCGCCACCCCGGGGCCGGTGCAGGGCAGCTGCGACGTGGCGGTGATCGGTGGCGGCCTGACCGGTGCTTCGGCCGCGCTGGCGCTTGCCAGGAAGGGCGCGCGTGTCTTGCTGCTGGAAGCGGACACGATAGGCAACGCGGCATCCGGCCGCAACGGCGGCATGTGCAACAACGGCTTCGCCCAGGACTACGGCATGATGTCGGCCAAACTCGGCAAGGACGTCGCCAACCGGCTCTACCGGGCTTTTGATGCCGGGGTCGATTTGGTCGAACGCCTGGTGGTTGAAGAGAACATCGACTGCAGCTTCGCGCGCGTCGGCAAGATCAAGCTGGCGGCCAAGCCCGAGCACTACGACAAGCTGATGCGCAGCCAGGAGTTGCTGGCCGCCACGGTGGATCCCGATACGCATATGGTGAGCCGCGCGGATCTGGCAGGTGAAGTCGGTTCGGACCGCTACTACGGTGGGCTGGTCTACCGCAAGGGTGCTGGCATGCATGTGGGGCGCTTTGTGCGCGGCCTGGCGGAAGCGGCGGCGCGGCGCGGCGCCGAAATCCACGAGCACTCGCCGATGACGGCCCTGCGGCCTGCGTCTGGCGGCGGCCACATCGTCGAAACGCCAACGGGCCGACTCCATGCCAAGCAGGTTTTCCTGGCGAGCGGAACCTCGCAGACCGGGCCGCTGGGATGGATCCGGCGCAGGATCGTGCCGGTCGGCGCCTTCCTGATCGTCACCGAATCCCTACCGAAAGAGACGCTGGACCGGCTGCTGCCAAAACGCAGGATGGCGGTCGATACCAAGAACCTGGTCAACTACTTCCGCACTACACCCGATAACCGGCTGCTCTTCGGGGGACGCGCTCGCTTTGCCGTCTCCGATCCGGCCTCGGACGAAAAAAGCGGCGCCATCCTGCGCACTGCACTGCACGAGGTGTTTCCCGAACTCCGCGATGCGCGCATCGACTATTGCTGGGGCGGCATGGTCGACATGACCCGTGACCGGCTGCCACGCGCTGGCGAGCGCAACGGCATCTATTACTCCATGGGTTACAGCGGCCACGGCACCCAGATGTCGACACTGATGGGAAGCATCATGGCGGAGGTCATGGACGGGCGCACCGACCTGAACCCCTGGAAAGACTTCACCTGGCCGGCCATCCCGGGCCACTTCGGCCCTCCCTGGTTCCTGCCGCTGGTCGGCGCCTACTACCGCCTCAAGGACAAGCTGTCCTGAAGGCCATTGAGGGTCGCGGCCTTCAGGCCCGGTCCAGCTGCGCCGCGATGAGATGGAGCGGGTGCGTCCGCTTGCCCGATGACTGGCGCAAAACAATCCGGCTCGTGAACTTTCCGATCCCGATATCTTCCTGCAGCAGGCTCTCCATCAGCACCTGGAAATGGGCGACATTCGGTGCAACGATTTTCAGCAGGTAGTCGTAACCGCCGCTGAGGTTGTACCACTCCACGATTTCGCTGTGCCGGTCTACGGCCTGTTCGAACTTTCGGAAGTCGGGAGGCCGATGGCTGCTGATCGTTACCTCGGAAAAAACCACCACACAATTGCCCAGCTTCTCCAGCGCGATGTGGGCGCCGTAACCGCGAATCACGCCGATTTCCTGCAGCCGTTTTGTCCGTACCAGGCACGGGCTCTGGCTGAGGCCGACGGCGTCGGCCAGCTCGACGTTCGAGCAGCGACCCTCGCGCTCGAGGTGCGCGAGGATCTTGAGGTCGAAGCGGTCGAGGGACATGGCAGGGGTCATGGCCGGATGGTAGCGCCGGACGCCGATGGAAGCTAGTGCGCGCCGGCCGTACGCGCTTCGGTGAGGGACTCGTCGAGCGCCTGGATGACCAGTCCGGCCTGGTCCACCGACAACACCAGGGGCGGGCGGATCTTGAGTACGTTGTGTCCCATCGCGCAGGCGCTGATCAGCACGCCCTTGTCGCGCATCCGGTTGACCACCTGACTCGTCAGGCCGCGGTCCGGCGCGCGCGACGCCCGGTCTGAGACCAGTTCGACCCCGACAAACAGGCCGGCACCGCGCACGTCACCGATAGCCTCGTGGCGGGCTGCCAGTGTGGCGATGCCGTCGTGAAGAATCTTGCCCACCTTGGCGGCATGCTGCACCAGACCGTCCCGCTCTATCGTGTCCAGTACCGCCAGTGCCGCCGCGCAGGAAACGGTGTTGCCCGCGAAGGTGTTGAAGTAGCGCGAGCTCTTGCCGAATTCGGCCAGCACGTCGGCGGTCGCCAGCAATCCCGCGATGGGTTGGCCGTTGCCCATCGGTTTGCCCATGGTGACGATGTCGGGCACTACGCCATGGCGCTGGAAACCCCAAAGGTGTTCGCCGGTCCGGCCGAAACCGGGTTGGACTTCGTCGGCAATGAAGAGGCCGCCCGCCCGCTTGATCGCCTCGACCGCGCCCTTCAGGAAGCCTTGCGGTCCGGGAAGGATGCCGTCGCTGGTGAACAGCGAATCGACAATCAGCGCGGCCGGCTGGATGCCGTGGCGCCGCAGGTCGGCGATGGCCGCCTCGACGTCGCGGGTGAAGCGTTCGGACAGGTCGGCGCCCCCGGCGTGGTACTGGCGCGGCGCCGGAACCAGGCGCACATGCTCGCCGAGATTGACACTCATGCCCAGCGAGGGCGAGAACTTGGCCACCGCGTCGGTGATGCCGTGGTAGGCGGTGTCGGTCACGATCATGCCGGTGCCGCCGGTGCGAACCTTCGCGATGCGATAGGCGAGGTCGTTGGCCTCGCTGCCCGTGCAGGTCAGCATCAGGTGGGCCAGGTCGGTGCCCGGCACGCTCGCGAGCAGGCGTTCGGCCAGTTCGAGAATCGTGTCGTGCAGATAGCGCGTGTTGGTCGCCAGCGTCTGCACCTGCCGGCAGATCGCCTCGGTCACCGCCGGATGGCAATGCCCGAGCGAGGTGACGTTGTTGTAGGCGTCGAGGTAGCGGCGTCCCTCGGGGTCGATCAGCCAGGCGCCTTCGCCGCGCACGATGTGCAGCGGCCGTTCATACATGAGGCGGTAGGCCGGGCCGAGCAGGGCGTCGCGGCGCGCGATCATCTGCGCGGTGGCCGGGCCCACGTCGGCGCGGCCGGGGATATAGGCATTGACCATGTTGAGGTCGGTGGTGCTTTTCATTGGGTGGCTCCTGTTTGTACGTATGCGTGGACCCCGGCCAGCAGCCGGTCGCGTGCGGTGTCGCGGGAAAGATCGGCCATCTGGGACAAGCCTTCCCACGCCGCGGGGTTGTGCCGCATGATGTAGGCGCGGTTCTCGGGATAGCGCGCGGCGCGCCATTCCGAAATCAGCGCCGTGATGAGGTGGCGCGTGGCCAGGAGGTCGGCAAGGATCTCCTGTTCGGCGCCGGTCAGCGGCAGCACCGCTTGATACGCGGCCACGAACTGGGCCGGCCCCTCGAAAGGATCAGCGTTGCCGGCCATGTGGAAGGCGGCGGCCGTCGCCACCTCACCGACGAGCGGTGCCTGCACCATGTCGCCGAAGTCGATGATGCCGACGATGCGCGCCTGGTCGTCGGGTGCGACCAGCACGTTGTAGAGGTGGTAGTCGTTGTGGATCACCTGGGACCGCAGCGATGCCAGGCGCGGCAGCACGTGCGTCGTGAAGCGCGTCATGAAGGCCTGGGCCAGCGCGCGTTGCTTGCCTTCTACAAGGCTGTCGAGCTGTGCGCCCAGCCGATGCGCCGTGGCGACGTTCCACAGCAGGTCGTGCCCCGCGCCCGGATGCGCGAAGCCTTGCAGCGCGCGGTTCAAGCCGGCAAGCCCGGCGCCCATGGCGCGCCGCTGGGCGGCGGTGCGCACGGTCTCGCGGATCTGGATGCCGTCCAGGTAGCTCAGCATGCGCACGCGTGTCTGGACGCCCCCGGCTAGCGCGACCGTGTCGTGCGTGTGTCCTTGGAGTGTCCGCACGACGCGCGGCACCGGCTGGTCCGGTGACATGCGGGCGATGTGGTCTAGCGCTGCGATCTGGAAGTCGACGACGGCGGGAGGCTCGGACGGATTGCTGATCTTGAGGACGTAGCGAGAGCCGTCGGCCGTCTCCACCAGGCAGTTCTGGTCACGCTCGCCCGCCAATGGCCGGGTAGAACCCTCGATGCCGTAGACGCGGCGGACCAGGGCCTCCACTGCCGCCGGCGCGAGGGCCGGCACGGTGGTGTTCAGTTCGGTCATAGGCCGAGCAGGCCGGGAAGCAGGCGGACGTCGGTCAAACGGCTGACACCATAGGCGTCGGAAGTCGGCTCATGCCCGCGGTCGATGAAGGCCTTGGCCATGAAACCCAGGTCGGAAGCCGTCATCAGGTCGTAGCGGAAGCTCGACGAGACGTGCATCATCTGGTCGGGCGCGCATCCGAGCTGGTCGAACATGTATTCGAAGGCCTGGAAGCGCGGTTTGTAGGCGCGCGCTTCCTCGGCGGTGTAGACCGCGTGGAACTTCGCCTTCAGGTGGGCGACGCTGGCCGGGATCAAATCGATCATCGAGTTCGAGAGGATCACCAGCGGCACGTGCGGCGCAATCGCCTCCAGAACCTCGACGACGTTCGGGTGCGGTTGCCAGATGGGAATGGCGTCGTACAGCGCCACGGCGTCCGACGGTTGGTAGTCGATGCCGTGGGCCTTGCATGCACGGCGGATCGAATTCTCCACAACCTCGAAGAGGGGCTTCCACTCGCCCAGGACCTCATCGAGGCGATAGGTCCGAAAGCTGTCCAGGAAGGCCGGCATACGGCCGGCCGGAACGCGGTCTTTGAACAGGCCTTTGGCGGTCGGGCCCATCTCGAAGTTGATGAGCGTGCCGTAGCAGTCGAAGCTGATGAATTTGGGTTTGAATGTCATAGAAGGATCCACGCTGTTGGGATGGATATAAGTCTATGAATTCCCCGCCTTCGGAAATGCCGCATTCACGTGCGGTGCAAGTGGAATCCGTTTCAATCCGGGGGCTTGCCGGAACTTTGCTTGGCCCCGGATTGCGGGTGCTTCGCTCTTTTAGAAATCAGCCACTTTGCCCCACATCGATTCCTTGAACCGGGCGGGGTCGAAAGGCTTCGGATCGAAGATCGGTTGTGCCCCCGACACGATGTCGGCGATCAGGTGGCCGGCGCCGGGGCCAATGCCGAAGCCGTGCCCCGAAAAACCCGCGGCCAGGATGAGGCCGGGAACCTGCGGCAGTTCCCCGATGCCCGGCACGCCATCGGGTGTGCTGTCGATGTAGCCCGCCCAGGTGTTGGCGATGCGGGCTTCGCGCAGCGCGGGCAACAGGTCGACGGCACGGCGGTGGATTTCGCGGACACCGGCGGGGTCGGGAGTCGGGTTGAGGATGCGCGCCCGTTCCATGGGGGTGGGGGCGTCCAGCTTCCATCGCGCGCGGGTTTCGTGGCCCCAGCGTATGCCTTCCAGGCCGCCGGGAAACACGTTGCGCCAGCGCTTGGCGAACATCGGGATGAACTGCGGCGCGAAGCGCAGCAGCTGCGGCGTGGGGTCGGCGCGCCCACGGCCGCTGATGGCCAGCACGTAATGGCCGTCGGGGCGCCGGGTGATGGCGACGCGCGGGCTGGTCAGCGCTGCCGGCAGTTGCTGCGCCACCGGCGACAGGCGCACGATGGACTGGCGTATCGTGGCGAGCGGAAACTGCACGCCGAGCTGGTTGCAGAACGAAGACGCCCACGCACCGCCCGCGAGAACCGCGGTGCGGGTCTTGATGGTCCCTGCTTCGGTGACGACGCCGCTGAGCCGGCCGCCCTCCATCTCGATGCCGCGCGCGGCGCAGTTCTGGTGGACGGTGCCGCCGAGCTTCATGAGCGCGGCCGCCACGGCAGGCGCCGCCTTGGCCGGGTCGGCCGTCCCGTCGCTGGGTGAGAAGACGCCGCCCTTCCACGCGCGGCCGGTCGCCTGGCCCCGCTCCGAAGCTTCGCGGCCGCTCAGCATGTGTGTGGTCACGCCGGCGGTCGTGGCGAATTCGCGCCACTTGGCCCAGCCTGCAATCTGGGCTTCGTCATCGCTGAGGTACAACAAGCCGCAGCGCGTGAAGCCGGTGTCTTCGCCGCTGTCGGCGGCAAACTGGTCCCAGAGTTCGAGGCTTTTGGTGGCCATGGGCAGCTCGCGCGCATCGCGGTTCTGCTGGCGGCACCAGCCCCAGTTGCGGCTCGATTGTTCGGCGCCGATGTGGCCTTTTTCGACCAGTGCGACCGACATGCCGCGCTTGGCCAGGTAGTAGGCGGTAAAGACACCGATGATCCCGCCGCCGATCACGACGACATCGGCGCTGGCTGGCGGGGTGCTGGAAGTCTCGAGGAGGCGCAGGGGCTGGGACATGGATGGATTCTGGTCGTTGTTGGATGTCTGCATTTTTTGCACCAAGGCCGCGCTCATGCCGGCTGCTCCTGCCCGAAACCAAGAATTGCCTTGGTTTCCAGGTACTCCTCAAGGCCTTCGATGCCGTATTCGCGGCCATTGCCCGAGCGCTTGTAGCCGCCAAAGGGGGCATGGGGGCTCCAGGCCGGGTAGTTGATGTGCACCTGCCCCGAGCGGATGCGCGCCGCAACCGCACGCGCCGCGGGGAGGTCCTGGCCCTGCACGTGCGCGCCCAGGCCGTAGACCGTGTCGTTGGCGATCTCTACCGCCTCATCCACGCTGTCGTAGGCGATGATCACAAGCACCGGCCCGAAGATTTCTTCCTGCGCGATCTGCATTTGGGAGTTCACGCCGGAGAAGATGGTCGGGCGGCAATAGAAGCCGCGTTCCAGGCCCTCAGGCCGGCCGGGGCCGCCGCAAATGAGGCGCGCACCCTCGGCAATCCCGGTGGCAATCATTTCCTGCACCCGGTTGAACTGCGCGCGGTTGGCCACCGGGCCGTGCGTGGTCTGCGGCGAGAGCGGATCGCCCACGACAAAGCTCAAGGCCGCTTCGAGCACGATCCGCTCAACCTCCTGCAGGCGCTCGCGTGGCACGATCATGCGGGTCGGCGCGCTGCAAGACTGGCCGACGTTGCGAAAGGCGGCCGCCACGCCCGCCGGTACGGCGCGAGCCAGGTCCGCGTCCGGCAGGATCACGTTGGGCGATTTGCCGCCGAGCTCCTGGGCCACACGTTTGACCGTCGGGGCCGCCGCCTGGGCCACCAGCACGCCGGCCCGGGTCGAGCCGGTGATCGAGATCATGTCCACGTCTGGATGCGCCGACAGCGCGGCGCCGACCTCGGGCCCATTGCCGCTCACCAGGTTGAACACACCCGGCGGGATGCCGGCGTCGTGCACCACCTCGGCAAACAGCAAGGCGCTCAGCGGCGACAGCTCGCTGGGTTTGAGGACCACGGTGCATCCGGCGGCCAGGGCGGGGCCGACCTTGGCGGTGATCTGGTAGAGCGGCCAGTTCCAGGGCGTGATCAGGCCGCACACGCCAATGGCCTCGCGCTGGATAGTCACGCCCTCCCGGTGGGAGAGGAAGGGATAGCTGGCCAGGTTGTCACGGGCCACGCGGATGTGCTCGGCTGCGACCGGCACCTGTGTGCTGCGCGCAAAGCCGATGGCGGCGCCCATCTCCAGCGAGATCGCCTGGGCGAAGAGTTCGGCCCGTTCGAGGATCAAGGTGTGGATGCGGCCGAGCAGCAAGGCCCGGCTTTCGGCGGAGCTGGTGGACCAGGTGGCAAAGGCGCTGCGGGCGGCGACCACAGCCGTCGCGACGTCTTCAGAGGTTCCCAAGGCGATCTGTGCGATGGGCTCCTCGGTCGACGGGTTGATGACGCTAGCCCGGGCTTGCCCTGCGGGCAGGACCCACTCGCCGTCTATGAACAGGCGATCCAGCCGGCCGGCGGCTTTGAGCTGCTCAACAAGGGAGACGTTCATGGGCGCATATCCTTTGCCGCGGCGCGGTTGATTCCGCGCTGCACCGCGGGGAAATTGCCCTTGCGGAACCCCCGCATTGTGTCGTCATATTCCATGCTTTCCCTCTCAAAAGAATCGAAGTCATGGTACGCCCTTGACCGGAATTGATCTGCCGTTTAAGCGTGGGCATTCGGCATGAACGGTGCGCAAGCGGCGCACAACCGCAGCATCTGCGGCGGTGCTTCAATAGCATTCATTGCATGGCGCCGGCGAACCGGCACAGGCTTTGCACCACCCCCTCCAGGAGGACGCTTTCATGAGCTCTCGTCCCAAGTCCACCGGCTTCGATTGCCGCGGCACGCTGACTGGTTTTGCCATGCGCCGGGTAGCCCGCACGCGCCGCGGCATCGCAAGGGCGGGCTGCCTGAGCCGGACAGCAAGCCATCGGGGGCGCGCCGCACACCATGCCGCCGGCTATCCGCAAAACCGCAGTTTTAACCAAGCGCCCCGGCGTGATCGAGGTATATCCCCGGTCGGCAGGTGCTCCAATGCCTTTACCCCACCCACGAGATGACTAGGAGAAAACCATGGCAGATAACAAGCAGCTGAACGGCCTCATCGGCCCCGAAGAGAGCACACGCATCCTGGGTGCGTTGCAGCGCGGCGCGAGCCGGCGCGATGTATTGGCCATGTTGACGGCCGGCGGCATGCAGGCGGCCCTGGCCGGCAGCATTGCGGGCCTTGCCGCGAATGCACAGGCGCAAACGCCAACGCCGCGCAAGGGCGGCCGCATCAAGGTGGCGGGCGCGGTCTCCTCCGTGAGCGACACGCTGGACCCGGCCAAGCAGGCCAACCAGGCCGACTACGCCCGCGGCTTCACTTTCTACAACGGGCTGACCTGGCTGGACAGCAGCCTCACGCCCCAGCCCTCGCTGGCCGAGGAGTTCACCACCAAGGATGCCAAGACCTGGATCTTCAAGCTGCGCAAGGGCGTGACCTTCCACGACGGCAAACCGCTCGCGCCGGCCGACGTGGTGTTCTCCATGATGCGCCACAAGAACCCGGCCACCGGCTCCAAAGCCAAGGTGCTGGCCGACCAGATCGAAGACGTGACGGCCTCCGGCCCCAATGAAGTCACCATCCGCCTGGTGGCCCCCAACGCCGACCTGCCGGCCATCCTGGGCACCTACCACTTCCACATCATCAAGGACGGCACGACCGACTTCAACGCCGGTATCGGCACGGGCCCCTACAAGGTCAAGGAGTTCAAGCCCGGCGTGCGTTCCATCGGCGTGCGCAACGAGAGCTACTGGAAGCCCGGCCGCCCCTACCTGGACGAGATCGAGTACGTGGGCATCAGCGACGAGTCGGCGCGCGTCAACGCGCTGCTGGCGGGTGAGCTGGACCTGATCGGCACGGTCAACCCGCGCTCGATCGACCGCGTCAACGCCAGCGGCAAGGCCGCCATCTTCGAGACCAAGGGCGTTTCGTATACCGACCTGATCATGCGGCGCGACAGCGGCCCGGGCGCCAACCCGGACTTCGTGATGGCCATGAAGCTGCTGTTCAACCGCGAACAGATGCTCAAGTCCATCCAGCTGGGCCGCGGCGTTGTGGCCAACGACCAGCCCATCGCGCCGGGCAACCGCTTCTTCTTCAAGGGCCTGCCGCAGCGCCCCTACGACGCCGACAAGGCCAAGTGGCACCTGAAGAAGGCCAACCTGGGCAGCGCCGCCATCCCGATGGTGGCCTCGTCCGCGGCCACCAGCTCGGTGGAGATGGCGCTGGTGCTGCAGCATGCGGCGCGGCAAGCCGGCCTGAACCTGGATGTGCGCAATATGCCGGCCGACGGTTACTGGTCGCAGCACTGGATGAAACACCCGATCAATTTCGGCAACGTCAATACGCGCCCCACGGCCGACCTGGCCCTGACGCTGTTCTTCAAGTCCGATGCGCCCTGGAACGAAGCGGGCTGGAAGAGCGAGAAGTTTGACCAGCTGCTGGTGGGCGCGCGCGCCGAAACCGACACGGCCAAGCGGACCCAGATGTACGCCGACATGCAGACGCTGATCAACCAGGACGGCGGCATCGGTATCCCGATGTTCCTCTCCAGCCTGGACGGCCACAACAAGAAGCTCAAAGGCCTGCAGGTGAACCCGCTGGGTGGGATGATGGGCTACGGCTTTGCCGAACACGTGTGGCTGGAAGGATGACTCCCCCCCGAAGCGCCTTCGGCGCCTCCCCCCTAGGGGGGCGCCCTCTGCGGCCCGGCAAAGCCGGTTCCGCGCCGGCACTTGAATGGAAGAGCCTCGTATGAATCTCACTATCCTGAAACTGGTCGGCGGCCGCATACTCGCCGGGCTCGGCTCACTGCTGGCGGTGTCGGTGGTGGTGTTCGCCATCACCTCCGTGCTGCCGGGCGACGCGGCCGAAGAGAAGCTGGGGCAGGACGCTACGCCCGAGGCGGTGAAGGCCTTGCGCACCGAGATGGGCCTGGACCGAAGCCCGGTGCTGCGCTACTTCGACTGGCTGGGCGGCATGGCCAAGGGCGACGCGGGCAAGTCCGTGGTCACCGGCATGCCGGTGGGTGAGGCCATCGCCAGCCGCCTGCCCGCTTCGCTGCAGCTGGCCGCGGTGACGACGGTGTTTTCCGTCCCGCTTGCCCTCGGCCTGGGCATTTTGTGCGCCTTGCGGCGCGGCTCGGCTTTCGACCGTTTCACCAGCATGGCGACAGTGGCCGTCGTGTCGGTGCCGGAATTCCTGGTGGCCACGCTGGCAGTGCTGGTGTTCGCGGTGCAACTGAAATGGCTGCCAGCGCTGTCGTACGCGGTCGACGTTTCGTCGCCAGGCGAGATGCTGCGCTCTTTCGCGTTGCCGGTGCTCAGCCTGGGCAGCGTGATCGTGGCCCAGATGCTGCGCATGACGCGCGCGGCCGTCATCGACCAACTGGCCGCGGCCTATATCGAGATGGTGCGGCTCAAAGGCGCCAGCGCCGCGCGCACCGTGCTGTTCCACGCGCTGCCGAATGCCATCGGCCCGATCGCCAACGCAGTGGCGCTGAGCCTTTCTTACCTGCTTGGCGGCGTGATCATCGTCGAGGTGATCTTCAATTACCCGGGCATCGCCAAGCTCATGGTGGACGCCGTCGCGCAGCGGGACATGCCACTGGTGCAGGCCTGCGCCATGATCTTCTGCTCGGCCTACCTTGTCCTGGTGATGCTCGCCGACGTGTGCGGCATCGTCGCCAATCCCCGATTGAGGCATCAATGAGCACCGCAGCGCGCCGCGCGGAGATTTTCCTATGACTATTGCAACACTTGCTTCTTCGACGGCCGTTACCCGGCGCCGCGCCTGGCTCGTAGGCTGGTCGCGCGCCGGCAAACTCGGGCTGGCCGTACTGGCCTTCTGGGTGGCCGTGGGGATCTTCGCCTGCTTCGTGCCTGACAGCGCGCTTGGCGAGATGTCCGACGCCGGCGTGTTCCAGGACATGAGCGCGCAGCATTGGCTCGGCACTGACTACCTGGGCCGCGACATGCTCACGCGCATCGTTGTCGGCACACCGTACACCATCGGTGTGGCCTTTGTCGCAACGCTGATTGCCTGCGGCGTGGGCGCGGTTCTCGGGCTGCTGGCCGCCGTGGCGGGTGGCGCGGTCGATGCTGTGCTCAGCCGCGTGCTGGACACGCTGGTGTCCATCCCGAGCAAGATGTTCGCGCTGGTGGTGATCGCCGGTTTCGGCTCTTCGGTTCCGCTGCTGATTGCGGTGACGGCCGTCGTCTACGCGCCGGGCGCCTACCGCATCATCCGTTCGCTGGCCGTGAACATCAACGCCATGGACTACGTGCTGGTGGCGCGTGCCCGCGGCGAACGCCGGGCCTACATCATGCGCCGCGAGATCCTGCCCAACATCACCGGCCCGTTGCTGGCCGACATGGGCCTGCGCTTTGTCTACGCCCTGCGCTTGCTGGCGAGCCTGAGCTTCCTGGGCCTGGGCGTGCAGCCGCCGATGGCTGACTGGGGCTCCCTGGTGCGCGAGAACCTCGGTGCCTTGCCGCTGGGTGGCGTGTCCGTGCTCGCCCCAGCCTTCGCGATCGCCGCGCTGACCATCGCGGTCAACCTGGTGATCGACAACCTGCCGGGCCATACCGACGCTGACCGGGAGAAACATTAATGGGTGCCACTGTCCTCGTGAATGACTTGCGCGTCGTGGCGCAAGCCGCCGGCGGCGATACAGAGATCGTCAAAGGCGTTTCCTTCAGCATCGAGCCCGGCGAGGTGCTGGCGCTGATCGGTGAGTCCGGCTCGGGCAAGACCACCATAGGCCTGGCGCTCATGGGCTATGCGCGGCACGGCTGCCGCATCTCCGGAGGCAGCGTGCGTATCGGCGATACCGATGTGCTGGGCCTGTCTGAATCAGAACGGCGCCGCCTGCGCGGCCGCCGTGTCTCTTACATCGCGCAGAGCGCGGCCGCTTCCTTCAATCCGTCGCGCACCATCATGGACCAGGTGGTCGAAACCGCCCACATCCATTCCCTGATGCCGCGCTCCGAGGCCGAGAAAAAAGCCGTGACGCTGTTCCGCGAGCTGGCACTACCGCAGCCCGACAGCATCGGCCAGCGTTACCCGCACCAGGTTTCGGGCGGGCAGTTGCAGCGCCTGATGGCCGCGATGGCGCTGATGAGCGACCCGGACCTGGTGATCTTCGACGAGCCCACCACGGCGCTGGACGTCACCACCCAGATCGAGGTGTTGCACGCCTTCCGCCGCGTGGTGCGCGAGCGTCAGACCACGGCGGTCTACGTCACGCACGACCTGGCGGTGGTGGCCCAGATGGCCGGCCGCATCCTGGTGCTGCGCGACGGCGCCGAGCGCGAGATCGGCACCACGGCGCAGATCATCAACACGCCGAAGGACGACTACACGCGCAGCCTGATCGCCGCGGCCAATCCCAAGGCGCGCAGCGGCGAGACGGTGGCCGAAGGCGCTACGCCGCTGCTGCAGGTGCGCAATCTGGTCGCCGGCTATGGGCCCCTGGACAAGCACGGCCGGCCCGCCTCACCGGTGCTCGACGATGTGAGCCTGACCCTGTACCGCGGCCAGGCGATCGGCGTCATCGGCGAGTCCGGCTCCGGCAAGACCACGCTGGCCCGTGCCGTCGCTGGCCTGATCGGCCCCGCCCGCGGCCAGATCATGTTCGACGGCAAGCCGCTGCCACGCCTGGTGTCGCAGCGCTCGCCCGAGGAGCTGCGCCGCATCCAGATCGTGTTCCAGATGGCGGATACGGCGCTCAATCCTGCGCACACCATTTCCGACATCCTCGCGCGGCCGCTGCAGCTGTACCGCGGCTTGAAGGGCGAGGCCCTGAACAAACGCATCGCGCAGCTGCTCGACCTCGTGCAACTGCCGCAGGCCTGTGCCCGGCGCCTGCCTGCGGGGCTTTCCGGCGGGCAGAAGCAGCGCGTCAACCTGGCGCGCGCGCTGGCCGCCGACCCCGACCTGATCTTGTGCGACGAAGTCACCTCGGCGCTGGACACGGTCGTGGGCGCCGCCATCCTGGACCTGCTGGCTCAGCTGCGCAAGGAGCTCGGGGTCTCGTACATGTTCATCAGCCACGACATGAACACCGTGCGCGCGGTGTGCGACGAGATCGTGGTGCTGTACGCCGGCCAAAAGGTGGAGTCGCTGACCCGGTCGGCTTTCGCGCATGCGCCGCGTCATCCGTATTTCCATTTGCTGGCCAATTCCGTCCCTGAGTTGCGCCCGGGATGGCTCGATGAAGTCGGAGCGGCGCAGCGCGCGGCCCTGCCGCTGGTGCAGGCGCCTGTCGACCGCGCGGGCATCTGCAGCTTCCTGGACCGTTGCCCCCTGCGCGTGGCCGGCGTGTGCGACAGCAAGACGCCGCCGCGGCACGAACTCGAAGGCGGCGTGGAGGTCTTCTGCCACCGCAGCGCCGACGAATTGCTGCAACTGCAGCAGACCCAGGCGCTGCCGCGTGAATGCACGGCCTGATCCGCACTGCCGACCTTGAGAGCGCCGCGTGCATATCGAGATCGGCGTCCTTGGGTGCCATCGGGAATTTTTTCGTTGAACTGAACTGAACTGAACAGATTGAACTGACATGCAAACACTGAACTACATCGCAGGCCGCTGGCAGGCAGCCCAGGACGGCCGCCAATTCGAGGTGCGCAATCCCGCCGACGACAGCCTGATCACCCTGGCGGCCGACGGCGGTGCGGCGGACGCGCGGCTGGCCGCCGACGCGGCGGCAGAAGCGCTGCCCGCCTGGAAAGCACGCTCGCCGCGTGATCGCTGCTTGATCCTCAAGAAATGGCAGGCGCTGATCGAGCGCGACGTGGAGCCGCTGGCTGAACTGATTTCGCGCGAGCAGGGCAAGCCGCTCGCGGAGTCACGCGGCGAAATCGCCTACAGCGCCGGCTATGTGGAGTGGTTCGCCGAAGAGGGCGTGCGCGCCCACGGCGAGATCATCGCCGCGCCGGTGTCGAGCAAGCGCTACCTGGTGCTGAGGGAAGCCGTTGGCGTCGTCGCCGTGGTCACGCCCTGGAATTTTCCCGCGGCGATGATCGCACGCAAGATCGCCCCCGCGCTGGCGGCAGGTTGCACGGTGGTGGCCAAGCCCGCAGAAGACACGCCCCTCACGTCCCTGGCCCTCGTGAAGCTGGCCGAGGAAGCGGGCGTTCCCCCTGGCGTGCTGAACATCGTGCCCGCCTCGCGCGAACGCACGCCGGAGGTGGTGGGCGAGTGGCTGCGTGACGGCCGTGTGCGCAAGGTCAGCTTTACCGGCAGCACGGCTGTGGGCAAGATACTGGCGCGCGAGTCGGCCGGCACGGTCAAGAAGCTTTCGCTCGAACTCGGCGGCAACGCACCCTTTATCGTGTTTGAGGATGCCGACCTGGACGCCGCTGTCGAAGGCCTGATGGCCGCCAAGTTTCGCAACGGCGGCCAGACCTGCGTGAGCCCCAACCGCGTGTTCGCGCACGAGGCCGTGCATGACCGCTTCGTCGACAAGCTGGCGGCCCGCGTGGGCGCCTTGCGGGTCGGCCCGGCTAGCTGGGCGGAGGCCGAGATCGGCCCAATGATCAACGGGCGGGCGGTCGACAAGATCGAGCGCCACGTGAACGACGCCGTGGCCAAAGGCGCGAAGGCGGTCGTGGGCGGAAGCCGCGTGCGCACGGAAGTCGCCAATGGCCCGAACTACTACGCGCCCACGGTGCTGACCGGCGCGACGCCCGACATGGAGCTGTCCTGCGAGGAAACTTTCGGCCCAGTGGTGCCCATATTCCGCTTCAGCACTGAAGACGAGGTGATCGCGCAGGCGAACGACACGCCCTTCGGCCTGGCCGGCTACTTCTTCTCCAACAACATCAAGCGCGTGTGGCGCGTGGCCTCCGCACTCGAGACCGGCCTGGTCGGCATCAACGAGGGCGCCATTGCGGCGCAGGCCGCGCCCTTCGGCGGCGTCAAGGAATCGGGCTACGGCCGCGAAGGCTCGCACTGGGGCTTGGACGAATACCTGCACACCAAGTACCTCTGCCAGGGAAATCTTGCATGAAGGTGCTGGTCCTCGGTGCCGGCGTCATCGGCACCACGACGGCCTACTCCTAGTTGTCCTTTGGTGTTGGCGTCGAGATACAAGTGCAAGCCAGGCAGCGAAGCCGCCGCTCCCTCGGGGTGATATGCGTACGGCTCCGGGAAAAACCAGTGGGCCGGAAATTTATGCGTTCGCTGACGGCTTCCCGGTTCAGAATCACACCCATGACAACTCCCAAGCTGCTGATCGAGTCCGTGGACGGCATCATGACCGTGTCCCTGAACCGGCCCGACAAACTCAACGCCATTGACAACGAGCTTGCGCGTGCACTTCTTGCTGCTATAGAGCTGGCTTCGCGCGACGATGCCGTCCGGGTGCTCCTTTTGCGCGGCAATGGCCGGGCATTCTGTGCGGGGAGGGACGTCAGCAGTCCACCCACGGAAGACGATCTGGTATTGGTGCAGGCTGTGGCCAGAGCGCTCGTGTCTCTGTCCAAGCCGGTGGTTGCTTCGGTCCATGGCTGGACTGTCGGCGCCGGCTTCGAGTGGATGCTGAATGCGGACATTGTGGTCGCGGGGGAAAGCAGCCGCTTCAAGCTGCCGGAGGCCTCCCTCGGGGTTTTTGTGACGGGTGGATTGACCGCCACCTTATCTGCCTATGCAGGCGTTGCGCGCGCCAGGGCGCTGATGCTCCTGGGCGAGGAGTTCTCACCCGCGCAGGCGATGGCCTGGGGTTTTGTCTGGAAAGTGGTCCCCGACCAGGAACTCGAATCGGCTTCCCGGCAAATCGGCGCCAGGCTGGCGTCGCTTCAGCCGGTGGTGGCAGCCAGCTTCAAACGGGTCCTCAACGACATCGGTCTTCGCCATTTCGACGAGGCCATCGCGCTTGAAAACGACGCGCAGCGAGCCTTGGGCAGTCGCGGAGTTCAAAGCTAGAAGGCATGCCACGGCTTGCTGGGGTTGACTGTCGATTCAGTGCCGTCCCGTTCACATGAAAAGCGGGTCAATCCTGCCGTCCGATTTCGTCTTCGATGATGCCCAGCCGCATATCGAACTCTGGCATCACCCAGCGCCGTAACGCTTCACCTGGGCCTTGCCAGCGCTCATGGCCCTGCGCGTCAGGCGTGTTGCAGATTCGCACCCAAGCCCAACCGAGCAGCGCCAGCGCCACCGCGCGCAGGTAGTCGCTAGCGACCCAATAGGGCAACTGGGGCGCCGCACCCGCGGCCTTGATCAATGCTGCGGTCGTCATCTCCAGGCGGGCGAAACAGCTCAATACAGCCTTCTCGTTCGCGCGCCCGTCGTCCAGGCCCTCCTGCAGGACCTGGAACATCTGCCGCAACGTCTTGCCGCCGTCCGGTATCACCTTGCGGACCAGCAAGTCGATGGCCTGGATCTCGTTGGTGCCCTCATAGATCATGGTCACGCGTGAATCGCGCACAGTCTGCTCGATTCCCCATTCGCGGATGTAGCCATGGCCACCGAAAACCTGCAGGCATTCGCTGGCGCCGTGGAAAGCCTGATCGGTGAAGGCAGCTTTCAACACGGGTGTGAGCAGGCTGCACCACTGCTGTGCCCTTTCACGACGGGCGGGGTCGGGGTGGTGCCTGGCGATGTCGAGCTCGAGCCCTGTCTGGTAAGCCAGCACGCGCCCTCCGTCGATCCAGGCCCGCTGGGTGTCCAGCAGGCGGCGCATCGCCGGGTGGCCGATGATGAAGTCGGCGGGCTCGGTGCTGGTGCGTGGTCCGGGCACGCGCATCTGCCTGCGCTCGCGCGCATAGGCATCGGCCTTTTGCCATGCGGCGTCGAGCAGGCCGATGCCCTGCAGCGCCACGTGCAAACGCGCCGCATTCATCATCACGAACATAGCGTTCAGGCCCTCGCCCGGCTGGCCGATCAGCCAGGCTGTCGCATCATCGAAGCGCATGGCGCAGGTGGGGCTGCCGTGCAGGCCCATCTTTTCTTCGATGCGGTCGCAGTAGACATGGTTGCGGCTGCCGTCCGCCAGCAGCTTGGGGGCGAGCAACAGCGACAGGCCTTTGGGGCCGGCAGGTGCATCCGGCAGGCGCGCGAGGACGAGATGCAGGATGTTGCTGGTGAGATCGTGATCACCACCGGAAATGAAGAGCTTGCTGCCGTTAACACGGTAGCTGCCGTCCGGCTTCGGCGTTGCGCGGGTGCGCACCAGTCCGAGATCGCTGCCGGCATGCGCTTCGGTAAGGCACATTGTGGCCAGCCATTCGCCGGAGGCCAGTTTCCCCAGGTAGGCCGCTTTCAGTTCGTCGCTGCCGTGATAGGCCAGGCACTCGTAAGCTCCATGCAGGAGGCCGGGCGCCATGGTCCAGCCATGGTTGGCGGCACTCAGCCATTCGTATAGCGCACCTTCCAGCACCCAGGGCAGGCCTTGCCCGCCGTGTTCAGGCGCGCAGGAAAGCGCGGGCCAGCCCGCCCGCCAGAAGGCCTTGTAGGCCGATGCGAATCCCGGAGGCGTTGTGACCACGCCCGCATCGAAGCGGCAGCCGGGGTTGTCACCCGCCGCATTCAGCGGCGCCACAACCTCGGCGACGAACTTTGCCGCTTCCTCCAGAACCTGCCGCTGCAGGTCGCCGTCGGCATCGGCGAAGCGCTCGAGCGGCCGCAACTGGCCGCCCGCGTCCAGCACGTCGAAAAGAATGAATTGCGAATCTTGCACAGCGGGTTGATAGGTCATACGCCCTTTCTACTGGTTGTCACGGAGCCACAAGAATAGTTATCAATAATAATCAAATCGGCGCGCGAATGGCAACAGGCGCAGCCGATCCTTTCGGCGCGCGTCCGTCAGGGCTGGGCTGCCTCTGGTCCGGGTGGAAGGCAGAGGTGGTCGCGGTGGTTGCTCCACTACCCATCGTTCGGGCGCTCGAAGTTTCATCACGACCGAACAGGGAAAACACCGCCACGCATTGGTGCCTGGCTTGCACCGGTGCCGACCTTTGGCATTTCCCTTAGCGACGTTCTTTCAGCGCCGTGTGCAGGTAGTCGTAGAACATCTTTGCCGGTGCGCGCAGCGTCGTGCCACGCAAGGTGGTGAGGCCCAGTACACGCGACACCGCCGGCGCCACGAGCGCAACGCCAATGATCGACGGATGCTGTTTCGGCAAGGCCAGGCGCGGTACGGCCCCAAGCCCGAGCCCCGCTTCGACCATGCCGAGCAGCGTCGCGATGTGGCTCACCTCGAGGCGGTATGAGGGGTTGATGCCAGCCTTGGCCAGCGCGTCGTCCAGTAATTGCCGGTTTCCGCTGGTACGCGATACCGCGATCAGGCGCTCGGTTTCCAGGTTCTTCCAGGACAGCGTCTTGCGCCCGGCGAGTGCATGGCGGCGCGGCATGGCCACCACAAAGGGATCGGTATGGATCGGCTCGAAGTCCACGCCGGGTACCTGGTTGCCCATGAAGCTGATGCCGAAGTCCGACTCGCCCGACACCACGCTGGCCATCACCGCGCCGGCGGCTTCGTCAATCACACGGACGCGGATCAGTGGGTAGCGTTCCGAGAACGAGCTCACGACCGTAGGCAGGAAATGGATGGCCGCGGAAGGCACGCAGGCCACCGTGACCCGGCCGGTCCGGCTGCCGGCGATGTCGGTGATGCCGAGCATGGCGGACTCAAGGTCGTCCAGCGCGGCGCGTGCGCGATCAAGAAAAACGTGCCCGAGGGCCGTCAGTTCGACCTCTCGTGTGGTGCGGTTGAAAAGCCGCGCACCCAGGATGGTCTCGAGCTTGTCGATGCGCCGGCTTAAAGCGGGTGGCGAAAGATGGATGTGGTCGGCTGCTGCGCGAAAGCTCCCGCGCTCGGCCACCGCCACGAAGGCTTCGAGTTGCTGCAAATCGAAATTGATGCGCGCCATGCACCAATACTAACAAAAGTTGCACTTCACGGATTCCCTGCATTCGCCGAAGATCCGGCAACCAGAACATCCACAGGAGACAAACCATGCTGCCGAAACACCACGTCCGGACTTTGCTGATGCTGAGCTTGCTGCCACTGGCGGCTGGTTTCTCCATGGCGGCGACCAGTCCGGCGACGCCCAAGAACTGGCCCGAAAAAGCGATCACCATCGTGGTGCCGACCTCCGCCGGCGGCGCCAATGACGCGATGGCGCGCGTCCTGGCGCAGGGACTCAGCGCACGGCTTGGCAAACCGGTCATCGTGGACAACCGGGCCGGGGCGAACGGCGCGATTGCCAGTGAGTTCGTGGCCCGCGCCGCGCCGGACGGCTACACCTTGATGTTCGGCTACATCGCTACCCACGGCATCAACCCGGCCTTGCAAAAGCTGCGCTACGACCCGGTCGCCGATTTTGAACCCATCGGCATGGTGGCGGCATCTCCGACGGTGCTGGTCGTCAGCCCGGAAGTGCCGGCCAAGACCGCCAAAGAACTGGTGCAGCTCATCAAGGCCAAACCCGACAGCTTCAGCTTCGCGACGGCGGGGAACGGCACCGCACCGCATATCGCAGGCGAGCTGTTCAAGCTGTCCGCGGGGGTGGACGTGATTGGAATTCCCCACAAAGGCTCAGCGCCCGCCGTGATGAGCACCATCTCCGGCATTACGCAATACATGTTTCCCAGCTTGTTTACCGCGTACCCGCAAATCAAGGGCGGCAAGCTCAAGGCGCTCGGCATCGCCGGTGACAAGCGATCTCCCGTCTTGCCGGACGTTCCGACGCTGGCCGAGCAGGGAATTCCCAACGTCAGCATGTCGCAGTGGTACGCCATGTTCGCCCCCGCTAAAACCCCCAAGGTGGTGGTTGACCGGTTGAACCAGGAGATCAACCGCGTATTGGCCGAAAAAACCGTACAGAAATTCATTGAAGACCAGGGGGCCGAGGTTGAAACCAGCACGCCTGCGCAACTCAAAACCCTGGTACAAAAGGAAGTCACGCGCTGGAAGGGCGTTGTGGCGACCGCAAAAATCAAGCTCGACTGAGTCGCGCAAGTTTCACTGAAAGGAGGGTACGCGCATGAACTTGCAAGACTGGACAGGCCGCAGCGAAACAGTGGAGGACACCGCCACTGCCACGCCGTACGCAGCGTTGTCGGCCACGCTCGACCGCGCCGACACCTCGCGTCCCGCGCCCGGCACGCCGTTGCCCTGCCTCTGGCACTGGCTGTATTTCCTGCCGATCCACGCGCAATCGGAGATCGGCCCGGACGGCCATGCGCGGCGAGGCGGCTTCCTGCCGCCCGTTCCCCTGCCGCGCCGCATGTGGGCCGGCAGCGATTTCGAGTTCCACGAGCCGCTGTGTGTCGGCGACGCGCTCTCGCGCACCTCAACCATCGTCGATGTGACGGAAAAGAGCGGCCGCACCGGCAGCCTGGTTTTCGTGAAGGTGCGCCATGAACTGCGCCGCAACGGTTCTGCAGGCGTGGCGTTGACCGAGCACCACAACATCGTCTACCGTGCGGCGCCGACGCCCGGCGACGTGACCCCTCCGCCGCTGGCAGCGCCCGCCGAATTCGCGTGGGTGCGCCGCATCGTCGCCGACGACGTGCTGCTGTTCCGCTACTCGGCCCTCACGTTCAACGGGCACCGCATTCACTACGACCGCAAGTACGTCACGGAGGTCGAGGGTTACCCCGGCCTCATCGTGCACGGCCCCTTGATCGCCACGCTGCTCATGGACCTGTTGCGTCGGCATATGCCTGAGGCCATGGTGCGCAAATTTGAGTTCAAGGCGGTCCGGCCCACGTTCGACGTCAACCCGTTCTCGATCCACGGGCAGCCTTCGGCCGACGGCAAGAGCGTGCGGCTGTGGGGGCGTGACCATGAAGGCTGGCTCACGATGGACGCCATCGCCACGCTGGGCTGAGGAGACGCCATGCAGCCACTCAAGGGAATCACCGTCGTCACGCTCGAACACGCCATCGCGGCGCCTTTCGCCACACGGCAGCTGGCCGACATGGGTGCGCGGGTCATCAAGGTTGAACGCCCCGGTGTGGGCGATTTCGCACGGGCCTACGACAGTCGCGTGCGGGGCCTTGCATCGCATTTCGTCTGGACCAACCGCTCCAAGGAAAGCCTGACGCTGGACGTCAAGCACGAGGAGGCGCAGAAAATCCTCATGCGCCTGATCATTGAAGAGGCCGACGTCGTGGTGCAAAACCTCGCGCCGGGCGCTGCAGCACGGCTCGGCCTGTCGTACGAAGCGTTGGCCAAGCGCAAGCCCGGCATCATCGTGTGCGACATCTCGGGGTACGGCGGTGACGGTCCTTACCGCGACAAAAAAGCCTATGACCTGCTGATCCAGAGCGAGGCTGGCTTCGTCTCGGTAACCGGTACGCCCGACACACCGTCCAAGGCCGGTCCATCCATCGCCGACATCGCTGCCGGCATGTATGCGTACACCAACATCCTGGGCGCGCTCATGCACCGTCGGCAGACCGGTGAGGGTCAGCGCATCGACATCTCGATGCTCGAATCGCTGTCGGAGTGGATGAGCTACCCGCTCTACTACGCCTTCGAAGGCGCGGCGCCGCCCCAGCGCACGGGTGCCAGCCACGCGACCATCTATCCATACGGCCCGTTTCTGGCCGGTGACGGCAAGACCGTGATGATGGGCCTGCAGAACGAACGCGAGTGGAAGGTGTTTTGCGAAAAAGTGCTGCTGCAGCCCGCGCTTGCCAGCGACCCGCGTTTCGCCGGCAACGCACAGCGCAGCGCCGCCCGGGGCGAACTCTCGTCAATCATCGTTGAAGCCTTCAGCACCTTGACCGCCGCCCAAGTCGTCGAGCGGCTGGAAACCGCTGGTGTGGCTAACGCGCAAGTCAACACCATGAGTGAGCTGTGGAAACATCCGCAACTCGAAGCGCGCGCGCGCTGGCGTGAAATCGATACCCCGGCCGGCGCCGTGCCCGCCATGCTGCCGCCCGGTTCCTGGCAACATGGCGCCCCGCGCATGGGCGCCGTGCCCGCGCTGGGCCAACACACCGACGCGATCCTGAGCCACTTTGGCTATGGCGTCGAACAGATTGCCCAGTTGCGCGCGGAAGGTGCGGTATGAGTAGGCCGCCCGCCGTGCCGCTGAGCTACCTGTTCGTGCCGGGCCACCGGCCCGAGCGATTCGCGAAGGCGCTGGCCTCGGGCGCGGACCGCGTCATCATCGACCTGGAAGACGCGGTCTCGCCCTCTGACAAGGCTGCCGCGCGCGAAGCCATCGCGGCGTGGATGCCCTCCGCCAACGAGGAGATTCGCGGCAAGCTGTTGATCCGTATCAACGACGCGAGCACGGACTGGTACGCAGACGATCTGCAGCTCCTGCGGCGGGTTCGGGCAGCCTGCGTCATGCTTCCGAAATGCGAAAGCAGACGGCAGGTGGCTGACGTTCTTGGTTCGCTCGATGCGGGTACCACCGTGTTGCCGCTGGTCGAAACAGCGCGTGGCCTGCTGGCCGCCTTCGACCTTGCCACTGCACCCGGCATCGCACGCCTGGCCTTCGGTTCGCTCGACTACATGGCCGACCTTGACATTCCCGCCGACAGCCCGTCGTTGCAGCACGCCGCGATCCAGCTTGCCATTGCCTCACGCGCCGCGGGTTTGCCCTCGCCCGTGGCTGGCGTCACGCCCGACGTCGATGCGGACCGGGTTGCCGCCGACATGGCGCAGGCACGCTGCCTTGGCTTTGGCGCCAAGATGTGCATTCATCCCGTGCAGGTCGCCGCGGTGCATCGTGCGCTGCGGCCTGACGCCGAAGAGCTGGCTTGGGCGCAACGCATCCTGAGCGCCTCGCGCGCAGCCGGCGGCGGCGCCATCCAGCTCGACGGGAAGATGGTCGATCGCCCGGTTGTCCTCAAAGCCGAGCGCATCGTGGCCCTGGCTGCACGCACTCCCTGATTTTTCACAAGATACATAACCCAACGGAGAACCTATGTCCGCAACCATCATCGACTCAAAAATTTTCGGCGACATGTTCAGCGATGCCGCCATGCGGCATGTCTGGTCGGACGAGAATCGCACCGCCAAATACCTGGACATCGAGCGTGCGCTCGCCAAGGTTCAGGGCGCCCTCGGCATCATTCCCAAAGAGGCGGCTAAAGAGATCGTGAAGAACTGCGAGCCCAGCCAGATCGACTGGGTCAAGCTCAAGGCCAAGACCGAGCAGATCGGCTACCCGATCATCGCCGTGGTCAACCAGATCAACGCGCATTGCAAGGATGGCCTGGGCGAATACTGCCACTGGGGCGCCACCACGCAGGACATCACCGACACGGCCGCCGTGCTGCAGATACGCGAGGGCCTCGCACTGGTCGAGGCCGACCTCGCGGACATCTCGGCCTCGCTCGCCAAACTGGCGCGCGACCACCGCGACACGCCGATCATCGGCCGCAGCAATCTGCAGCAGGCGACGCCCATCACCTTCGGCTACAAGATGGCCAGCATCCTTGCGGGCATCGAGCGCCACCGCGAGCGCCTCACGCAGCTCAAGCCGCGGGTGCTGGTCGGCGAGTTCGGCGGCGCGTCGGGCACGCTGTCCTCGCTTGAAAAAGGCGCAATGGAAACCCAGGCCGACCTCATGAAGGAACTCGGCCTCGGGCAGCCACTGATTTCGTGGCACACCGTGCGCGACAACTTCGCTGAAGTTGGTGCCTTCCTCGGCATCGTCGGTGGATCGCTCGGAAAGATCGCGATGGATGTGAAGCTGTTGATGCAGACCGAGGTCGCCGAAGTGTTTGAGCCTTTCGCGCCAGGGCGCGGCTCCTCGTCAACCATGCCGCAAAAGCGCAACCCGATCTCCTGCCTCTACATCCATGCCAACATCTCCGTGGTACGCCAGCTGGCCGCGTCGCTGATGGACGCGATGGTCGCCGACCATGAACGCTCCACCGGCCCGTGGGAAATCGAATGGGTGGCGATGCCCGAGATTTTCTGCCTGATCTCGGGCGCGCTCAAGCAGACGAAGTTCATCCTCGCGGGTCTGGAAGTCGATGCCGCGCAGATGCGCCGCAACATCGACATGACCCACGGCCTCGTGATGTCGGAGGCCGTGATGATGGGCTTGGGCCCCTACATCGGGCGCGAATATGCGCACGACCTTGTCTACGATATTTGCCGCGATGCCCTCAACCAGAAACGTCCGTTGATTGATCTGTTGGCAGAGCATCCGAAGATCATCCAGCATGTCACGCGCGAGCAACTGGCTTCGTTCTGTGATCCGATGAATAACCTGGGCCAGGCAGGCGTGATGGTCGACCGTGTGCTGGCGTCGATCAAGGCACCCGCCTAGTATTGAAAGTGCCGGGATTCAAGCCTTAAGAATACTGAGGCCGGTCCCCGCTAGGTGCAAGTCATGGCCCACTGCCGGCGGGCGGCGGCCTGAAGGAAGTCGATCACAGCCCGTACGCGCGCCGCGTTGCGCAGGTTGGGCAGGGACACCGCGAACATCGTGTGGGTAACACCGGAAGCGTAAGGCGACAAGACCTCCTTCAAAAGGCCCGTGGCCACATCCCCCGCAGCCAATGGAACCGACAGCATGCCGATGCCGGCCCCGGCCACCAGGGCGTGATGCACCAAGGCCGTGGTATTCGTTGCGAGCTGTGACCTGACAGTGACTTCGACCGACCGTCCGGCCTTGCGGAACGCCCATGTCACAACGGGCCCCTGCGCAGTATGGGTTACCGTCTGATGCCTGCCCAACTCATCCGGGCTGGCGGGTTCTCCATGTTGGCGCAAATATTCAGGCGAGGCGTACAGGCGGCGTTCGAAGGAGCCAAGCGCACGGGCGACCACAGCTTCGCTACTGCCCACCGTGGTGCGCAGAGCCACATCGATCCCATCCGTAACGAGATCGACGACCCGGTCCTCGGCCACCATCTCGATGCGCAACTCCGGGTATCGCGCGCGCAGCGGGCCCAACTGCGGCACAACCAGTTCCTCGCAAATCTCCTGGCTTGAGGCCAGTCGCAGCGCGCCGGCCACCCGATTGCGCTGTTTCGACACCGCGGCAGAGATGTCTTCCATCCGCGCCAGCAGTTCACGGGCTTCCTGCGCCAACTCAAAGCCTTCGGCGGTTGCCGACAGCCCATGCGTGGACCGGCGCAACAAAGTGACCCCATACCCCTTTTCGAGCCGGTTGACTCCCCGGGTAACGACTGAGACTGCCACGTCCAACTCTCGGGCGGCCGCAGAGAACGAATTGAGGTCGAGTGAGCGAACCAGCCACCGAAGGTCCGCAGGGTCCGGCAAGAAGTGTTTCATCGGGGTTGCCTTTGCGTTTCGAGCAAAACCGATTATGCGGGATGGTGGTTTCCGGCTGTATTGGCTCGCCCTAAAGTGGCCACACCAACCAAAAAAGGAAACAACCATGCCTATCCTCAATGTCAAGATCTCGGCGAACCGCAGGCCAGAACTCTCGCAACTCGTCACCGACACGCTGCTGGACCTTTCCAGCCGCTTGCTCGGAAAGCGACGGGACCTCACGGCAGTGGTGATCGACTATGTCGATCCGCGCGACTGGTTTATCGCCGGAAAATCGCTGGCCGAACTGAAGATGACCAGCTTCTACTTCGACATTAAGGTGGTGGACGAAACCAACACCAAGGCCGAAAAGGCCCGGTTTGTCGCCGAATCGTTCGAAGCGTTCGGGCGCATCCTTGGAGACCTGCACCCGGAGAGCTACGTGTACGTGCAAGACGTGCGCGGCAGCGCGTACGGCTATGGCGGGCGCACCCAGGAATACCGCCATCAACATCCAGACCAGTGAGAGGCAGAGCCATGGAACTAGCAAACACTATCGTCGCCACGGCCATGCGCCGGGCCGGACTTGACACCTGGATTCCGGAAGGGGAAGGGAAGTGGTCACTTCCGATCCAGTTCCTGCCAGACAGCTCGGGCTGGGTTGAGTTGATGCGGCTCAAGCCGGGTACACGGCTGGGTTTACACCGGCACACTGGCGAGGTTCACGCCCTGACCTTGGTTGGCGAGCGTCGCCTGAACGACGGTCGCATGGTGGGCGTCGGGGACTACATTCACGAGCCTGCCGGCAATGTGGACTGGTGGGAAGCTGTAGGGGACGAGGATCTGCTGGTGCACGTCGTCGTCAAGGGCAGTGTCGAATACCTCGGAGCGCACCACAGCGTACTGCAGCGGATAACTGCCGCCGACCGGATCTCAGACTACCACCGATATTGCGCAGCAGTCGGCGTGCAGCCTCGCACACTGGACTAGCCGGGCGATTCACGAATTGCCGATAGTCATGCCCTGCTTCACCTGGGCCTTGCCAGCGCTCATTGCTCTGTGCGCCGGGCGTATTGCAAATGCGGACCAAAACCCAACTGAGCAGTTCCAGCGACACAGCATCACAACACGTCTAGGTCACATGGAACTGCGGGCCTTGCTGGGTGGGTGGCCGATGACACGCTTGAACGCCCGGCTGAACGAGGCCTCGGAGTCGAAGCCCAGCCGGTCTGCGGCGGTGGTGACACGCATGCCGTCCTGCGCGATCCAGTTGCGAGCCTGAAACATGCGAATGCGGGCCACGTATCTCGCCGGACTCTCGCCCACCGAATCCTTGAATGCCTGGGCAAAACGTGATCGCGATGCGCCCATGATGTTCGCCATCTCCGGCACGCTCCAGTCCTGCTCCGGCGTCGCGTGGATGGCGGCAAGCACCTTGCCTACGCCGGGCGAGCGCAGCGCTGCGATCCAGCCAGTCGAGTTGCTGCAAGCGCATTCCACCCAGGCGCGGATGATGCTCGCGGCGAGCACATCGGCCATGCGGGCCAGGATGCCGCAGGCGCCTATGCGGTTGAGCGAGGCTTCACGCTCCATCGCATCGAGCAGCATGGGTACACCCGGGTCGCGTTGGGCCAGGTCGCCGGCGCGTATCACCTCCGGCATCATGGCCAACAATGGGTGCAGAGGGTCAAGGTTGAACTTCATGGTGCCGCAGAACATGACGTGGGATGGCGTCTGCGCTGCGGGAGCTCCGTCCCGCAACAAATAGATGTCGTCTGCGACCCCCTCGCGATCGAAAGTCGCGAGGTCCACCGGCGGCACCTCGGGTGAGCTGGCCACGGTGTGGGCCGTGCTGCGGGGCAGCAGCACTGCGTCACCGGCCTTCAGTTCCATCCACCCGGACTGCTGCGTATGCATCCAGCAATCTCCACTGGCAACGAAATGAAAACGTGCGGCAGCTTGCGCGGCAAAGGAAATCGCCCACGGCGCATGCATCAGGCAGCGGCCGTACTCGACGCCGTCCAGGCGCAGGCCCAGCAGGACTTTGGTGAGGGGGTCGGGGCCTGCGGCAGGAAGACCCCCGTCTTCGTGAGGAGGCTGAACGACGGGCGTGAAAGTTCTGGAGGAATCGTCAAGCATTTCGGCTCTTTCGCCATGGAAAGGTGTCGATGCTAGGCCTAAGCTGGCAACCCTGTCCTCAACAAGGCTTCACATTTCATGTCATCTACTTCCTGTTCTGCCTGTCTCGATCCGCTGGCCGCTGGCGCGACCCCCGCAAACGATCCGCCCGGTGAGGCCGCCGCTCTCTGGGCGGCGGTGGCTTCACTCTCTCTCGGTGTGTTTGGCCTGGTCACGGCGGAGTTCTTGCCGGCCAGCCTATTGACCGCCATGGCGGCCGACCTGCACGTCACTGCAGGCGCTGCGGGCCAGGCCGTCACGGCTACCGCGCTGGTCGGTGCGGTGGCCGCGCCGACCATCCCGTTGCTAACGGCACGCTTTGACCGCAAGCGGGTGCTGCTCACGCTCACAGCCCTTTTGCTCGTGTCCAACCTGCTGGCGGCGACAGCCGCCTCGCTGGCGGTACTGCTGGTCGCGCGCGTGGTGCTTGGCATCGCGCTCGGCGGGTTCTGGTCGATGGCGGCGGCGCTGGCCATGCGCCTGGTGCCGGAACGGCTTTTCCCGCGCGCGATGTCGCTCGTGTTGACGGGTGTGTCCATTGCCACCGTCTGCGCGGCGCCCATCGGCGCCTGGATGGGTGATCTTTGGGGGTGGCGCAGCGCTTTTGTTGCGGCGGGCGTCGTCGGCTTGCTGGCTTTCGTGGTGCAACTGGTCGCGTTGCCAGCACTGCCGCCGCGTGACAAAGCCAGCTTGAAGGGCCTGCGTGATCTGCTTACGCGGGGACCGGTACGTATTGCGCTGCTGGCTGTGCTGCTCGTGATATCCGGCCACTTCGCGGGCTTCACCTATATCCGGCCCGTGCTTGAGGATGTGACGAAGCTGTCGGTGTCGGCGATTTCCGCTGTGCTGCTGGGTTACGGCATCGGCGGCTTCTTCGGGAACTTTGTAGGGGGCTGGCTGGCGGGGCGCAGTGAGCGGTACGCGATCGTCGCAGGCAGCGGGATGATCGCCTTGCTTGCGGCTGCGCTGCTCATTGGCGGCAGCTCCACCGTGGTCACCGCTGTGGCGGTGACGCTATGGGGGTTCGCATTCGGCGCATTTCCGGTCGGCTTCCAGACCTGGATCGTGCGCGCCGCGCCCGACCAGGCAGAGGCCGCGGGCGGCCTGCTGGTGGCAGCGTTCCAGATCGCCATCGCCACGGGCGCCATCGCAGGCGGCCTCATCGTTGACTGGACTGGAGCGCTCGGTGCCCCTGCATTTGCCATGGTGGCTGTGGCGCTGGGCGGCCTGCTGGCATGGCGGCGTGGCCCGGCGCCCGCCGTAGCTGAAGCACGGAGGCAGTCATGACAAAGTCAAAACCAGACCCTGGCATCAATCGGCGCATCACCTTGGCGGCGCATCCGCGCGGCCTGCCTGTTGCGTCTGACTTCAAGCTCGTGACCGAGCCCGTGCCGCGCCCAGGCGAAGGCCAGGTACTCCTGCGAACGCATTTTCTTTCGCTGGACCCGTACATGCGCAACCTGATGGACGAAATCGGGCCTGGATACGCACCACCCGTTCCATTGGGCGGCACCATGCCGGGCGGCACAGTCAGCAGCATCGTCGACTCCAGGCATCCCAAATATCGCGTTGGTGATCTCGTGCTAGCCAACGCTGGCTGGCAGGACTACGCTCTGAGCAATGGGAACGACCTGCAGGTCATTGGTGACATGGTCCGTCCGTCTCTGGCGCTTGGTGCGCTCGGAATGCCGGGCTTCACAGCTCACGTCGGATTGCTGGACATCGGCCAGCCAAAAGTTGGTGAAACTGTTGTGGTTGCAGCGGCGACCGGTGCGGTGGGCGCCATGGTCGGCCAGATCGCGAAACTCAAGGGCGCCCGCGTGGTAGGCGTCGCCGGCGGTACCGACAAATGCCGGCAGGCGGTCGACGATCTGGGCTTTGATGCCTGCGTCGACAGGCACGGGCCATTGTTCAGGGAACAGCTTGCTGCCGCATGCCCGGCGGGCATTGACGTGTACTTTGAAAACGTCGGAGGCGACGTATTGGCGGCAGTCCTTCCGCTCCTCAATCTTGGCGCCCGTATGCCTGTGTGCGGCTTTGTCGCACATTACAACGACTCGGCAGGTTTTCCCGGCATCAGTCAGCTGCCGCAGTTCCTGGCCGCCATTTTGCAAAAGAGGGTGCGGGTGCAGGGGTTCATCATTCTTGACCACTATGGCGCGCGCTTTGACGTGTTCCGCAGTGACATGGAAGAATGGATCAACAGTGGACAGGTCAAGGCGTTGGAGCACGTTGTGGATGGTCTTCTGCAAGCACCCGCCGCCCTGTCAGACCTGCTGCAGGGCCGGCACTCCGGCAAAGTCGTCGTACGCCTGGAGGCATAGCTGCAGAGGGGCAGATTTACGCTGCCTCGCGTGGCGCGGCCCTGTCGATGTGTTCGACGGACTTTGTTCATGACAATCAGTTGTATGCAAAAAATATGATTGACAATTTCGTGGAACGTTTCTAAAGTCCCGGACATGGCAGACCCATAACGGTATCTGCAGAGTTTTCTCAGCAGCATTGCTGAACACATACGGCTATATAAGCCCCTGAATTGCGCGTAAGCGCGGTCAGGGGCTTTTTTGTTTTTGGAGATTCAATGTCAGTTTTCAGAGAGCCAAGTGCTCCGACGGGTTTTCCCGATGTGGTTGTTGCCAGTGTTCAGATGGAGCCGCTGGTCGGACAAAAAGCGAAGAATATTGCTCGATCGTTGCACTTCATTGAAGAGGCATCGAAGGGGGGCGCCCGCCTTGTCGTGCTTCCCGAACTCACCAATTGCGGTTATGTTTTTGAGAGCCGGGAGGAGGCGTTTTCGCTGGCCGAGCCGATACCAGGAGGCGAGACAACGCAGTTATGGGTTCGTGCCGCCAGCACCTTCAATATCTATCTTGTCGCCGGAATTGCAGAACGGGTCGGAGAAAGGCTTTTCAACTCGGCGGTGCTGATCGGTCCTGGTGGATACATCGGAACTTATCGGAAATTGCACCTGTGGGGTGATGAGCACCTGTTCTTTGAGTCCGGGAATCTCGGTCTGCCAGTCTTTCCCACCGAGATCGGGCGTCTTGCCGCGATCATCTGTTACGACGGATGGTTTCCTGAGGTCTGCCGCTTGCTGGCTGTTCAAGGCGCCGACATTGTTTGTATGCCCACGAACTGGGTTCCCATGCCCGGACAGCCGGCCGGAACGATGGCCATGGCTAACACCCTTGCGATGGCGAATGCTCACAGCAATGGCCTGAATCTTGTCTGCGCGAACCGCGTTGGGGACGAACGGGCTCAGCCATTTATCGGACAAAGCCTGATTATTGGTGCTGACGGCTGGCCTTTGGCTGGGCCCGCGAGTGCCGAGCGAGAGGAAATCCTCTACGCAAGCATCAATCTGAAAGCGTCTCGCCGTGCCCGCCATCTCAATGCTTTCAATGACGTTCTGCGTGACCGCCGGAACGATGTTTACGACCTCATGCTAGGAACCGGCTGGCCGTTGGCCAGGCCATGAACAAGCTCAACTTTCCCCACGTCCCTTTGGTAACAACAGGAGTATTTTTATGAACAGGCTTTCTCAAATCAAGCGCACCGGCAGCGCCCTTGCCATGGCGTTGTTTGCAATGCATGCGTACGCCGCTGACCCCATCAAGATCGGTCTTGCCGTGGGTCTTTCAGGCGCAAACAGCGTGGTTGCACCGACTGTCGTGCAATCTTCCCAGCTCGCGGTGGATGAAATCAATGCCGCTGGCGGCATCCTCGGCAGAAAGGTGGAGCTGGAAATCGTTGACGATGCCTCCGGGGCCGTTGGTGCACAGAAAGCATTTGACAGTCTCATCTTCCAGAAGAAAGTTGACGCAATCATCGCCATGGAGACCAGCGCTGCCCGCAATGCGGCACTTCCCATTGTTTCGCGGGGCAAGGTGCCATACATCTATACCTCGTTCTATGAAGGGCGATCGTGCAACAACTACATGTACGTGAATGGATGGGTTCCCGAGCAGCAGGTGGCTCCTGTCGTGGACTACTTCACCAAGTCCAAGAATGCCAAGACCTTCTTCCTGGTTGGCAGTGACTATTCTTTCGGTCGCGGCATGCTCGACTACACCAAAAACTACATTAAGCAGACGGGTGGACGTGTCGTGGGTGAGGAGTACCTTCCAATGGACGGCAGTGACTGGACGGCGGTGGTGTCGAAGATCCGTAGTGCTAAACCGGATGCACTGATCAGCGCTACGGCCGGTGGTGCGCCCAACGTGTCACTGGCCAAGCAGTTGAAGGCTGCAGGCATTGACCTTCCCTATGGCAACCTCGCGATCGACGAAAGCACCGCCAAATCCATGGGCGATATAGCCAATGGCTTGTTCCTCTCCGCATCCTATCTCACCGGAATTGAAACACCGGAGAACAAGGCCTTTCTTAAACGGATGATGGTGAAATTCGGTTCAGAACTCAAGGCGCCGAACGAATTGTCTGTTCCTCAGTACGAAGCATTTCATTTGTACAAAGCTGCGGTAGAGAAGGCCGGTACAACGAATTCCGACAAAGTCATCAAGGCGCTCGGTGAAGTCAGCTACAAGGGGCCGCGTGGGCAGGTTCAGATGAACAAGAGTCGTCATACCCCTCTTGCGATGGTATTGGGGCAAGTGCGCTCCGACGGGTCCATCCGGATCCTGGAAACATTTCCCAGCGTGGATCCAGGTCCTCAGTGCCCCGCAATTAAGTAAGAATGAAAGAACAGCATGGCATTCCGAGGTGATATATGGTTTTAGTTCTTGATATCCTGACAACGGCGGCCATGCTGTTTGTCGTTACCGCGGGTTTGATGATGATTTTCGGGGTGTTGAAGATCGTCAACTTCGCCCACGGAGCCCTTCTGACGCTAGGCGGGTATGTTGCCTACGTTGTGACACAACTCCACTGGAGTTCATGGCTCAGTTGGCCGGTCTCGATGATCGTCGGGGCCCTGGTAGGCATGTCGGTGGAGTTTCTGATTGTCCGGCCGCTGTACAAGCGGCCACTGGATGCAATTCTTGCCACCTGGGGTCTGGGAATCATCATTGGCCAGCTGGTCGTTATGACCTTCGGGCGAGACATCAAGTTCGCAGACTCTCCCCTTCAAGGTACCTGGGCAATTGCAGGCGTCGATTATTCGGCTTATCGGCTTTTGCTTGTCCCCGTGGCACTGGCGCTGGCGGCCGCACTGATCGCCGTGCTTAACGGGAGCCGATTCGGTGTGAAGACACGTGCGGTCATCATGAATGAAGAGCTTGCAAGCGGTTTGGGCATCAATTCGAACCTCATCCGGTTTGTGACATTCAGTATTGGTGCTGGCCTGGGGACTCTTGCAGGAACCTTGATTACGCCGCTTTCCAGTGTTGACCCCAGCATGGGCCTGACCTGGCTGGTCAGCGCCTTCATGCTCGTCATGGTGGCCGGATACTCCATTGGCGGGCTGATGTTGACCTGCCTGGTGTTTGGCGCCTGCCAGGTTTTGGTGAGCACTTATACAACCCCGGTTCTTGGCGGTTTGACGATTGCCTTGCTGGCTGCATTGACACTGAGAATTCGGCCGAAGGGGTTTTCCCGTGGTTAAAACGATCTCCAACCCATCGGTTCGTTCGATACCCGAAGAATCCTCAGCGCCGTCGTCAGGCCGGGGCCTGACCATTCTTTTGCTTACGGGGCTTGCGCTGGTAGCCCTTGGGCCATGGATTTTTGATGCCTATCTGTTGAACCTGCTGATCAAGGCCTATTTCTTCGCCGTTGTGGCGATCACCGTCGATGTTCTTTGGGGTTACACGGGCTACCTGACCTTTGGGCAGTCGGCTTTCTTCGGATTAGGCGCCTATGCGGCAGGCCTGGTGTTCACTCACAACGGGTTCTCCGGCGGATCGGTGGTCCTGGCCTTGGCGCTTGCGATTGTTGTTCCGGCAATCGTTGCACTTGTGGTGGGATGGCTGTCCTTCTACAGAGGCGCGTCTCCATTTTTTGCCACGGTGATTTCACTGGTTCTTCCGATCGTGACCTCCCAGTTGCTGCTGTCCGGTGGGGCATGGACAGGGGCCAGTTCCGGTTTGACGGGTTACCAGACCTTTGACTGGTCCATTGATGCCTGGTACTGGATTGCCGGTGGCGCCACGTTGGTGGTTGGCGTCCTCGCCTGGGTGGTTGTCCGCAGCGACGGTGGGAGAATCCTGGCTTCTATTCGGGACAACGAGTCGCGTTGCTCATACCTGGGAATCAATGTTTCGCTTCACAAGATCGTTCTGTTGACCGCGACCGCCGCTATTGCTGGCATTGCCGGCTTCGGTTACGGCTCGTTCAGCGGCGTGGTGGCGCCGGAGCTCTCAGGCTTTGTTTTGGGTACCGAGCTGATTATCTGGGTGGCGCTTGGCGGGCGGGGCACTTTATGGGGGCCTCTCATCGGAACGATTCTGATCAGTGTGGCGACGGCCTACTTGAGCAGTAGCATGCCTTTTGTATGGCAGCTGATCCTGGGTATCGCATTTGTCGTAGTCATTGTTCTTTTGCCGAACGGCCTGGTGCCGGTCCTGCTTGGCCCGTTGGGCATTTCGGAGCGGAAGTCTAGGCAGCCCAGGTTGGTGGCGCGGGCAGCCGCTACCCGTGACGACAAGCCCCTTGCTCCTGCGCTTCAGCTGGAAGGGGTCAGCAAAAGCTACGGTAGTCTGAAGGTTCTCCAGGGTATTGATCTGGTGGCGGAAGCCGGCGAACTTCTGGGCCTGATCGGACCCAATGGTGCTGGAAAAACCACGCTCATGCGCTGCCTCAGCGATGGGGAGGAGAGGACCTCCGGCGTCGTGAAACTCGGCGGCAGGGATATTCGAAGAGATCCACCGGAAGCGTGTGTGCGTTTTGGCCTCGGGCGAAAATTTCAGAATGCCAACGTCTTTGAATCGCTGACAGTCGCCGAGTGCCTGCGCATGTCGACGACTTTGGTGGAGCGTCCTTCATTGCTTCGCCGGGCGGGCAGCCTGGTTCTTCCTTCCTATGCGTTGGACGTGGTACGCACCACAGGCCTGGATCAAAAGCTTGGCGAGGTCACGCGTGATCTTTCGCATGGGGAGCAACAGGCACTTGAGCTTGCCATGGTTCTTGCACTGGAGCCGCGCATCGTGTTGCTGGACGAGCCCACGGCCGGCTTGACGCGCACGGAGCGCATGCAGATTGGTCAGGTCCTGGCGTCTTTGGCCAGTCGCTACAAGCTGTGCTGCCTTCTGGTTGAACATGACCTCGATTTTGTCAAGGAGGTCGCAACCCGCATTGTGGTTCTTCACCAGGGCAGCGTGCTGATGCAAGGCAGCTTTGAAGAAGTGGTCAATTCCGATCTCGTCAAAACCATCTATGCGGGCTCGGCAACCGGTGCTCTGGAGGCCTCATGAACACCACGACGCTTGAGCTGAACGGTATTTCCAGCGGGTATAAGAATTCCATCGTTTTACCCAACCTTTCAATGAAGGTATTCAAGGGTGAAACCGTGGCCCTGCTTGGAAAAAACGGCATGGGAAAAACCACGCTGCTGAAAACGATCCTGGGCTATTTGCCGAAGAAAAAGGGAACAGTGGTTCTCGATGCGCAGGACATAACCAAACTTCCGGTCCATCGAATCTCGCGAATGGGCGTCGCATACGCGCCGCAGGAGCAGGCATTGTTTGCCGATCTGAGCATTCGCGACAATTTGCACTTGGCGCTGGCCAATGCTGTGGACTTTGAAGAACGATTCTCGGCGATCGAGCAACTTTTCCCGGTCTTCAAGAGCCGGCTCAAACAGTATGCGGGAACGTTGTCGGGAGGTGAGCAGAAGATGCTGCTGGTTGCGCGTGCCCTGATGGCACGACCTGCCGTGATCTTGCTCGACGAGATAACAGAGGGGCTCCAGCCCTCCATCATTGACAAGGTTGCCACCGCACTGTTGTGGGAACGAGAGAAGCGCGGAACGACCATGCTGATCGTGGAGCAGAACGTTTCATTCGCACTCCAGGTTGCTGACCGGTTTCTCGTGCTGAAACAGGGTGAGTTTGTGGATGAAGGACGCACCAAGACTCCTGGCGCGGCGAAGAGCATCTTTGATCATTTGAGGGTTTAGCGGTGAATAGTCCTCAAAGACCGGGGCTGCCAAGGTGCCAGTTGATTGCCACCGGCGGAACAATCGCCATGGAGATACACCCCAGCAGTGGAGCGCCGGTTCCTGCACTCTCTGGCTCCGATTTGGTGGCCAGGGTGCCAGCGATCCAGACGCTGGCATCGATCGAAGTTTTGAATCTGTTTAACATTCCTTCAGACCACATGGAGCCGCAAAACTGGATTGTGTTGAGGCGTGCAATCGGTGACGCATTTGCACGCGACGATATTGCCGCGGTGGTCGTTTCCCATGGTACGGACACCCTGGAAGAGACCGCCTGGTTTCTGGATCTTACGCTCTCGAACGCCAAACCGGTGGTGTTGGTAGGTGCCCAGCGACATGCTTCAGCTCAGGATTTCGACGGACCCGGAAACCTGATTGATGGGATACATACGGCGTTGTGCCCCGGCGCGCAGGGAAAAGGCGTTCTTGTAGTGCTTAACAGTCAGATCAACGCAGCGCGGTATGTGAGCAAAATGCATACTTGGGACGTCGATTCGTTCAAGAGTGGTCGCGAGGGACCACTCGGTCAGGTCGACGGTGACGGAGTGGCTTTTTTCGGGAATTCGAAACGGCGGCAATTTGTGCCCTTGATCAGGGACAAGCTACCCCGCGTCGATATTGTCCCGATGTATTGCGGCGCAGATGGCGCGTTGGTATTGGCGGCTGTCGCGGCGGGCGCAGAAGGCATTGTCATTCAGGCGCTTGGGTTGGGAAACGTTAGCATAGGAATGTATGACGCCATCGTAAGCGCCATTTCTGCAGGTGTGCATGTCGTCATTTCTACGCGCGTACCTGATGGAGGTGTGCAGCCTCTTTACGGATTTGTAGGGGGCGGGCAAAGCCTGAGCGAAGCGGGAGCGGTATTTGCGGGGGACCTCAGCCCGCAGAAGGCCAGAATTCTCCTGATGTTGGCATTGCAGATCCCCAGGGTGACCGCCGAGATTCAGGAACTGTTTGATAAATAGCCTTAAAAGTTGACCATGGAAACATCTGTTCCTCAAGACTGGCGAATAGGGATACTGTATTCGCGCTCGGGGGCGACAGGCGTCACTGAGTCAGAGCATTTCTTTGGCACCACTCTGGCCATTGAAGAAATCAATGCCGGCGGTGGGGTGCTTGATCGACAACTTGTTCCGACCGCGTATGACCCCAAGGGTGATTCAGATGAATACCGCCGGCTTGCGACAAAGCTGCTCGTCGAGGACGAAGTCAATGTCATCTTCGGATGTTCGCGATCTTCGAGCCGAAAAGCAGTCTTACCCGTCATTGAGCGCAACAATGCGCTGCTCTGGTATTGTTCCTTCTACGAGGGGTTCGAGTATTCACCCAATGTGATCTACACCGGCGCCGTTCCCAACCAGAACAGCGTGCAACTCGCTGCCTATCTGTTGCAGGAGCGGGGTAAAAGCTTTTTCCTGCTGGGCGCTGACTACATCTACCCCCGCGAATCGAACCGCATCATGCGGGATGTAGTTGAGCAGCACGGCGGTGAGATTCTCGATGAAGTTTATCTGCCGATTGATGCAGGAAGGAAAGAGCTGGAAGAGGTGTTGCGCGACATTCGCAAGCTTGAACCGGCTGTGGTTTTCTCCACACTTGTGGGGCAATCGGCACGAATGTTCTATCAACTGTATCGGGAGCACGGATTCGATCCCACAAAGAACCCGATTGCAAGTTTGTCAATGACCGAAGAGGAGATACGTCTGATTGGCCCGGAACTCTGCGAAGGGCATATTACCTCGGCTACTTACTTTGCCTCGCTTCAGAATGAAAGCAACAGGCGTTTTGTCAATCGATGGCGTGAGCGATTTGGAGACCGTCCCACGAGTACATGGTCTGAGATGGCCTATACCCAGGTTCATCTCTTCGCCAGGGCATTGGAGCGGACCGGGAGTATGGACCGGCGCAAGCTTGTTGATGCGGCCAGATCCGTCAAGTTCGATTCGCCAGAAGGCCCTGTGACCGTTGACGCTGAAAACAACCATTGCTCGCTCACTCCCCGGATTGGCGTTTGCAGGCGCGATGGGCAGTTTGACATCGTTTGGCAAAGTACTGATGTGGTTAAGCCTGATCCTTACCTTTCAACATTCGGATTCTCTGAATTCTGGTTGAGGTAACCCCATGAGCTCAAGCCTTCGTCGCCTTTACGAAGATCTGCGCAGCATCACGGTTGCGGTTGTCTACCCGCCGGGCGAGGACCGTGACATTGTGGTTGAGCAGCTTCAGCGTATCGGCTGCCGCCTCAAGCTGATCTGGCCATTTCCGTCTGAACCTCCTGTTGATGCGCAGGTCATTTTTTTTCGGGTTTCGCAGGAACTTGACGGAAACATCGGTTGGTCGTCAACCGCATCGGGCGCAGCCCTGGTCGCACTTTCCGACTACGAAACTCCGACGACCCTGAAACTCCTGCTGGACACCCATGCGCATGGCGTGCTTACAAGGCCGTTCAGATCTGCAGGCATTTTGAGTACCTTGGTGCTTGCGAGGTCTGCTCAAGGTTTTCAGGAACGAATGCAGGGGAAAATTGAAAAGCTTGAGGGAACAATTAAGGCTCGCCGACAAATAGAAAAAGCGATACGGGCGTTAACTGACAACGAACGGATGAATGAGGTTCAGGCGTATGAGCACATGAGATCGCGAGCGACCAGCCTGAGGATTACTGTTGGTGAAGTTGCAAGCATGATCATTGAAGCACATGACGCCATGGAAAAACTTGGAATTGGCGCATCTGCTTCAAAAGCTCGCCCCAAAAATTGAACATCGATTTCCGCCGTACCGAGGTGATATGTTCGACGTATTTTATTAATGGCGATCAGGCGCACTGCGATGTTTGGTGGATCCGCGGTGCCCAAAGCCTGATGACATCGAATGTCAGCAGGCTATCGCTCTCAATTTTCCCTTTTTCACCAGGACAGGGTTACAACACGCCGGCCTTGTAGACACCGGGCACTGGTTCGCCGGTGACTTCGAGCACGCCGACCGCGCCCTTGCCGGCGCGCGACAACGCGTGGTCTACCAGCAAGTACCTTCCGGGGTGCTGGACCTTGATCTCAACGATGGTCGCGCCGCCGGGCGCCACCAACGTGGTCTGCACGTCGTGCTTGAGACCCGTGAAGGAGCCTTCGCTGTACACGGTATCGAAGATCTCACCGATAACGTGGAAAGACGAGATTTTGTTGGGCCCACCGACGCCGAAGTAGATGCGCACGGTTTCGCCTACCTTGGCCTGAAGTTTATGGGTCTTGCTCAGTGCACCGACTTCGCCGTTGAAGACGTAGTAGTCGGGTAGTTCATTGGCCATCTTTTCGAGATCGGCTTCCTGGTGCCCCTTGACGCCATGTGGGCGGCCCGTGTACATCTCTCCTTGCATCACGTAGTACTCGCGGTCCACCTTAGGCAAGCCGCCTGCGGACTCGACCAGGATCATTCCGTACATACCGGCCGCGATGTGCTGTGGCACCAGGGGCGTGGCGCAGTGGTACACATACAAGCCCGGGTTGAGCGCCTTGAAGGTGATGGTCTTTTCCTGGCCCGGAGCAACCTGCGTGTGTTCGCCGCCGCCATGGCCGCCTGTCACCGCATGCAGGTCGATCGAGTGGATCATCTTGCTGTCACGGGCATTGGCCAGCGTTAGCTCAATGGTGTCGCCTACGCGGGCGCGCAGCATCGGACCGGGCACCTGGCGGTTGAAAGTCCAGTAGGTAAAGCTCGTGCCGTCGTCGAGCTTGCCGGGCAACTCGACCGTTTCCATGCGGTACTTCAGGGTCTTGGGAGCCCGGTCCCCTACGGCAGCCGGCACCGTGGCCGGGTTGGCGGCGACGCTGACTGCGGAGGGGTCGGCTGCGCGCTGCGGCACGGGGGCTGGGGTATAGAGCGCAAGCGCAGCCTGGCCGGAGTCGCTGCCAGCGGGCGTAGGGACTTGGGCAGAGGCGGGGCCGCTGACTTGCAGCCGGCCTTCCATGCCGATCTGCCGGTGACCGGGGATTGAGCAGTAATAGGTGAACGTACCAGAGCGCGGAACCTTGAACCGCAGAGTGGTCTTGCCAGTGCCGGGGCTGAACTTGGACGATGCGACGTTGAGTTCGGGTATCACCAGGTCATGCTCCGCGCCTTCGCCGCTTTCCAGCACGATCTCGATTGTGTCGTCCACGTTGGCGGCAAGGGTCGGGTTCACCTGTCCTTTGTCGTCGACGAACACCATTTTCCCGTCGACGATGTTGGTGTGCAGTTCGTAGCGCTTGATCCGGGCGGGTGCCGCAGCGGTTGAAGTGTTGCCGGACGCGGCAGCGGTATGCGCCGAGTGTGCGGCAGGCTGCGCCTGCACGGACAAAGCCGTGGCGAGGATACCGATGGCGGCGGCGATGGCGCCGAGGGAGAGGGTCCGTTTCATGTGGCGTTTCCTTGGTCTTTGTGCCGATTCGGCAGTTCTGACTATGCGAGTGATGTGCCACGACAAGCTTGCTTTAGATCAATGCCTTGCCAGATAGATGGCTTGTTCGACCTGAATAAAAATGGTTCAGAACGTTCGGGTTGCCGTGTCGGGCAACGCCCGCCTTCAGCCTGTTTCTTTTCTTTCCTGGCACGAGCCCGGTTGACAGAGTTCGCTCATGTGTCGAGTAGCGCCAGCACGCGCCGTGTGGCGGCAAGGGCTCGGCGTGCGCGATCGGTGGCGCCGACGGTGAGTGCCAGCGTGTGCGTTGGCACTTCGAGGCTGAGCGGGATGTTGCGCGGCGCGGCGCGCAGGAGACCGAGGAGGTCCACTTCGCCATCGCCAGGAAACAGGCGCTCGGAGCGGGCCTCGGCGAGGATCGCGTCCATCGTCGGTGGAATGGCTGCGGGCACGTCACAAAACTGCATGAAACGAAAGCGCGATGGCGGGATCTCGGCAATGTCCTTGATGCAACTGCGTGAGCGGCTCAGATGGAAGGGGTCGATCAGCACACCTGCGTTGCTGCGGCCGGTGCGCTCAACGATGCGCGCAGCCTGGGTCAAATCCTTCGCGTCGGTCCAGGGCATGAATTCCAGGACGGCTGCCAGCCCGTAGCTGTTGGCGAGGTCGCAGAATGCGGCGAAGGTATCGGTGAGCCGGGCCTCGTCGGGATCGTTTCCGGCCACAAGCAACTCGCTCGCGCCGAGCCGGGCGGCGATGGCAATCGCGGCTTCGTAGTCGCCGACCAGGGTACCGGGCTTGATGCGAAAGATTTCGACATCAAGCACCTTGATGCCGGTGTCCGCCAGGCGATGTTCGACTTCGCGCAGCATCTGCGTGTCTCCCACAATGTCGTACTGCGGCTCGGTCGGCGTTGCCGGCAGCAGGCGGATGCCGACATGGCTGAAGCCGGCGTCAAAGGCGCACGTCACCATTTCCGGCGGTGTCAGTTCCAGCACAGTCAAGGCGGCGAGTGAAATGGGTCGGGTCATATTCCTGGCTCCGGGCTCACGTCGATGAGGGCAACTGAGACTCCTTCTTCATCATCCAGAGTTCCTGGGTGTCCAGCGCGACACGTTCTACCACTCCGTCGCTCTCGAGTCTTTCCAGCGCCTCCAGTGTTGTAGCTTCCGGAGGGACGGGCTCTTCCCAATCGATCCAGAAAGAGTGGATTCCCCTGGCCGTATCGACTGAGTGCGGGGCACTCTCAAGCTTTCTGCGGATACAGAGGACGGCGAAATCGACCAGTTGTTTGTTCATCAAGCAAGCTTGTTTTGTGGAGATGCCGCTGCGTGTCATTAAGCGTGCGCGTGCCGTGCACTACTGCATGCCGCAATGTCTTCGAAGCGCCTGTTCTGCAGTTTCTTCGCAATAGATGACTTCATTATTGTCCTGGTCAGCTCAAAACCAGTCATTTTCTTTGGAAACTAACTATTCGCAATAGTGGCATTCCATTCTTTGGAAAGTTTCCACGGTTTTCAAAGTGACGGGACATATCTGCACCAAGGCATGGATATTTTTGTCCTGCTGGTTGCACAAGCACGGACAGATGTCGAGGGCCTTCGACCGGCACGCTTTTCCGGTATGCGATGCCTTCGCTCAACTAAAAAAAGAGCGGTGCAAATTAGTCCCCCTCACCTTCGGAGGTGAAAAAAATAGTCATGCAAATCAATGCGTTAAGAGATTTTTAAGGTTGGCATGCCGCTTGCAAAAACAGTGCGGGAGAAATTCCGCCCGCGGCCCTCGTGGCTTGGCGAGCGTTTCTGCAAGTGCGTGCGGTATTGACTATGAGAGGCTAAAAATGGCTGAAAGTGTTCAAAAATGGCTGGAGCGTAATCGTCCGCCCCGGGTGAAGATCACCTACGAGGTGGAGACTGGCGGCGCCATCGAAAAGCAGGAGCTCCCCTTCATTGTTGGAGTGTTCGCCGACCTGGCCGGCGATCGCGATCCCGACGTGGAATTTCCGCCCTATAAGCAACGGCAGATGGTGCCTATTGACCGGGACCTCTTCAACGACGTCATGAAGACGCAGTTGCCGCGTGTGGCTCTGGGCCGCGTTCCGCGTATCCCGTCACCACCCGGTGCAATGCAGATCGGAGCCGTCGAATCGGCCAATCTGTCCGGCGACATTACTTTCAGTTCGCTGGATGCGTTCGACCCGATCGCCGTCGTGCGCGCCATTCCTGACCTCAACAAGCTCTATCGGGTACGCAGCAACATCCGCATGCTGCAGTCGCGGGCGGAGTCGAGCGACCGGCTCAACGACCAACTGAATCTGTTGATCGCCAAAACACCGGACGGCCAGGCCAAGCGCGCACAACTTCAGGTGCTGGCCGGGCCGGACTACCGCAACAGCGTCGTCAAAGCAGACATGGACAAGGCGCCTGGCGAACTCAAAAAGGCCACATCTTCTTTGTACGACCTGGCCATGGTGATGGGCAAGGCCGATCAGACGCCCAAGCTCAAGGCTGCCACCGATTGGGGATATGAGACCGTCAACAGCGTGGGCGCGGACGGCAAGCCGGTGGTTGACGCCGATGCAACCCTGGCGCCGCTGCGCAGGCTGCTGGGGGTGTTTTCGACCCCGGACACACCGGAGAACCTGCAGACAGTGTCAGCCCAGCTGCAGCAACTTACGCAGTGGGATGCCGGCCTGTCCTCCAAAATCCAGCTGGAACGCAATGCGATTGCCAGCAATCTCGGCGCCGACCCCACTGTGACCGCGACGCAGACCAAGCTCGCTGCGGACGCCACAGCGCTACTGGCAGCTCTCGTACCCAAGGACGGCCAGATCRATGCCGACGCGAAAAGGGCTGCTCTGGCTGTGCTCGGCATGCAGCAGACCGACGACAGCGATTCGATTGCGATGCCGGCTGACGCAGCACAGGTGCGCACAGTGGCCGAGCAAAAGCATGACGCGGTCAATCGCAGGGTGGCCAACAATATGCTGCTTGTTCTTAGCGGCGCTACCGACACGCCTGACCCGAAAGCAAAGCCGGTGCCTCCGACAAAAAAGCAAGCCAGGCAGAACATTGATACGGTCTTCGCTCTCATGGATGCAGCCGGCCTGAAAACCGACGAAGACAGGCAGAAATTCCTCGGTCCGATTGGTTTCTTTGCGACCGATGTACTGGCGCGGCTCGATGCTCCGGGTTCCACCTATGCGCCGGTCGCCGCGATAACCGCGATTGACTCGCACATCTCCGACATCGACAGCTGGTTGAGCAGGCAATTGAGCGTGATCATGCATGCGCCGAAGTTCCAGGAGGTCGAAGCGACCTGGCGCGGCTTGCACTATTTCGTGTCAAACACCGAAACCGGCAAGATGCTCAAGCTCAGTGTCTTCAACGCCACCAGGGACGAGCTGCTGGATGACATGGAGAAGGCGGTCGACAAGGACCAAAGCAAACTCTTCAAAATGATCTACGAAGACCAGTACGGCACCTTCGGTGGTTTGCCCTACAGTCTTCTGATTGGCGGCTACGAGGTGGGGCGCAGCGCCAAGGATATCGAATTCCTGCGCAAGATCGCGGAAGTTGCGGCCTCCGCCCATGCGCCATACATCACCGCGGCCTCGGCGTCGCTGTTCGGACTCGACAGCTTTCGCGACCTCGCCAAGCCCCGTGACCTGGAAAAAATCTTTGAAAGCATTGAGCTGGCCGGCTGGCAGGAATTCCGCGAAAGCGAGGACTCCCGCTATGTGACACTGGTGATGCCGCATGTGCTGCTGCGCCTGCCTTACGGCAAGAACAGCTGGCCGGTTGACGGCATGGATTTCGAGGAGACTGTCGGGCCTTCCAGCAGTTCACCCGACAGCGGCAGCTTCCTGTGGGGCAACGCGGCCTACATGCTGGCGCAGCGCGTGACCAACGCGTTCTCCAAGTACAACTGGACAGCAGCGATACGCGGGGTTGAAGGTGGTGGACTGGTTGAGGACCTGCCGACCTACAGCTACCGCACCGATTCCGGGGCGGAGGAGTTGTTTTGTCCGACTGAAGTGTCCATCACCGACCGGCGCGAAAAGGAGCTTAACGATCTGGGCTTCATCTCGCTATGCCATTGCAAGGGCAAGGGGCAAGCTGCATTCTTTGGCGGGCAGACCAGCAACCAGCCGAAGAAGTATTTTTCCGACAGCGCCAATGCCAACGCGCAGATTTCCGCGCTGCTGCCCTACATGCTCGCAGCCTCGCGCTTCGCCCATTACATCAAGGTCATCATGCGCGCCAAGATAGGCAGCTTCCTGACGCGCGGCAATGTGGAGGCCTACCTCAACACCTGGATATCGAACTACGTGTTGCTCGATGAGAACGCCTCTCAGGACGCAAAGGCGAGTTTCCCCCTGAGCCAGGCGAACGTGATCGTGAAGGACGTGCCGGGCGCTGTGGGTTCCTACAACGCGGTGGTCTTCCTAAGGCCGCACTTCCAGCTTGAGGAATTGACGACCTCGATCCGCCTTGTGGCGAATCTGCCGAAGTGATGCATTCACTTCCCACCCAACATAGACCAACGAAAGACAAGCCATGGATCTGATACTGCTACAACCCGGCGACACTTCTGTGTTCCCCACAACAAGCAATGACTGGGCCACGGGCGGCAGCCTGATTTCGACCGGCGCCGACTGGACCGCCAATGAGGAACTCAAGCTCGGCCAATGCATCGAACTGGTGTCAGTGCACCAGGGTATGAAGCAGCAGGTGACGACGGACGTCAGCAATTCGGCGCGCACCTCTGGCAGGCCGGTGATCACGGAGTTCACCTGCGTCAAATATGTTGACAAGACTTCGGTCAAGCTCTACGACTTCTGTTTGCGCGCGAAGTCGCTGGGCGACAAGGCCAAGCCCTCGTACATCTACATCCTGCGCAACTCGGGCGACAAGGTCGGCAACATCATTACCTTCATGCTGCGCGACGCGCTTATCAGCGAAATTCAATTCCAGTCACATCCTGACGACATGCCGACCGAGCAGTTCAAGCTTAACTTCACAGAGATCGTCTGGACCTACGCCGTGCAGACGCCGGACATGCAGGTCAAGGGGAATGTCACTGCCGGCTGGAGTCTGGCGCAGAACAGGCCTTTGACGGCGTTCACTTGAGCCTCGTTGCGGCCCTGCGGGGGCCGTGGATTTTCGTTGTTTTTGAGATGGCGTACCGTTGTTGCGGCGCGCCGGCCCAAGGGGATAAACATGCAGTTCTTGCTTGAGCGCCTGGAGTTTGCAGGTGCGGCGCCGGCGCAAAGCGGCCAGAGCTTCAATCTGCGCGATGCCGTGCGGCTGCAGATTCAGCGGCTGGTTAGCTCGCACGTCTGGGCTGGTTCGACCGGTCTGGAACTCATGCGCGTCGGCCTGCCTTCCCTGACCGGCGCCGGTTACGCCCAAAAAGATGACATACAGCGTTATTCGCTGAGCATCCGCGACATGATCATGCGTCACGAACCCCGGCTGACGGGCGTACGTGTAACTGTTGAGGAAACCCGCAGTTCCGTCATGCCTTTCCAGGTAGTCGTCACCGGCAAGCTCGCCGACCAGCCGCTGACAGAGACCTTCAGCTTCGGGTTGCCGCGCCGCTAGGCGCTTCCAGGCCATGCAAGTCTACGGAACTCAACTCAAGGACTACTACCAGCGTGAACTGGCAGGGCTGCGTAACGACGCCGCTGCATTTGCGCAGGCCTATCCGACGGAGGCGCAGGCGCTCAAACTCGATCGCACCGGCTCGCACGATCCTCACGTGGAAATGCTGCTGCAGTCCTTTGCTTTCCTGACCGGCCGTGTGCAATATGAGTCTGAAGTCAGCAAGGCGCTGATCCCGAACGTACTCCTCGGTTACCTTTATCCGCACCTGGCGGCACCCGTGCCGTCCATGTTGATTGCTCAGGTCCGCGTCAAGCCGGACGACGCGGCCGGCGCGGTTCTGGAGCGCGGGCGGCAGGCCAGTGTGACGGCCGAGGACGGCCGGGGCCGGAAAAGCGTCTGCCGCTTTACGACAACCTGCGACTTGCCTTTGGTGCCGCTGGGCATTGTCGAGATTGACATGCTGCAGGCGGGAGATTTTCCGGTCGGGTTGAGCGACGAGCGTTGCCTGTCGGTGCTGCGTGTTCGGGTGCGCAGCCTGGGTATCGATCCGGTGAAGGCGCTCAAGAAAACCCGGTTGCGTTTTTATATCGACACCAGCCAAAAAGACGCCTGGTATTTGCAGGAGATGCTGGGCCTGCACCTGCACGCCGTTGACATCGCACAGATTGGTGGTGAGCCACTGCCAGGCGAAAACCAGAGCGCCGTCCACTGGCTCGGGTTTGGTGATGAAGAGGCCGCTCTCCCGGTCCGAAGCAACATGCATCCCGGACACCGGCTTCTCCAGGAATATTTTTCCTTTCCGGAAAAATTTATGTTTTTCGAAACCGGCGAGTTTGACCTCGCTCCGTTTGAGAATGGTTTTGACTTGTTGTTCCAGTTTGACGTGGCTTCCCATAAGGATCGCCAGCTCTCGTCACGCTCGCTCAAGCTCAACTGCGTGCCGATGGTGAACCTCTATCGTCAGCGCATGGAACCCCTGGCGCTTGACCACACGCAGTACGAATACCAGCTAACCGCAGATGTGCAGAACCGCCAAAACTGCGAGATTTACAGCATTGAGGAGCTGGTTTCCATTAGCGCCGACGGCAGCCAACGCAAGCTGGCGCCGTACTTCGAACTTGGAAATGCGCAGACGCGTGGCACAGATGACTATTTTTATGTCATGCGGCGCGAGGAAAACCAGCTTGGCGGTATTGCCGGTACCGAGGTGTACGTATCTTTTCTTGACGTCCGGCAGCAGATGGCACTGCCGCCGGCAGAAGTGGTTGGCGGGCGGGCGCTTTGCACCAATCGCAAGCTGGCAGAACAGCTGCTGATCAAGCAATCCCTGCAGCTCGAAGGGGCGGGGCCGATCACGGTACTCGAAGTGATAAGCCGGCCTTCGCGTCACATCACCCCGGCACTGATAGGGCGACGTCCCTGGTCGCTGGTGTCCCAGCTCGGCATGAGCCACTTGTCGATGGCAGAGGGACCGCAGGCGCTCGCTGCATTCAAAAGCATGCTGCGCGACCACATCGACCCTCTGCAGACACAGGCTTTCCGCAGCATTGAAGGAATTCAGGCGCTTCAATGCCGGCCCGGCATGCGCTACACGATACGCGATGGAGTGCGGGGCTATGTGCAATGCCTCTATATCACCCTCACACTGAATCGAAAACAGTTTGAGTCGACCAGCATGCTGCTGTTCGCATCGGTGCTGCGCTACTTTCTCGCGCTCTACTCAACAGTCAACAACATGGTCTGCGTAAGCCTGGAAACCACTGACGAGAAAGGAGTACTCAAAAGATGGCCGCCAATGGTTGGGGCCCAGATCGTTCTTTGAGCCGCCGGCTCGAGCAGCGTTTTGGGGAGTTCAATTTCCTGCAGATGATCCGTCTGTGGCTGCGCCAGCCGGATGATCGTGCCGGCGGGTCAGGCCAGACCGTGCGTTTCGAGGCTGACCTTGATGCGGGCTTTCCCGCGCGCGCGGCGAGCGCAGTGCGTGTGCAGGCCATTGCATCCGGGTCCTCTGCGGTACCGGCGCTGATCGACGCCGAAGGCGATCAGCGTGACCGGCCGCAAATGCTGGCGATCACCACCCCGGACTTCTGTGTTGGCAGTGCACTCGGTCCCTTGCCCGAACCTTTTCTCGAGTGGATGCGCGAGCTGGATCGCGCAGGAAAATCCGCGACGCGCGCATTTCTCGACATTTTCAATAACCGGCTAAATCTGCTGCGTTATGAAACCCGCGCTGGCTTTGAGCCTGGGCTGAACAACGAGCGGCCTGAGCGCAGCCAGCTCGCCGAATACCTTGGCGCGCTGATGGGGGTGGACAACGCCGAGCAGGCCGGGCAAATCCCGATGCCCCAGCGCCAGTGGCTCGGCATCGGGGACTTGCTGGCGAACGGCCGGCGGTCGGCAGCCGGGCTGGTTCAGGTGCTCTCGGTGCAGCTTGGATTTCCTGTCAGGTTGCAGCCCCTGGTGGGCGCATGGCGCGCAATCGATCCGGACGATCAGCACCGCCTGGGCCGCAGTGGTCACCGGCTTGGTGTTGACATGCTGCTTGGTCGCAGCACTTGGGATCAGCAGTCGCGCATCCGGCTGACCGCAGGCCCTGTCTCATATTCCCAACTGGAGGCGCTGTTGCCGCCGCTGAAAAAAGGCATAGAACCAAAGCGTTCGCTGCGTCAATGGCAACGGCTGCAACGCCAGGTCGATATCGGCAGCGAAGCGCCTGCCGTGCGCAGCTCGTATGAGGAACTGCAAGGCTTGCTACGGTTGATGCTTGACCGTCGCCACGATGCCGAGATCGAACTTTCGGTGCTTGCAGAAGAGGTGCCGCTGGCGCGGCTGGTATCGACTCAGGTCTCCGGCTTCTCCGGTATGCGCCTGGGCTTTAACGCATGGTTGAAGTCGCGGCCGACGGATAGCGCCGCTGGCGTTTCGGGTGTTTATGTCGCGCGCTTTCTGGTCCCTGCTTATGAATCGGGAGCCATGACATGAACGACCGCGTCACTGGCATGACGACCGCGCTGGCTCTGCTATCGCCGGCGCCGGTCGTCTACCTGCATGTCGCGCTGTTCCTGGAGACGGGCGTCATCCTGGGTGACGGTAGCTTTCGGCTGGTCAGCTTTAAAGGGCAGGAAAGCATTTCTGATCATTTTGAGTACGAATTGGAGTTGCACGGAAATTCGGACCCCGAGAGTGGCCTTGAGCTGGCCTTTGATGACCTGCTCGGGCGACCGGTCACTGTGGGGGTTCACTACCCGGTGTTGGATGACCAGCAGCAGCCGACGCGCGAAGAAGCCAACGAGTGGTTTGACCAGGCCGTACACGGCCAGGACGAAGGCGTGCGGTTGTCCCTGTTCAATGGCATCGTCGCATCCTTCTCAATGGAACAGCCAGGCGTCTATCGCGTGACCATGCGGCCGGCACTTTGGAAGCTTACGCTCACGAACAACTACTGCATCCATCGCCAGCTGAATGTGCGTGATGCTATTGCGGGCGTCCTGCACAAGCACAACATTGTTTTTTCGGTCGCGGCGCTGGTCGGCTCAGGCAATCTGGCAGTCGCGAGGCAGCAGGACTGGCTGCAGGCCGGTGAAAGCGACTACGAGTTCGTGCGGCGGCTCATGTCGAAAGCGCACATTTATTATTTCTACGTGACCACCGGCACCAGCCACACAGTGGTGTTCGCCAACCGGCCTGTTTATCCGGAAGCCCTGCCCGGTGGCAAGCCGCTACGCTACTGCGGCACCCAGGAAGATACTCTCGGCTTGGCTCAGCCCGACATGATCAGCGACTATCGCTTTCAGCAGAGTCTGGCCAGCAGCGCGGTGACCTCGGTGTTCACGCGTGAGGAGGCGGCCTGGGAGTCGGATGCAGTGGCCGGGTTCCAGAGTTTTCATGCACAGACCAAGCCGGCGCCTGGCGCCTTGCCATTCAACCAATACCAGATCTACCAGTACGGCTGCAGCGACGTTGAGGTCGATCACTATGCCCATGCAACGCAGGACACCCTGGATACGGGTAGCCGGCAATTCAGTGGTTCGAGCTATTGCCCCTATCTGCATTGCGGCCACCGCTTCTCGGTGACGCAGGAAGTTCGTTCAGGGCAATGGCCGTTGCAGGTCAGACCTCAGCTGGAGGGAAGGAGCTTTGTCGCAACGCAGGTTCAGCACGAGGCAACGCTCGACGGCAGCTACAGCAACAAATTCCAGGCGGCAGACGCGCAGGGACTGGTCACGCCGTTCTCCATCCAGGAGACACAGCAAGGCAGTGTGCTCGCCAGTGTCGTCTCGGGTGGGAGCCAGGGTGTCGCGCCGGTGGGCTGGCGCTATATGCGGAAAGACAACTTTGACCCGGAGACCAGCCGCATTGTCGACAGCGAGGGTATTTCGCCGGTGCTTGAGGCGCAGGGTGTCTATGTGCGGTTCTCGACAGGCCAGGACATCTTTTCACCGGACGGTGCCGACCCGGCGGAGCCGGTCTGGGTCAAATTGGCTGCGCACATGCAGACCGTGCCGGAGATCGGTACGACCGTCATCATTACGCGCGCGCAGGATCAATCCGAGCTGCCTGAAATCCAGAGCATCATCCAGGCTAATGGCACCAAGGTCATCATGCCGTCAGGTTGGACGGCCAATACCAACGTTGGCAGCAGCTATTCGACGGCCTACGGCGACGGCAAGAGCATCCGTTTCGGCTTGCACTCCGATGCCGACCTGGACAACGCGGTTGCCATCGTCAGCCAGCAATACGACAGCGGAAAGTTCCGCGAATCGTCGTATTCGCAGGGTGCCAGCTATGGCTATTCGACCTCCGAAGACGGCGCGAACGGCCTGTTGAGCCAGTCGGATTCCTTCGGTTCGACCCACAGCACCCACAAGGGGGCGGAAAGCTGGAGCAGCACCGAGTTCGGCACGACCACCAACCACTCGCTGGTGACCGGCGACGCCACCAACACCAGCAAGACCGAAGGCACGCTCAGCAACACGACTTCGCAAAACGCCGTGTTCAATACAACCACGACCGCGAGCCAAACCAGCGAGTCGTTCACGGTCAGCAGCGTCAATCTCGACGTAACCGGCCAGCACATCTCGACCTCGGCGGTCGGCATGGCTGTCAGCGCAAGCGCGACCGGGGTGCGGCTGTCGGGCTCGATGGAGGGAATGAGCAGCAGCAGCAGCATGGTTGGCCTCAGCGACAGTGACTCGGTCGTAGGCATGAGCATGCAGACCAGCGCGACCGGTTCGAGCAGCAACGTTGCGGTGACGCTTGCTTCGGATCATGTCTCGATGACGCTGGTCGATACGGGCACCAATCTGGTTGGCGTCAGCAGCAGCACCTCTCTGACCGGTGCCAGTACTGCGATGAACCTGGTTGGCGCTCACAACGAGGTCAGCCTGACCGGCCTGTCCAGCCGGGTCAGCCTCACGGGCCAGAGCAACAGTGTTTCAGTTCTGGGGTCGAGTACTGACATCTCGCTGTCGGGCGACACCACGGCGATCTCGATGAAAGGCGCATCAACCTCGATTGAAATGACCGGGGCCGGCATCCTGGTGCAGCTCACCGCGTTGCAGGCGACGATGCAGATCACGGGCCTGAGCCTGACGATCACCGAGCTGAAGATCTATCTCTAGGCCGCCATGAAGATCATCAAGCCCTTGAGCCTAGGCCTGCTCTACAAGACATACCGGCAATCCGGCATAAACCGCCTGGTGTTGACGGCGCTGGGATTCTTTCCGCTGGGTGAAGTCAGGCCGCAGCGCTTTCTCATGGAGGGCCCGCAATGGGCCCGGGTACTGGCCGCATTGCCGGCGGGCCAGGCGCTGGACGAGGCGATGCCTAAGACCGGAGCCGAGGCCATGGTGCTGGGTCGCGCTTGCGCACCGGGAAATCGTCCGGTGAAGCATATGGAAGCACGGCTGCAAGTCGGCTCCATCGACAAGCGTCTGGCGGTTTTTGGCGACAGGCAATGGCGCTATGGCGTCTTGCCGCTCTTTGGCATCTCGCAGCCTGCGGAATTTGTACACATGCCGCTTGATTTCGCACATGCCTTCGGTGGTCCGGGCTACGAAGCCAATCCGGTTGGCTGTGGCCATGACGGCAACCGGTTCGCCGCAATGGCCGGTGCGAACGAAGGGGTTATGCCGAACGTCGAGTACGCCGCTCAGCCCGTTGACTGCCATGGGCGTCGCTATCCCCCAGCTGGACTTGGGCCCATACCTATCGATTGGGTGCCTCGCAAGCGCTATGCCGGTACTTACGATGAACGCTGGCTGCGCGAGGATTATCCCGGCTTGCCGCGAGATCTTGACTGGCGGCTTTATAACCAGGCTGCCGCCGACCAGCGCATCGCGAATCCTTTCGCGGGCGGCGAAGCCTACCTGTTACAGGGGATGCATCCGCAGATTGAGACCATCCGGGGCGCACTGCCTGAGCAGCGCGTCAAGGCTTTCGCGCTCAAAAAGGACGCTTCTCCCGCTTCGCTGGCTGAAATCGGGCTGCGCATGGACACGGTCTGGTTCCTGCCCGAACAGCAACTCGGTGTTGCGGCCTGGCGGGGCGAGATGCAGATCACCGACAGCGATGCACTGGACATTGGGGTATTGATGCTGGCTTACGAAGGCGCGGCCGAAACGCCGCGTACCTTGAACCATTACGCGGAAGTGCTCACGCTGCGCCTGGACCCCAAGACTGCACCGTTGCATGCGCTCAACGAGTCGCAACTCGCGCCGCGGCTCGATCCAGTCGATCCCGCGCTGGCTGCCGCCGAAGCCGAAGCGGCACTGAAAAAACGCCAGGACGTGCTTGACGAAGTGACGCGTGAATTTTGGCAACAAAGCGGCATGAAGCCGCCCGCGGGCTACGAGCCGCCAAAAGCCGGGCCGCCCCTGCTCCAGACACCGTCGGCGAAGGCCCTGGCCGACGGCGACATGGACTTGACCAGCCTGATGCACAGCGTCGAAAAGCTGGTGGCCAGTACCCGCGAAAACGCGGCCGCACAGCAGGCAGCATTTACTCACCAGCTAGCAGAGCTACAGGTACTGACGGGGCAGACGGATGTTCCCGCTGGGGAGCATGGAAATGCTCCGGAGTCCGGGCCGCTCTGGACGGAGGTGTTGCAGCGCGCCGATGGTACGGCGACACGAGAGGCACTGGCGCCGCTCGCGCTGGCCGCGACGCCATCCCAACATGCCGACCTTATGGCTGCCGCGCAACTCAAAAGCAAAGCCCGCCATGCGTCTCCCGTCCCGCTGTCGCCCGCGCAGGCGCTGTCGCCCGCTGTCGCGTCGCTATTGGGGGCGCAGGTGCTGGCCTGGGCGAAGGCCGGAGAAAATCTTGCGGGCCGCGACCTTGCCGGCGCGGATCTGCGCGGTGCCATACTTGCGGGCCTTGACCTTGGCGGATGCATGCTGGAGTACGCCGACCTCAGCGGTGCCGACCTGCGCGGCTGTAACCTGAGTCGCGCTGTACTGACGCAGGCGCGGCTCAATGGCGCACTACTTGATGAGGCCAACCTTGATGAGGCCAATCTCTGCAGCAGCCACGCATGCGAAGCGAGTTTTCGCGGGGCGAGTCTTTGTTCGGCCCGTGCTTCCAAGGCGACCTGGACACAAGCTTGCGGCTCCGATTGCGACCTGTCAGCCGCTCAACTCGACGATGCAGATCTTTGCGGCGCAAACTTCGATCGCGCGACGCTGGATACAACAATTTTCAACCAGGCCAAACTGGCTGGAAGTAGCTGGTGCGGTGCCTCGTTCAACAAATGTGTTGCCTGGAAGCTGCAGGCCCAGGGGGCCAATTTTTCGGGTTCGAGATGGCAGAGAAGTGCACTGATCGGTTCCGACCTGTCGGCCAGTAAATGGAGGGAGGCCCGACTGGTCCAGGTCCAGGGGAATGACAGCGACTGGCGTGGCGCCGACCTGTCCGGATTGCGCGCTGAACGCGGAAGCTGGACGCAAAGCCAGTTGCAGGGTGCGCGGCTCGACGGCGCTTTCATCATGGCGTGCGATATGAGTCGGGCTGACCTTAGTGCCGCCAGCCTTGACGGTGCCTGCCTGCCGCGCACGCTCATGATGAAGGCACAACTGCCCGGTGCGAGTGCCGTGGGCACCGACTTCTACCAGGCGTTGTTGCGAAAGGCTGACTTTGGAAAAGCCGATCTGCGCGACGCCAGCCTGTATGAAGCCGAACTCACCGAGGTCTGCCTGGTTGATGCGGACACACGCGGTGTACGTCTGGATGCGCGCAGGAGGCTCGCGTGAGCAGAATTTACAGCCAGGCCTCCGCCCAGGATTGGGCCGAGATCCAGCGCTTGGTGCGGCTTGGCCGTCCGGTGCGTGGCCAGATGCTGGCCGGACTTGATGCAAGCGGCCACGATTTCACAGGTGCGGTTTTCAGCGGCTGCCAGCTGGCGGGTTCGCATTGGGCCGGTGCCCAGCTGGAGGGAGCGTCCTTTATTGATTGCGAACTCGGCGCGGCCGACTTTTGCGATGCCGGGTTGCGCCGCACCGCATTTTGCCAGAGCCGCCTGGCTGGTAGCGATTGGCGTGGTACGGCCGGCACAATGCTGGCCTTCAGTCAGTGTGACCTCCGCCAAAGTCGTTGGGACGGTGCGAGCCTTGAGAAATCCATGTTGACGAAGTGCGACATCGGCGGCTCTTTCTGGATTGAGGCGCGCTTGCTGCGCAGCGCATTTGCGGATTGCCAGTGGGGCGGCAGCGACTGGCAGGGTGCCGAATTGCAGCAGGTAAGCCTGAACGAAGCACAACTGCAGGAAGCCAGGCTCGCTGGCATGCGTGCCAGCACCAGCCTGTTTATCAAAGCCAACTTCGCCGGGCAGAAACTGGCCGGTGCCAGCTTGTTGCGTTGCACTTTGCAGGGTGCCGATTTTTCAGGTGCTGATCTGAGCCGCGCCAGCATCCGTGAATCGAATTGTGCCGAAGCCCGCTTCAGTGCGACGCTGATGAACGGCATTGACGCTACGCGCTGCCAGTTCGTAAAAGCGAAGTTTGACCGGGTAAATCTTGACGGCGCCCAACTCGAGGGTGCGGTATTGCAAAAAGCCCAACTCAACGGAGTTTCGCTGCGCGGAGCCGGATTGGTGAAAACGATCTGGGATCACAGCAGGCTTGACAGTGTCGTTTTCGCGGGATCGGACTTGCAGTTTGCCCAGTTCGCGCATGCGAATGGCCGGGCATTGGATTTCCGGTACTGCAAGCTCGACCGTACGAGTTTTCACTGTGCGGTCTGGACCGGTGCCGATTTCACCGGTGCCAACGTAGCCGCCGCCCTGGGTACCCAGGAGGCGCGCGCTGCCGCCGAAAAACGTTCACTTGAAATGGAAGCAGCATGAAACAGGCAACACAACAGCTTGACCTTCCCGTGCGCGCCGCAACCGTGCACGGCTGGGGAGAGGCGAGCATAGGCCGGTCACTCGGACAAGCGCAGTGGCGGCTGGCGGACGGCCGGCTTGCGTTACAAGCGGTTTCCTGCCTGCTCACACCCCTGCCAGGTGACACGGTGGCCGTGCTGCAAAGTGCTTCGGGCTTGTTTGTGACCCATATTTTGCTGCGTCCGCAGCCGGCCGCGGACACGCCGGGCGCAGGCCGTGCCGAGCTTTCCGTGCCGGGTGCGGAGCTTATGGCGATCACCCAGCCAGCTTTTGAGCTGGCCTGCACCCGTCAAATCGCACTGCGTTGTCTTGGTGACGTCGAGCTGACGTCGGCCAGCGGCTCCGTCAGCGTCAACGCAAGGGATTTCCTGGCGTCCGTCAGTGAGACCATGGTGCAGTCGGCACGCCATCTCGTAACGCGTGTCGAGCACGGGATCATGCAGGCCTCGGCGCTGCTGCGGCTCCATGGGCGGCAAGCGTTGGTCACGGCCGAAGAAGACATCAAGCTCGATGCTGAACGCATCAGCCTGGGATGAACCATGTTCGCCAACACGAACCTCTGCGTCATCAATTTCGCGTTTCCCGACGTCTGTCTGGTGCCTACGCCGGTGGGGCCGGTGCCCATTCCGTTTCCCAATATCGTCATCACGATTTCGCACATTCCTTCGCAGACCTGCGTGATCGTCGGCGGCGGACTCGCTGAAAACCTGGTGACGCAGGGCACGTTGAGCAACGGCGACGAGCCTGGCGTCAACCTGGGCGTGGTTTCGGGCATGGAAATTGGGCCGGACCGATACCTCATGGGTAGCTTCAAGGTCGCGATGGGCGGTGTGTTTGCGACACGGCTGACCAGTGTGGTCGGGCAGAACGGCATGATAGGCAACGCGATCGGCATGTCGATCACACCTTCGCAGGTATGCGTGATGGTGCTGGGATGATCATGCGCATCGTCAACGCTTTTCTCGGCACAGCGGCATTGCTGGCTGTTTCCGGCTGCGGTTTTATCAGCTACGCGCTGGGCTACAGCCCTACTACGCCGCTAAAGACGCTGAACATCGTCGCCGAACTCGATGCCAATCAGAATATGGGAACCGAGGTCGACCTGGTGTTTGTCTTCGACAAGAACGCGGCGGCCGTCTTGCCGAAGACCTCACCCGACTGGTTTGCCAATCGCGACGCGCTGCAAGCCGGTCTGGCCAGCGGCATCGCAGTGCTTGGTGTGCAGGTTGTCCCTGGCAGCACGGTCACCAACCAGCCCCTGCCCATTGGTTATGGCAAGGCCGTCTATGTCTACAGCTACGCAAGCTATGTGAGCGCCGGCGGTCAGGCTGTCGCCAACATCACTGCCTACAAATGCGCATTGATCACCCTGCGTAGCACGCAGATCAGCTATACGAGCTGCCTTTCATGATTGGAGAACTCATGCCCGAAACCATTTCAGCGCCTAAAGCCGCCCAGCCCGCAGCGAAGCCGTTCTCAGCTGCGGCCGGTCCGGCCTTGCCCGACAGTGTCCAGTGGATCGAAGGGATGTTGCTGTCACCCCAGCATTTCCAGCAGAGCGATGTTTACTGGCAGGAGCAGTTGAGGTACCGGCTGTCGTGCGTCGCGCCGGATTTCTGGGGGTTGAGCCTGCTGCAGCTGGATATGGTGAAGCTCAAGGCCGGTATCGTCGCAATCAAACGGCTTGAATGCATCATGCCAGACGGCACGCCGGTTGTGTTTCCCGGCTCGTACACCGGAAAAGCGCTCGAACTTGATGTCACCGCGCAGTTGCAGCGCACGCCGGATGGGGTGCGGTTGTCGCTGATCATGCCTGTGCGGGGCAACGCCTCCAATCACTGGAATACGACACCGGCGCGCAATGAGGTTGTGCACGGCCTGGTATCACTTGACGAGAACACCCTGACCGGATCGGTGCCGGTCGACCGCCTGCGGCCGGCGATCTCGCTGTCAGCCGAAGTTGCAGCCCCGGCCGGCTACGAGGTCTGTCCCTTGTTCGAGTTGTTCCGGCGCGAAGAAAACAGGCATGTCGAATTCAAGCCCTACCACCCGCCCATGCTGTGCTGGCAGGCCGGCGATTTTCTCAAGGCAACCGGCTTGCGGCACCGGCTCCAGCTGCTCAATGAAGCGCTGTGGCTCAAGCTGCGCGAATTGGGCGCTAACCGGGAAAGCGACGGCCCCGAGGACGATGAATTGCAGGGCGCCCATTTCCGCAAGCACCTGGAGATGGCCCGACGGCTGGCTGCCGTGCTGCCGCAGTTCAGCCTCATCGTGCAGCGCCCCGAGTCGAGCCCGCGCGCGGTCTACGACAGCCTGGCGCTCCTGCTTGGCACGATGGCATCGTTCGGCGCCAATCCCATCCCGCCTGTGCTGGACGCTTATCAGCACGATGACTGTTCGCCACAGTTCCGGCGTGCGCTGGACTATGTGGTACGCAAGCTCAGCTATATCAATACCAGTTTCGAGCTGCAGCCGTTTGAACGCCATGCCGACGGTACTTTTACACATGTGTTGCCTCCTGACGCGGGTGAACAACTGCTTGTCGAGCTCAGGCCGCAAGGCGGCCAGGGCCTGGGGGCCGATGGACGCGCGTCAATGGAACGCTGGTTGCTTGACGCCTGCATCGCGAGCGAGGCGTTGCTGCCTGCCGCAGCCCGGTTGCGCGTGACCGCGAGGCCGCACCTCTTGACCGCTGAGGAGTTGGCGAAACGCAACCTGCGTTCGGGAGCGGCCTTGTTCGCGATCGACAACCAGGTCCTGCAGCTCAAAGAAGGCGATACCAGGCTGTTCGGCCCAGGGCAAAACCTCGTCATTAGCGGTGACAAGAAGTCGCCGGGAACCCCGCCCGCGATGATTCTGCTTTATCGTGCGCGCGCTGCAGGCACGCGGACCTGAAAGACGCAGCCATGCAGCCTGCTGCTATGCCCGAAATGCCGCTCCTGAGCTGCTTTGCGCAGTTCTATGAGGAGGTTGCGCGCGTGCGGCAGGAAAGCGAACGCGGGTCGCTGCAAGCCTACCTGGGGGTCTCTGGTGCGGCACCGGCCGAGCCGGCCGAACTCGCGGGCCGTGTGAGCCTGCGCCTGGCCGACCTTCTGGCCGGCCAGGCACGCGATATGCGGGCTACCGCGAGTGAAGCGCAGCAACGCGCCTATACGGCAGCCAGCTATGTGATGGTGGTGCTGGCTGACGAGATTTTCATCCTTGAACTCTCGTGGCCGGCGCAGGATGCCTGGCTCGAGGTTTTGCTTGAGCACCGGCAGTTCGGTTCGCGCCAGGCTGGGCGCCGCTTCTTCGACATGGCGGAGCAGGTGCTGGCTGTGGTGTCCCGATCCCATTTGCATCGCGATCTCGCTGCCTGCTTTCTGCTCGCGCTGCAGCTTGGGTTCAAGGGAATGCATCGGGGCACGCAGGGCCAGCTGTTCCTGGACACACTGCGCCAGCGACTGTACCGTTTTGTCAACGGCCGACCGGCAGAGTCTGACGGCAGGCTGTTTGTGCAAGCCTATGAACACACGGTCAAGTCGACTGCCGATGCGCGGGTCGCGCCCCTGCGCCCGTGGTTGCGTCTGGCGATGGGTTATGCACTTGGCTTCGTGCTGATGTCGTCGGCGCTCTGGCTATGGCTGATCCAGCCGCTGGTCAAGGTTGCGGGTGTCTGAGATGAGCAGCATCAGCAGTATCTGGTTTGGCGTGCTTGCCGCAGTCGCCAGTGCACTCGGAATCCTGGTGCTTTGGTTGATAGTGCGCTCGCGCCAGGCCAAATTGATAGTTGCGGCCGGTGCCATCAAGCCCGTTTTGAAGGGAAGTTTCTGGCGAACGCGCTGGCAGTCGTTCCTGGCCTGGTTGCGCGGGCTGCGGACCGTGCTGTCCAGAACCGCACGGGAGCGCTACCGGCAAACCTGGGTCATCATGATCGGGCAGGCCGGCGCTGGTAAAAGCAGCTTGATCGCTTCGTTGCGACAGGTCCGGCAACGGCCAGACGCACAGGCGGCGACGATCGCCGGCGTCCCCCACACAGCCTGGCACAGCCTGGCACAGGGTGAACTCATAGACCCGCAAGGCAAGCTCAGCGCTGCCGGTCAAACCGGATCCGACGCGGCAGATTGGCAAGCCGTACTGCGCGGACTCGTCCACCTGCGCCCCGAACGTGCACTTGACGGGGCGCTATTGGTGGTTTCCTCCCGTAACTTGCTGGGCATGGGCCGTGAGAGTGTGCTTCAACTCGCGCTCGATGCCCGGCGACAGCTCGACGACCTGCGTGCCGCCACCAGCCTGGCTTTGCCGGTCTACGTGATCGTCAGCCAGTGCGACGCGGTCGATGGATTTGCTCCGTATTGGCGTCTGCAGGGGCGTTCGCAGAGGGAAAGCATGTTCGGCTGGTCGGCGCGCGACGGCCTGTTGCAGTCCGGCCCGGTACAGTGGATTGACGAGGCATTTGTTGACATCGGTGAACGACTCAAGGAAATCCAGGTAGAGGCCGCTGCGGCGCAGGAGCAGATTGCCGACGCTGATGCGTTTTTTCTGTTTCCGAGGCATTTCGAGCGTTTGCATGCGCCCTTGCGTGATTACCTGGCCGAGGTCTTTCACGACACGGCGACGACGCAGCCTGCACTGTGCCGAGGTGTCTATTTCACAGGCTGCACCGAAGACACCGGCGCGTCAGCAGGCATGCCGCGTGCCGATGTCTCGTTTGCCGAAGACGTCCTGACGCAAAAGGCGCTGGGGGAATGCGGACTGGCGCGCGCCACGCGGGCGTCATTCTGGTCGCGTGAGCCGGGGCTGCTGCGGCTTCAGCAAGCCTGCATCGTGCTGGCCGGGTTGTTGCTGTTGGCACTGGTGTTATCGGGCTGGCGGCTGCAGCGCCAGGTTGATGGTCTGGGTCGCAGCATCGCCGCGCTCTACCAGTCGCAGGCGCTGGCAGGTGCACAGGAGAGCTGCGCCGGCCGCCCATTGATTGACGATGCACTGTCCCGGGCCTCGGCCCTCGATATCGACCTGGTGTTCGCGACGATGCCGTTGTCCTGGGTCGATCGGCGTGCCAGCAACAACGCGGTGCAGGCTGTCTCCAGTACCGTGATGGCACGCACGGTGTTTCCGGCGCTGGCTTGCGGCCTGCAGGCGCGGGTCGCGCGGCTCGACGCTGGTCTGGTCGTAGCGTCCGAGCCAACGCTTGCCGGTATCACAGTCAACAACTCGGCGTATGCCAAAACCCGCGCCAACCTGAAGGTGCTTGCGCTGGAGGTGAACAACCTGGAAGACAAGCTCCAGCGTTTCGCACGCTTGACTGCTATACCCGCCGAATCCACCGTCCGCAAGCTGGATGATCTCAACCTGATTTATCTCTACGTCTACGGAGCGGGATTGCCCCTTGCTGCGGCGCGGCCCGGCGGCGTGGTTGCCGCTTCGCTCGAGCAGGTGCCTTACAGCGGCGTGGTGAATGTGCCCGAGCGTTCGCGCGGCAACTGGGCGCGCCAGTTGGCGAATTCCAGCCGGCAACTGCATGTCGATTTGCTTGCTGAGGCCTCGATGGGCCCCAGCCTCCTGGCCAGGGTTGATCCGGCAAAAGGGCCGCTTGTTGACAACACCAGGCGGTTCACCTCATGGCTGATCTGGGTCGCCAAATCATGGGTACCATCGGACCCGAACAACAACCCCTGCGCCGATGACGCGAAGGAACTGCGGCAACTGCTGTCGCCCCTCGTGACGCAGTACAGCTATCCGAAAGACCTGTTGGCAGGTGACGGCGGTTTTGATGAGGCAAGGTGCTACAACCCGGCCATGCAGGTGCTGCGTGGCATGCAGCTTTCGCCCTACGGGCCTCTGCTCATCGCACAGGGCCAGAGTCTCGTCATGAATCCGGCACTGTCGGCAGAGGTACGCGGCCTCGAAAGCCTGCTACAGCAGACTTTCATGCAGGTCCGGAACCCGCAGGCCTTCGCCTGCGTGAGTTCAGCGCCGGGCTGGCGCCTGGCAGACCTCGGCCGGTCCATGAATTACGCTGCTGATTACCAGCGATTCGCAGCAGGCCAGGGACTGCCGCCTCTCGGTGCGCCGGCAACCAGCAAGCCGCTGTTCGACCGGCTTGCGAGGGCGCAGCTTGAGCAGGTCATGAATGACGCGATGCGCTCGGCGCAGTCGGCTGCAACTGAGTTGTTCGTGCCTCAGGGACTTGACGCGGTCTCGGCGGCAGACCAGCAGCTTTTGCAGCTGAGTGGTGATTTTTCGCGCGCACTGGATCCGCTGATCGGCAACCTGCGGCTCTATACCCAGTTCGGCTTTACCGCGAGCGCTGGACGCGTTTCACAGTGCGCGCGGGACTTTTCGTCGGATGCTCTCGGCCGCGTTTCAGGCCTTGTGAGTGGCAGCCGGCTTTATGACCCCGAGGCCGGTCCTGCCGACGGCCTGCTCGTGAACCTGGGCACCACGCCGGTGATACGCGACTACCTCGCGCGGCAGGTTGCGCGCGCTCAGGTACTCGCTGGCTACGCTGATCCTTTCGTGAATCTGTTGCGCAACACTGACGGCGTCAATGATGCGCAGCGCGACAACGCACAAACCTTGCCGTACTGGAGTAATACGATCAATGAGGTCACCAGTTACGTGCAGTTCAAGGACCCGGGCAAGCAAGTTGGCGCTCTCGACACGCTTTTCCTCAAGACCATTGCCGATCTCACCTATGCGAACTGCGGCAAGGTGCTGGCGGCCTACCAGCCAGCCGACTACGGGAACGACATGTTCTCGGAGAGGCGGCGCGACCTGATTGCGCAACTGAACCTGCGCTGTGTCGACCGTCGTACCGAACAGGCAACCACTGCCTACGATGCCCTGGCCAAACGCTTCAACAGCCGGCTCAAGGGGCGATTCCCGTTCGGCGAAACCAGCAGTCCGGACGCCTCGCTGGCGGAGGTGCAGACCTTTTTCAGTGACTACGCCGCGCAACGCGAATCGCTGCAACAGTCGCTGTCCGGCCTGAGCACCCCTGGCTGGGTCGTTTCGGCACGCGGGTTCCTCAGTGAACTCGATGCAGCCGATCAGTTTCTGCGGCCAGGCTTGGGTATAGGCGCAGCACCGCAGCCTCTAAAGCTCGACATCACTTTCCGTGCGCTACCCCAGGAGTCGCCTGGCAGTGAACAGGTCGTGAGCTGGGTTGTGAGCTCAGGTTCTCGGGTGGCGAGCTATCCGGGTGGAAAGCCGCCGACCGTGGACTGGAGCTACGGCCAGGTGCTCGCGCTTGATCTGAATTGGGCCGAGCTGTCTGTTTGGCGACCGGCCGCATACCCGGTGCAAAGTGGCTACCGGGTCGAAGGCAGCACAGCTTCGTTCACTGAAAGCGGGAACTGGGCGTTGCTGCGCATGCTGCAGCGCTACCAGCCTGTGCCGGCACGACCGGCTGATCCCCTCAAGCCGGGCAAGGCGTTGCTCGAATTCAGTGTGCCGATACAGCGCACGACCCAGGCGACACCCACAACAGCCCCGGCAGTCACGACGGGCCAGGCCACGTTCTACCTCGGCTTGACCCTGTCTGGCACCGATCCGAAATCCCAGGCCAGTACCAGCCTGGTCTGGCCGGGACCTTTTCCCAGGTCTGCACCGCAGCGGCAAGATGTTTCCACGCAAAAGCGAGCAAAACCATGAACACTGAATTGATGACCCGATCACAGCGTTACTTCGGCGAACGGCTTGGATGTTCGCTCGAGACCTTGCTCGACCCGATCGACGCGGGCAATCCCGCCGGTTATTCGGTTAAAGGCAATGGTGTCTACAACACCATCCAGAACGCCAGACGCGAGGACGATGCGAGTTTGCCGTTGGGTCCGTGGGAGCACAAGCTCAAGCGAGCGGACTGGCCAGTAGTGAGCCGTGTCGCCACCGAGGCCCTTTGTTCCAAATCCAAGGACCTGCAGGTCGCTGCCTGGCTGCTTGAGGCCGAAGTGAACCAGCATGGGTTTTCCGCGATAGCTCCCAGCCTTTTGCTGCTTGATGGCTTGTTGCGTGATTACTGGGACGATCTCTATCCCCAGGACGCTGACTCCGGCGGCGAACACCGAGCCAACATCCTGCGTTCGCTCAACAACCGTTTGCCGTTTGTGCTCAAGCAGCTCGCCATGACTTCAACGGGCATGCATCGCAATTACAACCTCGCCGATTGGGAAGTTGCCATGCACCGCGAACGGTTGGCCCCGGCCGCCGCGGCCGCAGCTAACAGCGCTGATGAGGAGGAGCATGCCAGCACGGAAACGATCACCGCAGCGATGGCCGCGACGCCCCTGGCCTGGTATCAGGCGCTGCACCAGCAGTTGAATGATGCGCTCGGTGCGATGCAACTGCTCAGAGACAGCATCGACCGCCACTTCGCGGTGGACGGACCGAGTCTGTCGGCGCTGGCCGGCTTGCTGGCTCAACTGTACGCATTGGCCGAATCCGAGCTGCAGCGGCGCGGGATAACGCTGGCGGCCGCAGGCGGCGAATCCGGGCCGGGGCCAGGTACCGTCGCGGGATCCGATGAGACGGCCATCATGGATGACCAGACGTGGGCCGGCGTTGCCGTACCGCGGTCCATTGATGACCGGCGCCAGGTCTACGCCATGCTGGAGCAACTCGGGGACACACTGCTCAAGATGGATCCGCACAGCCCGGCGCCCTACCTGATACGCCGGGCGATCGAATGGGGAAGGCTCAACACGGCCGAGCTCTACCAGGAGGTGTTTATCCGTCTTGGCGGCCAACTCAATATCTTCGAATTGGTGGGGCTTGAAACACCCGCAGCGCGGGAGGAAACATGATCGCATCATCTGAACCCCAAGGGCTTCTCGTACCGGTTTCCCCGGGGACTGATCCGTCGGCTCCGTCAGTGGCGATGGATATCGCCGCTTCGGTCTGGAAAAACCTTTGCGAACTGCCGACCCTTCTGTTTAAGGAGCGTTCGGGCATTGCTGCCGCCCTGACCGGCCCGCGCCTGGGGTGCACCTGGGCGCGTGCCGTAGTTATGTACTGGAGCAGGCTTGAACGCCTGGGTGGCCTGGACTTGTCGCAACCACTCTACATCCTGAACATGGGTCCGGATGACGGCGCCCTGGCTGCGGTGCTGTTGACCACTTTGCGCGATGAGATGCATGCCTGCGGCATGCTCGGCTGGCCCGTCCGGTATGTGCTGTGCCCCCTGGCGGGTGAAGAACCGGCACTGGCGCTGCTCAAACAGCCAGCACTTCAGCCTTTTGTCGCGCGCGGCTGGCTTGACCAGGCAAGCTGGCAGGCTCGGCGCGGCCACCCGCTTTTGCTCGGTGCGAACCGCTTTGCCTTGTTCGGATCACGCAACCCGGTGGTCGCGATGACGGCAGGCGGGTTCTCCGCATTGCCGGCAGAACTGTACGGTGTGCACTACGGCGAACTATTGCAGGCGCGGGTTCAGGCGCAGCCAGACGGCGAAGGTCGTTTCGCGCTGACTTCTGAATGGCAGGCTTTGGCGGAGGATGAGCTTGCCTCAGCCGCTTCCGCGCTGCTGGGCCATTACCGCGCCAGCCTGATCAGTGCCACTGTTCTACTTTCAAACGCCGCACTGTCCTTGCTGGATGCGCTTGCCGATTTTTCTGCCGGGCGCTATTTGCTGCTGGCGGCAGACCAGGGAGTCGCCGATGAGCGGCAGATCAGGCTTAACTGCATGGCGCTTCCTGAGCAACTCGCTCCTGGCGAACTGTACTTCCCCGCCAATTTTCATGCACTTGGGATGCATCAGGAAAGCGCTGGAGCGCATGTTGCGCATCTGGAGTGGGGCGCATCGGGATGCATTCAGCATATGGCCTGCCGCGACGATGCCATCGGCATGGATGCCGCAAGCTGGAGCAGTCTGATCGATACGGTAGATGAAGACCATCCAGCGGAGCGCTGGTGGCACGGGGCTCCCCACAGCCCTGTGGGGAGCGTTGACGAAATCAATTTTCGCCTTCGCTGCTCGGGTCATGATCCCTGGGCTCTCCAATCCATCCTCGACAGCCTTGATCTTCGCCTGCTGGACGCTGCGGACGAAGGTGCACTGCAAACACTGCATCGCAGCCTGGCACGCACATGGCAGCAGATGACACCGCGTCAGCGTTGTGATGCGGGGCTTGGCCTTGCAGGCCTGCTGGTGCATGTGGGTCAGTGGGCGCTGGCACGTGATGTGCTCGCCGCGACTCCCGACAGCGATTCGCCGACGGCTTCTCGCATCGATCAGCTGCTGCTGCGTGCGCGACTGGAGGCGGAAACCGGGCGCAGCGCCACCGCATTGCGCGTCGTACGGGAATGTCTGCGCCTGGATGCCGGTCACCCTGAGGCGCAAGGCATGCATGAGCTGCTGGAGCGCCGGCTGGCCAATTGGCAGGCCAGCAACTGGTATGAAGCCGACGCGATGCGCGACGATGAGCTCTCGCTCGAGCCACTTGATGTCCTGCATATCCCGGCATGGCTGCATCAATACCGGGACCCGAACATCGCCGTGGTGGCCGGATTGCCGCCAATTACCTGTGAAGCGGAGGCGCAAACCTATCTTGCCCATGTAGGCGGCAGCGAGGGGACCGAATATGCAGTGGTTCACCGGAATTTCGGTTTTGTCGGTGCCGTCGGTTTGCGCCGCGAGGCTGATATGGCGCATATCCATTTCTGGATAGGTGTCGATCATCAAGGCACTGGCTTTGGTGCGCGTGCGGTGCGATTGCTGACGGCAAGCCTCGCCGGCGGACCGGTACGGCACCTGTTCACCTCGGTACACGAGGGCAACACGCGCTCGCACCGGCTGCTTGAGAAAGCCGGGTTTGACACGCTCGGGCACGAGTCGCGTGGCGACGATGTGGGTTACCGGTTCATGCACCTCGCGCTGCCTGGGGCGCTTGCCTGCACCAATGACGAACTCGAATTACGCCTTGCGGCGATCTGCGATTGCATCGGAGAGCCGCTGGTGACCGGTCAAACTCTCATAGGGGGAAGTGTTCATGCTGTCTAGATTTCTGCTAGCTCGCGCAGCACCAACTACCGCGAGGCGCGCAGGCCTCACCATCGCGCGTGCGGCTCCGCCTGCTGCAGCGGGTGCGGGAAAAATGGCTGCAACAGCGTCCAGCCTGTCTGCGATGGCGCTCCGCGCCGCGAAGTTGGCGCGCAACGCAGCGGCCAGTGCGTCTGGCGGCGGGGCCGCCGCAGCACCGGCTGCGATGTCCCGGCGCCAACCCGCCGACCTTGCCGCCAAGAAGCAGCTAGGCCCGGTGCCCGGCCAGTTTCCGCCGGTCAAACGTGTCAAGCAGGTGCTCGGAACCCACGCGCAACAATCAACCTATAAAAGAACACCGTCTGGCGCATCGGTCGAGGTCGACCACATGACTCCAGATTCACTGCATCAGCCTGTGGGCAGTTCGAGAAAGAGCGGTGGTGGGGCGGCACTGAGCAAGCGGCTGCCTGCAGCGGCGATGAATGAAACCCAGCACCGCCGCAAGCTCACCACCGGCAGTAGCAAAGCTGCCCAGCACTTTCGCGCATATCTGCTGCAAGCGCACCACGGAATGGTGCCGTTCGCGGGCAGGATGCAAACAACGCAGGATCACTATGCGGCAGCGATCCAAGCCGAGCTCGGTGCGACGACGACGGAATCGACTCTCTTCGGAAAACCGACACTCCATGATCCGCGGCCCTTCGACAAGCCATCGCAGAAGGGCGTGGTGCCGAGACGGGACGCGGAGTGGGGCATGGACAGACAGCTCGACATGCTAAAGCGTCTCAAGAACACCGGTCATATCGATTCGACGCATGAAAGCCATCTTGTGGGCGTTGTCACCGAGCGGCGCGCGGCACTTGCCGACATGTACAAAAAAATGAGCACTAAAGCTGAAGGTAAGGGGCCAAAAAAATCCTGATGGCAGCGTATCCGCCTGAAGTGTCATGAGCCTCATGAGGATGGGTGTAAGCGGGCTTTGGGTCTCGGTCAGTCATCAGCGAATGGTTTAAATTTTTTAAGGAGTGCAACATGGCAAAACAAAGATTGCTTAAAGAGGGTTTGGGCTTCGTGGGTCTGACGGGTTGCGACAAGATCAGGGCAATGGTCAACGCGTTGACCAAGCATATGACTCCGGTGGGAGGGCCCGGCGGGGTGATGAATGCCTTGCAGCTGACGCAGAGGCGGCTGGCAGCAGGCAACAAAATTCCGGCCAATACATCGGGTGTTTCAACCAAAGATTCGCTTCATAAGTCCTTCATCGAGAACGATGTGCTTCACGAGTACACCGATCAGGTGCATCACACGACAGTGAGCCAGGGCAAGATCACGGGCAGCCAGCAGATTGGGGGCCCGTCGTTTATGAAGTTTGATCTCAGGAAGAAGGGCCATTACACGGGCTTCAAGCCTTTTTGATCGCCGGCAGCTCGACTGCTGGGCCTGCGGTGTCAGGTCCGCTGCCCTGACCTCGGGAGTGCCTGATGCCTAAGCCGACCAAACTGACGAAGTCCAGAAAGACCTTGCCCCATCTGCCGGGCCCGCCTTCCCCCCAAAAGGCAAAGGCTGCAAAGGTGGCGAAACTGGCGGCGATCCAGAGGGTCGGCAAGGCAAAACCCCGCAAGCTTGGCGACCTGGCGCTCATGGGTATGCCCACTAAAAAGAGCTGGCGTCAGGGCACCGACCAATGGCTTGGCAATGTTATGGCCTATAAGGCCTCGCAAGATCGCACGCTGACACCAATGCAGGCCAAGGACGGGTTTCGGCCCCAGGTAGTAGATATGGTCGTCGGATCGAAGGCGTTTCCCAAAGGAGCCTTCCGTTACGCTTCCAACCCGACGAGCCACGGGATCAGCAGCGGCTATCACGAGGCGTTCGTCGTGACTGACATGACTCCCAAGTTGCAAAAGAGGGTGAAACATGCCAAGGGCATGTCAGCCATGCCGGCCATGGAAGAAGCCTCCTGGAAAGCTTTTTCTCACGCTACTTTCCCGGAAAGCAATATAAGACCAATGATGGAGGCGGGTGACGGTGCGAGAACAGATACCGCTCGTACTATTTTGAGTGGACCGGGCGGTTCCGTTGCCGGGCACAGCGGTTCCGGGGTCCGCAGCACCGGTCAGGCTGCCGCGCATGATATGTTGCGGGCGGCCTCAATGGCCGCGTTGCAGGACACGGAGATGACGCCCGCCGCCATGGCGGTGACTGCCGCGGCCGCCACGGTTTTGACAATGGCTCCCGGCGCGCTGGCCAGCCGGGCAGAGGGAGCAGAAAAACTCAAGGATAAGCGCGCGCTTGGAACCTGGGAAGATGATCGTAACCAGGCCAAGGAGCGCCTCGCCCAGGTCTACGGTGCGCTCAAACCGGCAGAAAAAGCCGTCGTGCGGCGACACCTCCAGGCGCTGGCAATCAGCGTCGGCGGGACGCGCACGCTTGATCCTGCTCAGCCCAGCTCGCCGCGCAGGAGTACCGCGCTGGAAGCCGGAAATGCGGTTGCCGGCGGCGGCTATGACGGTTCACAGATTGGCGGGAAAGCCTCCAAAGCTCCCCCCGCCAGCGGGAGCGCGCGCGACATCACTCAATACGTATCAGAGCCGTTCCGCGTGGATCGGTCATGAAATACGCGCATTCGCCGGGCCGTCAATGCTGTTTCAGCGTTCTGGCACCGGCCATCCCCAGGCTTTCAAAGGAGTAAACCATGGCATCCAAACGACAAACGCCAGCGCTGTCCAAGCCGGTCACAGCGCAGTCAGGCCCGAAGACGACGCGTACGGCATCGCCTTCCACCGCTGCTCCGCCGCGAGACCTCGTGCATGCGACGATGACGGTCACAGCGCCTGGCGGAGGGCGCCTGACGGGCGGTGATGCTTCGCTGTCTGTGACTGGAAAAAACACCGCCTGGGCCAAAACACCGGTCCCGCATGGAGGCGCCGGCGTACCGAAATACCAGACCCGCGTGGCCTATATGAAGGCCAACCACGCGGCCCATCCGCTTGCACAAAAACTCATGGACCGGCATGTCCAGCAGACTCCGGCTGAGGACAAACGCGGGCTTTCCTGCGCCGAAGGGCACAGCCTCATCGCCGCACACCAGGAGCTGAACCAGCGCGGCAACACTCATGCGGCGGCACACCTCGACGCGTTCACGGCCGGGCTGGTACCAGCCGTACCGGCTTATGTGCCGGCAGCTGCACCGACCTTCGGCGCCAACACCAAAAATGCGCGCAAGAACCTGCTCATGAGCAAGTACCAGGCGGCCGAGGCAACCCGCATTGCGGAACACGGCACGCTCATGCAGCAACGCCAGGCTACGCTCGACGGCCTTGCCAAAAGCATGACCGGCATGGACAGCTGGCACGAGTACGCGGCGAAGGAGTCGTCGTTCCTGGCCTGGAACGACGTCCAGCAGCACGGCGCGCTGACCAATGTGCACCACCACGCCACCAGCGAGGTCAGTGCGGGTCACGCGATGGAGTATTGTGTGAAGTGCCGTGCCGAAGTCGCCGGCGGTCTGAAAAACAAATGACCCCGATCCGGCAGACCGCTCGCCGGCGGCGGCAGGAAAACCCCGACCACAAAGAAATACATGCCGCGCATCTATGAATCCCCCACGATGGGTGACGCCAACATCCGTGTCGCGCTCGTCAGTGACCTCGGCCAGGCCGACCTGCTCGTGCACCGGGTCAGCAGCTGGGGCCTGGCCACCCGCCCGTGGCTTTGGTACATGGCCCCCAAGCAGGATGCGAACCTGTACGTCTACTTTTGCTCGCTCGGCATGGCACAGCTCGTGGTCTGCTATGTCGACACCTACGGCCAGGCTGGTTGGGTCAACAAACTGCAGCGGCACCCGGTAGCGCACTTGCTGCGCTGAGTTGTTATTTGGGTGGGGGCGGCAGTGAGATGGTGCCCATATTGGGTGGCAGCCCGAGCTTGAGCGAGAGGTAGTTGCGCTGGGACAGTGCCTCGTCCGCGCTGCCAAAACGCCCGACGGTGACCACTGACCATGAACCGCCCTCGGGCTCGCCCATCAGCACGACCGTGCTGGTGACACCTTGTGCCTGTATTGACGAAGCCAGCTGGCTGGCGGGCTGCGCCGTCGAAAACTGTGCGGCCTGCAGCGCGAAGCTTGGAGAGGCCGTGGCCACTGTCGGCAATATCAGGCTGGCCGCAGGCAGGGGTGATGACGCCGCGACGGCCGGCGCGCTTGCTGGGGCCGCAGCGGCTGCAGAAGCGGCAGCAGCCGCCGGTGTGCTGCCAGATGTCGCGGCGGGTGCGGAAGCCGCCGGTATGCCGGGATCGGCACGGCCCGGGATTTTCGCTCCGATTTGTTGCACTATTTTTGCCGCACCTTCCTTGAATGAGGAAGGCGCGAGCAACCCGGCGGCGAAGGCCACCATGCCGAATACCAGGGTCAACAGGACAAGTCCGTACTTCGCAAGCACGCTCGGACTCAGGCTTCACCGGCGCGGGCTGCGGTGGTGGCCTGGACCCGGCTGGGGCTCAGACTGTGTTTGCGCACCAGCCGTCCGAAAGCGCTGCGATCCTGTCCCGCGATCAGTGCCGCCTGAGTCAGGTTGCCGTTGGTTTGCATCAGCAAGCGGCTCACATACAGCCGCTCGAACTCCTTGACGGCCTGCTGCTTGGCTGTGCGAAAGACCTCCGGTTCGGCGGCAGCGGAACGCTCGCCGCGGGGCTGTGACATTGCCTGGCTGATATCGACTTCGTTGCTGTCGCTGAGCAAGAAAGCTCGCTGGACAACATTTTCGAGTTCACGCACATTACCGGGCCACGTGTAGCTCTGGATGAATGCGATCGATGCCGGCGTCAGGCGAACCTGGGGCCTTCCGTGATGGTGGCCGAGCCGCGTCAGGAAAATCCTGGCAAGTTCGATCCMGTCGTCGCCACGCTCGCAAAGCGTTGGCAGATAGACCGATAACACGTTGATGCGATACAGCAAGTCCTTGCGAAAACGGCGTGCTTCGGCAAGCTCGTTGAGGTTGGCGTTGCTGGCCACGACGATACGAACGTCAGACTGTTTGGTCGAACTCCCGCCGACGCGGCGGTAACTGCCGTCTTGCAGAAAGCGCAGCAGTGCGGCTTGGGCCTTGAGGCTGAGCGCGTCGACCTCGTCAAGGAAAAGTGTGCCGCCACCGGCTTCGCTGACAAGCCCGAGCGAGGCAACTTTTGCGTCAGTGAAAGCCCCACGCTCGTGACCGAAGAGCTCACTTTCAACCAGGGTTTCGGCCAGCGCGCCGCAATTGACCGGAACAAAAGCGCGGTCGGCCCTCTTGCTGCCGTAGTGAATGGCCCGTGCCACCATTTCCTTTCCGGTGCCTGTCTCACCCTCGACGAGAACCGCCGCATCAACTCTGGCGACACGCTCGATCTGCGTACGCACTTTCGCCAGGGATTCCGAAGATCCCAGCAACTGGAAGCCGAATCTTGCACTCATCAACATCCCCCGTTTTATTGCGGCTACTTCAGGGGCTTCTGCCTGCTTTCGCGAGGAAGCAAGAAGAAACCGAGTGCCTGGAAGCGCAAACATAAGAGAATTGCCAACCCCTCACATCCTCCAATTGCAGGAGCAATTAGTACCGAAAATTCGTGATTGACCTGGCTGCTGAACTGCACTGAAGGCTGACGCAACTATTCACTGAATTTCAGCTTCAAACTTCTGTAAGCAGAATGTGTGAATTGCATTCGAGGTGCGGTGATTCCCCCAGGAATTTTTTGCCTCTTTTCACGGTCAACCGGACAGCCTTTCGCCAATAAGGCTGGCGTTTTCCAGTGCTGACCAGTTCTGACAAACCTTGTGTGGCGATGACTGCTCTTGTCTGATCGTCGATACCTATTACGCCTTACAAACTCGCGAATGAGCATCGGGTTTTTTGGAAATTCCCAAAGCCTGTGACCTTTCGAATCGCTCCGATCACAACCCTCATCCCCCTGTCAGAACTGACAGGTAGGGCATACACGGATCGGCTCGCAAAACTCAATACTTTTCCCCGGATCCTCGACGGGCCCTGGTAAACGACAGTCTGCAAATCGACGGAATCGTTGCAATCGATGTGATCATTCCAATCGCTGTGGCATGCTTGTGCGCATGACAGTGCGCGGCAAACTCGACAATTGGGCCAGGCGGATCAAGCGCGATGGATTGACGCTCTGGTTCGCCGGCAAGCACCCGGCAACGCCCTGGTATGCGAAGGCGCTTGGGCTCTTCGTCGTGGCCTATGCGCTGAGTCCCATTGATCTCATTCCGGACTTCATCCCGGTGCTCGGGTATCTGGACGATGCCTTGCTGCTCCCGGGGCTGATCTGGTTGACCATCAGGCTCCTGCCTCCAGAGGTGCTCGCCGATTGCCGCAACCGGGCTGATGATTGGGTGAAGGAGCAGGGTGCGAAGCCGGGCAGCCGGATTGCCGCGTTCGTGATCGTGCTGATCTGGATCGGATTCGCCGCGGCTTTGTGGATCTGGCTTGTCCAGCCGAGGTTATAGCTCCCGCACCGTTCCGCTCAATCGCAGGTCCCTTGATCCAGTGCAATACAAAGCAAATCGGCAAGGCGGCCGCTCGCATGTAGCGCTTCCGTTATAGCCCGGGGTGTGTACTCCAGCGGTACATGTCGCAAACAGGCCGCGCCGATGTCACCATCTGTATCCATACGGGCGCCCAAAAATTTGCATTTCTGATGACGCTCCCTCTGTCAGTCGTCACACTGAAAATCCTGACAAACGTCACAAAATGTGGAAGACGAAAAGATCCCTCGCGGGGCAGTAGCAACCGCCTTGTCAAAGGTATTACTGCAGCGTATCTTGCGATCAAACAAGCACAGCAGGGGGACACGCTTGAAAAAGTTGAAGTCGCTGACTTTTCACGCCAGGTCGATTCGCTCCCACCTGTTCTGGACCTATGCCGCGCTGGGTACGGTGCTTGTTGTGGCGCTCATGGTACTGGCCGAGCTGGCGGCAAGCCGCATCGTGCTGGACGGCGCGCAGCGCGAGCTGGAGCAACTGGGCCGCCGCACGCAGGAGCAGCTGCTGCGCTTTCAGGAGCCGGCCCGCGCCTGGCTGGAAGCCACCACCAATGACCCGCACGCCGGCCTCGAAGGCGAGAACGACATTTCAGTGCAGCGCATGCAGATGTCGATGCAAAACCGCTATCCCCAGATCGCCTCGCTGGTGTTCGGTTACCCGGACGGCAGTTACCTGCAAAGCATGGTGCTGCGCACCGAGCGCGACCGGGCCTGGGCCAAATCATTGCCGGAAGCCCGCTATGCGGAGCAGATCATCCGGGTCGACGAACACGAAAAGCGGGTGGAGGAATGGGTTTTTTACGACCAGCAGATGACCGCCATTGCCAGCGAGCGGCGTCCCTGGGGCAACCGCTATGACCCCCGCAGCCGGCCCTGGTACGAGGGGGTGAGCGAGTTGAACCTGGGCACCTTCCAGGCCACCGACCCTTTCATGCTGCAGCTTCCGGCGGAGTTCGGCATGGCGTTGTCACGGCCGCTCAGCGGGCCGAAGGGTGGCGTCGCGGCGGTAACGTTCACGGTCGCGGGCCTCTCGGATTTTCTGCGTGCGCGCAGCCAGGAAAGCCATGCCGAGCTGATCCTCTTTGATGAGCAGGGCCGCGTCTGGGGCTGGTCCGATGCGGACCGTCTGCGCCGTTTGCTGGCGTCCGGCCGGCCCGTGAGCCTCGCCGCGCTGGATGACCCCCTGTATGCCGCGTTGCCGCCGCTGATGACGCAGGCCTCTCTGAAAGATACGCCGATTCATTCGGTTGAAGGCGCAGACGGCCAGCGTTTTGCCGCAGTGGTGATGCCCATGGAGGGCGTGTTCAGCCGCAAGGCCTATGTGGCCCTGGTGTCTGACCAGAACCTGCTACTGGCGCAGGTGCGGCGTATGCGCTGGATGTTGCTGGGGGTAGGCGTGGCCGGGCTGGTGCTGCTGATGCCCATGCTGTTCTGGATGGCCAACCGGCTGGCCAGGCCCCTGAAAAACCTGGTGCGCTCGGCCAGGCACATCCGGCAATTTGAATTCGACAGCGACATTCCCCAGGACAGCGACATCGCCGAGGTGCGCCGGCTGCAGGAATCGCTGGCGCTGGCACGCATCGCGTTGCAGGGCTTTTCGCGCTACGTGCCGCGGCCACTGGTGCAGCATTTCATTGCCAACCGCCTGACGCCGCAGGCCGGCGTCGAGCAACGCGAGCTGGCCGTGCTGTGCGCCGCGCTGGACGAGGAGCACGCCACGGCCATGACCTGGTCGCCGCATGCCGACCACTACCTGCAGATCCTGGCGGTGGAAGTGGCGCAGGGCAAGGGCATGATGGACCGCTACGAAAGCTGCACCGCCGTCGCACTGTGGAACACGCCGCTCAATGTGTCCAACCCGGCGGGCTACGCCTGCGAGGCGGCCCTGCGCGCGGTGGACTCCATGAAGACGCTGGCCGAAGGCCTGGACGTGCCGGTAAAACCACCGCGCTTCGGCCTGGATTTCGGCAATGCCACAGTCGGCAACTTTGGCACCTGGGATCACCTGACCTTCACCGCAGTGGGCGCACCGCTGGACCGGGCCCGGGCGCTGGCGCGGCAGGCCAATGCGCTGGGCGTGAACATCGCCGCCAGCCGTGCGGTGGCGCTTGCGGCCGCGCGGTTTTTCCGTTTCAGGCTGGTGGCCACAGTGCCGCTGGGCCCGAAGGATGAGCCCTGCGAGGTGTATGAGCTCGTGGAAAGAATAGACCACGAACACCATGCGAAACACGAGGGCGTGAGCCTGCCGGCCGTGTGAGCTGCAGGTTTGCGCCGTCGGGTCCGCGTGGCTGTTCTTCACGTGAAAGAGAGGTCTTTATGGCCGGCAGATCAATGTTGACGCGCAGGCACTGGCTGCGCCAGGGCGCCGGCCTGGCCGGCGCAGCGACGGTGGGCGTTGCACAGCTTGCCCGCGCGCAGGCCGGCAAGCCGTTCACGATGTCCTATGGCTGGGTTCCGTGGGCGGCGGGCAACTCGCCGGTCACGCAGTACCTGATCAATAAAAAGCTGATCGAAAAACACGCGGCGGAATTTGGCTACGACCTCACCGTGGACTACCGTGCCTATCCCGCTGCGGCCCCGCAAGTCGAGGCCCTGGCGGCCGGCCAGCTCGACATGGCCATGTGGGGCAACACGCCGACGCTGCGCGCCATCGTGGCAAAGCTTCCTTTCAGCCTGGTGTCGGTGGCAGAGGGGCGGCTGCGCTTTTTGCTGTGCACGCGCAAGGACTCGCCCATCCGCAACGTGCAGGACCTCAAGGGCAAGACGGTCGGCACGCTGGTGGGCGCTGACCCGTACAACGCGTTCACGCAAATCCTGCGCTATGAACTTGGCAACCCCGACCCGGCCGCGCACGGCATCCGCATGGTGCATCTGCCCACCTTGCCCGAAGCGGCGCAGGTGCCCAGCGGCGTGGACGCCACATTGGCCGTGTACCCGGCCTTCCTGAAAGCGCAGGCCACGGGCACGGTGGCTGTGATGAACTCCTACGGCTACACCGAAGGGCATTACGACGGGCCAGTCGGCAAGGGCGCCGGCATCCTGCTGCCCTCGGTGAAGAATTCGCCTTTCTATCCAGACGGCTATTACCTGCACCGTTCCTTTCGCATCGTCCACAACAACATCGTGGAAAAACACCCCAACCTCGTGCTGGCCTTTTTGCTGGCGCAGCAGGAGGCCGTGAGCGTTCTCAGCGAAGCCGACCCGGAGGCCGTCTCGCAGCTGGTCAAGTCCTACTGGGGCCTGTCGCCGGCAGATGGCGCCAGGGTGGTTCGCGACGAAGTCGTGTTCCGCCGCGGCTGGTCCTGGTCCACCGAAGGTGACGCGCTGGCTTTGTTCGCCACGTCCAAAATGATTGCAGGCGCAAAAATCATCCCGCAACCCCTGAGCTGGGCGCAGGTGAAAAGTGTGTTCGTGCAAACCGCGCCGCTCGCCAAACAGGCCTACGAGCGGATGGGTGCCAAACCCGCCATCGGGGAATTCCAGAGCGCGAAGGTCGGCGACCTCCGGGGCCTGCCTTCATGGGAAATGCAGCGCTGGAAGGACCGGATCTAGAGGTCGTTAGCCGACGAATGCTATTAAAACCATAGCTGCTTGCGCATGATCCTATTGGGATACAACCACTTTTCATGCTTGAAAATGGCCTTTTTCAAGCGGTTTTAGCGTGTGGAGGCAGGCGCTGGACCGCGGAAAAAGGCCCTGGAGCCCGCTTTTGATGCGTAAAAAAGGCCTGCAACCCAATAGAGTCATGCGCGAGCAGCTATTTAATTGATAGCAAAATGCTGACGTCGCGTTCAGATGCAGGCCAGCTCCACCCATTGATGCAGCGTGTCCGGCTGCCGTATTACCTGCACCAGGCTGGCCGCCGGTCCGTTTTTGCTGATGGCCAGCACCACGGTGTGCATGGCCGGGTCATTCAGTGCCGCGCGCAGCAGGGGCATGCCGGCGCTCTCGGGTGCCTTAGCGTCAGGCGGCGCTGCGCACAAGGCTTCCATCAGCCGGGTTGCCAGCGCCACGGTCAGTGCTGCAGGCCGTTCCATGTTCAACCGTTGCGGAAAAGGAAGCTGTAGGCATTGAGCGCCGGCACGCCGCCCAGGTGCGCGTACAGCACGCGTGAGCCGGCCGGAAACTCGCCGCGCCGGACCATGTCGATCATGCCCTGCATCGACTTGCCTTCGTACACCGGGTCGGTCAGCATGCCCTCCTGGCGGGCGCACAGGCGTATCGCCTCCAGCGTGCCTTCGGACGGCAGGCCGTATTCGGGGCCGCCGTAGCGGGTGTCGAGCACAACGTCTTTTTCGGTGATGGGGCGGCCCAGCTCCACCAGCTTGGCGGTGTTCTGTGCGATGCGCACAATCTGCGCGTGGGTTTGTGCCGGCTTGGCCGACGCATCGATGCCGATCACCCGGTCGGCACGGCCGTCTGCCGCAAAGCCCACCACCATGCCGGCCTGCGTGCTGCCGGTAACGGAGCACACCACGATGTAGTCAAACTTGAAGCCCAGCTCTGCCTCCTGCGCACGCACTTCTTCGGCAAAGCCGACAAACCCCAGGCCACCATACGGGTGCTCTGAACAGCCCGCCGGAATCGGGAAGGGCTTGCCGCCCTTTTTGCGCACGTCTTCCATCGCCTGCTCCCAGCTCGGGCGGATGCCGATGTCAAAACCGGCCGCGTCCAGGCGCACGTCGGCGCCCATGATGCGCGACATCTCGATATTGCCCACGCGGTCATACACCGCGTCGGAGTAGTTGACCCAGTTCTCCTGCACCAGCACGCACTTCATGCCCAGGTGCGCCGCCACCGCCGCGACCTGGCGCGTCTGGTTGGACTGGATGCCGCCGATCGACACCAGCGTGTCGCAGCCCTGCTCTAGCGCCTCGGGGATCAGGTATTCCATCTTGCGCGTCTTGTTGCCGCCGAACGCCAGGCCGCTGTTGCAGTCTTCGCGCTTGGCAAACAGCTCGACCTTGCCGCCCAGGTGGGCGCTCAGGCGCTTGAGCGGCTGTATCGGGCTGGGCCCGAAGGTCAGCGTGTGTTTTGAAAATTTCTGGAGCTGGAGCGGATATTGAAGTGGGGTAGGCATGGAAGTTTTTCTCGGTTGAAGCCCTGGTGCGTAGACTGAAATGGCCGCAAAGAAGGAGGGCATGTGGGTGAAGGGTTGGGTGCAGTCCTGGGTCAAATCGTATCGCCGGGTCTGTGGAATGAATTGCATACTTCAGCGAATAAAGCGACCTAAAAATCTTTGAATTGGATAAATGCACAATTTATTTTGTTGAATTGCCATTTAATGCAAGATTTGTACAATTCCCCAATGGAAAAAGAACTCGACCGGGTAGACCGCAAGCTCCTGAAGCTGCTGCAGCAGGACGCCTCATTGCCCAACATGCAGCTGGCCGAAAAAACCAACCTCAGCGCACCGGCCTGCTCCAGGCGGGTGGCCAGGCTCAAGGAGCTGGGGCTGATCCGCAAGACCGTGGTGCTGGTCAACCCGCGTGCGCTGGGCTACAACGGCCTGGTCATCATCGGTGTCGTGCTCGACCGCTCCACCACCGACTCATTCGCCGCGTTTGAAAAAGCCGCCGCCGGTTTGACGGGCTGCCTCGAGGTGCAACTGGTGACCGGTGAGTTTGATTATTTTGTGAAGCTGCGCATCAAAAGCATCGACTCGTTCAACGAGATGCACACCGCCCAGCTCGTGGCCCTGCCCGGCGTGCGGCAGGTGCGCACCTTTGTRTGCCTCAAGGAAGTGTTTGAGACGACCGTCATTCCGGTCTGAGGTGGCGAACCTGGTCCTGAGTAACTTAAGCCGTCAATCCCTGCGCTCTTCCTGCGCCAGGTAAGCCGGGCGAATCCGCGTCTTTTTGACGATGCCGGCCGGCGTGAACAGAATCACCAGCTCCGGGTTGGCCGCTGTGGGTTGCGAAGTCTTTTTCCGGTAGACCCACACCTCGAATCCGCTGTCGAACTTCACCGACGCGGCGGCGTCGCCCAGCGTTGCCGCCACGTCGGCCTTGGTGGACTGCCCGGCCACGATGGCGCCCTGCGCGCTTTCCATCGTCATGGCCGGGTCGCGAAAAGGCGGTGGCGCCTCTTGCGAGCCGAACAATCCCCCCGGGCCCGCGCAACCGGCCAGCCACAGGCAGGCAAGCAGCATCGCACCGGCATGCCGCAGCGTTTGACGGGGCAAGGTTTTCATCACGGCCCGTCCATGTACTCAAACTCCACCAGCGTGTCGTCCGGCCAGCTTCGGTCGCCCAGCGGCAAGACGTAAGTGCGGTCTACCAGCACCTCGCAGTCGCAATACGGCAGGTCGCCGTTCAGGTTGGGGTCGTCGCTGGCGGCGGCGTACAGCTTGTCGATGGAAAGAATCTCCCGCCGCGCGCCGTTCATCATGGCCACGCTGAACAAAGGCCGGTCCGCAAAGAAAAGATAAAGCGGCGCCTTCCTGTCGCAATAGGCCGGCGTATCCAGAATCACCCGAGCCAGCCGGCCGATCACATTGGTGGTGTTCGACACCAGCCCCGCCTCCATGCCCACCTGGCATTCCAGCCGCAAGTCACCCAGCCGACGCGTGTTGGGCGGCAGGCCCGGCGTGCGTATCTCCGTGCGCCACGTCATGGTCTGCGCCTTCCGGTTCGGAATCACCTGCGCGTTTTCGTCAAACGCCTTGGGGTCACGCTCCAGCGTAAAGGTATGGTCCGGCGCCACCGCCACACCAAACGCCACCGTCGTCCCGATGACCTCCATCTCGATGCGGTCCATCTCTGTCTCTCGCTTGCGCGGCAAGAGTTTGAAGCGAAGCGACGCATTGGGCGCCATGGCGGCGCGCTGCTTCTCGAAAAGATCCATGCCGCGGACCATCTTGCGGTAGGACTTTTCGACGGGGTCGCGGTTTGCCTTGGCGGCGATGGTGACTTGCGGCAGTGTGCCTGCGGGTTTGTCCTGCGCAACGGTTCCCAGGCAGGCAGCAGCCAGGGCTGACGCCAGGATCAGCCGTGTGGCGAGGCGAAAAGGGCGGGTTGACATGGCACCGTCAGTACGGAACGGATTCACAGGTAAAACCAATCCTAGTGCGCGCGAACACGCTGCTGTGTAGGACTTGTTCCAGCGGTGCGGCGGGCCGCCGTTCCGCTCGCCGGCGGGCCTCCGCAAGGGGGTTCAGGGTTGAGCAGGGGCGCTATTAAATCAGGAGCTACTTGCGCCCGTCCTGATTAGGTTCCAGGCACTTTTTATGCCTGAAACAGGCATTTTTAAGGTGTTTTCCACACCCGCCGCCGGCGTGATGAGGCGCGCCGGCGCTCACACCAGCGCCGGCAGGCTGTCCAGCACTTTGTCCAGTGTGATCGGGTAGTGGCGCACCCGCGCGCCGGTGGCGTTGTAGACCGCATTGGCCACTGCCGCGCCGACGCCGCAGATGCCGAGTTCACCCACGCCCTTGGCTTTCATGGGCGATGAGGTTGGGTCGGTCTCTTCCAGGAAGATCACATCCTGGTGCGGAATGTCGGCATGCACCGGCACCTCGTAGCCCGCCAGGTCGTGGTTCACGAAAAACCCGTGACGCTTGTCGACAGCGAGTTCTTCCATCAGCGCCGCGCCAACTCCCATGGTCATCGCGCCTATCACCTGGCTGCGCGCGCTCTTGGGGTTGAGGATGCGGCCCGCGGCGCAGACGGCCAGCATGCGCCGCACACGAATTTCGCCGGTGTAGATGTCGACGCCCACTTCCACAAAGTGCGCGCCGAAGGTCGACTGCTGGAATTTTTTGCCCAGGTCGCCGAACTCGATGGTGTCTTCGGCGACGAGGCCCTGGGCGCCGGCAGCTTCAGCCAGCGGCACAGAGCGGCCACCCGCGCTGACCATGCCGTCGGCAAACGTGATGTCGCCCTGGGTCATTCCCAGTTTTTGGGCGACGGCTTCGCGCAGCTTCATGCAGGCGGCGTACACGCCCGACGTGGAGCTGTTGGCGCCCCATTGCCCGCCGGAGCCGGCCGACACGGGAAAGGCGGAGTCGCCCAGCCGCACAAACACCTTTTGCAGCGGCACGCCCATGACTTCAGCGGCGGTCTGCGCAATGACAGTGTAGGTGCCGGTGCCGATATCCGTCATGTCCGTTTCAACCGTGACGAGGCCGGTGTTGTCCAGCCGCACGCGCGCACCAGACGGCATCGTCAGGTTGTTGCGAAAAGCCGAGGCGACACCCAGGCCCACCAGCCAGCGCCCTTCACGCAGCTGGCCCGGTTTGGCCACGCGCCGGTTCCAGCCGAAGGTCTGCGCGCCGGTTCTCAGGCATTGAATCAGCTGGCGCTGGGAGTAAGCGCGCGCTGGCTTTTCAGGGTCTACCTGCGTGTCGTTGAGGACGCGGAACTCCACCGGGTCCAAGCCCAGCTTTTCCGCCATTTCATCCATCGCGATCTCGAGCGCCATCAAGCCGGGCGCCTCGCCCGGTGCACGCATCGCATTGCCCTCGGGCAGGTCCAGCACGGCCAGCCGTGTGGCGGTCATCCGGTTGGCGCCGGCGTAGAGCAGGCGCGTCTGGTTCACCGCGGTCTCGGGCCCGCCGCCGGGCAGGTCGCCTGACCAGCCCTCATGACCGATAGAAGTGAGCTTGCCGTCGCGCCCCGCCCCCAGGCGTATGCGCTGGATGGTGGCCGGCCGGTGGGTGGTGTTGTTCATCATCAGCGGCCGCTGCAGCGCGACCTTGACCGGCCGCCGCACCGCGCGCGCCCCCAGCGCGGCCAGCAACACATCGGCACGCAGGAAAAGCTTGCCGCCGAAACCCCCGCCGATAAAGGGCGACACCAGTCTGACGTTGGCTTTGGGGATACCCAGCGTCTTGGCCAGATCGCCCACGCCCCAGTCGATCATCTGGTTGGCTGTCCATACCGTGAGCTTGTCGCCCGTCCACGCGGCGGTGGTGGCGTGCGGCTCCATCATCGCGTGGGACTGGTCGGGCGTGGTGTAGGTGGCGTCCAGCTGCACAGGCGCCGCGGCAAAGGCGCCCGCGAAATCGCCCACCTTGGTCTCAGGTTCTCCCGAAAAATCAGACGCCTTGGCCAGCGGCGCGTCGTCTTTTTCTGTTGCCAGGTTGAACTTGCCCGGCGTGCTCTCATAGACGATGCGTACCAGTTGCGCGGCGGCGCGAGCCTGTTCGAAGGTGTTGGCCACCACCAGCGCCACGGCCTGGTGGTAGTGGTCAATCTCCGGCCCGCCCAGCAGCCTGGCGGTGTTGAAGCTGCCCTTGGTGAGCTTGCCGGCGTTCTCTGCGGTAATGATGGCCAGCACGCCCGGCGCGGTGCGGGCCGCGCGCAAATCCATCGACGCGATGCGGCCCTTGGCGATGCCGGCGCCTGCGACGTAGCCGGAGGCCGCGTCCGGTGCGGCGTCGTGGCGCTCGTAGGCGTAGGGTGCGGTGCCGGTGGTTTTGAGCGGGCCGTCTATGCGGTCGGTGGGCTTGCCGATGACCTTGAGCTGGTCAATGGGGTTGGTGGTGGCAGGGGTGTCGAATTTCACGATGCGCTCCTCGCCTGGGCCAGCACGGCGGCGATGGTTCGCTCTACCAGTGGCAATTTGAAGGCGTTGTCATGTGTCGGCGTTGCACCGGCCAGCACGCCGGCCGCAAGAGCCCGCGCACCTTGCGGCATGGCAGCCTCTGCGGCTTCAACGCGCCAGGGCTTGTGCGCCACGCCGCCCAGGGCGACCTTGCCGGAGCCATCACGCTGCACGATGGCAGCCACGGAAACAAGCGCGAAGGCGTAGGAGGCACGGTCACGCACCTTGCGGTAGATGTGCACGCCGCCGGCCGGGCGCGGCAGCGTCACAGCGGTGATCAGCTCACCGGGCTCCAGCGTGGTTTCGATGTGCGGCGTTTCGCCTGGCAGCCGGTGAAAGTCGGCAATCGGAATGACGCGCGCACGCCCGTCGGCCCGCACGGTCTCTACCGATGCGTCGAGCACCCGCATGGCAACAGCCATATCACTCGGGTGGGTGGCGATGCAGGCCTGGCTGGTGCCGATGATGCCGTGCTGGCGGTTCACGCCCCCGATGGCGCTGCAGCCGCTGCCCGGCTGGCGCTTGTTGCAGGGCTGGTCGGTGTCGTAGAAGTAAGGGCAACGCGTGCGCTGCAGCAGGTTGCCGGCGGTGGTCGCCTTATTGCGCAGCTGGCCCGAGGCGCCGGCGAGCAAGGCCCGTGACAGTACGCCGTAGTCGCGCCGCACGCGCTCGTCTGAGGCCAGCGCGGTATTGCGAATCATCGCGCCCACACGCAGGCCGCCCTCGGGCGTCGCTTCAATCTTGTCCAGCGCCAGGCCGTTCACGTCGACAAGGTGCGCCGGCGCTTCGATCTGCAGCTTCATCAAATCAAGCAGGTTGGTGCCGCCGGCGATGAACTTGGCTGACGGGTTGCGGGCCACCGCGGCGGCGGCTTGCGCCGGCGAGCTGGCGCGTTCATACGTGAAGGGTTTCATGCCTGCCCCCCCGCCACTTCAGTGATGGCTTCAACGATGTTGGAGTAGGCACCACAGCGGCAGATGTTGCCGCTCATGCGCTCCCGAAGCTCGTCGGGCGAGAGCAGCGGCCGCGCGGTGATGTCTGCGCTGACGTGGCTGGGGACGCCCCGGCGCAGTTCATCGAGCGCGCCGACGGCAGAGCAGATCTGGCCCGGCGTGCAGTAACCGCACTGATAGCCGTCATGCTTGACGAAGGCTGTCTGCAACGGGTGCATGCGCTGCAAGGTTCCCAGCCCTTCGATGGTGGTCACCTTGCTGCCCTCATGCATCACGGCCAGCGTCAGGCAGGAATTGATGCGCTGCCCGTCGAGCAGCACGGTGCAGGCGCCGCATTGGCCGTGGTCGCAGCCCTTTTTTGTGCCGGTGAGGTGCAGGTGCTCGCGCAAGGCATCGAGCAGCGTGGTGCGCGTGTCCAGGTTCAGGGTGTGGGCCGCGCCGTTGACCTCGATGGTCACGCGCCCCTGAGGGACGGAGCCGGGTGCGGCGAGCGGTGAAGAGGGGGCTGCGGTGGCGTCTGATGGCATAGTGGTCACAGCCGCTGAAGCGGCGCTAGCGATCAGGATACCTCGCCGGGAGATGGTGAGTGCATCGGTGGGGCTTTCCATGGCTTCTGCCTTTGTCCTTAAAGATGGAGTGGGGAGTGGCGAAGTAAACCGCCAGCATCCCGGAGCAGGGCCGATTGCACTGTAGGAAACAGGCTTGGTGGGGAGTCAGTTGGCGCCACTGCCGCCGCCGCGTCGAGATAAGGAAGCACGGCCCGGCGCCTCCTCCTATTTCTTTTGCCTTACTTTTCAGACAAGTTGTCAAGCGAGCCAAAGCCTTGACTCGACCACGCAGTACCTCGATCCGTTGGCAGCAGCAATCCTGGAAAAGGGGCTGCGCGATGCGCTCAGGCAGAAATCCTGGGTTCTTTCGTCAAGCTATAGCAGGTAAACACCTTGTTCAACGCCGGCAAGGGCGCCACTTCCATTTCACCCACTGCGGGTTCCATGATGACCATGGCTACGGTGGCTGAGAGGTTGTCGTGGCTGCCGATGCGGGGCGGGCGGCAGACGGAGTAGGGGAGGCCGAAGTCGTCGAAGAAGGCGTTCTTCAAGTCCTGGCGGCCCAGCTTGTCTTGCTGGTTCAGCAGCTTGCGCACGCGCCAGTCGCGGTAGTGGCTGTCGGGTGATTGGGAAATGCCCAGATCCACCAGCTTGCTGAGCGCTACCGGACTCATCCAGTGGTTGGCGTGCACGATCAGGTTGTCGGCGCCGGGATAAATCGGAAACGATTCGTTGGTGGTGCATTCAAAGTCGATGCCGAAGCCCTGCGACATGCCCAGCATGATGTTGTTGGAGCAGGACTTGGGTGTGGCGGCGACGGCTTTCATGGCCAGCGAGAAAATCTCTTGTTCCAGCACCTTGCGGCGTATCAGCGACAGCGGCACGCCCAGTTGCTTGAAGTCGCGGTCTGATTCGAGGTAGTTGGCGGTGATGGACACGCCCGCGCTGTTGAAGCCGCTGCGGGCCAGCCCGCCGGCTTCGACAAAGGTCAAAAAGTCGGGGCCGTTGTCGTTGCGCACGCGCAGCACGACGGAGGTCTCGACGCATTCGGCGCGCCAGTCCCAGTTCTGGCCATGCAGCAGGTTGCCGTTGGCCGAACGCTCGGGCAGGATGAGGGCGCCGGTGCAGCCGTCGCCGGGTTCCTGGTCGGCGGCCTTGACCTTGTCGGCGCGGGCCTTGGCCAGCACCTCGGTGCGGGCGTTGATCATCACGATGTCCTGGAAGTCCACACCCGCGCCCTCGGCGATGCCGCGCATCTCGTCGATGTAGTGGGGTGCGAAGTTGCCGACTTCCTTGGCGAAGAAGTCGATCAAGCGCGCGCGTGCCTGTTCGCTGTAGCCCAGGTTGACCAGCGTCTGGCCGTACAGGCGCGCGCTGCCGCGTACCCGGTCAGCGGCCTGCCGCCCGTACTGCAGGCCGCGTTCATGCGGGCTGCCGGAGACGGAGATAAAGGGGAATTGTTCGATGTTTGCCATGCTGGGCTGCCGTAAGAAGTTGCGTGAAGAGAGATGACGACCGCCGCGAGGCGTGCCTGTCCATGCCTTGCGCGCGGGCCTGTGCGCAAGGCGGCCGAGAGGAAGCTGAAAAGACTTACTTGACGGCCAGCTTCGTATTCCAGAGCAGCGGCTTGCCTTCCCACACCGTGAAGCCATTCACGCGCTTGCGCACGGCCCAGGAATCGGTCACGTTGTAGAGGATGACCAGCGGCGTCTTGGCGATCATCAGCGCGTGCAGCTGGTCAAACAAGGCCTGGCGTTTCTTCGGGTCGGCTTCGGCGAAGCTCTGGTCGATCAGCTTTTGCGCGGCCGGGTCGTCCCACACCTTGCGCGGCTGCTTGGCCTTGTTGCCCGAGAACTGCTCATAGCTCAGGGCCGGGTCCAGGCGCGACGAATAGGTGAAGGAGCTCATCTGGTAGTTGCCGCTGTTGTAGCGGTCCAGCTGGGTGGCCCATTCGAGCACTTCGATCTGCGCGTTGATGCCGACGGCCTGCATCATGGCCTGGCTCATCACCGCCACCGAGAAGCTCGGCACATGGGCGCGCTTGTTGGCCTGAATCACGATAGGCTGGCCCTTGTAGCCGGCTTCCTTCAGCAGCTGTTTGGCCTTGGCCGGGTCGTGGCGGTAGCCTTTTTTCTGCGCTGCGGTGTAGAAGGCCGAGCTGTCCTGGATGGCCGAGTTGTTGACGCGGGCCAGGCCTTCGGACGCGGCCGCGACGAGCTGGTTCATGTCGAGCGACAGCGCGATGGCCTGGCGGATGCGCTCGTCTTTAAGAAGCGGGTCATTGGTCTGCATCAGCAGCGTGTTTTTGCCCGCATCCACAGCGGCGACCACGCTCAGGTTTTTATTCGCCTTGAGCTCCTGCACGTCGGACGAGGTGATCTGGCCGGCATCGATGGCGCCGGACTGCAGGCCGGCCTTGGAGGTCGACATGTCGGGCACGGTTAAAAATTTGACCTGCTCGACCAGCGGTTTCTTGAGGCCGAGGTAACCGTCTGGCTTGGTGCCGGGGGGCGACTGGTAGTCGGCAAAGGCGCTGAGCGTGACGTACTCGCCGCGCTTCCACTCTTCAAACTTGAAGGGGCCGGTGCCGATGGGTTTGTCCCAGCTGCCGTCTTCCTTAACGGATTTTTTGTGGAGGATGGCTGTCATGCCGCAGTCGGTGCGGGCCAGGTTGTCGAGGAAGACGGCCGAGGGTTTGTCCAGCTGCATGACCACGGTTTGTGCGTCAGGCGCGGTGACCGAGGTGACCTTGACACCGGAGCGGCCGTCAAATTCGCTGAGGCAGCGCCAGTCGGTCTTGGGGTCCATATAACGCTTCCAGCTCCACAGCACATCGGCCGAAGTCATGGACTCGCCGTTGTGAAACTTCACGTTGGTGCGCAACTTGAAGATATAGGTCAGGCCGTCGGGGCTGGTGACGATGGAGCGCGCCAGCAGCGGGCCGACGGTGCCGTTCTCGTGATAGGCAACCAGGCCTTCGACGATGTTGAGCACCACGCCGTCGGTGGTGTTGTCGCGGTTGACACCGGGATTGGTCGAGCGGATGTCTGCCGGCTGCGCGACCACGATTTGCGCCGTCTGGGCCTGGGCGGCGGTACAAGCCGCCAGCACGGCAGCGGCCAGAAATTTCAATCGAAGGGAAAGCATCAAAAGCTCCTTAAAGATCAGACTGGAATGGGGGTTATCGGGTTGATGAGATTCAAGGCGCCCGCCGGTGCATCGGGTTCGTCAAAACGCCACTTGAGTTGCATGCCGCCCTGGCCGGTGGGCGTGAGCGCAGGAATCGCGGAGAGCAGCTTGCGTGTGTAGGCATGTTGCGGGTTGTCGAACACCTCGTCGCGGCTGCCTTGCTCAATGATCTGGCCGGCCTGCATCACGATCACACGGTCGGCCACCTGTTCGACCACGCCCAGGTCGTGGCTGATGAAGAGGCAGGCAAAGCCGTGGCGTTCCTGCAGCTCGGCCAGCAGCGCCAGCACCTGGGCGCGTACGGTCACGTCGAGTGCGGACACCGGCTCGTCGGCAATCACAAAGGCCGGCTCACGTATCAGCGCGCGGGCAATCGCCACGCGTTGGCGCTGGCCGCCCGAGAGTTCGTGCGCGTAACGTTGCGCATGCCGGGGCTCCAAACCAACCTCATCAAGCATCTTCGCTACGCGCGTTTGCCGCTCGGCTGAAGAGAGGCCAGGAACCAGTCGCAGCCCTTCACCGACCAGCTGGCCAATGCTCATGCGCGGGTTGAGTGATGAATACGGGTCCTGGAAAACCATCTGGCAATTGAGCCGGTAGTCCAGCCAGCCCGCATCGCTGCGCGCGATCGAACGCCCGCGAAAACGGATGTCGCCTTCGGTCGGCTTGAGCAAGCCCGCAATCGCACGGCCCAACGTGGTTTTTCCCGAACCGGAGCCGCCCACCACCGCGACGATCTCGCGCGGGCGCACCACCAGGTCTATGCCGTGCAGCACGCGCTTGGCAGCGGACTTGGCAAAGAGGCGCCGCTTGCCGGGGTAATCGAACACGAGGTTGCGCACTTCGATGACGGGTTGGTCGTCGGCAATCGTGCGCGGGGCTTGCCGGCGCGGGATGGCTTCGAGCAGCTTGCGTGTGTAGTCCTGCCTGGGGCCAGCCAGCAGGGCGGCGGTGTCGCCGGCTTCGACGACCTCGCCCTGCTGCATGACGATCATGCGCTGGGTATAGCGCGCGACCATGGGCAGGTCGTGGCTGATCAGCAGCACGGCCGTATTGTGTTCGCGTGTGAGGCCGACCATCAGCTCGAGCACATCGCGCTGCACCAGCGCGTCCAGGGCAGTGGTCGGCTCGTCGGCGATCAGCAGTGCGGGCTCCAGCAGCATCACAGAGGCCAGCATCATGCGCTGGCGCATGCCGCCTGAGAATTCATGTGGCCATGCGGCGAGCGCGGCCTGCGGGTCGGTGATGCCGACGCGCGCGAGCATGGCCAAAGCCTTGTCGCGGCGCGCGGCCGGCGAGAGCTCGGGCCGGTGCAGCGCCAGGCCTTCGTCAAGCTGCCGGCCGATCGTCATCGAAGGGTTGAGCGAGGTCATGGGCTCCTGGAACACCATGCCGATGCGCGCGCCGCGCAGCTGTCGCAAACGCGCATCGCCGGCCGCCGCCATGTCTTCGCCTTCAAACAAAATGCGACCCGCGCTGCGCACCAGTGGCGGCGGCGTGAGGCCCATGATGGCGCGCGCCGCCTGGGTCTTGCCGCTGCCGGATTCACCGACGATGCCGACGATTTCGCCGGGCGCAACGGTGAAAGAGACATTGCGCACGATTTCGCGGCCGCCCTTGCCGATGGAAAGGCTGAGGCTCGAGACATCCACAAGGTGGTTCATTCGATGCCCCTCATGCGCGGATCCAGCAGGTCGCGCACCGCGTCGCCCAGGAAGTTGATGCCCAGCAGCGTGAGCGCGATGCACAGGCCGGGGAAGATGGAAAGGTAAGTCGCCTGCGCCATGAAGGGCCGGGCCGCGGCCAGCATATTGCCCCAGGTGGGAGCGGGCGGCGGAACGCCCAGGCCCAGGAAGGACAGCGAGCTTTCCGCCAGGATGACCCAGCCGAACATCGAGGTGGCAAGCACCGTGAGCGGTGCCACGCAGTTGGGCAGCACATGGCGGAACATGGTGTACAGCTCTGAATTGCCGAGCACGCGGGAGGATTCGATGAATTCCTTTTCGCGCAGCGACATCACTGTGCCGCGCACGATGCGGGTGACGGAGGGCGTGTACGCCAGGCCCAGCGCGAGGATGATGCCGTACTTGTTGGCGCCAAAGACAGCCAGCAGCGCCAGCGCCAGCAGCAGGCCGGGGAAGGCCAGCAGGGCATTGATGAAGGCCATGATGATGCGGTCGGTCCAGCCGCGCACAAAACCCGTCAGAACGCCGATGGCGGTGCCGATGGAGATGGAAAACAGGACGGTGAGGAAGCTGATCCACACGCTGTTGGAGGCGCCGGCCATGAGGCGCGAGAGTTCGTCGCGGCCGAACTCGTCGGTGCCCAGCCAATAGGTGACGCTGGGTGGTTTGAGGCGTGCCATGAAGTTGATCTTGAGCGGCTCGTGCGGCGTCCAGAAGAAGGCCAGTACGGCCGCCACGAGGATGAGGCCCACGATGAAGAGGCCGATCAGGGCCTGAGGGGTGAGAAATTTTTTCATTCGGCCAACACCCTGGGGTCGAAGATCGGATAGCAGAGGTCGATGACCAGGTTGGTGACCACGTAGATCACGGCGACCAGCAGCAGACAGCCCTGGATCACCGGGTAGTCGCGCGCGAAGATCGCGTCCACCAGCAGGCGACCCAGCCCGGGGATGGTGAAGACGGTTTCAACAACCGCCACGCCGCCCAGCAGGTTGCCCAGCACCAGGCCGATCAAAGTCCAGGTCGGGCCGAAGGAGTTGCGAAAGGCGTGGTGCACCAGCACAGCACGCTCTGACAGACCCTTGGCGCGCGCATGCGTGATGTAGTCCAGCCGCAGCACTTCCAGCGTGCTGGCCCTGGCCATGCGGATCAGCACGCCGATCTCATGCAGGAACAGCGTGAGGATGGGCATCAGCAGGTACAGCAGGCCCGACTTCCAGTCGTTCATGATCGAGACATAGCCGACCACGGGCAGCCATTCGAGCTTCAGGCCGAAGAAGAGCAGAAGCAACAGGCCCAGCCAGAAGGTAGGGATGGATACCAGCAGGGTGGCCGTGCCGACCAGCATCAGGTCGGGCAGGCGGTTTTGCTTCCACGCGGCGATCATGCCGGCGGGCACCGCGACCAGGGTGGCGAAGAGCACGGCAATCAGCACAATCTGCGCGCTGACCAGGAAGCGGCTCAACACAAGGTGCAACACGGGTTCGCCGGTGTTGATGGAAACGCCCAGGTCGCCGCCCAGCACGTGCCGGCCCCAGATGCCGAACTGCACCGGCCAACTCTTGTCGAGCCCGAGCTGGGCGCGCAGGTCGGCCAGGCGCACCGGGTCGGCGAGGTCACCCAACAGCAGCTGCGCCGGGTCGCCGGGGATGAGCCGGATCAGCACAAAGACCGCCACCGCGACGATCAGCAGCGTCGGTATGGCCATGAAAAGACGGGACAGCGCAAAACGCAGCATGGTCAGTCTTCAGGTTTGAGGTTGGCGTGACATCACTGGGCCCGGCCCGCCGCTTTTTTCCGGACGTCGCGCAGCACGGTCGCGAGGAAGTCCTGCACCGTGTCGACGCAGGCCAGGCCGTCGTGGGGAACGTTGTCGATCAGGTCCAGCGTGACGTTGACGCCGGCCTGCACAAAGGACTGGCGCAAGGTCTCCAGCCGCTCCGGGCGCGTGCGCCCCGCGTCGTTGGCGCCGGCCATGTAGAACTTGCCGCCTTCGCGGTGGGTGATCTCCCAGGTCTCCATGTCAGCCTTGCCGGCCACCATGTGCACCGGCAGGGTTTTGAGGGCCGCAAGGTTCAGCGGTTTGCCGAAACGCTTTTCGAAGTCGCGCACGCCGACCCACCAGTCTTGCTGGTTGTCGATGAGAGTCACCGAGCCTGGCGCGCCTATGGAAAGCGCCCAGAGGCGCTCGGGGTGCAGCAGGCCGAAGCGGTTGACGAACTGGCCGCCGCCGGAATAGCCAAAGAGCGCGAACTTTGAAAAGTCGCAACCGAACTTGAGGGCTACCTCGTCGACCATGCTGAGCAGGATCTGGTCGTAGCGGATGTCGGCTTCGCGCAGGTGCTTGAAGCCGTCGCGGTTGCCGTCGCCCTGCGGGCCGGCCGGAAACAGCGGGCACAGCACGATGCAGTCGTTCCACTTGGCGAATGCGGCGAAGGCGTCGCGGTATTCGGTGAAGGCGCGGCCGGTGCCGTGAACAACGACCACGAGCTGCATGGGCTGCTTTGACTCACCCAGGTGCGGAGGGGCATAGGTGCAATAGGAAAAGCGCGGGTCGGTGCGCGACGCAAAAATCGTGCTGTGGCCCAGGTCGTAAATGGCTGCCGCCCGTTTCTCACCAAATGAGAGTGGTGAAGCCGTGCCGGTATTCGCCAGGAGTGCATCAGACATAAATCATCGCCCCAAAAAACAAGCCAGACAAGCGGCCGGGCTGCTGCGGAAGAAGCCCGAAAAAGCCGCGCGTTTCGAGGGAGATGCGCCGTTGCGGCGGGAGACATGTGTCCGTCACACAACCCTGTTAAGCCGGATTGTTCTCCATCCGGTTTGAAAAATATATCTATATTATGTTTTGAGATGCTAAAGTTATTCTTTTGTATTGGGGCGGTGCGCGAATGAGCACGATCCGGTTTTTGAAGACCTTCCTGGTTGTCGCGCAGGGCGGCTCGTTCGCCGCGGCGTCCGATCGCGTCGCGCTGACACAGGCTGCAGTCGGGCTGCAGATGCGCGCGCTGGAGACCGAGCTCAAGACCGTGCTGTTCGAGCGTTCGGGGCGCGGCGTGGTGCTTTCGGACGCAGGCCGCGCGCTGGTTGCGCATGCGGAAAAAATTGTCGGGTACTACGACCAGATGCGCGAAGGCCTGGACGGCGAGGGAGAGATCGCCGGCACCGTGACGGTGGGCTCCATCGTCACGGCGATGGGGCTGCTCTCAAACACCGTCGTCAGGATGAAGCCGCTCTATCCGCGTCTCAATGTGCGGCTGGTCATGCAGGAGTCCAGCGGCCTGGCGCGCAGTGTCAGGAGCGGTGAGCTCGATGCGGCGGTCTTCGTCGACGACTCGCCGCAGGAGCGAAAGGGCATGCGCTGGACGCCGCTGTACACCGAGCCGCTGACGGTGGTCGCGAGTTCCCAGGTAGCGTCGCCGGGCAGCGACTTCAAAAAGCTGCTGCGTGAGCAACCCTTCCTGCGCTTTGACCGGCGCACGCAAAGCGGCATCCGCATAGAGCAGACCTTGCGCAAGCTGGGCCTGGTGCCGCAGGACTTTCTGGAGCTCAGCTCGCTCTCGGCCATCATCGACCTGGTGCGACAGAACGTCGGTGTCACCATCGTGCCGCATGTCAAGAACGCCGACTGGGCCAACGATGCGCTTCTGCGTGTGCTGCCGCTGCCGGGCCGGCCACCGACACGGCTGATCGGCATGCTGGAGCAGGGCAAGCGCGAGCACATCACCGCGGTGATCCGGCAGCATCTGGTTCAACTGCTGGCCGAGAAAAGTTCGGCGAGCGTCGCCAGCTCCGCATCGGGTGGCCCCAGGCCCCGGCAGAAACTTGCGCAGCGGCGCTGAACTTTTTCGCTACAGGCCTGTCAGACATCTTTTTAACGGAGGGAACCTCATGGCCTTTGCCCAAAACGACCAACTGACTTCACGCGCGCTTTCAGTCCTGCGCATTGTTTCTGCTTATTTGCTTATTCAGCATGGCACGGCCAAGCTGCTGGGCTTTCCCCACGTGGCTTATTTCGACGGGCTGCAGGTGTTGTCGCTGATCGGCTTTGCCGGGATTCTTGAGCTCTTTGGTGGTGCGCTGCTGCTTGTGGGCTTGTTCACGCGCCCTGTGGCGTTTGTGCTGTCGGGCCTGCTGGCATTTGCCTATTTCATGGGCCATGCGACCAAGGGCTTTGTGTTGTCGCCCATGCTGAATGGTGGCGAGTCGGCCGTGTTGTTCTGCTTTGTGTTTTTGTTCTTTGCTGCTGCCGGCGGTGGTGCATGGAGCGTTGACGCGCTGCGTTCGCGGAAGTAAGCAAGACGCCAATCTCGGTGTAAAGCCGGTGCATCCTTTGCGGGTGCGCCGGCTTTTTCACGCCTCACACCTTATGCGGCGCTGTTGGCTGTCTGCCTGAGGGCAGGCGGGTCTGGCTTCGCCGTTTGCCGTGAAGTCAGCAGGCACAGCGCGGGTGCCAGGGCGAACACGACGAACAGCCATTGCGCTGCGCCCGCCGTTCCGGGTACACCACCGGGGCTGGTGAGGCCCCCGAGGTTGGCGACCATGCCGGCCAGGGCCGCACCCATGGCGGTGGCAAACAGCTCCACTGTCATGATGGAAGAGGCAGCCAGGTCTTCTTCGCCGGGCGGCGCAATCTGCAGCACACGCGTGCTCAGGTGCGGCCAGGCGATGCCGACGGCAAAACCCACGGCCACCATGGCGGCGCAGATTGGCGCCAGCACGGGCCAGCCGCCATTACTGGGTGCGGGCATCAGCACAGCCATGCCCACCAGGCCCGCCAGTGCCAGCACTGGTGCAACGCGGATGGCCAGCCTGGCCCGGCTGCCGGTGGCGCTGGAGCTGATGAGTGAGCCCAGGGTCCAGCCCGCCGACATGATGGCGGCGAGATAGCCTGATACCAGCGGTGTCTGGGCATGCAGGACCTGAAAGAACAAGGGTGAAAAAATCTCGGTGCTGGTGACCGTCATGCCCAGCAGCCCCATCGCGAGGTAAAGGGCGCCCAGCGCCCCGGGGCGAAACGCATCCTGCGGCAACAGGCGGTTGGCGGCGTGCTTGTCGACGATGACCAGCAACGCGCTGAGCGCAACCGCTGCACCTACACCGGCCGCATTCCACATGACTTGTGTGCTGACGCTGCCAGCAGAAACGGCGAAGACCGCGCCGGCCAGCAGGAGCAACTGCATCCACGGTACGGATGTCGGCGGGCTGCTGATGGAGTTGTGCCGTGGAATCACGCAGACGGCGAGCACGGTGAACAGAACCGCCGCCGGAATGAGCGCGCCAAACGCCCAGCGCCAGGCATCCATCTGGGCAAACACGCCCCCTATGGCGGGCCCCACCAGTGTGGCCACGCCCCACATACCCGACAGCAGGCCGATGGCGCGGGACCACAAGGCCTCGTCATACAGCAGGCGAATCATGGCGTAGGGCAGGGCCAGCAGCAGGCCACCGCCAAAGCCCTGCACCACACGCCCGGCCAGCATGACGGGCATGGAAAGCGCCAGCGCACAGGCGAGCGAGCCCACGGCAAAGATCGCGGCGCCGAGCACATAGGCAAAGCGCGGCCCGAGCTTGCCCAGCACCTGCGTCGCCATGGCGGCGCTGATGATGGAAGCCACCACGAAGAGGGCGGTGTTCCAGGCGTAGAACTCCAGCCCGCCAATGTCGCGTACGACGGATGGCAGGATGGTGGTGCCGATGTAGAGGTTGATGGCATGTAGTGCGACGCCGCCGACCAGCGCCAGCGTGCGGATGGCATTGACGCCGGTCAGCAGGGCGATCCAGCCTGTGGGAGCGATGCCTGATGTGTTGCTTGAGGTGTTGTTCATTCCAGCGCCTCGGGTCCGAAGGCCAGCCCGTCAAGCTTGTCCGGGTTGCGCATGATGAAGATGTTGTTGGCCTTGCCTTCGTCGTTGTAGGCAAAGGTGATGGCGGCGGCGATCTCGCCGGTGCTCGTCCGCAGCTGGATGGCGCGGCCACCGTTGATCTCGCAGGGTACCCATTCGTAGTGGGCCCAGTAGCGGGCCAGCTGCGTCGTCAGCAGGGTGAGCACGCTGCCCTTGCCCTGGAAGATGCCTTCAACCGAGCTGACCTTGCCGCCGCTGTCGGTGCTCAGTGCGATGTCGTCCGAGAGCAGGCTGGCGAGTGATTCTGTACTGCCAGCGGTGATGGCTTCGCGGAAAGCGGTGAGCAGGTCGTCCTGCACCTTGGGCGGCGTCACGTGCCGTACCTTGCCCTGGGCGATGCTGGTGCTGGCGCGCGAGACCAGCTTGCGGCAGGCGGCTTCCTCCATGTCCAGCATCTCGGCCACTTCGGCATAGGGGGTCTCAAAAATCTCATGCAGCAGGTAGGCAGCGCGCTCTTTGGGCGTGAGGCGTTCGAGCAGCAGCAAGAAAGCCATGCTCAGCGACGAGGCCAGCAGGGCGTGTGTTTCGGGTGTGTCTTCGGTCTGGGTATGGATGGGTTCAGGCAACCAGGTGCCGACATAGTCGACCCGGCTGCGCTGCGCGTCGCGCAGCATGTCGATGCAGTGGCGCGTGCAGATGGCGGTGAGCCAGGCGGCCGGTGTCGCGATGCTCGCGTGGTCGGCCGCCAGCCATTTGATGAAGACGTCCTGCACGGCGTCTTCGGCATCGGCCCGCGAACCGAGGATGCGGTAGGCCAGGCCAAACAGGTGCCTGCGCCTTTCTTCAAATACGGCGGTGGGGTCGATGCTGGCCATGATGCGTAAACCTTAGTGTGCCGAGACCTGGATGCGGTTCCAGAGATTGATCATGCCGATGGTAGCGGTCAGAGCGCCAATCTCTTTGTCACTGAACGATTGACGCAGGCGGCCGCGCAGGCTGGCGTAGTCGGTCTTGTGGTCGAGCGTGGTCAGGGCTTCCGTCCAGGCCAGTGCGGCTTTCTCGGCTTCACTGAAGTCGTTGACATGCGCCCAGACGACGAGGCGGTCCAGCCTGTCCTGGGTTTCGCCGTCTTCACGGGCTTCCCGCAGGTGCATCTTGACGCAGAAAGCGCAGCCGTTGATTTGCGAGGCGCGCAGGTGAATCAGGTGGTGCAGTTTTTTGTCCAGGCCCTGGGCGCCAATGGTTTGACTGACCTTGAGCAGGGCGGGGTAGACATCAGGAATCGCGAGATCGATACGGACGGGGGCAGTGTTGGCGGAGGTAGCGGTAGCGGCAGTCATGGTGTTTCCTTTAAAAACAAGTTGAAAAGTTGGGTGTCACACCGTATTGACGATTCAGCTTTGCCGTTTGTGACGCGTTGTGACGCCTGCCTTCAAAAAAAGATGAAATAAATGAAAAATCGCCTGATCCCCAAAGGAATACAGGCGATAGCGGGCAAGCGCCTGTGCGCTCTAGCGTGGCGTGTTCAACAAGGTGTTCATCGCCGAATAGTCCAGCTTGGGGCCGAGCAGCGGCGACAGGTCCTGTTTCAGCAAGGCTTCGACACTGGTTCGGGCGTGTTCGTAAGCCAGCTGGAAAGGCGCCGGCCCCACGCTGAGGCGCCGCACACCGGCGGCCTGCAGATCGGAAATCGCCGGCAGCCCGGGCATGGCCATCAGGTTCAGCGGCAGGCTGACAGCCGCGCAGATTTCCTTGACCTCCGGCAACGCCGTGAGGCCGGGTACAAAGGCGCTGTCCGCCCCGGCTTGCTGGTACAGCTTGAGGCGGGCGATGCTGGCCTGCGCCGGTGTGCCTTCGACTTTCAGCTTGCGCAGGTAAACATCGGTACGGGCATTGATAAACAGCGGTGCGCCTTTGAGTGTGCTGCGTATGGCCTTGATCTTGTCGGCCAGCAGGGCTGGGGCGCCGCTGCCGTCTTCGAGGTTGATGCCCGCCGCACCCACGGCGACCAGCTCGGCGGCCAGGCGGCCTACCTCGGCGGGGCTCTCGCTGTAGCCGTCTTCCATGTCGACGGTCAGCGGCAGGCTCAAGACACGGGTGATGCGGGCGACGGCATCGAGCAACTCGTCGGGCGGCAAGGCGCCGCCATCGGCATAGCCGCAGGCCCAGGCCAGCGACGCGCTGCTGGTGGCGACGGCTTTGGCGCCGGAAGCTTCAAAGATTTTGGCACTGGCAGCGTCCCAGGCATTAGGCAGCAGCAAAACGCCGTGGGGCGCCTGGTGGAGTTGGGCGAATTGTTGGTGGTGAAGGACTTGCATGGCGGCTCCGTCGTTGTTGGCGGGATTGGAGAATCGAGGCGCACAGCTTAGCAAGCCGGGCTGAGGCGCCTGGCCATTTCCGTCCCTTTTCTGACCTATTTACTTCAGGTTACGCGCCGCGAAATTCCACCTCAAACCGGGCCAGGCCCGCGTAGTCAAACTGCGTGCGCTTTCCGAGGGGCAACGTCAGTACACCGGCATAGGAGCCGGTGATCACCGCCTGGCCCGCCAGCAGGCCGATGCCGCGTTCGCGCAGGAAATTGGCCAGCCAGTACAGCGGCGTGCGTGGGTCGCCGTTCGGGTGTGTCGCTTCGGCGGTTTGCGCGGGCTCCCCGGCGACTTGCCAGGTCAATTCAAATGCCGCCACATCGGGCCCGCACAGTTCTGGCCCCAGCCACAGGCCGTTGTTGACGATGCCGTCGGCCAGCAGTTCGGGAAAAGGCAGGCTGCTGTGGTCGGTGTAGCGGCTGGCGCAGATTTCCAGTGCGGCATGGACGGAACCAATGGCTGCATCCACCTCGGCCTCGGTGTAGGGCTGTGCGCGCGGGGGCAGGTCTTTGGCCAGCACAAAAGCCAGCTCTGGTTCAACCACTACGGCGGTGGCACCCAAGGGAAAGGGGACGGCGCAGATCGCTGCACGGTTGAGGGCGGGCTGGTAGATGGGGGCGGCCACCAGCTTGCCGGGGCTGGGCGGTGAAGCCTTCCAGCCGGCCACCGGCTGGCCCAGCCGGCGGGTGACTTCCTGCTGCACCTGCCAGCCGTCTTCCAGGTCGACAGGACGGCAGCTGTCGGGCAAGCGTGGGCCCGCCTTTCCCGTGGTTCGCCTTGCTATTAATTCGATAGCTGCTTGCGCAAGTTTTTCGGGGGGTAGAGGCATATTTCGCTTAAAAATCAGGGGTGTGAAGGTTTGGCTGCCTCCCGGGTGGCATGAAGGCAGTGTTCCGCAAGCGGGTGCGTTTCAGTGTAGCGGCGCACGCTTGGGGCCGAGACGTGTGCGTGCGCTTTTCCTCAACCCTCAGCGGGGCGCCTGGGCTTCTCGTACTTCCTTGTACTATTGACAGCTTCATACGCTTTTGTGTGCTGCCCTTCCTGTTCTTCCCTTCCAACATCATGAAAAACTCCCTGAGCCCTGCTTCCACCCTGCCTGTTGACGCCGCTGATGCCTTGCTGGTGGGGCGTGTCTGGATAGAAGGCACTGGCCCGGTGCTGGCCTTGGTCACACCCGACGGTGTGTACGACCTTTCCAGCGTTGCGCCAACCGCCAGCCAGCTGCTGGAATTGCCGGGTGTCGCCAGGGTTGTGCGGGCCGCTGCGGCGAAGCTGCCGCGACTGGCGGGCACGGCCGAAGTGCTGGCCAATTCCGCTGAGGATGCACATGACACCAAGCTGCCCTGGCTGCTGGCGCCATGCGACCTGCAGGCACTGAAAGCCTCGGGCGTGACGTTTGTCGAATCGATGCTCGAGCGCGTGATTGAAGAACAGGCGGGCGGCGACGCCAGCAAGGCTGACGAGGCGCGCAAGGCGGTGATCGCCGTGATCGGCGAGAACCTGGGCAAGATCAAGCCCGGCTCACCCGAAGCCGCCCAACTCAAAGACGTATTGATCGCAAAAGGCATGTGGTCGCAGTACCTGGAAGTGGGCATTGGCCCCGACGCGGAAATCTTTACCAAGAGCCAGCCGATGAGCGCGGTCGGCACGGGCGCCGAAGTGGGCATACATCCGGGCAGCGACTGGAACAACCCCGAGCCTGAAGTTGTGCTGGCCGTGAACTCGCGTGGCGAGACGGTGGGTGCGGCGCTGGGCAACGACGTGAACCTGCGCGACTTCGAAGGCCGCAGCGCATTGCTGCTGGGCAAAGCCAAAGACAACAACGCCTCGTGCGCGATTGGCCCCTTCATCCGCCTGCTCGACGAGCGCTTCACCATCGACCATGTACGCAGCAGCGACCTGAGCATCACCGTGACGGGACCTGAGGGCTTTGTGATGAAGGGCGGTAGCTCGCTGAAGAAAATCAGCCGCGACCCACTGGACCTGGTGGCGCAGGCCATTGGCCCCAACCACCAGTACCCTGACGGTTTCATGCTCTTCCTGGGCACCATGTTTGCGCCCACGCAAGACCGCCATGGCCCCGGCCAGGGCTTTACCCACGTGGTGGGTGATGTGGTGACGGTGGCCACGCCGCAGCTGGGCAGCCTGGTCAACCGCGTCACCACCTCCGACAAGGCCGCGCCGTGGACCTTCGGCATTTCGGCGTTGATGAAAAGCCTGGCCAAGCGCAGGCTGCTGTAAAGAAGGAGAGGGCGGATGCATACCTCTGCATTGGTGCTGTTTTCCGGCGGGCAGGATTCCACCACCTGCCTGGCGCAGGCGCTGTCGAAATACGAACGTGTCGAGACGGTGGCGTTTGACTACGGTCAGCGCCACAAGGTGGAGCTGGAGGCGCGGCTCAATGTGCTGCGCGAAATCAAACAGCAGTTTCCACAGTGGGCCCACAAGATTGGTGAAGACCACCTGCTGGATCTCGCGGTGCTCGGGCAGGTCAGCGACACCTCATTGACACGTGACGTCGCTTTCAAGATGGAAAGCTCGGGCCTGCCCAACACTTTTGTGCCGGGGCGCAACCTGCTGTTCCTCACGCTGGCGGCCGCGCTGGCCTACCGGCGAGATTTGCAGGTGCTGGTCACCGGCGTTTGCGAAACCGACTTTTCGGGCTACCCCGATTGCCGCGACGACACCATGAAAGCCATGCAGCTGGCGTTGTCGCTGGGCATGGACAAACGCTTCCTGATCGAGGCGCCGTTGATGTGGATCGACAAGGCCGACACCTGGCGGCTGGCGCATGACATCGGTGAAAAATCCGGCGAGCCCAACGGCGGCGAAGCGCTGGTCAACCTGATCGTGGAACACACCCACACCTGCTACCTCGGCGATCGCGTGCACCGGCATGCCTGGGGCTATGGGTGCGGGACGTGCCCGGCCTGCGAATTGCGGGCGCGGGGCTATGCGGGCTATAAAACCACCCCCGTCCAGGCTCACTCCATGTAGCCTGTTCCCCCCTCGAGGGGGCGGCGCCTGCGGCCCGGCAAAGCCGGTTCCGCGGCCCCCACTGGTGAAATACCCCCAACTGGTAGTGCCCAGAGAATTCTTCAAGCCAGCTTGAGCCGTGGAACCGGCTTTGCCGGGCCACAGGCGGGCGGCCCTCTCGGGGGGCAGGGAGCTACACGAAGTGAGCGACCGTGGGGGCCTAACTCTCGACGATGCTGCGGGTGACAAGCGGGGGTTCTTCGCCCAGGTGAAATCCGAGTTTGCGTTCGCGCAGCGCCACGTCGCTGGCCGTCACGCGGTCAAAGCGGCGCAGGTGCTCGGTCCATGACTCGTCAATGATCTGCTCGATGTAGTGGCCGGGTTTGTTGACGTCGCGCAGCAGTTCCCATTCCAGCGCGCCCTGGCGCAGGCGGCTGCGGCGGCTTTCCTGCATCAGCGCGCGAAAATCGTCGGCGCGCGCCATGTCTATCTGGTAGTGAATCCTCACCACCACGCGGCCTGCACCAGGTGGCTCTTCGGCCACTGGCGCCTTGAACTGGCGCGACGGCGTCAGGTCTTCTTCAATGCTGAGGTCCGACACGAGGTACTGCGCCACCATCATCACGATCGAGCCGCTGGCGGCAGCCATCAGCAGGCCGGTGGATACGCTGGTGAGGCCTGCCACGTGGCCCCAGAGCGCCGCACCCGCTGCGCTGGCGCCCATGATGGCCATCTGGTACATCGACATGCCGCGCGCGCGCACCCAGTCGGGCAATGACAGCTGGGCCGACACGCTGAGCGAATTGGCGCAGGTTATCCAGGCCATGCCGTTGAGCAGCATGGCCGGAACGGCCACATACACATTGGGCGCGAAAGCCATGGCGGCGGTGGATGCCGTCTGCAGGAGTGTCGATCGCATTACGAGCACGTCGCGCGGCATCATCTGGCGCAGCCGCGCCAGGTTCAGCGCCGCGATGATGGCGCCTGTGCCCATGGAGGCCAGCAGCAGCGTGAAGGTGCCGGCGTCACCGCCGTGCAGGCCGCGCGCCACCAGCGGCAGCAAAGCCAGCAGGGCGGTGGAGTGAAAAAAGAAAATGGCCACGCGCAGCAGCACCGCACGCAGGCGCGCCGACTGGCTCACAAACTGCAGGCCGACGCGCATGGCGCTGACCAGGCGCTCGCGCCCCAGCGGGCTGGGCGCGTGGTCGCGCCGCCAGCGCATGATGACAAAGCCCGAAATGACCGACAGCACGGCGTTGAGTACGAACACGTATTCGGTGCCGGCGCCGGCAATCAAAGCGCCGGCAACGAGTGGGCCGACGATGCGCGACGCGTTCATCGAAACACCGTTGAGCGCCAGCGCGGCGGGCAACTGCACGCGGGGAACCAGCTCGGGCACGATGGCGGCAAACACCGGCCAGCGCATGGCCAGGCCCACGCCGTTGGCAAAGGTCAGCGCCAGCAGCAGCGGCGGCGTCATGACATCGGAAATCACGGCGATGCACAGCAGCGTGGCCACCACCGCCACCCAGAACTGCGTCATGATGAAATAGCGGCGCCTGTCCAGGATGTCGGCCAGCGCGCCGCTGGGCAGCCCGAGCAAGAAAACCGGCAGTGTGGAAGCCGACTGCACCAGCGCCACCCAGAGGGGCGAGGTGGTCATGGAGGTCATCATCCATGCGGCCGCCACATCGTTCATCCACATGCAGATGTTGGCGACCAGCCAGGTGCTCCACAGCATGCGGAACACCGGGCGCTTGATGGGCGCCCAGGCGGAGAGGGATTCAGCCGTTACCGGCTCGGGGGTTCTTGAAGCTTCCTCGGGCATTCAGGGCGCTTCCTGTGCGGCACGCTGGTTCAGCGTGAACAGCGCGGGTGAGCCTTCGGGCAGCTTTTCGAAAGCCCAGGTCTTGTTGTGAAAGGCTGCCACGTTGGGGCGGTGGGCGATCGAGATGATCGCGCCTCCCGATGTTTTGACGAGCGCCAGCAAACGTTCATACAGCGTTTTTTCAGCTGCCTCATCGAGCGCGCTGGTGGCTTCGTCCGCAAAAATCCATTTGGGTTTCTTCAGCAATACCCGAGCGATGGAGAGGCGCTGTTGCTCACCGCCAGAAAGCTTTTGACTCCAGGCGTCTTCTTCGTCCAGCCGTGCGGCCAGGTCGGGCAGCAGGGCTTCATTGAGGGCTTGCTTCAGTGTGTCGTCGGTGTAGCCTGCCGCCAGTTCGGGGTAAGCCAGTGCATCGCGCAAGGAGCCGTTCGGGAAATACGGACGCTGCGGGATGAACATGGCGTTTTCAGGTCGGGTGATACGGCCGGTGGCAAACGGCCAGATGCCTGCCAAAGCGCGAAAAAGGGTGGACTTTCCGCTGCCGGAAGGGCCTCTGAGCAGAATGTGATCGCCGGCGTCGGCATGCAGTTCGACGCCTGTCAGGAGAACGGTTCCGGTCGGCAGGGCCAGATTGAGGTCGCTCGACGTGAGCGATGTGGACGCACTGGTGACCAGGCCGACGTTGTCTTTTGCCTGCGCAATCATGCTGTCTTCGAAGCTTGTCAGGCGATCTGTTGTCGCGCGCCAGCTGGCGAGATTGTCGTAGTTATCCACAAACCAGCTGAGTGAGTCCTGAACCTTGCCGAAGGTCGAGGAAATCTGAATCAGCTGGCCAAGCTGGATTGCTCCGCCGAAGAAGCGAGGTGCCGCAACAAGGAACGGAAAAATCAAGGCAGCCTGGCCGAAGAAGCTCTGGAACCAGATGAGTTTTTTGTTGGCGCGTATCAGGTTCAGGTAGTTCGCCAGCACCGTCGTGAAACGACCATCGAGCTGGCTGCGCTCCACCGCCTCGCCATGGTCCAGCGCAATGGATTCGCTGTATTCACGCGCCCGTACCATGTGGTGGCGAAAATTGGCTTCGTAGCGCTGCTGCAAGAAGTTGAGTTTGATCAGTGGCCGACCGATGTAATGCGCCAGCACGCTGCCGACCAGGCAATAGGCCACCGCGGCCCAGACCATGTAACCCGGGATGAAATAGCTGCTTCCGCCCAGGGTGAAGTCCAGCGGACCCGACTGAACCCAGAGAAGGCCGACAAAACTGACCAGCGTCACGACCGCATTGAGCAGGCCCATGCTCAGTGTGATCGTGGAGGTGGTGAAAGACTGCACGTCTTCCTGAATCCGCTGGTCCGGGTTGTCCGGGCTGGCGTTGATGTCGGTTGTCGCCGAATAACGCGCGAGCTCCATCTTGTAGAAGGCGTGGTGCGACAGCCAGCGGCGCAGGTAGTCGCGTGTCATCCACGCGCGCCAGCGCATTTGCAGCAACTGTGTCAGGTAGAACTTGTAGACGGCGATGATGATCGCGCCAAAGGCCAGATAGCTGAATCGGCCCATCTGCTGCCAGAAGACGATCTGGTCGCGTTTTTCAAGTGCGTCATAAAACACGCGGTACCAGTCGTTGAACTGCACTGCCATGTAAACCGTGCCGAGGTTGAGCAGCACGATGGCCACGAGAAGGCCGCGTGCCTTCCATTTTTCTTCGGACCGGAAGTAAGGGGCGGCCAGTGCGGCTATCCGCCTGGCAAAAAGACTGAATGCGGCAAATTTTGCGAAAAGACTGGACGGATTCATGAAAGCCCTTTCGCGGCTCAGGAAAGCTGGTTGGAAACACCGCTGGCCACGTGGCCCGAGGGCACATGCTGCGAGGCGGAGTGCACGTGACCGGTCTGGTCGTCGAAGAAAAAGTCGGGCTCGAATTCGCGCAGGAATTCGCCTTTGGCGAGACCCCCCAGGAACATGGCTTCATCGACCTCGATGTTCCAGTCCATCAGCGTGCGGATGGCGCGTTCATGCGCGGGCGCGCTGCGGGCGGTGACCAGGGCGGTGCGTATGCGCATGTGCGAGGTGCCGACCTGCTGCAGGCGGTGCAGTGCTTCGAGCAGGGGCTTGAACGGGCCGGCCAGCAGCGGCTGTGTGGCCTTGTCGCGTTCGTGCTGCTGGAAGGCTGACAGGCCCTGTGCCTGGAAGACGCGCTCGGCTTCGTCCGAAAACAGCACCGCGTCACCGTCGAAGGCGATGCGCACTTCGTTGGGGTGTGCATCGCTGGCGCGCACCGAATGCGGATACACCTGCGCGGCCGGCACGCCTGCCAGCAGGGCGTCACGTACATCGCTCAGATGGGCGGACAGGAAAAGATTGGCGTGCAGGGGCTTGAGGTAGCGCCAGGGCGCCTCGCCGCGGTTGAAGGTGCCGCGTTCTATCTTGAGGCCGTAATGTTGGGCCGAGCGAAAAACCCGCATGCCGGAGACGGGGTCGTTGCGCGAGAGGATCACGACTTCGACGCGCTGGGTGGGTGCAGTGGGGCTGGCCGCTTCCCCGGCGCTTTCGGGTACCTCGTTGAAGGCCAGCAGTTTTTTGACCAGCGAAAATGCTACGCCGGGCTTGGCCGGAACATCCAGGCGCTCGAGTTGCAGCTTCATGTAAGCCGCGTCTTTTTTTGCACCGGGCACGGGCTCGGCCGTCATGCCGGTTTCGAAAACCTGGTTTTCTTCTTCAAAGTCAAACAGCGCGCGTGACGAGATCGCCACCACGAGCTGACCATCCAGAGTTGCTGCCATTTTTTGCCTTGCCGTTTCAGTTCGTTTGTTGAGATGGCTTCTTAGCGCTAATTGCCCAGACGCGGCGCAACACCAGCAGATGCCGCGGAACTGGCTTTGCCAGGCCGCAGGCATCGCCCCCTGCAAGGGGGGAGGCGGCTACACGAAGTGAGCAAGCAACGGGGGTGTTCATACCAGCTCCAGTGTGCACCATTGGCCGTAGGCCGGAGCTTTTAGAGGCCAGTCGCTGGCGTGCATGATCTGACGCACGCCAAGGCCAATCAGTTCCACGGCGCGTATGACGCCCGCGTGGGTAATCCACAGTGTGTCGGCCTGGCCTTGCAACTCGTCAAAGGCCGAAGCGACGCGTGCCATGACCTGGTGAGTGCTTTCGCCGCTGCCGCCCACGGCGTATTGGGCAAAGCCGTCCGTCCAGGCTTGCAGTTCGGCGGGCGTGATGTCCTGCCAGGCGCGGCCTTCCCAGGCACCAAAGTCCATCTCCTGCAACCGCGGGTCGCTGGTGCAAGCCAGGTCGGGGCGCAGTTCGCGCAATGCTTGCGCCAGCTGCACACATCGCTGCAAAGGGGAGTGGGCGACCCGTGTGCCGGCGGGAAGCAGCTTGGCTAGCGCTTGCGCGCATTCGACGGTGGCCGCCGCATCGGCCGCTACGTCCTGCCGGCCGTAGCAAATGCCGGCTTCAACCAGCGGTGTTGCGTGGCGGGCCAGCCAGAGCTTCATGGCTTACTGACAGCCTTGGTCGGGCAGCGCCTGCAGGTCGGTGCAGATGATCTGCTGCTCCTGCACGGGGACCATGGTGGCGGTGGACGGAAGTGATGCGGTGGTCATGGAGAGGGGCTGCTGCGGTGGCTGGAGAATGGCGGAGTGCATGCTGTGCGATCCGTGCGATAAGGGTCCGCCATGCCCCGTGGTCTATTCTAGAGCGGCACAGGCGCCGGCGCGGCGAGCCTCTGCGCCACCGTGGGGCGATCTCTGGAACTGCTTGCAGAACCGGCTGTCTGTGACACCCCTCGCCGAACTTGCTGTGCCGTCAAGCCGCTAAGCGGCGTGCTGCAGCATCAGGTCAAGGTTCTGCACTGCCGCACCCGAGGCGCCTTTGCCCAGGTTGTCGAACACGGCGGCCAGAAGCACTTGCCCGTGCTGCGGGTTGGCGAACACGGCCAGCCGCAGCAGGTTGGTGCCGTTGAGCGCCTGCGGGTCCAGGTGCTGCGTGGCCTGAACGTTCTTTTGCGCCATCACCTCCACATGTACGGAGCCTTCGTAGTGCTGATGCAGGCAGGCTTGCAACTGATCGGCAGTGACGCCCGCTGGCAACTGCCGCAACAGCAACGGGATCGTGAGCACGATGCCCTGGCGGAACGAGCCATAAGCCGGCAGGAAGAAGGGCCGCTGTATCAGGCCTGCGTGTTTCTGGATCTCGGGGATGTGCTTGTGGGCCAGCCCCAGGCCGTACACCTGGAACATGGGCGCATGCGATGCATCCGCACCTTCATGCGCATTCACCTGCGCGCGGCCGCCGCCGGAGTAGCCCGACACCGCATGGATCGCCAGCGGATGGTCGGCGAGCACGAGGCCAGCCTTCACTAGCGGCAGCAGCAGGGCGATGGCGCCCGTGGGATAGCAGCCGGGGTTGGTGACGCGCCGCGCGTTGGCGATGCGCCGGGACTGCTCCGAGCTCATTTCCGGGAGTCCGTAGACCCACTGCGGATCGGTGCGGTGCGCGGAGCTGGCATCGATCACGCGCACGGCCGGATTCACGATGGAGGCCGCTGCTTCGCGTGCAGGCCCGTCGGGCAGGCACAGCAGCGCGATGTTGCAGGCATTAATGGCTTCTGCACGACGCGCTGGGTCCTTACGGTCCTGCTCGGGCAGCGTGAGGAGGCTCAGGTCGTTGCGGCCTTGCAGGCGTTCGTGAATCTGCAGGCCGGTGGTGCCCTGATCGCCATCGATGAAAACAAGGGGTGCGCTCATGCGGTGCTCCTGGTGGGGTGAATGGCTCGAGCCAAAGAAAGAAGAATGACGAATCTTCAGCGACACCTTAGAATTTGAAAAGTTGAATTTCATAACCATCAGCATCAGATTTACTGAACGTCATGCGCGAACTCAACCTGGACCGGCTGCGCACGCTGGTCACCATCGCACACTTGGGCTCGTTCGCCGAAGCCGCGCGCGTGCTGCATCTGGCGGCGCCCACGGTGAGCCTGCACGTAGCCGACCTGGAAGCGCTGTGTGGCGCCCCTCTGCTGGTGCGCAAGCGCGGTGAAGTGCGTCCCTCGGGCGTGGGCGAGGCACTGATTGAACGGGCGCGGCGCCTACTGGCCGATGCGGACGAGGCAATGGATGTAGTTCAGCGGCAGGTGCAGGGGTTGGCGGGCCGTGTGCGGCTGGGAGCCTCCACGGGCGCGATTGCCCACTTGCTGCCGCAGGCCCTGGAGGTGCTGGGCCGGAATCATCCCGGCATCGACGTGCAGGTGGCAGTGCTCACTTCGCAGGACACTATGACGCGCCTGGCGAATGGATCGCTCGACGTGGGCCTGGTGGCGCTGCCGCAGGCGACGGCGCAAGGGGTGAAGGTGCAGCCCTGGCGGCGGGATCCGGTGATGGCCTTCGTGCCGTCGCCCTGGGCTGTACCCCAGCGTGTTACGCCGAAGTGGTTGGCGGCTCAGCCCCTGATTCTCAACGATTTGGGCACCAGCCTGTCGCGGTTGACCGCTGAGTGGTTCGCACTGGCGGGGGAGCACCCCAAGGCGCGCATCCAGCTCAACTACAACGACGCCATCAAGAGTTTGGTGGCCGCCGGTTACGGCGCCACGCTGCTGCCGCACGAGGCATCGTCCACCACGCCGCTTGACCCGCGCATCCGCATGCTTCCGTTGCGCCCCGCGCTGTGGCGGCCGCTGGGCATCGCGCACCGCGCGGGCCCGGTGGAGCGCGCGACGCAGCATGTGCTGGACGTACTGTGGCAACAGCGGCAGCCATGGTCATAGACTGATGGCCAGGCCCAGGTAAAAAGCGATTTCGCAAACCTGCTGGGTGGCGCCCAGGCAGTCGCCGGTAAAACCCTGCAGCCGGCGTTTGAAGAGGCGGCCCATCCACAGCAGTGCGAGCACGGAAAAGCTGCAGGCGACGATGAGGTTCATGACGTCGAGCACGAAGGTGGCCAGTGCCAGCGCGGCAAGGCACCAGGAAAAACCCACCAGCAGGCTGCCGGGGGAGATCTGGTCCGCCAGCGGCTTGGATTTGGACTGGGCGGTGTCGCCCACGTGCGGCAGCAGGTAAATCAGCAGCAGCGGCAGGCCGCGCGACATGATGTGGCCCGTGCACAGCGCGGCGCAGACATACCAGCTGCCAAAGGGGGCTTCCTCCCAGTCACCCCAGCCGGCGGGCGCGCCTTCGACCGAGCCGAGGATGGCCAGCAGCGCGACCTTGCTCAGCAGGGCGAGCACCAGCGCCATGGCGCCAAAGGCACCCACGCGCGAGTCTTTCATGATTTCGAGCGCACGGCCTTTGTCGTGACTGCCGCCCAGGCCGTCGGCTACATCGGCAAGGCCGTCTTCGTGGAAGCCGCCCGTCAGCAGCGCGGTGGCGGCAGTGGAAAACGCCGCGGCCACCAGCGGCGAGAACGTGGTGTCGGGTAACACCGCATGAAACAGCGCGTACACGGCGGCGGCAAACAGGCCCACCAGAATGCCGACCCCAGGGAAGTGGCCGGCACTGGCGCGCAACAACTCGGGGCTGTAGCCCACCCAGGCGGCCAGCCGCCCTGTGATAGGGATGCGCGTGAAGAACTGGACGGCGAGCAGGAACTCGCGGACAAACAGGGTGATGGATGTCATGCGAGGCCCATGGTGGTTTATGCGTCTTCCCGCCCGCTCACACCGGCAGAGTCAAAGCTCGCCATTTCATTGAGAAAGCCGGCCGCCGATTGCACCAGCGGCCAGGCCAGCAGCGCGCCCGTGCCTTCGCCGAGGCGCAGGCCCAGGTCCAGCAGCGGTTGGGCTTTCAGGTGCGCCAACAGCAGGCGATGGCCGTGCTCGTCGGAACGGTGGCAAAACACCATGTAGCCCTGCACCGCGGGAGCGAGCGAGCGGGCCACCAGTGCTGCCGCCCCTGCGATGAAGCCGTCGACCAGTACCACGCGGCGCTCGCTGGCGGCCTGGAGCATGGCGCCGGCCATCATGGCGATTTCAAAGCCGCCCAGGGCGGCCAATGCATCCAGGGGCTGCGTTGCGTCGGCGTGACGGGCCAGCGCGCGCGCCAGCACGGCGCGTTTGCGTTGCAGCTGCTGGTCGTCCAGGCCGGTGCCGCGCCCGGTGGCGTCGTCGATGCTGATACCGGCAAGGCGTGCCAGCAGCAGGGCGGCAGGCGAGGTGTTGGCAATGCCCATTTCGCCAAACGCCACCACATTGCCGGGTAGCGATTGCAGGATGTCCATGCCCGCCTCGAGCGCGGTGTGGGTTTGCAGTTGCGACATTGCGGGCCCGCTGCAACTATTTTGGGTGCCGTGGGCGATCTTTCGCAGCAGCAGCTGCGGGTGCACCGGCAGGTCTGCGGCCACACCGGCATCCACCACGTGCAAGGCAAAGCCGTGCTGGCGCGCGAAGACGTTGATGGCGGCGCCGCCGGCCAGCATGTTGCCGACCATTTGCACCGTGACGGCTTGCGGAAAGGCCGAAACGCCTTCGGCGGCGATGCCGTGGTCGGCCGCGAAGACCACCATTTGGGGAGCTTGCAGCGAGATGTTCTCGCTTTGCTGGATCAGGCCCAGCTGCAGCGCCACACTTTCGAGCAGGCCGAGCGCGCCCAGTGGCTTGGTTTTGTGGTCGATCTTGTGCCGTAGCCTGGCCTCCAGCGTGAGGTCGGCAGTCGGCTCAATCGCGGGCAGGAGAAGGGGCGGAAAGTCGGATGCGTTCATCGGTGATTTGTTTAAGGCAGGCGGGGCAGAAGCACGACAGCGCACTGCCTTCCGGTTGGGGAGTTCGTTCAGAGGGCACGGGCATGATGTGCGGCAGTTGCACGCACCAGCATTCAGCGTCTCCTGCCGCCATGCCGCAGCGCAGGCCGGCGCCGCAGCGGGGGCACACCGAGGTGTCGGCCTGGGCAGGTGTTGGCGGGGGTGCGGCCTGTGGGCTCATGGCGGATGGGCTTGTCGGCTCTACGGTCAGCTTTGCGGTCAGCTCTGCAAGAACAGCCGGTAAACAGGGTTGGCGGTTTCCTCGACGTGAGGGTAGCCCAGCGTGTCCAGAAAATCCTTGAAGGCCTTGTTGTCGGCCTTGGGCACCTGCAGGCCGACCAGGATGCGGCCGTAGTCGGCGCCCTGGTTGCGGTAGTGAAAGAGGCTGATGTTCCAGCCCGGCCGCATGCTGGAGAGGAACTTCATCAGCGCGCCCGGCCGCTCCGGGAAGATGAAGCGCAGCAGGCGCTCGTCTTTGGACAGCGCACTGTGCCCGCCCACCATGTGACGGATGTGCTCTTTGGCGAGCTCGTCGTGCGTGAGGTCCAGCGTCTTGAAGCCGTGGCGCGAGAAATTGGCGGCGATTTTGCTGCTCTCGCCCTTGGCCGACGTGGTCAGGCCCACGAAGACATGGGCCTTGGCGTCGTCGTTGATGCGGTAGTTGAATTCCGTTACGCTGCGCGGCCCGCCGGGCAGCTCGCCAATCACTTCGCAAAAGCGCCGGAAGCTGCCGCGCTCTTCGGGAATCGTGACGGCGAACAAGGCTTCGCGTTCTTCACCGACTTCGGCGCGCTCGGCGACGAAACGCAGGCGGTCGAAGTTCATGTTGGCGCCGCACAAAATCGCGGCGTAGGTTTCGCCTCTGGTCTTGTGCGTGGCAACGTACTGCTTGACGGCTGCAACAGCCATCGCGCCGGATGGCTCGACGATGCTGCGGGTGTCGACGAACACATCCTTGATGGCGGCGCAGACGGCGTCGGTGTCGACGGTGATGAATTCGTCGACCAGTTCGCGGCTGATGCGGAAGGTTTCTTCGCCCACCAGCTTGACGGCCGTTCCGTCGGCGAAGAGGCCGACGTCGCTCAAGGTCACGCGCTTTCTGGCGTTGACTGACTGCAGCATCGCGTCGGAGTCGTTCATCTGCACGCCGATGACTTTGATCTCGGGCCGCACCGCCTTGATGTAGTTGGCCACGCCGGAGATGAGCCCGCCGCCGCCGATGGCAACAAACACGGCGTCGAGCCGGCCGGAGCCGAGGCTTTGCAGCTGCATGAGGATTTCCATGGCGATCGTGCCCTGACCGGCGATGACGTCCGGGTCGTCAAACGGATGCACGAAAGTCAGGCCTTGCTTTTTCTCAAGCACCACGGCGTGGGCGTAGGCGTCGGAGTAGCTTTCTCCATGCAGCACGACATTGCCGCCCCAGGCCCTGACGGCGTCGACCTTGAGCTGCGGTGTGGTGGTGGGCATCACAATCACGGCGCGTGTGCCGAGCTTTTGCGCGCTGAGTGCGACGCCTTGGGCATGGTTGCCGGCCGAGGCGCAAATCACGCCTTTTTTGAGCTGCTCGGGGCTCAGGTGAGCCATCTTGTTGTAGGCGCCGCGCAGCTTGAAGCTGAACACCGGCTGCTGGTCTTCGCGTTTGAGCAGCACGGTGTTTTTCAGGCGCAGGCTCAGGTTTTTCGCGGGCTCCAGATTGGATTCCACCGCCACGTCATAGACCCGTGCCGTCAAGATCTTTTTCAGGTAGTCGGCTGGTTTCAGTGCGGGCCTCGACGTTTTGCCGGAAGATTTCCCGGAAGCTTTGGTGGCTTTGGCAACTTTGGGAGCAGGGCGTGTGGCTTGTTTGGTGTGGGTTGGCATGTTTTTCTCGCAGCCTGACATCATAGTGGGCAAGAAAAAAGGCCCAGACTTTGCAGTCTGGGCCTGTAAATCCACCCTTAGAGGAGGTGGAGGAGACAACCGGTGCAAAAAGACCCTGAGTTGCCGGACAACTGATCTTGATGCGATGATTTCAGTATAGCGGGCCGATGTTGCGCTGCACAATATCTTGTGGCGTAAATTCGACATTTTTCACGGTTTAATCATAAATTTTATGCATGAGGAGAGAGATTCATGGAATGCACGGTGAGTTGGACGGGCCCGACGGCGGTCACAGGATCGCGCTCCGGCATGAGCTTTCTGGCTGAGACCGGCAGCGGCCATACCCTGGTGATGGACGGCGCGCCCGATGCCGACAAACCGGAAAACGGCGGCGCCAACCTGGCACCCCGGCCCATGGAAACCTTGCTGGCCGGCACCGGTGGCTGTACAGCCTACGACGTGGTGCTGATCCTCAAGCGTGGCCGCCAGGATGTTCGGGGCTGCTCGGTCAAATTGAGTGCTGAAAGGGCGCCTGTCGACCCCAAGGTATTCACCAAAATCCACATGCATTTTGTCGTCACAGGGCGTGGCCTGGCCACCAGCGCAGTGGAACGTGCGGTCGCCATGAGCCACGACAAATACTGCTCGGCCACCATCATGCTGGCGAAAACAGCAGAGATCACGACCAGCTTTGAGGTCATAGAGGCTTGAGATGATTTTGGCCGCAAGCCCTTTGTGGTCGGGCGCAAGCAGCTATCAAATTTATAGCTGCTGGACCTGCATCAGCTTGCGCTTCAGCGGAATCTTTCAGATGTAGTGCGCCGTTGTCGTCATGACGCGTGCCGCAGAGCGCATCAGGGCCTTGACCGGCTCGGGCAATTGCAGCGCGCCGGCCTGCTCGGCCTCGCGTGCATGCAGCGCTTCATCGTCTTTCATTTGGGCCACGATGGCGCGCGACTCGTGGTCGCCGGCCGGCAGGCGCTCCAGGTGGCTTGCCAGGTGGGCCTCAACCTGGCGCTCCGTCTCCACGACAAAACCCAGGCTCAGGCGGTCACCGAGCCGGCTGGCGACCAGGCCCAGGCCGAAGGCGCCGGCGTACCAGAGTGGATTGAGGAGGGAAGGCCGGGCGCCGAGTTCGTCGAGCCGGGTTTTTGTCCAGGCGAGATGGTCACCCTCTTCGCGGCTGGCCTGCAGGAAGTGCTCTCGCAGGGCCGGGTCGCGGGTACCCAGGGCCTGCGCGGCGTACAGGGCCTGCGCACAGACCTCACCCACATGGTTGACGCGCATCAGCGCGCCTGAACGCACCTTGTCCTGCGCGGCAAGCTCGGTTTTTTCACCAGGCACGGTGGGACAGGTACGGCTGGCGCGCGGGGCGGCAAAAAGCGTGCGCAGGGCGCCGTCGGCGGCATTGAGGGCGGTATCGAGTGCGGTGGTCATGGTGCTTCGGTTCTTTTGGGACGATTTCTTGAGGGGGATGGTTCCATGTTATCCCTCGTCCGGTGGAATGGAAACGGCCACAAAAAAGCCCCCATGCGGGGGCTTTTTTGAAAAAGGAGGCCGGATCGGGATCCGGACGCAACCTTGATCTTTAGAACGTGTGACGAATACCCAGGGCGATGTTGGTGGAGCCAACGCCTGCAGAAGACGTCACGCCGCCGAGGAAACCGTTGCCACCGGGGGCTGCCTGGCCCGAACCCTTGTTGTCGAAGCGGGTCAGAACGGCATTCAGGTTGGTGCGCTTGGACAGCGCGTAGGTGTAAGTCACGCCGTAGGAGCTGGTGTCGGCATCTGCTGGGCGCTTGTCATCAAGGCGGTTGTACGCCACAACCCATGTGTGTGGGCCGCTGGTCATGCGGTAACCGATGTGCGCCAGGTTGGCGTCCTGCCTGAAGGCATTGTTGTAGGCGGATTGAAAGGCTGCACCTACAAGCGCGCTGCCGCTAGCGGTGGTAACGGTTGCGCCGATGGTGGAGAGACCGCTCGGGTTCTCATCCTTGATCGTGGCGTACTGGCCGTACAGGGTGCCGGGGCCCACGTCAACCGTCGCACCCAGCACATTGTTTTCCAGCGACTTTTGGCCGAGCTCGTTGTTGCGCTGGTTGTGGCCATAACCGACGGAGAATCCGGTGCCTTTATAGATGACCATGCCGCCGAAGAAACGGCTGGCAGAGTTGCCAACGGTTGCGGTAGCCGCTTCACCGGCGCCATACATCAGCGCGGCGGTGATGCCGCCCGTCTGAATGCCGTATTGCAGCGTGTTGCTCAGGCGAATGTCGAAAGCCGGCGGGAAGCTGGCAATCTGGCCGGCTGCCAGGCTGGACTGGGTCTGGGACGCGTCGAAGGTGGCGCCTACCAGGTAGCCAGGGGTGTACTGGCGGCCGAATGTGAACGCGCCGACCGGCGTGATCAGGCCCACGAATGCCTGACGGTCAAACAGCCGGCTGCCTGCGGTACCCGGCAGGTTCACACCAATCGTGCTTCCGATGGATGCATTCACGGCACTGATCAGCGCAGCCGTCGAGGCCGCCGGAATAGGGAGCGTGCTCAAGCCAAGTCCTGCGGCGGTAGACATGCGATCGGGCATTTGAGTCCCCGAGGCTGCTGAGTTCGACATGGCTCCCGTGTCGACTTCAAAACGGTTCTCAAGCGTAAAAATGGCCTTGTAGCCGCCGCCGATGTCTTCGGTGCCGCGCAGGCCGAAGCGTGACCCCTCCATGATGCCGCTGGCAATGTGGGTGATCGATCCGCTTCGCAGGCCGGTGACATGGTTGACGCCGCCATCAACAATGCCATACACGGTTACGGTGCTTTGTGCCATGGCGGCGGAAGTGGACAGCAGTCCCATGATCGCAGTTGCAACGAGGGTCAGTTTTTTCATGGAGTCTCCAGAGAGTTTTAATTGAGGGAAAACCTTCGCAGTCATTGCCGTAAATGCACACACCGGCTTGACTCGATGGAGCAAAGATTAGTGGGGATGCGGCGGCCCGTAAAGAGAGGCAATACGGGGGGTATCACTTTTGCGACAGGGGAAAACCCGATGTTTTCTTGCCCCGGCTGATGCTGGCGGCAAACCTTGGGAGGTTGCCAGGAAATTGTGTTTCCCCTCTCAAATTCTGATGCTGAAGATCGTTTTAAGCGAGGCTGGAGAACGACGCAGCCATGCGCAACCGGTGGCTAGGGTTTGACCTCTAATCCGGGGCGACTGGCGGGTTGGCGGCAGCAGAGTGACTCGCGTTTACAACGGTTCATGCCGCACTACGCCAGCCTGTCCCCCTTCTTGCTCGATTTTTTTTAGCCATAACGCTTCCTGGAGATAGAAAACGACTTGGGTCTGTGTTTTTCACCAAGGCAGGGCATCTGGGGGCGGGTGCCCTGCTTTGGGGCAGTCTGCCCCGGCTACCTGCAAACTTCCCTCGTACGGCTTCGTTCGGCCGGCGCATCCGTGCGCGCACCTCCAGCGTGCGCAAATGCAATGCGTTGTTAGGGGCCAACAATTCGGGTATGAACGTTGCTAATAGTAGAGATAAGGCTTTGTGTGATTTGTGACTCTTTGGTTAAATTGGCCTAAGGGTAGTCACTGAGCCCTTATAAATGTTTGTTTCGTAGCAGTGTTTGTTTTCCACCTTTTGGAGATTTTCTAATGATGAAGAAAAGCCTAGTTGCTTTGGCCGTGCTGGCCGTTTCCGGCATGGCTTCTGCCCAGTCCACCGTGACCGTTTATGGACTCGTGGACGCTTGGGTTGGTACCGTCAAGGACAACGGCGTCAGCCAGTCCGGCGTGAACGTTGCCCATCCTTTTTCCGGTAGCGGCGGTGGTCTGCAGACCAGCCGTTTCGGCCTGAAGGGTTCTGAGGACCTCGGTGGCGGCCTGAAAGCCAACTTCCTGCTGGAAGCCGGCTTTGACCCCAGCACCGGTGCTGCAAACAACTACACCAACCCCTATACCGGCGCGACCTCCAATGCAATCTTTGGTCGTCAGTCCTGGGTTGGCCTTTCTGGTGGCTTCGGTGAATTGAAGCTCGGCAAAATGTGGACCCCGTACGACATGGTCAAGGGTTCCGGCGCCGCTGGCTTCGACTCGCTCCTGTTTGCGCCTTCCACCAGCGTGTGGGCCAGCAACAGCTACCAGGACCGTCCTGGCAACTCGATCTATTACCAGACCCCAGACCTGGCTGGTTTCTCTGCTGCTGCGATGTACAGCTTCGGCGAAAACAAAACCGCGACTGTCAGCGCCGGCAAGATCGCCAGCTTTAACGTTGCTTATGCAAACGGCCCCATCGGTGCTTCTTTGGCCTATCAGACCGAAAAAGCCACTGGTGCCAGCACTGCCATCAAGTACACGCAGTTGAATGGTTCGTATGACTTCGGCGTGGTCAAGCTGCTCGGCGCTTACGGTACTGTGAAGAACGGCACCACCCCCGTGACCGGTTTGGCACAGGACAAAGCGACCGAGTACCAAATTGGCCTTGACTTCCCTGTCAACAGCACGTTCACCCTGTCCGGCGGTTATGCCCGCTCCAAGAGCACCCGCCCAGCTGGTGCTTCCGAGCTGAAGCGTACCGGCTATAGCCTGGCTGGTCTGTATGCCCTCTCCAAGCGTACGAACCTGTACGCTGGTGTTCAGAGCGGCAAGGAAACCGGCGCTGGTGTGACTGATCGCAAGACCAGCACCTACGGTGTTGGCGTTCGCCACACGTTCTAATCCAGTTTGGATCTAAACCCGGGCTTGCCTGGGTTTTATCAAAAGCCGTTTCAGTGAAACGGCTTTTTTTTTGGGTCGACTGAAATCGGGCTAAAAAACCAGGTTCTGGCAAGCAGAAATCCCGGGTTTTCGCTGGCGTTGTTTCTTTTCCACGGGTCACCGTCCATTTGTGGCTTGAGCACAACGGCTTGACTGTTTTTTCGGGCATTCCTTTGCGAATTGAAGCCCAGTCTGGTGCAATAGACCCAACTTCCCGAAACGGGGGTTGGCCCGGGTCTCTGGTGGTGCCATGAAGGCGTAAGTCTGAAATGGTCCCCGTGCCGGAGCCCTATGTTTAACCTTGGAGAAACTCTCAATGAAAAAGACTCTTATCGCCCTGGCTGCACTCGCTGCAACCGCTGGCGTCGCGCATGCCCAATCCTCCGTGACCCTGTACGGCGTTGCTGATGCCTACATCGGCCAAAACGTTACCAAAGTGTCTACCGCTGGTACCGAAACCAAAGTTAGCCAAGGCCAGATCAATGGCAGCGGCTTGAGCAGCTCGCGTTGGGGCCTGCGTGGTAGCGAAGATCTGGGCGGCGGTTTGGCTGCAGTGTTCACGCTGGAAAGCGGTTTTGACATTTCTACCGGCGCATCCGCAAACAACGCTGGTGGTTCCGCTGCCGGCGCAGCCAGCACCCTGTTTGGTCGCGTGGCAACTGTTGGCCTGAAGGGCTCCTTCGGCGAAGTTCGCCTGGGCCGTCAGTACAGCGCTTATGACTCGCTCCGCGGCGCTACCAACAATACCTATGACTCCAACACCTTTGCCCAGACCGGCACTGTGTGGGGCACGGGCATTCAAGACTACAGCAACCGTGTTAACAATTCCGTGCGTTACGACTCGCCCGATTTCGGCGGCTTCAGCGGCTCGGTGGTTTATGGTTTTGGCGAAGACAAGACGGCTACCGCTTCTGCTTCCAACAGCTCCAGCATCCAGCTGAAGTACGCTAACGGCCCTCTGCTGGTCGGTTACGCATACCAGCGTGAAAAAGAATCAGTTGGTTCCACCATGTTCTCCGGTGCAACCGGTGCTGCTAACGCGGCAGGTGTTGGCGCCGCTGCTGCTGACTCGCGCAAGTACAACCTGCTCGGCGCAACCTACGACTTCGGCGTTGTCAAGCTGGTGGGTAGCTACAACACCGCCAAGAACAACACGCTCAAAGACAAAGAGTACCAAATCGGCCTGAGCGCTCCCTTCGGTGCAGCAACCGTGGCCATTGGCTACGAGCGCGCCAAGAGCGAAGGCGGCGGTTCTACCAACAAGGGTAAGGGCTACAGCCTGCTCGGTACGTACGATCTGTCCAAGCGCACGACCCTGTACGCTGGCTACATCAACACCAAGGTTGAGTCTGGCGTGAATGCCGCTACCACCAGCAAGCGTTCGCTGCTGGCCACTGGTGTTCGCCACACGTTCTAATCTGAAGCTGGCTTAAGCCAGTTTTTGATGAGAATCTAAAAGCCGTCTCGGGGTAACCCGGGGCGGCTTTTTTCGTGAAAAAATGTACGAACTGCCGCTTGATGTTGTGAGTCGTTGGAATTTGTGAAACTTTTTCGCATCTGCCGCGTTAGATACCAAGGTCTTGATATTTAGACAAGACGCAACTGACCAGGTTCATTGCTGTTCCCCCACGTTCAATGCCACTGACACATCACCGTTTCTTCGTTCGCACGTTGCGCTTGCTGGCTGCCGGCTACCTGTTTCTTGCCGCTGGCTGCGCGGGGTTCGGGACTTCCGCCCCTATAGCCAGCACGAATGTCGACTGGACTTCTGCATCGTCTACAAGCACTGATGCAGATACCGTTAAGTGGCAGCACTGCACTTTCCCGGGCAAGAAGTCGACACGTTACCGTGCCATTCGCCTGGACGGGCGCAATGCCGTTCTTGGTGAATCCGACAGCGCCGCCAGCATGCTGCGGCAGAACCTGCGTGTAGAGTCTGCAGAACTTGGAACCCTGGGCTTTTCCTGGAAGGTACCGAAGATGATTGTGGGTGCGGACATGACGCAACGCGACAGCGATGATTCACCCGTGCGTGTGGTCCTGGCCTTTGAAGGTGACAGGTCGAAGTTTTCGGCCAAGAACGCCATGCTTTCAGAGCTTGCATTGGCACTGACAGGCGAGCCGCTACCATACGCGACGCTCATGTATGTCTGGGGCTCTCACAGCGCGCCAGAAAGCGTGATCATCAATACACGGACCGACCGAATCCGCAAAGTGGTGATCGAATCCGGTCCCGGCCGCCTTGATCGCTGGCTCGACTACCAGCGCGACATTCGTGCCGACTACCAAAAGGCCTTCGGCGAGCCGCCCGGCGCTTTGGTCGGTGTCGCCATCATGACTGACAGCGACAACACGCGCCAAATCACCAAGGCCTGGTATGGCCCCGTCAGCCTCAAAAACAAAACCGCAAGCATCGTGGCCACGCCGGCACTGGCCCCGGAATTGCTGCAGGTTTCACAAACCCCTGGATTTGCACCGCTGTCCCTTCAGGACTAGTATTTAACCTGCTGAACTCGGGACTCCACTGACATGCGCGCTCCGGCAAACCTTCCAAGTGCTTCATCCATTCAGCCCGCCGCAGCGGGAGATATTGCAAACCCCGACCGCCCCTCGCCGCTTCGCGCCTCCGGCCGGGCCTTTGCGCAAATAGCGCAGTACCACCCCGAACTGACCGCCTTCCGGCGCGACCTGCATGCCCACCCGGAACTCGGGTTTGAAGAGGTTTACACCTCCAGCCGGGTAGTGCATGCGCTCAAGTTATGTGGCGTAGACGAGGTGCACACCGGTGTCGGTAAAACAGGTGTTGTGGCTGTCATCAGAGGTCAGCAGCCAGTCAAGGCTTCCGGTCAACCTGGTTTTAAGCCCATGATCGGATTGCGCGCTGACATGGACGCGCTTCCCATGACAGAGCACAACGAGTTTGGCTGGAAGTCCGCCAAGGCCGGGTTGATGCACGGTTGCGGGCATGACGGGCATACCACCATGCTGGTAGGCGCCGCCCGTTACCTCGCAGAGACCCGCAATTTTGCCGGCGATGCGGTGCTGGTTTTCCAGCCCGCGGAAGAAGGCCGTGGCGGGGCCGATGCGATGATCAAGGACGGCTTGTTCGAGCGTTTTCCCGTGCAGGCCATTTACGCCATGCACAACTGGCCCGCGATGCAGCCTGGCACCATCGGGATCAATCCCGGCCCCATGATGGCCGCGGCCGACCGCATCACCATCGAGATTACCGGCAAGGGTGGCCACGGGGCACACGCCTATCTCACGGTCGATCCGGTGCTGGTGGCCGCTCACATCATCACAGCGGTGCAAGGCATCGTCTCGCGCAACGTCAAGGCCATGGACAACGCCGTGATCAGCATTTGCGCCGTCCAGGCAGGCGACCTGGGCGCGATGAGTGTGGTGCCTGGCAATGCCACACTGGTCGGCACGGTACGCACCTTCAAACCGGAAGTGCAGGACCTGGTCGAGCGGCGCCTCAAGGAGTTGTGTGCCGCCGTGGCACAGGGCTTTGGCGCCACGGCCACCGTCAAGTACGAACGGATCTACCCGGCCACCATCAACTCACCGGTCGAATACGAGCTGGCCACCAGCGTCGCCGAACAGCTCGTGGGTGCAGAGAACGTTGTGCGCAACCTTGAGCCCAGCATGGGCTCCGAAGACTTTTCCTTCATGCTCAGGGTCAAGCCGGGTGCCTACTTGCGCCTGGGCCAGGGCGAGCAGTTGCCCGATGGCAAAGGCGGAACCGTGGGCGGCGTGGGCAGCCGCTTTTTGCACAACAGCTGCTATGACTTCAATGACAGCGTGCTGCCGCTGGGCTCGGCGCTGTTTGCAGGAATTGTCGAACGCTCGCTGCCGCTGCGCTGATTTGCTATTAATTTAATAGCTGCTTGCGCACACCCCTTATGGGCTGCGGGCAAATTCTTCTTGATACTCCAAGGGGCCGCTATCACAGGCGGAACGACGCAGGCCACGTCTGCGCCTCACCTGTCTGTGCCCGTCTCAGGCATAACGCTTGTTACGCAGGTTGTTTTTCATTTCCTTAAGCAACGGTTGCAGCTTGCTGCCGATGCGCAGTGCCACACAGGTTGCCAGGATGTCGATGATCATCAGATGCATCAGGCGCGACACCATGGGGCTGTAGCGGTCGTAGCCCTCGGGGTGATCGGCTGCCAGGTGGATGTTGCCGGCTGCGGCCAACGGCGAACCGGTGACGGTGATGACGATCGTGGTCGCGCCGTTCTTGCGGGCGATGTCGCAGGCGTCCATCAAATCGCGCGTGCGGCCAGAGTTGGAAATCACCACCACGCAATCGCCCGGCCCCAGCAGCGAGGCGCTCATCACCTGCATGTGGCCGTCGCTGTAGGCGATGCTGGTGATGCCCAGGCGGAAAAACTTGTGCTGCGCATCCTGCGCCACGATGCCCGAGTTGCCCACGCCGAAGAACTCAATCCGCTTGCCGGTGTTGTACGTGGCCAGCAACGCGTCGGCGGCCCGCTCAACGGCTACGGAACTCGCATCGTTGCGGTATTTCAAAAACGCCGCTACCGTGTTGTCGATCACCTTGACCATCACGTCGCCGGTCTTGTCGTCCGCGTCCACGCTGCGGTGGATGAAAGGTACGCCCTCACTCACGCTGCCCGCCAGCTTGAGCTTGAAGTCCGACAGCCCGTCATAGCCCATGCTGCGGCAAAACCGCACCACTGTCGGCTTGCTCACATGCGAGCGGCTCGCCAGCTCCGTGATCGGCAAATTGGCAAATGCCCGCGGGTCGGCCAGCACCAACCGGCCCACGCGCTGTTCGGCGGGTGCAAGAGAGGGAAGGGACGCCTTGATTCGGTCGAGCATTGGCTATGTCTCCAGTGGCGCGTGGCGTTTGCTCCAACCAGCATGAGCCGCGGAACCGGCTTTGCCGGGCCGCAGGCGGGCGGCCCCCTCGGGGGGCAGGGAACACACGAAGTGAGTGACCGTGGGGGCTAACATTCCTCTGACCAGCAATAGCCGTCTCTGGCAATCATCGCGCTCGCAGCGCTAGGCCCCCAGGTGCCGGCGGCATAAGGCCGTGGCGCACTCGCCTGGTTGCTCCAGCTGTCCATGATGGGTTCGACCCAGCGCCAGGCTTCTTCCTGCTCGTCGCTGCGCACGAAAAGATTCAAGCGCCCGTCGATCACATCCAGCAGCAACCGTTCATAAGCGCCCACGCGCTCGGAGCCGAAGCGTTTGTCGAAATCCAGGTCCAGCTGCACCGGCGCCAGTGAAGGCGTGCCGCGGCCCCCCGTGCGCTGGTCGGCACCCTGCGCAAGCAGGTGCAGCTCCAGGCCGTCCTTGGGTTGCAGGTTGATCACCAGCCGGTTGGCCACATTGGAGCCGGCCAGCGCCGACTTGAAAATCGCGTGCGGCGCGGGGCGAAAGTTCACCTCGATGTGCGCGTCCCGGCCGGCCAGACGCTTGCCGGTGCGGATGTAAAACGGCACACCGGCCCAGCGCCAGTTGGCGATCTCGGTGCGCAGGGCCACAAAGGTTTCGGTTCTGCTGTCAGGGGGTACGCCTTTTTCGTCGCGGTAGCCGGGCACGGCCTCGCCGTCGATGTTGCCGGCCGCGTACTGGCCGCGCACCACATGCTGGCTCAGCGTTTCAGGCGTCCAGGCTTTCAGCGATCGCAATACCTTGAGTTTCTCGTCGCGGATGGCATCGGCGTGCGAGTTGATGGGTGGCTCCATGCCGATGGCACACAGCAGCTGCAGCGCATGGTTTTGCACCATGTCGCGCAGCGCGCCGGTGCTGTCGTAAAACGCACCACGCTTTTCCACGCCCAGGTCTTCGGCGATGGTGATCTGGATGTTGGCAATGGTTTCGCGGCGCCACAGCGGTTCAAACAGCGAATTGCCAAAGCGCAGCGCAAACAGGTTTTGCACCGAGGGCTTGCCCAGGTAGTGGTCGATGCGAAAGATCTGCTGCTCGCTCAAAACACTGCGTACCGTCTTGTTGATGGCGCGGTTGGAGGCCAGGTCGTGGCCCAGCGGCTTTTCGAGCACCACGCGCGTCTGAGGGCCGTTCAGGCCCGCGGCGGCGATCTGCTCGCAGACCGTGGTGAAGAGGCTGGGCGCGGTGGCCACGTACATCACCACCACGTCGGCGGGCCGCTGCTGCAGTTTCGCAGCCAGTGCGGCATAGTCGGCCGGGTTGGACAAGTCCATGCGCAGGTAGCCCAACATCGCCGCGAAGCGCGAGAACTCCTCTTCGCTCGGCCGCTTGGCCAGCTCGACATTGTCAAACCGGGACTTGATCAGCGCGCGGTACTGGTCGTCCGACAAATCGTCGCGCGCCACGCCCACAATGCGCCCGCCCTCCGGCAACGAGCCGTGGCGGAAGGCCTGGAACAGGGCCGGCATGATCTTGCGCCACACCAGGTCGCCGGTGCCGCCAAACAGGATGAGGTCAAAACTCATGGTAAAAAATTGTCTTGGTAATAAAGTTTCATATTCTATGGGCATAATGGTAACTCGACATCGAACCCGTGAAATGCCTGCACCCAGGCACCGCGCGGTGTTTCATCCGGACCACTCCGCGTTTTGACCAGCCACCCAGCCATGACCCAACTTGACGCCCTGAAACAGTTCACCACCGTAGTCGCTGACACCGGTGACTTCAAGCAACTGGGGCAGTTCAAGCCGCAGGACGCCACCACCAATCCGTCGCTGATCCTCAAGGCGGTGCAGAAGGCTGATTACCAGCCGCTGTTGAAGGACACCGTGAGCCGCTTCAAGGGCCGGGCGCTTGACGAAGTCATGGACCGTCTGCTGGTGCGTTTTGGCTGCGAAATCCTTTCCATCATTCCGGGCCGAGTCTCGACGGAGGTTGATGCCCGCCTGAGCTTTGACGCCAACGCAACGTATACGCGCGGCGAGCGCATCATCGAGCTCTACCAGGCTGAAGGCATTCACATTGACCGCGTGCTGATCAAGGTCGCTGCCACCTGGGAAGGCATACAGGCGGCCGAAAAGCTGGAACAGCGCGGCATCCACACCAACCTCACGCTGCTGTTTTCGTTCTGCCAGGCCATCGCCTGCGGCCAGGCCAAGGTTCAGTTGATCTCGCCGTTTGTCGGCCGTATCTACGACTGGTACAAAAAATCTGCCGGCGCCGCCTGGGACGAAGCCGCCATGGCCGGCGCCAATGATCCCGGCGTGAAGTCGGTGCGCGAGATCTACAACCATTACAAGCACTTCGGCATTGCCACCGAGGTGATGGGCGCGAGCTTTCGCAACGTGGGCCAGATCACTGCACTCGCCGGCTGCGACCTCCTGACCATCAGCCCGGAACTGCTGGCCCAGCTTGCCGCCAGCGATACCGCGCTGCCGCGCGCACTCGATGCCAAAGCCGCAGCGGCGCTGGATTTGCCCCCAGTGAACTTTGACGAAGCCGGATTCCGTTACGCGCTCAACGAAGACGCCATGGCCACCGAGAAGCTGGCCGAAGGCATTCGCGCTTTCGCGGCCGATGCCGTGAAACTTGAGCAGCTGATGCTGGCCGCATAACCTCCCGCACAGGACACGTCATGAACCGACTGCGTTGCGACCAGACTTCCGCATGGCCTGCGCTGCGGGCGCTGTATGCCGCTTCCGGCAAAGATTTCGACCTGAAGGCTGCATTTGCTGCCGATCCGGATCGCTTCACCAGCTTCAGCCAGGATGCACCACACGTTTTTGCGGACCTTTCCAAAAACCTGATCGACACCGGCAGCCAGGCTTTGTTGTTTGACCTTGCGCGCGCGTGCGGGCTGGAGCAGCACCGCAACGCCATGTTCGCCGGGGAACTGATCAACGGCACCGAAAAGCGCGCCGTGATGCATTTTTTACTGCGAAATCCGACTGTAGCCCAGGATGGTGTTGCGCCGGCAGCTATTAAAAATATAGCAACCGAGTTGACCCAGGTTCACACCACGCTGGACGCCATGCTCGCTTATGCCGAACAGGTGCGCGCGGATGCCGCCATCACCGATGTTGTCAATATCGGCATAGGCGGCTCCGACCTGGGGCCCCAAATGGCGGTGCTGGCGCTCGGCGAATTCGCCGCCACGGGCAAGCGCGTTCACTTTGTCTCCAATGTGGATGGGGACGAGCTGGCTACCGTGCTCAAGGGGCTCAAGCCGCAAAGCACGCTGTTCCTGATCGCGTCCAAAACCTTCACCACCACCGAGACCATGACCAATGCGCATTCGGCCCGGCGCTGGTTTGAGGCACAGGGCGGACGCGACATCAGCCGGCATTTCGCCGCACTGACGACCAATGTCGCGGCAGCCAACGAATTCGGCATCAGCACCACCTTTGGTTTCTGGGACTGGGTGGGCGGGCGTTATTCGCTGTGGTCGGCCATCGGCTTGCCGGTGGCCATCGCCATTGGCGCAGCCGGCTTTCGCGAGCTGCTGGCCGGCGCGCACGCCATGGACGAGCACTTTCGCACCGCACCGCTGGAGCGCAACCTGCCGGTGCGCCTGGGCCTGCTCGATGTCTGGTACCGCAACTTTCACGGCTTTACCAGCCGCAGCATCGCGCCCTACAGCAGCGCCCTGCGCCGCCTGCCGGCCTACCTGCAGCAGCTCGAGATGGAGAGCAACGGCAAGCGTGTGGATGCGGATGGCAAGGCCTTGCCGTTTGAAACGTCGCCGGTGCTGTGGGGCGAACCGGGCACCAACGGCCAGCACGCTTACTTCCAGATGCTGCACCAGGGGACGTCGGTGGTGCCGGTCGAGTTTGTGGCGGTCAAGACAGCCGCGCACGCGCCGCATGACTTGCCGGGGCATCACGCCAAATTGCTGGCCAACGTCCTGGCCCAGGCGCAGGCCCTCATGCAGGGCAAGAGCGACGCCGCCGGGCCGCCCCAAGGCGACGCAGCCCCCTCGGGGGGCAGCGAGCCACACGCAGTGGGTGAGCGTGGGGGCCCCATGTTTCCGGGCGGCCACAGGCATTTCCCTGGCAACCGTCCCAGTACTTTCCTGTTGCTTGAGCGGCTTACACCAGCCAGCCTGGGCGCGCTGATTGCCCTGCAGGAGCACCGTGTGTTTGTCAGCGGTGCGATCTGGGGCATCAACAGTTTTGACCAGTGGGGCGTCGAGCTCGGCAAGGTGCTGGCCAAAGACATCGAGCCACGCCTGCGCAGCGGGGACATATCCGGCCTTGATGGCTCGACCGCCGGCCTGCTGCGCAAAATTGCCGGCTGAATACCGCAAAAGTGTGCGTTTTTCCATTGCGGGAGCGCGCGCTTCCGTGGTCAACTTGCCACATCGCCGATTTTTCGATGGCTTCGCATCATGTCTTTTTCCCTTCCGCTTCGCCGCCTTTCCCCCCGTTTTTCGATGTTCGCCGCAGCGTTTCTCACGCTGGCTCTGGTCTCCGGCTGCGCGACACGCTCAGCTCCTGACGAGGACACTGATGTCGATGAGCCGGTCAGCCGCGGCGGCACGCTGGGCCCGGCGGAGGGGGTCACGGGTACCGCCTGGGCCGAGATGTCGGCCCCGCCCAAGGCTGGCGAGCTCAAACCGGACGACCTCAAGTGGGAAATCTTCCGCGTGCCCGGCAAGCAGCCGGCCAGCTACAGCTATGTGCGTCATGAAGGTCGCGACGCGGTGCTCGCAAAGGTCGAGGCGTCCGGCAGCATCCTGCGCCATCGCCACCGCATCGAGCCCGACCAGCTAGGGCTCGTGCGCTTTTCCTGGAACGTGCCGTACGCCGGTGCGGGTGCCAACCTCGCGCTGCCGCAACTCGAGGATGTGCCGGTGCGGGTGGTGCTCGCGTTCGAAGGTGACCGCTCGCGGCTGTCGATGAAAAATTCCCTGCTGTCCGAGTTGAGCCGGCTGCTGACCGGCGAAGAAATGCCGTTCGCGACGCTGGTTTATTCGTGGTCGCGCGTCAACCGGCCGGGCGAAGTCGTCGTCAACGACCGCACCGACCGTATCCGCAAGATCATTGTCGATTCGGGCGACCACGGCTACAACGAATGGCGCAGCTACGAGCGTGACATCCGCGCCGACTACCGCAAGGCCTTTGGCGAAGATCCGGGTGCCTTGCTGAGCTTCGCCGTCTTCACCGAAGGCGAAAAGAACGAGGGTCAGCTGCAGGCCTTCTACGGGCCACTCAAGCTGGTGCCGGCATCGGCTGTCGCGCGCAAATAGCGCCGCGACCGGTCGGCGTGTTGATGCCGCCCGATCTGATTTCTCTGTCCGTTGGTGCAAACGACCCAGGCTGACGACTTGGATTGGAGGAGCGCGTCACGTCGGTCTTGACAATTTGTTGCATCTAATGATGCGGAATTTAGGGAAATTACCACTCCTTCAATGCAACAAAGTATTGAAATTCCCTGATCTGGTATCAAACCCGCAAGGACCTTTCTTCAAAATGCAGTGAACGGCAAAGCGGCCGTTTCGACTGACATAACGAAGGAGACACCCTATGAAGCGTTTTATCCAGGCAGGCCTGGTGCTTGCACTCTCAGGCGCCGGCATGGCCCATGCCGTGACCGAACTCGTGGTGGCGACGGTGAATAACGGCCACATGATCGAAATGCAGAAGCTCACGCCGGTTTTCGAGAAGGCCCATCCTGACATCAAGCTCAAATGGGTCACGCTCGAAGAAGGCACGCTGCGCCAGCGCGTCACCACCGACATCGCCACCAAGGGCGGGCAGTTCGACGTGATGACCATCGGCCTGTACGAAGCGCCGATCTGGTCGAAGAAGGGCTGGTTGCAGCCCATTGCCACCGATGCCGCCTATGACGTCGACGACCTGTTGCCCGCCATCCGCGCCGGCCTGTCGCATGAAGGCAAGCTCTATGCCGCGCCGTTCTATGGCGAGAGCTCGATGCTCATGTACCGCAAGGACCTCGCCGACAAGGTCGGCTTCAAGATGCCTGAGCAGCCCACCTGGACACAGGTGAAGGAACTGGCCGGCAAGATCCACGATCCGAAAGCCGGGGTGTACGGCATGTGCCTGCGCGGCAAGCCGGGCTGGGGCGACAACATGGCCTTTCTGACCACGCTGGTCAACACCAACGGCGGCCAGTGGTTCGACATGCAGTGGAAGCCGCAGATCGACACCAAGCCCTGGAAGGACGCGATCGGCTTCTACGTGGACCTGATGAAAGCCTACGGCCCGCCCGGCGCCTCGGCCAACAGCTTCAACGAAAACCTCGCACTCTTCAACGAAGGCAAGTGCGGCATGTGGGTGGATGCAACCATCGCCGCCTCGTTCATCAGCGATCCGAAGCAGTCGAAGGTGGCCGACAAGGTGGCCTTTGCCCAGGCCCCTGTTGCCGTCACGCCCAAAGGCGCCAACTGGCTGTGGACCTGGAACCTGGCCATTCCGGCCAGCTCGACCAAGGGCGCCGCTGCCCAGACCTTCGTGAAGTGGGCTACCTCCAGGGAGTACATCAATCTGGTCGCCAAAGAACATGGCTGGGGGACGGTACCCACCGGCACGCGCAAGTCGACCTACGCAAACCCCGAGTTCCAGAAGGTTGCGAAGTTCGCTGCCGCCGAGAAGAAAGCCATCGACAGCGCCAATCTGAGCGACAGCACGCTGCCCAAGTCGCCCTACGTCGGCGTGCAGTACGCGGCGATTCCCGAGTTCCAGGCCATCGGCGTGGCGGTGGGCCAGCAGATGAGTGCGGCGCTGTCGGGCAAGGTCACGGTGGACCAGGCCCTGAAGACATCACAGACGGCGGCCGAGCGCGAGATGAAGAAGGCCGGGTATTACAAGTAAACCCTCAGGCTGCATGCCCTGCCCGCGGACCGGTAAAGCCGGATCCGCGGCAGTTCTGCCCTGATGCCCCGGGACCCACAACATGAACCGCCTCCTGCCACGCGCGCTCATGGCGCCCGCAGTGCTCACGCTCTTCCTCTGGATGATCGTGCCGCTCGTGATGACCCTGTACTTCTCGTTCGTGAGCTACAACCTCATGCAACCCGGCGAGCATCCGTTCATCGGCATCGAGAATTTCCAGTACTTCATCACCGATCCGGACTTCTGGCCTGCGACCTGGAACACGCTGCTGCTCATCGGCAGCGTGATCGTCATCACGGTGGTGTTCGGTGTGCTGCTCGCGCTGCTGGTGAACGAGCCCTTTCCGGGGCGAGGCATTGTGCGCGTGCTGCTTATCTCGCCGTTCTTCGTCATGCCCGCAGTGAACGCGCTGCTGTGGAAGCACATGATGATGAACCCGATTTACGGCGTGCTTGCCGACCTCTGGCGTTTTTTCGGCGCGCAACCGGTCGACTGGCTCACCGATGTGCCGCTGTTGTCGGTGATCATCATGGTGGCCTGGCAGTGGCTGCCCTTTGCCTGCCTGATCTTCATTACCTCGCTGCAGTCGCTCGACCGCGAGCAGATGGAAGCGGCGCGCATGGACGGTGCAAGTTCGTTTCAGCGCTTCTTCTATCTCATCATTCCGCATCTCGGCCGGCCGATGGCGGTGGTGATCATGATCGAAATGATCTTTCTGCTCAGCGTGTTCGCCGAGATCGCCATCACCACCAATGGCGGCCCGGGCAACGAGAGCACCAATCTAACCTACATGATCTTCAAGCAGTCGCTGATGAACTTTGACGTGGGCGTGGCATCGGCAGGTGCTTTGTTTGCGGTGGTGGTGGCCAACATCGTTGCGGTGTTCCTCATCCGCATCGTCGGCAAGAACCTCGACTGAAGGAACGATTATGCAACCCAGTAATTTTCTTCCGCTACTGCTGCGCACTGTGGGTGCCTGGGCCGTGGCGCTGCTGCTGTTTTTCCCGCTCGGCTGGCTGTTTCTCACGGCCTTCAAGACCGAGCTGCAGGCGATTCATGTGCCGCCGCTCTTTATTTTCGAGCCCACGCTCGACAACTTCAGCGAAGTGCAGCGCCGCAGTGACTATTTGCTGTATGCGCGCAACTCGCTCATCACCAGCCTGGGCTCAACCCTCATCGGCCTGTTGATCGCGGCACCCGCCGCGTACTCGATGGCCTTCTTCCGTACGAAGAGGACACGCGACATCCTGATGTGGATGCTTTCCACCAAGATGATGCCGGCGGTGGGTGCGCTGGTGCCGATCTATGTTCTCGCGCAGACCGCGGGCCTGCTGGATTCGCTCACCGCGCTGACCATCGTGTTCACGCTGGCGAACCTGCCGATCATGGTGTGGATGCTCTACAGCGCCTACAAGGACATTCCCAACGAAATCCTGGAAGCCGCACGCATGGACGGTGCGAGCCTCTGGACCGAATTCCGCCATGTGGTGCTGCCGCTGTCGGTGGGCGGTCTCGCTTCGACCGGCCTGCTGTGCCTGGTGCTGAGCTGGAACGAGGCCTTCTGGGCGCTCAACCTCAGTTCGGCCAAGGCCGGCACGCTGGCGACATTGATCGCATCGTACTCCAGCCCTGAAGGTCTGTTCTGGGCCAAATTGTCAGCCGCCTCGCTGATGGCGATCGCACCCATCGTCGTGTTCGGCTGGTTCAGCCAGAAACAGCTGGTGCAAGGCCTCACATTCGGTGCGGTGAAGTGAAAGGAATTGACTTATGGCTTATCTGGAACTCAAGAACATCGAGAAAAGCTTCGGGGAAACCCAAATCATCCGCGGTGTTGATCTTGAAATCAACAAGGGCGAGTTCATCGTCTTTGTCGGCCCTTCGGGTTGCGGAAAATCGACACTGCTGCGCCTCATCGCGGGGCTTGAGCCCATCACCAAAGGCAACTTGCTGCTGGACGGCAAAGACATCACCTGGACGCCTTCGGGCAAGCGTGACCTGGCGATGGTGTTCCAGAGCTACGCGCTCTACCCGCACATGAGTGTGTACGACAACATGTCCTTTGCGCTCAAGCTTGCGGGCGTGCCGAAGGACGAGATCCAGGCCAAGGTCGAGTACGCGGCCAAAACGCTCAACCTCACCCAGTACCTGGGCCGCACACCGAAAGACCTGTCGGGCGGACAGCGGCAGCGGGTGGCGATTGGCCGCGCCATCGTGCGTGCACCCAAGGTGTTCCTGTTCGACGAGCCCTTGTCCAACCTGGATGCCGCGTTGCGCGGCAACACGCGCGTCGAAATCCACAAGCTGCACCGCGCGCTCGGCGCGACGACCATTTACGTCACGCACGACCAGGTCGAGGCGATGACGCTGGCCGACCGCGTAGTGGTGCTCAGGGACGGACTGATCGAGCAGGTCGGCACGCCGCTGGAACTCTACGACCACCCGGCGAACCGGTTTGTCGCGCAGTTCATCGGTATGCCGTCGATGAACATGGTGGCGGCGAGCGCCATTCCGAGCTTCTCGGCGGCCACCGGCGGGCGCCTGCCGAGCGATGGTTTCCTGGGCGTCCGGCCGGAAGGCTTGCGCGTGCATCCGAAGCAGGCCGCTGCTTTGGGTGTGCAAGGCCGCGTGGAGCTGATCGAGGCACTCGGTGCCGATACCCTGATTCACGTCGACGTCGGCGGCGTACCGTTGATAGCGCGCCAGAACGAGCGGACACCGCTTCATGCGGGTGACGATGTGGCGGTCGAGCTCGACTCCTCGGTGCTTCATCTGTTCAACCGTGAAGGCCGTGCGGTTCCGGCCTGATTTCTTCCTTCTTCCTTTCGGACATTCCCTTGACTCTCGCAACAGCGCTTCTTGTGCAAACGCCACCGGCGCCTTCGGAATTCACGGTGCTTCACCTTGGACTGGGTTCATTTCATCGAGCCCACCAGGCCGTTTATCTTCAGCGGCTTATCGATGCGGGCGACACCCGTTGGTCCATCGTGGGCGCCAACATCCGGCCCGACATGGCCGAGGTCGTCGCGGCCTTGCAGGCACAGGGCGGGCGTTACACGCTGGAAACCGTATCGCCGGCCGGCGAGTACCGCTATGAACAGGTTGAGGCCATCCGCGAAGTGCTTCCCTGGGAAGCCTCGCTGGCTGCGGTGATCTCTCGCGGCGCGGCGCCGTCCACCCGCATCGTTTCATTCACCGTGACCGAGGCAGGCTACTACCTCGACACGAAAGGCAAGCTGGACTTGTCTTTCAATGATCTCGAAGCAGACCTTGAGCGTGCACGCCGCGGCGAGGCGGGCGGGGAGGGCGTGACCATCTACGGCGCCGTCTGCGCGATCCTGCGCGCGCGCAAGGCGGCGCTGGCCGGCCCGGTGACCCTGCTCAACTGCGACAACCTGCGCCACAACGGCGACCGCTTCTATGCCGGGTTGCGCGAATTCATTGAACTCACAGGCGATACCGGGCTGCTTTCGTGGGTCGCGGGGAACACCCGCTGTCCCAACACGATGGTCGACCGCATCACGCCGCGTCCGCCACCCGAGCTGCGCGCTCGCGTCAAGGCCGCCACGGGGAGGGATGATGCGGCCGCGATCACTGGCGAGAGTTTCATCCAGTGGGTGATCGAAGACAATTTCGCGGCCGGGCGACCCGACTGGGGCCGTGTGGGCGTGGAACTGGTCGAATCGGTGCAGCCTTACGAGGAGGCCAAGATCCGCATCCTCAACGCCACGCACAGCTGCATTGCCTGGGCCGGCACATTGGTCGGGCTGGATTTCATCCACGAAGGAACACACCACGCGGCAATCCGGAAGATGGCCTACGACTATGTGACGGACGACGTGATTCCCTGCCTGAGTTCTCCCGACACTCCCGGGCCGATCGACCTCGCGGCGTACCGCGATGTGGTGCTCGAGCGCTTTGGCAACCCTGCGATCCGCGACACCAACCAACGCGTGGCGGCGGACGGTTTCTCGAAGATTCCAGGGTTTATCGCGCCCACGGTACGGGAGCGGCTCGCCGCGGGACAGCCCATCGACAGCGTCGCAATGCTGCCTGCGCTGTTCCTTGTTTTCCTGCGGCGCTGGCACCGGGGAGCGCTGCCCTATGCCTATCAGGACCAGGGTATGGACGAGGCCGTGGCCCGCGCGATCTGCGACGCTGTCGATCCTGTGCGCGCGCTGTGCTCCGACGCGGGGCTATGGGGGAGTGCCGCAGGCGATACGCGGCTGACGGATGCCGTGCGCGGAGCGATCGGGCGGGTAGCCGGTTTTGTCAATTCAGGGGTAAAAAAAACATGAACGAACGTCTGAAGAACCATCATGTGCTTCTGACGGGTGCCGGTGGCGGCATCGGTCTGGCGGTGGCTGAAGCCTGCATCGCCGAGGGCGCGCACTGCAGCGTGGTCGACCGGGCAGTGGCGACGCCTGAAGCCGTGCAGGCACTGCAGAAACGTCATCCCGGCTGCCTGGCCTACATCGCGGCGGACGTGACGGACGCGCAGGCGATTGCGCGCCTGCTGGCGCAGGCACAGGCCGCTTTTGGCCCCATTCATACCCTGTTCAACAACGCGGCCGTGTTCGACCTCGCGCCTTTGCTTGACAGCGACGAGGCATCTTTCGACAAGCTCTTTGCCGTCAATGTGAAAGGCATGTTCTTTGTCATGCAGGCCGTGCTTCGCCACATGGTCGAAGCTGGCACGCAGGGTGCGTCGGTCATCAACATGGCCTCGCAGGCCGGGCGGCGCGGCGAAGCGCTGGTGTCGCACTACTGCGCCACCAAGGCCGCGGTCATCAGCTACACCCAGAGTGCCGCATTGGCCATGGCGCCGCATGGCATTCGCATCAACGGCATCGCACCCGGTGTGGTCGATACGCCGATGTGGGACCATGTCGACAGCCTGTTTGCCAGGGCAGAAGGGTTGCCACCGGGAGAAAAGAAGCGGCGCGTGGGCCTCGAAGTGCCGCTCGGCCGCATGGGTGTACCGGCAGACATCGCGGGAGCGGCGGTATTTCTGGCAAGCGACGAAGCGCGTTACATCACGGCGCAGACCCTGAATGTCGATGGCGGCAACGTGATGAGCTGATTTTCCGTTTGCGAGCATGAACGACGATTTCCACCTGTACCTCGACAGCGCCGATCTGGCCGAACTGAAGGCCTGCCTGCCGCATCCGGTGGTGCACGGCGTAACCACCAACCCCACGCTGCTGCAGCGAGCGGGCGTCTGGCGCGCCGCGGTGCCCGGCCTCCTGGCGCGCTGTATCGAACTGGGTGCGCGGCAGGTGCAGGCGCAGGTGTATTCGAGCGAAGTCGATGGCATGCTCGAAGATGCGCGGGACCTGTTGCGGCACTTCGACCAGGGCCAGCTGGTCGTGAAGATTCCCGCCACGCGCCAGGGCTTCGATGCCGGCGCCCGGCTTGTCGCGCAAGGTGTGCCGGTCACGTGGACGGCTGTCTACGCACCCGAGCAGGCGCACTTTGCCGCCCTACTGGGTGCGGCTTATGCGGCACCCTACCTGGGACGGCTGGAGGATGCTGGTGTCGACGGGCTGGCGCTGGTCGCGCAGATGCAGGCGCTGGTAGCGCAGCGGCCTTCGTCCGGCACCCGACTTCTGGTGGCCAGCATACGCTCCCGCGAGGCCTATCTTTCCTTGCTTCGATTAGGTGTGGGCGCCATCACGATTGCGCCGCGTCTCTTTGCAGAATTGCTCGATCATCCCGCCACGCTGGATGCCGAGCGCGGATTCCTGGCCGACGCCCGCGCCTTGCCCTGACAGAGGACAATCCGGAAACCATGCGCATTGCACTCACGGGCGAAGCCCTGATCGATTTCACTGCCAGCGAGGCAGGCACGCTGGCGTTCCTGGGCCACGAGGGCGGCTCGCCGCTCAACACGGCTGTCGCCTGCGCGCGCCTCGGACAGCCCACCGGGTTCCTCACGCAACTGTCGACCGACCTGTTCGGCGAACGCTTGATGCGTTTTCTCGAACGCAACGGCGTGGACACCCGTTTCATCCTGCGTAGCCACGCGCCGTCGACCCTGGCCTTCGTTGAGCGCACACCACAGACCAACCGCTATGCCTTCTACACGCACGGCAGCGCCGATGCGACCTGGGCGCCAGAGCCGCTGCCGCAGTTGCCGGCGGAATGCCGCTTCCTGCATTTCGGCTCAATCGCGCTCCTGCAGGAACCTGCTGCCACGCGCATCACCGGGCTGATGGCCGCCAATGCCGGGCGCCGTGTGATTGTGTTCGATCCCAACGTGCGGCCCAGCCTGATTTCCGACATGGCAGCCTACCGTGCGCGTGTCGTGAGCTGGTTTGCGATGGCCGATCTGGTCAAGCTCAGCGACGAAGATGCCGGACTGCTGGCGCCCGGCAGGCCTGTCGATGCGCTGGCAGCGGATTGCCTGCACGCCGGTGCGCGAGCGGTCATCGTCACGCATGGCGCTGGCGGTGCCACGCTTTGGCGCACGGGGCACGAGCCGTTGACTGTGGCGGCACCGCGTGTTGAGGTGGTCGACACCATCGGCGCGGGCGATACTTTTACGGCCGGGCTTTCAGTCTCGCTGCTTGCGCATGGCGTCGAACACCCGGCCCAGCTTGGCGAGCTGAGCGGCGACGCCTGGCGCGCAGTGATGCGCTTCGCCGCCACGGCCGCCGCACTGAACTGCACCCGCGAAGGTGCCGATCCGCCCACGCTGGAGGCCGTTCACGCCGCGCTCGTGCGAGAGGACAATGAGGCCGTTGCTTCACGGTCCTGACCCAGACTGCCATGACAACGTCTACATCCAAACGCCCGATCCCCCGTCAGCGCCAACCCGAACTGGAGCGCGATATTGCGCGCTCCCCATCACTGGGTTACGAGTCACCTGAAACCGGTCTGGTGCGCTGTCTTGCACATGGCTTTCCGAGCCCGCTGGTACGCTGGCATTTTCATGAAGAGTATGAACTGCACCTGATCACCGAGACCTCGGGCAAGGCGTTTGTCGGCGACTGGATCGGACCGTTTCAGCCCGGTCATCTGGTGTTGTGCGGCCCGCGCCTGCCGCACAACTGGATTTCGCTTGACGTGCCCGAAGGCGGCGCCGCGGGACGCGACCGGGTGATCCAGTTCCATCACGAGCCCATCGAGCGCGCGGCAACCGGGATTCCTGAATTGCGCGAAGTGATGCAGCTGCTCGAACGGGCACGCCATGGTATCGAGTTCTTCGGCATGTCGCGGCAGGCGCAGACGCACTGGGACAACATCAAGGCCGCGCGCGGCGTGCGCCGCCTCGGCCACTTTTTTGAGTTCATGGCCGACCTGGCGCAATGGACGGACTACCGGCTGCTGTCGAGCGTACAGATGCAAGGCACGCAGGGCGCCGATGGCGACGCACAGGTTGACCAGATCAACGGCATCGTCAACCGCATTACCGCCAACATGGCGGAGCCGATCTCGATGTCAGTCGTGGCAGCCGAGCTCGGCATGAGCGAGAGCCGCTTCAGCCGCTTCTTCCAGCGCTCCACCGGCAACAGCTTTACCGACTTCGTCAACCGTGTGCGCATCAACAGCGCCTGCCACCTGCTGATGCAGACCGACCACAACGTCACCGACATCTGCTATCAGGTCGGTTTCAACAATGTCGCAAACTTCAATCGGCGTTTCCTGGAGATCAAGGGCATGACGCCTACCGAGTTCAGGCGGCAGACAGACGACCGTTTTGGCCGGTTATCCTGATGGTCCTGTGGCGTGAAATTAAAACTTGTACCCCAGTTGCAAGGTGAAGCAATCCGGGTCAAGGCCCACATCGATGGTCTGGTTGGTACTGAGCGTGCCGCGGGTTTTCAGGAAAGTCTTGGTATAGCTGGCTTCCACAAACCATTTTTTGTCGAGGTTGAAAATACCACCCAGTTGCAACGCGGGGGCAAATTTCGACTTGAAAGATACGCTTGTGGCGGGGCCGCCTGGGTTGGTCAACGCGGTCAGCAGGGCTGTGCCGCGTTCCTTGTAGAACTTCACGTAGGAGAGGCCTGCACCCAGGTAAGGACGAAACCGGGCGTCGGCATCAAGAAACCGGTATTGCGCGATCAGCGTGATGGGCAAGGCCCGGGTGTCGGCCACCGTGCCAACGCCAGCGAGCACACCTGCGCCGCTGACGTCATGCCTGAAGCCCAAACCCACCGGCAGGTGCAAGCTGATGTGATCGGTGACCATGTAGTTCACGGCGGCCGTTAACCTGGAACTGCTGCTGACGTCGACTTTCGCGTCCTGAATTACGCCAGTTCCGGACGGCGCCGAAAGGCTGCCGCTGTTCACGGAAGGCGCAATCCGCGTGACGCCGGCCGACACGGACCATGTGCCCGCCTGTTGTGCAAAGCCGTATACGGAAGAAACCGCCAGGGCGGCCGCTATGAATAGTTTCTGGGAGGGATTCATGGGCGAGTGCAGTGCGAGGATGTGTTCGGGTTGCTATGGCGTCATTGTTTGTGCCGGCGGTTTTCGCGCCATCGCACGGGCGAGGGAAGTCATCCGGTGGCTCATGAGAAATCATGGTAGCGGCAGGCGCCAACGTGCAGCATCTTCCTCGCCGTTTTTGTGAAGAGACTGTGGCGCCGCAGACGAAAGGCCTTGCTGTGTGAAAACGTTTTTCGTACAAAGTGAGCGGGCAATAAAAAAGGGCCGCGAAAGCGGCCCTTTTTTTGCTGGAGCGAGAAGCTCAGGCAGGCATTACATGCCCATGTCGCCCATGCCGCCCATTCCACCCATGCCGCCTGGCATGCCGCCGCCGGCGCCGGATTCTTCCTTCGGAGCTTCGGCAATCATGGCTTCGGTCGTCAGCATCAGGGATGCGACGGAGGCTGCGTTCTGCAGTGCGGTGCGGGTGACCTTCGTGGGATCCAGGATACCCATTTCGATCATGTCGCCGTAGGTGTCGTTGGCTGCATTGAAGCCGTAGTTGCCCTTGCCGGCCAGAACCGCGTTCACCACCACAGAGGCTTCGCCGCCTGCGTTGTAAACGATTTCGCGCAGGGGGGCTTCAATGGCGCGCAGCACCAGCTTGATACCGGCGTCCTGGTCAGGGTTGTCGCCGGCGATCTTGCCAGCAGCTTGCTTGGCGCGCAGCAGGGCCACGCCGCCGCCGGCCACAATGCCTTCTTCCACGGCAGCGCGGGTAGCGTGCAGTGCGTCTTCCACGCGGGCCTTCTTTTCCTTCATTTCGACTTCGGTGGCAGCGCCAACCTTGATCACGGCAACACCGCCGGCCAGCTTGGCCACGCGCTCTTGCAGTTTTTCACGGTCGTAGTCGCTGGTCGCTTCTTCGATCTGGACGCGCACTTGCTTGACGCGTGCTTCGATGTCGGCAGCGGCGCCGGAGCCGTCGATGATGATGGTGTTTTCCTTGCCCACTTCGATGCGCTTGGCCTGGCCGAGGTCAGCCAGCGTCACTTTTTCGAGCGACATGCCGACTTCTTCAGCGATGACCTTGCCGCCGGTCAGGCAGGCGATGTCTTCCAGCATGGCTTTGCGGCGGTCGCCGAAGCCAGGGGCTTTCACAGCCACAACCTTCAGGATGCCGCGCAGGGTGTTCACGACCAGAGTTGCCAGGGCTTCGCCCTCGACTTCTTCAGCAATGATCAGCAGTGGACGGCCGGCCTTGGCGACTTGCTCCAGGGTAGGCAGCAGGTCACGGATGTTGCTGATCTTCTTGTCGTAGAGCAGAACAAAGGGGTTGTCCAGCAATGCGGACTGCTTTTCAGGGTTGTTGATGAAGTAAGGGGAGAGGTAGCCGCGGTCGAACTGCATGCCTTCGACGACGTCGAGCTCGTTTTGCAGGGACTTGCCGTCTTCCACGGTGATCACGCCTTCTTTACCAACCTTGTCCATCGCGTCGGCAATGATCTTGCCGATGGATTCGTCGGAGTTGGCAGAGATCGAACCGACCTGGGCAATTTCCTTGGAGGTGGTGGTGGGCTTGGAAGCCTTCTTCAGCTCTTCGGTCAGGGCCAGCACGGCCTTGTCGATACCGCGCTTCAGGTCCATCGGGTTCATGCCCGCGGCCACGTATTTCATGCCTTCGCGGACGATGGCTTGAGCCAGAACGGTGGCGGTGGTGGTGCCGTCGCCAGCGTTGTCAGAAGTCTTGGAAGCGACTTCCTTGACCATCTGCGCGCCCATGTTCTGCAGCTTGTCCTTGAGTTCGATTTCCTTGGCGACGGACACACCGTCCTTGGTCACCGTGGGGGCGCCGAACGAGCGCTCCAGAACCACGTTACGGCCTTTAGGGCCCAGGGTTACCTTGACGGCGTTGGCCAGGATGTTCACACCCTCGACCATGCGTGCGCGGGCTTCGCCGCCGAAAATTACGTCTTTTGCTGCCATGATGCAGATTCCTTAAAGTTTATGGATGAAATCGCCTGCTAGCCCAAGTAGGACGTGCGCCAGCAGCTATCAAATAAATAGCAGAAGAGAGATTACTTCTCGACCACTGCAAACAGGTCTTCTTCTTTCATGACGAGCAGTTCGTCGCCGTCGACCTTGACGGTCTGGCCGCTGTATTTGCCGAACAGCACGCGGTCGCCAACTTTCACGCCCACGGGGCTCAGTTCGCCCTTGTCGTTCTTCTTGCCTGGGCCAACGGCCAGCACTTCGCCCTGATCAGGCTTTTCAGCGGCGCTGTCAGGAATGACGATGCCGGAAGCGGTTTTGGTTTCGTTTTCCACGCGTTTGACGATCACGCGGTCGTGCAAAGGACGAAGTTTCATGAGAGCTCCTTGTTTGAGAACAATGGTTTTGGGAATCAAAAAGCACCCACGTAAAAGTGAGTGCCTGTTAACTTGGTGGATTGACTGGGCTTTGTTAGCACTCAATACCATCGAGTGCTAATCATAGAGGCATTCCGGACGGTTTTCAAGGTGAAGGGCCGAAAACTGCCTTTTTGCTGAACGGGTGCCAAGACCGCAGTCCGCGTAGATGGACCCCAATGATTCCTCTCATCGCGCCCCAAAAACCAACACTTCCAAGGTCTTGTAAGTAACATTCCTTACATTTCCACTCCGCAAAATTTAAACTTCGGGTTAACCCAGGTGTATGACCTGGCGAGAACAACAAACCGGAAACAGGGAGAGCGTGATTGGCCAAGCCACACGATGACTTGGGTGTATCACTCGGGGCGGTGCCAGCATGCACCCCAAAATCTGCAAAACCAACAGCCAGCCTGCGCAAACTGTGCGTCGGCCTTGCCACGGCTGTCATAGTTTGTAACGTTTTTGCCCAGCCCGCGCCGCAAAGCAGCGCCGAGCAGGAGCAGCGCCGTGCAGAGGAGCGCGACCGGCTGATGCGAGAGCAGCAGGAACGTACGCCCGATGTGCGGCCGCCCAAGGTTCCTGAGGCAGAGGCTGCCAGGCTGCCTACGGCCGAATCGCCGTGCTTTCCGGTCCACACCCTGAAGCTGCGCACCGCTGCCGGCGAATCAGCCGCGCTGGCGACCCAATTCGCCTGGGCGCTTGATGCCGCAGCCGGGCCGGACGCGAGCGATTCGCCAACAGGCCGCTGCCTGGGCACAAGCAGCATCGGCATCGTGATCAAGCGCGTGCAAAACGCCGTGATTGCCCGCGGCTACGTCACCACGCGTGTGCTCGCCGAGCCGCAAGACCTCAAAACAGGCATCCTCGCGCTCACGCTGATCCCCGGCCGTATCCGTGCCGTCCGGTTCTCCGAAGGCAGTGACGCACGTGGCAATGCCTGGACGGCCCTGCCTGCCAGGCCGGGTGACATCCTGAACCTGCGCGACATCGAGCAGGCTTTGGAAAACTTCAAGCGTGTGCCCACGGCCGAAGCCGACATCCAGATCGAGGAAGCCAAGGGCGCGGAGGTCCAGCCGGGCCAGAGCGACCTGGTCATCAGCTACAAGCAGGCCTTTCCGTTTCGCCTCTCGGTGTTTGCCGATGACAGCGGATCCAAAGCCACCGGTAAATACCAGGGTGGCATCACCCTGTCTTACGACAATGCGCTGACGCTCAACGACCTGTTCTATGTATCGCTCAATACCGACCTGGGCGGCGGTGAACCGGGTGGCCGCGGCACGCGCGGCAGCACCGTGCATTACTCGCTGCCTCTGGGCTACTGGACGCTGGGCGCCACCGTCAGCGATAACCGCTACTTTCAGAGCGTCGCTGGCCTCAACCAGGATTACGTTTACCGCGGCACCAGCAGCAACGCCGAACTCAAGCTCTCGCGCCTCGTCTACCGCGACGCCAGCCGCAAGACTTCCATCAGCCTGAAGGCTTTCCAGCGCCGCTCCAACAACTTCATTGACGACACCGAAGTCGAGGTGCAGCGCCGCATCGTCGGCGGCTGGGAGCTCGGCGCCGGCCACAAGGAGTTCATAGGCCAGGCTACGCTCGAAGGCAATGTGGCGTACAAGCGCGGTACCGGCGCCTTCGGCTCGCTACCTGCACCGGAAGAAGCGTTTGGTGAAGGGACATCCCGCTTTGCCGTGATCAATGCGGATGCCAACCTGACCGTTCCCTTCAAGATTGCCGACCAGGGCATGCGTTACAGCGCCACATGGCGCCTGCAACACGACCGCACGCCCCTGACCCCGCAAGACCGCTTTGCCATCGGCGGGCGCTACACCGTGCGCGGTTTCGACGGCGAATCTTCGCTGAGCGCCGAACGTGGCTGGCTGCTGCGTAATGAACTCAGCACCGCGCTGGGCGAGAGCGGCCAGGAGGTTTACGTCGGCCTGGACCACGGCGAGGTGGCCGGGCCCAGCAGTGAATTCCTGGCGGGCAAGCGGCTGACCGGCGCCGTGATCGGTTTGCGCGGCAGCTTCAAGAAGTTGCAATACGACTTCTTTATCGGCGCGCCCGTCAAAAAACCCGAATTCTTTCGTACCGCCAACAGCACAGTGGGCGTGAGCCTCAACGCTTCGTTCTAACGCTTCCCCTTTCTGTCATATCAGCTGACCTTTCGCCATGAACAAGAACCTGCACCGCATCATCTTCAATTCAAAGCGCGGCCAACGCATGGTGGTGGCCGACACCGCCAGCAGCCAGGGCAAGGCGGCAGGTGGTGAAACGTCGGGCGTGGCCGCTTCCGTGGATCTTCTGGCCTGCCTGCACCCCCTGCGCCTTGCCGTGCTGGGTGCTGTGCTGTGGCTGCAACCGGCCGTGCAGGCACAGGTCGTTGCAGACCCGTCAGCCCCGGCCAACCAGCGCCCCACCGTTCTGCAAACCGCCAATGGCTTGCCGCAGGTCAATATCCAGTCACCCAGTGCCGGCGGTGTCAGCCGCAACACGTATATCCAGTTTGATGTGCCGCAAAGCGGCGTCATCCTCAACAACAGCCGCAGCAATGTGCAGACCCAGCTCGGCGGTTTCGTCGGGGCCAACCCCTGGCTGGCCACAGGCGCAGCACGCGTCATCCTCAATGAAGTGAATTCGTCGAACCCCAGCCAGATCCGGGGCTATGTCGAAGTCGCCGGCCAGCGTGCCGAGGTCATCATCGCCAACCCGGCGGGTATCAACGTCAATGGCGGCGGCTTTCTCAATGCCAGCCGTGTCACCCTCACCACCGGCAGCCCGGTGCTCAACAGCGGGGCGCTTGACGGTTTTCGCGTGCAGGGCGGCAGCATCACGGTGAACGGCGCAGGCCTGGACACCAGCACAGCCGACTACACCGGTATCCTCGCCCGCGCCGTGCAGCTCAACGCGGGCATCTGGGCCAAAGAACTCCGCGTGACGACCGGTGCCAACCAGATTGATGCGACACAGACCAGCGCCACACCGATAGCCGGCACCGGCCCTGCACCGACCTATGCGATTGACGTGGCCCAGGTCGGCGGCATGTATGCCGGCAAGATTTTCCTGATCGGCACCGAAACAGGCCTGGGTGTGCGCAACGCCGGTGCCATAAACGCAACAGGCGGCGACCTGGTGCTGCAGTCCAACGGCTGGCTTACCAACACTGGCAGCCTGCTGGCCAGTGGCAACCTGCAGTCCGCCACCACCGGCGTCACCACCAATAGCGGCACGATGTATGCCAATGGCAACGCCGCGGTGGCCGCACAGGCCGGCGTGAGCAATATCGGCAGCGCCACACTGGGGGCCCAGGGCAACACCACGGTGCAGGCCAACGGTGCGGGCGCGCAGGTCACCTCGGCCACCGGCGCCGTGATCGCCGCGGGCCTGAACAGCGACGGCAGCCTCGCCGCCAGCGGTAACCTGGCCATCAACGCGGCCAGTGCCGTCACCATCTCAGGCAAGGCCCTGGCCGGCGGCAACGCCTCTCTCTCAGGCAGCCAGCTCAACCTGGCCGACAGCACCTTGCGCGCCCAGGGCATGTCGCTCACGGCCACGGCCGGCGACATCGACGCCAGCCGCGCCAACCTCAATGCCACCGGCCTCTTGGCCACCAGCACGGCGCAAACCCTGCGCACCGACGCGGCCACCGTGGTGGCCGGCCAGCTGGGCCTGGCGGCAGGCAGCCTGTCCAACCTCGGCGGGCAAATCACCCAGACCGGCACCACCGCCGGCAGCGTCAACGCGCAGGGCCAGATCAACAACACCGGCGGCACGCTGGCCAGCAACGGCAACACCACCCTTCAGGCGCAGAGCCTGGCCAACCAGGGCGGCACGGTGCAAACTACCGGCAGCGCCGACCTGGCCATCACCACCGCCGGTGTGCTCGACAACACTGCTGGTGGCCAGCTGGTTGCGGGGGGTAACCTCACCATCAACGCGGCCGGCATCACCAACGCCGGCAAGCTGCAAGCCGGCAGTACGTTGACCGCGTCAGCCACCGACATCGACAACGCGGCCACCGGCGAAATCACCGGCGCCACCACGCAGCTCACGGCCACCAACAGCCTGACCAACCGCGGCCTCATCGATGGCCAGGTCACCCGGCTCGATGCGCAGCTCATCACCAACATCGGCACCGGCCGCATCTACGGCGACACCCTGAGCATCGCCACCGCCACCCTCAACAACACGCCCGAAACCATTGCCGGCGTCACCAAGGCCGGCGTGATCGCCGCGCGCAACCGGCTCGACATCGGCGCGGGCACCATCAACAACGGCATCGGTGCGCTCATCTTCAGCGGCGGCACGGGCGCAGCGGCACTCAACATCGGCGGCAGCCTGGACGCATCGCGCCAGGCCACGGGCCTGGCCCAGGCGGTTAACAACGCCGGCGGCACCATCGAATCGCTGGGCGGCCTCACGATCGCCGCCGCGCAGATCAACAACACCAACCCTGACTTTGCCTACACGGTGCAGTTTTCGCCCGGCACCAACGGCAAGGAATACGTTACCGGCCAGGGCACATACTCGCAGGACGATGTGGGTTGGGTGGTCGGAGCTGAGGACTACCAGGCGGCATCCCATGGCGGCTACGTATACAGCGACGGGATAACGGGTGTACAACGGATCTATGGCGGCCCCGGGCGCTGGGCGTCGGAAGACGGCATACTGCCTTACACCGGCCACTTCAACGGCAAGGGCCGCATACTGTTAAAGGGCGCACCTTACTCGGACCCCAAGTACGCGCCGTATTTTCTCGGCCCCAGCGCCTACATTCCTGACCACTACCTGCTGACGGGCGCCCGCGACGGGCTGGTGTCGACCCCTGTTGCGGCGTTTTTTGGCTACGACGCCAACAGCCCGGTGTGGCAGGTTTTCGGGATGGCCCGCCCGAGCACTGCTGCGCCCGGTCCCCGCCCATCATCAGAATCCAACTCGCAAGACCTCGCCGCCTGGGACGCCGCCGCTGCCCCATGGATCGCGCTGCAGGCGCAGATTGATGCGATGCGCATGACAGTCACAGCCAACGCCGTCGCCTTTGACGCCTTCCGTGACTACAACCAGTCAGTTCCCAGCGCCACCATCACCCGCAGCGCGCCCGGCCGCATCCTGAGCGGCGGCGCCATGACGCTCAACGCGCGCGATGCGCTCCTGAACGACCAGGCGCAGATCGTTGCCGGCGGCGCCCTCAACATCACCGGCCGGGCCGTGGACAACCGCGGCCGCAGCATCACCGTCAACGCCCAGCGCAACGGCACCGCCTTTGCGTGGAGCAACTACAACGAAGGCTGCGGCGGCTGGGACGGCTGCGACTACAACTACGACGCCTACCGCGACTCTGCCTACGTGCAGGACGTGCCCAAGACCTTTGTACTGGACGTCAACCGCAGCCAGGGCATGACGGCGCCTTCCAGCCAGGGCCTGGCCAGCGGCACCCAGCTGGCGGCGGCCGTGGTGGCCGGCGGCGCGGCAGCGCTGCCGGCCAGCAGCAACAGCCTGACGGTGCCCAGCAGCAGCCTGTTCCGCGTCACGCCCAACCCCGTGGGCAACTTCATCGTCGAGACCGACCCGCGCTTTGCCAACTACCGCAACTGGCTCGGCAGCGACTACATGCTCAATGCCCTGGGCCTGGACCCGGCCACCACCCAGAAGCGCCTGGGCGACGGCTTTTACGAGCAGCGCCTGGTGAACGAGCAGGTAGCCCAGCTCACCGGCCAGCGCTTCCTGGCCAACTACACCAGCGAAGAAGTCCAGTACAAGGCCCTGATGGACGCCGGCGTCACCTTTGCCCAGCAGTTCCAGCTGCGCCCCGGCGTCGCGCTGACGGCCGCGCAGGTGGCCCAGCTCACCAGCGACATCGTCTGGCTGGTCGAGCAGGACGTCACCGTGCCCGACGGCCGTGGCGGCACCGTGCAGGTCAAGGCCCTGGTGCCCGTGGTCTACGTCGTGCCCCGCACCGGCGATTTGAACGGCAAGGGCGTGCTGCTCGCCGGGCGTGAGGTCAACATCAACCTCAGCGGCGACCTCAGCAACAGCGGCACCATCGCGGGTCGCAACGTCGTCAGCCTCACGGCAGAGAACGTGCAGAACATCAGCGGCCGCATCACCGGCGACGCCGTCACCGTAGCCGCCCGCAACGACATCAATGTCACCGGCGGGCAGATCGATGCCGTCAACAGCCTGACGGCTCTGGCCGGGCGCGACATCAACATCGTCACCACCACCAGCAGTGCCAGCAACCGCACCGGCGGCCTGGGCACCAACGGCGCAGCCACCGCCGTCAACGCCTCCAGCAACAACACCTTCAGCATGACTGGCATTGATCGGGTGGCCGGTCTCTATGTCACGGGCAATGGCCAACTCACCACCGGTACGTTGGTCGCCAGCGCCGGGCGCGACCTCAGCCTGATCGGCGGTGTCATCGGCAACAACAACACCAGCGGCAGCACCATGCTTGCTGCCGGCAACAACATCAACCTGGCCACCGTCACCACCGCCAACAGCAGCGACCAGCGCCGCGGCGACGACGACTTTGTGCGCGACGCGCAAACCAAAGAGGTCGGCAGCCAGATCCAGACCGCAGGCGGCCTGAGCCTGAACGCCGGCAACGACCTCAACGCCCGCGCCGCCAACGTCCAGGCCACCGGCGACCTCACCGCCAGCGCCGGCAACAACGTCAACCTCAGCGCAGGCCGGCAGACCAACAGCTTCGGCTTTGGCATGACCACCGCCGAGAGCGACCTATTCAGCAGCTCCAGCACCAAAGAGCGCCGCAGCACTGATCAGGACAACGCCGTCGGCTCCAGCCTGGGCGGCAAAACGGTCACCGTGGTGGCAGGCAAAGACATCAATGTCAAAGGCAGCGCCGTCATCAGCGACACCGGCACCACCCTGGCCGCCGGCCGCAACATCGCCATCGAGGCAGCCACCAACACCAGCAGCAGCACGTCTTTCTTTGAGAAGAAGGAGTCGGGTTTGCTCGATGGCGACGGCTTCGGCATCACCGTCGGCGTGCGCGAGCAGTCCAACGACCAGAAAAACCGCGGCACCACCGCAGCCGCCTCCACCGTTGGCGCCGTCAGCGGCAATGTGACCCTGGTGGCCAATGACGTCTACAAACAGGTCGGCAGCGACGTCATCGCACCCAAAGGCGACATCACCATTGCCGCCAAAACGGTAGAGATCGTGGAAGCCCGCGAAGCCAGCCGCAGCGAGACCGAGCAGAAATTCAAGCAAAGCGGCCTGACGCTGGAAATCACCTCCCCCGTCATCAGCGCGCTGCAGACCATCGACAAGATGAGCGAAGCGGCCAGCCAGACCAAGGACAGCCGCATGCAGGCCCTGGCCGGTGCCAACATGGCCTTTGCTGCCAACAATGCCTACAACGCCATCCAGGCCGGCCAGAACACAACGGGCAACAACCCCAGTGCAGCAACAGAACACAGCGCGGCCGAGCAGGCGGGTGGTATCAACCTGGCCATCAGCATCGGCAGCAGCAAGAGCCAGAGCAACTCCCTGAGCGAAAGCAACACCGCGCGCGGCAGCAACATCACCGCTGGCAACAACATCACCATTGTCGCCACCGGCGGCGGGCAAGCCAGCAACCTGACCATACAGGGCAGCACCGTCGAAGCCGGCAAGGCCGTGCAACTCATCGCCGAAAACGAAGCCCGGCTTCTGGCCGCGCAAAACCTCGCCAGCGAACGCAGCACCAACAGCAGCAGCTCGGGCAGCGTCGGCGTGAGCTTTGGCACCGACGGCTTCCTCGTCAATGTCAGCGCCAGCAAAGGCAAGGGCCGCACCAACGGCGACGACACCAGCTACACCAACAGCCAGATCAAGGCCGGTGAAAAAGTCAGCCTGACCACAGGCGGCGACGCCACCCTGCAGGGCGCCGTGATCCGGGCCGAGCAGGTCAAGGCCGACATCGGCGGCAACCTCAACATCGCCTCATTGCAGGACAGCAGCACCTACACCAGCAGCCAGCAAAGCCTGGGCGGCTCACTGAGCGTGGGCGTCGGCAAGATCAGCGGCAGCCTCAGCGCTTCCAGCAGCAACATCAACTCCAACTTCCAGAGCGTTGCCGAACAAAGCGGCATCAAGGCCGGCAGCGGAGGCTTCCAGGTCAGCGTGGCGGGTAACACTGCCTTGCTGGGCAGCGTCATTGCCAGCGACACCCAGGCCGTCAATGCCCAGAAGAACAGCTTCAAGACCGGCGGCACCCTAAGCATCAGCGACATCCAGAACACCGCCAGCTATAAGGGCGAGTCAATCGGCATCAGCTTTGGCGGCGGCGCCACTGCCAAGACTGCCGGCATCAACGGCCTGGGCATAGGCATCGGCTCAGACAAGGGCGATGCCAGCAGCACCAGCAGCGCAGGCATAAGCGGCATTGCTGGCAACACCGCCGTCAGAAGCACTGATGCGGAGACCGGCCTTAAACCCATCTTTGATGCGGCCAAAGTGCAGGCCGAGATCAATGCGCAGGTGCAGATCACGCAGGCGTTTACAAGGGAAGCACCGAAGGCGGTTGCGAGCTTTGCGGCCAACCAGGCGGCAGCACTGCGGATTCAGAAGAACGAGGACGAAGCCAAAAAGTGGGATGAGGGCGGCATTTACCGGATCGCGCTTCACACAGCGGTGGGGGCTCTGGGCGGCGGCTTTGATGGTGCAGTAGGAGCAGCAGCCAGTGCGAGTTCCGCAAACCTGATGAACGCCTTGCAAGACGGCATTCAGCAGGGCCTGGTGGCTGCAGGCCTGAGCGATGGCGCCGCCAAGGCGCTGGCGCAAACCGTAGCGACGCTGACTGCAGCGGGTGTGGGTGCTGCTGTGGGTGGTGCGCAAGGGGCGGTTACTGCTGCGACGGTGGATGCCAATAATCGGCAGTTGCATTTAGTTAGCAAAGACCAAGTCAGGGCACTGGCGAAGGAGGAAGCTGCAAAATTAGGAACCACAGAAGAAAAGCTTTATCAGGCTAGCCTAATGGTGCTAGGTGACTATTTCGATGCTAACGGAGACATCCGCCCGGAATTTAACAACGTAACCGCTGACGAGTACATGCAAGCGCAGCGAATGTTGCTCGCGCAACCGGCGAAATCACTCATGGCGCAAGAAATGGCCGAAGCATTGCGTGTTGTTCTGCCTCAGTTTGCTTCGCCTGATGAGGGAACCGTTAACGTTGGCCGTGTTATCGCCGGATTGTCAAAAGCTGTGGATTTGATGAAGGTGGGCGCTGGGAGGTTCGCGGTTGATAGGCCAAAGTTGGGCTCGGTAACAGACGCAAATTTTGCTCAAACTTCCATTCGTAGTGATGAGAAATTCAGTGTGGATGGCCGTGAGAAATACAGCCTTCTAGGTGCAGGGCCGATTAACACGGTAGATGATTTGGCTTCGGCGCTTAGTAAAGGCTTGATCCGACCAAGCCAAGTTCCTGTGGATTACGTGACAACCTCAGATGGAACTAAGTTGATTTTGAATACTCGAACCTCCGTTGCATTGGATCGTGCTGGAATTTCACAATCGCAATGGTATGGTTCGAATAAAACTGGGATGCAGGTACCGGGAGAGCAAGCAGGTATTACCTTTGACAAGTTGGCGGCACAACAGCTTGCCAACAACCAGTTACCGAGTACAGGAACACCCAATATGCCGGGGAGCAAAAAATGAAAGCAGGACACCCAGTTGAAGTCCACAACCCTTATGAGTGGTTGCCGGGGCATGGAGAAAGTGACATTGCGCTGTCTGCCAAGGATGGAGACTTGGCCGTTACGATTTCATATGACAGCCCAAGCGGCGTTGCTCAGAAGGAGCTTTTGTTCAAGAGTGTTTGTGCGTTTTACAGAGCCTCATCGCCTGGGGTAAATCTCCTAAACATTGAACATCACGGCGCGAGTGACGTGCCCATAGGGTCGTTGGTTGAATACGTTGAATCAGAGGCCGCAGTAGCCTGGGCAGAGCACTTTCAAGGACGGCGAACAGTTAAACACTACTCGATTCGGTTTCAAAGCGAAAATTCCCGACTGGAGATATTTGCAGGAGATTTTTTCATTAGATAGTTGGTGGTGGAATGGGGCAAAGAAACTCTGCGGGAACGTGCCGAATTAACCAAACATCATTGTCTGCTTGATAAAATATATGCCCCTGCGCATGCATCTCACTCGCTGCGATTCTCAATATGACAATATCACCGTGCCGCATACCCACTGACGCAGCAGTTTTGTTGTCGTGTGACAGATGTACAAAATGACGGTCTCCGGGGACTAAGCCTGCTTTGAGAATCGATTCCAAGAAACGTGTCGCAGTTCCATGGAACAACGTCGACGGCGGCGCTTTTTCTGTATGGGTAATTGTTACTGTTTTGGTTGAGTGGCCTTGTGCCGCGCGAATTTTCAGACCGTCATCAGAAATAGTGAATCGCTTCTTGTCACTTTCGCGAACTATATTTCGCAGAGTCATTGAGTCGAGAGGTTGGCCGGCCTGGTTGGAGCAGACCAGTAGCTTCTCTATTTCCGCCCAGCCTTCACTGTCTAGCACTAATCCAATGTCTTCAGGCTTATGCCGTAGGACATAACTTAGAAATTTACTGATAGCTGCGGAAGACATGTAACTACTCTTGCTGTTTATTGAACTAGTTTTAATCTTAGCTCGAAGGTAGTCGATTTATCAGTGATGCGGCAGGTGGAAGTAAACGCAATTTCTTCTCTGGTGCTTGAAGATTGCCGACCCTGGCAAAGGCAGGACTGTCGGTGAGGACAACATCACGGCCGGCAACAACATCACCATTGCCGCCACCGGCGGCGGGCAAGCCAGCAACCTGACCATACAGGGCAGCACCGTCGAAGCCGGCAAGGCCGTGCAACTCATCGCCGAAAACGAAGCCCGGCTTCTGGCCGCGCAAAACCTGGCCAGCGAACGCAGCACCAACAGCAGCAGCTCGGGCAGCGTCGGCGTGAGCTTTGGCACCGACGGCTTCCTCGTCAATGTCAGCGCCAGCAAAGGCAAGGGCCGCACCAACGGCGACGACACCAGCTACACCAACAGCCAGATCAAGGCCGGTGAAAAAGTCAGCCTGACCACAGGCGGCGACGCCACCCTGCAGGGCGC
>NZ_JBFUMJ010000008.1:0-100000 GCF_054049435.1 Polaromonas sp. P5_D5
CTTCACCGGCGAGATCTACGTTCTGAGCAAGGACGAAGGCGGCCGCCACACGCCATTCTTCAACAACTATCGCCCCCAGTTCTACTTCCGCACGACGGACGTGACCGGTGCGATCGAGTTGCCAGAAGGCAAGGAAATGGTCATGCCAGGCGATAACGTGTCGATCACCGTCAAGCTGATCAACCCGATCGCCATGGAAGAAGGCCTGCGCTTTGCCATCCGCGAAGGCGGCAAGACCGTCGGCGCCGGCGTCGTTGCCAAAATCATTGCGTAATTTGTAAGGTTTGATGGAGGGGTATAGCTCAATTGGCAGAGCGTCGGTCTCCAAAACCGAAGGTTGTAGGTTCGATTCCTACTGCCCCTGCCACCCGGCTTTGATGAGTGTCGATGCTGAGGGTGGTTTGAAAAGATAAAAAGCAAGCCCGCCAGGAGTCAAAAACTCCAGGTGGGCTTAAGCGTCTGCAGAGACGCATGAAGATTGAACAGGAAATCGGCGACCATGGCCTCTTCTCAAGTTGAAACTGTCAGTACCAACGCCGACAAGGCCAGGTTGGCTGTGGCTGTCGCGCTGGTGCTGGCCTCGCTGGTGGGCTTCTATTTCTTTGCCAAGCAGGGTCAATTAGCCCAGTGGGGTGCCTTGATTGCTGGTTTGGTGGCGGCGGTTGCTGTGTTCATGACTTCGGAGTCGGGCAGGCAATTTGTGGCTTTTGGGCGCGACTCATGGCGCGAGGTCCGGAAAGTTGTCTGGCCGGCTCGTAAAGAAGCCATCCAGATGACGGCCTATGTATTCGGTTTTGTGGTGATCATGGCCTTGTTCTTGTGGCTTACGGACAAAACGCTCGAATGGGTGTTTTACGACCTGATCCTGGGATGGAAAAAATAATGAGCGATCTGAACGGCACGGTAGTCAGCGAAGTGGCGGCGGGAACGTCTCTCACGCCGACCCCAGGCATGCAGTGGTATGTCGTCCATGCCTATTCCGGCATGGAAAAAGCGGTCGAGCGCAACATCGTTGAGCGCATCAACCGCGCGGGCATGCAGTCCAAGTTTGGTCGTTTCCTGGTGCCCACTGAAGAGGTGGTTGAGATCAAGAACGGTCAGAAGAAGACGACCGAGCGCCGATTTTTTCCGGGCTATGTGCTGGTTGAAATGGTCATGGATGATGAGACCTGGCATCTGGTGAAACACACCAACAAGGTGACGGGTTTTGTCGGTGGCGCCAAGAATCGTCCGGCCCCGATCTCTGAGGAAGACGTTCAGAAGATCGTCAGCCAGATGCAGGTTGGCACCGAGAAACCGCGCCACAAGGTCGAGTTTGAAACGGGCGAATACGTCCGCGTCAAGGATGGTCCTTTCACCGACTTCAACGGTACGGTCGAAGAAGTCAATTACGACAAAAACAAGGTTCGCGTTTCAGTCACGATTTTCGGACGTGCAACGCCGGTAGAGCTGGAATTCAGCCAGATCGAAAAAACGTAATTTCGATTCGGTAAATAATTTCGCGCCTTGCAACTCGGCGCGAAACGGTCCTTGCGGATTGTTTTTGAGTTGTGTAACCCCCGGGGAGCCCGGACCTGCCTTGGCAGCGTTCAGGCGTTATGACCCGCAAGGAGAAAAGTATGGCGAAAAAAATCGTCGGCTTCATCAAGCTGCAAGTGCCAGCTGGTAAGGCCAACCCGTCCCCCCCGATCGGCCCTGCGCTCGGTCAGCGTGGCCTGAACATCATGGAATTCTGCAAGGCATTCAATGCGCAGACCCAAGGTGTTGAGCCAGGCTTGCCACTGCCTGTGGTGATCACGGCATTTGCCGACAAGAGTTTTACCTTCGTCATCAAGACGCCTCCGGCAGGCGTCCTGATCAAAAAAGCCATCAAGCTCGACAAGGGTTCGTCCACGCCGCACACGGTGAAGGTCGGCAAGATTTCCCGCGCACAGCTTGAAGAAATCGCCAAAACCAAAATGAAAGACATGACGGCTGCTGACCTCGACGCTGCAGTTCGTACGATTGCTGGCACGGCCCGCTCCATGGGCGTGTCGGTGGAGGGTGTTGTATGAGCAAACTGACCAAACGCCAAAAAACCATTGGCGACAAAATCGACAGCAACAAGCTGTACGCAATCTCCGACGCCCTTGGCCTCGTGAAGGAATTTGCTGTCGCCAAGTTCGATGAATCCATCGACGTGGCTGTGCAGCTCGGCATCGATGCCAAGAAATCCGACCAGGTCGTTCGCGGTGCTGTCGTGCTGCCAAACGGCACCGGCAAGACCAAGCGCGTGGCCGTGTTCGCCCAGGGTGCCAAGGCTGAAGAAGCCAAAGCCGCTGGCGCAGACATCGTCGGCATGGACGATCTGGCTGCCGAAATCAAGGCAGGCAAGATGGACTTCGACGTGGTGATTGCTTCCCCTGATGCCATGCGTATCGTGGGTACGCTGGGCCAAGTGCTCGGCCCCCGCGGCCTGATGCCCAACCCCAAGGTTGGCACCGTGACGCCTGACGTGGCGCAAGCCGTCAAGAATGCCAAAGCCGGCCAGGTCCAGTTCCGTGTCGACAAGGCCGGTATTGTTCACGGCACGATTGGCCGCCGCTCGTTCGACACCGCCAAGTTGCAAGGCAATCTGGCTGCACTGATCGACGCGTTGCAAAAAGCCAAGCCGGCTTCGAGCAAGGGTGTGTATTTGAAGAAAGTTGCGGTTTCGTCAACGATGGGTGTGGGCGTTCGCGTCGACACGCAAACCATCGCGGCGTAATCGCAGAAATTTGGGTGCCCCGCAAAGGGCGCCCAATGTGGTGGGCTGCCGGGGTTCGTTCCGGCAGGTCATCAAAGACCGTTGGCGTGGCAGGCTTTTTGGGCTTGCCGCTTAATCGAAAGACAGCCAACGCAGATGGCGGTCCCGCTGCAGATGGTTTTGCAAAGAATCTGAAACAGTTGGTCGCTGAACATGAGCGTGTTGAAGGTTGAAGGTGGTGAAAGCCGCTGGAAGCTGACCACACATTTTTAAGGAGTAGACCTTGAGTCTCAACCGCAGTGAGAAACAAGCCGTCATTGATGAAGTGACTGGCCTCGCCGCTAAAGCTCAAACGCTCGTGATGGCGGAATACCGTGGTATCACGGTCGCTGACATGACCCGTCTGCGCAGCCAAGCCCGCGACAAAGGCGTGAACCTGAGTGTTCTGAAGAACACCCTGGCTCGCCGTGCCGTGGCAGGCAGTGCATTCGAAGTCGTGTCCGACCAGATGACGGGCCCGCTGATCTATGGCTTTTCCACAGATGCTGTGGCTGCTGCAAAAGTAGTCGCTGACTTCGCAAAAACCAATGACAAATTGGTGATTCGCGGTGGTGCATTTGGCGGTAAATCCCTGGACGTGAACGGCGTGAAGCAACTGGCCAACATTCCTTCCAAGGAAGTGTTGCTCGCCCAGTTGTGTGGCTTGCTGATGTCGCCTATGTCGCGTACGGCCGTTGTGCTGGGCGCCCTGGCGGCCAAAAAGGGCGGCGGCGCAGCCGATGCCCCCGCAGCAGCTGAAGCTGTAGCAGCGTAATTTGTACCCAACTTTTTAGGAAATTCAAAATGGCATTCGATAAAGACGCATTTTTGACCGCGCTGGATAGCATGACGGTCCTCGAACTCAACGAACTGGTGAAATCCATCGAAGAGAAATTTGGCGTGAGCGCAGCTGCGATGGCTGCTCCCGCTGCTGGCGGTGGCGGCGGTGCTGCTGCAGCTGCTGAAGAGAAGACCGACTTCAATGTCGTGCTGCTCGAAGCTGGCGCCAACAAGGTGTCGGTCATCAAGGCCGTTCGCGAAATCACCGGTCTGGGCCTCAAAGAGGCCAAGGACCTGGTTGACGGCGCTCCGAAGAACGTCAAGGAAGGCGCTCCAAAGGCTGACGCAGAAGCTGCGAAGAAGAAGCTCGAAGAAGCTGGCGCGAAAGTCGAACTCAAGTAATTCTTGGTGTTTGAGAAGGCTGGAAGACCGTAGTCGGGCTTCCAGCCTTTCGTGTTTCAAGGAACACACCGAAAAGCAGACTTAACCGTCTGCTTTCCAGTGTTCTTCGAACCCTGACAGGCCTGCAGCCTGTTCAGTGTTTTGTAGAAACACTGGAAAAATGATTGATACCAGTCCTTTTTCCAGTGTTTTCTGACCCCGACTGCAGAAAACGCCTTGGTTCGGGTGACGTGCAATGCGTCACCGTCCGCCATGGTTGGTAGTGGCCAACCACCAAGCTGCCTGAATACGTGGTGTATTCGGGCACGAGAGTCGCCAGAGCCCATCAACGCGGAGAACTCATGGCCTATTCCTACACCGAACGTAAACGCATCCGCAAAAGCTTCGGCAACCGCGAAAGCGTGTTGACTGTTCCCTATTTGCTGCAAATGCAGAAAGACGCGTACACAGCGTTCCTGCAAGCCGACCGTGCGCCTCAAAAGCGGACCGTTGAAGGCCTGCAGGCAGCGTTTGAAAACGCCTTCCCCATCGTCTCGCACAATGGTTTTGTCGAGATGAAGTTCATCGAGTACAACCTGGCCAAACCCGCATTTGACGTGCGCGAGTGCCAGACTCRTGGCCTTACTTTCGCCTCGGCCGTACGTGCCAAGGTGCAGCTGATCATTTATGACCGCGAATCCTCCACATCGCAGTCCAAGGTGGTCAAGGAAGTCAAAGAGCAAGAGGTCTACATGGGCGAAGTGCCGCTCATGACCGACAAGGGCTCTTTTGTGATCAACGGGACCGAACGCGTGATCGTGTCCCAGTTGCACCGGTCGCCTGGCGTGTTTTTTGAACACGACAAGGGCAAGACCCACAGCTCGGGCAAGCTCCTGTTTTCGGCCCGTATCATTCCCTACCGCGGTTCGTGGCTCGACTTCGAGTTCGACCCCAAAGACATCCTGTACTTCCGGGTTGACCGTCGTCGCAAGATGCCTGTCACGATTCTGCTTAAGGCCATTGGCCTGAACCCGGAATCCATCCTGGCCAATTTCTTTGTGTTCGACAATTTCCGCCTGATGGATAGCGGTGCACAGATGGAATTCGTAGCCGAGCGCATGCGCGGTGAAGTGGCCCGTTTCGACATTACCGACAAAAACGGCAAGGTCGTGGTCGCGAAAGACAAGCGCATCACGGTTCGCCATACCCGCGAGCTGGAGCAAAGCGGCACCACGACGATCAGCGTTCCCGAAGATTTCCTGATCGGCCGTGTGGTCGCCAAGAACATCGTTGATGCTGAGACCGGTGAAATCATCGCCAAGGCCAATGATGAACTGAGCGAAGTGCTGCTGAAGAAGTTGCGCGTTGCCGGCGTGCAGGACCTGCAGGTTTTGTATACCAATGAACTCGACCAGGGTTCGTACATTTCCCAGACTTTGCGCTCCGACGAAACCGCAGACGAGTTTGCTGCGCGCGTTGCCATCTACCGCATGATGCGCCCCGGCGAGCCACCCACCGAAGATGCCGTGCAGGCCCTGTTCCAGCGCTTGTTCTACAACCCGGATACCTACGATCTGTCCAAGGTCGGCCGCATGAAGTTCAATGCCCGCGTGGGCCGTGATTCGTCCACTGGCCCCATGGTCATGACCAACGAGGACATCCTCGCTGTCGTCAAGATCCTGGTGGACCTGCGCAACGGCAACGGTGAAGTCGATGATATTGACCACCTCGGCAATCGCCGCGTGCGTTGTGTCGGCGAACTCGCTGAAAACCAGTACCGTACCGGTCTGGCACGTATCGAAAAGGCCGTGAAAGAGCGTCTCGGCCAGGCCGAGCAAGAGCCGCTGATGCCGCACGATCTCATCAACAGCAAACCGATTTCGGCTGCGCTGAAAGAGTTCTTCGGTGCATCGCAACTCTCGCAGTTCATGGACCAGACCAACCCGCTGGCCGAAATCACCCACAAGCGCCGTGTATCGGCTCTTGGCCCGGGCGGTTTGACCCGCGAACGCGCCGGTTTTGAAGTGCGCGACGTGCACGTGACCCATTACGGACGCGTCTGCCCGATTGAAACGCCTGAAGGTCCGAACATCGGTCTGATCAACTCGCTGGCCTTGTATGCCCGCCTCAACGAATACGGTTTCATTGAAACCCCGTATCGCCGTGTGGTGGACGCCAAAATCACCGACCAGATCGACTACCTGTCGGCCATCGAAGAAGGCAAATACGTCATCGCCCAGGCCAACGCGGCTCTGGACGATGCCGGCAAGCTGACCGGTGACCTCGTGTCTGCCCGGGAAAACGGTGAGTCCGTACTGGTGGGCGCAGAACGCGTCCAGTACATGGACGTGTCTCCTGCACAGATCGTCTCGGTGGCGGCTTCCCTGGTTCCGTTCCTCGAGCATGATGACGCCAACCGCGCGTTGATGGGCGCCAACATGTCCCGTCAGGCCGTGCCTGTACTGCGCCCTGAAAAGCCGCTGGTCGGCACGGGCATTGAGCGGGTTGCTGCGGTTGACTCCGGCACCGTGGTGACTGCCAATCGCGGCGGTGTGGTGGACTACGTTGATGCAACCCGTATCGTGGTGCGCGTCAACGACGCAGAAGCCCTCGCCGGCGAAGTCGGTGTGGACATCTACAACCTGATCAAGTACCAGCGTTCCAACCAGAACACCAACATCCACCAGCGTCCTATTGTTAAGATCGGCGACAAGCTGGCCAAGGGTGACGTGATTGCCGACGGTGCATCGACTGACCTGGGCGAAATCGCCATTGGCCAGAACATGCTGATCGCGTTCATGCCATGGAACGGCTACAACTTCGAGGATTCGATCCTGATCTCCGAGCGCGTAGTGGCCGAAGACCGCTACACCTCGATTCACATCGAAGAACTCGTCGTGATGGCCCGTGACACCAAGCTGGGTGCCGAAGAAATCACGCGCGACATTCCCAATCTGTCCGAGCAACAGCTGAACCGCCTCGACGAGTCCGGCATCATTTATGTCGGCGCTGAAGTCCAGCCGGGCGACACGCTGGTCGGCAAGGTCACGCCCAAGGGCGAGACCACGCTGACACCGGAAGAAAAGCTGCTGCGCGCCATCTTCGGCGAAAAAGCCAGCGATGTGAAAGACACTTCGCTGCGCGTGAGCCAAGGCTCGCAAGGCACCGTGATCGACGTGCAGGTCTTCACCCGTGAAGGCATCGTGCGTGACAAGCGCGCCCAGCAGATCATTGACGACGAACTCAAGCGCTTCCGCCTGGACCTGAACGACCAGTTGCGCATCGTCGAGGCCGATGCGTTCGACCGTATCGAAAAACTGCTGATAGGCAAGGTTGCCAACGGCGGCCCGAAGAAGCTGGCCAAGGGCACCAAGATCGACAAGGCCTATCTGGCCGATGTCGAGAAGTACCACTGGTTTGACATCCGTCCTGCCGATGACGAAGTGGCTGCGCAGCTCGAAAGCGTCAAGAACTCGATGGAGCAGACGCGCCACAGCTTCGACCTGTCTTTCGAAGAAAAGCGCAAAAAACTCACGCAGGGCGACGAGTTGCCAGCGGGCGTGCTCAAGATGGTCAAGGTTTACCTGGCCGTCAAGCGCCGCCTGCAGCCTGGCGACAAGATGGCCGGCCGTCACGGCAACAAGGGTGTCGTGTCCAAGATCGTTCCGGTCGAAGACATGCCGCACATGGCCGATGGCACACCGTGCGACATCGTGCTGAACCCGCTGGGCGTGCCTTCACGGATGAACGTGGGCCAGGTGCTTGAGGTGCATCTGGGCTGGGCCGCCAAGGGCCTGGGCCATCGCATCGGGGACATGCTGCAAGCCGAAGCCAAGGTGCAGGAAATCCGCAAGTTCATGGAAACGATCTACAACAAGTCAGGCCGCGCAGAGGACCTGGCGAAGTTGTCGGATACCGACATCATCGAGATGGCCGGCAACCTCACCACTGGCGTGCCTTTTGCCACTCCCGTGTTTGACGGTGCTTCCGAGGCCGAGATCATGGGCATGCTCCAGCTGGCGTATCCGGACGACATTGCCAAGGCCAAGGGCCTGACGGCAACGCGTACCCAGGCCCAGCTGTATGACGGCCGTACGGGTGATGCGTTCGAGCGCACGACCACGGTGGGCTACATGCACTTCCTGAAACTTCACCACCTGGTGGACGACAAGATGCATGCACGGTCGACCGGTCCTTACTCGCTCGTCACCCAGCAGCCGCTGGGCGGCAAGGCGCAGTTCGGCGGACAGCGTTTCGGCGAGATGGAGGTCTGGGCGCTGGAAGCGTACGGCGCCGCCTACACGCTGCAGGAAATGCTCACCGTCAAGTCGGACGACGTGCAGGGCCGTACCAAGGTCTACGAAAGTATCGTCAAGGGCGAGCACGCGATCACGGCCGGCATGCCCGAGTCGTTCAACGTGCTGGTCAAGGAAATCCGCTCGCTCGGTATCGACATCGAACTCGAACGCAGCTAATCAACAGGAAAGAAAAGGATTTAACTCATGAAATCATTACTCGACCTGTTCAAGCAATTCACGCCGGATGAGCATTTTGATGCCATCAAGATCGGCATGGCTTCGCCCGAGAAGATCCGTTCGTGGTCTTTCGGCGAAGTGAAGAAGCCTGAAACCATCAACTACCGTACCTTCAAGCCAGAGCGCGACGGTCTTTTTTGCGCCAAGATCTTTGGCCCCATCAAGGACTACGAATGCCTGTGCGGCAAGTACAAGCGCCTGAAACACCGCGGTGTCATCTGCGAAAAGTGCGGCGTTGAAGTCACACAAACCAAGGTTCGCCGCGAGCGCATGGGTCACATCGATCTGGCCGCACCGTGCGCGCACATCTGGTTCCTGAAGTCGCTGCCGTCGCGCCTGGGCCTGGTGCTCGACATGACGCTGCGCGACATCGAACGCGTGCTGTACTTTGAAGCATATGTAGTCACCGACCCCGGCATGACCCCGCTGAAGAAATTCAGCATCATGTCGGAAGACGACTATGACGCCAAGCGCAAGGAATACGGTGATGAATACACCGCCAAGATGGGCGCGGAAGGCATCAAGGACCTGCTCGAAGGGCTGGATCTCGACGTTGAAATCGAGAAGCTGCGCAACGACCTGACCGGTTCCGAAATCAAGATCAAGAAGAACGCCAAGCGCTTGAAATTGATGGAAGCGTTCAAGAAGTCCGGCATCAAACCGGGCTGGATGGTGCTCGACGTGCTGCCTGTGCTGCCGCCGGACCTGCGTCCGCTGGTGCCACTGGACGGCGGCCGTTTTGCGACCTCCGACCTGAACGACCTGTATCGCCGCGTGATCAACCGCAACAGCCGTCTGCGCCGTTTGCTGGAGCTGAAGGCGCCTGAAATCATTGCCCGCAATGAAAAGCGCATGCTGCAGGAAGCTGTGGACTCGTTGCTCGACAACGGACGCCGCGGTAAGGCCATGACGGGCGCCAACAAGCGCGCACTGAAGTCTCTGGCCGACATGATCAAGGGCAAGTCAGGCCGTTTCCGCCAGAATTTGCTGGGCAAACGCGTCGACTACTCCGGCCGTTCCGTGATCACCGTGGGCCCAACACTCAAGCTGCACCAGTGCGGCTTGCCCAAGCTCATGGCGCTGGAACTGTTCAAGCCCTTCATCTTTGCGCAGCTTGAGTCGCGCGGCATCGCCACGACGATCAAGGCAGCCAAGAAGGAAGTCGAATCCGGCACGCCAGTGGTGTGGGACATCCTGGAAGAGGTGATCAAAGAGCACCCTGTGATGCTGAACCGTGCGCCTACGCTGCACCGTTTGGGCATTCAGGCCTTTGAACCCATCCTGATCGAGGGCAAAGCCATCCAGCTGCATCCGCTCGTCTGTTCGGCCTTCAATGCCGACTTCGACGGTGACCAAATGGCTGTCCACGTACCACTGTCGGTAGAAGCACAGATGGAAGCCCGCACCCTGATGCTGGCTTCGAACAACATCCTGTTCCCTGCCAACGGCGAACCGTCCATCGTTCCTTCGCAGGACGTTGTGCTGGGCCTGTACTACACGACCCGCGACCGTACCAACGGCAAGGGCGAAGGCCTGGTGTTCTCCGACACCGGCGAAGTGCGCCGGGCATTTGACGCGGGTGAGCTTGACCTGAACGCCCGCATCAGCGTGCGCCTGACCGAGTACACCAAAGACAAGGCCACCGGCGAATTTGTGCCGTCGACCAAGCTGTGGGAAACCACGGGCGGCCGTGCACTGCTGTCCGAGATCCTGCCCAAAGGTTTGCCTTTCTCCAACATCAACAAGGCGTTGAAGAAAAAGGAAATCTCCAAGCTGATCAACGTGTCTTTCCGCAAGTGCGGATTGAAAGAGACCGTGGTGTTTGCCGACAAGCTGCTGCAGTCGGGCTTCCGCCTGGCGACAAAAGCCGGCATCTCGATCTGCATCGACGACATGCTGATCCCCAAGGAAAAGCCCGCCATCATTGCGCGCGCACAAAAGGAAGTCAAAGAAATCGAGCAGCAGTATGTCTCGGGTCTCGTGACGTCCGGCGAGCGCTACAACAAGGTGGTCGACATCTGGGGCAAGTCCGGCGACGAAGTGTCCAAGGTGATGATGGCCCAGCTTTCGAAAGAAAAAGTACTGGACCGCAACGGCAAGGAAGTCGAGCAGGAGTCCTTCAACTCCATCTACATGATGGCCGACTCCGGCGCCCGCGGTTCCGCTGCGCAGATTCGCCAGGTCGCCGGTATGCGCGGTTTGATGGCCAAGCCAGACGGCTCCATCATCGAAACGCCGATTACCGCCAACTTCCGTGAAGGCCTGAACGTGCTGGAGTACTTCATCTCCACCCACGGTGCCCGTAAGGGTCTGGCCGATACGGCGCTGAAAACGGCCAACTCCGGCTACCTGACGCGCCGCCTTTGCGACGTGGTTCAGGATCTGGTGGTCACCGAAGAAGATTGCGGCACGCAAGAGGGTTCCCTCATGCGCGCCATCGTCGAAGGTGGTGAAGTCATCGAATCGTTGCGCGACCGTATCCTCGGCCGCACAGCGGTCGAAGACATCCTGCACCCGGAAAACCGCTCGGTGCTGGCCAAGGCCGGGGTCATGCTGGACGAAGACCTGATCGAAGAGCTCGAAGCAGCCGGCGTGGACGAAGTGAAAGTGCGCACGGCACTGACCTGCGAAACCCGTTTCGGTCTGTGCGCCAAGTGCTATGGCCGAGATCTGGGTCGCGGCGGCCTCATCAACATCGGCGAAGCCGTCGGTATCATCGCCGCGCAGTCGATCGGTGAGCCCGGCACGCAGCTGACGATGCGGACCTTCCACATCGGCGGCGCCGCATCGCGCGCAGCGATTGCCTCCAGCGTCGAAGCCAAGTCCAACGGCGTGATCGGTTTCAATGCGCCGATGCGCTATGTGACCAACAGCAAGGGCGAGCTGGTCGTGATCGCCCGTTCCGGCGAGATCATCATCCATGATGAACACGGCCGTGAGCGTGAGCGCCACAAGGTGCCGTACGGTGCCACGTTGACCGTCAAGGCCGACCAGACCATCAAGGCCGGCGCCATTCTGGCCAACTGGGATCCGCTGACGCGCCCCATCATTACCGAGTTCGCCGGCAAGGTGGCCTTCGAGAATGTGGAAGAAGGCGTGACGGTTGCCAAGCAGGTTGACGATGTGACGGGTCTGTCCACCCTGGTGGTGATCGATCCGAAACGCCGCGGCGCCACGAAAGTGATCCGTCCGCAGGTCAAGCTGATTGACGCCTCCGGCCATGAAGTCAAGATCCCCGGCACCGATCACTCGGTGACGATTGGCTTCCAGGTGGGTGCGCTGGTCCAGGTGCGTGACGGCCAGGACGTGGGCCCCGGCGAAGTGCTGGCCCGCATCCCGATCGAAGGCCAGAAGACCCGCGACATTACCGGCGGTCTGCCGCGTGTTGCCGAGCTCTTCGAAGCCCGTACGCCGAAAGACAAGGGCACGTTGGCTGAAATGACCGGTACTGTGTCCTTCGGTAAAGAAACCAAAGGCAAGGTCCGCTTGCAGATCACTGATCCTGAAGGCAAGGTCTGGGAAGACCTGGTTCCGAAGGAAAAGAACATCCTGGTGCACGAAGGCCAGGTGGTCAACAAGGGCGAGTCGATTGTGGACGGCCCGGCCGACCCGCAAGACATCCTGCGCCTGCTGGGTATGGAAGAGCTGGCACGCTACATCGTCGACGAAGTGCAGGACGTTTACCGTCTGCAGGGCGTGAAGATCAACGACAAGCACATTGAAGTGATTGTTCGCCAGATGCTGCGCCGCGTGGTCGTTGAAAACGTGGGTGACTCCAGCTACATCGCTGGTGAACAGGTCGAGCGTTCTGCCATGCTGGATGCCAACGACGCCCTGCGCGCTGACGGCAAGATTCCGGCAACGTTCAGCAACTTGTTGCTCGGTATCACCAAGGCTTCGCTGTCGACCGATTCGTTCATTTCTGCGGCTTCCTTCCAGGAAACCACCCGCGTGCTCACCGAGGCTGCCATCATGGGCAAGCGCGACGAGTTGCGTGGCCTGAAAGAAAACGTGATCGTCGGCCGCCTGATTCCCGCCGGTACCGGCATGGCCTACCACGAGGCACGCAAAGCCAAGGACCAGATGGACGACGCAGAGCGCCGCGCCATCGCTGAAGCCGAAGCGGCCGAGCTCGAAGCCATGCCCGCCGCAGCCGAAGCGGGTGGCGACAGCGCGGCTTCCGAGTAAGCCAGACTGACTCCCGCGCCGTAAAAGGCGCCAGGCCCCACATCCCGCAAGGGTGTGGGGCTTTTTTTATGGCAGGACGTCCGTCGCGTGGCAATCATGCAGGCGGGGATCTAAGCGAAATTGGGGTTTTGCGCATATCGGACGTGCGCAATCAGCTATAAAAATCATAGCGTTTGGTGGCAATCAAAAACAGCCTGCAAGCTTGCCGATTGAGCCCAAAAACAGTTAACCTCGCGGCAGTCGCCCGCCGAGCTGTCGGGTGAGTGTCAGCTCATGTCGCACCAAGGAATATCCATGCCTCTTAGCACGCTTGTTTTCGTCATTGTGTTTGCCTTGCTGGTTTTCTGGGCCGTAGGCGCCTACAACCGGCTGGTTCGGCTGAAAAACATCATTGCCAACGCTTTCGCCCAGATCGATGTGCAGCTCAAGCGCCGCTACGACCTGATTCCCAATCTGGTCGAAGCCGCCAAAAAATACCTGCAGCATGAGCAAAGCACGCTTGAGGCGGTGATGCTTGCGCGCAACCAGGCGCGCACGGCCAGCGATGCGGTGCGCAGCCGCCCGGCCAATGCTGGCGCCGTCGTGGCGCTGGCCGCCGCCGAGCAGTCGCTGGACGGCAGCCTGGGGCGGCTTTTTGCCGTAGCCGAGGCCTACCCCGAACTCAAGGCCGACCAGACCATTCGTGAACTCAGCGAAGAGCTCACCAGCACCGAAAACAAGGTCGGTTTTGCCAGGCAGGCTTATAACGATGCCGTGCTGGACTACAACAATGCGCAGGGGCAGTTTCCCGCGCTGCTGATTGCCCGCACGTTCGGTTTTGCGCCCTCAGCCATGCTGCGCGCAACCGAAACACCGGCCGAGCGTCAGGCTGTGCGTGTCCAGTTCTGAAAACGTGGCCCCCACGCTTGTCACTTCGTGTATCACGCGAGGCCTTGCAGGCCGCGGCTCGCGAGACGCTTCGCCTCTGTCGCCTGTCCAAAGCTGCTCAAGCAGCTTTGGAGCCGCAGGCTCCAGCCCCTCGGGGGTCGCTGCGCCTGCGGCCCGGCAAAGCCGGTTCCGCGGCCCTGGCTCGTTTGGATCCTCTGTAAGCTGCCTGCGTGCTCCTCGGGTATTGAAGGGTGAGATGACCCGAGGGGCTGTGAATGCGCTTTTTTGAGCGCCAGGAGACAGCGCGCGGGCAGACCACGCGGCTGCTGGTGCTGTTCGGCTTGACAGTGCTTGCACTGGTTGTGGCGGTCAATGCCGCGCTGGCGCTCACCTGGCGCCTGGTGGCCCCCGGCTTCAGTGGCTACCCCGGCTACTTCTTTGCGGTCAACACGGGCATGACCCTGCTGTTCGTGTTTGGCGGCTGGTGGCTGGAAACCTCTGCGCTGAAGGGCGGCGGTGAGAAGCTGGCGCGCCGTGCGGGTGCCCGGGAAGCCTGGCCAGCCAGCCGGGAGGCCGAACAAAAGCTGTGCAACATCGTGAGTGAGCTTGCCATTGCCGCCAGCATGCGGCCGCCCCAGGCCATGGTGCTCGACCGGGAAGAGGGCATCAATGCGTTTGCCACCGGCTGGAATGAGGACGACTCGGTGGTGGCGGTAACGCGCGGTGCACTGGAGTATCTGACACGCGACGAGCTGCAGGGCTTGGTGGCACATGAATTCAGCCATATACGCGAAGGCGATACGCGTCTGAACATGCGGCTGGCCGGTATGGTGTTCGGGCTTGAGATGGTCTTCAACCTCGGACGCAGCATGTGCGCGCAGAACGACAGCGGCGGGCGTTCTTTCCTTGCCTTGCCCGGCTTTGCCATCATGACCACAGGCTCGCTCGGATGGCTTGCGGGGCGTGCACTGAAGGCGGCGGTGTCGCGCCAGCGCGAGTTCCTGGCAGATGCGCGAGCCGTGCAGTTCACGCGCAGCAAGGATGGCCTGGGTGGCGTGCTGCGCAAGGTGGCGGGCCAGCAGGCGCAGGGGCTGATGCCGCGCAGCGTGCACCCGGCCGTGCAGCACATGCTGCTGGTGGGCCTTCGTGCAGATACCCACTGGTTCGCCAGCCATCCTCCATTGGCCGAGCGCATTCGCCGCATCTATGGCCGGTCAATGGAGGCGCTACCCACGCAGCGCGATGATGAAATGCCGACGCGGCCGGACGCCATTTTCTAGATTCGCCATGGCAGCAATAACTTTCCAATAAGCACATCGCCATTGGGTTGAACGGCAAGGCTCCAGCTGCTGCCGAAGTACTGGATACTCCCTATAGGGTGCAGAGCGCACCGCGTTAAATTTTCAGTTGAAAAGACGGCTGCCCAAAACGACAGGAGAACCTATGAGAACGTTACGTCTTCCAATACCCAGGAGGCTCAAGCGCCTTGCGTTGCCCTTGCTCTGCCTTGCGCTCAGCCCCATGGCGCAGGCGCAAGACGCCGGCACCAAAGAAACGCTTTACGCCAGGGGTCTGGCGGCAACCTGCGCCAACTGTCACGGTACCAATGGCAAAGTGGTTCAAGGTTCCGCGGTCACCTCACTTGCAGGCCTCGACAAGGGTTACATCGTTGCGCAGATGAATGCCTTCAAGGCCGGCACGCGGCCCGCCACGGTGATGCACCAGATCAGCAAGGGTTTCAACGACGCGCAGATCGAGTCGCTGGCGAGCTACTTTGCCGCTCAAAAGAAGTAAGGACCAAACACCATGAACACGCCTCTTCACACTGTTTCGCTGGCGGGCTTCAAGCGCCGCTCCTTCCTGCAGTCAACCGCCGCCCTGGGCTTGCTAGGGCTGGCCGGCGGCGCCAGCACCGCTGAACCATCCAAGGCCAGGGTTGTAGTGATTGGCGGCGGCTACGGCGGCGCTACGGCTGCCAAATATGTGCGCCTGCTGTCGGACAACAAAATCGATGTGGTGCTGATTGAGCCGCAGGACGCCTTTATCTCGTGCCCCATCTCCAACCTCGTGCTCAGTGGCGGCAAGCAGATCGGTGACATTACGACGTCCTATGCGGGCCTGTCGCGCAACCACGGCATCACCGTGGTGAAAGACTACGCCAGCGCCATCGACACCACCAAAAAAACCGTCACGCTGGCTCGCGGCGCCACCATCTCGTATGACAAGCTGGTGGTCTCGCCCGGTGTGGAACTGATGTTCGGCAGCATTGAGGGCCTGAAGGCCGCCAACGACTCGGGCCGGGTCCTGCAGGCCTGGAAGGCCGGCGCGGAAACCCTCGCGCTGCGCCGACAGCTGGAGGCCATGCCTAACGGTGGTGTATATGCCATTACGATTCCTGAGGCGCCTTACCGCTGCCCACCCGGCCCGTACGAACGCGCCAGCGTCATTGCCGGCTACTTCAAGGCCGCCAAACCGCGCAGCAAGGTGCTCATCCTTGATGCCAACCCGGACGTCACGTCCAAAGGGCCGCTTTTCAAGAAGGTGTGGGCCGAGCAATACAAAGGCATCATCGAATACCGCGGCCAGCACAAGGCTACCGCGGTTGACGCCAAAGCCGGGATCATCAAGTTCGATGTGCAGGACGATGTCAAGGCCAACGTGCTGAATGTGTTGCCTTCCATGCGCGCCGGCACGATTGCCGTGCAGGCGGGCCTTAACAACCAGGCCAACAACCGCTGGTGCGGCGTTAACTACCTGACGTTTGAATCCACTGCGGCCAAGGACGTTCATGTGCTGGGCGATTCCATCCAGGTCGCCCCCGCCATGCCCAAGAGCGGCCACATGGCCAACAACCACGGCAAGGTGGCGGCCGCCGCCATCGTGGCGCAGCTCTCGGGCTGGGACGTCAACCCCGCGCCCATGCTGACCAACACCTGCTACAGCTTTGTCGACAACAAGAATGTGATCCATGTGGCCAGCGTGCATGAGTATGTGGTGGCAGAGAAAACTTTCAAGGCGGTAGCCGGCTCCGGCGGCGTCAGTGCCGGGCCTACCGAGCTTGAGGGCGTCTACGCGCTGAACTGGGCGAGCAATATCTGGGCAGACAGTCTCAGTTAGCCCCCACGGTCGTTCGCTTCGCGTAACTCCCTGCCCCCCGAGGGGGCCGCTGCGCCTGCGGTCCGGCAAAGCCGGTCCCGCGGCCCCTGCTTGCAATTCGGGGTGGCGCGGCGGGGACTTGCTACTGGTCTAATACAGGTTGCCGTCCCCTTCGGGCGGTATCCGTGAGACAAATGCAAGACAACCCGACCCAAGTCCCCCTGTGGCGCCAGCTTCAGGGCGCTGCTTCCCTTTTAATGGCCGTGCGTGATGGCCAGTCCATGACCGCCGCGCTGGAAGATGTGGATGCCGCGTTGCGGCCCGGCGTCCAGGCGCTGGGTTTTCACACGCTGCGCTGGCTGGGCCGCGCCGAGGCCTTGCGCCAGCAACTGGCGCGCCGCCCGCCGCCGCCCGAGGCAGATGCGTTGCTGTGTGTCGCCCTCGCCTTGGCCTGGAACGAAATCGATGTCAGCCGGCCGGAACAATTTTCCGGCGGGCCGCCCCCAGGAAAATTAGCCCCTTCTTCTTCTGAATGGGGCAGCGCACCGCCGAAGGCCCGCGAAGCGACAAGCGCGGGGGCCAGATACACGGCACACACGTTGGTCGACCAGACCGTTGAAGCCGCCAAGCGCGGCGACGCCACACAGCACCAGGCCAGCTTTATCAATGGGTGCCTGCGCCGGTTCTTGCGCGAACGCGAGGAGCTGGTGGCACGCACCGAGAAAAGCCCGCAGGCCGTGTGGAACCATCCCCAGTGGTGGATAGACCGGGTGCGCAAGGACCACCCCGGGGCCTGGCAGGCCATACTGCAGGCCAACAATACCCAGGCACCGCTGATCTTGCGCATTAATGAGCGAAAAACGACTCAAGCCCAATACCAGCATGCGCTGGCAGCTATCAATATTGAAGCAACACCGGTCGGCAGGCAGGGAGTCATCCTCGCCCGTGCGCAGGCCGTGAGCTCGTTGCCGGGCTTTGCGGAAGGGCATTTTTCGGTTCAGGACGCCGCGGCGCAGCTGGCTGCGCCTTTGCTTCTGGATGGTTTGAAAGCCGAGGGCGGTGAAGCCGGGAGGCTGAAAGTGCTGGATGCCTGTGCTGCACCGGGCGGCAAAACCGCTCACCTGCTTGAACTGGCCGATTGCGACGTGACAGCGCTGGACATTGATGCGCGCCGCTGCGAGCGCGTGAAGCAGAATCTGCACCGCCTGGGTCTGCAGGCTGACATCCGTGTCGGCGATGCCGGCCAGCCTGATTCCTGGTGGGATGGGCAGGCATTCGACGCGATCCTGCTGGATGCACCCTGTACGGCTTCGGGCATCGTGCGGCGCCACCCGGATGTACGCTGGCTGCGCCGGCCCACGGACATCACCCAATTGGCCGACATCCAGGCGCATTTGCTTAAAACGCTCTGGCTTTTGCTCAAGCCCGGCGGGCGCCTGCTGTATTGCACCTGTTCAGTTTTTCGCGCGGAAGGCGACAACCAGATACAAACGTTTCTTACGCACCACACCGACGCCTTATTAAAGCCTTCGCCGGGGCATTTGCTCCCCCAAAGTGGCGTCGGAGCGACGGTCTTCCCGGACAATTTGATGCGTGAACACGACGGTTTCTATTACGCCCTCCTTGAAAAACGCAGCCGCTGACAGCTGGCGGCGTGCGGTGGGCATCATGGGGCGTTTTCTGCCAGGGCTGTGCCTTTGCATCGCGATGGCCGCACCGGGACCGGCGTTGGCCACCGAGATCACGCAGCTGCGCGTGGAGCGCGGTGACGATGGTGTTCACCTGTCTGCGCAGGTCCGGTTTGAGCTTCCGGCGGTCGTGGAAGACGCCCTGCTCAAGGGGATCCCGATGTTTTTTGTGGTCGAAGCCGACATTTACCGCGACCGCTGGTACTGGACGGACCCGCGCGTGGCCAGTGCGGCCCGCACCGTTCGCCTGGCATACCAGCCATTGACCCGCCGCTGGCGCGTCAACATTGCTTCGGGCCTCATCACCAGTTCGGCGGGCCTGCGCGCCACACTGAACCAGAATTACGAGACCCTTCCCGAGGCCCTGTCTGCCATCCAGCGCGTGGCGCGCTGGAAAATCGCCGATGCGGCCGAGGTCGACCCCGACGCCGCCCACAAGCTTGATTTCAGTTTCAGGCTCGACCTGACGCAGCTGCCGCGCCCCTTCCAGATCGGGGTAGCCGGGCAAAAAGACTGGAATATCTCCGCGCAGGTCAGGGAGCGGCTGAAACTGGAGCCCGCCACGCCTGTGGTCTCCAGCGCCGAGGGCGTCAAGTGAACCTGCAGGTCAGCGGCGGCTCCCTCAAGAGCAGCAAGGCTTTTCGCTGGACGGTCGGTGTCGGGGTGGGGGCCATCGCGGCGCTCGGCCTGGTGCTGATGTTCCTGCTGACGCAGGCCACCGGCAATCGCGAGCTGTACGAGCGCAATTACGCACTGCTCTTTGTGCTCAACGTGGCCGTTGCCGGCTTGCTGCTGCTGGTCATCGGATGGATTGTGGCGCGCCTTGCACTGCGGCTGTACCGCGGCCGCTTCGGCAGCCGGCTGCTGGTCAAGCTGGCCGCCATCTTTGCGCTGGTCGGCCTCATGCCGGGGCTGATGATTTATGTGGTGTCCTACCAGTTTGTGTCGCGGTCGATTGAAAGCTGGTTTGACGTGGAAGTGGAGGGGGCGCTGGCGGCCGGGTTGAACCTGGGCCGGGCCACGCTGGACACCCTGGCCGCCGACCTTGGCAACAAGACACGACAGGCCGCCACCCAAATTTCCGAGACGCCGGACGCCATGGCTGGCCTCGCACTTGAACGCCTGCGCGACCAGCTCCAGGCCAGCGATGTGGTGCTCTGGAGCCCCTCGGGCCAGGTGATCGCCAGCGCAGGTGAGTCGAGATTTCTGCTGAAACCCGAACGCCCTTCGGTGCAGCAACTGCGCGCAGCACGCACACAGCGCGTTGTCACGCAGATTGAAGGCCTCGATGAGGTGGTGTCTGCCGGCAACGGCGAGCTGGCCGCAGGTGGGGCTGCCGGTACCGCGCCGGGGGCCGTTGCGCGGGTCAAGGCGATTGCCGTGGTGAACAACCCCAATGTGAACGTGCTGGGCGACGCGCGGTTTTTGCAGGTGACCCAGCTGCTGCCTGAGGGCCTGGTGGCCAATGCTGTCGCCGTCCAGGAAGCTAACCGCGAATACCAGGAGCGCGCGCTGGCACGCGGAGGCCTGCGCAAGATGTATATAGGCACACTCACGCTCAGCTTGTTCCTGGCCGTATTCGGTGCGGTACTGCTGGCCGTGGTGCTGGGCAACCAGCTGGCCAAGCCGCTGCTGGTGCTGGCGGAGGGCGTGCGCCAGGTGGCCCAGGGCGACTTGACACCCAAGGCCGCCCTGCAGGGCAAGGACGAGCTGGGCGGGCTCACGCGTTCTTTTGCCGACATGACACAGCAGCTGGCCGATGCCCGCTCGGCAGTGCAGCAAAGCATGAGCCAGGTTGATGCCGCGCGCGCCAACCTGCAGACCATTCTGGACAACCTCACCGCCGGCGTGATCGTGCTGGATGTGCATGGCCGCATCCAGTCCAGCAACCCTGGGGCTACCCGCATCCTGCGTGCGCCGCTGGCGGCATACCACGGAAAATCGCTGGGCGAAGTGCCAGGCCTGGGCCTGTTTGCCAAAGATGTGCTGGCCCAGTTCACCGATTACCTCAGCGATGGGGCGCCGCACGGGCTTGAGCATTGGCAGCAGTCTTTTGAGCTCAACGCGGCCGTGCCCGGTGCGCCCGACAACGCCATCACGCTGATCGCCCGTGGCGCCAAGATGCCGGGCACCGAAGAGTTTTTGCTGGTGTTTGACGATGTTTCCGAAATGGTGTCGGCCCAACGCGCGCAGGCCTGGGGCGAGGTGGCGCGCCGCCTGGCCCACGAGATCAAGAATCCGCTCACGCCGATCCAGCTGTCGGCTGAGCGCCTCGAAATGAAACTCACCGGCAAGGTCGGCGAACCCGAGCAGCTGTTGCTCACCAAATCCGTCAAAACCATCGTCGACCAGGTCGACGCGATGAAGCGGCTTGTGAATGAATTCCGCGACTACGCCCGCCTGCCGGCAGCCGAACTCAAGCCTGTTGACCTCAATGCATTGATCAACGATGTGATGCAGCTCTACCTCAGTGACGATCACAGCGAACTGCGCAGCGGCAGTGCCGCGGTTCCGGTCGTTACAGAGCTGGACCCCAAGGCCCCGAAAATCCAGGGCGACGATCAGCAGCTGCGCCAGGTCATCCACAACCTGCTGCAGAACGCCCAGGATGCGCAGGAAGGCAAGGAGGACGGACGGGTTACGCTCAAGACCGAATACTCTGAAACGTCCAGGCGTGTGCGTCTGACGGTGCGCGACAACGGAACGGGCTTCCCCGAACATATCCTCAAACGCGCGTTCGAGCCCTACGTCACGACCAAGGTAAAGGGTACGGGGCTGGGGCTCGCGGTCGTCAAAAAAATTGCAGATGAACACGGAGCCCGCATCGATATTTCGAACCGCGTGGCAGACGGTTTGGTGCAAGGGGCACAAGTGTCGTTATCATTTGCAGTTGTGGCTTAACAACACATTCAGTAACACTTCGATATCCGCACGGCATTCGCAATAACAGGCAGGCAGCAATTCAATCATGGCAAATATTCTGGTGGTCGACGACGAGCTGGGCATACGCGACCTTCTCTCAGAAATTCTTAATGACGAAGGGCATCAGGTCGAGCTCGCCGAGAACGCCGCTCAGGCCCGCGCCGCCCGCGGACGTTCCAGGCCCGACCTCGTGCTACTGGACATCTGGATGCCTGACACTGACGGCGTGACGCTGCTCAAGGAGTGGTCTTCCAGTGGCTTGCTGACCATGCCCGTCATCATGATGAGCGGCCACGCCACGATCGATACGGCAGTCGAGGCTACCAAGATCGGCGCCATGGCGTTTCTTGAGAAACCCATTACCCTGCAAAAACTCCTGAAGGCCGTGGAGCAGGGCCTCACCAAGGCAGCTCCCCGCAAACCCGCCGTAATGAACAGCAGCCCCGCGGCACACGCAGCCGACCTCACGGTAGAAGCCGTGATGACCGGCGGGACCTTGCCGACACCCGTCGACCTGGGTCCTCAGGCCACACAAAGCTTTTTGCTTGAAAAGCCCCTGCGCGATGCACGTGACGAATTTGAAAAAGCCTATTTCGAATTTCATTTGGCCAAGGAAGGTGGCTCCATGACCCGTGTGGCGGAGAAAACCGGTCTTGAGCGTACCCACCTCTACCGAAAGCTCAAGCAACTCGGCGTGGATCTGACCCGCGGCAAACGCGGCGTCTGACTCGCCGGCCCCCAGCGGGCCGGGCCTCCCTTTCTGGTGATATATAATCTGAGGCTCAGGCCCGGTAGCTCAGTCGGTAGAGCAGAGGATTGAAAATCCTTGTGTCGGTGGTTCGATTCCGCCCCAGGCCACCAGATGCGCAAGCCCTTGATTCCTAACGGATTCAGGGGCTTTTTCAGTTCTGGGGCGTCGCTATCGTCCTGGTGGGACCGCCCATGTCAGATTTCGATGGAATTCAACAGCCTTCGATTGGCCCGTCGCTCATGTCCAGCCCCCGTCGATGACCAAATCCTGCGCCGTCATCATCTCGCTGTCATCGGAAGCCAGGAACATTGCTGCCTTCGCAATATGTTCAGGCATCAAATCCCCCGGCAGGCATTGCGCACGGGCCAGGTCTGCCTTGGACTCGGGTGTGACCCACAGCCGCAACTGTTTTTCCGTCATGGTCCAACCCGGCACCAGGGTGTTCACCCGAATGCGGAAGGGCCCGAAGTCTCGCGCCAGGCTCCTGGTGAGCCCTTGCACGGCCGCCTTGCAGGTGGTGTAAACCGGCATGCCGCCTTGCTTGAGCATCCAGCTGACCGAGCCGAAGTTGACGATGGAGCCACCGCCCAGCGCTTTCATGTCCGGCGCGACTTCCTGTGCCGCGAAGAACTGGTGCTTCAGGTTCACGGCGACACCCGCGTCCCAGGATTGCGGTGTCGTGTCCTCGATCAGGTGTCGCTCGTCGTTGGCCGCGTTGTTCAGCAACACCCGGATCGGCCCGATCTGGGAGCGAAGCACTTTGATCGCCTGGCGCATTTCGTCAGTGTCGGTGACGTCGCTGCGCATGAAATGCACGCGCTTGCCGAGCTCCTTCGCCACACTTGCCTGAAGGGCGAGTGCGTTGTCCACGTCGATGTCGATGAACCCGACCTTCGCATCTTGCGCTGCGAACTGCCGCACCAAGGTGGCACCGATGCCGGTCGACCCCCCGGTGATGAGGACGGACCGGTCTTTCAGGCTGGGATAGCGAGTTTGCATGTTCATGTGAATCGTCTCCTAAATTGCGATGTGCAGCGGCGGGGGGCACGCGCGATGCTAGGCTCGACTCGGGCCCGGCACCAATTCAATTTCCGGTGCGAGCGATAGCAATCCGCGCATCGTGCGCTCATGGATGCACACCTCAGGGGACGGGGTCAGTCCCCCACCCAACGCAGCTCGGAGGCGCGCAGATGGGCGAGCATGGCAGCCTGTGCGGCTATCGGATCGCGTGCATCCAGAGCGCTGAGAATAGCTTCATGTTCCTTCAGCGCAGCCTTCCAGGTGCGTGGGTTCTCGTATTTCGAAGACAGCTTGGCCGAGATCGGGCTGTGCCGTTCATCGAACAACTCGGCGATGATGCGGGCCATAACCGAATTACCACTCATCTGCGTGAGCGTCATGTGAAAGCGTCGATCAAGATCCAGCGGGGCGCGGTTGCGATCCGTTTCAGCCCTCATTCTCGTGACGATCGTCCTAAGCTGCTTGAGCTGCTCAGGGGTGCCGCGCGCGCAGGCAAGGATCACCACCGCGCTCTCCAGGGCGGAGCGCGTCTGCATCAGTTCCCTTGGGCTCTCGCCGAGTGCGGGTGTGGCCTTCCCGGAAGTGCGTTTAGGTTGAGGGCAGACGTAGACACCCGAGCCGCCACGGATCTCGACACTGCTCTGGACGTCCAGGGCAATCAATGCCTCGCGCAGCGAAGGGCGGGACACGCCCAGGAGCAATGCCAGCTCGCGCTCGGCCGGCAGACGGTCGCCGACCTGGAACGATCCTTTGGCGATCAATTCCCTGATCTGATCGGCGATCTGCTGATACAGGCGGCGGGGTTCGGCAGGCTTGGTAACTCTCATGACGGGGAAGGTGTAACGAAAGGATCATACCGTCGGGCGGTGCCCCTGCGTGGCCATGGCCGGTAAGTTGTGGTGGAAAAACCTTGTCTGGTCAGACCAAAATTGGTACATTCAAAAAATTGGCATGACCAAATTTATCAACCTTCAACGCTTCGATCTCGCTTCGATCCGGCTCGTGGTGCTTTGCGCCGAGTCCGGTTCATTGTCGGAAGCTGCGCGTCGCTGCCACTTGTCCCTGTCGGGCGCCAGCCACCGGCTGAAGGCTTTCGAGGACGCGGTCGGGGAGCCAGTCTTCCAGCGCCACCGCCGGGGACTGCGCATCACCATCCGTGGGCGCCACGTGGTGTACTGCGGCATGCAGCTTCTGGACTGGGTCGACCGCCTGGCCGGGCCGGCCTTGTTTGATGGCGAGATGCCGGAACTAATTTTGAACGGAATATCAGAGGCTGCGAAAGTACCGCTTCCGCTGCTGGGAGTCTCCCCAGGTTTTCCGAGATTCGAAAGCTCGCCGCCGAGAGTGGTCAGTCCAAATTAGCAAATATGTCGTTACCGGCCTGACCCCTGCACAAGGCCAATCATGCTGACGTGATCCGTGAAGGAACGCGGATTCCGGTTCCTCGCCCACGATGGAAAGTACATCCTCGTTTCCATCGTCCGCGACAGCATTACTCTCTCCGATCCTGAGTTCCACAAGCGCGAAGCCACGTTACTTGGCGGCCGCAACGCGACGGTCGAGGATTTCCGGACTGTCATGTCGACCCGCTCCTGGAGCTCGCCGCCCGTGTTGGCGTCGCAGGCAGGCTGACCCGCCTGCGGCGCCTTGGGTTCTGAGGGGCGATGCAGCCTTCGAAGCGGCGCAAGTCAAGGGAAAGCCCTGATGCGGTCCGTTATGGCCAGACCAAAAATGAATTGGTTAAGTTTTGGCCTGGCCAAATGCTTCGCGCAATCCTGCGCCGTTGTCAGCTCGCCGGCTTCAGAGACCGGCTTACTCTAAACAGGAGACAAGCATGCAAACGAGACGAGATATTCTGGCCGCGGGCGCGGCCGCAACACTGGCCGGCCTGGGCGCGCCGGCGCTGGCGCAGACCTACGAGCCGGCCTGCTTCAAGCCGTTCTCCGGCAACACCAAGACCATCCAGTATCCGGCCAAGAAGGGGCCGTACCGTATCGCGCTGGCCAATGGTTATGCCGGCAACAGCTGGCGCATCCAGATGATCAAGTCGCTGAAGGCTTATGCAGCAACGCCGGAGATGAAGCAGCACATCAAGGAGCTGAAGGTCGTGTCCACCGGCACGGACGTGGCTGCGCAACTTGGTGCCATCGACAACTTCATCAATGCGGGCTTCGACGCCATCCTCACGATCGCGGTGTCGCCCACCTCGTTCAAGCCGGTGATCAAGCGCGCCAAGGAGGCCGGTGTCGTGCTGATCCCGTTCGACAATGTGCTCGACACCGACGAGGTGATTCAGGTGAACGAAGACCAGCTGGAGATGGGCCGCCTGATGGGCCGCTGGCTGGAGAAAAATGGCGTGACCAGCGGCAAGGTGCTGGAGATCCGCGGCCTGCCGGGCAACTCGGTGGACCGCGACCGCCACCTGGGTTTCCGCGAGATCATGGACAAGCACAAGCAGGTCCAGATCATCGAAGTGGTGGGCAACTGGGACGACGGCACTTCGCAGAAGGTAGCGGCCGACGCGATTGCCGTGCATGGCCGCTTCAACGGCATCTACACGCAGGCTGGATCCAACGGCACCATTCGTGCGCTGATCGAGGCCAAGCACCCGTTCGTGCCGATCGGTGCGGAAGGGGAAAATGGCTTTCGCAAGATGGTCTATCAGCACCATAAGGACGGCCTCAAAGGCGCTTCGGCCGCGCAGTCTCCTGGCCTGGTCTCCGTGGCCCTGAAGGCGGCCATCGCCGCACTGCAAGGCCAAAAGCTGCCGCAGTACATCTCGGTGCCCATTCCCTACGTGGAATACCAGAACATGGCACCCGGCAAGAACTTCTACCCGGATTTGCCCGACACCTTCTACGTGGCCAACGAGTTTCCGCCTTGCAACATCAACCTGACGGCGCCGGACATCATGAAGCAGAGCGAGGGAAATACCTGAGATCAGCCTTGGAGTTTTAACGCCGGGCTGTGTGGCCGCGCCCGGCTTTTTCCTGTTTGGAGGCTTTTCTTTTCGTGACCCAGAAACTCTTGCTCGAACTCCAGGGCATCACCAAGCACTACGGCGGCGTATGTGCGCTTGACAGCGCGGACTTTGCTTGTACGGCAGGTGAAATCCACGCTGTTCTGGGCGAGAACGGTGCCGGCAAGTCGACCTTGATCAAGATCATCGCCGGCGTCGTTCAGCCCGACGCGGGTCGCATCCTGCTGGACGGCAAGGAACTGCGGCTGGACTCTCCGAACGCCGCGCGCGAGCGCGGCATCGTCTGCGTGTTCCAGGAACTGTCGCTGGTCCCGGACTTGTCCGTGTGCGACAACATTTTCCTGTCCAGGCCCCCGATGAAGTACGGCCTGATCGACGCCAGGACTCAGCAAGAGCGAGCTACCGAGCTACTCTCCTTGCTGGGTTGCGGCGACATCCATCCCATGGACCGCGTGCGCGACCTGCCGCTATCCCGCCGGCAGGTCGTCGAAATTGCCAAGGCGCTAGGTGCGCAGCCGCGCCTGCTCATCCTGGACGAGGCGACCTCCGCCCTCAGCAGCGAAGACGTGGAACGCCTGTACCGCCTGCTCTTCAGTCTGCGAGACCAGGGCGTCGCAGCGCTGTTCATCTCGCACCGCATGCACGAGGTCAAGGCGCTCGCCGGTACCTGTTCGGTCTTTCGCAGTGGTCGCCGCGTCGACACGTTTGCCAACGGCACGCGGACCGACGCTGAAGTGGTGCAACTCATGATCGGTCGTGACGTCGCCAAGTCGTACCCGCCCAAGACCGGTCCGGCCACGGATGCGCGACCGGCTGTCACGGTCAAGTCCTTGAGCTGGGAGCCCAGCCTCCGGGACATTTCGCTGGAGATTCTGCGAGGCGAGATCGTCGGCCTGGGAGGGCTGGACGGACAGGGGCAGCGCGAATTGCTGCTGGCGCTTTTCGGCGTGCTTAAGGGTGTGCACGGCGAAATCGAGGTTTTTGGTCAACCGGTCACCAATCTGACGCCACACATATGCAAGCAACCCGGGCTGGGGATTGCCCTCATCCCGGAGGATCGCAAGACCGAAGGGTTGGTCTTGCCCATGAGTATCCGTGAGAATGCGAGCCTTGCCCGGCTGGAGGCGCTCACGCGCTACGGCTTGCTGAGCCCGGGGGGCGAGCAGGCGGCCGTGGCGCAGATGGTGGACAAGTTGCGCATCAAGATCGGTTCCGTGGAAGACCCGGTGCAGACCTTGTCCGGCGGCAACCAGCAGAAGGTGGTGATCGCCAAGTGGCTGATGACCCAGCCGCGCGTGCTCCTGCTGAACGATCCCACACGCGGCATCGATGTGGCCACCAAGCAGGAAATCTATGTCCTGTTGCGCCAGCTTGCTTCCCAGGGCGTGGCCATCCTGCTCTACTCCACCGACTACGAAGAACTGATCGGCCTGGCGGACCGCATCCTGATCATGTACGAAGGACGCATCGCGCGCACGCTTGTCGGGGAGGAGATCACCGAGCAGGCGATTGTGGCCTCATCCCTCAACGTATCCCTCGCTTCAACCGAACCGGAGGCCGTCACATGAACAGGGAAGAATGGCTGCGAGGGCTGCGCCGCAACAGTGGTCCGCTGAGTGCGCTGGTGGTGTTCATCCTGATGTTTTCGCTGTACCTGCTGGAGCATCCGCGCTCGATATCGGTCGGCATCGTCACCACGGCCTCGAACAAGGCGGCGCTGCTGGCCATCGTTGCGATGGCCCAGACCCTGCCTGTCATCACGCGCGGCCTGGACCTCTCCGTGGGGATGGTGATGGTGCTCACCAGTTGCCTGGCCTCCGTCGTGGTGAACGGTGCGCCTTGGCAAGTGGCACTCGGGGTGGTGCTGGTATTGGCCTCCGGGGCGGCGGCCGGTGCCCTGAATGGTGCAATCGTCGTATTCGGGCGCCTGCAGCCGATCATCGTCACGCTCGCCACGGGCGCAGTGTTCTTCGGCCTGGCCTTGCTGCTGCGTCCTGCGCCGGGCGGGGAGGTCAGCGAGGGCTTGTCAGACGCGCTGACCGGTCGTCTCTTCGGCACGATTCCCACAACGCTGGTGTTGCTGGCCGTGGTCATCGTGCTGGGCTGGATGCCCTTCAGGCGCACGGTCATCGGCCGCGCCTGTTATGCCGTGGGGTCGTCCGAGCAGGCGGCTTATCTTTCGGGCGTTCCGTCGCAGCGGGCCAAATTCATCGCGTACACCGCCGCGGGACTGCTTTCAGGGCTTGCCGGGTTGCTGCTGTCGCTGATCTCCCTGTCGGGCGAGGCCAGCTCGCCGCAGGCGGGCCTGTACACCCTCAATTCCATCGCGGCGGTCGTGATCGGCGGAACCTCGCTCTATGGGGGCGCAGGGGGCATGGTGGGATCGGTGTTGGGTGCCTTCGTGTTGCGCACCATTGGCGACCTGCTGTTCGTGTTCAATGCGCCTGCGCTTTGGCAGCCGCTGTTCGAAGGACTCATCCTTCTGGCTGCTGTGTGCGTCGGCGCGCTGCACGTGCTTCGCCTGCGAAACCGCCTGGACCTGTTCTGATGACCAGCCTCTCCGTTGACACTCCGCGCTCCTCCGCCACCAGCAAGCGTGTGTTCCAGCGACTGCTGTTGAATCCGCCGGCCATGGTGGCCCTGTGTTCGCTGGCCCTTCTGCTGGCCGCCAGCGTCGTCAACAGCAACTTCCTGATGCCGGGCTACCTGCTGCTGCAACTGCAGATCGCCGCCTTCCTTGGCATCACAGCCGCCGGGCTCATGGCCGTCATCCTGTTGGGCCACATTGACCTGTCGGTGCCCTGGACCATCACCACCGGGGCAATGATGGCCGCCGCCGCGGGCGCCACCTATGGCGCCGGCTGGGCGATCCCCGCAGGCATCGCCTGCGGCGCGTTGATCGGCCTGGTCAATGGGTTGGGGGTGGCGATCCTGCGCATCCCTTCGATGATTTTCACGCTGGGCGCGAACGCCGTGCTGCAGGGCCTGATGGTCCTTTACTCAGGCGGGCATGCACCGGTGCACGGCGCTACCGAGCTGATGCGTGCACTGGGCGTCGGCAGGACGTTTGGCGTGCCCAATGCCGTGTGGACCTGGGTGGCCGTCTCATTGCTGTTCTACCTGGTGCTGACGCGCACTGCCATCGGTCGCTACGTGTACATCATCGGCAACACCGAGCGCGCCGCCTACCTGTCCGGCGTGCGCACCGGCAAAGTCATCGTGCTGTGCTTCGTGGCCTGCGGGGCTCTGGCAGCGCTCGCCGGCATACTGCTCGCCGGCTACTCGGCCAACGCCTACCAGGCCATGGGTGATCCCTACGTACTGCCCGCGATCGCCGCGGTCGTGCTGGGCGGCACCAACATCCTGGGCGGCCGCGGCAGCTACCTGGGCACCGTTGCAGGCGTAGTGTTCATCGTGCTGCTGCAAAGCGTGCTTGCGGTGCTGCAGATGCCCGAGGCGGGCCGCCAGATCATTTACGGCGCGCTGATCCTGTGCATGCTGCTGCTGTATGGCCGTTCGGCCAGGGTGAGGTGATCTTGGCTGACCGCTATGGCATCCGGGGCGATTTCCTGCTGCACGATGTGCGTTTTCGCGGACTGGTTCCGCCGAACGGGTTTGTAGAAAAGCTCTTCACCGGCACGCGTTGGGCGGAGGGCCCCGTGTATTTTCCGGCCGGCGACTTCCTGCTGTTCAGCGACATCCCCAACAACCGCGTCCTGCGGTGGGTGCCTGACGGCGCAGGCGAGGGCAACGTAGTAGAGTTTCGCAGGCCCTCCAACTTCGCCAACGGCCATACGCGTGATGGCGAAGGCCGCCTGATCAGCTGCGAGCATGGCACGCGCTGCGTCAGCCGCACCGAGCTCGATGGCGGGCGCATCGTGATCGCAAGCGCCTTTGAAGGCAAGCGGCTGAACTCGCCGAATGACGCCGTTGTCGCGCCCGATGGCGCCGTGTGGTTCTCCGACCCGACCTACGGGATCCTGTCCGATTACGAGGGTTATGCGGCCGAGCCCGAGTACGGTGGCCGCTACGTGTTCCGGGTCGACGCCGGGAGCGGGCGAATGGAAGCTGCCGCCACGGACTTCGTGCAGCCCAATGGATTGGCGTTTTCTCCGGACGGCACCCTGCTGTATGTGGCGGATTCCGGGGCATCGCATGATCCGCAGGGGCCACGACACATTCGGGTGTTTGACGTGGCAGCCGGCGGCCGGCTGCGAGGCGGCGAAGTCTTCGCCACCGTGGATGCGGGCATACCGGACGGCCTTCGCGTAGACCTGCGCGGCAATGTGTGGACCAGCGCCGGAGACGGCGTGCATTGCTTCTCGCCGCAGGGCGAACTGCTCGGCCGGATCCTCGTTCCCGAGCCGGTGGCCAATGTAGAGTTCGGCGGGCCGCGAGGTAACCGCCTTTTCATCACGGCCACGACGTCGCTATACGCCTGCTACCTGGCGACGTCTGGTGTCTGGGCACGCAGCCTGGTGTAGCTCACGACGTCGCGGCGACTCTGAGAATGATGAGCCGCAGCTGGGCCCGCCGCTGTGGCTTGCAGCGGGCCCCGACTGTCAGTGTCAATACTTGCGGTTCGGGAATTCCTTGGCAGCCACTTCGGCCGGGAACACGCCCTCGATCGACTTGATCCAGCGTGGCAGCGTTTGCCCCGAGGCGGCTTTGGCTGCCGCTTCCATCAGCTGGGGACCAAGCAGGGGGTTGCACTCCACGCTGACATTCATCTTGCCGGCGATCATCGCCTCGAAGGCGCCCTTGACCGCATCCACGCCGATTACCAGGATATCCTTGCCCGGCTTCAGGCCCGCTTCCTCGATGGCCTGAATCGCGCCGATGGCCATGTCGTCGTTGTGCGCGTACAGCACGTTGACCTTCTTGCCTTCAGCCTTGAGGAAGGCCTCCATGACTTCCTTGCCCTTGGCGCGGGTGAAGTCGGCGGTCTGCGAGCGGATGATCTTGTAGCGCGGATTGGCTTTGAGCCCTTCCTCGAAGCCTTTCTTCCGTTCGATCGCGGGATCGGAGCCCACGGTGCCCTGCAGTTCGACGATGTTCACGTCGCCCGTGGTGTTCTTGGTGTTATCAAGCAACCACTGGGCGGCGCGCCGGCCTTCCTCGACGAAGTCCGAACCCACGAAGGTGGTCCAGGTGGAGGGATCCTTCACCACCACACTGCGGCTTTCCAGAATGACGGGGATCTTGGCGGACTTGGCCTCCCGCAGCACGGTATCCCAGCCCGTCGTGACGAGCGGCGCGAGGATGATGACGTCCACCTTCTGGGCGATGAAGGACCGGATTGCCTTGATCTGGTTCTCCTGCTTCTGCTGTGCGTCAGAGAACTTCAGTTCATAGCCGGCCGCGCTGGCAGCGGCCTTGACGGAGTCCGTATTGGCTGTGCGCCACTCGCTTTCGGCGCCGGTCTGCGCGAAGCCGATCACCAGCTTCTTGCCTTTCGCCTGGCTCCAGGCCGGTGTCGCCCAAGCGTATGCCAGGCCGGCGGCCGCCATGATGGCGGCAAAGCTGCGTCGTTTCATCGGGTTCATCTTGTGTCTCCTGTCTTCGTATCTGTTCGATCGGGTGCAGCACTCTTGCCTTACTGACCGCCCGGTGCTGTGGCGGGCGGCTGAACTCAGCCGGGATACCAGACCATGCGAGGGTCGTCGGGCGCTCGTTGGTACGTCCACGCGGACTCGACCATCCGGGCCATGTCGAACTGGGGGCGCCAGCCCAGCAGGAACTTCGCCTTGGTGTTGTCCAGCCACGTGGAGTGGTAGGGTGTGCGGACTGGCACGAGCGGCAGGCCCCGCGTGCGTGCCAGGTATGTGCCAAGCTCGCCATAGTCGAGTGGCTCGTCCATGCACACGTTCATCAGTTGCTGCCGGGCGCGTGGTGCGTCCAGGGCCAGCAAGATGGCATCCACAAGATCGCATACATGGACGAAGTTGCGCTTCACCGGTTGCCCATCCGGATCAAGCATCACCGGGACGGCGCCGCTGCGTACATGGTCGCGCGCTTCGCTCTGTGTCACCAGGTCCCGCCAGCGCGGGCCTCCGAACACGTCGTCGCCGAAGGACAAGGTGAAGCGGAAATCGTCTTTCTCCATGATCCAGGGTGCACGCAGGCAGCAGCCGTTCAGGTCATACTGGGCCTGGTACTGCTGGAGCATTACTTCTTCCAGTACTTTGGACAGGGCATAGCATCCAGGGTAGGCGGTATGCGGCTGGCTTTCTACCACCGGTACGGGGTGCGCGTAGTGGAAATGCCCGACAGCGGCGTCGCCGCCGACCAGCACGAATTGCCGGAAGGTGGTGCTTGTCCGGCAGCCCTCGAGCAACCAGAACATGCCCTTGACGGCGACATCCATCACCTCGTCCGGCGTTTCCTTGCTTGTGGCCAGGTGCAGCACGTGTGTCACGCCTTCGAGCGCGCGCTGCACGTCCGCGCGATCCTGAATGGAGCCCCGCACGCACTCCAGGCGTTCGCGGGGCTGCAACACACGGTTGTGGCAGAGCGCCCGCACGCGGAAGCGCTCGAGACTGGCGTCCTCCAGTACTCGCTGGATGAACGCGCGGCCCACCTTGCCGGTGGCACCCGTGACGAGAAGGAGTCCGGAAGAAGGTGGTTGCATTCGGGCCCTCTGAATGGCGCGGATGATAGCAAGCCGGCCCTGCTTTGGCGATCATGTTTTGGGCTTGATCCATACACGAATTCGTATGGGTTGCAACCTATATCGATTCCGGAGTTGTCCTCCTGGCTGTGCGCTTCAGAGGAGAAAAGACTTCGCTGCAAACGACATGGCGAAGCCAGCAGGAAAGAAAGTGGACTTGGCCTCGGGCGCGAGCCTTCACCGATTAGAGAGGGTGGCGGCTCTCTACGACGCCGGCGCCGTCCCTGTTTCTCGCCGGGTCACTGCGTTCGGGCGCTTGCACCGAGTGAAAACCACTTGCCGGGGAGGTGCCGGTTATTTCCGATCCATCGTTGCTTCTCTGTGGGCTTCGCGGGTCTGCGGTGTTGGTTGGTCAGGCCAATATTGACACATATGTAATATTGGTCTTACCCTGATCCGCGATCCTGCCGGAGACGTGTCACCGTCCAATGGCGTCTCGATCAGCGTCAACACTGTGTCAGCCATCACTGACTTACCGTATGACAGGGTTCGTTCCGGAACACCCATCAACCCGACAAGGAGGGGACCATGAAGGAGACAGTAAGCAAAGGCCTGAGGCACTGTGCGGCAGCAGCGGCGGCGCTGGCATGACGTGGCTCGCAACGGCGCGCGGGGGGCGTGGTGCCGTCGATCAGGCGCTGCAGGCTGCGATCGAATCCGCCGAACGCAACGCCTCGCCCGGCAAACGGCCCATCGTCGAGACACATATTCATTTCTGGCAGATGACGCGGCCCGGCGGTGTGCCATGGCCCACAGCGGCGGAAGGGCCGATCTTCCGCGACGTGCTGCCGCCGGAGTACAGCGCATTCGCCAGGTCCCAGGGCGTGGTGGCGGCCGGGATCGTGGAAGCGAGCGGCATTGTTCAGGACAACCGGTGGGTCCTCGACCTCACCAAGAACGATCCGTTTTACGCGTTCTTCGTCGGGAATCTCGAGATTGGCGCGCCGAACTTTTCCGCTGACCTCACGCGTTTCGCAGCTGACCCGCGCTTTGTGGGAATCCGCGGCTATCTCACCGGCCCGGCTGAGGGCATCACGCTCAGCGCGGCACAGCTCACCAGCCTGCGCGACCTGGCAGCGCGCGGTATGACGCTCGACATCATCAGCCGGGGGACCAGGAACCCGAAGAGCCAGGTGCAGGCGCTTTGTACCGCGGTGCCCAATCTGCGCGTCATCATCGACCATTTGGGCGGCGCAACCGGGCCGGCGGTGGACCCCGCCTGGGCGTCCGACGTTCGTCACCTCGCCAGCGACTGCCCGAATCTGTACATGAAGTTTTCGTCGTTCTATGACATGTACGCTCCCGGCGACGTGGTTTTTCCGTCTCCCACCGACCTCGCTTCGTACAAGCCGCACTTCGACGTGCTGATGTCCGCGTTCGGCAAGGACCGCCTGATCTGGGGCAGCAACTGGCCGGTAATCACCCTGCACGGGACTTTCGAAGCCCAGATCGCTGTCGCCGAGGCGTATCTGGCCCCGTTCGGTGCCGGCGTGCGCGACAAAGTGATGTTCAAGAACGCCCTCGCGTTCTATCGCCGGCACAAGGCGTAGCGGACCAGAGAAACTGCCGGCTCAGCTCCGACGGCTTTCCCGCCACGAAGCCGGCGTTGCTCCCAGTTCCCGTTTGAACACTGTATTGAGGTACTGGACGGAACGAAAGCCGCTCGCCCGCGCGATGTCATCGATGCCCATTTGCGTGTTGCTGAGCAACTGAAAGCAACGCTGCAACTTGTACAGCAGGATTTCGTCGTGGACGGAGCGCTTCAACTCGCGGCGAAAGTACATCTCCAGCGATGAGCGCGAAAGCCCCACCGTTTCGGCAACCTGCTCCGTCTTGATGCCCTGGCAGGCGTATTGACGGATGTAATGGAGAGCACGCATCACGGTTGCGCTGTGTTCGACGTCGCGCGCGGTGGACGCGCGCGAATGCACGCCAGCCGGGGGCACGACCACACGCACGTCGTTCACCGGCGAGCCGCTCAGGGCTTGGTGCAACAGGTGCGCCGCGCGATGGCCCATTTCGTGGGTTCCCTGGCTGACCGAGCTGAGCTGGATTCTCGTCAGGTGCTGGCCCAGTGTGTCGTTATCGATCCCGATGATGGCGACTTCGTCGGGAACTGCGATTGCGCCGACGATGCAAGCCTGCAGCACCTGCCGTGCGCGCGCGTCTGTGACGGCGACTATGCCAACGGGCTTGGGCAGGCTTTGCAGCCAGGAGAGCAGTTTCCTTGTCGCGCTGCCCCATGTGGGCGCGCTGGTTGCCAGGCCCCGGTGGATCTCACCAGCCAACCCATCGCGGGCAAGGCGGGCAGTGAACGCTTTTTCGCGCTCCTGGGCCCAACGGTTGAGTGGCGATTCCGGCAGGCTGTAGCAGGCAAAACGAGAAAGCCCGGACTCCACCAGGTGGGTCAGCGCATGCGCGACCAGTTCGCGGTTGTCCGTCGCAACATACGGCACATCGACGGGGTAGCACGCTGGATCCTCGTAGGAGCCCCCGACGGCGACGACAGGTACGCGTACTCCTGTGAGGGCATGCGCCACGGCCGGATCGTCGTAGTCCGCGATGATCCCGTCGCCGTCCCAGTCGTGGATGCCGTCAAGCCGAAAGCGGAAATCCTCTTCAAGGAAGAGATCCCAGGCGACGCGCGTGTGGTTCACATAGTCGCCGATGCCCGTGATGATCTCACGGTCGTACACCTTGCTCGCATGGAAGAGCAATGCCACGCGCAGCACGGTGGGGCCACTTTGACGTAATGACGATTTCATGGTCGGGTCGGTTGACCATGAGGATACCGGCATATCGGACAGATTGCTGCGCTGCAGAAAGCAATTTCGCAAGCTGCCCTCGCAAATTTCGCAATCGCGGGCGGAGGCCGGCGGTTCTAGGATGGTGCCATTGGAAGCTGTTACCCACCACAAACATGAACTTTCTCGAATCCATCGCACCCGTACGCTATGAAGGCCCTCAGGCCACGACGCCCCTGGCCTACCGTCACTATGACGCCAGTGCCGTCGTGCTAGGCAAGCCGATGGCACAGCACCTGCGGCTTGCCGTCTGCTACTGGCACACTTTCGTGTGGCCCGGCAGCGATGTCTTCGGACAAGGCACGTTTGCGCGGCCCTGGCATGCCGGTGGAGACGAGTTGACGATGGCGCGGAAGAAAGCGGACGCAGCCTTTGGCCTGATTTCCCGGCTCGATGTCCCGTTCTACACTTTCCATGACACCGATGTGGCGCCGGAAGGCGCGAACCTGGCCGAGTACCGCAGCAATCTGTCCGCGATGGTGGATGTGCTCGCCCAGAAGCAGAAAGAAACCGGCATTTCGCTGCTATGGGGGACTGCCAACCTGTTCAGCCACCCCCGCTACGCAGCCGGCGCAGCGAGCAACCCGGACCCCGACGTCTTCGCGTACGCGGCGACGCAGGTTTTCAGCGCACTCAATGCCACCCAGCAGCTTGGCGGTGCCAACTACGTGATGTGGGGTGGGCGCGAAGGCTATGACACCCTGCTCAATACCGATCTGCAGCGCGAGCGCCAGCAGCTGGGCCGATTCATGCAATTGGTGGTGAACCACAAACACAAGATCGGTTTCAAAGGGCAACTGCTTATCGAGCCCAAGCCGCTGGAGCCGACCAAGCACCAATACGACTTCGACAGCGCCACTGTGTATGGCTTCCTGAAGGAGTTCGGCCTGGAAAAGGAGATCAAGCTCAACATCGAGGCCAATCACGCCACGTTGGCGGGCCACAGCTTCCAGCACGAGATCGCAACCGCTGCCTCCCTCGGAATTTTCGGCAGCATCGATGCCAACCGTGGCGACCCGCAGAACGGATGGGACACCGACCAGTTTCCCAACAGTGTGGAGGACCTCACGCTGGCACTCTACGAAGTCCTCCGCGCCGGCGGCATCGGCAGTGGCGGGTTCAACTTCGACGCGAAAGTGCGGCGCCAAAGCATGGATCCGGTTGACATTCTGCACGGGCATGTGGGTGCGATCGATGCGCTGGCGCTGGCACTCAAGAGTGCCGCGCGTTTGATGGAGTCCCGCGAGCTTGAGCAGTTCCGCCAGCAGCGCTACGCGAACTGGGACGGTGAACTGGGGCGGCGCATCATCACTGGCGACATGAGCCTCAGCCAGCTCGCCGAACATGCCTTCGTCAACGATCTTCGGCCCAAGCCTGTGAGCGGCCGTCAGGAGTGGCTGGAAAACCGGGTCAATGCCGCGATCTTCGCCGGCGCGGCCTGAAGAACCGAACGCAGGAGCACTCAGTGAGTTTGACGGTCGGCTTCAAAGACGTGAGCAAGAGCTTCGGCCCCGTGCAGGTACTGCATGGGGTCAGTTTCGAACTCGCACCGGGCCGGGTGTACGGGGTGCTTGGAGAAAACGGCGCCGGCAAGTCGACGCTGATGAAAATCCTGGCCGGCTATGAGGCCGCCAGTGAGGGTGTGGTAGAGGTGGGCGGGCATGTCGTACGTTTCAAGGGGCCGCGCGAGGCCGAAGCGGCCGGTGTGGTGATGATCCATCAGGAATTCAACCTTGCTGATGACCTCACCATTGCGCAGAACATATTCCTCGGCCATGAGCGCAAGCGCTACGGGCTGCTGGATGAAGACCTGATGGCCAGGGAGGCGGGCGCCGCATTGCGTCAGGTTGGCCTGAATTGCAGCCCCGCGCGCCGCGTGGGCGACCTCATCGTGGCCGAGAAACAGCTGGTGGAGATCGCACGCGCGCTCAGCCGGCGCGCGCGCGTACTGGTGATGGACGAGCCCACCGCCACATTGACGCCTTCCGAGACCGAGCGCCTGTTTTCCCTCATCGGGCAATTGAGAGCGGCAGGCTCCACCATCCTCTATATTTCCCACAAGCTGGACGAAGTCGAACGCATCACCGACGAGGTGGTCGTCATGCGCGACGGTCGCTTCGTGGCTCGCCGGTCCACGCAGAGCGTGACACGCCAGCAGATGGCCAGCCTGATGGTGGGGCGCGAACTGGCCGATCTCTTTCCGGGCAGGCTTCCCGTGGCGGCCGGCGCGCCCGTCCTGCTGGACGTGAAAGGACTGACCGTACCCGGGTGGTGCCACGACGCAAGTTTCCAGGTGCGCGCCGGGGAGGTGCTTGGCTTTGCAGGGCTGGTCGGTGCGGGCCGGACCGAGCTGTTCGAAGGGCTCCTGGGGTTGCGCCCCTCCAGCGCGGAATCTGTGCAGGTAGCGGACAAAACCTGGATGCGGCGCAATCCGCGTTCGGCCGCACGGCTGGGGCTCACGTATCTCAGCGAGGACCGCAAGACGCGTGGCCTGCACCTGCGCATGGGGCTGGCGCAGAACCTCACGCTGATGGCGCTGGAGCGTTATGCGAAGCCGCTGCTCGACCCGCAGCGGGAACAGGCAGCCCTCGTGGCCGCGACCACGGCATTTGGCATCCGCACGCAACGCTCTGACATACCGGCTTCCGCCCTGTCCGGCGGCAACCAGCAGAAGCTGGCGCTCGCGCGGGTGTTACAGCCCGATCCCAAAGTCGTGGTGCTGGATGAACCGACGCGAGGAGTTGACGTCGGCGCCAAGCGCGATATCTATTTCCTGATCCAGCGGCTGGCCAGCGAAGGCCGCGGGATCATCGTCGTGTCCTCCGAGCTGCTCGAGCTGATCGGGTTATGTCATCGCGTCCTTGTGATGCGCCAGGGAAGGCTCACTGCCGAGCTCGCGCAGGATCAGCTGTCCGAAGAACTGTTGATTGCCCATGCAACTGGAACCCACTGATACCGCCGCCGCTCCAGTGCCTGTCGCCAGGCCGGCACTGCGCAAATGGCCCTCTTTCACGGGAGCCGGGCCACTGGCCGGGTTGGCACTTATGTGCATCGCGGGTGCGATTCTCAACGAGAACTTCGCCAGCCTCGACAATGCGATGAACGTGCTCACCCGCACGGCTTTCATCGGAATCATCGCGGTGGGGATGTGCTTCGTCATCATTTCCGGCGGCATCGATCTCTCGGTGGGATCCATGGCCGCGCTGATTGCGGGCAGCACGATCCTGCTGATGAATGCGACAGCAGGCGCCGGCTGGAACCCCATGGCGGCCGTGGTGACCGGCATGGCCTTCGCAGTCGTACTTGGCGCACTGTTCGGCTTGGGCCACGGGCTGCTCATCAGCAAGGGTCGTATCGAGCCTTTCATCGTGACGCTGGGAACGCTGGGCATCTTCCGCGCGTACCTGACCTACTTCTCCAACGGCGGCGCCATCACGCTCGACAGTGCACTGGTCGATGTTTACAGCCCGGTGTATTACGGCAGCTGGCTGGGGGTGCCGGTGCCCGTGTGGGTATTCGCCGCTGTCGCTTTGCTGGGAGGCCTCGTTCTCAACCGCACTGCCTTTGGCCGTTACGTTCAGGCCATCGGTTCCAACGAGCAGGTTGCGCGCTACGCGGCCGTCGAGGTGGACCGCGTCAAGGTTCTCACATACATGTTGCTGGGCATTTGCGTGGGTATTGCCACCGTGCTCTATGTGCCGCGCCTGGGTTCGGCCTCGCCGAGCACCGGGCTGCTGTGGGAGCTGGAAGCCATCGCTGCGGTCATCGTCGGAGGCACTGCCTTGCGTGGCGGCGCCGGCGGCATCACCGGCACCGTAATCGGCGCCGTGCTGCTCTCGGTGATCGGCAACATCCTCAATCTGACCAGCATCATCAGTGTGTACCTGAACGCGGCTGTGCAGGGCTTCGTGATCATCGCCGTCGCGTTCTTCCAGCGCGGGCGCAAGTAACCGGTTCCCCACAGGTGGCAAGGCTGCCGTTTCTCACAACATAAGGAGACAAACCATGAAATCACTGATAAGTCTGATGGCCGCAGGCGCCACAGTTCTCGCGGCGCTGGGTGCGGCGCCCTCCGCCATGGCCCAGGGCAAGCCCCACATCGGCGTCTCGATACCGGCCGCCACGCACGGCTGGACGGGCGGGGTCGTGTACTGGGCCAACCGGACCAAGTCCGAGCTGGAAAAGCAGTACCCGGGCCTGAAAGTCACCATCAAGACGGCCGGGTCTGCTTCGGAACAGGCGAACCAGGTACAGGACTTGCACACAGCCAACAAGATCGACACCCTCGTGATCCTGCCATTCGAGTCGGCGCCGCTCACGCAACCGGTCGCGCAGGTCAAGGGCAAAGGCGTGTACGTCACGGTTGTCGACCGCGGCCTGACGGATGCGAATGCGCAGGACGCCTACGTTGCCGGCGACAACCCCGGCTTCGGCAAGGTATCGGCGGAGTACATGGCCAAAGCCCTGGGCGGCAAGGGTAACGTCGTAGTACTGCGGGGCATTCCCACGGTCATCGACAACCAGCGCGTAGACGCGTTCACGGCTGTGATGAAGAACTATCCCGACATCAAGGTTCTGGATGCCAAGCACGGCAACTGGAACCGCGACGATGCCTTCAAGGTGATGCAGGACTACTTGACCCGTTTCAAGCAGATCGACGCCGTCTGGGCCTCGGACGATGACATGGCGGTCGGCGTGCAAAAGGCAATCGCGCAGGCCAAGCGAACCGATGTCAAGCTCGTGCTGGGCGGCGCAGGTTCCAAGGACTACATCAAGAAGGTCATGGACGGCGACAAGATCGTGACGGCCGACGTCACCTACTCGCCCGCCATGATTGCCGATGCGATGAAGCTAACGGCCGCCGCACGGGTGAAGGGTGAGAAACTGCCGGCCACCACCATCATCCCGTCGGTGCTGGTGACCAGGGAAAACGCCAAGCAGTATTACTTCCCCGATTCCCCGTTCTGAGGCAGCCATGGCAAGACCTGTCACTCTTTTTACCGGGCAATGGGCGGACCTGCCTCTCAAGGAGCTGGCACCCCTGGCACGCAGCATGGGCTACGACGGCCTGGAGCTGGCATGTTGGGGCGACCATTTCGATGTGCAGGCGGCCCTGGCGAGCGATCGCTACGTGCAGGACCGGCGCGATCTGCTGGAACAGCACGGGCTGCGCTGCTTCGCCATCGGCAACCACCTGGTGGGCCAGGCGGTGTGCGACCTCATCGACGAGCGGCACAAGGCCATCCTGTCGCCGCAAGTCTGGGGGGACGGCGATCCGGAAGGCGTGCGGCAGCGCGCCGCGCGGGAAATGCAGGACACCGCGCGTGCCGCCGCCAAGCTGGGCGTGAAGGTGGTGACGGGCTTCACCGGCTCGTCCATCTGGCATTCGCTGTACGCGTTTCCGCCCACTTCGCAGGAGTATTGGGACAAGGGCTTCGTCGACTTTGCCAACCGGTGGAAACCCATCCTCGATGTGTTTGAGCAGTGTGGCGTGAATTTCGGGCTGGAAGTGCACCCCACGGAAATCGCCTTCGACACCGCCTCGGCGCAACGGGCAGTCGCGGCCATCGGTGGCCACAGGCGTTTCGGGTTCAACTTCGACCCCAGCCACCTGGGCTACCAGGGCGTGGACTACGTCAAGTTCATCCGGACATTCGGCGACCGCATCTATCACGTGCACATGAAGGACGTGTGGTGGGGCCGGGGCGACGGCACCGTGGGGGTCTTCGGCGGGCACACCAATTTCGGTGACGCGCGCCGCCACTGGGACTTTCGCAGTGTCGGGCGCGGGCAGATCGACTTCGAATCCATCATCGTCGCGCTCAACGACGTGGGTTACAACGGGCCCTTGAGCGTTGAGTGGGAAGACAGCCGCATGGATCGGGTGCATGGCGCCACTGAAAGCGCGGCCTACAGCAAGCGGCTGGACTTCAAGCCGGCCGCGGGAGCGTTCGACGCCGTGTTCGACAAGGCCAAGCAGGGCGGGATGGCGGGCTCATGAGAAAACTGCGCTATGCAATGGTAGGCGGGGGGCAGGGCGCTTTCATCGGCGCTGTGCACCGCAAGGCCATGGCGCTGGATGGGCAGATGGAGCTGGTGGCCGGTGCACTGTCCTCCGATGCTGAGCGCGCGCGCGCATCGGGCCGCGACCTCGGCCTGCGGGATGAACGCAACCACGGCCGCTGGGAAGACCTGCTGGAAGGCGAACTGCGGCGCAGCAAGGACGAGCGCATCGATTTCGTTTCCATCGTCACGCCCAACCATGTGCATTTTCCCGTCGCCCGCGCGTTCGCCGAGGCGGGCATCCATGTGGTGTGTGACAAGCCGCTGGTCCATACCAGCGAGGAGGCAGCCAAGCTCGTTCAGGTTGTCAAGCGCAGCGGCTCCATATTCGGTGTCACGTACAACTACACGGGCTATCCCCTGGTGCGCGAGGCGCGTGACATGGTTGCGCGCGGCGCGATCGGCGTGGTGCGCAAGGTCATCGTCGAATACAACCAGGGCTGGCTTGCCACCCACCTGGAGGCAAGCGGGCAGAAGCAGGCCGACTGGCGGACGGACCCGGCGCGCAGCGGCGTGGCCGGCGCCATCGGCGACATCGGCTCGCACGCGGAGAACCTTGTGGCGACGGTGACGGGCCTGGAGCTGGAAAGCATCTGCGCGGACCTCACCATCTTCGTGCCCGGCCGGCGCCTTGACGACGACGGCAATGTCCTGCTGCGGTTCAAGAACGGCGCCAGGGGCGTGCTGATCGCGTCCCAGATCGAGGTGGGTTGCGAGAACGACCTGCGGCTGCGCGTGTTCGGCACCACCGGTACGCTGGATTGGCGCCAGGAGGAGCCTAACCGGCTGCTGCATGTCCCCATCGACGGCCCGGCCCGCATGTTGACGCGGGGCTCGCCGTGGCTCGGTGAGGCAGCCCGCCGCGCGACACGACTGCCCACGGGGCACCCCGAGGCCTTTATCGAAGCCTTTGCCAATGTCTACCTGGGAGTGACTGCGCACATCCGCGCGCTGCAATCCGGCAGTACACCGGATCCGCTGGACACCGACTATCCCCGCCTCGAAGATGGCGCCCGCGGTGTGCGGTTCATCGAGAAGGTGGTGCAGTCTGCGGCCAGTACGGCCAAGTGGACGCCGTTCGGGGACTGACCGATGTTCATGGGCATTGATCTGGGCACCTCCAGTGTCAAGGCGGTCGTGCTGGACCGTGGCCACAGCCTGGTGGCCAGCGGCTCCGCGCCGCTGTCGGTGGATGCCCCCCATCCCTTGTGGCGCGAGCAGCATCCTTCCGAATGGTGGCGTGCGTGCGATGCCGCCGTAGGTGCCGCGTTGCAGGAGTTGCGGCGCGGCGGCCGCACAGGCAGCGAGATCGAGGCCATCGGCCTGACCGGGCAGATGCACGGCGCAACCCTGCTGGATGGGCGCGGTGACGTTCTGCGGCCGGCCATCCTCTGGAACGACGGCCGGGCGGCGGCGGAATGCGCGGAACTGGAGCGGGCGGTGCCGCAGTCGCGGCAGATCACCGGCAACCTGATGATGCCGGGTTTCACGGCGCCCAAGCTGCTTTGGGTATCCAGACACGAGCCCGGCGTGTTCGACCGGGTCCGGCAAGTACTGCTGCCCAAGGACTGGCTGCGCTGGCGCCTGACCGGCGACTATGCGACCGACCTGTCCGACGCATCCGGCACGCTGTGGCTGGATGTCGGAAGGCGCGAATGGAGTCACGAGCTCCTGGCCGCTTGCGGTCTGTCCTCCGACTGCATACCCAGGTTGTATGAAGGCCCGGAGGTCACCGGAACCCTGCTGCCCGAGGTGGCGCAGCATTGGGGCTTGCGCGAAGTGTCGGTGGTGGCCGGCGCCAGCGACAACGCCGCAGGTGCACTGGGCGCCGGCGTGGTCAACCCGGGCGACGCGATGCTGTCCCTTGGAACGTCCGGCGTGGTGTTCGTGGCTACCGGCGCTTTTGTCGCGAATCCGCAGCAGGCGGTGCACAGCTTCTGCCACGCGCTGCCGCAGGCCTGGCACCTGATGTCCGTGATGCTGTCGGCCGCCTCGTGCCTCGAGTTCACAGCGGGGCTGCTGGGAGAGCGCGACGTGGCCGTGCTGCTTGCGCAGGCGGAGCAGCGCGGCTTGCGTGAAGATACGCCGTTGTTCCTGCCTTATCTGAACGGCGAACGCACGCCGCACAACAATCCGCATGCCAAAGCCGTGTTCTTCGGCATGCACGCAGGCACGCAGCGCGAAGACATTGTGAATGCCACGCTCGAGGGTGTGTGCCTGGGCATGGCGCAGGGGATTGCCGCGCTGCAGTCGGTTCAGCCTGGCCTGGCGTGTGTCAGCCTGATTGGCGGCGGCTCGCGCAATGCCTATTGGGCTCAAATGCTGGCCGACGCTACCGGCCTGCAGGTAGTCCGGCACGCGGATGCCGAGGTTGGCCCGTCGCTGGGCGCGGCCCGGCTGGCCTGGCTGGCCTGCGATCCGGGCGAAGCGGCGGGAATATTTCGTGCGCCAGAGGTGACTGGCGTATTCGAGGTGCGAGCGGCCGAGCGCACGCGGATGCAGGACCGCGCCGCCCGTCTGGCAGGGTTGTACAGCAGCCTCGCACCTCACTTTCAGCCATAGAAAGTGGAGTCACCACCCGTGCGTTGGCGTGGCGATGGCATCGGCCACAACCTGCAGGCGCAGAGGCTCCGGCCAGGTTTCGAAGTCAGGATGCCTGCGGAAGGTAGCTGGGTCTGGCCGCCGTCATCCCGGCTTTGACATGTTGGGTGATTTCATCGGCCAGCACTTCATCAGCCCCCGATTCGAGTCCGTCGAGCGCACGCTTGACGATGTCTTCAGGGCTGGCCTTCGGAACCTCGAAGCCGCGCGTGAGGTCGGTATCTACATAGGCCATGTGCAGCCCCAGCACCTGCGTCTTTTGCGCCGCCAGTTCACTGCGCAAGGCATTGGTGAGCGACCAGGCCGCGGACTTGCTGGCTGAATAAGCTGCCAGCTCACCGCCGTTCACCCACGAGGCCACCGACAACACATTGAGCAGGGCGCCGCCGCCGTTGCCTTTGAGCACTGGCGCGAAGGCCTTGCTTATGCGCAACACGCCGTAGACGTTGGTCTCGAAGATGCGCCGGGTGATATCTTCACTGTCGGCCGCCAGAAAACCGCCCGGCTGGGCAATGCCGGCATTATTGATTACCAGCGTGACATCCGACGCCAGTGCCGCGGCGGCCGCTACGTCTTCCGGCTTGGTGACGTCGAGCTTCAAAGCCTGAACGCCTGGCAAGGTGATGGTGGCAGGGTCGCGAGCGGCCGCGTAGACCTTGCGGGCACCGCGGGCGAGCAGCTCGTGCGCGAATGCCAGGCCGATGCCGCGATTGGCGCCGGTGACGAGAACAACAGCGTTTTTGATTTGCATGAGAAAACTCCAGTGGGTGGGAAAAGCTGATTAGGGAAAACTGGCTCACTTGACCTTGATGACGACCTTGCCTTTTGCACGGCCCGCCTCGACGTAGGCCAAGGCCTCGTTGGTTGCTTCGAACGGAAAGATCCGGTCCATCACTGGACGGATGGCTCCAGCATCGAAGAGCCGCGTGATCTCGCGCAGTTGGCTGCCACTTGCCTTCATGAAGAGGAACGCGTAGTCCACTCCACGGCTCTTTGCCCTGCGCCGGATGCCTGAACTCAGCATGCGAATCACCAGCTTTACGAATGCAGGAGCACTGCTTTCCTTGCCGAATGCGGGATCAGGTGGGCCGGAGATGGAGATGAGCTTCCCGCCGGCCTTGAGAATCCGCAGGGATTTTTCAAGCGTCTTGCCGTCCTGGCTGTTCAGGACCACGTCGTAGTCGCGCAAGATGTCTTCGAAGTCCTGCGTCTTGTAGTCGATCACGACGTCCGCGCCCAGACTCTTCACAAGTGCGACATTGCCCGTGCTTGTCGTCGTGGCAACGGTAGCGCCCAGGTGCTTGGCCAACTGGATGGCAAAGGTGCCAACGCCCCCTGAGCCAGCCTGGATGAAAACCTTCTGCCCTTTTTTCAGCTTGGCCTTCTCGACCAGTGCTTGCCAGGCCGTTAAGGCCACCAGCGGGATGGACGCGGCTTCTTCCATCGTGAGCCCCGCAGGTTTGAGCGCCAGGGATGCCTCCTTGACCGGGACGAATTCAGCGAAGGTACCGATCCGGAAATCATCCGGCCGGGCGTAGACCTCATCGCCCGGCTTGAACTGCCGCACGCCTGGGCCGACCTTGACGACCACCCCAGCGACGTCGTGGCCCAGAATGAGAGGCAGGCGATAGGGCAGTATGAGTTTGAACTCGCCGTCGCGGATCTTGAAGTCCAGCTGGTTCACGCCAGCGGCATGCACCTGGACCATGACCTCGTCATCGCGCAGCTCCGGGCTCGGCATGTCCGTCAACCGCAAACTGCTCTTTTTTCCATAACGTTCAACGATGAATGCTTTCATGATGTTTTCACTGTTGGCATCATGTCGAGCCGCAGATCTTTTCGAATCCCGGCATCCACCAGACCAGCAGGCGCAAATGTGCGGAGCAATCGCAGGCGACTCGCGAGTCCGCCTGCGGTGTATCGGAGTTTGGGACGAGCGGCACTGGCAGCTTTCAGCACGACGTCCGCCACGACGCCTGGCTGTTCCGCAGTTGCCATCACTTCCTTCACGCGCTGGCTCACGGCAGCGCGAACCTCGCGGTACTCATCGAGCTTGGTGTCGGGTTCCAGGAAGTTCGCGTCGAACGGCGTCTTCGTGTATGCAGGCTCGATGACCGAGACCCGGATGCCCCTCGTGCGCAGCTCATGGTCAAGCGACTCGGAGTAGCCTTCGATGGCATGCTTCGTCGCCGCATACAGTGCCCCGTACGGCATTGGCAGGAAACCAAGCACCGAGCCGATGTTGATGATGCGTCCCGCGCCCTGTCGGCGCATGTGCGGCACGACGGCGCGCGTCATTCGGACGATCCCGAAGAAGTTGGTGTCGAAGATCGCCTGGGCCTGCGTGATCGAACTTTCCTCCGCACCAGCCGGGGCGACGCCGAAGCCCGCGTTGTTGACCAGCAGGTCGATGCGGCCCTCAAGCTGAATCAGCTGTTGCACCGCGGCTTCAACCGACGCGTCCTGGGTCACATCCAGGGCCAGCATCTCGAAGGGCTGCCCGCCCGTCCGGTCGCCGCGCCGGCTGGTGCCGTAGACCTTGTAGCCAGCCTGCGAAAGCCGCAGCGCAACCGCTTCGCCTATGCCTGAAGAGGCGCCTGTCACCAGGGCAACTTTGTAGTGGGGGTTCATGGTGTTGTTCTTTCAGTTTGAAGTGAATTTTGAATGATGATCGTCATATGTAATGGCGAAGAAAAAAGCAGGCGTGCTTCAAAAAAAAATGAATTCAGTGGGAGACCGGTACCAGCTGCTTCAGCGCGGCTTCGCTAAAGCTGTCTGCCAGCGCGGGCTCGTCGACCACGCGCGCCAGCAGCAAGGTGCCGACCATGGTGGCGACCGTCACCAGCGCGCGCTCGTGGGCGCCGGGCTGGCCCCAATCGGGCGACTGGCGGGCGACAAAATCCACCATTTCCTTGACATGCCGGGTGGTCGCGCGGCGCACTTCAGGCGCCTGGCGCGGCGTCTCCGAACCCAGCGCGGCCAGGGGGCAGCCCATCTCAACCTGCTCCCGGTGCTCCGGCGAAAGGTAGGCGCGCAGCATGGCCGCCATGGCTTGTTCAGGCGGCGCGCCGGCTGCAACACCCGCCACCACTGCAGCCGATTCGGCACAGGCCCGCGTTGCGGCTTCGGCCAGCATGGCCTCGCGCGACGCGAAGTGGGCGTAAAACGCACCATGGGTCAGGCCGGCCTCTTTCATGATGTCGGCCACGCCGGTGCCGCTATAGCCGCTGCGGCGTATTGCCCGCGCGGCCACGGATACGATGCGTTCGTGGGAGGCTTCCTTGGCGGCCGTTCTGGCGTTGATCTTGGTGTTTCGCATGATACACATCATACATGATTTCGCAAATATGTGTGCCAAGGCAATTTTGAGCGCTGACTTGTTGAATGTCCTTCACGCAACGCCAGGATGGACAACAGGGAAGGAAGGGCCGTGCTGCGCGCAGGCCAACGTCCAGAAAGCCGGAGGCTTCCTGGACGTTGCAATGCGATTTAACGCGAGGTGCACACGCCTGGCTGGCGGTGCGGCGCTGCTTAGCCCGCGGAGTGTGCCCTGCCGTGTGCGGCAGGCACGTTGAAGTCGTTGGGATAGGAGTTGTCGATGCTCAGCTTGTAGCCTTCGTGCTGTGCCTGCTCCAGTTCGGCGCGGACTTCTGCGCGGGTCTTGGTGCCCGCAACGGGGGTGGCATCGGTTCCGGGGTAGCTGCTGTCGCTGTTGACCTGGTACGACGCGCGTGGTGATTGCGCCAACTCTGCGCGGACATCGGCGCGGCTCACGGTGCTGGCGGCGCTCACTTCATTGCCGGGGTAGTTGCTGTCCTGGGCAAAGCTGTTCGCCGAGGCGAGCGCTGCAAGGGCAAGAACGGATGCGGAAACAAGTTTCGTCGATTTCATGGTGAATTTCCTTTAAGAACAAGTGTGAAAACAGGCGGGACGGGCGTTCTGCCCGTGAGGCCTTCATCGCTGAGTCGCTTTGAACAGGTGGCTCACCGATGTATCAAACCTTGTTCCGCAGCGCTGATACACAAGTGCGTATTGGCAGAACATTCAATTGTCGAAACCGGAACAATAACGGCGTGTAGTCTTGGAACTTTTTGGTGTTCGAAAAGTTCGCACACGGTTCTTCGCGATTTCTGAGGCGTGTTGCACGAAGGGCGAAATGCCATGAACCAGGGCAGCACCAGGCAAGGCCGCCATCGTTATGTGGGGCCGCCCGGCTGCTTTTTCTACACCGGCCGCCGGGTTGGTGCTTCTGCCGTGTGCCCGGCGCAGGCTTTAGTCCTGCCGGGCTTCCATCTTCCTGAGCACGGCGCGCGTGTACTCGGTCATGAACTCCAGAAACACGCTGGTGCGTGCAGGAATGAATTTGCGGCTGGGCAGCGCGGCATACAGCGTGTTCCTTCCCGTGATCCACGGCGACAGCACCCGCTGCAGCTCGCCGTTCTGGAGGGATTTCGCCACGAGGTCGATAGGCTGGATGCTGATGCCGGCCCCATCGAGGCAAGCCCGGATCAGCGTGGAGGTGTTGTTGACCAGCAGGGCGGGCTCGACCTTTATTTCCAGTTCGCGCTTGTTTTCTTCCGGGTTGATGAGGCGCAGGCTGAGGTGCCGGTTTGCCTGGAGCTTGACGCGCAGGCAGCGATGATGCGCCAGATCTTCCGGTTGCGCGGGGATGCCGTGCTCCTGGAGGTAGCTGGGGGCGGCGCATAGGATTCCGTCCGAAGAGGCAATTGGTCGCGCGATGATGTTGGCGTCGAAAGTATCGGCAGCGCCCAGCAGGGTCAGGTCGTAGTCTTCAATGGGCGGCACCAGCGGCGAATCCGTATGGATGTCGAGCACGACCTTGGGGTAGCGCCGCCCGAACTCGGCCACCAGCGGCGCCAGCACATGCGTGGCAAACACCGGGGGCGTCAGGATGCGGATGACGCCGGACATTTCCTGGGCGTGCGCCTGGGCGGCAGCATGGGCTTCATCAATGTCGTTCAGGATATGGCGCACGCGGGCCAGGTAAGTTTCCCCCGCATCGGTGAGTGCCAGGCGGCGGGTGGTGCGCTGCAGCAGCCGTACGCCCAGGTGATCCTCCAGGTCGCCGACCAGCCGGGTCACCACGGCGGAAGACATGTCGAATTTGCGCGCTGCGGCCGCAAAACTCCCGTCATCCACCACTTGCTGAAAAACGCGCATTGATTGAAGCCGGTCCATGGTTTACCCCTAAATTGAGCCTCTATTGTTGCTGATTTAACAGCAATGTATTGTTGAAATTGCTATTTTTTGATTGATTTGAATGGAATAAAGTTCATACATCGATGAGCCGAAGCCCACTACAAGGCGACTCACCGAGGCTGGACAGACGGGAAGATGAGCCCGCCATGCCCGGAACGTCACTTAACTTTGAGAGGATATTCATCATGAAATCGAACTTTATCGCCGCTTCCGTTGTTGCTGTTGCCGCCCTGACTTCCGTGGCTGCTTCTGCCCAAACCTTCAACTCCTATCTGTTTGACCAGATGCAGGCACCTGCGACCAAAACCCGCGCGGAAGTCAAAAGCGAAGTGGTGCACGCCCAAAATGCCAGCTCTGCTTCCAGCTACAACGGCGCCACCGCCCAGCAAAACCTCGGCGCTCCCCGCGCCGAGAAGGCCGGTGCAGCACCCCAGGCTGCTGCTGAACTCGTGAAGACCAGCCAGCAATAAGCCTGCTCAGGCGCCGGTAGCAGCCGGCTACAGCCCAATCGCCCCGGCAGCCAAAGGTTGCCGGGGCGATGGCATTTGGGCATGCGGGATTCACGCAGCCGTATACGACAGTATCCGACCGCACTCTAGAATTCCCCTCATCTTGAGAACCTCCAACACACCTTACGCCTTTGCTTTTGTCGCCGCACAGCTGATGGCCCTGCCGGGCCTGGGTCTGGCGCTTTACCTGTACACCGTTGGCAAGATGGCGGGCAGTGGTGGCTGGCTGCTGGGAGTGTTCGAGCTGCTGTTTTCAGGCGTGGTGGTGCTGCCCGCCGTGCTGCTGTGCACGGTGCTCTTGCTGATTGCAGGCTTGTTCTCCCGGCTGCGGCCATGGGCTAGCCTCGTGCTGTTGCTGGTCAATACGGCTGTGCTGGCTGTTGCCTGGGCGATCAGTCCCTTCACCGACGCCGCGGAGCTGCTGATCTGGGTTGCCACAGTGCTGTCAGCCGCGGCTGCGGCGGCGCTGGCGTGGCAGGCGTTTTCGCCGGTGACAAGGCCTGAGCGGAACATGCTGTGGGGCCAGCTCCTGCTGGCTGTCGGGCTTGGGATTGGATTGGGGCTGGCAGGCGGCGGCAGTGTCCCTGCTCCGTCACCTGCCGAGCCGGACCCCATGGCAGCGATACCGCCGGAGCGCGTATTCAAGGGACTGTTGGAGGGTAAGCCGGTGCACCTTGCGGTGCATGACTGCAAGGTCTACCGCGCCATACCCAAGGTGTCCACGGAGCCCGGAAAGGGCGGCGAGGGCGACTGGCAGATGGTGCTCGAACCCGATCTCTATCCCTTCTTCACGTATTGCGAGCGGCAATCGCTGCAGGCAGACAACGGTGTCGTCACCGTTACCCTCGGACGCATCGCCTTCGGTGCAGGGGGTTGCTGCGCCACCGGCGGCACTTACCGTTCCAGGGACGGTGAGCTGTGGAAGAAGCTGTGAAGTCCGCCGAATAACGGTGCCGAATAGGGCGCCGAACAAGCTGCGTTCGAATCCTCAGGGCCTCAGGTTGCTATAAAAACAATAGCAGCTTGTGCAGGATTTGCTTGGATCAAAGCCGGTTTTTGCTTTGAAAATAGCCGCTTTTAGTTGTCCGGGGCCGGTAAAAATCCGGAAAAATCCCTGCCAGGACGCGGTTTCGGGGCATTTTTATGTGCCAAATGTGCCGGCAACCCAATAAGAACCTGCGCGAGCAGCTATCAAAAAGATAGCGATTCATCGATGCCTTCGGCCAACCCAACCTTTATCTAACCCGCCAGCGGCGCCCAGTGGTTGTCCAGCCGCACATTTTTGAGCGCCGGCAAAGCCGTGCGGCCCGCGACGTCGCGTGTCAGTGCGGCGAGCCGCCCGCCGGCCCACAGCGTGGCGTCAGCCTGGCCCGCGGCCGGGGCCGACGTGACGGCGCAGGCTTCTTCCAGCGGGAAAAAGCCTGTCCAGCGCCCATCGGCCTGCCACACGGCCACGCCGTTGGCGCGCGGGCAGCCCACGGCAAAGCTGCCCGCGGCCCAGGTGATGTCACCGCCGTAGCCGGCGAGCACGCGCCCGTCGGCAGCGGCGCAGGTTTGCAACTTCCGGCCGTCAAAAAGCGCCAGCACGGGCGCGACGGTTTTGGCCGCGGTGTCGTCATGCTCGGCCTGCAGCGCGATGCCCAGGACACGCGCACCGCCTGCCGCCGGCGCGCCGCCCCACGCCATGTGCCGCAGGCTCAGGCGTTTGTCGGCCAGGCGCCACTGGCCCAGCAGCGCGCCGCTGCGTGCGTCCAGCCGCACCAGCGAGGCGTCCATGCGGTCCATGTGAATTTTCAGGCGGCCGGTTTCAGGCAGCGCGGGAATGCCGCCGTTCGCCACGACGAGGCTGCCGTCGTCGTCCAGCAAAAGTTCGTGCGGGTCCATGCCGTGGGTCGGCCATTCGCCCAATTTTTCCAGCGTGGCGGCATCACGCAGGCCGACCAGGCCTTCGCCGGTTTCGAGGTTTGTTTCGGTGGTGTAGAGCGTGTTGCCGTCGGGGCTGGCGATCACGTGGCCGTTGAAGGCGCGGTCGGGCTCGGCCCAACCCCAGGCGATGGCCTGGCCTGTGCCGTTGCCTTCGGGCCTCCAGCGCAGCAGCCAGTCACCTGGCCGGCGGGCCACCGCCAGCAGTGTGCCGCTGGGCTCGACCCACACGCCATGGGCGCGTGTCGGTACGTCGAGTGCGGCGCTGACCTGGAGTGCGGCGCCGCGATACGCCAGCACACCGACCTGGTAGCCGTGCGTTGCCTCCCAGGCGGCGACCAGCTGCTGCGGCCGAGTAGTGGCAGTGACGGCAGCTGCCAGGGCGGGATTGAGCCAGGCGCTGGTGCCGGCCGCTGCCAGCGCCAGCCATTGCCGGCGCCGCAGTGTTGTCAGGGCCTCAGCCTCTTTCATGCAAATGCCTAGTCGCCGTCGGCGTCTGAAAAGCCGATGCTCACTTCCAGCGCGGGCGCGATGTCGGCTTCCGCGAGTTTTTTCAGGTCGGCCAGTGAACGCCCGGCGCTGCCCATGCCGGCCTTGTTGGCGGGCGATGCGCTTTGCATGGCTTTGTCGGTTTTGTTCACCGCTTGTGCGAGCTGGTTGGCCGGCTCGTTGCGGCCGAGCCCGCGCAAATAGGTTTCCAGCGGCGCCAGACCGGCACCGGGCAAAGGGGCTTCACGCGCCTGCGCTGCGCCCAGTGTGCGCAGCGCCTGCCATTGCGCGGCCCAGCGCGCTGCAGTCTGGCCGCTGGTGCTGCGCGCATAAGCGGCGTTGCGGTTGCCTTGCGCCCCGGCCATGCGGGGCTTTTCCATCTCGGCCCAGCGCAGGCGTTCCAGTGCACCGGTCCACTGGTTGACCAGCTCGCTCATCGCCGGCCCGTTGCTTTCTTCCGACTCGCCGGGTTGGCGCGCTGCCAGCTCGCCGAACGCCTTGGCCAGGGTGTCGGCTTCGCGCTGGATATCGGCGGCCACCTGCACCGCGTAGTGGCAGGCCGGCATGTCGGGTGGAGACGAAGAAGCAGGCTGGCTCCACAAGAGCCATTCCAGCGCCGGCAAGCCCTTGGCCGGCGTGCCTATGCTTTCCATCGCGGCGGCATCTTGCGGCGCTGACTGAATCGCCCGCTTGATGAGCTCGAGCCGCGTTGGCGAAAAGTCGATCTGCCGCGCCGAGCGCCGCTGTACCAGTGGGCCGATCTGCACGCCGCTCAGGCGATCCCAGGCGAGCGCGGTGGTTTTCCAGCGATCGCGGGCCTGCTCCAGTCGGGCAGCGGCAGTGTCTGCATTCGCATCGCACACCGCAGAGACCGCTGACGGCAAGGCACCGGCCTGTTCGGCAAACGCTGCGGCCTGCGGCGCGTACCAAAAGCGGTAGACGCCGCGCATGAAGTCACCCGCCGTATAGAACGGCACGGCAACGTTGGGCGCGACGGTTTGCGCGTGCACGGCGCCGCAGGCCACCAGGTAAAGCACACCGGCCACAGCCAGCAGGGCAGGCCGGCATGGAGAGCGAAGCGTATTCATGAGGCTCATAGCGATTCGAGAAATTTCACCAGCGCGGCGCGTTCCTGCGCATTCATGCGCAGGACTTTGTCCTTGCTGGCTTTGGCTTCGCCGTCGTGCCACAGGACGGCTTCCAGCACGCCGCGCGCGCGGCCGTCGTGCAGCAGGCGGTTGTGGCCGTTTACGTCGGGCACCAGGCCGATGCCCCATAGCGGCGGCGTGCGCCACTGGCGGCCACCCGCCAGGAAGTCGGGCCGGCCGTCGGCCAGGCCTTCGCCCATGTCGTGCAGCAGCAGGTCGGTGTAGGGCCAGATGGTCTGGCCCTGCACGGCTTTGCTGCCGAGCCGTGGGAACGGGCTTTCGCCGGTGACGTAGCTCGGGCGGTGGCAGGCGGCGCACTGTGCTTCGGCAAACAGTTTCTGGCCGCGCACCACCTGGGCATCGCGCGGATTGCGGCGCGCCGCCGGTGCCAGCGTGGTTTCATAAAACACCACGTCGTTGAATGTTTTTTCGTCGATCTCGCTGGCCTTGCCCTGTGCGCCGCGCGGCGCCGCGAGGCAGTCTTTCTGGGCGGCCGTGCAGGTCTCTTTCGGAAAGACCGGCGAGGTGATGCCCATGTCGCCGAGGAAAGCGCCGGCGGTCTGGTGCGCCAAGGTGGCCACATTGGCCTTCCAGCCGAAGCGGCCTGTGCGCATCTGCTGCGTCGGCGCGTCCCACACCTGGTTAACGACGCCGCGCACCGGGCTGTCGGAGACGGCCTGCTCGCGCGCGTTGCGCAGGATTTCGGCTTCGGGAATCGCCTCGAGCAAACCCACGCCGGCCATCTGCGGCGCGATGCGCGGGCTCACCATCACATCTTTGGCCATGGGGCCGTAGTTGAGTTTGCTGAAACCGTAGCGGGGCTTTTGCAGCTGGTAGGGTGTGCCGTCGGCAAACTTGCCGCGCACCACGTCGTAGCGCAGCGATATCTGCCCCTCGGGCATGACGCCCTGTACCGCGAAATTGGAAAACTGGTCGCCGTATACCGGGTCCGGCAGCGGCCCGCCGTGCGCGTCCTTGCCCGGCACCGACAGGCGCAGCAGCAGGCCGACCGGCTGGTCGGCCAGGCCGCGGTTGAAGTCGGGCGGCGCGCCGCGCCCGTCCTGCACATGGCAGCCGCCACAGGAGCGGGCGATGAAGTGCGGGCCCAGGCCGTCGCGCGCGGTGGTGGAGGACGGCGCCTGCACCCAGTTGCGCTTGAAGAAAGAATTGCCGATGACAAACCGCGTGCGTTCCTCATCGCCCAGGTTGGCCAGCGGAAATGAAAACGCGTTGTGGCCGGTGGCAAACACCGTGGCGTCGCCGCCGGTTTTTTCGTCGTCCGGCGCCGTGCCGGCTTGCGTACCCGGCCCCGCCGACGCCCAGAAGGCGAGCCCCGCCAGTCCCGCCGCGGCCACGCAGGCAAGCACTGCACGCGCAGGGCGCGTGACCCTCCAGGACGATGCGGCGTCGGCCATTAAGGTTTGACCAGGGTCAGCTTGGTGATGCCGGCGGCATTGGCGGCTTCCACCAGGTCCTTGCTTTGCTGCACCAGGCTGTCGACGGTTTTTTGCACGCGCAGCCGGCCCGGTGCATCCTTGGCGCCGACGATTTCGCGGTCAAACGGCGCCTGAATGCCTTCGGCAGCGGCGACGGACGCGGCAATCTGTTTGCTGGTGCGGTCTGCCAGTGCCGGGTTTTTCACCGCCACCAGGTCACGCAGTGAAGGGCCGGCCAGCGTCGTGCCGTCGGCGCGCTTGTACTGGCCCAGCCAGGCGTTCTGGATGCCTTTGGCGTTGTTCACCACGTCGCGGTGCGTGTTGTCGGAAAAGCACGAGTGCTCGTCTTCCTGATCCTGGCTGGCCAGGGCGACTTCGAGGCGTTCACCGGCGAGTTCGCCGCGCGAAAGCGAGCCCAGGCCGACAAACATCTTGCGCACCGACTCCAGGCCGCCGCGCTCGAACTTCGCGCGGTAAGACGTCGATGTGGGTGCCCAGGCTTTGGTGAGGATGCCGAGGTCGTCAACCAGCAGCTCGGTCACCACCTTGAGGTACTGGCGGCGGCGGTCGGCGTTGGGTTTCTTGCCGTCGACAAAATCTTCAAACGAACGGTTGCCCGGGCCGGTGGTGCTCAGGTCCTGGCCCCACAGCAGAAATTCAATCGCGTGCCAGCCGGTGGCGATGTTTTCTTCGCCGTTGCGCTCGTTCAGGCTGGCCAGCCGCTTTTTGTTGATCACGGCCTTGCGGTTGTTGATGATGCCGGCGTTGGGTGCGTCTTTCACGTAGTCGACATAGGACTCGTCCATGGGCCAGGCATTGATGCGGCCTTCGGGGCCATTTTTGTCGTCGATGGGGCCGCCGTAAAAACGGAAGGCCTCGGTCTGGCCGTAATACTCGCGCGCGTCCAGCCATGCTTTGCGCGCGGCCTTGAGGCCGTCGTCCGAAGGTGCGTCGATAAAAGCCTGCACCGCTTTTTGCAGGATGAGCGTGCTGGCCAGCGTGTCGTCATAGTTTGACTGCACCAGGTGGGCGTAGTGCTTTGCCACGGCCGCTGCCGTGGTGGCGGGTGCCGCCACTGTGCCAGGCACAGCACCGGCCGCTGCCGTTGCTGCGGGCTGGGCCATGGCCGGCACGGCAAGCAGGGCCACGAGGGCGGCAATGATGGCGGGTTTGATTGCTGGTTTCACGACGACTCCTGTGTCTTTGTTAATCGGTCAAAGTGCGATTATACAAATGAGAATCGTTATCGTTATCAATAAGGTGACATTCTGTGAGGCTGTGCGGATGCCCGCCGGACCGCTTGTTCAGGGCTTGCGGCGTTTGCCCGGTTTGCGCGCCTCATAGCGCTTCATCAACGGCGTGACCGAAATGCCGTGGGCAATCACCGACGCGACGACCACCGCGAGTGTGATGGAAAGCAGCCGCTGCGCGAGCGCGGGCGGGAGGTGGTGGTTGATGGCATAAAGCAGGTAATACAGCGAGCCGATGCCGCGAATGCCGAACCAGGCCATCAGGCGGCGCTGTGAACCCCTGACCGGGGTGCCCAGCAGCCCGATAAAAACCGCCGCCGGCCGGATCACCAGGAACAGCGCCGGGATAAACCACAGCACTTCAGTGCGAAAGCGTGTGGTCGCGACCAGCACGCCCACCGCCAGCACGATGGCGACCTCCACGAAGCTTTCCAGCTGGCTGTTAAAGCGCTCTACTGCGCGCATCATGTGGGCGGGCGCTTCCGCGCCCGAGGCTTCCTGGTCATCGGGGCTCAGCGTTTCGTCGGGTGCGGCCGGTGCCTGGGGCAAGGGCCGCGCATCGGGCTCGTCGATGCGGCGCAGCGCCAGGCCCGCCGCAAATACCGCCAGGAAGCCGTAAGTCTGAAAGAGCAGCGCCAGGCCGTACGTCAACCCGATGAGTCCCAGCGCGATGAATTCGTCCGAGCCCAGTGCTTCGCGGTGGCGCATGCGCAGGTAAAGAATGGCGCGGCCCACCAGCGTGCCCAGCAGCCAGCCCAGGGCCAGGCCGCCGGCCACGGCCCACAGCACATCAACGGCCCACCAGCGCCAGCCGCCTTCACCGAGTTCGTGCAGGCCCAGCAGGCCCAGCCCGAGCATCACAAATGGAAATGCGGTGCCGTCGTTCAGGCCGCCCTCACCGGTGAGGCCGAAACGCAGGCGGTCGCGGTCGCCCGGGTTGGCCACCTGCACGTCGGAGGCCAGCACCGGGTCGGTCGGCGCGAGGATGGCGCCCAGCAGCACCGCGGCGCCCACGGGCAGCTCCAGCACATAAACGCCCAGTGCGGTGATGGCGGCCACGGTGACCACCATCGACACGGTTGCGAGTTGCACCGGAATGCGCCAGCGGCCATCCCGTACGCGGAACTCGAGCTTCATGCCCGCGGTGAACAGCGAGATCAGTACCGCCACCTCCGTGAGGCGCTCCAGCAGCACCGTGTTCTTGAGGGCGTCGAGTTTGAGCAGCCCCAGCCCAACGGGACTGACCGCCACACCAACACCGAGGTACAGCATGGCGGCACTCAGAGGCAACCGTGCAATGAAAGAGCCGCCCAGTGTCATGGCAATCAGCAGCGCACCGGCCACGATGCAGGCCAGCGTGAAAGTGGTGGGCTCGGCAAAAGTCATCGCCCCACCTTACGGCAAGCGCAGGCGTCCCGGTATCAGCCGACGCGCCGTTGCCGTGGTGCCTGGATGCGCCCTGTAGACACGTTTGTGTCCGATTTTTTTAAGCGAAAACCGCTCTGAGGCCAATAAATAAAAGCGCGATAAGCTATAAAAACTATAGCAAACCGCGGAATGCCGTTCCAGCGCCTACCAGTCCACCAGGCTCAGGCCGATGCTCAGAACATTGCGCTTTCGGTTGTAGTCCACGAGGCTGTCACCGTAGCCGCTGAAAAGCTGCACGTGGTAGCGCAAGCCGGTGTAGTTGGGCGACGAGGCCGGCGCCATCATCCAGTCAAACCGGGCCGAGCCGCGGGCTTCCTTGCGCAACGAGTGGCGCAGCGTGACGCCCACCGTGTTGGCTTTGTTGATCTGCCAGCTGCCCGTGACTTCCGCGCGGCCCACATAGTTTTCGATGCCGGGGTTGTCGTCATTGCCCGAGGACTCCTTGAGCCGGTCCCAGATACGCCCCTGAAGGATCAGGCCCGAGTCCTGGCCCAGTGTTTTCTCGGCGGCACCCATCAGGTAGACGCGGTTCCAGCTGCGCGACAGCGGCAGCGACTGGCCGTTGGACTGGTGCACCAGCCCCAGGCCCGAGAGCCGGTAGTTCCAGCCACCGGCCAGCGGGATTTGGTGCGGGTAGATGTAGATCACCTCGGGTTCGTGGTCGGTGGTGCGAAACGGCCGCGAGATGCTGCCGTTGAACAGTTGCCAATAGCTTTGCTGCGTGTAGCCGAACCAGACCGAGTCATGGTCGTCGTCATCGTTGTCGCCGCTTTTCAGCAGGCCTTTGGCGACCTTGGTGCGCACCGACAGCTGGATTTTGTTTTCAGTGCGCATATAGGGCACAGAGGTCAGCGCGGTATGCCCTGCGGCGGGTGACGAGGGTTGCGTGTTCACGCTGTCGGCGGTGGAGACGGCCAGCGTGATTGGCCGGTAGCCGCGCAGCGAAAACGTATCGCAGTCGGTGCCGCGCTGCAGTTCCCAGAAGCGGGACAGTTCCGAGTACCTGGTGTTTTTGCAGCCGATCGGCTTGCCGTCCGGCGCTTCGGTGTTCAGTGATGGCAGCAGCAGCACCGGGGTGGCCGGCTGGCCGGTCTGGGCATTGGCCGGCGCTGTGGTCAGGCTGGGCGCCGGTGTGTTGGCGGGCGTTTGCGCATCGGCCCATTGCTGGAAGCAGGTGAGCTGCGCCGCAGGGTCGCCCTTCATGGCCTGGCAGGTTTGCCAGCCTGTGCTGGATGGGCGGTTTGCCGGCGTGGCCTGTGCATGCGCCGCAGCCGTGGTGCCAAGACCCAGGAGGGCCAGAAGCACCGTGCAAAGCGATGCAGCAGCAGGATGGAGAGATTTCAGTGGCATGGCTCGGTCTTGAAAATTGCGCTGTTCAGGGTAGCCGGGTCAGCGTGAAGGGCACATCGGGTGCATTGTCCGGGGCGCTGCTGCTGGTGTCTTTCCAGGTGCCCTTGAAGGCCTTGCCACAAGAACCTTCGACCATTTCGCCATTCCAGGTGCCGGTGATGCTGACATTGTCGGAGGACTCGTCGAGCAGCAACATGCCGCCCTCCAGGTCACCGGCCAATGCGGCCTTGGCCGCATGTCCGGCAATGGCTTTGGAACCGACGGCCGGCCCCAGGTCGCGGCTCACGATGCCGGCCAGGCTTTCGGCGAATTCGGCATGCCGTTCCAGCAGCATGGTGGCGCGGGCCGGCAAGCCGGCAGGTGGGCGGTCAAAGCGCACGGCCCACAGGCCATGGAGTTGTGCGGCCTTCATCTCCGTGGCGGCCGGGCAAGCGGCGGCAGGTTTCGTTTGGGCCGTAGCGCTAGTGGATATTGCGCAAGCGGCGATTAAAAAAAAAGCGGGTCGAAGAAAAAGCAAAGTCATGAACAAGTGAGTGCACGGCCTGGTCGTGCGGTACGGGCTGTAGCAACGCAGCAAGGCGGACGGAGCGGCCAAGGCTGCAGTGCAGGGGGTGAAACGGAAAACTCGGGCACGCGAGTGCGGGGTTGATGCAACGCGCAGGCCGTGGAGCTTGCGCACTATCTCACGAATACATCTCAATCAGGTAAAGCACCGGTAAAAACCCGTGGCCTGAAACGGTTTGTAACCACAGCACTGAAAACGCCTTCATGCGGCCCGGCACCTGATCTCGCGCCGAATTAACCACGGAACAGGGCAGCGCTAGCGCGTCTCTGCCGCCGCTGCCGCCGCAATCCCGTCCGCTGACTTCTTCGCAAACTCCGCACGCAAGGCCTTGATCTTTTCGCGCGGGTCTTCCTTCGCGGAGGCCTTGTCCAGCGCCATCTCGGCGATGAAGCGGCTGGGTGCGCCGGGAATCATGTCGCGGCCCTTCTTGCGTTTGCGCAGCCAATTCACCGCCAGCGTGCGCTGCGCGCGGGTGATGCCCACGTACATCAGGCGGCGCTCTTCCTGCAGGCGCAGTGCGATGCTGTCGGTGTTGACTCCGTCATCGTCTTCCAGCTTGAAGGGCAGCAGGCCTTCGTTCACGCCGGCCAGCACCACGTGCGGCCACTCCAGGCCCTTGGCGGCATGCAAGGTAGAGAGGGTCACCACGTTCTGGTCACCTTCGCGTTCGCTGATGGTGGAGAGCAGGGCAATGGTTTGCACCACTTCGAGCATGGTTTTGGTTTCGGCGGCCACCACGGCGCCTGAGGCGTCATCGATCTGCCCGCCGCAGCGCTGGGCCACCCAGTCGCAGAAATCCATCACGTTGGTCCAGCGCGCGGCGGCCAGCTTTTCGCTGTCTTCTCCGTCGTAGAGGTGCTTCTCGTAGTCGATTTCCTTGAGCCAGTCGTTCAGGAAAACGCGCGCGTCTTCCGCGCCCACAGTGCGCTTGGCGCGGTACTCAAGGTCGTTGAGGTAGCGGCCAAACTCGTGCAGCGAACCCACCGCCTTGGCCGGCAGCACCGAGCCCAGCGAGTTGCTGAAGAGCGCTTCGAAAAGACTTTGCTTCGACTGGCTCGCGAAGGTGCCGAGTGCGCCCAGCGTGGTGTGGCCGATGCCGCGCTTGGGTGTGGTCACCGCGCGCATGAACGCCGGGTCGTCATTGTTGTTGACCAGCAGCCGCATCCAGCAGCACAGGTCCTTGATCTCGGCACGGTCGAAAAAACTTTGGCCGCCCGAGACCTTGTACGGAATGTTGGCTTTGCGAAAGGCCTTCTCGAAAGGCTTGGCCAGGTGGTTGGCGCGGTACAGCACGCAAAAATCTTTCCACTCCTTGTACTGCCCGCCTTCTGCCTGCAAGCTGCCTTCGGCACGCAGGCTCTGGATGCGGGCCACCACGCGTTCGGCTTCGTGCTCTTCGCTGTCGCAATCGATCACGCGCACCGGCTCGCCTTCGCCGAGCTCGCTGAACAGCGTCTTGGGAAACAGCTTGGGATTGGGGCCGATCACGTTGTTGGCCGCGCGCAGTATGGCGCTGGTGGAGCGGTAGTTCTGCTCGAGCTTCACGACCTTGAGGTTGGGGTAGTCCTGCGGCAGCTTTTTCAGGTTGTCCAGCGTGGCGCCGCGCCAGCCGTAAATCGACTGGTCGTCGTCGCCCACGGCGGTGAAGCGGCCGCGCGGACCGACCAGCAGTTTGAGCATCTCGTACTGCGTGGCGTTGGTGTCCTGGTATTCGTCGACCAGCACATGGCCCAGCGACTGCTGCCATTTTTCGCGCACGCTGTCGTGCTCGCGCAGCAGCTTGAGCGGCAGGCCGACCAGGTCGTCGAAGTCGACGCTCTGGTAGGCCGTCAGGCGCTCTTCGTAGTGCGCCATCACGCGGGCGATGGCGCGCTCTTCGTCGCCATTGGCCTGCACCATGGCTTCTGCTGCATTGAGGCCCATGTTCTTCCACAGGCTGATGGTCCATTGCCATTGCCGCGCCGTGGCCGCATCGGTGCTGCCGCCGGCGTCCTTGATGATGCTGGTCACATCGTCGCTGTCGAGAATCGAGAACTGGGGTTTGAGGCCCAGCGCCGCGCCGTCCTGGCGCAGCATGCGCACGCCCAGTGCGTGGAAGGTGCAGACCAGCACGCCCTTGGCGCTTTTGCCGATCAGCGCCTTGGCCCGTTCGCGCATTTCAGCGGCGGCCTTGTTGGTGAAGGTGATCGCGGCAATCTGCTCAGGCTTGAGCCCTGACTGGATCAGCCGGCCTATCTTGTGTGTGATCACTCGCGTCTTGCCGGAACCGGCGCCCGCCAGTACCAGGCAGGGACCATGCAGGTAGTTCACGGCTTCTTGTTGGGCGAGGTTCAGGCCGTGGGTCATGAAAACAATCGATTCCAAGGGGAAAAATGCGCGGGACCGGCCCTGTCAGGGACAGCCAGGGAACGGCAAATCATAGCGGCTGCCCTTTTGGAGCCTGTAGCTCGGTTTGGACCGCACCGCAGGTTTCATGCCTGGCGCTTTAGCTGGATGAAAAAAGACCGCGCCCGCACGGAACCACCACAAGCCCCGGATTCAAGCAATAAATGCTTGCAGCGCAGTGCTGGTCTGCGCTGGCAGCTATCGAATCAATAGCATAGGAGCAGGCGCGGCTTCATGCGTTCCGGCTCGCCGGGGCGAACCCACCCTGCGTCAACGACAGTGCCTGGGCTGCCTGCTGCAGCAGCAGGCGCACGGTTTTCTGGTCGGGGCCGACGTGGCGGTCTATGCGCCGCACGTAAGGGCAGGTCAACGCGGCCAGGGCGCTGTGGTCGGGCCCGAAGATGGGGCAGGAAATATCGGCCACGCCGAAAGACTGCAGACTGTCGCGCTCGAAATAGCCTTGCTCCCGGATGACACCGAGGGCGGCAGCCAATGCATCGGACCCGATCGGCACTTCGCCTTCGAGTGCGGTGTGCTGGGTCAGCATTTGCTGAGTCTGGCTGGCATCCGCGAAAGCCAGCAACACCCGGCCCGAGGCGGTATCGACCAGCCCGACATGCACGCCCACGCGGATCGTCATGCTCCAGGTGCCGGGGCCGTTGACCTGTGCGGTGATCAGCACGTTGCCCTGGTCATAGACGCCCATGTGGCAGGCCTGCTCAGCCTTGTGCGCAAAGGCCTCCATGATGGGAATGGCCTGGGTCACCAGCCGGTTGAGCGGTGGATGCATGTGCGCCAGCGTGAAGAGTTTCAGGCTCAGCGAGTAGCGGTCGCCCGAGAGCGAGCGCATGACATATTGCCGTGCCACCAACCGCTCCAGCATGCGGTAGATCTCGCTCGCGTTGCGGTCCATTTCCTTGACGATCTCCGCGCGCGTCAGGCCCTGCGGCTGGCGAGCCAGCAACTCAAGGATGTCCAGGCCCTTGTCAAGCGCCGGTGCCCGGTAGCGGTCGTCGGCAAGAGGCGGGGATGCGGTGACGACGGCGTCGTTCGTGTTCTGGTCATTCGTCGGGAGAACGGAATATTTTTGTGTCATGGCGGCAGGGTGGGTGAGGTCAAAGGCATTGCAATTTTGATATGTAACGCAGCGCTCTTGATATGGCACGCGGCGCTCGCGAAGACTTTCGCCTTCATTGTTTTAGATTTATTTACTTTTGCACTTAATGTTCATCAATAAATTAAATCTTGACCTAGGGAAAGTCCGGGGCTTGGAAAGATGAGCAAATTTCTATGATTCACACCGCTTCAATCCATAAGTGAATAGATTGTTCATCAATGAACCATTTGTAACAATAAGTTTCCTGATTTTGGTGCCTTCGCCTCATTGAACGGTTCCGTCAACGCAAAAAGGTTTTTGTCATGCACCCAGGAAGTTTGGAAGGAAAAACAGTATCGATCTGCGCGGCCGCCCAAGGCGTCGGCCAGGCCCGTACACCGGTTTGCCTGGCCCCGGGTGATTCCGGGCGTTGCTGCAGCGCCTGGTTTGGGCGTACTCCGGGCCGGTCGACGGGCCGTCGGGCCACGGTCAACGACATCGCGCCGATCTGAGCGAGCACCGCGCCTGTCCGGAACCGCCCATGACACCTCTTGTGAGCATCAGCAACCTGTGCAAATCCTTTCCGGGAGTGCGCGCGTTGCACAACGCCCGGCTTGAGGTTGCCGCAGGCGAGGTGCATGCGCTGATGGGCGAGAACGGCGCCGGGAAATCGACCCTGATGAAGATACTGGCCGGGGTCTACCAGAAGGATGCGGGCGAGATCAGCATCGACGGTCAGGCGGTCGAGATTGCCAGCCCGCGCGCTGCGCAGGCGCTGGGCATCGGCATCATCCACCAGGAACTCAACCTGATGAGCCATCTGAGCGTGGCGCAGAACATCTTCATCGGACGCGAGCCGCTCGGGCGGCTGGGGCTGTTCATCGATACCGAGAAGATGGCCCGTGACACGAAAGCGATATTCGACCGCCTGAACCTGAACCTGGAACCGCACACGCTGGTCTGCGACCTGACGGTGGCGCGCCAGCAGATGGTGGAGATCGCCAAGGCGCTGTCGTTCGACTCTCGCGTGCTGATCATGGACGAGCCCACTGCCGCGCTGAACAATGCGGAAATCGACGACTTGTTCCGCATCATCGGCCAGCTCAAGCGCCACGGCGTCGGCATCGTGTACATCTCGCACAAGATGGACGAGCTCAAGCGCATCTCGGACCGCGTGACAGTGATGCGCGACGGCCAGTACATCGGCACCGTGCCGACTGCCACCACCAGCATGGACACCATCATCGGCATGATGGTCGGGCGCGCGCTGCTTGAAGACGAGAGGCCGCCGGCAACCGGTCAGGGCCGGGAGACCGTGCTGGAGGTGCGCGGGCTCAATCGCGGCCGTACGATCAAGGATGTCAGCTTCACCGTGCGCAAGGGCGAAATCCTCGGGTTTGCCGGCCTGATGGGCGCGGGCCGAACCGAAGTGGCGCGTGCCGTGTTCGGCGCCGACAAAAGGGATTCGGGAGAGATCTGGGTCAGGGGCCGCCAGATCGGGGTGCATAGCCCGGCCGACGCGGTTGAGCACGGCATCGGCTACCTGTCGGAAGACCGCAAGCACTTCGGTCTGGCCACCGGCATGGATGTGCAGACCAACATTGTGCTGTCGAGCTTGCGGCGGTTCTTGAGCTTCGGGTTTCTTCTCAAGCCCGCGGCCATACAGGACACGGCTGCGAAGCTGATCGCGCAACTGGGCATCAAGACCCCAAGCCCGCTGCAGAAAGTGGCGCTGCTGTCGGGGGGTAACCAGCAAAAAATCGTCGTCGCCAAATGGCTGGTGCGCGACTGCGAGATCCTGTTTTTTGACGAGCCTACGCGCGGCATTGACGTGGGCGCCAAGAGTGAAATCTACAAGCTGCTCAATGCGCTGGCGGCGCAGGGCCGTGCCATCGTGATGATCTCCTCCGAACTGCCCGAGGTGCTGCGGCTGAGCCACCGCATCGTGGTGATGTGCGAGGGCCGCATCACCGGCGAGCTGGCGGCACGGGACGCGACCCAGGAAAAAATCATGCAGCTCGCCACCCAGCGCGAAGCCACGGCTACCGTTTCCGGCACGGTTGCCGCTGCTGCCTTCTAAGAATACCGGAACCACCATCCATGACCGTCTCCAAGTTGCTGCAAGGTTTCAAAACTGCAGCTTTTAGCAGCAACACCCGTCAAAAGCTGTTGGCATTTGCCAGCTTGCTGGGGTTGCTGATTTTCTTCAGCATGGCCTCGTCCAGTTTCATGCAGACCGACAACATGGTGGGCATTTTGCAGGCCACTGCGGTTAACGGCGTGCTGGCCATCGCCTGCACCTTTGTCATCATCACCTCGGGCATCGACCTGTCGGTGGGCACCTTGATGACCTTTTGCGCCGTCATGGCCGGGGTGGTGCTGACCTATTGGGGCCTGCCCTTCTACCTGGGCGTGCTGGCCGCCATTTTCTTCGGTGCGTTCTCTGGCTTCACCTCGGGCGTGCTGATTGCCAAGCTGAAGATCCCGCCTTTCATTGCCACGCTGGGCATGATGCTCATGCTCAAAGGCCTGTCGCTGGTCATCACCCAATCCAAGCCAATCTATTTCAACGACACGCCGGAGTTCTCGGTCATTTCCCAGGAGTCGTTGATCGGTTATTTCCTGCCCGATCTGCCCATCCCCAATGCGGTGCTGATCCTGTTTGTGGTGGCGGTGGTATCCAGCCTGATCCTGAACAAGACGGTGCTGGGGACCTACACCTTCGCGCTGGGCAGCAACGAAGAGGCGGTACGCCTGTCGGGCGTGAATGTGGACCGCTGGAAGATCATTGTCTACACGCTCAGCGGCGCGATTTGCGGCGTGGCCGGGCTGCTCATCGCCTCGCGCCTGAATTCCGCGCAGCCGGCGCTGGGCCAGGGTTATGAGCTGGACGCGATTGCCGCCGTCGTGATCGGAGGTACCTCGTTGAGCGGTGGGGCGGGCACGATCCTGGGCACCATCATCGGCGCCTTCATCATGAGTGTGCTGACCAACGGGCTGCGCATCATGTCGGTGGCCCAGGAGTGGCAGACGGTGGTGACGGGCCTGATCATCATCGTGGCGGTGTATGCCGATATTTTGCGAAAGCGCAAGTAAATGAAAGCAAGTGCGGTTTCAGCCGCTATCCGCCTGCGTGCAGTTCTTACGAAGGAGAAACCCAAACCCCAGGCCCTGCCAACGTTTGATTTCTGATATTTCATTGCAACACCCATAACGATCCGGAGATGACCATGATTTTGAAACGAACACTTTTGAGCCTTGCGCTGGGCCTTGGCCTGGCTTCCACCTTGAGCACGACGGCGCTGGCCGCCGACGAGATCTACATTCCAATGATCTCCAAGGGCTTTCAGCACCAGTTCTGGCAAGCCGTCAAGGCCGGCGCCGAGCAGGCCGGCAAGGACTACAAGGTCAAGGTGACCTTCGAAGGCCCCGAGAGCGAGAGCATGGTAGACAAGCAGATCGACATGTTCGCGGCGGCGCTGGCCAAAAAGCCGTCGGCCATCGGCTTTGCCGCGCTGGACAGCAAGGCGTCGATCCCGCTGCTGAAAAAAGCCCAGGCCGCCAAGATCCCGGTCATCGCCTTTGACTCGGGCGTGGACAGCGATATTCCGGTAACCACGACCACCACCAACAACGTGGCCGCCGCCGCCCTCGCTGCCGACAAGATGGCCGAGCTGATCGGTAAAAGCGGCGATGTCGCCCTGGTGGTGCATGACCAGACCAGCCGCACCGGCATCGATCGCACCGACGGATTTGTCAACCGTATCAAGTCAACCTATCCCAACATCAAGATCGTCAGCGTGCAGTACGGCGGCGGCGACCAGCTCAAATCGACCGAGATCACCAAGTCCATCCTGCAGGCCAACCCCAACCTGAAGGGAATTTTCGGCGCGAACGAAGGCTCGGCCATCGGCGCGCTGAACGGCGCCAGGGAAATGAAGCGCAAGGTGGTGATCATCGGCTACGACTCCGGCAAGCAGCAAAAGGCCGCCATCATGGATGGCTCGATGGCCGGCGCCATCACCCAGAACCCGGTCGGCATTGGCTACAAGACGGTGGAGGCGGCGGTCAAGTCCCTCAAGGGCGAAAAGCTCCCCAAGATCATCGATACCGGCTTTTACTACTACGACAAGACCACCATCAACGATCCCAAGATCGCTGCGGTTCTGTATGACTGATGGGTGCGGCGGCCTCAGGGCCACGCGCTGAAGCGCTTCTTCACCAGGCAAACAGCAGTCCCCAGGCAATCATTCATGAGCACTATCCAATCCATGCGTGTCGTCGATGTGCGCTTTCCCACGTCGCGGCATCTCGACGGCTCGGACGCGATGAATCCGGACCCGGACTATTCGGCGGCCTATGTGGTGCTGGAAACCGGCGAGCCGGGGCTTGAAGGCCATGGCCTGACTTTCACCATCGGCCGTGGCAATGAAGTCTGCTGCGCCGCCATAGAAGCCATGCGCCACCTGGTGGTCGGCCTCGACATGGACTGGGTGACCGAAGACATGGGCCGCTTCTGGCGTTACATCACCTCGGACAGCCAGCTGCGATGGATCGGCCCCGACAAGGGCGCGATCCACCTGGCGACAGCCGCGGTGGTCAATGCCGTGTGGGACCTGTGGGCCAAGCAGGAGGGCCTGCCGGTGTGGAAGCTGGTGGCCCGCATGAGCCCGGAAGAGATCGTCAGGCTGATCGACTTCCGCTACATCACCGACTGCATCACGCCGGCCGAAGCGCTGGCACTGTTGACGCGCCAGGCCGCCGGCAAGGACGCGCGCCTGAAGACGCTCGAGCAGGAAGGCTACGCTTGCTACACCACTTCCGCCGGCTGGCTGGGCTATGACGACGAAAAGCTCAGGCGCCTGGCCCAGGAGGCGGTGGACGCCGGCTTTTCGCACATCAAGCTCAAGGTGGGCCGCGACCTGCAGGACGACATCCGGCGGGTGCGCGTCGCCCGCGAGGTACTCGGCCCCGACCGCACCCTGATGATTGATGCTAACCAGGTGTGGGATGTCAACGAGGCGATTGAGTGGCTGGGCCACCTGGGCTTTGCCAAGCCCTGGTTCATCGAGGAGCCGACCAGCCCCGACGACATCGAGGGTCACCGCCGCATCCGCGAGGCGGTGAAGGGCGACATGCAGGTCGCCACCGGCGAGATGTGCCAGAACCGCGTCATGTTCAAGCAGCTCATCATGCAGGGCGCCATTGACGTGGTGCAGATCGACGCCTGCCGCCTGGGCGGGGTCAACGAGGTGCTGGCCGTGATGTTGATGGCGGCCAAATATGGGCTCAAGGTTTGTCCGCATGCCGGCGGCGTCGGCCTGTGCGAATACGTGCAGCACCTGTCGATGATCGATTACCTCTGCATCGCCGGTACCAAGGAAGGCCGGGTGATCGAATACGTGGACCACCTGCACGAGCATTTCGTGGACCCCTGCGTGATTCGCCATGCCGCCTACATGCCGCCGCAGCGGCCAGGTTATTCGATTGAGATGAAGCGCGAATCGCTGGCGCAGTACGCCTTCAAGGGCTGATGGCCGCTACACACCCTCGGCTGAGCCTGACCATAACCAACATCTGACACCGGAGCCCTTGATGAATTTGCACCTTCAAAACAAGATTGTCATTGTCACCGGCGGGGGCGCCGGAATTGGCGGGGCCATCAGCCTGCAGCTGGCACGCGAAGGCGCCGTGCCGGTGATCTTCGGCCGCAGCCCCTTGTTGCCGGAATTTTCCGCGGCCTTGCGGGATCTCGGTGCACGCCACGGGTTTTTCCAGCTCGACCTTGAAAGCGAATCGGCCTGCCGGACCGCGGTGCAGGGCGCCGTGGCCGAATTCGGCGGCATTGATGCGCTGGTCAACAACGCCGGCGTCAACGACAGCGTCGGCCTGGAGGCCGGCCCCGAGGCCTTCAAGCGCTCGCTGCAGTCCAACCTGATGCATTACTACCTGATGGCGCACCTGTGCCTGGACCAGCTCAAGGCCAGGCGCGGCGCCATCGTCAACATTTCCTCCAAGACGGCGCTCACCGGGCAGGGCAACACCAGCGGCTATGTCGCGGCCAAGGCGGCCCAGCTGGGGCTTACACGCGAATGGGCTGCCGCGCTGGCGCCGCATGGCGTGCGGGTCAATGCGGTGCTGCCGGCCGAAGTCATGACACCGCTCTATGAAACGTGGCTCAAGACCTTTGCCGACCCTGCAGCGGCGCTGGCCGACATCACGGCCCGGATTCCCCTCGGCCAGCGCATGACGACCGACCGCGAAATTGCCGACACGGTGGTGTTCCTGCTGTCCGATCGCGCCTCGCACACGACGGGCCAGTGGATTCATCCCGATGGCGGCTATGTGCATCTGGACCGCGCCTTACCTGTCGGCTGACCGTCATGAACAGACATCCATACGGCCAAAACGCCATGCGGCGTTGCCAGCTACCGAGCCCTGAAAAGCGCGATGAAGCTCGCCGCAGATTTTCCCCGCCCGAACCGGGTTCGCTCTGGGCAGCCATGCCGGCGAATGGGCATATCCGGACTTTTTAACTGACTCAACCTAACCATAGCAAAGAGAGACAAATCATGAAAGCTGCTTTCCGTAGTGTGTACCTCGGCGTGGCCTGCGCGGCCGTGCTGGCGCCGCAGTTGGCCTCGGCCCAGTCCAGCGTCACCTTGTACGGACGTGCCGTATCCGGCCTGGCCTATATTGACAATGTGTATGACCCGGTGGCCAATGCCAGCTTCTCCAAAGCCATGGTGGCCAGCAACCAGTGGGGCACCAGCATGTGGGGCATGAAGGGCAAGGAAGACCTGGGCGGCGGGCTGGCGGCCAACTTCCTTCTCGAAAGCGGGTTTGAACTGAAAAACGGCTCGGTCGGCTCGGCATTGTTCAACCGCCGCGCCTATGTCGGTCTGTCCAACGCCAGCTGGGGCAGCTTCCGTCTTGGCAAGAACCTGTTCATCAGCAACGACGTGTGGGACCTGGACCCGACTGGCCAACAGTGGGTGGGCAGCGCCACCCTGGTCAGGGGCCGCAGCTGGCCCGGTGCCAGCAACGTGGTCGAGTATTCAACGCCTGATATGGGCGGCTTCAGCGCCACCGGGCAAATCTCGTTTGGCGAACAGGCTGGAAACAGCAAGGCCAACCGCGGCGAAGGCATATCGATGACCTATGCGAACCAGGACCTGATGCTGCGCGCCATCTATTCCCAGCGCCGTAATGCTACCGCCACCTTCACGGATGTTTTCAGCACCTCCAAGGAAACCATCATAGGCGGCACTTACAAGTTCGGCCCGGCCAAGCTCTATGCAGCCTACGACTACATCACCGCACCCGACGCGGCCCTCACCGCCGCGTCCAAGCTCAAGCATGCCTGGGTTGGCGTTCGCTACGATGTGACCCCGGCGCTCACGCTGATCGGTTCGGTCTTCCACGTCAAATCTGACCGGGTGGCCGGCAAGGCCACGCTGGGCATGGTGGGTGCGGACTACAACATGTCCAAGCGCACGCTGCTGTACGCGTCATTCGGTAGCGTCAGCAACTCCAGTGGTGCCAACTTCGGGGTGGACGGGGGGATTTCGGGAAATCCGGCGGTCAACCAGGGGCAAAGAACCGTTTACGCGGGTATCGCGCACAGCTTTTAAAGGGCAACGCTGCCGGGCGAGTTCCATGCGTTCGGCGGCAGGCCGGCAGGTTCAGATCGGGATCACCTGACGCGGACCAGCTGGCCAGCCACTTTTTGCTATTAAAAATATAGCTGCTTGCGCAGGCGCTGCCTGCGCCGCAGCTATTTTTTATGCTCAATCGGCGTGCTAGCGGGGCCGTGCTACGCACCCGTATGCAAGGGCGTGGGCGACAATCAGCGCCGTGCTCAGCATTCTTTTCGTCACCTTTCCTTTTTTTGCCCTGGTGCTGTGCGGCTACCTTGCCGCACGCCGGGGCCTGCTCCCGCAGCTGGCCATTCCTGGCCTGAACACCTTCGTGTTGTATTTCGCACTGCCCTGCATGCTGTACCGCTTTGGCGCCGGCACGCCGATTGCGCAGCTGCTGGACGCGAGCCTGGTGGCCGTCTATTTAGTGTGTGCTCTGTTGATGGTGGCTTTCACCGTGATGCTCACGCGCAAGGGCCGCATTGCATGGAACGATGCGTCTTTTGGCGCGCTGGTGGCGGCCTTCCCCAACACCGGCTTCATGGGTGTGCCCCTGCTGGTGGCGCTGTTGGGTGCGCAGGCCGCCGGACCGGCCATCGTCACCATCCTGGTTGATTTGCTGGTGACAAGCTCGCTGTGCATCGCGCTGTCGCGGCTGGACTCGGCCGACATTCATGGCGCCGAGGTCGCCGCGCAGAATGCGCTCAAGGGCGTGGCGCTCAATCCCATGCCGTGGGCCATCGTGCTGGGCGCGCTGTCGTCCGGCTTGGGTGTGATGTTGCCCGCGCCGGTGATGCAGACCGTCGGGCTGCTGGCCGATGCGGCCTCGCCGGTAGCGCTGTTCACCATTGGCGCGGTGCTGGCGCGTTCGCAGATGAACAGCACGGCAGCCACACCCCTGAAGGAGTATGTGCCGGTTGCTCTCATCAAACTGGTGGTGCACCCGGTACTGGTGGGCCTCGTCGGGCTGGGCGCCATCGCAGTGGGCGTGCCTTTGCAGCCTTTTGCTTTGACCGTCATCGTGCTGGTGGCGGCGCTGCCCAGCGCCAGCAATGTGGCGTTGCTGGCCGAGCGTTTCGGTGCGGACAACGGCCGCATCGCGCGCATCATCCTGTTGTCGACGGTGCTGGCCTTTTTCAGCTTTTCGGCAGCAGTGACCCTGCTGACCTGAGCCAGGTACCAGGCCTTTTCGGCTGTCGTTACAAAAAAACCTGAAAAAAGATGGCCCCGCGCTGTCGATTCCGCTCTTTCTGTTCGTCGTACCGGTAAGAGCAGGATTTTTCTGCCTGGGTTGTCCGGGCTCTCCGCTCCCAACGCAACTAACGCAACTTCAAGGAGTCCGAAATGAAATTCATGGTTCTCATCAAAGCCGACAAACACAGCGAAGCCGGTGAAATGCCCAGTGAACAACTGCTGGCCGACATGGGCAAGTTCAACGAATCGCTGGTCAAGGCCGGCGTCATGCTGGCGGGCGAGGGGCTGCATCCCAGTTCCAAAGGCGCGCGCGTCAGATTTTCCGGCAGCAAGCGCACCGTCATCGACGGGCCTTTTCCCGAAACCAAAGAACTGGTCGCCGGTTTCTGGATGCTGCAGGTCTCGTCCAAAGAAGAGGCCATTGAATGGGTCAAGCGCTGCCCGTTGCCACCTGAGAGCGAGGCCGAAATTGAAATCCGCCAGGTGTTTTCGGCTGAAGACTTTGGCGCGGAATTCACGCCCGAGCTTCGCGAAGCCGAAGAACGCCTGCGCCGGCAGGTGGAGGCGCAGTCCGGCGAAAAGTCCTGAAAACGGGCGTCCGGCTGCCGGGCCCGTGTTTGAGGTAAAAACCGGGTTCCAAGGAGATTCCACGCATGCAATACATGATCCTGCGCAAATCCGACGCGAGCACTGAAGCCGGCGAGCTGCCCAGCCCCGCACTGCTGGCCGCCATGGGCGCCTACAACGAAGAACTCGCCAAGGCCGGCATGCTGCTGGGCGGCGAGGGCCTGCAGGCAAGCTCAAAGGGCGCGCTCATCCGGTTTTCCGGTGGCAAGCCCACGGTCATCGATGGCCCCTTCACCGAAGCCAAAGAGCTGATCGCCGGTTTCACCATGATTGAGGCGGCTTCCAGGGATGACGCACTGGAATGGCTCAAGCGCTGGCCTCAAGAGGATGCGGATGGCAATACCTCGCTGGAAATCCGCGAGGGTGGCTGCCCCGGCGGCCTGCGCGGCGTCGCCGGGGAAGGCGCGCCGCCGCTGCCCGAGGGGTTCCGCCGCTTCATGATTTTGCTCAAGGCCAATGACCGCGCCGAAGCCGGCATCGTGCCCGACAACCAGTGGCTGGGGCGCATGGCCCAACACAACGACGATGCCGTCAAGGCTGGCGTGCTACTCATGGGTGAAGGGCTCAAGCCCAGCGCCAGCGCCTCCCGCATGAAGTTCACCCGAGGCAAACCCAGCGTGATGGACGGGCCGTTCGCCGAAGCCAAGGAGTTGCTGGCCGGCTTCTGGATCATCCGGGCGCGTTCGCTGCAGGCTGCGGTGGACTGGGCGCTGAGTTACCCCTTTCCGTTTCGCGATACGGAAGAGGTTGAGGTCGAGATCCGGTTGCTATATGAGGCGGCAGATTTCGCCCCGGCCTAACGTTCAGGGCTTCGGTCAAAAATATTTGAAATTTTTTTCACCGGGCGTGTCGATTTCGCATTTTTCGTTCGTCGTACCAGTGAGCAGACGTTTTTTTGGGGCCGGAGAGGCCCGATAAACCCGGCGCTCGCCCATTCATCGAAGTGAACGAACACCAACTTAAGGGAATAGAACATGTTCAAGACCATCGCCATCATTGCAGCCGTCGCCATTGTGGTGTTTATCGTGGCCGTGCTGATACTGGCCTCCAACAAGCCCGACACCTTCCGCGTCCAGCGCCAGACCACCATCCAGGCGCCACCCGAAAAAATCTTTCCGCTGATCAACGACTACAAACAGTGGGCCGCCTGGTCGCCCTGGGAGAAGAAGGACGCCGCCATGAAGCGCAGCTTCAGCGGCCCGGCCACCGGCAAAGGTTCTGCCTACGCCTGGGAAAGCAAGGAAGTCGGCACGGGTGACATGCTGATCACCGAGTCCGTACCGTCTTCCCTGGTCAAGATAGACCTGAACTTCAGCAAACCTTTCGAAGCCCACAACAAGGTGGTGTTCACTCTCCAGCCGCAAGCCGGTGGCAGCTTGGTCAGCTGGGATATGGCCGGCCCCGCGCCCCTGATGGCCAGGGTCATGCATGTCTTCTTCGATATGGACAAGATGGTGGGCAAGGATTTCGAAGCCGGCCTGGCCGACCTGAAGGCTGCTGCAGAAAAGTAAGCCCGGCTCACCCGCCCCACACTCAAGGAGTATTCAAATGCGATTCATGATGCTGATGATCCCCAAGGGCTACGAAACTGCCGACGCAGGCACCATGCCCAGCGCCGACGCCGTCGCCGCGATGATGAAATACAACGAAGCACTGCAAAAAGCCGGCGTGTTGCTCGCGCTGGACGGCCTGCACCCGCCCTCCATGGGCGCGCGCGTGAGCTTTCCGGGCGGCAAGGCCCATGTCAGCGACGGCCCCTTTGCCGAAGCCCGTGAGGTACTGGGCGGCTACTGGATGATCAACGTGGCCTCGCGCGAGGAAGCCATCAAGTGGGCAACGCGCTGCCCGGGCGGCGAGAACGAAATCATCGAAGTGCGCCAGGTGCAGGAGATGTCGGACTTCCCGCCCGACGTGCAGGAAGCCGCCGCCGGCTTCGTCGAGATGCAGCAGGCCCCCAGCGGGAAAAGCAAAAGTACCAGCAAAGGCAAGGGCGCCTGAAGCCGCATGGCGTCGCATGAAACCCACCGTGCCATCGACGCCGTCTGGCGCATCGAATCGGCCAAGGTCATCGCCAAGGTTGCACGCATGGTGCAAGAGGTGGGCCTGGCCGAAGAGATCGCGCAAGACGCGCTGGTCACCGCGCTGGAGCGCTGGCCCAAGACGGGCGTGCCGGACAACCCGGGCGCCTGGCTCATGGCGGTGGCCAAGCACCGCGCCATCGACTACCTGCGGCGGCGCAAGCTGCTCGCGCTCAAGCACGAAGAGCTGGGCCGCGAAATGGAGATGGAGCAGGACATGGCCTTTGCCGATGTAGACGATCCCGGCGACGGGGACGACGGCGCCGACGACTACGGCGACGACCTGTTGCGCCTGATCTTCACCGCCTGCCACCCGGTGCTGTCCACCGAAGCGCGCATCGCGCTGACGCTGCGGCTGCTGGGCGGCCTGAGCACCGACGAGATCGCGCGTGCCTTCCTCGTGCCCGAACCCACCGTGGCCCAGCGCATCGTGCGCGCCAAGCGCACCCTGGCCGAGGCGCGGGTGCCCTTTGAGGTGCCCGGCCCTGCCGAGCGCGAAGCCCGGCTGGCTTCGGTGCTTGAAGTCATCTACCTGATCTTCAATGAAGGCTACTTGGCCACCTCGGGCGGCGACTGGATGCGGCCCGCTCTGTGTGACCAGGCCTTGCGGCTGGGGCGTGTGCTGGCCGAACTCGCGACGCAGGAGCCTGAGGTTCATGGCCTGGTGGCGCTGATGGAAATCCAGGCCTCGCGCGCCAAGGCGCGCACCGGGCCGTCGGGTGAGCCCATCTTGCTGCTGGAACAAAACCGTGCGAGCTGGGACCATATCCTGATCCGCCGCGGCTTTGCCGCATTGGCACGCGCTGAGGCGTTAGGCGGCGCGCTGGGGCCGTATGCGTTACAGGCCGCGATCGCCGCTTGCCATGCGCGTGCGCCCACCGGTGCGGACACCGACTGGCAGCGCATTGCCGCGCTTTACGATGCGCTGGCGCAGCTCATGCCCTCGCCGGTGGTGGAGCTCAATCGCGCCGTGGCGCTGGCCATGGCCTTTGGCCCGGCGACGGGGCTGGAGGTGGCCGATGCGCTGCTGGCCGAGCCCTTGATGAAAAACTACCACCTGCTGCCCAGCGTACGCGCCGACTTTTTGTTCAAGCTCGGCCGAATCGAAGAGGCCCATGCGGAGTTCGAACGCGCCGCCTCGCTCACGCGCAACCTGCGTGAGCGCGAACTGCTGCTGGCGCGCGCTGAAGCCTGCAAGCCCGACGCCACGCCGCGCCTTTCCTGAGGCGCTCAGGCTGCCGGCTTGCGGCCGCCCAGCATGCAGGCGATGGCCGCGAGTTGCAGCAGCACCGTCGCACCGAAATAAAAGCCGGTGCCCGCACCGAAGTGCGCTGGGTTCCCATTGCCTGTGACCAGCAGTAGTGCAAAAGTCGCAGGCGCCAGTGCCCACAGCCCTTGCGACATCGCGACGATCAGCGCCACCACGCGCGGCACATCTTCCTTGACGAATTCCACCTGCGCCACCAGCGGCGGCAACGAGGTCGCGTTGCCGATGCCAACGCCGAACAGCACCACGCCCAGCAGGATCAACGCGGTCTGGTGTTCCGCCGCAGAGGCCAGCAGCAGCGAGCCGCCAATCTGCACCGCGTAACTCACACTGGCCACCAGCCGGCGGTCGGCACCGACCGGCATGCATTTGGCGACGATGGTACGGCCGCCGATGGCACAAGCGGTAGCCAACGCCATCGCCAGGCCCGCGCCTTGAGCCCCCATGGCCGACACCAGCAGCGAATACAAATGAGTGATCAAGCCCGCCTGGGCGAACATGCTCAGCGCCATCGCCGCAGCCAGTGTGCGAAAGCTCCGGTCGCGCCACAACAGGCGGCCCGGCAAGGGCTTGGCATGCGCAGAGGTGACGCTGCGTACCGGCGTGCCCGGTGCGTCACCGTCAGGCTGCTGGCCCATGCGTTCCGGCGTTTGCGTGATCACGTAAAAACACAGGCAGACCACCACGGCCAGCATGGCTGCGCCCACCAGTAGAGTGGCGGCGGTAAAACCCATCGCCGCGATCAGCGCGCCCCACAGCGGCGAGAAAATCACGCCGCCCAGGCTGGCACCGTTATAGGCCTTGGCCAAGGCCATGGGCCGGCCGCGCACAAACCAGGGCGAGATGATGGCGTTGATCCCCGCCGCGCCCATGGTGACCCAGCCGCCGCCCGTCAGCATGGCGGCCACAAACAACTGCCAGGGCTGCACAGCCAGCGCCCAGCCCAACAGGCCGACAGCCAGCGCTGCGCACCCTGCGGCGGTAGTGGCCGCCACACCCTGCCGGGCATGGATGCGCGGCAGGTAGGCCACCACGCCCGCGCCGAACAAAAAGTGAAACGTCACGGCGGCAGACACCAAGGGCAGTGCCCATCCGGTGCGCGCAAGCACCGCGTGCAGAAAAATCGCCGGGCTGTAAAAGCCAATACCCCAGCCGAAGATGGCCAGTACAAAGGCGGCGCGCACCACGGTGGCGCCAAAAAAGGCGCGCGGCGCCGACGATTGGAGGGTGGGGGACGCGGACGTTTCCATGGGAGTTTCCTTGAGGGGGCGACAGTGCTTGCCGCATGGCCTCCATGGTGCGGCGAAGAGGGTGTGCGATGCTTCGCCCCGGAGCGAAGCATGGGATTTTCGATGCTGCTAAGGTTGGTACTCAGAAGGTCTTAAACCATGATGAATACCAACCAAATCGCACACATCGCCTCGTTGGTCGGCGAGCCGGCCCGCACCGCCATGCTGATGGAGCTGTTGGACGGCCGCTCGCTCACAGCCCACGAACTGGCCGGTGTCGGCAACGTGTCGCCGCAAACCGCCAGCCGCCACCTGGCCCTGATGGTGGAGGGTGGCTTGCTGTGTGTGGAGCAACATGGCCGGCACCGCTACCACCGCCTGGCCTCGGTGGATGTGGCACGCGTGCTGGAAGGCATCACGCAGCTGGCCTCACAGAACGCGCCTGCGCCACGCCGCGCCGTAGTGCCCGGCCCCAAAGACGCCGCCATGCGCATGGCGCGCAGCTGCTACGACCACATCGCCGGCCGTCTCGGCGTGGCCATCGCGCACCACCTGGTGGCCGATGGCGCCATCACGTTTGACGGCGAGGCCGGCCACGTCACCGCCAAGGCCAGCGCCGTGCTGGCGCGGCTGGGCATTGAGCTGTCAACCTCGCCCACCAGCATCAACACCAAACGGCCTTACTGCCGCCCGTGCCTTGACTGGAGCGAGCGCCGCTTTCATGTCGCCGGGCAACTCGGCACGCTGATCTGCAACCACAGCCTGGAGCGCGGCTGGCTCTTGCGCCGACAGGGTATGCGCGCGCTGGAGATCACACCTAAAGGTGCGGTGGCGCTGCGCGACTGGATGGGGCAGGAGGACTGGCGGCAAGTGACGGAGGGAGAGACCTTCCCAGCGCGGCAGGAGCAACGGCGCGCAGCCGCCTGAACTCGGCGCCCGTTCATGCCACAGCCTTTTGCGGCATACATTACGTCAGGCGCTTCACTCAAATCCACTTCTGCCAGATTTTCCATGACACTCTACGTTGAGAGCACTGACTTTGACCAAGACTCCCTGCCCAAAGGCTGGGACGAGGGGTCGTTCAAATACTGCAACTTCAGCAAGCTTGATATAGAAGGTAGCGGTTTCAGCGGCGTTCTCGTGGGCTGCGTCGTCGAAGAATCGGAGTGGTATTGGAGCTTGTTCAACACCGCCACATTTGTGAATGTCAAATTCAGAAAATGCATCTTTCGCGGCGCCTCATTTGCAGGTTGCAGCTTCACTGAATGCCAATTCATCGACTGCTTGTTTGTCAAAGATAGCCTGGACGGGGGCTGCAGCTTCACTGAAAACCGCTGGTACGCATGCACGCAGTCTGGCTGCACAGGCCTCATCGTCAATGCGGTCGCTCAATCGCCGGCCCTCCAGTGAGCAAACGCCCAATCTCTTCAATCGAGAGGACGTGTCCCTTGGTTTTTGCGGTTAGATTCGCCAGCTTGTCCTGTCGCATTTCGCGTCATACATTACGTGAGAGGTCAAAGTCATATGCCTGATGCTTCCGAGATTGAAGTTATCAAGTTAGGTCGTCGTATTTTGCGGCGTACATTAAGTTAGGTCTCACCATGCGGTCGCCCGACATTGAGCTGACGAGTCGAGAGCAAGAGCTGTTCGCTCAAATTCACTTCCACTCCAGGGTGCATGAGGACCTTCGCGCATCGATCATGCCGATGGTCGCTTTAACCGAAACTTTGCTGAAGCGCGGCGCGGTTTCCGAAGTTCGGCGCTTGTACTTTACCGACCCGGAGCGGAATCCCGGTGGCCGTGGCAAGTCCCGCCAGGACATATTCGAGAAGAACGGGACCTCTGGACCAGAGATCCTGGCGCATCCCCACTTCATGAAGTATCTCGAGTACTTTGTGTGCGGACCAAATCTTCCTGCTGCGGTTATCGCGGAGTTCAAAGAAGCTGCGCGCTTCTCAGGTTACTTGACTGGGGGAGATGTTCTTGATCTGATCCCGAAGGCGCGAGCGGTAGTCCGTTCGGAACGTCTCGAACCGCATGACGCATCCGACGAGTTTCACAAGCTGGTGCTTGAGTGCGGAGCTATGCCCTCCAGTGCCGAATCAATCCGAAGCGCGGTACGCGCCATAAAGGTGAGCAGATGAGACTTAACAGGTCGTTCGACACGGACACGCAGCGGCATTGCGCCGCGAGGTGCACGCTTCCCCCGACGCCTCGTGGCGCAATGCCGCTGCATGCCGGTCAACTTCGACGTTAGGCGCGGAATGAGGAAGCAGAGAATGGAACGTCGCATGCTATACATCCCTGTACTCCAAATCGACACGAACCTCATCAATGCTCGGCAAAAGCTTGGTGCGGTAAATCTACTCGAACGGTGGTACGCAGACGAGGTAATTCTGATCAACATCTCCTCTGTCGCCCACGACGAGGCACAGGCGGATGGAGATCCGCTCCGCGTCAAGAAAGCCAACGAGCAGATCTACACCGCAACACCTCCGGTTCCGGAGAACGATCCGCTGTTTGAGAAGGTTCAGACCGCTCTGTTCCCACAGGGACCTAAGGATGAGAATCAGCGCAACGACATCCGCATCGTGTGCGAAGCTGCCAAGTACCATGCCATCTTGGTCACGGCCGACGGAGCTTCAAAGACTCAGCCGGGAGGCATCCTTGGTAATCGTCACAAGCTCGGCAACTTGGTTCAAATCATGTCGCCAGAAGAGGCTGTCGCCTTCGTGCGCTCGAAGATTCGTGAGCGAGACGAGTTCAACGAACGGTCTGTCAAGGAGTTCGGCGGCGAACTCCCACCTTGGACAGGCAAGGACTGAATCGCCGCCCAACGAACCGCCCACCATCCATCAAATCGCAATCGGGTCCACATCAATCGCCCAGCGGATCAGGCTTTTGAATTCGGCCTGCTGGCGCGTTTCAAACAGCACCGGCTGCCAGGCCGACAGAAAGCGCTGCAGCGCTGCGCGCGAAGGGCTTTCAACCAGCATTTGCGCACGCTCGATATTGGCCACGCGCTGTATCGTCATTGGCACGGCCGGGTAAGCGGTGACCTGTTCGTGCCCTGTGAGTTGTTGCGCCTCGGCCTGGGCCGCTGCTGCGTTCAGGAATCCTTGCGCCACGTCTTGCGCGCGTGCCTCGGCGCGCACCAGCGCTGAAAAACCGAAGGGCGACATGCCTGCCGCTTCGCGCTCGGCCAGCTGCTGCGCGACAAAACCCGGGTAGTCGTGCTTTTTCAATGCTTCAAAAAGCGGATGGGCGGGATGGAAGGTTTGCACCCACATCTCGCTGGCTTCACTGTGGCGCGCGTCGCGGCCGGCGCGGCCCCCCGCCTGCATCAAGAGGCTGAAGAGGCGCTCGGGCGCACGGAAGTCGCTGGAGAACAGCGCCCCGTCAGGGTTGATGGCCGCCACCAGCGTGATGTGGCGAAAGTCGTGGCCCTTGGCGATCATCTGCGTGCCGACCAACACGTCGACCTCGCCCGCATGCACGCTGGCCAGCTGCGATTCGAGCGCCCCTTTGAGCCGCGTCGTGTCAGCGTCGATACGGGCAATGCGCGGCGGCTCGCCGTCTGGCCGCTTCACGCCGGCCAGTAATTCGGCCAAATGTTCTTCCAGCCGTTCGGTGCCGCGTCCTACGGGCGCGATGTCGATGTTGCCGCAGCTCGGGCAGGCGCGCGGCACACGTTCGGTGAAGCCGCAGTGATGGCAACGCAGGGTGCGGTCTATCTTGTGAAAAACGCGGTAGGCGCTGCAGTGCGGGCACTCGCTTTTCCAGCCGCAGTCGTGGCAGGCCAGCACAGGCGCATAGCCGCGCCGGTTTAAAAAGATCAACGACTGCTCGCCACGGGCTACGCGCTGCGCGATGGCATCCAGCAGCGGCGGCGCAATCACGCAGTGCTTGGGCTGGTGGTTCATGTCCACGCGCCGAACTGTGGGCAGGCCTCCTGAAGAGCTCGTCGCTGAGGAATTTTCCGACGGGCCGCCCCTAGGAAAATTGGCCCCCTCGGGGGGCAGCGCATTACGCGAAGCGAAAAGCGTGGGGGCCACGTCACCGATACGTTCACTCATCGTGAGGCGTTGGTAGCGGCCCGCCAGTGTCGCCTGCCAACTCTCCAATGATGGCGTGGCCGAACCGAGCAGCACCCTGCAAGGACCATGGTCATGCGTGGCGTCCTCGGTCTCTATCTTGGCGCGGTAGACCGCCAGGTCGCGGGCGGAATAGCGTGCGCCCTCTTGTTGCTTGTAGCTTGGGTCGTGTTCCTCATCGACCACCAGCAGGCGCAGATTCGGCATGGAGGCAAACACCGCCATGCGCGTGCCCAGCACCAGGCGCGCATGGCCGGCGTGGGCCGCCAGCCAGCTTTTCAGGCGCTGGGCTGGGGTCAGGCCGCTGTGCAAGGCCACCACGCGCTCTTTGCCCAGGTGGGCAAAACGCGCTTCAAAGCGCGATTGCAGCTGGGGCGTGAGGTTGATCTCGGGCACCATCACCAGCACCTGGGCTGTGGGGTCCTGCTCCAGCACGCGGGCCGCGGCGCGCAGGTAGACCTCGGTTTTGCCGCTGCCGGTGGCGCCGAACAGCAGCGCGGGCCGGGTATCGTTGTCAAATTCAGCCAGGGCAAGAGCCTGCTGCGCACTGAGCGGCATCAGAGCCGCGGTGTCCTGCGGGCCGCTGGTGTCCGCAACCGGGCGCTTGAGCCGCCGCGCCAGCTGAACATTGCTCAGGTCGCGCAGTTGCGGCGGCAATGCCGCCAGCGCCACCTCGCCCAGGGAGCGCTGGTAATAAGCGGCGGTGAACGTCACCAGTTTTTGCCAGGTCGCCGAAAGAGGCTGCAGCCCTTCCAGCACACCGGTGACATGACGCGTCTGTATTTCCAGCAGCGTTCCACTGTCAGGTACGACTTCCCACACCACCCCAAGGACTTCGCGTTTACCCAGCGGCACGCGCACCAGGGCACCCACAGCAAGCGGCAACTCGCTTTGGTAGGTCAGTGGCCCGCCAATGGAACTGTGCGCGGGCGCGGCAACGGCAACTTGAAGCCAATAGCTCATTTGGAGTAACTAAATGTGTTTACTTCTTGAGAAGTACATCCAGATAGTGCGCTAAGTCCTTGATTTACCATCGCTTTACAGATTTCCAGATTTTCTGTGGATAACTTTGTTGATAGCTTGCCGTGGCGCGTCGCGAAGCCTTGTAAATCAAGGCTTTTCTTAAACTGCCCGGAAAAAAAGCAATTTAAAGTCTCTATATAAATCAACAACTTACGTCCGCTATTGCTTTGATAGCGAAGCATGCCGCCTGCGTTCACCATTGCGGCACCGCAACACGAATTTTGTGCATAAGTCCGGGCGCCATCGCCCGGTTTTGTGCTAGCCATGGTTGAAATCATTCGTCCAGTGGCCTTTTCTGGACGTAGGCGGAAAGTTTAGGTACCAGCGGCGCGCATGCTGCGAGAGTGAGCGTGTACTGCGCGCACCAGCACTTCCACACTTTCGGGGGGCGTGTGCTGGCTGATGCCATGCCCCAGGTTGAAAATATGGGCCGGTCCAGGCTTGCTGGCATCAATATGGGGCTTGCCAAAGCTGTCCAGCACGCTTTTCACTTCGGCTTCTATCTGGGTCGGGTTGGCAAACAGCACGTTGGGGTCCAGGTTGCCCTGCAAGGCTTTGGCATGTGGTCCGTTTTCACCGACCAGCGCGCGCGCCCTGGCCAGGTTGACCGTCCAGTCCAGTCCCAGCACTTCGCAATCGAGCTGCGCCATGGCTTCGAGCCACTGGCCGCCGCCTTTGGTGAAGACGAGGCGGGGGATCTTGACGCCCTCGTGCTCGCGTTTGAGCTGGGCCAGCACGCGGGCCGTGTAGGCCAGGCTGAAGGTTTTGAAGGCTGCGTCGGCCAGCACGCCGCCCCAGCTGTCAAAAATCATCACGGCCTGGGCGCCGGCTTCGATCTGTGCGTTCAGGTAGGAGGCAACCGCGTCGGCGTTCACGGCAAGCATTTTGTGCATCAGGTCCGGGCGCTGGTACAGCATGGTCTTGACCAGGCGGTAGTCGTCGGAGCCTGCGCCTTCGACCATGTAGCAGGCCAGCGTCCAGGGGCTGCCCGAAAAGCCGATCAGCGGCACGCGGCCGTTCAGCGCCTTGCGGATCGACGTGACGGCGTCAAAAACATAGCGCAGCTTGTTCATGTCAGGCACTTCCAGCTTGGCCACCGCAGCTTCGTCACGCACCGGCGTGGCAAAGCGCGGGCCTTCACCGAGCGCAAACGACAGGCCCAGGCCCATGGCATCGGGCACGGTCAGGATGTCGCTGAACAGGATGGCTGCATCCAGCGGGTAACGCTCCAGCGGCTGCAGCGTGACTTCAGTGGCGTAGTCGGTGTTGGTGGCCAGGCCCATGAAACTGCCGGCCTGGGCGCGCGTGGCGCGGTACTCGGGCAAATAGCGGCCGGCCTGGCGCATCAGCCAGACGGGAGTATGGGTGGTGGCCTGGCGCAGGCAGGCGCGCAAAAAGGTGTCGTTTTGAAGGGGTGCGAACATGCCCTGATTGTCTCAGGTGTGAGGCGGGCCCTCCCATCGCGGGATATCCGCAGGGGTGGCACTTGTGCGGGTTCGGATTTACCATGGCCTCATGGGCCCCGCCGGGTCCGAAAGAGGTGTTTCATGCGCATGAACGACCAGGAGTATTTCCGCAGTTGCATCGCCAAGGAGCGGCACCTTGCGCAACTGCTGGGCCATGCGCACATCGAGGAATGCTACGAAAGCGCAGGCACCCTCTGGGACAGCAATCAGGCTTTGCCGCAGTGGACGCGCGACTGGCGTGCCTGTGGCCCGCTGATGACGGCCTACGGCATCACGGTGAGCTATGACGCCGGGGGCGCGACGCTCGGGTCCACGACGGTGCATTTCGCGGACCACCCTGGCCGCGACCGCGCGGTGATGTACGGCATCGTCAAGGAGGTGATCTTCCGGCTGGAACACCACAAGGCCGCGCCTTTGCCTGCCGTCACCGTTAAATCCGAAGTGTCTTGATGAAGGCTTCGAGCTCGTCGATGGGCAGGGGCTTGCAGAACAGATAGCCCTGGTAGCAGTCGCAACCGTGGCGCGACAGAAAGTCGCGCTGGGCTTCGGTCTCAACGCCTTCCGCCACCACGCCCAGCCCCAGGCTTTGCGCCAGGCCAATGATGGTGCGTGCGATGGCAGCGTCGTTAGGGTCGCGCAGGATGTCTTCCACAAAAGACTTGTCGATTTTCAGTTGGTCCAGCGGCAAGCGCTTCAGGCATGAGAGTGAGGAATAGCCCATGCCGAAATCGTCAATGGAAAGGGTCACGCCCATCTTCTTGAGCCGGGCCATTTTTGTGATGGTGACATCCATGTTTTCGGCGAGCAGGCTTTCGGTCAGCTCCAGTTTGAGCTTGTGCGGGCTGACTTTCGTCTCCTTGAGCGCAGCCATGACAAGGTCCACGAACTCCGGGTGCCGGAATTGCCGCACGCTCACATTGACGGCCACGCTGAAGGCTGCGGTTTCAGGACGATGGGCCCACGCTGCGAGCTGGCGGCAGGCTGTCTCGAGCGCCCATTGGCCCAGCGGCAATATCAGTCCGGCCTCCTCAGCCGCCGGAATGAACTCGGACGGCTGTACCAGGCCACGCCCGCCGTGCTGCCAGCGCAACAGCGCCTCGACGCCCGTCATGCGCCCGTCACGCCCCACCTGCGGCTGGTAGTACAGGAGGAACTGCTTTTCACGCAGGCCCTGGCGCAAGTCCGACTGCAGCGCGGCGCTGGCGGTGACGGCGGCCTGCATCGCCGGGTTGAAAAAGCAGATGGTATTGCGCCCCGACATCTTGGCCTGGTACATGGCCAGATCGGCCTGCTTGAGCAGGTCCCCGATGTTGTCCAGGGTCTGGTTGAACGAGGTAATGCCGATGCTGCAGGTGCTGTAGTGCTGGTAGCCCGCCAGGCTGTAGGGCTCGCTCAGCGCGGCAAGAATCCGCGTGCCCACCGCTTCAGCTTTTGCGGCCGCTTCGCGAGGATCCTGGCCCAGGTCCTCCAGCATGACCACAAACTCGTCCCCGCCCAGCCGTGCCACCGTGTCGGGCTGCTCCAGGCAGGCCGCCAGGCGCTTGGCCACCTGTTGCAGCAACAGGTCTCCCTTCTGGTGGCCCATGGTGTCGTTGAGCGTCTTGAAATTGTCCAGGTCGATGAACATCAGCGCGGCTTCGCGCGGGTGCCTGTAATTGTGGGTGAGTGCTTTTTGCAGCCTGTCCATCAGCAGCTGGCGATTGGGCAGCTGCGTCAGCGGGTCGTAGAAGGCCAGGTGCTTGATTTCACTCTCCGCCACCTTGCGGCGCGTGATGTCGCGCCCCACCGCAACCCAATGGGTAAAGAAAACGCCGGCGTCGTCCGCGACCGGCACGATGTCGACTTCCATCCAGAAGTGCCGGCCGTTTTTCTTGTAGGTGATGAGTTCGGCCTGGACGGGTTCGCCTTTCTGAAAGGCGGCGCTGATGCGCTCCAGTTCGCTGCGTTGGGTTAACGGCCCGCACAGCAGGCGCGGCGAATGGCCGAGGGCCTCTTCCGGGCTATAACCGGTATGTTGCTCGAAGGCGTTGTTGACAAAGATGATGCGCAAGCCCGGTTTTCCGGAAGGTACCGCTTCCGTGATGAGCACGATATCGTTGAGGCGGGAGATGCTTGTCTCCAGCAGCATGAGCTGTTCCCTGGCCTTGCGTCGTTCGCTGATATCGCGAAAGTAGATGGCGACTCCGTCCGGAAACGGGTACGCGCGGATCTCGAACCATTTGTCCAGCGGTGCATAGAGCGCTTCAAATTCCACCTGGTAGTTGCCCGCAACCGCGGCCCGGACCTGCTCGGAAAACGAGGTGTTGATGGCGCCCGGAAATTCCTTCCAGATGCTTTTGCCCAGCAGGTCCTTGCTGGGTCGGCGGAGCAGCCGCGCGCCTTCCCGGTTGAGGTAGGTAAAGCGCCATTGCGGATCCAGCGTGTAAAACCCCTCGGTGATGCTTTCCAGCGTGATGCCCAGGCGGGTGGCCAGCCGCTGGGCGTCTTCTTCGGTCTGCTGGCCGGCCGTACCGGCTGCGCTGTCCCCAGGTTCCTCATGTCCTTCTGCCCCTGCGGTTCGCAGCGCATGCTGCTGCAGGTTCAGTTGCGCAGCGATCAATCCGGCAAGCGTGTCCTGGTCTTCCTCTTGCGCTGCGTCCAGGTTCCGCGGAACCCTGTCCATGACGGCCAGTACGCCCAGCAAAACGCCGTCGCCGCCGGCCAGCGGCACACCGCGGTAAAAGTTGATGCCGGGAGCACAACGGGCAGGTATCAGCGGCTGGCGCGGCGGGTTTTCCAGCGTGGCGACGCAGAGCGTCACCAGGCCTTCACGCTCATGCGGAGCGAAGCCGGTGCCCGACCTGAAAGCCGGCTGCCCGTTTTCCATCGCCACCATGATGGCAATCGGCGTGGCGCAGGAGCGGGCCGCCAGCCGGGTAAGCCGGTCGGCGTTGGTTGGACGCGTGGCATCGTGCTCTTCGCCACCCTGCGGCAGGACGTGCAGCGCAAACGCTGGATCGACAGTGGAAACGGACACGGGAGCAACACCTGCTTTTCAAACTACAGCCTTTGATGCTGATGCATAGCGCCGTGAATTAGCGTCAGCGGCGTGTGAGATTTGCAAGTGTTGACCATAAAGCGTTGCAAAACGTTCTGTTGCGTACCCGGAAGCGAATTTGTCCTACGCTGCTCTCTGTCGCTGCCTCACCGTACCTGGCGGTAGCGCGTTGCATGCTGCAACACCTCTCATCGCCCATCGCTCCTGCCTCCTCAGGTTTCCCGATTTTCGTGATCTTTCCTCTTCAGCGAAGCACAAATGCCCCCTCTTGAACTCGATCAATTGCAGCAATGCCCCGATATCGACACTTTGCAAACGGTCCTGAGAAACATGTGTTCCCGTTTTGGCTCCGTCACCCAGCTCAATATCCTGCCGGCCTCCCACGCCGGCAAGCAACAGGCCCTGTGCTTCCTGCGCATGGCCACAGCCGAGGAAGAACAACGCCTGATGAGTGGCCTGGGCATCGGCAGGTTTGGCGGAGAGCTTGTGCTGGTGGTGGATCTGCAGACCACAGAGCCCCTGGCGGCACCCAAATTGTCCGGCTCGGCCGCATGAGTGCCGCCCGGCCGGACCCCTGACGGGATGCTTATCCGGCCGCTAACGGGCCGGCCGAGGGATGCCTGAGCAGCAGCCTGTCGAGGGCAGCCAGTGTGCCAAAGGATTCGGCGAAGTCGGCAAACAGCGTGGCATTGTCGGGTGCCGCGGCCTTGCCTTGCCATGCAGCGCGGAACTGGTCGAAGATTTCGCCAAAACTCCTCTGGCCATCCACCAGCGAAAGAATCTTCGCGCCGTATTTTCCGGGATTGACCATGACCGCGATGCCTGAATGCTGGTGCCTGAGCATGAAGGGCTGGCCCCGGTTGCTGCCGAACACCTGCGCGGCAAGTTCGCCGGTCAGGGGCTCGTGGTAGAAAAACGGCACGTATTCCGCATCGCCATAGGGCGCCTTGCAAGTGTCACCGTGCGTGACGTATAGCGAATGGGTGATGAGGGTACCGGCCATCAGTTCGGCCATTTCGTACTGCTTGCGCCGCGGCAGTTTGCGCAATGCCGCGGCCATGGCCGGCGGCTTGCTTCCCAGCACCATGTGCGGCAAATAAGGCGAAAGGCCGCGCTGTACATCGGTGAACTCCAGGTGCATGCCGTGTCCGCTCTTTGCGCCATGCGCTTCGCCGCCCAGCCAGTCAAACAGCTCGCCCACGCTGTATGAGCGGTCCTGCGAATGCAGCAGCAGGTCGTAGATGCCTGCGTCGCCCATCTTGTGGTCGTGGTGCAGGTCTTCGCTGCGCTTGAACCAGTTGGTGGCGGGCAGGCTAGCCAGCAAGTCGCGCGTGTTGGCGATTTTCCGCTGCGCATCCGCCTCGTCGCCGTTGACCAGGCGCATGAGTTCCTGCATCTGGTACACGCCGGTGCGGCCCGTGGTGGCATACACCATGAGTCCGATGGCGCCATCGTCCTTGAGCACGCTGCGCAGCGCCTTGAATCCCAGATCGGGATCGGCCAGATGGTGCAGCACGCCGCTGCAATTGATGTAGTCGAAGGTGCCGAGCTCTGCCGCCAGGGCCGGCAGGTTCAGCAATGAATCGTGAACCCAGGTGATGTTTGCCAGCCCGCGAATCTGCGCGCGCTCCTTCGCCAGTGCGATGCTGGCTCCACTCATGTCGAGATGCACGATTTGTGCGTCGGTGTCGCGCAACTGCTCGGCCAGGAAAATGGTGGCGTCGCCGGTGCCGCCGCCTGCCACCAGCGCACGAAAGCCATTCTGGAACGACTGCTTCCCCGCAAAGCAATAGTGATTGATCATGGGCAAATCTTCCAGCCAGGTCCGCACCAGGCGCTTGTGGTCGTCCTGCGGATTGCAGGGCGGATAAGGCAGCGCCTCATACTGGTTTCTGACTTCGGGCAAATAGTTGTCGGGCATGGAGGCTTCCGGAAAAACGATTGGCAAAAGCCTATTGTCTCCGCCCAGGATCGCCCCGCGCCGGAAACCTCTCTCCCATCCAGTGGCCGCGCGGAACCGGCTTTGCCGGGCCGCAGCGGCCGCCCCCTGCAAGGGGGGATCCGGCTACACGCAGTGAGCCGAGAAGGGGGTGAACCTACCTGACGGGCAAGAACTGGAGGAACGTGCCGCCCAGCAAGTTCTGAACATAGGTGATCACCGCGCGCCGGTACTTCTCCGTCAGCACTGAGGCCAGCAGATCCAGCCGGCCAATGATTTTGCCGAACTCGCGCTCAAAGCTCAGGTTGCGCTCGCGCTCGGTGATTTCATCGGCCAGCAGCAAGGGCTGGCCTGCGGCATTGCGCCGGTTGGACAGCATCCATACGGCGATTTCAATGTTGCGGGCGGCGTTGTAGATGTATTGCGCATCCAGGCTGTCGGTCAGGTAATACGCTGTTTTCCCGCCGTGGGCCGTGACCACCATGTCGGCGCTGGCATAAATGAACGCCGCCACGCGGTCGCCCTTGAAGTCGGGCCCCAGCGCCAGCGACAGCGCGGCGATGTCGCGCTTGCCCTGCAGTTCGGGCCAGGGCGTACGGGTATCGACCGCCACGCGCAGCTGGGCAAGGGCCGCGTCGCGCCCGAGCGTACTGGTTTTCCGCCATTCCGCCGGGTTGCGCCGGTACAGCTTGTCGGCCAGGCGCAGCAAACCCTCCAGGTTATCGCGCGTGCCCAGGGTGGCCATGCGGTTCACGTCCGACTGGCCGATCTCGCTGGCGGCCATCGGGGCGGCCTGTGCTTCGCCCTTGTGCGTGGGCGCCTGGCTGGCGCACCCGGCCAATGCAGCCAGGGCCAGCAGCAAGGGAGGGCGGAAGAATGAAAAAATGGAAGGAGAAATGGCTGGTGCGGGAAGGGAGATGGGTGCCGTGCGCAAGGACATGGGGCATTTTCAGCGGCTGCGCCGCGCCGCGCAAGCATGGCTTTCCCGGGCTGCCGCCGGCTGCAGGGGCAAGCTCAGGCGGAAGCCGCGCCCACTTGGGCAATCGGGTGCAACAGTCCGCGGGATAGCAGCACCCGGTGGTCAATCTTGAGGCAGTGGTCCTGTACCACCAGCAAGCCCGCCGCTTCCGCCTTCGCAGCTGCCGTGGCGTTGGAAATTCCGAGCTGCATCCACACGGCCCTGGCGCCTATCGCAATGGCTTCGTCGACCACTGGCGGAATATCTTCGCTGTTGCGAAAGCAGTTCACCAGGTCGATCTTTTCGTGCTGCGCGGCCTCTAGCAGCGTCGAATAGGCCTTTTCGCCAAGCACCTCGGCGGCGTTCGGGTTGACCGGGATGATGCGGTAGCCATTGGCCTGCATGTAGCGCGCCACATCAAAGCTGGCGCGGTGAGGCTTGGGCGACAAGCCCACTACCGCGATGGTGCGGCAGTGGTTGAGGATGTGCGGCATGCGCTCCGCAGGTGGCAAGGGGTTCATGGCTGGTTCATGCCTTGTATTTGACGGAGCAGCCATAAGCCCGGCTGGTTGCTACGCTCAAGGGCTTGCCGCCCAGCGCTTCGGTCAGGCCCTGGCGCACGTAATTGGTGGCGGTCTTGATATCGTCAACGCGGGCAGAAGGGATGCTGTCAATACCGCCTGCGTAAATCAGCTGGCCCTGCGGACTGATGATGTACATGTGCGGTGTCGTCTTGGCGCCGTAAAGCTGGCCGATCCTGCCTGACTCGTCCATCAGTGTCGCAGTCGGCTGGCCCTGTTTCTCGGCCATCCAGCCGGCCAGTTTGGCCGGCGCCAGGTAGTCGCTGCTTTCGGCCTCCGTGGAGTTGATGGACAGCCACACCACGCCTTTGGCGGTGAATTCCTTTTGCAGGCCTTGCATGTTGCCGCTGTAGTGCTTGCGCACAAAAGGGCAGCCCGGATTGGTCCATTCCAGCACCACCAGCTTGCCTCTGTAATCGCCCAGGTTGCGGGTCTTGCCAGCCGTGTCGGGGGCTGAAAAGTCGGGGGCTGCCTGGCCGACACTTGCTGTGGCCGCCTGCACGGAAAAGGCGGCCGACGCCAGCCAGGGGGCGGCAACGAGAGCGCCGGAAAAGTTGCGGCGGGTAAGTGCCCGGACGGGCTGCAGAGGGGTATTCAACATGGCTTGAACTCCTTCAGGAAGAAATAATCAACAACACGACAACAGGTTCTTTACAGCTTGGCCAGTTCGGCCCTCATGTCGTCCACCGACAAAATCTCCGACAGCACGAGCGGCGCGCGGCCGGGCTTGTAAATCACATATACCGGTACACCGTTGCGGCCCAGTTGCTTCAGTGCCGCTGTCACTGCCGGGTCGCGCCGCGTCCAGTCGGCACGCAACAGCGCCACGTTCTTCGTTTCGATGTCGGCCAGAACCGAGGCATTCGAGAGGGTGGTCTTTTTGTTGTACTGGCAGGTCACGCACCAGGCGGCGGTGAAATCTACGAACACACTTTGCCCTTGCGCGGTGAGCTGGTCAACCCGGCCCGGCTCCCAGGCTTGCCAACCGCCCACTGCCGGTGTTGCCGACACCAGGGCCGCAGGCTTGGTGATGTTCGGGCCAATGGCCCACAGCCCCAGCGCACCCAGCGCCACGGAAAAGGTTGCCAGCAGCGTGCGTGCCGTGCCGCGCAGGGTAAAGGCCCAGATCGCCAGTGCCATCAACACCAGCAAGGCCAGCAGTGCACCCGCGCCGTCGATGCCGCTTTGCTGGCCCAGCACCCAGACCAGCCAGGCGACTGTGGCAAACATCGGGAAAGCCATCAGCTGCTTGAAGGTCACCATCCAGGGGCCGGGACGCGGCAGCATTCTTGCCACGGCCGGTATGGCGCTCGCCGCCAGATAAGGCGATGCCATACCTATACCGATGGCCGCGAAAATCGCGAGCGCTTCAAGCGCCGGAAGCCCCACCGCATAGCCCAGCGAGGCGCCCATGAAAGGAGCGGTGCAGGGCGATGCAATGGCGGTGGCCAGGACACCCGACAAAAATGCGTTGACGGTGGGATTTTTCGCCTGCCAGCCGGCGAGCCGGCCCGGCAGGACATTGCCGAATTCAAACAGGCCCGCCAGGTTCAACCCCAGCAAGGTGAACAGTGCCGCCAGCAATGCCACTACCGCCGGGTTCTGCAGCTGAAAGCCCCAGCCGAGTTGCTCGCCCGCTGCGCGCAAACCCAGCAGCAGCGCACCCAGCGCCAGGAAAGACACCACAACGCCCACGGTGTAAGCCAGGCCGGTGGTCAGGCGCGTGGCCTGGTCCTTCACCTGCACAAAACCCACCACCTTGATGGCCAGCACCGGAAACACGCAGGGCATGAGGTTGAGGATCAGGCCGCCGAGCAATGCACCCAGCATGGCGGCGATGAGGCCAACCGGTGGTGCGCTGGTTTGCACGGGTGCCGCACCGGCCGACGCGTTGGCGCGCAAGGCCGCTTCAAGTGCCGGCGGCACGACGGTGGCAGCCGCTGGCGCAGGCCAAGGGCCTTTGACCGGCGCGTCAATGCGATAGGCGGCGTTCTCCAGGGCCACCACCAGCGGCATGCTGGCCGGGCTTTCGGTGCGCTGGCCCGACAGGGGCACCTGGGCCGTCCACACCGCGCCTTGCCAAGCCTGTTGCCAGGGGGCGGCGGGCTCGATCACGCTACCGGTTTCGGGGTACAGCGCCAGTGTTTTGCCCTGCAGGGCAGCGGGCAAGCCGGCCAGGGAAATGCTGATCGCCTTGCCTTCGACTGCCACCTGGCTGGCGCCGGCGGCCAGAGTTTTGGGCGTGGCGGCGAACGTGTCCTGAAACAACTGGCCGCTGGCCGCGGTCGAGCTTCGCACCGGGATGCTCAGTGAAAAGTCACCCTCTTGCGGAATGCATTCCTTGCGGCACACCAGCCAGGACGCCTTGAGTTTGACGTCCAGCTGCCTGGCGGCGAAACCGGGCGCCACGGTCAAAGGCACGGGCAGCAGCACCGCCTTTTCATAGCCGTAGTTGGCCAGCGTGCCAATCGGGATTTTTTTGGGCGTCGGCCAGGCGATATCGCCTGCAGTGATGCCGGCGGGCAATTGCCAGTCGAGCTGCGTCGGCAGCCCGGAATCACCGGAGTTTTTCCAGTAGGTATGCCATTCGGGCTGGTGCGTGAGCCGCAGCCCCACCCAGACCGGCTTGCCGGGCTCCACGCCTTGCGGCGCCCAGGCCAGCAGTTCGGCACTGACCTGCTCCGTTGTGACCACCGCACCGGTTGTGCCCGGGGTGCCTTTGCCCAGAATGTCGCTAAAGGCCTTTTGGGCGCTGGCGGGCACGGGGATTGCGCAAGCAGCTATCAAAAATGTAGCGGCTAGCTTGGCAAACGGAAAACGCAGGGCATTCATTGTGCAAGTGTGAGCGGGTGGCGCAGAGATTAGTTCCTGGAAGGCTAGGAGGCAAGACAGCGTGCGGGCATCGCTCGATGACGGTTAGTCCGTTTTCACGCTACCTTATTACAGCCGTTTTCAGAGTCAGCCCAGATAATAGGGGCATGCCGCGCATTGTCCTCGCCACCCTCAACGCGAAGTACATCCACGCTTCGCTGGGCCTGCGGTACCTGCTGGCCAATATGGACCTGCATGGCGGCCCCGGCCTTCGCGCACAAACGTTGCTGCGCGAATTTGTGATCCAGCAACGGCCCATGCAGATCGTCGAGGAGTTGCTGGCGCTCGATCCTGAAGTCATCGGCCTCGGCATTTATATATGGAACGTGGTGGAAACCACCCAGGTCGTGCGCCTGCTCAAAACCCTGAGGCCCGGCATCAAGGTGGTGCTGGGCGGACCCGAGGTCAGTTACGAGACGGGCGAACAGGAAATCTGCCGCCTGGCCGACCATGTGGTGACCGGCTGGGGCGATGTGAGTTTTCCCAAGCTCTGCCGTGCCTTGCTCGAGGGCCCGCAACCGCTGATGAAGGTCGTTGCGGGGGAGCAGCCGGCACTGGAGGCGCTGGCCCTGCCTTATGGCGAATACACCGACGAAGACCTGGCCAAACGGTTGCTGTATGTCGAAGCCTCGCGCGGCTGCCCCTTCAAGTGCGAGTTCTGCCTGAGCTCGCTCGACAAGACCGCCTGGGCTTTCGATCTGGACGCGTTTATGGCCGGGATGGACGCGCTCTACCGGCGCGGCGCACGCAACTTCAAGTTTGTGGACCGCACGTTCAACCTGAAGGTCGAGAACTCGGTGCGCATCCTGCAGTTTTTCCTGGACCGGATGGCGCCTGACCTGTTCGTGCATTTTGAAGTGGTGCCCGACAGCCTGCCCGACCGGCTCAAAGTGCTGATTGCACAGTTCCCGGCAGGTTCGCTGCAGTTTGAAGTCGGTATCCAGAGCTTCAACCCCGAGGTGCAGCAGCGCATTTCGCGCAAGCAGGACAACGCCAGGACCGCGGACAACCTGCGCTGGCTGGTGAACGAAAGCCAGGCCCATGTGCACGCAGACCTGATCTTCGGTTTGCCCGGCGAGACGCTGGAGAGCTTCGCCGAGGGTTTTGATCGCCTGCATGAACTGGCGCCGCATGAAATCCAGTTCGGCATCCTGAAGCGCTTGCGCGGCACTCCGATTACCCGGCACACGGCGGAGTTCGCCATGGCGTATGACCCGCAGACGCCGTACACGATTTTGCAGAGCTCCACGATTGACTTTGTCACCATGCAGCGCATCAACCGCTTCGCACGGTATTGGGAAATGCTGGCCAACTCAGGGCGTTTTGCACGGGGGCTCCAGCTGCTCCTGGCACCGGGCTCGGCATTCGGCCATTTTCTGCATTTCAGCGACTGGCTCTGGGCCAGCACCGGTAAAACCCATGAGTTCGCACCTGAGAAACTGGTGGATTTGCTGTTTGAGCATCTCACCGCAGTGCGGGGCCTGGTCAGCGCAGAGGTGCTCAGCGCACTGTTGGCCGACTACCTGGCCAGCGGCGCACGCGGCCGCCCCAATTGCCTGGCCGATCTGCTGGGTGCCGCCCGGCCGGCTGCGCCGCTGCACGCCGGAAGACAGGGCGCAGCGCGGCAGGGGCGTCATGTAAACCAGAAATCAGGGTTTCAGGACGAGTCGGGCGCCCACCGGGAAGCCATTCAAAAGGCTGCAGCGGCCGCTTGATGAGCCAAAGCCCCGATCTTTAAAGCATCTCTTCCGGCGCAAAGGGCCCGATCAGCTTGAGCATCAGTTGCAGTCCCCAACTGGCATCCGGCTCGATCATGGAGTCCTTGAGGGGCGAGCCCTGCGGCGCGCGCCAGACCAGCCGGCTGTTCTCCAGCTCGACCCGGTAGGCGCCCGACGCCAGCGTAGGTTCGATCAGCCGCGTGGCTTCGGCCGAGATTGCGCGGTTGCGGATGACGATGGCCACTTCGCTGTTTTGCAGCTGCGAGCGCAGGTCCAGGTTCATGGAGCCCACGACCAGCATCCGGTCGTCCATGACGACGACCTTGGAATGCAGGCTGGCACGTGAGCCGCCGGTGGAACCGCCCGTGGATCCCCCCGCGATCGCTGCCGAGCCGAAGCTGCTGAAAGAGCCTTCCTGCTCGGCGCGCATTTCGTAAATCTCGATGCCCATCTCCAGCAAGGCCTTGCGGTAGCGCGCGTAACCGACGTGGGCAGCCGGCGCGTCGTTGGATGCCAGTGAGTTGGTGAGCACCCGCACACGAATACCGCGTTGCCGGAGGTCGGCAAACTGCTTCATCATGCGTTCGCCGGGCACGAAGTACGGCGAAACGATCAGCAGGTTGTTTTTGGCCTGCGACATCAGTTGCAGCAGCCCGTCGACCGTGGTGTCCTGCGATTCTTCAGTGGTGTCGGCGTCGGCGGCGATCTTGGACGCCTTGTCCACCAGCAGCACCGAGGGTGCCCAGGTCCAGGTTAAGAGCCGCAGGTCGGTCGAATCCGGCAGCGTCGGCAATGCAGAGGTCGCCCGTTCCGGCCGGGTTGAGGGGGGTACCGCGCCGTCACCCGCCTGGAGGGTAGCGGCCTGTGCCGTGCCTGCGGGAGAAGAACGGTTTTCAGGGGCCGGCGGCTTGCGCTTGAGTGCGTCGATTTCCTTTTCGGTCATCAGCGACTGCACCGGGTATGCCAGCGGGTTGTTCCAGTACTGGTCAAAGCTGCGCGACAGATCTTGCGCGATGCGGCCGGCCGCCAACACGTCGATGTCCACAAAATTGGTACCGGTGCTTTGGCCGAAGTAGGTTTCGCCCAGGTTGCGTCCGCCGGTAATGGCCACCGCGTTGTCCGCCACAAAAATCTTGTTGTGCATGCGCCGCTGCATGCGCGCCGTGTCCTTGAGGTTGCCCAGGATTCGGAACATCAGCGAGCCACGGCCGCCCGGCAGGGGGTTGAAGAGGCGCAGCTCGATGTTTTTTTCAAACGCCAGCTTCAGCACCTGCGCGTTTTTACCCGAGGTGTTGAAGTCGTCCAGCAGGATGCGAATCCGCACGCCACGGCCCGCTGCTTCGCGCAGCGCCTCAAACATGCGTTCGGTGGTTTCGTCGGCAAAGATGGCGTAGTACTGGATATCCAGTGTCTTTTGCGCCGCCTTGATCAGCGTCATGCGGCTGGTGAAAGCCAGTTCTGCGTCGCCGACCAGCGCAAACCCCGAATCGTTTCGCGTGCCGGCCTTGGCCGCACGGGCTGCCACCAGGCTGCCCAGGCGCGTTTCGGCCGGGTTGGCCAGCGCGGTGGAAACCGGGCGGTCGACCTCGCTGGGTAGCGAGGCGCAACCCGCTATCCAAAGAGCGGCGAAGGCCATGGCCAGCCCCCGCAACGCGCGCCAGCCTGTGTGCGGGATCAAGCGGATGCCGGGAAGGGCGCGGGAAGTGGTCTGCATGGTGCAGGCCACTTTAGCGTAAGGAGATGTATTTGGTGCCGCCGGTCCCTGCGTTCGCGCCTATTTTTCTTGTAGGCGCGAGGCTTGACTACACTGACCGCGCCGGAAACACGCGAAGCCGGCGCGTTAAGACGACAGCGTTTCCCAACGCTGCAGTGCGGCCATCAGCTCTTCCTCGATCTTGCTGTTGCGCGCGTTGAGTTCCGCCGCCCGTTTGGCATTCGTGGTGTAGAGCGTTCCGTCATAGAGCTCCTGCCCGATGGCTTTTTGCTGCGACTCCAATTGCTGGATCAGCGCCGGCAGGCCGTCGAGCTCGCGCTGCTCCTTGTAGCTCAGCTTCTTTTTTGATAGCGGCTCGCGCTCGTCCTTATTGGGCTGCGGGCTTGTTTTGCTTGAAGTTTTGCTGCCGGCGGGGCTGCTGGCGGGCTTGTTGGCACCGGTGATCTGCGCTGCGCGTTTGGATTGCGTGATCCAGTCCGTCACGCCGCCTTCGTACTCACGCCAGAAGCCCGGGTTCTCGGGCGTACCTTCATAGGCAATGGTGCTGGTGACCACGTTGTCCAGGAAGCGCCTGTCGTGGCTGACCAGGAACACCGTGCCTTCGTAGTTTTGCAACAGGTCTTCCAGCAATTCGAGGGTGTCGATGTCCAGGTCGTTGGTGGGCTCATCGAGCACGAGCACGTTGGCCGGCCGCGCGAACAGGCGCGCCAGCAGCAGCCGGTTGCGCTCGCCGCCTGACAGGGTGCGCACCGGTGAATTTGCGCGCTGGGGCGAGAACAGGAAGTCGGTCAAATAGCTCTTGACGTGTTTTTTCTGGCCGTTGATTTCGACCCACTCGCTGCCGGGGCTGATGAAGTCTTCCAGGGTGGCGTCCAGGTCCAGGCTGTCGCGCATCTGGTCAAAGTACGCGACCTGCAGGTTGGCACCCTGGCGAATCTTGCCGGGCGGATTCGTCACGTCGGGCTGCAGCTCGCCCAGGATGAGCTTGAGCAGCGTGGTCTTGCCGGCGCCGTTGGGTCCGAGCAGGCCGACCTTGTCGCCGCGCAGCAGCGTGCCGGTGAACTTGTTGACGATGAGCTTTTCCGAACCGGGATGGCCGAAGCTCTTGCTCACGTCGGTGAGCTCGGCGACGATCTTGCCGCTCTTCTCGCCGCTGGAGACATCCAGGTTGACGCGGCCCACCGCATCACGCCGTGCGGCACGGTTGTCGCGCAGGGCTTCGAGGCGCCCAATGCGGGCCACGCTGCGGGTGCGGCGCGCTTCGACACCTTTGCGGATCCACACCTCTTCCTGCGCCAGCAGCTTGTCGGCCTTGGCATTGATGACGGCTTCCTGGGCCATCTGCTCTTCTTTTTGCACCAGGTACTGGGCAAAATTGCCGGGGTAGCTGTTCAGTTTGCCGCGGTCGAGCTCGACGATGACGGTGGCGACCTGGTCCAGGAAGGCCCGGTCATGCGTGATGGTGATGATGCTGCCGTTGAAATTGACAAGCAGGTCCTCCAGCCAGGCGATGGAATCGAGGTCCAGATGGTTGGTCGGCTCGTCGAGCAGCAGCACGTCGGGTTTGGCGACCAGCGCCTGGGCCAGCGCCACGCGTTTTTTGGTACCGCCCGAGAGCGAGCCGACGATGGCGTCCTTGTCCAGGTGCAGGCGGTGCAGGGTTTCCTCGACCCGCTGCTCCCAGGTCCAGCCGTCCAGCGCCTCGATTTCCGACTGCAGGGCGTCCAGGTCGGTGTTTTCGTCGGCTGCGAGATATTGCTCAACTACATGCCTTGTGCGCGCCAGTCCTGCGCTGGCAGCTATAAAAACCGTAGCATGCGGGTCCAGGCTGGGTTCCTGCGGCACGTAGGCAATACGCAGGTTCTGCTGCAGTTGCAGCGTGCCGTCATCGGGTTTTTCGAGGCCGGCGAGAATTTTCAGCAGGGACGACTTGCCCGTGCCGTTGCGTCCGATCAGGCCGATGCGCTGGTTGGTTTCAAGGGAAAAATCTGCGTGATCCAGCAGTGCGACGTGCCCAAAAGCGAGTTGGGCGTCCAGTAAGGTAATAAGTGCCATAAGGGGGCAGATTATCCGCCCCTGCCGTGACGCGGTTTCTTTATAGGCTCTTCATCGGCCCCGCAAGCCCGCCCTTGGCCACATACGTGCCATCCGTTAAATACAAGTTATTACGTGGGTGGCCGGTGTCGCATCTGCGCCCTATCGCTTGCCACGCCTCGCCGATATAGTCGTCCGTTCCGGCGATTCGATCGCTGAAGGAGGGACCTTGGAACTGCAAATCAATGGCCGGGCCGTTCAGGCCGACGCCGACCCCGGCATGCCCTTGCTCTGGCTGCTGCGCGACGTGCTGAACATGACGGGCACCAAGTTCGGATGCGGCGTGGCCGCGTGCGGCGCCTGCACGGTGCGGGTGGACGGCGAAGCGGTGCGGTCCTGCGTCGTCCCGGTGTCCGCCGTGGTGGGCAAGCGCATTCAGACCATTGAAGCGCTGGGTGCGCCGGACAAGCCCCACGCCCTGCAGGTCGCCTGGATTGCCGAACAGGTGCCCCAATGCGGCTATTGTCAGTCGGGCATGCTGATGGCGGCCGCCGCCCTGCTCGACAAAATCCCCAAGCCGACAGATGCGGACATCGATGCCACCATGACCAATATCTGCCGCTGCGGCACTTACCAGCGGATCCGGGTGGCCATCAAGCGCGCGGCCGGCATGGCGCCCGGCGGCAAGGGCCCAACACCTAGGGCTCAATTTTCCGCCGGGCCGCCCCAAGGAAACGAGCCCCGGAATATGCAAAAAAGGGGCAGCGCCTTACGCGAAGCGAAAAGCGTGGGGGCCACGTCCTCATGAAGAGAAGAGCCTGGCTGCTCAGTGCAACCGGTGCGGCAGGCGCATTGCTGGTGGGCTGGAGCCTGTTGCCGGCGCGCTCCCGGCTGGGCAGCCCGGCCAAGCCCTGGCCTGCGAGCATTCCCGAGCTTGATGGCGCGGTGTTCAATGGCTGGGTCAAGATACGGGCGGACGGCGGTGTGGTGCTGGCCATGCCGCGCAGCGAGATGGGCCAGGGCGTGCACACGGCGCTGGCCATGCTGGTGGCCGAAGAGCTTGACGTGCCGCTGCAGCGGGTGACCGTGGCGCAGGCGGGTTCTGATGCCATTTACGGTAATGTCGCGATGCTGGTGGGCAGCCTGCCTTTTCACCCACTGGACGTCGATGACTTTGCCAAAGAAGGCGCCCCCAGGGTTCGCCCTACTCCGGTCAGGATCGGCGAGTGGATGATGGGCAAGGTCGCCCGTGAGCTCGGCATCAACGCGACAGGGGGTTCCTCAAGCCTGGCGGATGCCTGGGACGTGGTGCGGCTGGCCGCTGCCACGGCCAGGGCATCCCTGCTGGGGGCCGCCTCGCTGGACTGGAAATTGCCGGTGGATGAGCTCACAGTCAAAAACGGCGTGATTTCGCACCCTTCAGGTCCCTCATCCCACTACGGTGAACTGGCGAAATTTGCCGCAGCGACTCCGCCGGGCGACGTGACACTCAAAAGCCGCGGGGACTGGAAGCTGATAGGGCGCAGCGCCCCGCGGCTGGATTTACCTGCCAAGGTCAATGGCACGGCTGTTTTTGGCCTCGATGTCCGGTTGCCGGGCATGGTGTATGCGGCGATCCGGC
>NZ_JBFUMJ010000009.1:0-103169 GCF_054049435.1 Polaromonas sp. P5_D5
CCGCCTGTACCGCCCTCAAACACGTTGTTGTTCGGGCCGTAGTAGAAGGCACTCAAGGTGTCATTGCCTGCGCCGCCAATCAGGGTGTTGGAGGTGGAGCTTTGCTCGCCGTACAGCACGTCATCGCCGTCACCGCCGTCGAGGATGTTCACGCCTGCGCCCCCGCGGATGTCGTCGTTGCCGGCGCCACCGTGAAGAATGTCATCCATGACCGTGCCGGTCATGACGTCGTCACCGGTGGTGCCGGTCACGATGAGTCCCGCAGTCGTCAGGTCGGCCGAATTCCAGATTGTTCCATCCGAAAATTCGACCCGTTCGATCTGGTAACCGGAATTGGCAAACCAGCCGATGACCGTAATCTTGTCGGTGCCATTGACATGGGCAAAGACCATGTCGTTACCTACCCGGTAGCTGCTGATGTCGCCAGCCTGTATGTTGGCGCCAAAGACCAGCTTGTCGATTGGTGTGGGGCCCGTCGACTGGTTCTCGGTGATGGTGTCTTGGCCATCACCCAGATTGAATTTGTAGGTGTCCACAAAGCAGCCGCCAGTGATGGTGTCGTTGCCCGTACCGCCCTCAAATACATTGTTGCCGGGGCCATAGTAGAAGACACTCATCGTGTCATTCCCCGCACCGCCAATCAGGGTGTTGGATGTGGAGTTTTGCTCTCCGTACAGCACGTCGTCGCCATCACCACCGTCCAGAATGTTTGTGCCGGCAGCACCGGTAATGGTGTCGTTACCGCCCATGCCAAGCAAGGTATCGCCCATGGGGGTGCCGGTCATGACGTCGTCGCCGGCCGTGCCGGTGACGATCAGGCCTGCAACCGTCAGGTCAGCCGAATTCCACACCGTCCCGTCAGCAAACTCGACCCGCTCGATCTGGTAACCGGAATTGGCAAACCAGCCGATGACCGTAATCTTGTCGGTGCCATTGACATGGGCAAAGACCATGTCGTTGCCCACCCGGTAGCTGCTGATGTCGCTGACCAGTATGCCTGCACCAAAGATCAATTTGTCGACTGGCGTGGGGCTGATTGACTGATTTTCCTGGATGGTGTCGTGGCCGTCGCCCAGGTTGAATTTGTAGGTGTCTGTAAAGCACGTGCCGACGATGTTGTCATCACCGGTTCCGCCTTCAAACACGTTGTTGTTCGGGCCGTAGTAAAACGCGCTCAGCGTGTCATTACCGGCGCCACCGATCAGGGTGTTGGAGGTAGAGGTTTGGTCGGCGTACAGCACGTCGTCACCGTCACCGCCATCCAGCAGGTTAACGCCCGCACCGCCATTGATGGTGTCATTGCCGGCGCCGCCGTACAACTCGTCGTTGCCTCCGCCGCCAGAAATCACGTTGGCGCCGGCACTGCCAACCACCGCCCAGTTTGCGTTGTCCTGCACCGCGTGGTTGGTATCGCCGCTTCCCAGTACAGCGACATGCTCCGCTGCAAGCATGACCTGGATTTCGGGCGTGTTGGTGTTGTTTTCAAGAATGCTCTGGAGCGTGAAATAGGGTTCCCAGCCCACTCCTTTAACCGTGGCGGAGGCGTACTTGTGCAGTTCAACCAGATCGATGGCTGTGTTGTACGTGTCACTCGCAGCCCGGGTATTGGCCATGGCCCGCGCAACGGTGGTGTCGAAATGAACGCCGGTCTCATCAATCGCCAGCTCAATGCTGTCGAGGTAGGGCTTCAACCGCGTCTGAACAACAAGTGCGGAGTACACACTTTCCTTCAGCGCATCGTACGCCTGCTGCAACAAAGCCAGCTGTTGTGGCGGCGGGCTGATGATGTATTCATACACCACATTGCCTGTTTCGGTGGGCTGGTGACTCAGAATCGCAAAACCTGCCGGCCGCGGGCCGCCTGTTTCGTCGCCATAAAACCTGCTGCCGTTGAAGGCTTCAAGCACGTAAATGAGATTCCGGTACTGGGCAACGGTAATGCCCGGTGGCAAGTTATACGTTGTGCCAGCGTTGTAGCCCACCGCCAATCCGTGTGAGAAACCAGAGGTGTCTGCCCACGCAGATATCAAGGTATCAAGCTGAGCACGCTGGGCATCACGTGTGGTGGCGGCCGCAAAAGTCTCCAGACGCGTAGCAAGGTCTGCGCTCAGGCTGGCCGCCGCCTGCAAATTGCGCACCATGCCGGAACCATTCATCTGCGGCAATGCCTGGGCTTGCGCGGTGATGGGAACAGGGTTACCGGCCTCGTCCACCACTTCCGGCGGGAACTCGGTAAAGAAATTATTGGTTTCAAGGTCGATCGCACCAACAGTATGCGTCTGGCCGTTCTGGGTAAAGGTGGCGCTCAGGGCCACGGTGTTGTTGTTGATCACCTGTCCCGCTTGTGGACCCGTGCTGCTGCCGTTGACGCCAATGCTGGTGATGTTGAGCTCAGTCAGGGTCTTGAGCTCACCGCTCTGGGTAATGCCGTCCTGATTGGCGTCTTGCCAAATCTTGAGTTCGCTAAATGCGGCATCTGCACTGGTGATAAAGCCATCGCCATTGGCGTCCAGGTCACGCAAGGCATCGAAGCCATCTGTGGCCAACGTGCTATTGCTCTTGATGGTGTCTACGCCAAAGAGCTCCCGGCCAGTGTCTATGGTGCCATTGCCGTTGAGGTCGCGCACCAAAAAACCGTCATCGGGTCTGGCCCAGCCGGTGCCGGTTTTGATGCCGTCTGCGTTGTGGTCGAAGAGGGTCGCACCGCTGGCGCCTGCCAATTCGAGGCCATCGCCGTCAAGGTCCAGAACCAGCGGATCTCGGCGGATGACAAGATTGCGAGCGGAGGTGAAATTGGAATTGACGTTGCCATTGATGTCGTAGTCGATGTCACCAATCCCACTGAATTGACTTCCAACAATATCGAGGAATCTCTTAATTTGGTCCCAGTTTGCAGGGCCGGGAACCTTGTCCATCCAGTCTTTCGCTTTCTGCGCCGTTGCAGGATCGGACGAAGACATGGCTTTACCCACACGTGTCAACAACCAAGTGCTCTCAACAACTGAATTAAATCCCGTCCCGCCGGTCCGGCGAAGCTTTTCCCAAATTTCTTCCACTTGATCTTCACCCAATGTTTGGGTGGCTATGTCCATAGGTGTTTTTAGGGTCCAGTTGTCGAGGGTGAGGCCGTTATTCTGAAAAGCTATTTCATGGAATTTTTCTGTTTCCTTGTAGCGGACATCACGACTTACCGAGCCACCAGATTGCAAAGCTATATCCTGTAAGGTTTGTAAATAGCCTATAGCCATATCTACGCGAATCCCGTCAATCTGCGTTTGCGTTAAGTTGCGGCAGGCCTCACCACCCAGGCCCATCATTGCTGTGCCTTGCAAATAATTTAAAGCGGATATACCGGTAATTGAGTCTCCGCGAGCCACGCCTGCAGCCCAGCCAGCGTAGCCATACCCCTGCGTGTTCAAGACGTCGTAAATCAGTCGTGCCTGCTCGACTCCACCCGTTTGAATTTGGCCGATGTACTGACTGAGCTGTTGACTAGAAATTGCTTGTGCCATGGAAATGCTTATTTGATTGTTGAGAAGTGATAGCGATCACAGACTAGGGTTTCGCTGAGGTCGCAGCGGACACGGCTTTGAAGCCCAGGATTTGCCGGCTAACTGCCTCCTGAATCTCTCGCCAGTTCGCCAATTGACTGCGACGGTAAACAATATAGACCTTTGCTCTCATATGAGGTGCAAGACTAAAGGTGTGTTCGCAAGGCGGAGCCGAAACACGTCGGTTGCTGCAATTGATATAGGTGTCGACGCTGCCTGCTTTATCAGCGTKTACAAAAAGATCACGCGCGTCTCTGTCCTCTCTATGCGGTGTGCCCGTCTTAGGGTTCATTCCGGTGGCGGCGTATACCTTTAAACCGTATTGCTTTGCTGGAAGCTCTTCGTACTTTTCATATTTGAGAGTGTTCGCTGAATTGCCGATTGCTGCTACTTGCCGATCCAGGAATTGGTCGCCTGGATAATCTGTTCCTGTGGAAATGCCAACGCTAATCCACGAGGTTTTAGAGGCTGGATGGCCAGCTTTGTCCTCTATCAGTTCTGCACTAGACTGCCCCGCCATATCTGGAAACCGTGTGTAGTAGCCAAAGCTGATCAGCTTGGACTGATGGGTGCGCAGGGGCCTTGGCCCCTGCCGCTTCCCGCCCCAGCCAGGATCGCCTTCGTATTCCACGTAATTTGCAAAGTGGCGCGGAATAGTTACCGGCACACCGCCCAGATCACCCACTATATCGCGCGGGGCCACCCGGGTTGCCTCCATGGCCGATGGCGACAAGGGATTCAATGTATCTAATGCATAGCTATTGGTTGACAGGAATCCCAATGCACCAGCAAGGACCAACACCGCTATATTTAAGCGTTGAAACTTGGCGGTGTGATTTGACCAATTTCCCGATACAGCAGTCATTCGTTTTGAGCTTTCGATAGCGTAGTTATAAAGGTATGAAGTCGTTCAACGGCTAGCTCATTCACGGCACGCCATCGGGAGAGGCGGAGGCAGAGAGAACGCGAATGCAGATTTAGCGAGAACCTAAAGAAGTTTAATTTCTATTTATGTAAATAATCCATCCATTGCATACCGCTGCCAATACGGCGATGTGATCTCTGTCAAGGTTTTAAGTTCTGTGCTTGACTAGTACCGTTTTGGTTAGCGTCAGGGCATATCTTGAGATCATCAAAAAGCAGTATTTGTGCTGATGATGAAAATTAGTGCCATTGTCAGTTTAGGTTGAACGGCTCCGGCAAACCAAATTAAATCGCACTCGTCGTCTGGCCGCCACAAGTCGTTTTCATTAGTTAGCGCAGAGGAAGTTCAGCAAACGTTTTAATCAAGCGGCTTGGTGCGGACCGGGCAGAGGTAACCTACACGCGATAGTGAAAATTCACCTACGGCACAACAACTGAACATGAACAGCCCACACCGCGGCCGCTTAGAGCAGACGGCGCCTTTTCGAGAGAATTGAGCGCAGAAGCAAATGGCGTCCATCGTTAGGTCGCCACAAAATCTTTCATCACCTTGTTGAGTTGCGCTGAAGTCTGACCCGAGGGGATCACTCCATCTCTACGTTACTTACAACCAGTCGTGGGCAGATGCCTCAATGCCCATTCTTAACGCTGGCGGGGCCGGTAGTCAGCCGCTGAAAGCCCAATTTCTCATGGTAAATATGGCTGCAAGCCAATAGAGGCGAGCGCGAGCAGCTATAAAAACAGGAGCACTTGCGTTGACCCGTTGCTTGTCACATCGCCGCGGCCAGCCAGTTCAAGCCGCCAGGCTCAACACTGTTTTGACCAGCGCCTGCGCACGCGGCACCAACGTATCGAGACAGCAGTATTCGTTATCGGTATGCGCCTTGGCGCCCACTGGGCCAACGCCGCACAGCGTGGGAATGCCCAGCGAGGCGGTGAAGCCCGCGTCGGAACAACCGCCCGTGGCTTCTCCGGCAACATCGAAACCGACTTCGGCCGCGCTCGTTTTGTATCGCCGCATCAGGTCGCTGCTGGCTTCGGGTTCCAGGGGCAGCGACTCCGACATCTGTGTGATGCGGATGGTGGTGCCCGGCACACCGGGTGCGGCGGCCAGGGCGTGGATGCTGGCGAACACCGCTTCGCGCTCGGGCAGGGTGCGAAAGCGCACGTCCAGCTTGGCTTGCGCGGCTGGCGCCACGGTGTTGGTCGACATGCCGCCGCTGATCAAACCTACATTGGTGGTGATGCCGCAGCTGTAATCGGTTAACGCGTGCAACGCGGTGACCAGTTGCGCCAGGGCGCCGATGGCGCTGGCGCCGTCGGCGTGGTTCATGCCCGAGTGGGCGGCGCGGCCGGTGACTTCAATCAAAAAGGTGGCGCCGCCCTTGCGCTCGGTGACCAGGTTGCCGCTGACGCGGCCGGGCTCTGAGTTGAAGACCGCTCGCGCGCCGCGCGCATGGGTTTCGATGGCGATGCGGCCGTTCTGCGAGCCGATTTCTTCGTCGGCCGTGAAAAGGCCCAGCACCGGGAAGGGCAACGGCGGCAGTTTTTGCAGCGCCATCATCACAAAGCATTGCAGCACCAGGCCGGACTTCATGTCGGACACGCCGGGGCCGTAGCCGCGCTCGCCGTCCACGCGCCAGGGGCGCTGGGCCACGGTGCCGGTGGGGAACACGGTGTCGCGGTGGCCCATTAACACCACCGGCGCTGCCGCTGCTTGCGCGCCCGGCAGTCGGGCCAGCAGCACGTCACCCTCGGCGACATCACCGCGGTGTTCGGCGCTGATGCCCGCGGTTTGCAGCCAGCCTGCCATGGCCTGGGCCACGCGGTCGGTGCCCGGCTTGTCGTGGCTGCTGGAGTCGATGTCGACCAGCGTGGCCAGGGCCGCCTGCATGGCGGGGCGCTGGCCGGCCAGCCATTCGGTGGCGGCGCAGCCTGGCGCTTGTACGGCGGTCATCGCGGTGGCCATCGCGGCACTCATGCGCATTCCTGCATCACGCCGGCGCCTTCTTCGGCCAGGTCCCAGAACATGCCGGCCATGATCTGCAGCGACTCACGGGTGGTGTCCACCAGGATGTGTTCATTGGGGGCGTGCTGGGAGCAGGCGGGGTACGAATGCGGCACCCACAGCGTGGGCAGGCCCAGCGTTTCAGAAAACACGTCGTTCGGCAGCGAGCCGCCGAGGTTGGGCAGCAGGGCCGGGCGGCGGCCGGTGCTGCGCTCGATGGAAGCCATGCCCCAGCGCACCCAGGCGTTGTCGGGGTCCAGGCGGGTGGCGGCCATGTTCACGTCGGTGCCGCGCACTTCCACATCGTCAAAGCCGTGGGCCAGCAAGTGCTTGCGGATGTGCGCCAGAAAACTCGCCGGGTCGCTGCCCACCACATAACGCATGTGGCAGTGCGCGCGTGCCTCGGCCGGAATGGCATGCACTGGCATGGCCGGGTTGCCGGTGGTGAAGGCCAGCACCTCCAGGCTGTTCCAGCCGATCACGCGCTCGGCCGGCGAGAGGCCTGGCTCGCCCCAGTCGGGATCGATCTCGGGATCGTTCGGGCCGCCGCCGACCTCGATGTCCTGCAGCGCGGTGCGCACGCTGGCCGGAATGGCGGTGGGCAGCAGGCCGGGCACCAGGATGCGGCCGCGGGCGTCCACCAGGCTGGCAATCGCGTGGGCCAGGCGGATGCCGGGGTTGCGCAAAAGGCCGCCCCAGTTGCCCGAATGGTGGCCACCGTCGCGCAGCTTGAGGTGCAGGTCGAAGTTGAAAACGCCGCGCGAGCCGAGAAACAGCGTGGCGCGCGAAGCCGACACACGCGGGCCGTCGGAGGCCAGGAACAGGTCGGCCGCCAGCGCATCGCGGTGCAGGGCACAGACCTCGTTCAGGCCCGGTGAGCCGTCTTCTTCACCCATTTCCAGGATGATTTTCACGTTGTAGCCCAGGCGCCCGCTGCGCACGGCCAGCACCTGTTCCAGCGCGGTCAGGTTGATGGTGTGCTGCCCCTTGTTGTCGGCGGTGCCGCGGCCGTACCAGCGGTTGCCGTCCACCACGATCTTCCATGGGCTCAGGCCTTCACGCCACTGGGCATCGTAGCCGCGCACCACGTCGCCGTGGCCGTAGGTCAGCATGGTGAAGGCGGCGCCGGGCTCGATGCGCTCGGCCAGCAGGAAAGGGCTTTTGCCCGGCACCGGGTTGTCGACGATGCGGCAGGCAAAACCCAGCTCCGTGAGCTTGGGCGTGATTTCGTTTTGTAGATAGGCGTGCAGGATGGGGCCGCTGGCGGCGTCCTGGCTTTCGGTTTTGTAGGCAACGCGTCGGTCCAGCGTTTGCTGGAAACGCCCGTCGTCGAAACAGGCGAGGGTCTGGGCCACGGCTTGGGTACGGCTCATGAGAGGTCCTTGAAATTGAAGGGAAATTGCGCGGTTGAAATGGAGAGGTAAAACGTCAGCCGATGGCTTCGGCGGCAATGTCCGGCACGCCCAGCCCGGGCTCGGGCGTGAGGGCCGAGGCCAGCAGCATGCGGGTGTAGGGGTGCTCGGGCCGGGCAAAGACCTGTTCGCGCGTGCCCAGCTCAACGATGGCACCGCGGTGCATCACGGCCACGCGGTCCACCAGGTGTTCGACCACACCCAGGTCGTGGCTGATAAAGAAGTAGGTCAGCCCGAACTCGGCCTTCAGGTCCATCAGCAGGTTCAGGATTTGCGCCTGCACCGACACGTCGAGCGCCGATGTCGGTTCGTCGCAGATCAGGATGTCGGGGCGCAGCACCAGTGCCCGCGCAATCGCCACGCGCTGGCGCTGCCCACCCGAAAGCTGGTTGGGGTACTGGCTGTGCGTGCGCTCGGGCATGCCGACCAGGTCGAGCATCTCGCGCACCTTGCGCTGCTGTTCCTGTGCAGTGCCCACTTTGTGCAGGGCCAGGGGCACCCCGACAATGCCTGCCACCGTGCGGCGTGGGTTCAGTGATGAATACGGGTCCTGAAAAATGGGCTGGATGTGGCGCGCCAGGGCGCGGCGCTGGCTGCTGTCGACTTCCTTGCCGTTGACCAGCACATTGCCGGAGGTGGGCGGCAGCAAGCCCAGCAGCATCTTGGCCAGGGTGCTTTTGCCGCAGCCGGACTCCCCGACCAGGCCCAGGGTTTCGCCCTTGCGGATGCGAAGCGAGACGTTATTCACCGCCCTGATTTCACCGGGCGCCGTGAACAGCCCGCGCTTGAGTTTGAAGACGCGGCTGAGCGCGCACAGCTCCAGCGCAATGTCTTCGCTGCCGCCCGGGGGCGTTGCCAAAGGGGTGGTGGGGTTCATGCGGCCTCCGCCAGCAAGGGTGAAGCCGCGACGCAGCGCACGGCATGCTCCGCGTCCAGCGCCACATAGGGCGGGGTGTTGGCGCAGCCTGCCTGTACCTGGCTGCAGCGGTTGGCAAAGGCACAGCCCTCTACCTTGCCCACCAGGCTGGGCACCACGCCGGGGATCGCCTGCAGGCGGCTGCCGGGCAGGGTCTTGCCGCGTACCGGAATGCAGTTGAGCAGCCCGCGGGTGTAGGGATGGGCGGGGTGGGCGAACAGTTCGGCCACCGGCGCGGTTTCCACCACTTCGCCCGCATACATCACGGCCACGCGGTCTGCGATGCGCGCCACCACGCCGAGGTCGTGTGTGATGAAGACCACCGCGGTGCCGAACTCTTTTTGCAGCTCACGGATCAGTCTAAGGATCTGCGCCTGGATGGTGACGTCCAGCGCGGTGGTGGGTTCGTCGGCAATGATCAGGTCCGGCTCGCACATCAGGGCCATGGCAATCACCACGCGCTGGCGCAGGCCGCCCGATAGCTGGTGCGGGTACTGCCGCAAACGGTCTGCGGCTTGCGGAACGCCCGCGCGTTCGAGCAGGTACAGCGCACGCTCACGCGCCTCGGCCATGCTGACCTTGCGGTGTGCGCGCAGCGCCTCGCACAGCTGGTCGCCCAGCGTGTACGACGGGTTCAGCGCCGTCATCGGCTCCTGGAAAATCATCGCCATGCGCGAGCCGCGCAGCGCGGACATTTCCCGCTCGGGCAGTCCCTGCAGGTCCACACCGCCGAAGCGGATGTGGTCGGCGGTGCGCACGGCCTTGCGCGGCAGCAGGCCCATCAGCGCAAGCGACGTCATCGACTTGCCACAGCCGGACTCGCCGACCAGGCACAGCATTTCCCCGCGCCGCACCTGGAAGTCGATGCCGCGCACGGCGTGCAGCATGCCGCCCGGTGTCGGCAGGTCGACGCGCAGGTTTTTCACGTCCAGCAAAATGTCCATGGGGGTTCCCTTTCAGTTGCGGCCGTCGGGCGCGGTCAGGTCACGCAGGCCGTCGCCCACCAGGTTGATGGCCAGCACCAGCAGGGCCAGCACCACCCCGGGCACCAGGATGACCCAGGGCTGGAAGAACATGTAGGCCTTCCCTTCGGCCACCATCAGCCCCCACGACGGCGTGGGCGGCTGCACGCCCAGGCCCAGGAAGGAGAGGGTGGATTCCAGCAAGATCGCGTGCGCCATCTCGAGCGTGGCCACCACGGTCAGCGGGCCCATCAGGTTGGGCAGCAGTTCGCGCACCAGGATGTAGGGCGTGGACGCGCCGAGCGCCTTGGCGGCGGCGATGAATTCGGCGTCGCGCAGCTGCTGCGTGGCCGAGCGCGTGACGATGGCGAAGCGGTCCCACAGCAACAGGCCCAGCAGGATGATGACCACCTGCAATGAGCCGCCGATGAGGGAAGCTGTGGCCAGCGCCACCAGCACCACCGGCATGGCCAGCCGGGTGGTGATGATGTAGCTGACCACGGCGTCGACGCGGCCGCCGAAATAGCCCGCCAGCACGCCCATGGTGGTGCCGATCAGCCCGGACACCAGTGCCGCGACCAGCCCGATGCCCAGCGATACGCGGGCGCCGTACAAAAGGCGGCTCAGATAGTCGCGGCCGAGCTTGTCGGTGCCGAAGACGTGTTCCCAGCTGCCCTTGTCGTGCCAGAACGGCGGGATCAGGCGCTGGGTCACGTCTTGCGCATACGGGTCATGCGGGCTGAGCCAGGGCGCGAACAGGGCGGCCACCACGGCCAGGCCCAGCAGGATGCTGCCCAGCGTCATGCCGCGGTGGCCCAGCACACGCCGCAGGCTGCGGCGCCAGGCGGGGACGGGCGGCAGCGGCAGCGCCGGCGCGGCGGAAACGGTCAGGGAAGGTGCGTTCATGGTGATGTCCTAGCGTGTGCGCATGCGGGGGTCGAGCGCGGCGTTGAAGACATCGGCCAGGAATGTCAGCCCGATGTAGAACACGGCGATGATCAGCACCACGGCCTGCACCACGGGGTAGTCGTTGCGCGAAATGGAGTCCCAGGCGAGCTGGCCCAGGCCCTGCATGGAATAGACCGATTCAATGACGACCGAGCCGCCCAGCATGAAGCCCAGCTCCACGGCCGCAAGGGCGACAACCGGAATGATGGCGTTGCGCAAGGCGTGCTTGAACACCACGCGTGCCGGGCTCAGGCCCTTGGCGCGCGCAGTGCGGATGTAGTCCGCGCCCAGCACGTCGAGCATGCCTGCGCGCGTCAGGCGCATCAGCGACGGCATGGCGTAGTAGCCCAGCGCAATGGCCGGCAGCACAAAGTGCTGCCAGGTGGTGTTGCCCGCAACGGGCAACCAGTGCAGCCCGACAGCGAAGAGCAGGATCAGCGTTAGCGCAAACCAGAAGTTGGGCATGGCCTGGCCGACCACCGCCACCATCAAGGCCAGCCGGTCTATCCAGGTGTCGCGGTAGACGGCGGCCAGCACGCCCAGCGGAATCGCCACCGACACCGCCAGCAGCAGGGACACGGCACCCAGCTTGAGCGTGATGGGCAGGCGCTCGCCGATGAGTTCCATCACGGTGTTCTGGAAGAAGAACGAACGCCCGAAGTCCAGGTGCAGCGCGCCCCACAGCCAGTCAAAAAACTGGGTGGTGATGGGGCGGTTCAGGCCGTACTGGACGCGCACTTCCTCGACGGCTGCGGCGTTTGCCTCGGCACCGGCGATGGAGGCCGCCAGGTCGCCGGAAAGGTGCAGCAGCATGAAACTGACGACGGCCACCGTGAGCATGACGCTCAGGGCCACCAGAAAGCGGCGGAATATGTATTGCAGCATGGGAATGCCCCGGTTGTTGCGTTAGCGGACTGCGCGGGTCAGCCCAGCCATGCGGCGCACGGCCGGGCCATCGTGGCTACTTCCAGCTGGCCTGGATGAAGCGTGGCAGCTCGTCCGCATGCGCCGTGAATTTGAGGTCCGGCGTGAAGGCGTAGTTGGTGGAGTAGGAGAACATGGGCGCCATGTAGGCCTGCTCGCTGATGCGCTGCAGGGCCTGCGCATATTTCTTCTTGCGCTCGGTCTTGTCAACCGTGCTGTCGGCGGTTTTCAGCAGTGCAATCACCTGCGGGTCTTTGGCCGTGTCGTCCGGGCCGCCTTCAAAGTAGTTGCCGACAAACGCGGACGCATCGTTGATGGAAAACGATCCCCAGGACTGGAAGGTCAGCGGCGCGCGGCCCGAGTAGATTTCGGTGCGCAGCACCGGGTACTGCACAAAATGCAGGCGTGCGCGTATGCCCACCTTGCGCAGGTCGCCCACCATGGCTTCGGCATATTCACGCTCGCGGTAAGCCCACAGGTCGGTGTCGAAGCCGTTGGGGTAACCCGCGGCCGCCAGCAGTGCCTTGGCCTTGGCCGGGTCGTAGGTGTACTTCACCTCTTTTTCAGTTTCGCAGCCGAACTGGGTGCGAAAGCACGGCGAATACACCGGCTGGCTGCCGCCGCGCACCAGGCTGTCGGCCAGGCCCTTGCGGTTGATGGCGTGGTTGACGGCCTGGCGTACACGAATGTCCTTGAAGGGCAGGGCTTCCGGCGTGGTGCCGTTGCTGTTGATCGACATGAAACCCACCCGCATGGTTTCACCGCTCAGCACGGTGGTGTTGGGCCTGGACTTGAGCGACTCTGCCTGGTCGGACGGCACGCGCCAGATCCAGTCCACCGCGCCCGTCATCAGCTGGGCCACGCGCGCTTCCGGGTCGCGGATCACCACAAACTTCACCGTGCCGATATTCGGCTGGCCCGCCGGACTGTCCTTGAAGTAGGCCGTGTTCTTCACCATGGTCACGCCCTGGCCTGGCACCACGGCGGTGATCTTGTAGGCACCGGTGCCAATGGGCGCCTTGCTGTAGCCCTCCAGGCCCACCTTCTTCATGTAAGCGGCGGGGTAGATCGGCGTGGGCCCGGCCAGGTAGTCCATCGCGGCCGGAAACGGCGCCTTCAAATTGATGCGGACCTGGTAGTCGCCGAGCTTTTCGACGTTTTTGATCCAGCCCGTGTTCTGGCGCGTGGCGATTTTGGCCTCCGGCGCCGTGACCACATTGAAGGTGTAGGCCACATCGTCGGCACTGAACTTGTCACCGTTGTGGAAGGTGACACCCTGGCGCAGGGTGACCAGCAACGCGGTGGCGGATTCCCATTTCCAGGCGGTGGCCAGCTGGGGTTTGAACTCACCGGTTTTGGGGTCCCGGTAGACCAGCGTGTCCCAGGCCAGGTTGGCCAGGATCACGCCTTCACGCATGTTGTTGTGGTACGGGCTGACGTTCTCAACCTCGCTGTCCGAGGCGTAAACCAGGGTGTCGTTGGCTTTGCCTGCATGGGCTGCAGTCAGGCCGGCACCGAAAGCCGCAAGCACAAAACTTTGACGCACCATCGTGGTGAAAAATTGCTTCATAAAAGTCCTTCGTCATGGCGTGGGGAGTGGAGACGGCTCATTCTGCGCAAGAACCAGACCGAAAGACCATTCCATGCATTAGAGAATATGTATGATTGCGTTGCCAAATCGGCAATGCTCTGGCAGCTCCGCCATCACCCGACGCCCATGACCCTTTCTCCCCAGGTTGCCCGTCAATTGCAGGACACCGCGCTGCGCTACTTCCTGGAGGTCGTGCGCTGCGGCTCCATCAGCGAAGCCTCCCAGCGCCTGAATGTGGCGGGGTCGGCCATCAGCCGCCATATCGCGCACCTGGAAGACCTGCTGGGCGCAACGCTTTTTGACCGCCATCCCAGGGGCATGGTGCCCAGCGCCGCCGGGGAGATGCTGGCCGTGCACGCGCTCAAATCGGCACACGACTCGGAGCGTGTGGTGCATGAGATCCAGGCGCTGCAAGGCATGCAGCGCGGGCGGGTGCGCCTGGCCTGCACCGAAGGTTTTGCAATGGAGTTCCTGCCCAAGGCCATCAGCGACTTCATGAAGACGCATCCCGGCATCCAGTTTCACCTGGGTGCGCACCCCCCGGCGGAATGCTCACGCCGCGTCCTGCATGGGGATGCCGACATCGGCCTCACCATGAGCCGGACTCCCGAAAGCGGCATCCAGGTAGAGCACGTGCAGCCGTCGCCGGTGATGGCGGCCATGCGCTTTGACCACCCGCTGACCCAGTTCAAACAGATCAACCTGAAGCAGCTGCTGGTCTACCCGATCGTGCTGCCGGAAGCAAACACCACCGTGCGCCAGCTGTTTGACATCGCCTGCAGCCTGCAGGGCCTGACCGTGTCGCCGGTGCTGACCAGCAACTACATCACCAGCCTGAACGACTTTTTGCGCCATTACCCGGAAAGCGTCACCATTGCGGGCGAAATATCGGTCCGCTACAAGGTCCAGCGCGGCGAGTTTGCGTGCATACGCCTGCGTGACCGTGGCCTGGATTTGCGCAATGTGGAAGTGCAAACGGCGACGGGCCGCACGCTGTCGCGGGCGGCGCAGGCCTTTCTGGCGCATCTGAAAACAGAGCTGTCGGGTTCACCGGCCTGAGCTGCCAATTGCCGGGAAGGCTTGCCGCTGCAGGTCGGTGCCACAAGAACTCTGTGCCGAATTGCTATCAATAACATAGCTGCTCGCGCATGTTGTTATTGGGCTGGAGGCCGTTTTTATACTTGAAAATGCCTCAAAAACACCTTGGGCGAGGATGGTTGGGCTGTGTTTTGATGCTGCCAGGCTGGTTCCGGCACGGCTATCAAGCACAAAAATAGCCGCTAGCCCAATAACAGCATGCGCCAGAAGCTATCAAAAACATAGCACCGAAAACACCAATTCCTCGAATCGTTATTCGATTATTGAGATAAATTAAGAGCGATATATTCTTTTGAGTTTTAACGCTTGCTCCCCACAATGCTTTGATCAGCAATCAAGGAGCACAGCATGACCACTCTCAGACTCGGCGACACCGCCCCCGATTTCACCCAGGACTCCACCGCCGGCAAGATTTCCTTTCACCAGTGGGCAGGCGATTCCTGGGTGGTGCTGTTTTCGCACCCAGCAGATTTCACACCCGTCTGCACCACCGAACTGGGCAAAACCGCGGCCCTGGGCGGTGAATTTGCCAAACGCAACGTCAAACCAATCGCCATCAGCGTGGATGCGCTGGAATCCCACGGCAAGTGGGTCAACGACATCAACGAGACGCAAAACACCACGGTGAATTTCCCCATCCTGGCCGATGCCGACCGCAAGGTGGCTAACCTGTACGACATGATTCACCCGAACGCCCTGAGCACCGGCCCCACGGCCACCGTGCGCAGCGTGTTCATCATTGACCCGAAAAAGGCCATCCGCACCACGTTTACCTACCCCGCCAGCACGGGCCGCAACTTCGACGAGATCCTGCGCGTCATCGACTCGCTGCAGCTGACCGACGGCTACAAGGTGGCCACGCCGGTGAACTGGAAAGACGGCGACGACGTGATCATCGTGCCCAGCCTGCAAGACCCGGCTGAACTTGCCCAGCGTTTCCCCAAAGGTTTCAAGGCCATCAAGCCTTATCTGCGCGTCACGCCGCAACCGAATAAATGATGCCCCCACGCTTGTCACTGCGTGTACTGCGCTGCCCCCCGAGGGGGCGCTGCGCCTGCGGCCCGGCAAAGCCGGTTCCGCGGCCCCGGCTTGCAAACGGCAACGTCGTTGCCTGCGGTGGCGCCTGGCGTGGCTCACTTGCTTGAAACCCGCTGAGGATCACCATTTTGCGTTTCATCATCGTCCCTGGCTGGCGTGACTCGGGCCCCGGCCACTGGCAAAGCCTGTGGGCCGAACGCCTGAGCAATGCGGTGCGCGTGCGCCAGGACGACTGGATCACGCCTTCGCGCAAGGCCTGGGTCGCGTCGCTGGCCAACACCATCGTGCTGCAGGACGAGCCGGTCGTGATCGTGGCGCACAGCCTGGGCTGCATTGCGACGACGCATCTGCCGCCGGAGGCGGCAGAGCGCATTCATGGCGCCTTGCTGGTGGCGCCGGCAGACCCGGAGCGCCGTGCCGTGCTGAGCGACTTTGCGCCCGTGCCCTACCAGAAGCTGCCTTACCGCAGCGTGCTGGTGGCCAGCAGCAACGACCCGTATTGCCCGGTGCGCCTGGCCGGTGCCTATGCCCGCGCCTGGGGCAGCGAATTTGTGCGCATGCAGGACGCCGGCCACATCAATGTGGAGTCGGGCCACGGCGAATGGCCGCTGGGCATTGCGCTGTTGCAGTCGCTGGCAGGTGATGCATCGCTGACGGCGCCCCGTCTTGACTTTTCTTCTTCGGCAAATTCTTCGTCTTCTTCTTTTGGATCCCTGGAAACGGCATGACTTCTTCAAAAATAAAAATCGCGCTTGCAACGCTGGCACTGGCCGCGGGCGCTTCGTTCTCCGGCACGGCTTCGGCACAAACGCTTCTCAATGGCTCGTATGACGTGGCGCGCGAGTTTTACAAGGAATACAACGCCGCTTTCATTGCCCACTACAAAAAGACCGCAGGCAAAGACATCAAGATTGACCAGTCGCACGGCGGCTCCAGCGCCATCGCACGCTCGGTAGCCGACGGCCTGGATGCTGATGTGGTGACCATGAACACCTCGACCGACGTCGACTTCCTGGCCGGCGCCGGCGTGGTCGTCAAAGACTGGACGAAGAAGTTTCCGGACAATGCATCGCCCACCACGTCGACCATGCTGTTCCTGGTGCGCAACGGCAACCCCAAGGGCATCAAGGACTGGGACGACCTCGTCAAGCCCGGCATCCAGGTGATTCTGGTGAACCCGAAAACCGGCGGCAATGGCCGCTACGCCTATCTGGCCGCCTGGGGTTACGCCAAGAAAAAGGGCGCCACCGATGCGCAGGCCGCCGAGTTCGTCGGCAAGCTCTACAAAAACGTGCCGGTGCTGGGCAAGGGCGGGCGCGACGCGACCACCGTGTTCCTGCAACGCAATATTGGCGACGTGCTGATTACGTTTGAGTCCGAAGTGTTGTCGGTGAACAAGGAGTTTGGCGAAGGCAAGGTGGACGCGGTCTACCCGTCCATCAGCATCGTGGCGGAAAACCCGGTGGCGGTGGTAGAGCGCACCGTGGCCAAGAAGGGCACGGCCGATCTGGCCAAGGCCTACCTGAACTACCTCTATTCAGACGAAGGCCAGGAAATCGCCGCACGCCATGCATTGCGTCCGCGCTCACAGGCCATCCTGAAAAAATACGCCAGCACCTTCAAGCCGCTGCAGCTCTTCACGGTGCAAGACGTCTTCGGCAGCCTCGGTGAAGCGCAAAAAGTGCACTTCAACGACGGCGGCCAGTTCGACAAGCTCTACACCGTCAAGTAAGCCGCACCACCATGACTGCCTTGTCTTCTGTGGCGCCGCCTTCCGCGGTGGTGCCGGGTGTTCCTGCGGGTAGCAAACGCGCCGCAAAACGCGTGCTGCCCGGTTTCCGCCTCACGCTGGGCTATACCGTCCTGTACCTCAGCCTGATCGTGCTGATTCCGATCTCGGCGCTGTTTTTCAAAACGTTCACGCTGAGCTGGGACCAGTTCGTCACAGCGGTGACGTCGCCGCGCGTGCTGGCGTCTTACCGGCTCACGTTTGGGGCATCGCTGATCGCCGCGCTCGTCAACCTGGTGTTTGGCCTGCTGCTGGCCTGGGTGCTGGTGCGCTACAAATTTCCGGGCAAAAAAATCGTCGATGCGCTGGTGGACCTGCCGTTTGCCTTGCCCACTGCCGTGGCCGGTATTTCGCTCACGGCTTTGCTGGCCGGCAACGGCTGGATCGGCCAGTACCTCGAACCCATGGGCATCAAGCTGGCCTTCACGCCGGCCGGTGTGGTGATCGCTTTGATTTTCATCGGCCTGCCGTTTGTGGTGCGCACGGTGCAGCCGGTGCTGGAAGACGCCGAGAAGGAACTCGAAGAAGCCGCCACCTCGCTGGGCGCCACGCGCCTGCAGATTTTCACCAAGGTCATCCTGCCGCACATCACGCCGGCGCTGCTCACCGGTTTTGCCATGGCTTTTGCGCGGGCGATTGGCGAATACGGTTCGGTCATTTTCATCGCCGGCAACATGCCCATGATTTCTGAAATCACGCCGCTCATCATCATTGGCAAGCTGGAGCAGTATGACTACGCCGGCGCAACGGCCGTGGCAGTGGTGATGCTGCTGGTGTCGTTCGTGCTCTTGCTGGTCATTAACGGCTTGCAGGCCTGGCAGCGCCGAAACGCGGGAGCCCCAGCATGAAACAGGCCCCCACGCTTGTCGCTTCGCGTACTGCGCTGCCCCCCGAGGGGGCTGAGCTTGCTCGGGGCGGCCCTTCGCTGCGCTCGACTGCTTCCTCCTCCATTAAACGCCGTGTCACCGCCGGCACCACCGAAGCACGCTGGGTGCGCTACACCTTGATCACGGTGGCGTTGCTGTTTGTGTTCCTGTTTTTGATCCTGCCGCTGGCCGCCGTGTTCACCGAAGGCCTGCGCAAGGGCTTTGGCGCCTACATTGCCGCGCTGCAGGAGCCCGACGCCTGGTCGGCCATCAAGCTCACCTTGATTGCCGCGGCGATTGCCGTGCCGCTGAACCTGGTATTTGGCGTGGCCGCGGCCTGGGCCATTGCCAAGTACGAATTCCGCGGCAAGTCGGTGTTGACGACGCTGGTGGACTTGCCGTTTTCCGTGTCGCCCGTGGTGGCTGGCCTGATCTACGTGCTGATCTTCGGTGCGCAGGGCTGGTTCGGGCCGTGGCTGCTGGCGCATGACATCAAGATCATCTTTGCCGTGCCCGGCATTGTGCTGGCCACCGTGTTCGTGACGTTTCCGTTCATCGCGCGTGAGCTGATTCCGCTGATGCAGGCGCAGGGCAACGACGAAGAGCAGGCCGCCATCGTGCTGGGCGCTACCGGCTGGCAAACCTTCTGGCATGTGACCCTGCCCAACATCAAGTGGGGCCTGGTGTATGGCGTGATTTTGTGCAACGCACGGGCCATGGGAGAGTTTGGCGCGGTGTCGGTGGTGTCGGGCCACATCCGCGGGCAGACCAACACGTTGCCGCTGCATGTGGAAATTCTGTACAACGAATACCAGTCGGTGGCTGCCTTCGCCGTGGCGTCGCTGCTGGCCATCCTCGCGCTGGTCACCCTGGTCATCAAGTCGGTGGCCGAATGGCGCCACGAAGCAGAAATGAAAGCCGCGGCTGATTTGCCGCCGGAGCGTCCACGGACTCCCGTTGACGGGGCCGCCGTGGCAGCCGCTCGCTAAAGGAAAACATCATGAGCATCGAAATCCGCAACGTCAGCAAACATTTTGGCGACTTCCAGGCACTGGGCGACGTCAGCCTGGACATTCAATCGGGCGAACTGGTCGCCTTGCTTGGTCCCTCGGGCTGCGGCAAGACCACGCTGCTGCGCATCATTGCCGGGCTGGAAACCCCCGACCGCGGCAGCATCCTCTTCAGCGGCGAAGACACCACCGACGTGCATGTGCGCGAGCGCCAGGTCGGTTTTGTCTTTCAGCACTACGCCTTGTTCCGCCACATGACCGTCTTTGAAAACGTGGCTTTCGGCCTGCGCGTCAAGCCGCGCGGCCAGCGGCCCAGCGAAGCGCAGATCAAGGAAAAAGTGCATTCGCTGCTCAACCTGGTGCAGCTCGACTGGCTTGCCGAGCGCTTTCCATCGCAGCTTTCGGGCGGGCAGCGCCAGCGCATTGCCCTGGCGCGCGCGCTGGCGGTGGAGCCCAAGGTGCTGCTGCTCGACGAACCCTTCGGCGCGCTCGACGCCAAGGTGCGCAAGGAGCTGCGCCGCTGGCTGCGCCGCCTGCACGACGACCTGCATGTCACCAGCATTTTTGTGACGCACGACCAGGAAGAAGCGCTGGAGGTTGCCGACCGCGTGGTGCTGATGAACCAAGGCAAGGTCGAGCAGATTGGTTCGCCACAGGAGGTGTGGGACCACCCGGCCAGCCCGTTTGTGTACGGCTTCCTCGGTGACGTGAACCTGTTCCACGGCCGCGCCCACGAAGGCGAAGTCCAGCTCGAAGGCCTGCGCCTCAATTCACCCGAACACGCCGGCGCCCAGGACGCCAAAGCCTTTGCCTATGTGCGCCCGCACGACCTGGACGTGCAGCGCTATGCACCGGGCGCCGAAGGCATCGTCGCCCACCTGGAACGCGCCATCGTGATCGGCCCGATCGCGCGGCTGGAACTGATTCCCGCCGAAGGCTACGAACAAAAGGGCAATGTCTCGGGCGATTCGATCATCGAGGCCCAGATGACTTCGCAGCAATTTGCCGAGATGGGTTTGCGTGAAGGCGACATGCTGGTGGTGACGCCGCGCAAGGCGAGGGTGTTTGTGGAGGGGTAACGCCTGAATTAGGCATTGCTCGCGTCATCCTTGAGTCGACCGGACCGTGTGAGAGTTGACGCTTTCAAGGTTCCCAGGATATGACGCAGATCTTTTGAGCAATCCTCTGCGAGAAATCCCTTGGGCTTGCGCTTGGCGATGTTGATTCGATCAAGTGCTTCGATGACTGCTTCGGTGTACGCCTTGAATTGCTGCTTGAGGGTGAGGTTCTGAATACTCATCCAGTCGAGCTTGGCATAGCACCAAAGGTCTCTACTCTTGGTTTTGAACGAAGGAGGCGTGTTTATCTTCGTGAACGTGGTCTCTGGCCATTGGTCAAAGGAGGCGACTTCAAGAGCTACAACAATTCCTTCGACAAGACCGCCGTAGTTCTTGGACTTCAGCGCGCTGGAAAGTTGCTCATCGATCGCTATCGTGAACAAGCGAAAGCGACCCTTATGTTCTCGCCAGTGTTCTGGAGGCCAGGCATTGCTTTGCCAGTGCTGCCCTCCAAGCTCGAGGACTTCAACTCCAGTCACAAGAAAAGTGCGGAAGCGCATTCTGCGACGCCTAACTCTGATATATCCCGCAAAACCGCAGAATAACGTGGCGGCCTGCGAAATAAAACGGCGCGCCAAACTTGAAAAAACTGTTTACTGACATGGAGTTGACCCACTATGTTGAATAAATGAGCCGGCATTGATTTTGCCAAAGTCGCCGCTCAAGTTTCCCTTGTCGGATAAATGGTGAGAGCACATTCAGGCATCACTGTGCCTGAAAAATCATCAACTGACAGGCTCTATCTGGGTTTTGTGATGTCGAAGAGGCGCCGCAACGGTTGCGCGAAGGCGACATGCTGGTGGTGACGCCGCGCAAGGCGAAGGTGTTTGTGGAGGGGCGCTGTGGACTCTTCCGATGCGACCTCTAATCAACCACTTTTAACCGGATCTTGGCACCGTCCGGCAAATCCCGTATTTGCCTTGAAAGGTCGCCGGACCGTCTCACAATCTCGGACAGTGGGGCAGTTTTGATATTGGAAATGTCGTAAGCCCCGCCCAGGATTCCAGGCACCACCAGACAGTATTTACGCCCGTCAACGAGAGGGCCATGCTTTTCATTCGCAATCCTGACCAGAGCTGCCATCAACCAGTCTTTCTTGAACTCCGGATCATTGACGAGCGTGTCGTAAGAAGCTTCATCCCAAGCCACGATTTCGCAATAACAGTCCTCGGGGCATAGGCGCCAGTAGCGACCTGAATGATCCTTTATCAGTAGATTGCCAAAGTCATTTTCGGCGACAAGCTGTAGTGGATCGAGACCAACCCAGTACCAGGACTCCTTGATCTCCTCGAGTAGATCCATCGTCTGTCACTCGATGCCAAGGATGCTTGGAACACATTGCTCGAGCATTTCTATCAGTTCCTTGTCCATGAACTTGTAGTCGTCAGGGATATCAAGAACATGAACAGATTTGCCGTCAAGCAGTCGTGTGAACTCCGAGGTCAGTCTTGATTTGTGTTTTTCTTCCATGACGAGAACCACGTCAGCCCAACGGATGTCATCGACTGAAACCGTATGGCGCGCATTAGGGCTCGTACCACCCGAGCGAGTTACCAGTTGGGGGTGTTTGCGCCAGAGTTGTTCTGCTGTCGGGCTTCGCCATTGATTACGGCTGCAAACGAACAATACCTTCAGGCGTTCAGTGCTGCGGGCGGTTTCTTCCTTCTGCACAAGTTGCTTTGCAGTTGTGCGAGGGTAATCGAGGCCCAATTGCTCTGCACGCGCAACTTTCTTTGACCGGATGTACAGGTCTTTCCAGCGTTTCTCCCTCGGCAAATCGTCTTTGGTCGTCATGCGCGCTCATACTTGTTTTTGTAGAGCTGATTTATATCAGTCTTTTTATGGAGCGACGAGCCTCCAGCCAACCCAATGGGAAGCTGAGCCACCATCGTGATAGACGCTACCGTGCGGCCGGAGCTGATTCCAGCGGTATGAGCTGAGACCTTGAAAAGAGCGCCTCGTTTACTGACTCGCGCCAAACCTCAGCGCCGACCTGGCACGCACCCGTTCTGCTTCCACCTCCCGGTTGCGAGGCTCGGCATTGGTCACCAGTGAGCGGATGAGAACCCGCGCAGAGGCTGCCACCTCTTCCACAGCGCGATCGAATGCGGCTTCGTTCGCCTTGGAGGGCACGCTGAACCCGCTGAGCTTCCTCACAAACTGCAGCGAAGCGTCGCGGATTTCCAGCTCCGTGGCCGGCGGCTCGAAGTTGAACAGGGTCTTGATGTTGCGGCACATGGCAGCTCCTTGAAGCAAAAGACTTGGAAATCATTCCAAAGTGCATTTTGCCGCCAGCCGCAACCCCTTCGCCCGTCTTGGTTTTATCTACTCCGCAGGCTTGATCACCACCGACTCAGCCGACGCCACAAAAGGCCCGTGGTACACCGCTTCGATGTTGTTGCCGTCCGGGTCCAGCACAAAGGCGGCGTAGTAGCCGGGGTGGTATTTGCGTTCGCCTGGCGCGCCGTTGTCGGTGCCGCCTGCGGCCAGGGCGGCTTCGTAGAAGGCTTTGACCTCTGCGTGGTCTTTGGCCCGGAAAGCCAGATGAACATGCGAGGTGGGGCCGTCGGCCTGGTCTATCCACAACTCGTCGCCTGAGAAATGGTCGTCGGCTTCCTGGATGGCACTTTCTTTGTTCAGTGACTTCAGCACAGCGCGGTAAAAGCGCTTGCTGGCCGTGAGGTCATGGGCGCGCAGGTGAACATGGTCGATGAGTCGTCCTCGGTGTATTTCCATCATGGGGTCCTTTCTGGGATCTTCAAAAAAACTGACGTCCTGAAAATCTACGCCCGCCGGGGTTGCCCATCTGTAGGACAAACGCTGGCAAATTAGGGCGAGAGGGGACCAGGGGGCGGGAGCGACAGGGATGGGTAAGCGGCGAAGAATCTGCCCTGCATGTATCGCCGAAGGGAACTTATCCGGCACCAAACGCCCGAACCCCTGGACAATTCATAATTCATCCAGAAAAAAGAGGGCTCCCTGATGTTTTTGACGTATTTCGACGCCATGCCGCGCCGCATGCTGGCGCTGATCGCCGTGGCCTGCGTGGCCATGCTGGCTTTTGGCCTGTACCTGCAGCACGTGGTAGGCCTGGAGCCTTGCCCGATGTGCATCGTGCAGCGGTATGCGCTGGTGCTGGTGGCGGTGGTGGCGGGCGTGACGGCCATCGCCAAAAGCCGGGGCCTGCTGATCGCCGGTTCAGGCCTGATGGTGCTGCTCTCGGGTTTTGGTGCTTTTGTGGCGGCGCGCCAAAGTTTCCTGCAGTGGTATCCGCCTGAAATTGCCTCTTGCGGCCGCGACTTTTACGGAATGATTGAAACCTTTCCGCTCAAACGCGCCATTCCCATGATCTTCAAGGGCAGCGGCGACTGCACCAAGATCGACTGGACCTTTCTGGGCGGCTCGATTGCCAACTGGTCTTTCCTGTGTTTTGTGGCTATTGCGGTCGTGGGCTTGCTGCTGATCGCACGCCAGGCGCGCAAGCGCTGAATCGACCACATCGCCAGTTTGGCGGCGCATTGCCCCCGGCCAGCTCATGCTGCGAGCTTGAGGGCCGCAGCGACGCACCCATAGCCGAAGCATGTAATTTTTCACCTGAAAAAGGGGATGGCGCCAGCCGCGCGCCATGACTAGACTGAATATCCAGTCGCCGGTTTTACCGGAAGGTCAGCTCATCAACATTGCCGCGCTGCGGCACAAGGATGGTCCCCATGGCAGCAGGAAGGGTGTTATCGCGCTTTGGCTTCCCGGTCCTGGCGAGTGCCGGTGCCGCTGCCAGTGCCTATTTCCTGGGAAACCAGCCGGTGGTGCCGGTCAAGTTCTCCACGTGGAGAAACACGACGAATCCACAACAGCCGGAACACATGACCGTCAAATACGGACGGGGTTCGTGGGGTCATTACGAAGATTTCCGGATGGGCAGTGGCCCACCCCGTACAGATTTGCCAAAGTTTGGCGCCGTGAACCAGCTGACCGGCATAGACGAGTCCAAGCCTTACTCGAACCTGGCCTATGGCAGCCATACACCGACCGAGCACAGGGACCGCTTCCTGGCGCGTCCGGCCCCAGAAAGCGATCGCAAGAAGGGACGGGAATACCGCTATGACTCCAAGGAGGCGATGCGCGCAAAGGTGTCGGTGTTCGAGCTCTGGAAGCTCAAGCAGATGACGAGCGAACGTCAGCAGCACGGCGTGTTTCACCTGTTCGGTGAGGCACCCGACCCCTACACGACGCGGTGCATGACGCACATTGAAACGCTGGCGAGTGTTCGTGGCCAAAAGTTGTCTCCCCAAAACCCTTCAAAGGTGGCGCACGAGTTTCATGAGCTCAACCCCTCCACCACCGAGAAGCCCAAGCTGAAAACCTATTCGGTGGAGGGCGTTCAGCGCCCTGGCAATGTGCCGGTCGGCACCCCGGTCAAGAACCACCCCGGCACGCTGGACAAGGCGTATTGGGAGGCGGCCGACAAGGGCGCCCACAACGTGGGCCGGCCACTCCCGCCCAAACTCTAGACGCGCGAGAACAGCGGTACCGCCGGCAAGCGCGCTGCATCCTGATTTGCAGGGAGGTGCCGGTTTTCCCGGTGGCTCCGGGGTGAATAATTCTCGACTGGGGTACCCGGGTTTCATGCAGGTTGGCAGGGCATCGAATCGATCATATACTGTACATAAATACAGTATATCCAGCTTGATCCGGACCACCTTCCATGCCCACCCTTACCGCAATGCCCAGCGCTTTGCCGGACTTTGCCGACGCCCTGAATGCCCAGGTTTGGCGGGCCGGCGAACTGGGCAGCGCGAGTGTGCAGACGGTGGCCACAGGTTATGCGGCGCTCGACCTGGCCTTGCCAGGAGGAGGCTGGCCGCAGGGCGCGCTGGTTGAACTGCTGCTGCCGCAGGCGGGCCAGCAGGAATGGGGTTTGCTGGCGCCCGGCCTGGCCCGGGCCCTCAACCAGCCCGCCGCACCGGATGAGCCTGGCGCGCAACTGACGGCGCTGGTCGGTGCGCCTTATCTGCCGTTTGGCCCGGCGCTGGGCGCGCGCCAGATCGACATGCGGCGGCTCATCAGCATTCACGGCAAGCCCGGTGACGCGCCTTCGCTGCTCTGGGCCACGCGAGAGGCGCTGCAGTGCGCTGACGTGACCGCCGTGCTGGCCTGGCTGCCGGATGCGCGCAGTGCCCACCTGCGCCGCCTGCAGATTGCCGCGCATGCGCACCACAAGCTGCTGTTTGTGTTCCGGCCGCTGCGGGCCCAACACGAATCGTCACCCGCGCCGCTGCGCCTGCTGCTGGAAGGCGCTGTGCAGGAGGGCGGCAATCTGCTGGTCCACGTGCTCAAGCGCCGCGGCCCGCCACTGGCTGCGCCGGTGCTGCTCGACACCCGGCCCGCCCGGCTGTCAGCGCTGCTGGCAGCCAGTCGCGACAGGGCCCGGCAAAAGCGGGAAGAGCTTGCCCCCATCCTGCTGCCGTCGCTGGTGTCGCTGCCTGTTACTTCACCCCGGAGCCCCATCCATGCGTTGCTGGATCGCATTGCGCATCTCGATCACCACTGACGCGGTGCAGCAGTGGGGCGAGGACGCCGCTGCATTGCAGCGGGCGGTGGCCAGCCTGGCGCTGGGTTTTACGCCGCGCGTGGCGCTGGTCGACGAAGCGGTGCTGATGGACGTGACGGGCAGCCTGCGCCTGTTTGGCGGGCTGGCGCGGCTGATGCAGCTGCTGGCGCAGAAAATTGAGCTGTTTTTTGAATCAAATCAGGCTGTTGCCCTTATAGAACGTGCGCAAGGTGCTACATCTTTGATAGCGCTAGGGCGTCTTCGGATGCGGGAAGGCCAAGCTGGCGTGGTGAAGAAACGCGTGGCCGACCTGCCCATGCACACTCTGACGGCCGCACGCCCGCACCTCGGTGTGCTGGAGCGCATTGGCTGCCGCAGCTGGGACGACCTGCTGCGCCTGCCGCGTGACGGCGTGGCGCGGCGTTTTGGCGCCGAGCTGCTGGAGGCGCTGGACCGCGCCCGCGGCACCGTAGCCGACGACTATGAGTGGCAAGTGCTGCCCGAACACTTTGAGGAAAAACTGGAGCTCAATGCACTGGTCACCCATGGCCCCGCGCTGATGGCGGGCGTTGAGCGCCTGCTGGTTCACCTGCACGCCTGGCTGCTGGGGCGGCAGAGCGGGCTCTGCGCCCTGAAAATCATCTGGCACCTGGACAAACGCCGCGATGTGCCTCCGACCGGCGAGCTCGAGATTCGCACCGCCCAGCCCGCACAAGACCTGCGTCACATGGCACGCCTCATCTCAGAGCACCTGGCGCAGCAAAAGCTGCCGGCGCCGGTGCACAGCCTGACGCTGCAGTCGCTGGCCACCGAGCTGCTGGCCGATTCGGCAGCCGCCACCGGCAGCCTGTTGATGGAAGCGCGCCGGCAGGGCGACAGCGTGGTGGAGCTGGTCGAGCGGCTCAGCGCCCGCCTGGGTGATGCCAATGTGCAAGCCTGGCAACCTTGCTGCGACCACCGGCCCGAGCTGATGCAGCGCTGGGTGAGCGCCAGAAGCGCTATTAAATCAATAGCTGCTTGCGCAAAGCCATCGGGCGCCAGAGGCCTAAAAGGTTTAAGAAAAGCCACTTCCCACATTCCAGAAGCCCGGGCTGAAGCCTTGTACCCTGCCTGGCTGCTGCCCGAGCCGCTGAAGCTGCAAGCTGCAGGCAACAGCCCGGTGTACCAGGGCAAGCTGACGCGCCTGGCCGGGCCGCAGCGGCTGGAGGCTGCCGAATGGCTGCTGGCCGATCACGAAAACCGCAGCGCTGAGCCGGGCCTGTGTGAAAAGCCGTGGGCGTTCCGCGACTACTACATCTACCGCAGCCAGCAGGGCAGCTTGCTGTGGGTTTACAGCGAAAGGCTGGGCTCTGCCGCCCAGGCCGGCCGGCAACGCACCTGGTATTTGCACGGCTTTTTTGCCTGAGGCCCGCATGCCTGCCTACGCACTTCCCGATTACGCCGAACTGCACGCGCTGAGCAACTTCAGCTTCCAGCGTGGCGCCTCGCATGCGCAGGAGCTGGCCGAACGCGCTTCCGAGCTGGGCTACCAGGCGCTGGCCGTCACCGACGAATGTTCGGTGGCCGGGGTGGTCAGGGCGCATGAGGTGGCAAAAGAGATGGGCCTCAAGCTGCTGCCGGGCGCGGAATTTTTGGTGCAGGCGCCCGATGCCTTCAGGCTGGTGGTGCTGCCGCACAACGCGGCAGGCTGGGGCAACCTGTGCGAGTTCATCACCGAAGCGCGCAAGGCCGGTGACGTGGTGGAAAAAGGCAGCTACCGCGTCGCGCTGGGCGAAACGGATTTCTCCCGGCTGGGGGATTGCGAAATTTTGCTCGCGCCCATGCATGAAGCAGGTGCGGGTGCTATCAATACAGAAGCGCTTTGCGCTCATTGCACCTGGGCTGCAGGCCTTTTTGGTATCAATGCCTGGCTGGCGGTGGAGCTGCTGCAGGGCCTAGACGACGCGCTGCGCCTGCAGCAGCTGCAGGAGGTTGCGCAGCGCACCGGCATACGGCTGGTGGCGGCGGGGCATGTGCTGATGCACAAGCGCTCACGCAAGCCGCTGCACGATGTGATGACCGCCATCAAGCTGGGCAAGCCGGTGCACGAATGCGGCTTTGCGCTGCAGCCCAATGCCGAGGCGCACTTGCGGCCGCGCATGCGCCTGGCCGAGATTTACCCCGCCAGCCTGTTGCGCGCCACGCTGGAAGTGGCGGCGCGGTGCAATTTCAATCTCGATGAGATTCGCAACCTGTACCGCTACCCGCAGGAAGACATGGTGCCGGCGGCCGAAACGCCTTCGCGCTGGCTGCGGCGGCTGACCTGGCAGGGTGCCCACACCCGCTACCCGCATCACATACCGCACAAGATCAGGCGGCAGCTGGGCTTTGAGCTGGCGCTGATCGAAGAACTTGAATACGAGATGTTCTTCATCACCGTGCACGACATCGTGCGGTTTGCGAGAGAAAAGGAAATCCTTTGCCAGGGACGCGGCTCAGCGGCCAATTCGGTGGTGTGCTTTTGCCTGGGCGTCACGGCCGTCAACCCCGCGGAAAGCAAGCTGCTGTTTGAGCGCTTTATCAGCCGCGAGCGCAGTGAACCGCCCGACATCGACGTGGACTTCGAACACGAGCGGCGTGAAGAAGTCATCCAGTACATCTACGGCAAATACGGCCACGACCGCGCCGCCATTGCCGCCACCGTCATCAGCTACCGGCCGCGCAGCGCGATCCGCGATGTGGGCAAGGCGCTGGCAATGGCGCCTGAACTGATAGACCTGTTCGCCAAAGAGCATTTCTGGTTTGACGGCAGCGAGGTGCTGCAGGAAAAACTCAAGGAAGCCGGGCTGGAGGGCCGAGAAGGGCCGGTGCTGCAATGGTTTGACCTGTCGGCGCAGCTTATTGGCTTTCCGCGTCACCTGAGCCAGCATGTCGGCGGTTTTGTGCTCACCCAGGGCAAGCTCACGCGGCTGGTGCCGGTGCAGCCGGCCTCAATGGAAGACCGCCGCATCATCCAGTGGGACAAGGACGACCTGGAGGCCATGGGCCTGCTGAAAGTGGATGTGCTGGCGTTGGGCATGCTGTCAGCCATCCGGCGCTGCCTGGACCTGGTGAACCAGACGCGGGGCAGCCAGCTGGAGATGCACCAGGTCGAGCCGGACGACACGCCCACCTACGACATGATTTGCGAAGCCGACACGGTGGGTGTTTTCCAGATTGAAAGCCGGGCCCAGATGTCCATGCTGCCGCGTTTGCAGCCGCGCAATTACTACGACCTGGTGGTGGAAGTCGCTATCGTGCGGCCGGGGCCCATCCAGGGCGGCATGGTGCACCCGTACCTGAAGGCACGCGATAAAAAGCGGCGGGGCGAAGACGTCGTGCCGGAATACCCGGCGCTGAACCCGGCCCTGGAACGCACGCTGGGCATCCCGATCTTCCAGGAGCAGGTGATGCAGATCGCGATGATCGCCGCTGACTTCACGCCCGGGGAGGCCGACGATTTACGCCGCTCCATGGCGGCCTGGAAGCGCAAGGGCGGGGTAGACCGGTTTCATGGCCGCCTCGTCAATGCCATGGTCAAAAACGGCTACAGCGCCGAATTTTCAGAGCGCATCTTCAGTCAGATATTGGGCTTCGGCGACTACGGCTTTCCGGAAAGCCATGCCGCAAGCTTTGCCAAGCTGGTCTACGTGAGCTGCTGGCTCAAGCGCCACGAGCCGGCCTGCTTTCTGGCGGCCATGGTCAATTCGCAGCCCATGGGCTTTTACACGCCGTCCCAGCTGGTGCAGGACGCTGTCCGCCACCAGGTGGAGGTGCGCGCAGTGGACGTCATGCACAGTGAATGGGACTGCACGCTGGAGCCGCAGGGTGTGCTGCCTGCGGATACGCAGCCGGCGGTGCGCCTGGGCCTGCGCCTGGTGGCCGGTTTGCGCAAAGAAGCTGCACTGCGGCTGGTGGAGGCGCGGGCGCAAGCGCCTTTCACTTCGACGGAAGACCTGGTGTCGCGCGCCCAGCTGGGTACGCTCGAAATCAACGCGCTGGCCGCCGCCGATGCCCTGCTGCCGCTGGCCGGACACCGGCGCCAGCAGGTCTGGGAGGCTTCGGCCATCAAACTGGCGCCACGCCTGCTCAAATCGGTGCCCACGCACGAAACGCCGCTGGCCTTGCCCGACACACCCGAGGGCGAAAACATCCTGTTCGACTACCAGGCCACCGGCCTCACGCTGCGGCGCCACCCGGTGGCCTTGCTGCGGGAACGGCTGTCACGCAGGGGCCTGCTGAGCGCCAGCGAGCTTAATGCCTTGCCCGACGGTGAAGAGGTGGCCGGCTGCGGCATCGTCACCGTGCGCCAGCAGCCGCAAACTGCCAAGGGCACCATCTTCGTCACGCTGGAGGATGAAACCGGGCCGGTCAATGTGATCATCTGGAAATCACTGCGCGAGGCGCAACGCGGTGAGGTGTTGCACGCCCGGCTGCTGGCGGTGTACGGTATATGGCAGCGTAGTGAAGAACGCGGCAGCACCAAAGGTTACGGCGCGGTGCGCAACCTGGTGGCGCATCGGCTCGAAGACCTCACGCCGCTGCTGGGGCGGCTGGGCACATCGAGTCGCGATTTTCATTGAGGTGACTGCACCTCAAACAGGCACCTTCAGTCAATCCATCGTCATGCGCTGTCATCACACAAGTCCTGCTTGAGGGTCAGACTGACCCGGCAACCCGTTTTAGCGCGTCGTCGGTTTGCTGCTGCAGCGCCTGCATCAGCGAGCTCGCATCCCGGTGCCTGAGCAGGGGTGCGGCCTGACCGGACCAGAGCGACATCAAGTCGGTTCTGCCCTGGGCAATGGCAGCTGGTTTGAGCTGGCCTGTCAGCCAGTTCTGGACCGGGTAGGGCGCAATGTGGCCTTCGTGCGCCTTCAACTCGTTCATGAAGCGGTTTTCAATGCCGCGCGCCAGGCGCCCGCTGAAAGCGCGGGTAAGGGCGGTGTACCTGGCGTCGGGGCTGAATAACTTTTCGCGGTGGATGTCGCTGGCGGATGACTCAACGCACGCCAGGAAAGCCGTGCCAATCTGCACGCCCTGGGCGCCCAACGCCAGGGCTGCTGCAATGCCGCGGCCATCGGCAATGCCGCCTGCGGCAATGACGGGGGCCTTGATCGCGTCGACCACCTGCGGAATCAGCGCCAGTGTGCCGGTGAGCGAGTTGTCGGCCGGGCGGAGAAAGGACACGCGGTGCCCACCAGCCTCAAAGCCGGTTGCCACCACCATGTCAACGCCGGCGCTGTCGAGCGCTATCGCCTCTTCAGGTGTTGTGGCGGCGCCTAAAGTCAGGATATCAAGCGCCTTGCATTGGCGCAGGATCTCCGGCGACGGAATGCCGAATACAAAACTGAACACGGCGGGCCGGGCTGCCAGCAGGCCCTGCACCTGGTCTTCGTAGCGCGGGCTGAAACGCTCGGGCCGGGTCGGCAGGGGTTCACCGAGTTCCTTGAAATAAGGCGCAAGCAGCGCCAGGTGCTGCTCGAACTGCGGGTCTGTGAGTGGCGGATCCTCGCTGTTCTCATGCGGCACCCACAGGTTCAAGGCGAAAGGCCGTTTCGTTTTCAGGCGTATGGCCTGCGCCGTCTGCTCAATTTGCGCGCCTGTCAGGTGATGCACCCCAAACGAGCCCAGCCCACCGCTTTCGCAGACCGCCGCGGTCAGGGCCACCGAGGAAAGTCCGCCGCCGAAGGGACCTTGCACAATCGGCGCTGCCAGGCCCAACCTCTGGGTCAGGGCCGTGGTTTTCCAGCGGCTCATGCCAGCAGCCCTTCGGCCTTCAGGGCCTCGCGCACGGCGGGCCGGCCGGCCACGCGTGCCAGGAAATCCTGCAGGTGCTTCAGGTCCGCCAGGTCCAGCGACACGTACTTGGCCCAGCCTGTGACGGCAAACAGGTAGGCATCGGCCACGGTGAAGGACTGGCCGAGCAGATAGTCTTTGGACTGCAGCTGGGTGTTGACCCATTCGTATTTTTTGCGCAGAACGCTGGCCAGGGTTTTCTTGGCGCTGCTGTCCAGGTCCGGGTTGAAGAGCGGCGTGAAGGTTTTGTGGAGCTCCGAGGTGATGTAGTTCTGCCACTCCATCACGCGGTAGCGGTCCATGCTGCCGGCGGCCGGAAGCAGGTCGGCGCGGCCGGCCTTGTCGGCAATGTATTGGGCGATGACGGGGCCTTCGGTCAGGCGCTCGCCGCTCTCGAGCTCCAGCAGCGGCACGGCACCCTTGGGGTTGATGGCGTAGTAGTCGGCCCCGTCTGCGGTGGTGTGGGTGCCTGTATCAACTTTTTCAAGCTTGAAGGCCTGCCGGGTTTCCTTCAGAACGATGTGGGGAGCCAGTGAGCAGGCGCCGGGAGAGAAAAACAGTTTCATGGGTTCCTTGATCAAATTAGTTGGGAAGGCCTCATGCTATTGATGATGTTTGGAGAGATAAATGGAGGTTGATTAACTTCATAAGTTACATGGCGTAATAGATAATCCACAGAAAATCAAAGCCATGAGCCGTCAATTCGATGATCTTCAGCTGGGAAGCATTGAGCTTTTTTGCCTTGCGGCGGAGCTCAGCAGCTTCACTGTGGCGGCAGCCAGTGCCGGCCTCACGCCTGCCGCTGTGAGCCGCTCGGTGTCGCGCCTGGAGGAAAGGATGGGTGTGCGGCTCTTCACGCGCACGACGCGGCAGATACGGCTGACCGAAGCCGGCCGCGCTTATTTTGAGCAGGCGCGGCAGGCCCTGGGACAGCTGGTGGAAGCCGAGCGCGAAGCCACGGGTCAGCAATTGGTGCCCGCCGGCGTGCTGCGTATCAGCCTGCCCACGCCTTACGGGCATTACCGCGTGCTGCCGCTGCTGCCGGCTTTTCGAGCCCTTTATCCAGCAGTGCAGGTCGAGGTCAACCTGAGCAACCGCAATGTCAACTTTGCCGACGAGGGCTACGACCTGGCCATACGCGGGCGCGCGCAGCCCGACTCCAGTCTGGTCGCGCGCAAGCTCGAAGATGCCGCGTTGGTGGTGGTGGCCGCGCCCTCGTACCTGCAGCAGGCGGGAACCCCAACCTCGCTGGAGGCCTTGCAGCAGCATGACTGCATCCAGTTTTTGTTGCCCAGTAGTGGTCAGAAAATCCCGTGGCTGTTCAGCCAGGCGGGCAAGGAACTGGAGGTGGCTACCAGCGGTGGGTACTGCTGCTCGGAAGACCTGCTGGGTGGGGTGACGCTGGCCCGGCATGGCGCGGGCCTGCTGCAGACTTACCGTTTTATTGTTGAAGAAGACTTGCGCCAGGGCCGGCTGCAAGAGGTGTTGCAGCCCTTTGTGGGGCGGTCACGGCCGTTTTCATTGCTATACCCGCACGGCCGGCACGTGCCCTTGCGGGTGCGCTTGTTCATCGACTTCCTGCTTGAAAAGCTCAAGCAGTAAATGCGGGCCGCAGACTAGAGGGATGGGCCTGGCCGCCTGGTCCAGCCAGACGCTATTAGCGGCTTCGCGCTTCGTCGGTTTCTGCGGTGCTCTGCTGCATGGCCAGCTCCAGCAGCTTGCTGTAGTTTTCCAGCTTTTTATACAGCAGGCGCACTTCCAGCGCATTGTGGATGCGCGTCTTGACTTCGACCAGGTCAAACGGTTTGCTGATGAAATCCTTGGCGCCGGCCTGCAAGGCGCGCAGCTTGTGGGCCGGCTCCGCGGTCAGCACGATGACAGAGAGGTATTTGTCGTGCTGGTCTTCCTTGAGTGCTTCCATCACCTGGAAGCCGTCCATGCCGGGCATTTTCAGGTCGAGCAGGATCAGGTCGTAGCGGTGCTCTGCGTGCAGCGCGGCTACCTCCAGCGAATTCATGGTGGACCTGACCTGGGTATAGCCGGCGCCTGCCAGCAGCTGTTCGAGTAACTGCACATTGACGGGCTGGTCGTCCACCACCAGGATGCTGCCGTTCAGGATGTCGAATTCGGTGTTCATGCGGTTTTTTCCGGCACGGAGGCCTGCATGGACTTTGTTTTGGAAAATGCCAGCGCCAGGTCCAGGGTGTCCATGAATTCATTGATCCTGATGGGCTTGGTGAGGTAGCGAAAGAAGCCGGCTTCCATGCCTTTTTCAATGTCACGGGGTATGGCATTGGCGCTGAGCGCCACCACCGGAATGTGTGCTGTCAACGGATCGGCACACAGAATCTGTACCGCCTTGATGCCGCTGATGCCCGGCAGGTTGATGTCCATCAGGATGATGTCCGGCTGCGAGGCCTTGGCCATCGCGATGCCGCTGATGCCGTCACGGGCCGACAGCAGCCGGATGTCGGAGCGGCGCGCGATGAGGTCTTCCACCAGCATCAGGTTGGCCGGGTTGTCTTCTACGTACAGAAGTGTATGGGCACGTGGATCGGTAGCCACCTGGCTTTGCAGGATCGGTGCCAGGGCTGCCAGCTCTGTTCGCAATGCAATTTCGTCGGTCACGTCCATTTCAATCCAGAACACACTGCCTTTTCCGACAACGCTCTCGACGCCGATGACGCCACCCATCAGCTCGATCAGGCGTTTGGTCATCACCAGCCCAATGCCCGTACCTTGTTCGGTGGTGGCTTGCTGGCCCAGGCGGTTGAAGGGCTGAAAAAGCTGGTCGATCTTGGCAGGGTTCAGGCCTTCACCCGTGTCCTCAATGCAGATACGGATGCGCTTTTGCGGCAGATCCACGCAGTTGATCAAGACCGTTCCACTACTGGTGTTGTACTTGATCGCGTTCGACAGCAGGTTGATTAGTACCTGCTTGAGCCGGGTGCGGTCGGCATTCACGAAGCAGGGCACAGGGAATTTCGGAAAGGTCACGGTAATGCCGCGCTTGCCGGCCTGTGACTCGATCAGGGTCTCGCATTCAAGCATGACCTCGGCCAGCGACACAGGTTCCAGCGACAGCGACAGCTTGCCGGACTCGATCAATGCCAGGTCCAGGATTTCGTTGATCAATTCCAGCAGATACCAGCCGGCCTGGAGGATCTGGTCCACACTGCGTTTTTGCGAGGGCGTGGGTTGCGGCGTGCCGGATTCGATCAGCTGCGCAAATCCGAGGATGGCGCTGAGCGGTGTGCGCAACTCGTGGCTCATGCTGGACAGGAAGTCCGATTTGGCGAGGTTGGCCTTCTCGGCCACGGCCATCGCTTCCTTCAAGGCCACTTCGACCTGCTTGCGTACCGAGTTGTCGGTGCCGATCAGCAGGTAGCCGATGATGGTGCCGAAATCGTCGCGCAATGCGGTGATGGACACGATGGCCGGAAAGCGGCTGCCGTCTTTACAGATATAGGTCAGCTCGTAAATGTCTTCAATGCCGCGCGAGGCCTTGAATGCCAGCGCCTCGAAGCCGGGCGTGATGGTGGTGGCGAGCTCCAGGCTCAGCGCCTGGGCCCGGGCCATCACTTCCTGCGGATCATGGATGTCGCTGGGGTTGATCTTGTTGACGACTTCAGCCGCCATATAACCCAGCATGCGTTCGGCACCGACGTTGAAGAGCTGGATGATGCCTTTTTCGTCGGTTGCGATGATCGAGAAATTTTCGCTCGTCAGGATGGCCGTCTGCAATGCGCCTGTCTTGAGCAGTGCTTCCTGGCGCTTGACCTCTATGCCATCGGCTTTGGCAATGGCGTCAAGAACGCTCAGGCTGGTAATAGGTGACATGGGCCATGTTTCTGTAAAAGTAACGACGACCCTGCGAAGCGCCGACTATGGGCGGCGCTTCCAGAATCCTGGCCGGGGATAAGTGAAGTCTTTGCAAAGACTCCGGCAGTGTACAGGTCTTGCCTGAAAAGTCCGTGCGCCAGCGCACATAGCGGGGCCGTGCGACCCTAGCTGTTTGCCCGGCGGTAGAACGCCAGCGAGCCCGCCAGCGCCAGCAGCGCGCCGCCGCAAGCGCGGTCTATCCAGCGTGTGGCCGAGGCCTTGAGCAGGCGTATTGCGCGTGCGCCTATGAAGGCATAGCCGAACATGACGGAAAAATCGATGCCGGCGAATACCAGCGAAATGGCGAGGTATTGCGGTGCCTGGGCAGCAGCCGGGTCAATGAACTGCGGGAGCAGGGCTGAGCAAAAGAGGTAACCCTTGGGGTTGGTCACCGCCACCAGGAAGGACTTCATGAAAATTGCGCGGCTGCCGTGTTGCGTGCCGGCATTGCCTTCGGCGGGGATTTCAAATCCGCCGCGTGAGCGCAGCAGGCGAATGCCCAACCAGGCCAGGTAGACCGCGCCTGCCCACTTGAGCACCGAGAACCAGAACTCGGAGGCCGCCAGCAGCGCACCCAGACCGAGAGCTACGGCGCCTACCAGCACAAAGTCGGACACCACGGCCCCCAGCATGCCGGGCACGGAGCGGCGCACGCCGTAGCGCGAACCATTGGCCAGCGCCAGCAGGACGGTGGGGCCGGGCGTGGCAATAGCCACCAGTGCCACGATGGAAAAAAGCAGCAGGGTGGCGGTGTTCATGGTGCGGCTCCGCAACCCTGAGGTTTAAAAACACGCTCTTTCGAAGGCGGGTACTTGGCCAGCATGTCGGCCGGGCGGCGCGGCCGCGTGGTGAATTCACCGCCGCAGTTGGGGCAGACCCCTTTGAGCTTGGTGGTGACGCAGTCAACACAGAACGTGCATTCAAAGGTGCAGATGCGGGCATCGGGCGACTCGGCGGGCAGGTCGCGGTTGCAGCATTCGCAGTTGGGGCGGAGCTGGAGCATGCTGGGGTTTCCTGTGTAGATGGGACGGGAGTCACCGGATGCTAAAGAAAAACCGTTCAAGGGGAAAGCCCCTATGACAACTTCTTGACCAGCACCTGGCTCTTGCGGTCCCAGTTGTATTTGCGCTTGCGGCCTTCGGGCAACCAGTCCGGGTCTACCTGCACAAAGCCGCGCTTGATGAACCAGTGCATGGTGCGGGTGGTCAGCACAAAGATGCTTTGCAGGCCGGCGGCGCGGGCACGTTGCTCGATGCGTTTGAGGATTTTCTCACCGTCGCCCTGGCCCTGGCTTTGCGGCGACACGGTGAGCGCCGCCATTTCAGCCGTTTTGGCTTCGGGGTAGGGGTAAAGCGCCGCACAGGCAAAGATCACGCCGTCGTGTTCGATGATGCTGTAGTTGGCGGCGTCACGCTCGATTTCGGTGCGGCTGCGCTTGACGAGCGTGCCGTCATTTTCAAAAGGCTCGATCAGCTGCAGGATGCCGCCCACGTCGTCTTCCGTGGCTTCGCGAAGTTCTTCGAGTTTTTCATCGATCACCATGGTGCCGATGCCGTCGTGCACATAGATTTCCAGGAGCAGCGCGCCGTCTACCGCGAAGGGCAGGATGTGGCTGCGTTCCACGCCGGCCTTGCAGGCCTTGACGCAGTGCTGCAGGTAAAACGCGGTGTCGGTGGGGCGTTCCCCGTTGGGCAGGGTGGCTAGCAGTTTTTCGGCGGCGGCCAGCGGCAGCTCGGTGTCGATGGGGTTGTCTTCGCTTTCGGGCTGGTCGTGGTGGATGCGTATACCGGGAATTTCGCTCAGGAAGATCAGCTTGTCGGCCTGCATGGCGATGGCCACCGAAGTGGCGACTTCTTCCATGGTCAGGTTAAAGGCTTCGCCGGTGGGTGAGAAGCCAAAGGGCGAGAGCAGCACCATGGCGCCGAAATCCAGCACACGGCCGATGGCGGCGGTGTCCACCTTGCGCACCAGGCCCGAGTGTTTGAAGTCCACACCGTCGAGGATGCCGACCGGCCGCGCGGTGATGAAATTGCCCGAAATCACCCGTACCGTGGAGCCGGCCATGGGGGTGTTGGGCAGGCCCTGGCTGAAGGCCGCCTCAATCTCATAGCGCAGCTGGCCGGCGGCTTCCTGGGCACAGTCGAGCGCGACTTCGTCCGTGATACGCATGCCGTGCGAATATTTTGCGGCGTGCCCCTTGGCCTTGAGCTGCTCGTTGACCTGCGGGCGAAAGCCGTGCACCAGCACGATCTTCACGCCCATGCTCTGGATCAGTGCCAGGTCCTGGGCAATGTGCTGGAGCTTGCCCGCCGCAATCGCTTCGCCGGCAATGCCTACGACGAACGTTTTACCGCGGTGGGTGTGTATGTAGGGTGCGACTGAACGGAACCAGGGCACAAAGGTGAAATTGAAGACGGCAGACATGGGCGCGCTTTCGGGATCGGTTGTGGCGGGTCAAGGGCAGCCGGGGACGGCGCGGAAGGTGGCAAGCGGTCTCCCTGGGCGCTGTTTCCCCGGTAAACGGAAAAAGTCCAGTGAGTGTAAGGGAGACACAGCCGGCCTGAGGGATGCAAATGCCGGCTTTGGCGAGGGTGTGCTTTTTGCCGGCGTACTGCATTTGAGGGTTTGCTTAATGAGGGGCGGCGGGGTATGGTTCGGGTTCATGGACAAATACGCGATCGGGTTTTGGGGCTGCTATTTCGGGTCAGCCAGCCTGATGCTGGCCGGTTCAGCATTTGCCTATATCCGGTCCCTGCGGCGCATTGCCGTCAATGCGGCTGTCTCGGCAATCGCCTCGACGTTTTTTGTGGTGGCCTTCCTGGGCGGATTGCCGATCGAGAACGCCGATCTTCTGGACCGTTTCCTGGCCCATGTGGCCAGCGTGGTCTCTGCGCTACTGGCTTACCTGCTGTTTTCCATTCTTGGCATCCTGCGCAATCCGGACTCGGCCCGGCGCGCCTTGACCTGGTTGGCGAGCCTGGCTCTTCTGAGTATCGCGGCTGGCTGGGCATTGAGCCCGCGCCACGCCCTGGCGCTGAGCCTGGCGGTGGCGTGTTTTCTGGGGCTGGTGGCAATGGCGCTCAGTCTTCGCAGCGCCGTGCGGGGGGATCGCCTGGCCTGGGTGGCCGTCTCGGGCGTCTCCTTCATGCTGGTGGCCATTGCGGGGCTGAGCTGGGTGGCACTGGACCGTGCCCATGTGCCGTGGCAGGTGCACGCGGTGACCGCTGTCGCCGGCACGTGTTATCTGGCCACCATGGCGGCTGTGCTCTGGACCCGTTATTCCTACCTGATCGAGTTGAACCGGGCCATGGCACACGGCCCCAGCTACGACCCGGTCACACGCATGCGCTCGCACAGCGAAACCGGCAACATGCTGGAGGCGGCCTTCAGGCGTTACCGCGATGAACCCGTGCCGCTGGGCGTGATTGTGGTGTCGGTGGCCAATCTTTATGTGCTGGAAAAGCTCTATGGCCATGCGGCCGCCAACCACGCACTGTTTGTATGTGCCGGCCGGTTGCGCCGCACCGTACCCGCGCATGTGGAAATGGGGCGCCTGGAAGAGAACGGGTTTTTGCTGCTGATGCGCAATTGCCATGACAGCGGCCAGCTGATCCACCTGGCGCGCGGGGTCCAGGCCGCCCTGGCGCGGCCGGTGGTGCTTAACACCACACTGGAGGGTGATTTGGTAGGGAACCAGCAGACGCGCTGGGTTGCCGAGGTCGGCCTTGGCGTGCTGCGGGTCTCCAAATCCGATGCGCGCGCCTCTTCGGCAGTGAGCATAGGGCGAGGCATGTCGCGCACCGCGCTGAGCTACCCGAGCCGCATTGCGTGGTTTGACGAGACCAGTGGGGAAGCCGTCGACTTGCCTGTGCTGGCGGCCTGATCGCGGCGCCATAACCATAGCCGGTCCGCTGCGGGCTGGAACACCCGATAATTGAGCGCTCTGGCAGCGCTGCTGCCGCTTTTATCCTGCTCTGCTTGCCTTTTTCTTCGCCTCCATCCTTGTCTCCCCTCGCCATTACCTTTCCAGAGTCGCTGCCCGTTTCGGGCAAACGCGACGAAATCACCGCCGCCATGGCGGCCCACCAGGTCATCATTGTCTGTGGCGAAACTGGCTCGGGTAAAACCACCCAACTGCCCAAGATTGCGCTGGCCATGGGGCGCGGCAAGCTCAATTACCCGGCCGGACAGGGCCGCCTGATAGGCCATACCCAGCCGCGCCGTATTGCCGCGTCCAGCGTGGCCAAGCGCATCGCGGAGGAGTTGAAAACGCCGCTGGGCGACGTGGTGGGCTACAAGGTGCGCTTCCAGGACCGGCTCTCGCGCGACGCTTCCGTCAAGCTGATGACCGACGGCATTTTGCTGGCCGAGACGCAGACCGACCCGCTGCTCAAAGCCTACGACACGATCATCATCGACGAGGCCCATGAGCGCAGCCTGAACATCGACTTTCTGCTGGGCTACCTGCGCCAGCTGCTGCCGCGCCGGCCCGACCTCAAGGTGGTCATCACCTCGGCGACGATTGATGCGCAGCGGTTTGCGGATTACTTTGCTTCTGCCGCCCCGGCGCCGGGCCGCCCTAAGCCGGGCGACGCCCCCTCGGGGGGCAGCGACGACGCGCAGCGCGGAGCGTGGGGGTCAAAAATTCCGGCGCCGGTCATCATGGTGTCGGGCCGCATGTTTCCCGTCGAACAGCGCTACCGGCCGTTTGAGGAGTCACGCGAGCACGACCTGAACGATGCAATTGCTGACGCAGTCGACGAGCTCTGGCTGAGCCCGCACAGCGCAGGCGACATCCTGGTTTTCCTGCCCGGAGAGCGCGAGATCCGCGAGGCGGCTGACCACTTGCGCAAGCACCTGGCGCACCAGCCGCTGACGCGCAACGCCGAGGTGCTGCCGCTGTTCGCGCGCCTGAGCCAGGCCGAGCAGGACCGCATTTTTGACGGCCACAGTGGGCGGCGCATCGTGCTGGCCACCAACGTGGCCGAAACCTCGCTGACTGTTCCGGGCATTCGCTACGTGGTGGATGCGGGCACGGCGCGCGTCAAGCGCTACAGCTTTCGCAACAAAGTCGAGCAGCTCATGGTGGAGCCGGTGTCGCAGGCCGCGGCCAACCAGCGTGCAGGCCGCTGCGGCCGGGTGGCCGATGGCATTTGCATACGCCTTTACGACGAAAAGGACTTCCAGGGCCGCCAGCCTTTCACAGACCCTGAAATCCTGCGCAGTTCGCTGGCTTCGGTGATTTTGCGCATGAAGGCGCTGCACCTGGGCAATGTGGAAGAGTTTGCCTTTATCGAGCCGCCGCAGCGCCGCGCCATTGCCGACGGCTACCAGCTGCTGGCCGAGCTGGGCGCGGTGGACGAAGACAACGAGCTCACCGGCGTCGGCCGCACGCTGGCCAAGCTGCCGCTGGACCCGCGCGTGGGCCGCATGATTCTGGAAGCCAAGGACCGCAACGCGCTCGACGAGGTACTGGTGATCGCCAGCGCGCTCAGTGTGCAGGATGTGCGCGACCGCCCCATGGACAAACAGGCCCAAGCCGACCAGCAGCATGCCAAGTTCGATGATGAGAAGAGCGAGTTCAGTGGTTACCTGAAGCTGTGGAAATGGCTGGGCGACGCGCGTGGCGGCCACGGCACCGACCATAAACTGTCAAACCGCCAGTATGAGAACCTGCTGCGCGAGAACTACGTCAATATCCGCCGCGTGCGCGAATGGCGCGACATCCATTCGCAGCTGCATACGGTTGTGGGCGAACAGAAATGGGTCCTGAACGACAAGCCTGCCAGCTATGAGCAGCTTCATTTATCGATGCTGTGCGGCCTGCTCGGCAACATCGGCTGCAAGAGCGACGAGGAAGACTGGTACCTGGGTGCACGCGGCATCAAGTTCTACCGCCACCCCGGCGCACGCCTGAGCAAAAAGCCGGGCCGCTGGATTGTGGTGGCCGAGCTGGTGGAAACCACACGCCTTTTTGGCCGTGGCATTGCCAACATTGACCCGGCCTGGATAGAACAGGTGGCTGGGCATCTTTTAGCCAAGCAGCTGCTGGACCCGCACTGGGAGAAAAAGGCTGCGCAGGTGACGGCGCTGGAGCGTGCCACGCTTTACGGCCTGGTGGTCTATAACGGGCGGCGCGTCAATTTCGGCCGTGTCGACCCGGTCACGGCGCGCGAGATATTCATCCGTGAAGCACTGGTGGCCGGGAACTGGGACACCAAGCTGCCTTTCCTCGCGGCGAACCTGAAGCTGATCCAGCAGGTGCAGGATCTGGAACACAAAGCCAGGCGCCAGGACGTGCTGGTGGACGAGGAACTGATCTACGCTTTTTATGACCAGCAACTCCCGGCTGACGTACACAGTGGTGCAAGTTGCGAACATTGGTACAAGGAGGAAGTCAAAAAGCAGCCGCAGCTCCTGCTCTTGACGCGTGAAGAACTGATGCGGCATGAGGCTGCCGGCATCACTACGCAGTCGTTTCCCAAGACACTGCGAATGGGTGGTGTGGATTGCTGGGTCACTTACCTGCACGAACCCGGCGACGCGCGCGATGGCGTGACGGTGGATGTGCCGCTGTTCGCTCTCAACCAGGTCAATGAAGAGCGCTGCGAGTGGCTGGTGCCGGGCATGCTCAAGGACAAGGTGCAGGCGCTGATCAAGACGCTGCACCAGCGCCCGCGCTCGCGGCTGGTGCCGTTGCCCGATACCGCCGCCCGCATGACGGAGCAGTTGCTGCAACCCGAGGTGTTCGGCAGCGGCTCGCTGACCGATGCGGTGCTCAAGCTGGTGCGCGATGCGACCTCGCTGGACGTCAAGCGCAATGACATGAAGCTGGATATGCTGCCCCCGCACCTGTTCATGAACTTCCGCGTGGTCGACGAGCACGGGCGCCAGCTGGGCGCGGGCCGCAACCTGGGCGCGCTCAAGGGCGAACTGGGCTCGCAGGCACGGGGTGCCTTCCAGGCGCTGGCGGGACTCAAAAACCTGGCAAAAGCACCCGAATCTGGGTCCGAAAAGACGGTATCCACCGAAAATTCAGTATCAAATCGGCCTCCGGCCCAATCAGGACGTGCGCAAGCAGCTCCTGAAAAGATAGCACCCAGAGCGCCGGAGCGCTACACCAGCTGGAGCTTTGGCGAGTTGCCGGAGCTGATGGAAATCCGCAAGGGTTCGCAGACGCTGATAGGGTTTCCGGCGCTCATTGATTTGGGCGATGCGGTGACGATCGAGGTGTTTGACGAACCCGACGTGGCGGCCGCGAAGCACCGCGCCGGCTTGCGCCGGCTGTTCTCCCTGCAAATCAAGGATGCGCTGAAGTACCTGGAAAAGAACCTGCCGGAGCTGCAGAAAACGGCTACCAGCTACATGCTGGTGGGCCGCGCAGCCGACAATTCCGGCGGCGGTACGCTGGAGGAATTGCGCGAGCAGATCATCGAAGTGGCGCTGGACCGTGCCTTTTTGCTCGACCCGTTGCCGACGCACGAAGCCGAGTTCAAAAAACGCATCGACGATGGGCGAGGGCGCCTGACCTTGATTGCCAGCGAGGTGGCCCGGCTGGCTGCCGGCATCCTGACCGAGTTCGCTGTGGCCCAACGCAAGATCAAGGACACGAAAAATGCCGCCGAAGCCGCGGCAGATGCCGCCCAGCAACTGCAGCGCCTCGTACCCAAACGCTTTCTGACGGCCACACCTTATGGGCAACTGCAGCATTTCGCACGCTACCTCAAGGCCATCACGTTGCGGCTGGAAAAATGGCGCGCCGACCCGGCACGTGATGCCGCACGGATGACCGAGTTGCGACCGCAGGAGCAGCGTTACTGGCGGCTGGTGGCTGAGCGAAAAGGCGCGGTGGATGCGCGCATGCAGGAATTCCGCTGGTTGCTGGAAGAGCTGCGTGTGAGCTTTTTTGCGCAGGAGCTGCGCACACCGCAGCCGGTCAGCATTAAGCGGTTAGAAAAGGTCTGGGCTCAGCTCAATAGCTGAGTCCAGACCTTTCGGCGAAGGCTAACAACTGCCGAAGGCTTGTTATGCCGCCGCTAAAAAGCGTGGCAGCAACTGAATAGTTGAAACAGGCTTGTGAGATGGGAGCGCAAAAAAATGGCCTTGCAATGCAAGGCCATTTTTCCTGGTGAATCACCAACGGAAGGTGCGGACTAGATGCGTCCCATCAGCAGCAGGATGACCAGGATCAACACCACCAGGCCGACACCCCCGCTGGGCCCGTAACCCCAGCTGCGGCTGTGGCCCCAGGTAGGCAAAGCGCCGACCAGGATAAGAATAAGAACGATCAGCAGGATAAGGGATAGGGACATTTGAAGCACTCCTTGTTATGTGAAGTGATTCTTTCCCGGTGCGGGGCGCAAACAAGCAGGATGAACGCCTGTCCAGCCGTCGGCAAATACTGACAGCCTTGGCTTACATGCGAGGCTTGCCGCGTTTACAACTTGGCCAGGCGCTGCAGCGCCGTGTTCAATGTTTCGTCTTTTTTGGCAAAACAGAACCGCACCACGCGCTGGTCAAAGCCGTTGCCGTAAAACGCCGACAGGGGAATCGCCGCCACGCCGATTTCAGTGGTCAGCCATTTGCAGAACCCGGCTTCGTCCAGGTCACTCACGTCGGAGATGTCCACGCACTGGAAGTAGCTGCCTTCGCTGGGCAACAGCTTGAAGCGGGTTTTGGCAAGGCCTTCGCGAAAGAGGTCGCGCTTGCGCTGGTAGAAGGCCGGCAGGTCCAGGTAAGGCTGCGCATCGGCCATGTACGCGGCAAGCCCGTATTGCACAGGGGTATTCACGGTGAAGACGTTGAACTGGTGCACCTTGCGGAACTCGGTGGTCAGTGCTGCGGGTGCGGCCACGTAGCCGACCTTCCAGCCGGTGACGTGGTAAGTCTTGCCAAAGCTGCTGACAATGAACGCACGCGCGGCAAGGCCGGGAAAACGTGCGGCGCTTTGATGGATGCGTCCCTGGGCCGCATCGAACACCATGTGCTCATAGACTTCGTCGCTGATCAGCAGGACGTCAGTGGGCGCCAGAATGTCCTGCAGCGTGAGCATGTCGGCCTCGGTCCATACCGTGGCGCTCGGGTTGTGGGGCGAGTTGACGATGATCGCCCGTGTCCTGGATGTGATCGCTGCGGAAATTTTGTCGAAGTCGGGCCGGAAGGTACCGGGCGTGAGGGGAACGCGCACCACGACGCCACCGGCCAGCTCGATGTTGGGCACGTAGCTGTCGTAGCAGGGCTCCAGCACGATGACCTCGTCGCCGGGGTGAACGACAGCCAGGATGGCCGTGATGATGGCCTGCGTGGCGCCCGCGGTAATGGTGATCTCGGTGTTGGCGTCGTAGCGGTGACCGTAAAGTTTGGCCACCTTGGCTGAGATGGCTTCGCGCAGCGCCGGAACGCCCGTCATGGGCGGGTACTGGTTCAGGCCTTTTGTCATCGCGTCCGTGACGGCGTTGACCAACTGTGGGTCACACTCAAAATCAGGAAATCCCTGGCCCAGGTTGACAGCGCCTTTTTCAGCAGCCAGTGTGGACATCACCGTGAAGATGGTGGTGCCGACAGCGGGCAGCTTGGTTTTGAGATCTGGAGTTCGTTCGAGGATCATGGTCATGATTGGGCTGGATGTGTTTCTTTTGCAAGCGGCCGCGGCGGAACCGGCTTTGCCGGGCCGCTTGCGGCGCCCCCTGAGGGGGAGGCGGGCGAAGCCCGCCACGGGGGGGAGTCAAACCTCATAGTCATTGACACGGCCAGCCATGGCCTTGGTGATCAGGGCGCGGTCCAGCTTGTCGCTGAGCAGTTCGGCGAATTTATAGACGAAATTGCGAAGGTAGGCGCTGCGCTTAAAGGCCACGCGGGCTACGTTGATACCGAACAGCGGGCCGGCCGCGATGGCAATCAGGTCGCTGTTGGTGCCGTCTTCCTTGATGGCCATTTCTGCGACGATGCCCACGCCCAGTCCCAGGCGCACATAGGTCTTGATGACGTCGGAGTCAATCGCCTCGAGCGCAATGCGCGGCTGCAGGCGCTTGGCGGCAAACGCCAGGTCGATCTTGGTACGGCCGGTGAAAGACGGGTGGTAAGTGATCAGGGGTTCTTGCGCCAGGTCTTCCAGCGTGATGTTGTCTTTTTTGGCCAACGGATGGTCAACAGGAATGACCAGCATGTGCTGCCATTCGTAGCAGGGCAGGGTCACCAGGTCTTCGTACTGCGTCAATGATTCGGTCGCGATGCCGATTTCGGCCACCTCATCAAGCACCATGCGCGCCACCTGGTCGGGAGAGCCCTGGTGCAGGCTGACATTGACTTTGGGAAAGGCTTCACGCAGCTTGGCAACGGGCTGCGGAAGCACATAACGGGCTTGCGTATGGGTGGTGGCAATGGAGAGGGTGCCGCTGTCCTGGGCAGAAAACTGCTCGCCAATGCGGCGCAGGTTGCCGACTTCGCGCATGATGAGTTCAATGCTTTTGAGGACGTGTTCCCCGGGTTCCGTCACGCGCTTGAGGCGTTTGCCGTGCCGTGCAAAGATTTCGACGCCGAGTTCCTCTTCAAGCTCGATGATGGCCTTGGATACGCCGGGCTGCGAGGTGTGCAGGGCCTTGGCGGTCTCTGTCAGGTTCAGGTTGCGCCGGATGGCCTCCTGGACGAAGCGGAATTGGTGAAGGTTCATATCGAATTCAGGCTAATTATTGGTTTTATTATGCCTGTTTTACGCTAAAGAGGAGCCCAACCGCCGTACCGATGCGCCATGCCTCCACGGTTATGACAAGGCAATGCTGGCCATAAGTGCGGTCAATTCGCGGTATTCCCCGGCTGCAGGCAGAAGCTCGACTTCTACGCCTGGATGTGCCAACCTGACGCGTTCGACCAGCAGCGGCAAGTCTTCCCGGGCGTGCTTGCCTATACCAAAGAAAAGCGGAAACACCCTTATATGGCGGGCGCCAGAAGCTATTAAATTTGTAGCGGCTTCAGGCAATGAAGGTGGGCAGAGCTCCAGGTAGGCGCAACTGACAGGGGTGCCGGGCTCGCGGAGACGGACTTGAGCGGCAACCGCCTCAATGGGGTCGCGCCACTGCGGGTCGCGCGAGCCATGGGCAAGCAGGATGATGCCGCGCGGCGTATGGGCCAGGGACGTCATGAACGGTAGCGTCCGTTAACGCCTGAGCACCAGCCAGCCAAACGCGCCCAGCGAGACGGCCATATAAAGCAGGCCTGGCGTGGCAGCCGCAAGCCAGGGCTGCCAGTTTCGCAGGTTGCCGATATAGCCGAACACGTTGTTGAGCAGGAAGAAGCTGATGCCGATCATCACACCGGCGAACACGTAGCCGGCGATGCCGCCGGAGCGAAAGTGAAGGTAGGCAAAAGGCAGCGCCAGAATCACCATCACCAGGCAGCTGAGCGGGTAAAAGACTTTTTTCCAGAACTCTATTTCATAGCGTTGCGCGGTCTGCCCATTGGCGTCCAGGTGACGGACGTAATTGAACAGGTCAATGGTGCCCATGCGCTCAGGCTTGAGCAGCGCCACCGAAACCATTTCAGCGCTGATTTCGGTAGGCCAGCGAAAGCTCTTTAGCACTGTGCGGTTGACCTTGGCGCTGCCTCCGGGTTTGGCGGCGCTGCTGGCGCCGGCTGGAACATCAAACTCTGCGCGCGTGGCCTGGTTCAATTCCCAGGCATCGCCGGCGGTGAACGCTGCCAGCGGCGCCTGTGTGGTGGAGACGATCAGTCCCTTGTTGTTGAACTCGAAAATCTGCACACCCTGCATTTCGTTGTCGGGAGTAAGCGCCCTCACATTGACCACAAAGGTGTTGTAGGCCTGCTTTTCCTTCAGCCAGGCACCGGTTTGGCCGATGGTGATCTTGTTCTGGTAGCGCGCCTTGAGCAGCTGTGCGGCCCGTTCGCTGGCAGGCGCCACATAATCGCCCACGGCGAAACTGAACACCACGAACAGCGCCCCCAGGACCAGCAGCAACTTCAGCGCGCGCCAGGGGCCGAGTCCGCTGGTGCGCAGGATGGTGTATTCGGAGCTCTGTGCCAGCCGGGCCATCACAAAGATGGTGCCGATCAGGACGGAGATCGGCAGCAGCTCGTACAAATGATTGGGAATCAGCAGGCCTACATACAACAATGCGTGCCTGATCTGGTAGATATCGGCTGCGTTGATGCCGCTGCTCTTGCCGAGGTATTGCAGTTCATCGACCAGGTCAAAAAAGAAGAACAGGGCCAGGAAGCCCAGTGCCACCAGGGCGATGGCAGCCAGCACTTCACCGTAGATCAGGCGGCGTATGGTTTTCATGCGTGGCTTTCACTGTCACGTACGGCCAGCGGTGTACGGTTGATGCGCCGGGCGGGCCGCAGCGTCCAGTTGAACTGCCGCTTGGATAGCCAGGCCAGGGCCAGCAGCAGGACGCCGCCATGCAGCGCCAGCAGGAAGTTACTGAAACTGATGAGGCCCACAAAAATCCAGCTTTGCCCGAGGTTGACCAGGTTGTTGTAGACCACAAACGTCAGCAGCACAAAGATCATGTTGCCGCTGCGGCCACCGCGCGGATTCACGCTGGCCAGGGCCACCGCCAGCACGACAAAGTTGATGGATGCCAGCGCCAGCCCCAGCCGCCACGCCAGCTCGCTGAGGTTGCCGCGGGTCGGCGCCTTGATCAGGGAGCGGGTGGACAGCAGTTTGGCTTCCGGTGCGTTTTCGGTCAGCGGATTGTTATCGCCGGTTTTGGTGCCGTACTCTTCGAAGTCGCTGATTTTGAGCGCCGATTGCCCGATCACGTTTTCCAGGCGCTGGCCGTTTTCGAGCATGAGGAACTGCGCGTCACCTCTGGCCTCGATGCGGCCCGAGCGGGCCGTGGTGATGGAACTCTTGCCCTTTTCGGTCGCAGCGATGAAGACGTTGTTGCTGGAGCGCTCGCCCGCCAGGTCGCGGTCGATGAAGAAAACCCGGTTGCCGCTGGAGGATTCCTGGAACTGGCCAGGGGCAATGCGGTCAAGGTCGCCGCGCTGCTCATAGCGGCTTTGCATGTCTTTGGTTTGCTGGTTGGTCCAGGGCCAAACAAAAAGAGCCATCAGCGTGATGACCAGCAGGACAGGCCATGCAAAACGGAAAAGCGGCCGCAGAAAACCCGACAGGCCCTGACCGCTGGTGAACCACACCACCATTTCGCTGTCGCGGTACATGCGCGACAAGGTACTGACCATCGCAATAAACAGCGACAGCGTGAGGATGGTCGGCAGGCGTCCCAGCGCCGAGTAGGCCATGAACAGCATGACGTCCTGCGGATTGATGAAACCGCGCGATGCCTGGCCCAGGGTGCGGATCAGAACAATGGTCATCACGATGGTGACCAGGACGACCAGCGTGGCCCCAAAACTGCGTGCCAGCTCTTTGCGAATCGTGGATTGGAATAACATTGACTGAATATCTGCCTTGGCTTCGTTTTATTTTTTGTTTTACTTTGGTTTATTTACCAGACCCTGAATTATGGACTTTGAACTCAAAACACTGACACCCACCCGTATTTGCAGTGAAAAAACCGACGCGCTGCTGGTTCTCGTACCCCAGGATCCGGGCTCCGGCAATGACCCTCTTTCGGTGCTCGCATCGCTGGCGATCAAGTCGGGGGACTTTGAGGCCAAGCCGGGCAAGCTCCTGAGCACGTACCGCGCTCCCGGCATTACTGCCAGGCGGGTCGTATTGGCGGGCGTCGGGGATGCCAGCGCCAAAAACGTTCGTACCGCCGTCAGTGCCGGCCTGGGCGCCCTGAAGGCTGCAAACGTGCAGCACCTGACCATTTGCTTCGGTGCCGTGGGCGGTCTTCGAGCTGAAGCCGTGCGCGCGGCCGTGGTCGCTTGCGGTGATGCCACTTATACCTACGCTACCACCAAGTCCAAAGCCGCCAAGAACACAAAAGCCGGTCCCGGCAGGTTGCAACGGGTGGTGGTTGCCGTGAATGACGCCGCAAGTGCCCAAATCGCGCGACCCGGCATTGACAAAGGCGCAGCGCTGATCAAGGGCATTGAATTTGCCAAGGAGTGGGCGAACCGTCCGGCCAACCACGCGACACCGACGCTTCTGGCCGGCGCTGCCAGGGAACTGGGCAAGCTGCGCGGCATCAAGGTGGAGGTGTTGGGCCCCAAAGAGGTCGCCAAACTCGGTATGGGCTCCTTCATGGCCGTGGCGCAGGGTTCGGCCGAGCCGTTACGTTTTATCGTGCTGCGCTATGAGGGGGCGGCCAGGGCCGAGGCGCCCGTCGTACTCGTTGGCAAAGGCATCACCTTTGACACGGGCGGTATCTCCATCAAGCCCGCGGCCGAAATGGACGAGATGAAGTTCGACATGTGCGGTGCCGCCAGCGTTCTGGGCACCTTCCGGGCGCTGGCAGAGCTGCGGCCGGCGCTCAATGTGGTAGGCCTGATTCCCGCCTGCGAAAACATGCCGGGCAGCCGCGCCATCAAGCCCGGCGATGTGGTGACCAGCATGAGCGGGCAGACCATTGAGATCCTGAACACCGACGCCGAAGGGCGGCTGGTGCTCTGCGACGCATTGACCTACGCTGAGCGCTTCAAGCCCCGGGCGGTGGTGGACATCGCGACGCTGACCGGCGCCTGCGTGATTGCCCTGGGCGGCGTGCGCAGCGGGCTTTTCTCCAGCGACGACACCTTGGCCGAGGCGTTGTCGACGGCAGGCGAATCGTCCCTGGACCTGTGCTGGAGGATGCCACTGGATGACGATTATGCCGAAGGACTCAAGACCAATTTTGCAGATGTCGCCAACGTGGCGGGGCGTGCCGCGGGTGCGGTGACCGCGGCCAAGTTCCTGCAGCGGTTTACAGCCAGTTTTCCATGGGCGCACCTGGACATTGCCGGTACGGCCTGGAAAGGCGGAGCCGCCAAAGGTGCGACCGGCAGGCCGGTGCCGCTACTGCTGGACTACCTGCTGGACCAGGTGGTGCCTGCCAGGGCAGGGACTTCGGCCCAAGCATCGGGCAAAAAAGCCAAAACAGTTTCCAGGCGCAAATCCGCATCCAAAACCCGGGCATGACCGAAATCGCCTTTCACTTCAATGTGCCGGACAAGCTGGCCTACAGCTGCCGGTTACTTCGCAAGGCCTACCTGAGCGGCGCCAGCGTTGTGGTGACGGGGGATGCGGCGGTGCTGGCGGAACTGGACCAGTTGATCTGGAGTTTTTCGCCTGCGGAATTTGTGCCGCATTGCCGTGCGGGCGCCCCCCAAAGTACATTGGCGGCAACGCCGGTGGTGCTGGCCGAGTCGCTCAAGGACTGCCCGCATTACGGCGTACTGGTCAATCTGGGGCATGGCATTCCCGCCGAATTTGAACGCTTCGAACGTTTTATCGAAGTTGTGGCGCAGGCCGACGATGACCGTCTTGCAGCGCGAAGCCGGTGGAAGCACTACACCGACAGGGGCTATGCCATGAAACGCCATGACCTTGCGACGGCCGGGGAGGGCGCATGAACCGCCCGCCCGCACCGCCGCGGTTTGTGCCGACGCTGACGGAAGTCGTGCGGCCCATGCCTGCACCGATGCCGGCTGCGCCGCCTGAACCAGCCAGGACTGGTTTGCCGGTGCCGCCGTCTACCGCTTCTGCAGAGCTTCAGGAGCAGATGGTGCAACGCGTGCTGCAGCGGGTGAACCTGGTTCTTGAGCGGCGTTTGCGGGAGGTCGTAGGGCAACTTATCCTGGAGCACACGCAAACCCTGGTTCCACGTCTGCGCGAAGAAATTGAGGACGTTGTCCGTCAATCTGTGAGCCAGGCTTTGAAGCACGAAGCGGCACCGCCAAACACGGACGCATAGGATGCGCGAGCGGCTGTCTGCACAGATGCTTTTTCGCTGTGCCCAACCCTTGAAACACAAGTTCACATAAGGCAATCTGCTCCCCGGGTAAACCCCCTTATCGGAATTTAACCTAGGGACGTTGCTATGGTGCGGGCCCGGAAATTGCGTTATGTTCGGCCCCGTTGAGTAAAAAAATTGTTCTCAACCTTTAACGGTAATTTCCTAATCGGAGTGTTTTTTATGCAAATGAAATTAAAACTGACAGTAGTGGCTGCTCTCGCTGCAGTAGCGGGTTTTGCCTCTGCCCAAGACGCAGTGATCAAGATCGGTCACGTGGCGCCGCTGTCCGGCTCGCAAGCCCATTACGGCAAAGACAATGAAAACGGCGTGCGCATGGCCATCGAAGACCTGAACGCGCAAAACGTGGTCATCGGCGGCAAAAAGGTCAAGTTTGAAATTGTTGCTGAAGATGACGCCGCTGATCCAAAACAGGGCACCGCCGCTGCACAAAAGCTGTGCGACTCCAAAGTCGCCGGCGTGGTCGGCCACCTGAATTCCGGAACCACCATTCCCGCTTCCAAGGTCTACAACGATTGCGGCATTCCCCACGTCACGGGCGCTGCAACCAACCCCAACCTGACCAAGCCAGGCTACAAAACCACCTACCGCATCATTGCCAATGACAACGCCCTTGGCGCTGGCCTGGCTTTTTATGCTGCCGACACGCTGAAGCTGAAGAAAGTCGCCATCATTGACGACCGTACGGCTTACGGCCAGGGCGTTGCTGAAGTGTTCAAGAAAACGGCCCTGGCAAAAGGCATGACCGTGGTTGACGAGCAGTTCACCACCGACAAGGCTACCGACTTCATGGCCATCCTGACCGCCATCAAGGCCAAAGCACCTGACGCGATCTTCTTCGGCGGCATGGACCCACAAGGCGGCCCAATGCTGCGCCAGATGGAACAACTCGGCATGGGCAACGTCAAGTACTTCGGCGGCGACGGCATCTGCACCGCAGAACTTGCCAAGCTGACTGCAGGCGCCAAGACCATCGGCAACGTGGTTTGCGCTGAAGGCGGCGCATCGCTGGCCAAAATGCCAGGCGGCGAAGCCTGGATGAAGCGCTACGAAGCCAAGTATCCGAAGCAGTTCCAGGTTTACAGCCCGTACACCTATGACGCGACCTTCGTTCTGGTTGATGCCATGAAGCGCGCCGGATCCTGGGATCCAAAGGTTTACACCCCTGAGCTGATTAAAACCAATTTCAAGGGCGTGACCACCACGATCGCTTTTGAACCCAATGGCGAACTGAAGAACCCCGCTATCACCCTGTACGTCTACAAAGACGGCAAGAAGTCTGCTCTGAACTAATCGTTCACCGCAAGAAAAAAGCCACCGCAAGGTGGCTTTTTTTTGCCCGGCAAAAACCCGGGAAGACCGGAAATGAGGCGCCGAAAGTGGAGCGGGCACAAAAAAGCCCAGCAAGCTGGGCTTTTAGGAGTTTTTGCCACCGTGTGGAAACTCACGGCGACGAGACTGTTTGGCGGAAGAGGCGGGATTCGAACCCGCGGTAGGTTTAACCCYACGCACGCTTTCCAGGCGTGTGACTTAAACCGCTCATCCACCCTTCCGCGAAGCCTTCGATTATAGCAGTGCTGCGAACAGACGGAGGCAGGAATTGCACCCGAAGCGCAACAGGCTCAGTGGAGTGCGTCCTGGAACCGGTGCTTTTCCAGCTGGGCCAGGGAGACGAATTCCAGCGCCTTGCTGTGCGTCGACTCCAGCACGACAGGCGGTGCAAAGCCGGCCTCCAGCGCTTCGCGCCACCGGTTGGCACACAGGCACCAGCGGTCATTCGGCTGAAGGCCCGCAAAGCGGTACACAGGCTGCGGCGTGGAAAGATCGTTGCCGCGGCTGGCGGAAAAAGCCAGAAATTCACGCGTGACGCGAACGCATACCAGGTGGGACCCCGCATCCGACGCATCCGTGTTGCAGCAACCGTCCCGAAAATAGCCGGTCAGCGGGTCATAGGAGCAGGGCACCAAATCCGTGCCCAGTACGTTTTTTGCGCTCATGGTCTTGCCTGCGAAAAGCCCGTCGTTATACCTTGTTGGCCTGCACCATTTTCATGGCCGAGCTGATGAGCGCACCGACTTCAGTCATGTTGCTGGGCACGACCAATGTCGTTTTGGCGTCCTTCGCCACCTTCGAGTAGGCCTCTACCGCCTGCTGCGCAACCTTGAGCTGCACGGCTTGTTCACCGCCAGGTTGGCGGATGGCAGCGGCCACCAGCTCAATGGCTTTGGCGTTGGCGTCGGCCACAGCCATGATGGCGGCGGCTTCGCCCTGGGCGTTGTTGATGGCGGCCAGCTTTTCCCCTTCGGAGCGGGCAATGAATGCCTCGCGCTCACCGGTGGCAATATTGATCTGCTCCTGGCGGCGGCCTTCAGAGGCGGCGATCAGCGCGCGTTTTTCCCGCTCGGCAGTGATTTGCGACTGCATGGCGTGCAGGATTTCCTTGGGCGGCGTCAAATCCTTGATTTCATAGCGCAGCACCTTTACGCCCCAGTTCAGGGCGGCTTCGTCAATGGCGGCAACGACCTGCGCATTGATGATGTCGCGCTCTTCAAAGGTTTTGTCGAGCTCCAGTTTGCCGATCACCGAGCGGAGCGAGGTTTGGGCCAGTTGTGTGACGGCCACGATGTAGTTGGATGAGCCGTAGCTGGCCCGCATCGGGTCCGTGACCTGGAAATACAGGATGCCGTCGACCTGCAGCTGCGTGTTGTCGCGGGTAATACAAACCTGGCTGGGGACGTCGAGCGGGATTTCTTTCAGGCTGTGCTTGTAGGCGACGCGGTCGACAAAGGGAATCAGCCAGTTCAGGCCGGGGGTCAATGTGCCCGCGTATTTTCCGAGGCGCTCCTTCACCCAGGCGTTTTGCTGGGGTACGACCTTGATGGCGCGGATGACGAAGATCATCGCGACGATAAAAATGACCAGTGCTACATAAGACGACATGCTGACTCCCTCAGGTTTTTTCTACGATTAATTTGCTGCCAATGACTTCCCGGATGCGGTGGGTTCCAGCAGAAGGTGTTCCGCCTTCCGCCTGAACCACAGCCCATTGCGCGCCGCGGTAGCGGACCTGCGCCGTGCCGTCCGCCTGCCAGGCGTCCACCTGCACGGTTTCGCCGACATCCATGTTGACGTCCGGGTTGGTGCTTGCCGGCAGCTCCCTGGGCCCGCGGCTGCGAACAAGGTGGCAAATGCTCACGGTGGCCGAGCCCACGACGGCCGCTGCAATAAGCTGCATGGACGTCGAGGCGCCCAAATGCGCGGCAATGGCCGCCGCTGCAATGCCCAAAGCCACCATCAGCAGGTAAAACGTTCCCGTGGCCAGCTCCACCGCCACTGCGGCCCCCGCCAGCAGCCACCAAATAGTCGATTCACTCATGCATCCTCCTTTTGTCGGTCATCCGCTACATTTTGGGGCAATTAGACCCCAAGACAAGCGTAGCGCAACAATATGTCCTTACACTTCGCTGCTTGGAAAAAGCTTCCTCTCACCGCCCGGGCTCAACCTGTCTATGCCCTCTGAGCGTTTCCCATGCCCTCCGACAGGTTCAGGGCGACCATGAACTCCAGCCCAAGCCATGAAATTCCGTTTTCCCATTGTCATCATTGACGAAGACTTCCGCTCCGAAAACACTTCCGGACTGGGTATTCGAGCGCTGGCCCAGGCCATTGAAACCGAGGGCTTCGAGGTCCTGGGGGTGACCAGTTACGGTGACCTCTCGCAGTTCGCCCAGCAGCAAAGCCGGGCTAGCGCCTTCATTTTGTCGATTGATGACGAAGAGTTTTCGCCGGGCCCCGACCTCGACCCGGCCGTGCTCAACCTGCGCACCTTTATCGAGGAAGTACGCCGCAAGAACCTGGATGTGCCGATTTACGTCTATGGCGAGACCAAGACCTCGCGCCACATCCCCAACGACATCCTGCGTGAACTGCACGGCTTCATCCACATGTTTGAGGACACGCCCGAGTTCGTGGCGCGCCACATCCTGCGGGAGGCCAAGAGCTACCTGGAAGGCGTGCAGCCGCCGTTTTTCAAGGCACTGCTCGACTATGCCGAAGACGGTTCCTATTCCTGGCACTGCCCGGGCCACTCGGGCGGCGTTGCTTTCCTGAAAAGCCCGGTCGGCCAGATGTTCCACCAGTTTTTTGGCGAGAACATGCTGCGCGCCGACGTCTGCAACGCGGTGGAAGAGCTAGGCCAGTTGCTGGACCACGACGGCGCGATCGGCGCCAGCGAGCGCAATGCCGCGCGCATCTTCAATGCCGACCACTGTTTCTTCGTGACCAACGGCACCTCGACCAGCAACAAGATGGTGTGGCACCACACAGTGGCGCCCGGTGACGTGGTGGTCGTTGACCGCAATTGCCACAAGTCCATCCTGCATTCCATCATCATGACGGGTGCGATTCCGGTGTTCCTGAAGCCGACGCGCAATCATTTCGGCATCATCGGGCCGATTCCGCAGAGCGAGTTTGAGCCCGAAGCCATCCGCGCCAAGATCGACGCCAATCCGTTGCTCAAGGGTGTGGACAGCAGCAAGGTCAAGCCGCGTGTGCTGACGCTGACGCAGTCCACCTACGACGGCGTGCTCTACAACACCGAAACCATCAAGGGCATGCTGGACGGCTACATCGACAACCTGCACTTTGACGAGGCCTGGCTGCCGCACGCCGCCTTCCACCCCTTCTACGGCAGCTACCACGCCATGGGCAAGAGCCGAGTGCGGCCAAAAAATGCGGTGGTGTACGCCACGCAGTCCATCCACAAGCTGCTGGCCGGCATCAGCCAGGCCAGCCACGTGCTGGTGCAGGATTCGCAGAACACCAAACTCGACAGGCACCTCTTCAACGAGGCCTACCTGATGCATACGTCAACCTCGCCGCAATACAGCATCATCGCCAGCTGCGACGTGGCCGCGGCCATGATGGAGCCACCCGGCGGCACGGCACTGGTCGAAGAAAGCATTGCCGAGGCGCTGGACTTCCGCCGCGCCATGCGCAAGATCGACGAGGAATACGGCACCGACTGGTGGTTCAAGGTCTGGGGGCCGGACAAGCTGGTCGAAGAGGGCATCGGCGAGTCGCAGGACTGGATCATCAAGGGTGAATCCCGCAGTGCCAAGACGGCCAAAAACGGCGCCAACAACTGGCACGGCTTTGGCCAGATGGCCACCGGTTTCAACATGCTGGATCCGATCAAGTCCACCATCGTCACGCCCGGCCTTGACCTGAACGGCAAGTTTGCCAAAACCGGCATCCCGGCCAGCATCGTGACCAAATTTCTGGCCGAGCACGGCGTGATCGTCGAGAAGACCGGCCTCTACAGCTTCTTCATCATGTTCACCATCGGCATCACCAAGGGCCGCTGGAACACGCTGCTGACGGCGCTGCAGCAGTTCAAGGACGACTACGACAAGAACCAGCCGATGTGGCGGATCCTTCCGGAGTTCTGCCAGAAGTACCCCAAATACGAGCGCATGGGCCTGGCCGACCTGTGCCAGCATATCCATACGCTGTATGCCAAGTACGACATCGCTCGCCTGACCACAGAGGTCTATCTGAGCGACCTGGCCCCCGCCATGAAACCCAGCGACGCCTACGCCCACATTGCCCATCGCACGACGGAACGGGTTGAAATCGACCACCTGGAAGGCCGCATCACCGTGGGCCTGGTCACGCCGTACCCGCCGGGCATTCCGCTCCTGATACCGGGCGAGGTGTTCAACCGGAAAATCGTGGACTACCTGAAGTTCTCGCGCGAGTTCAACGCCCAGTGCCCAGGCTTTGAAACAGACATCCATGGCCTTGTGGAACAGGTGGATGCCAAGGGCAAGACGCGCTACTACGCGGATTGCGTCAAACGCTAGGCAGGAATAAACGGGTACTTTCGTTTGCTATAGTCCCTCCCATATTTATTGGGAGGCGGCATGTTCAAGACGATTCTCTTCGGAGTGCTCGGCGTCATCGTCGGCGCAGTGTTCCTGCGCGTGCAGGCCAGCGGAGACAGCGAGTTGCGGCTCCTTATGGCCAGCGGCAAGACGGCGGTGGTCGAGCCGATCAAGGAGTACAAGAGTTTTTCCCGCAGCGGCCAAACCATCTACACGGCAGAGCTCAAATTCCGCACCGAAGCCGGGCAACCCATGGTGATCAAGCGCTCGTTCCCTGAGGCCGTGCTGAAGGATTTCGCGGCGGGCAAGCCTGTGAGCATCTACTACATGCCAAATAACCCGAGCCAGGTGGGGTTCGCGCAGGAAGCCGGCGGATCATCCTTCCTCAAGTGGGTGGGCTGGTTCTTCGTCATCGCCAGCCTGGGATACACAGGCCTCGGCCTGCTGGCGAGCCAGAAAAAATAAGGCCGCCTCCCCGGAGCGTTTGCTATATTTTTTGTAGCTGGGGCGCATGACTAGGGGGCGCCACAGGCCATTTTTCCCGCCAGGTGCGTTGGGCGCAAGGCCAACTCACGTTGGTTGCCGGCGGCGCGCCGGCTTGCGGGCCCACCTTTAAAGCCGCTGGTCTTCCCGTACCCGCATGAAGCTGGCAAACCGGGGCAGGCCACTGTCATTGAGTCCGCGAAAGCGGTAGGTGACGGTGCTGCCGACGGGCGGTGGATTCTGGCGCTGCTCATCGTTGAGCCCGGTGCCCAGCTTGAAGCGCCGCCCTGGTTTGCCGTCGGCACCGGGCATTTCCACCAGCAGCGCGCCCAGCATGCCGGCGTACTTTCCCTTGCCGGGAACATGCGCCACCACGCGGGCTTCGGTGTCTTCGTGGGTCTTGACCTTGAGCAGGTCGTCGTTGCGTGCGCCTTTGTAGAAAGACGCGCCGCGGTGCAGCATCAGGCCTTCGCCGCCGCGCTTCACGGTGGTGGCCAGTAACGCCTGCAAGGCGGCGTGGCTTGCCACCTTCGATTGCGCCACGGCCTGCACCCAGGGCTGGTCGATGCGGCTCACCACGCCATTGAGGGCCGGGATCCGCTCGCTGAACGGGCCGCCTTGCGCGGGCAAATCAAACACCATGAAGCGCATGGCCCGCCAGGCAGCGTCGTCCGGGGTTTGCTGGCGCACGGTAGACACCGCCCTGGCAAACTGGCCACGGCCCGCCCACAACTCGCCGTCCAGGGGTGTTTTGGGCCAGCCTGCGGTAAACCAGGCCGGCGCGGCGATGCGTTCACCCCCGCGCGTGAGCAGCTGTTCTCCGTCCCAGTAGCCGCGCACGCCGTCGAATTTTTCGCTGACCCAATAATCCTGAAGGGAGACGCCGGGTTGGTACACCTTGGCGAGCATCAGCGGCGGCGCTTGCGCAGCTGCGGATGCCGAAAGCACCGGAAGCGCTGGTGCCAGCAAGCCGGCGAGTGCCAGCAGCCAGTGAAGCGTTTTGAGGCGAAAAAAGACCGTGTTGGCCCGCTCGCCGGAGCGGGTGATGTGTTGCCGCATGGGCCTCCCTGTTTTTTCTTGACTTATAACTGTATGAATGTACAGTTTATAGTTCAAATTTGCGCGGTGCAAGCGTTCTGTGGGCGCCTGTGTTGCCCGCGCAACCCCGTCAACCATGAAGGCTGCAATGGCCATGAGAGGAATCAACTTATGACAGAAAAAAAGACTTCCAGAGGGAGTTGCCATTGTGGAAAAGTCGCGTTTGAGGTCGACGGCCAGCCGAGCAGCGCCCTGGCCTGCAACTGCTCCATCTGCCAGCGCAAAGGGTCGCTGCTGTGGTTTGTGCCGCATGACCAGCTCCGTTTGCTGACCCCCGACGAAAATGCCAGCAACTATCAGTTCAACAAGCATGTGATCAGCCACCGTTTTTGTCCCACCTGTGGCATTCATCCCTATGGCGAAGGAACGGACCCTGCCGGCAATCGCATTGCAGCTATCAACGTCCGCTGCCTTGAGGGAATCGATCTGGACACCATCAAGGTGACGCATTTCGATGGGCGCTCTTCCTAGCTCTTCCTAGCTCTTCCTAGCTCTTCCTAGCTCTTCCTGGAGACCCCCGGATCCTGTATTCCCGGACCCTGGCGGACGCAATAATCTGCCACTTCGCCCGTACCCCTGGGGCCGGTATTCCCGGCCTGTATTCATTGCTGTTTGATTCCCTTGGGCCAGCCGGCCCGGCATTTTTACCGACACCATGACTTCCAGCGACATTGAAAATATCGAGCGCGCCACCGTGGCGGCTGTCTCGCCCGAGGAGCAGCTTGAAATTGAGGGCTGGCTTCTGCCCTTCGACAGCGGAACGGTCAGCCGGGCCAAAAGTGCCGTGCCCCTGCTGCATCAGCCGCCCGCCGACGGCGTGATCGATCGCATTGAAGGGCTGTACCGTGCGCGCGGCAAGCGGGCGGTCTTCCGGCTGGCCAATGAGGCCTGTTTTGATGCCCTGCGCCGCGAGCTGGGCGCGCGTGGCTACACGGCAGGCAAACCGGTGCTGGTGGAAGTGGCGCAGGTCAAGTCCATGCGCGCTGTGTCGGCGCAGGCGCTGGCTGAAACAGCCAACACGCCGGACGAGGCCTGGGCCGCGTTGTTCCTGGCCGAGGGGTTTGATCCTGTGGACGGTGCCAGCCGCGTCAGGTCACTGAGCCGCGGACGCGATTCAGTGTTTGCCAGCGTGCGCGAAGGCGGCAAGGCCATTGCGGCTGGCGCGGCGGCGTTCAGCCACGGGTGGTCCAGTGTCCACGGCATGCGAACCGACCCGGCACATCGCGGCAAGGGGTTGGCAGGCCGGGTACTGGCCGCGATGGCCGAAGCGGCCATGCAGCGGGGCATTGAGCGTGTATTCCTGCAGGTGGAAGAAGGCAATGCCGCGGCGCGGGCGCTTTACCGGCGGGCGGGCTTTGAAACGGTCTGGCGCTATGACTACTGGACCCAGGGCTGAACCTTGATCCAGACGCGGTGCGGAATTGGGTGTGTGCGGGATACTGGATGCGGCAAGGCGCTATGATTTTTATAGCTGCTCGCGCTGGCGGCTATTAGGCTAGAGCCTGCTTTATTGTTATTTTCAGGCCTGATTTGATCGAATTTGGCTGTCTTGCTGCCCCGTCTTGCCTCAAAAAAACGGCTTTGCAGCACCTGGAAGCCGTCTTTCGTGCACATATTTGGCCTCCAGACCAATAGGGTCATGCGCGAGCAGCTATCTATTTCATAGCGCGCCATGCGAGACAAGAGTGCAACTTGCCGCATGTGCGCGCCGCCCGGCAAGCCAGCCGGGCGCGAAAGCCTTCAGGCTTCGGCTGCCGGCTCGGCAATACCGCCGACCACGTGGCTGAAGCCGCCGTCCACATAGGTGATCTCGGCGCTCACGCCTGCGGCCAGGTCGCTCAACAAAAAGGCGGCGACGTTGCCGACGTCTTCAATCGTCACATTGCGGCGGATTGGCGAGGCTTCGGCAACCACGCTCAAAATCTTGCCGAAGCCCTTGATGCCGCTGGCAGCCAGGGTTTTGATCGGGCCGGCGCTGATGCCGTTGACGCGCATGCCTTTGGGGCCCAGCGATTCGGCCAGGTAGCGCACCGAGGCTTCCAGGCTGGCTTTGGCCAGGCCCATGGTGTTGTAGTTGGGCACGGTGCGCACGGCGCCCAGGTAGGTCAGCGTGAGCAGTGCGGACTTTTTGTTGAGGTAGGGCAGGGCCGCCTTGGCCATCGCCGGGAAGCTGTAGGCGCTGATGTCGTGGGCGATCTTGAAGCCCTCGCGCGACAGGCCTTCCAGGAAGTCGCCGGCGATCGCCTCGCGCGGCGCAAAGCCGATGCTGTGCACAAAGCCGTCAAACGTCGGCCAGGTTTTGGAGAGGTCGGCAAACATCTTGTCGATCTGTGCGTCGTCGCCCACGTCGCAGTCAAAAATCAGCTTGGAGTCAAAGTCGGCAGCAAACTCGGTGATGCGGTCCTTGAAGCGCTCGCCGACATAGCCGAAAGCCAGCTCGGCGCCCTGGGCATGGCAGGCCTTGGCGATGCCATAGGCGATGGACCGGTTCGAGAGGACCCCCGTGATCAACAGTTTTTTGCCAGTGAGGAATCCGGTGTTGGTGGCCATGCAGGTGCTCCAGAGTAGGTAGTTCGCGGGGGAAGGGGGGGCAAGGGACAAGGGCGCAACGTCTGCGCGCCGGAATCTTGCCAGCTTAAGTAGTGCAGAATTGTCGCATGCGAAGTTTGCTGGTTTGGATCCTGCTGGGTCTTTCATCACCGTCATGGGCCGCGCACGGCTATGCGCTCTGGGGAGATCTCAAGTACCCCGCGGGGTTTTCCCACTTCGACTATGTCAACCCGGCAGCACCCAAAGGCGGGGACCTGCGCCTGGTCAGCAACCTGCGTTACTCAACCTTCGACAAATACAACCCCTTCACGATCAAAGGCTCGGCGCCGGCCTATTTGTCGAGCTTCATGTTCGACACGCTGCTGACGGGGGCGATGGACGAAACCGCCTCAGGCTACGGGCTGCTGGCCGAAGACGTCGAGGTGTCGGCTGACGGGCTCACGGCCACCTTCCGCCTGCGCAAGGAAGCGCGCTTTCACAACGGCGACCCGGTGCTGGCGGCCGACGTCAAATACAGTTTTGACACCCTGATGGGCCCGCATACCTCGCCGTCCTACAAGACCGTGTTCGAAGACGTCGCAGCCTGCGAGGTGGTGGACGAGCGGACGGTGCGCTTTCGTTTCAGGAAGCCGAACCGCGAACTGCCGTTGAAAGTGGGCGGCATGGCGGTGTTCAGCCGCAAGTGGGGCATGGACGCCACCGGTAAGGCCAAGCCCTTCAATGAGGTCGTGACCGACATCCCCATTGGCAGCGGGCCTTACCGCATCGGCCCGGTGATCTTCGGCAAAGACATCAGCTATGTACGCGACAAGACCTACTGGGGTGAGAAGCTCAATGTGCGGGTAGGCACCGAGAATTTCGACACCGTCACCGTCAAGATTTACAAGGACAACACTGCCAGGCTTGAGGCGCTCAAGGCCGGCGAGTTCGACATCATGCGGTTCTTCTCGGCCGGCGACTGGGCGCGGCGCCTGACGGGCAAACGTTTTGACAACGGTGAACTCGTCAAGGGGGAATTCAAGCACAGCCTGCCCACGGGTTTCCAGAGCTATGTGCTCAATACCCGGCGTGAAAAGCTCAAGGACCCGCGCGTGCGGGAAGCTCTGGGACTGGCGATCGACTACGAGTGGATGAACCGCCAGTTGTTTTACAACGCCTACCAGCGCGTGACCGGCTTGTTCGGAAACACCGATTGCCAGGCCACCGGACTGCCGAAGCCCGAAGAGCTGGCTTTGATGGAACCCTGGCGCAAGGACATCCCCACAGCGGCATTCGGCACCATGTACGTGCCGGCGCGTACTGACGGCGACTCCTCGCTGCGCGCCAATTTGCGCCGTGCCCAGGTGCTCCTGAAGGAAGCCGGCTGGGAGGTTCGGGACGGCAAGCTGCGCAACGCCAAAGGCGAGGCTATGGTGCTGGAATACCTGGATAGCAACGAGGGCGGTGTGCGCACGATTTCGCCCTGGATACGCGCCCTCGAAAAGCTCGGCATCCAGCTCAACTTCCGGCAGGTCGACTTCGCGCTCTACCAGCAGCGCCTCGATAAATTCGAGTTCGACATCATCTCCATCGCCTACGGTGGCACCAACAACCCGGGTCAGGAGTTCGCCGACATGTTCGGTAGCAAGGCCGCCGCCACTGAGGAGTCGGGTAACTTCAGCGGAGCCGCCAATCCCGCGATTGATGCCATGATCACCAAAATGACCAGCGCCAAAACCAAGGCCGAGTTGTTGCCCGCCTGCCGTGCATTGGAACGCATCGTGGCGCACAGCCACTACCTGCTGCCGGAATGGACGGCCGGCACCCATCGCGTGGTCTATAACGCACGCCGCCTTGCCATGCCGGGCCAGATGCCACCCTATGCGCCAGGCGAGACCTGGATCATCGATACCTGGTGGGCCAAGCAATGAATACCCCCGTCGAGCAAATTGAACACCCCCGTCGGACGCTCGCTTCGCGTAGCGCCTTCCCCCCTTGTAGGGGGCGGCGCTTGCGGCCTGGCGAAGCCAGTTCCGCTGCGCCTGCTGGATTTGAGAGGGGCTGATCGACCATGTTTGCCTACATTCTCAAACGCTGTCTTTTGATGATCCCGACTTTGTTCGGGGTGTTGCTGATCACCTTTGTGGTGACGCAGTTCGTGCCGGGCGGGCCGGTGGAGCAATACATGGCCGAGGCCAAGGCCGGCCCCAGCGGTGGAGGCGGCGCCGAGGGTGGCGGCCTGAGCTACCGGGGTGGGCAGGGCGTCGACCCGAAACGCGTCGAGCAGATCAAGGCGCTCTATGGTTTCGACAAGCCGGCGCCCGAGCGCTTTTACCTGATGCTCAAGCAGTTTTTGAGCTTTGACCTTGGCAGAAGCTTCTTCCACAACAAGGAGGTCTGGCAACTGGTCAAGGAAAAGCTCCCGGTTTCCATCAGCCTGGGTTTGTGGACCTTTTTCATCAGCTACCTGGTGGCTGTGCCACTGGGCGTCGCCAAGGCGGTGCGTGCCGGCTCGCGTTTCGATTTCGTCACAACATTGCTGGTGCTGACCGGCTATGCCATTCCCGGCTTTGTGCTGGGTGTCGCGCTGCTGGTGATCTTCGGCGGCCAGTTGCAGTGGTTTCCGTTGCGCGGCCTGACCTCGCCCAATTGGGAGACTTTGAGCTGGGGTGCGCGCATCACCGATTACCTCTGGCATATCACCTTGCCGGTCACGGCCATGGTGCTGGGCAGCTTCGCAGTTACGGCCATGCTGACCAAGAACTCCTTCCTGGAGGAAATCCGCAAGCAATACGTGCTGACGGCCCGCGCCAAGGGCCTGGGTGAGCGCCAGGTGCTGTGGAAGCATATTTTCCGCAATGCGCTGATCCCCCTCATCACCGGCTTCCCGGCGGCCTTTATCAGCTCGTTCTACACCGGTGCGCTGCTGATCGAAACCCTGTTCTCGCTGGATGGCATGGGGCTGCTCAGCTATGAAAGCATCATCCGGCGCGACTACCCGGTGGTGTTGGGCACGCTCTACTTATTTACCTTGATCGGCTTGTTCACCAAGCTGATTTCCGATTTGTCTTATGTCTGGGTGGATCCGCGTGTACGGTTCGATTAACCCCCCTGAAGCCACCTCCGGCGGCCTTCCCCCCGAGGGGACGCCTCCTGCGGACGGGCAAAGCCCGGTCCGCGGCGACGCTGTACAAGAAAAGTACGTTTCCAACTCGCCCGCGCGGCGTGCGTGGAGGCGGTTCCGGCGCAACAAGCTGGGGTTTTACAGCCTGGTGGTGTTTTGCACGCTGGTGGTGCTGAGCCTGTTTGCCGAGCTGGTGTCGAACGACCGGCCGCTGCTGGTGCGTTATGAAGGCGGTTATTACTTCCCCATGGTGAAGGACTACAGCGAAAAAACCTTTGGCGGTGATTTCGACACGACCACGGATTACCTCGATCCTTATATTCAGGAACGGCTGGCGCGTGGCAGCAACTTCGCGCTGTACACGCTCAACCCCTATGGGCCCAACACACTCAATTATTTTGCGAAAGAGCCCAACCCCTCGAAGCCGACGCGCGCCAACCTGCTGGGCACCGACGACCGGGGCCGCGACCTGCTCGCCCAGCTGATTTACGGCTTTCGGGTCAGCGTATTGTTTGCGCTGGCGCTGACGGTCACCGGTGTGCTGCTCGGCATGCTGACGGGGGCGCTACAGGGCTATTTCGGTGGCAAGACCGATTTGTTGTTCCAGCGTTTCATCGAAATCTGGGGCTCCGTGCCGGAGCTCTATCTGCTGATCATCTTCAGCGCCGTTTTCGCGCCCAGTGTGGCGCTGTTGCTGATCCTGCTCAGCCTGTTCGGATGGATGGGGTTGTCAGACTATGTGYGCGCCGAGTTCCTGCGCAACCGGCAGATGGACTACGTGCGCGCCGCGCGTGCGCTGGGCGTCGGTAACCTGAGCATCATCTGGCGCCACATCCTGCCCAACAGCCTGACGCCTGTGGTGACTTTCCTGCCGTTTCGCATGAGCGGCGCGATTCTGGCGCTGACTTCGCTGGACTTCCTGGGGCTGGGGGTGCCGCCGGGCACGCCTTCGCTCGGTGAATTGCTGTCGCAAGGCAAGAACAGCATCGATGCGTGGTGGATATCGCTGTCTACCTTCGCGGTGCTGGTGATCACGCTGCTGCTCCTCACTTTCATGGGCGACGCCTTGCGCGATGCCCTGGATCCCAGGAAGGCCGACTGATGACACCACCGCTCCTTGATGTCAAAAACCTGCAGATTTCATTCGCAGGAAAATCCGTTGTCCACGGCATCGATTTTTCCATCGCACCTGGCGAAAAGCTTGCGCTGGTGGGCGAATCGGGTTCGGGCAAGACGGTGACGGCGCTGAGCCTGCTACGGCTGGCGCAAAACGCCGTGGTCGGTGGCAAGGCTGTTTTTACCGGCATCGATGCGGCAGATCGGGCTGCCAGCGGTGCGCCGCCCAGGGCGCCCGTGGATTTGCTGTCCTTGCCGGAACAGTCCTTGCGGGGGATTCGCGGCCGTGACATCGCCATGATCTTTCAGGAGCCCATGACAGCACTGAACCCCCTGTTCAGCGTTGGCAACCAGATTGCCGAAGTTCTTCAGCTAAAACAGGGTTTGACCCCCGCAGAATGTGCGCAAGAAGCTATCAAATTGCTAGCAGATACGGGCATCACCGAGCCTGAGAGACGCGCAAACTCTTTCCCGCACCAGCTTTCGGGCGGCCAGCGGCAGCGGGCCATGATTGCCATGGCGCTGGCTTGCCAGCCCAGATTGCTGCTGGCCGACGAACCCACCACGGCGCTGGACGTCACCCTGCGCGGCCAGATCCTGGACCTGCTCGGCGAGCTGCAGCAGCGCAACGGCATGGCGGTGCTGATGATCACCCACGACCTGAACCTCGTGCGCAAGTTTGCCGACCGCGTGGCGGTGATGGAAAACGGCCACATCGTGGAGCAGGGCGCCGTGGCGGAGGTTTTCGCCCGGCCCCAGCACCCCTACACGCGCAAACTGATCGACAGCAAGCCCCAGCGGGACGGGCTGGCGGCCGGCACCGGCGCGCAAGCGGGCGCGGCGCCGGCCATGCGCGCGGAAAGCCTGCGTGTGGGGTATCCGGTCTCCATTCCAGGCATACGCGGATGGTTTAAAAAAGCCGAATTTGTGGCGGTCAAAGACGCCAGCTTTCATATCCCCCCGGGCAAAACGCTGGGCGTGATCGGTGAGTCGGGATCCGGAAAATCCACCCTGGCGCTGGCCAGCCTGGGCTTGCTGCCTTTTTCAGGGCAGCTGCAGGCGGCGGGCCAGGCCTGGAGCCGGGATGCGGCACGCAACAAAGCCATCCGCCGCGCCGTTCAGGTGGTGTTTCAGGACCCGTTTTCTTCCCTGTCACCCCGCATGACCGTTGAAGCCATTGTGGAGGAGGGCCTGACGGTGCATGAGCCCAAGCTGGCTCCGGCCGGGCGGCGCGAACGGGCGCTGCAGGCCTTGGCCGATGTCGGTATGACCGAGGCCCAGTTTCCGGGTTTGCTACAACGCTATCCACACGAATTTTCAGGCGGGCAGCGCCAGCGGCTGGCCATTGCGCGCGCGCTGATCGTCAACCCCAGCCTGCTGGTACTGGATGAGCCCACCAGCGCGCTGGACGTGACCATCCAGAAACAGGTGCTGGGACTGCTGCAAAGATTGCAGCGCGAGCGTGGCCTGAGTTATTTGCTGATCACGCATGACGTCGACGTGATCCGCGCCATGGCCCACGAGGTCATGGTGATGAAGGACGGCGACGTGCTGGAGTCAGGCTCACTGAGCGAAGTGCTGGATACGCCGCGGCATCCATATACACGGGTTCTGGTCACTGCGGCTTGAACGTTGTGCATCTCCACGGCCCGGTAGAGATCACAAAAAATCTTCATAAATTACTTTAACTAAATTAAAAACTCATATGATTTAATTGATTTTATTGGATTCATAAATCTTTTTCAAGGAAGCGTGAGGAGGAGGTGTCATTTGGACTTTCACGCAGCGATGCATCCGTTTTCACTCTGCTTCTTTCTAGTGGTGACGCCGGAATGGTTAACCGAAAGGAATGTGCCCTAGCCCGCCCATCAGGCCTGTTCCAATGAGCAGGGCGGGGGCGTAACCAGAAGGATTTACATCGGCGATGCAGGCGTTCTCTAGTGCGTCAGGCACGGAAATTGTTTGCATCGAAGAGCGCAGCACGTTACAATAAGAGCTTCACGACCAAATGGGCGGGTTTTCACCGCCCATTTTTTTTGGGCGTTTGTTTTTGAACATACGGATTTAGAGCGGGTTTAAGAGACTGAATGGCATTGCAAGAGACGATTGAGCAAACTGTGACAGGGCTGGGCTACGAGCTGGTCGAGATCGAACGCACCGGCGGTGGTTTGCTGCGCGTCACGATCGACATGCCCTACGTCAAGGGTGCCGAACAGTTCATCAATGCCGAGGACTGCGAAAAAGTCACCCGCCAGCTCCAGTTTGTCCTGGAAGTCGAAGGCGCCGAATATGCGCGGCTGGAAGTCAGTTCCCCCGGCATCGACAGGCCCTTGCGCAACGAAAAAGATTTTGAGCGTTTTGCCGGTGAGTTGATCGACATCACCCTCAAGGCTCCCATTGGCGTGGCTGCCAGCGCCGGTTCTACCGTCGCGGCCAGCCGCAAGAAGTTTCGCGGCACGCTCGAGCGTGTCGTGGCCGCGGACGGCGTGGCAGGCTGGCAGATCGTGTGGAGCGACGAGCCGGCCGTCAAACCCGGCCAGAAGGTCAGTAAGAAGAAGGTTCCCGCACCGCTGCAGGCGTTGGGTTTTACCCTCGATGAGATTCAACAGGCGCGCCTCGCGCCCGTGGTTGATTTCAAGGGGCGTAAACCCAAAATAACGCCTGGTGCCGAGCCCTCCGCAGAGAATTAATTTCAAGAAATGAAGAAAGGCAGGCTTGTGAAATGAATCGCGAACTGTTGATGTTGGTTGATGCCATCTCGCGTGAAAAGAATGTGGAACGTGACGTCGTTTTTGGCGCCGTCGAGCTCGCGCTCGCCTCGGCCACCAAGAAGGTCTACGAAGGCGAAGTGGACATCCGCGTAGCCGTCGACCGTGACAGCGGCAATTACGAAACCTTCCGCCGCTGGCTGGTGGTGCCTGACGAAGCCGGCTTGCAGAACCCTGAAGCCGAAGAGCTGGTCAGCGACGCACGCGACGAAATCGCCGACATCGAAGAAGGCGACTACATCGAAAAGCCGGTGGAAAGCCTGCCGATCGGCCGTATTGGCGCGCAAGCGGCCAAGCAGGTCATTCTGCAGAAAATCCGCGACGCCGAGCGCGAAATGCTTCTCAACGACTTCATGTCGCGCGGCGACAAGATTTTTGTCGGCACCGTCAAACGCATGGACAAGGGCGACATCATCGTCGAATCCGGCCGTGTGGAAGGCCGCCTGCGCCGTTCCGACATGATCCCGAAGGAAAATCTGCGCTCCGGCGACCGCGTTCGCGCCATGATCATGGAAGTGGACACGACCTTGCGCGGCGCGCCCATCATCCTCTCGCGCACCGCGCCCGAGTACATGATCGAGCTGTTCCGCCAGGAAGTCCCTGAAATCGAACAAGGCCTGCTGGAGATCAAATCCTGCGCCCGTGACCCCGGTTCCCGCGCCAAGATCGCCGTGCTGTCGCATGACAAGCGTGTCGACCCGATCGGCACCTGCGTCGGCGTTCGCGGCACCCGCGTCAACGGCGTGACCAACGAACTCGCCGGCGAGCGCGTGGACATCGTGCTGTGGAGCGAAGACCCGGCCCAGTTCGTGATTGGTGCATTGGCCCCGGCCAACGTGTCGTCCATCGTGGTCGACGAAGAGCGTCACGCCATGGATGTCGTCGTCGACGAAGAAAACCTGGCGATTTCGATCGGCCGCGGCGGCCAGAACGTGCGCCTTGCCGCCGAGCTGACCGGCTGGAAGATCAACATCATGACGGCCGATGAGTCTGCGCAAAAGCAGGCCACCGAGACCGATTCCAGCCGCAAGCTGTTCATGGAAAAGCTCGACGTGGACGAGGAAATCGCCGACATCCTGATCTCCGAAGGCTTCACCAGTCTCGAAGAAGTGGCCTATGTGCCGCTGCAGGAAATGCTGGAGATCGAGTCCTTCGACGAAGACACCGTCAATGAGCTGCGCACGCGCGCCAAAGATGCGCTCTTGACGATGGAAATCGCCAAGGAAGAAAATGCCGAAGGCGTGTCGCAGAACCTGCGCGACGTCGAAGGCCTCACGCCAGAGCTGATCGCCAAACTGACAGAAGCGGGTATCCATACCCGCGACGACCTGGCCGATCTGGCCGTGGACGAACTTACCGATATCACCGGCCAGTCTTCGGACGAAGCCAAAGCCCTGATCATGACCGCACGCGCCCATTGGTTTACCGATGAACCCGCTGCCGCTGACACCCCTGCACCTGCAGCGGCCCAAGAGCAATGATCATGGAGGCCAGCAGGAAAAAAACATATGTCCAGTACCACTACCGTCGCTGAATTCGCAGCTGAACTCAATAAATCTCCCGCCACCCTGATCGAGCAATTGACCAGCGCGGGTGTCGCCAAGGTGCAAGCCAGCGACCCCTTGTCCGAAGCGGACAAGCAGAAGCTTCTCGGCTATCTGCAGGCCAGCCATGGCACCGTCACGGCCGAGCGCAAGAAGATCACCCTGGTGAAAAAATCCACCAGCGAGATCAAGCAGGCCGATGCCACCGGAAAGGCACGCACCATCCAGGTGGAAGTGCGTAAAAAGCGTACCTTTATCAAGCGTGACGACGGCTCCGACCAGCCTGCGGAAGAAGTGCAGCCTGAAGTGGCCGCTCCGCCGGCACCTCCCGTCATTGACGATGCCGAGCTGATTCGCCGCGAAGAAGAAGCCAGCCGCCACGCAGAACTGCTGCGCCGCCAGGAGCAGGAGCTTGCTGAAAAACGCCGTCTTCGCGAAGAGCAGGACGCCAAGGATGCTGCGCGCGAGCAGGAGCGTCTGGCCGCCGAGCAAACCGCCCAGGCGGCCGCCGCGGCTGCCGAGGCTGTGGTCAAAAAGGCCAAGCCGGCCGGAAAAGCCAAGGACGCTGCACCGGTAACGGCCGAAGCCACCAAGGCCGCTGAAACCGCTGCGGCCGTACAGGCCACGAAGGCTGCCGATGCCGCGGCTGCCGCTGCAACTGCCAAGGCCAAAGCCACCGCCGAATTCCAGGCCGACGCGGCGAAGGCGCAAGAGCTCCAGGACCGCCGCCGCAAGGCTGAAGCAGAAGCTGCCGGCATTCGCGCCATGATGTCCGCGCCCAAGCGCGTTCTGGTGCCCCACGTCGATCCCAAAGCCGCCATCAAGGGCACGCTGCACAAGCCGGCCGGCGCGCCGGGTGCCGCGGCCAAACCGGGTGCGCCGGCCGCTGCGGGTGCCCCTGGTGCCGCTGGCAAGAAGGAAGTCAAGTCGGAGAACCTGTCTTCGACATGGAAGGACGACGCCGCCAAGAAGAAGGGCATTCCAAGCCGTGGCGCACCCGTTGTGCCCGGCCGTGGCAATTTCCGTGGCGGCCCGCGTGGCCGCCGCAATGACCGTGAAGCACGTCCGGAATCCACCTTCGTGGCGCCGACCGAATTCAAGGTCATTGAAGTGCACGTGCCTGAGACGATCACCGTGGCCGAACTCGCGCACAAGATGAGCGTGAAGTCATCGGAAGTGATCAAGCACCTGATGAAGCTTGGCCAGATGGTCACCATCAACCAGCCGCTGGACCAGGACACCGCCATGATTGTGGTGGAAGAAATGGGCCACAAGGCCGTGACGGCTTCGCTGGACGACCCGGAAGCCTTTGCCGACGAAGACGTGCAAGGCCAGCAGGCCGAGTTGTTGCCGCGTGCGCCGGTTGTGACGGTCATGGGTCACGTCGACCATGGCAAGACCTCACTGCTCGATTACATCCGCCGCGCCAAAGTGGCCTCCGGCGAAGCGGGCGGCATCACCCAGCACATTGGTGCCTATCACGTGGAAACCCCGCGCGGCATGGTGTCCTTCCTGGATACCCCGGGCCACGAGGCGTTTACCGCCATGCGTGCCCGCGGCGCCCAGGCGACCGACATCGTGATTCTGGTGGTGGCGGCCGACGACGGCGTGATGCCGCAGACCAAGGAAGCCATCAAGCATGCCAAGGCGGCCGGTGTTCCCATCGTGGTGGCGATCAACAAGATCGACAAGCCTGGTATCAACATGGAGCGCGTCAAGGGCGAGCTGGTCACCGAAGAAGTGATTCCCGAAGAGTTCGGCGGCGACGTTCCGTTTGTCGGCGTCTCTGCCCATACCGGCGCCGGTGTCGATGCCTTGCTCGAACAGGTGCTGCTGCAGGCAGAAGTGCTTGAACTCAAGGCGCCGGTGGATGCACTGGCCAAGGGCCTGGTGATCGAAGCCCGCCTCGACAAGGGCCGTGGCCCCGTGGCGACCGTGCTGATTCAGGCGGGAACGCTGAAAGCCGGCGACGTGGTGCTGGCCGGTTCGACCTATGGCCGCGTGCGCGCCATGCTGGACGAAAACGGCAAGCCGATCAAAACGGCAGGCCCGTCGATTCCCGTGGAAATTCAGGGTCTGACGGAAGTGCCGCAAGCCGGTGATGAATTCATGGTCATGCTCGACGAGCGCCGTGCCCGTGAGATCTCCACCTACCGTGCCGGCAAGTTCCGCAATACCAAGCTGGCCAAGCAACAGGCCGCCAAGCTGGAGAACATGTTCTCCGATATCGGCGCCGGCGAAGTCAAGATGTTGCCCATCATCATCAAGGCCGATGTGCAAGGCTCGCAGGAAGCGCTGGCCCAGTCGCTGCTGAAGCTTTCGACCGAAGAGGTCAAGGTCCAGCTCGTGTACTCCGGTGTCGGCGGCATTTCCGAGTCCGACGTCAACCTGGCGATCGCCTCCAAGGCCGTGGTGATCGGGTTCAACACCCGCGCCGATGCCCAGGCCCGCAAGCAGGCCGAAAACAACGGCGTGGACATTCGCTACTACAACATCATTTATGACGCTGTGGACGAACTTCGCGCCGCGATGTCGGGCATGCTGACACCGGACAAGAAGGAAGAAGTCATCGGCAATGCCGAGATTCGCCAGGTGTTCAAGGTCAGCAAGATCGGCTCGATCGCCGGCTGTATGGTCACCGCCGGGGTGGTTCGCCGCACCGCGCGCCTGCGCCTTCTGCGCGAGAACGTGGTCGTCTTCACGGGCGAACTCGACTCGCTCAAGCGCTTCAAGGACGACGCCAAGGAAGTCAAGGAAGGCTTCGAGTGCGGTTTGAACATCAAGAACTACAACGATATCCAGGTTGGCGACATTCTGGAATTCTTTGAAATCAGGGAAGTGGCGCGGACACTGGAAGTCTGATCCCGGCTGGCCGGCAGCCCCTGGCTGCCAGCCTTTCCGCAGACCTCACCATTTTTTGACATGCGTAAAAAATCATCCACCCCGAATCGCGGTTTTCGCGTCGCCGATCAGATCCAGCGCGATCTGACGGAGCTGATCGCGCGCGAACTTAAAGACCCGCGGGTCGGGATGGTGACCGTGCAGGCCGTCGAGGTGACGGCCGACTATGCGCATGCGAAAGTGTTTTTCAGTGTGCTTGTCGGTGACCCGAAAGAGTGCGAAGAAGCGCTCAACCAGGCCGCCGGTTTCCTTCGCAATGGCCTCTTCAAGCGGTTGATGACGCACACCGTGCCGACGCTGCATTTCCACTTCGACCGCACGACCGAACGTGCGGCCGACATGAACGCCTTGATTGCCAAGGCGGTTTCCTCCCGCGCGCAAGACGACTGAGTTCGCGCCGTTCCCCTTGATGACAGGTTCAGGGACAACGGTGCCAACGACGCGCCCGGGCCAGCCCGTGCGTTGAGCCTGTCGGAATTTATGACGCAAACCTCTTCTCATCGCCAGAAAATCCAGCGACGTCCCGTGCACGGCGTGCTGCTGCTCGACAAGCCGCTGGGCCTGTCGAGCAATCAGGCCTTGCAGAAGGCCAAATGGCTGCTGCGCGCCGACAAGGCCGGTCACACAGGCACGCTCGATCCGCTGGCCACCGGCGTGTTGCCGTTGTGTTTTGGCGCGGCCACCAAGTTCAGCCAGATCCAGCTCGACGCCGACAAGACGTACGAAGCGGTGCTGCTGCTGGGCCAGAAAACCACCACGGCCGACGCCGAAGGCGACGTGATTGAGACCCGGCCCGTGCCCGAAATCACGCCGGCCTTGCTGGAGTCACTGACGGAACGTTTCACTGGCCCGCAAGCACAGGTTCCGCCCATGTACTCGGCGCTCAAGAAAGACGGCAAAGCGCTGTATGAGTACGCCCGCAAGGGGCAAGAGGTGGAGCGGGAAGCGCGCCACATCACGATTTTCAAGCTGAATATGGCTGCAACCCAGGACAGTCGTGCGCAAGCAGCTATCAAAATCATAGTAACCTGCAGCAAGGGAACGTACATCCGCACGCTCGGTGAAGACATTGGCGAAGCCATTGGCTGCGGCGCGCATCTCGGATCGCTCAGGCGGCTGGAGACCGGCGGCTACACGGCGCAGCAGTGCGTGACTTTGCCTGCCCTGGAAGCCATGACCGAGCCCGAGCGCGAAGCCTGCCTGCTGCCGGCGCAGTCGCTGGTGTCGGCGTACCCGTCTGTCACATTGGACGCCGACAATGCAGGGCGGTTTTTAAGTGGTTTGCGCCGCCGGGGCGAACCCGGGCAGTGGGGCGCCGATGCGCCGCTGGTGCAGGTCTATGGCACCGAGCCGCCGGCGTTCCTGGGCTCGGCCCATGTCACGGCCGACGAATTGATTCCGCAGCGTTTGCTGAGCCCGATTGAAATACAGGACATTTTGCAAGCCGCCAGAACGCCGGCTGAACGCTCCACACCCGATTTCGCTGCCACGCCCACAGGCGTTGCGGCTTCTTCTTTCCAACATTAACCCCGTACCGTTTCGAGTCTTCCTGAAAGCCAACCATGAGCCATAACCAAATCCGCAATATCGCCATCATCGCCCACGTTGACCATGGCAAAACCACCATGGTTGACCAGCTGCTGCGTCAGTCCGGCACCTTCGCCGAGCACGAAAAAGTGGTCGACACCGTGATGGACAACAACGCCATCGAAAAAGAACGCGGCATCACCATCCTGGCCAAGAACTGCGCCGTGACCTGGGAAGGCACGCACATCAACATCGTCGACACCCCGGGCCACGCCGACTTCGGCGGTGAAGTGGAGCGCGCGCTGTCCATGGTCGACGGCGTGGTGCTGCTGATCGATGCGCAGGAAGGCCCCATGCCCCAGACGCGCTTCGTGACCAAGAAGGCACTTGCCCTGGGCCTCAAGCCCATCGTGGTGGTCAACAAGGTCGACAAGCCGGGCGCCAACCCCGACAAGGTCATCAACGCCGCTTTCGACCTGTTCGACAAGCTGGGCGCCACCGACGAGCAGCTCGATTTCCCCGTGGTGTACGCCTCCGGCATCAACGGCTGGTCGTCACTCGAAGAAGGCCCGCCGAACGAGCAGTGGGGCCCCGACATGTCGGCGCTCTTCAATACCATCCTTAAGCATGTGCCTGCGCAAAAGGGCGACCCCGCTGCGCCGCTGCAATTGCAGATTTCCGCTCTCGATTTCTCGACCTTCGTCGGCCGCATCGGCGTCGGCCGTATCAGCCAGGGCACGATCAGGCCCATGATGGATGTGGTGGTCATGGAAGGCCCGGACGGCAAGGCCGTCAAAGGCCGCGTCAACCAGGTGCTGACATTCCAGGGCCTGGAGCGCGTGCAGGCCACGGAAGCCGGCCCCGGCGAGATCGTGTTGATCAATGGCCTGACCGACATTGGTATCGGCGTGACGATCACCGACCCGACCAACCCCGCGCCGCTGCCCATGCTCAAGGTCGATGAACCGACTCTGACCATGAATTTCTGCGTCAACACCAGCCCTCTGGCCGGCCGCGAAGGCAAGTACGTCACCAGCCGCCAGATCTGGGACCGCCTGCAAAAAGAACTGCAGCACAACGTGGCCCTGCGCGTCAGCGAGACCGACGAAGAAGGCATCTTTGAAGTCATGGGCCGCGGCGAGTTGCACCTGACCATCCTGCTGGAAAACATGCGCCGCGAAGGCTTCGAAATGGCGGTGTCCAAGCCGCGCGTCGTGATGAAGGACGTCAACGGTGAAAAGCACGAGCCTATTGAGCTGGTCACGGCCGACATCGAAGATCAGCACCAGGGTGGCGTGATGCAGGCACTGGGCGAGCGCAAGGGCGAACTGGTGAACATGGAGCCGGACGGCCGAGGCCGTGTGCGCCTTGAGTACCGCATCCCGGCGCGTGGCCTGATCGGCTTTACCAACGAGTTCCTGAACCTGACGCGTGGTTCTGGCCTGATCTCCAACATCTTCGACAGCTACGAAGCGCACAAGGGCGAAATCGGCGGCCGTAAAAACGGTGTGCTGATCTCGATGGACGACGGTGAGATATTCACCTACGCCCTGGGCAAGCTGGACGACCGCGGCCGCATGTTTGTGCGTGCCAATGACCCGGTGTATGAAGGCATGATCGTCGGCATCCACAGCCGCGACAACGACCTGGTGGTGAACGCCACGCGTACCAAGCAGCTGACCAACTTCCGCGTCAGCGGCAAGGAAGACGCGATCAAGATCACGCCGCCTATCGAACTCACGCTCGAATACGGCGTTGAGTTCATCGAGGACGACGAGCTGGTTGAAATCACGCCCAAGTCGGTTCGCCTGCGCAAGCGCCACCTCAAAGAGAGCGATCGCAAGCGCGCAGGCAGGTCTTAATGAGCCCCCACGCTTTTCACTTCGTGTAATGCGCTGCCCCCCGAGGGGGCCGCTGCGCCTGCGGTCCGGCAAAGCCGGTCCCGCGGCCCCTGCTGGAATGGGACAGGGACCCACCGGGTTGCGGGGTGAATCGCTGGAAACCAGGCCGCTGTGTGTGCAAGCTCCAGCGGCCTTTTTAACTTTTTTGTGTACGCATAGCCGCCTGAATTGATAACCAGCCTATGAAACTCACGCATCCCAAAGCCGTTTTTTTGATGATCTTCGTGACCATGATGTGGTCGATTGCGGGTGTGGTCACGCGTCACCTCGAATCGGCCCGCAGTTTTGAAGTCACGTTCTGGCGCAGCTTTTTCACCGTGGTCTCTTTGCTGGTGATCTTGCCGCTGTGGCAGGGCAGGGCGGTGTTCACCAAAATCCGCAACGGCGGCTCGGCACTCTGGATTTCCGGCTTTTGCTGGAGCGTGATGTTCACGGCTTTCATGGTGGCGCTGACGCTCACCACGGTGGCCAATGTGCTGGTGACGATGGCGGTCAGCCCCTTCATCACGGCTTTGCTGGCGCGTGCGTTTATCGGTCACCGCATTCCCGGCCGCACCTGGCTGGCCATTGCCATGGCGGGCGCCGGTATTGCGTGGATGTACGGCGGGCAGATGGACCTTTCCAGTCACCTGGGCGGCACGCTGGTAGCCCTGATGGTGCCGCTGGCGAGCGCCAGCAACTGGACGGTGGTGCAGCACAGCCGTGCCCACGGCAAGAACATCGACCTGGTGCCTGCCGTGCTGGTGGGGGCGGTGATCTCATCGTTGGCCACCTTGCCCTTGTCGTTCCCGTTTTCCGCCACGCCACATGACGTCGGCCTGCTGGCCTTGCTGGGCCTGGTTCAGTTGGCCATCCCGTGCGTGCTGTCGGTGATGTGCGCCGGCGTTCTCAAGGCGCCGGAAGTCGCCCTGCTGGCGCTGCTGGAAGTGATTTTTGGTATTTTGCTGGCCTGGTTTGGCGCGGGTGAGGTGCCCGGCGCGAGCGTGCTGACAGGCGGCGCGCTGGTTATAGGTGCGCTGGTGGTCAATGAACTGGTCGGATGGAGGCAGCGGGCATGAATACTGTCAGTGGAAACGATGTGCTGGTCGAGCGTCGCGGCAGCGCCGGGCTCATCACCCTGAACCGCCCCAAGGCGCTCAATGCGTTGTCGCTGGCCATGATTCGGGATCTGTCCGCCGCCTTGCTGGACTGGCGCGACGACCCTGAGGTTCATGTGGTGGCGATACGCGGCACCAACAAAAAGGGCCAGCCCGGCACGCCCGAGAGCCTCTTCGGCGGTTTTTGCGCGGGCGGCGACATCCGCTTTTTCCATCAGGCGGTGTTCGCGGGCGATTCCGCGCTGGAGGACTTCTTCACCGAGGAATACGCGCTCAACCACTTGATCCACAACTATCCCAAGCCCTACATCGCCTTTATGGACGGCGTGGTCATGGGCGGCGGTATGGGAATCAGCCAGGGCGCCAAGGTGCGCGTCGTCACCGAGCACACCAAAATGGCCATGCCGGAAACAAACATCGGCCTGTTTCCGGACGTCGGCGGTGGCTACTTCCTGAGCCGCTGCCCGGGCCACGCCGGCGAGTACCTGGCACTCACGGGTGACGTGATCGGTGCAGATGAAGCCATCGGCTACGGTCTGGCGGACGTCAAGCTGGAAGCCGCCCGCCTGCCGGCACTTTGGGATGCCCTGGGCGGCCGGGCTTTCGCATCAGCCGCTGGGGCTAAGCAGTGGATTGCTACTGAATTGATAGCTGGTAGCGCCCGTCCTGTTTCGGTTAGCGGCCATCTTGATGCCTATTTTTCACTGGCACGGGTCAAACACATCGTGGATGCGCTGGAAGCTTCAACCGACCCTTGGGCGCTGAAGACCGCCGCCACGCTGCGCAAACGTTCACCGCTGATGCTGCATGTGACACTGGAGCAAATCCGCCGCGCCCGCACCATGACATTGGCCGACGACCTGCGCATGGAGCGCGACATGGTGTACCAATGCTTTCACCTGCGTCCCGGCGCAGCCAGCGAAACGGTAGAAGGCATACGCGCGCTGGCCGTTGACAAGGACTACAAGCCGCAGTGGATGCCCGCGCGCATCGAAGACGTGAAGCCGGAAATGACCCAGGCTTTTTTCGCCAGCCCCTGGACGGCGGACGAACACCCGCTGCGCGGGCTCTGAGTCGTTTGCTCAGGGACGGGCGACGCGCCAGGCATTCATGACGTTGTCGCCGGTCTTGTCCCCGGGCTTGGCGTCCTTGACCCAGTAGTACAGCGGCTTGCCCTTTATCGCCCACTGCCGGCTGCCATCATCACGGGTGATGATGGTGTAGTCGCCCAGCGGCTGGGCTGTCGCAGTGGGCACCAGGGGCGGCCAGTTGGCCGCGCATTGGCTATTACAGACCGACTTGCCGCTACCGGCGGTGTCGCGGTCGAAGGTGTAAAGCGTCATGCCGTTGGGCCCGACCAGCACGCCATCGGCGACGGTGGCGGGATGTTTTGATGTCGTGGAGGCGCAGCCGCCCAGCAGGGCGGCGGTCAACAAGGCGGTCGTCAGGAATTTCATGGAAAAGCTCCGGTGAATAACAGCGGATGGCTGCACAAGCATAAACACCGGCAGACCCGGGCTTACTCGAAACATACTTCCACGATTCCCGGAGAAGGGCAAGCGGCGGACGCCGCGTTTTGGAGCAAGCCCTAGCGGTTGCGGGACTTCATCGCGCGCTCGACCTCGCGCTTGCCTTCACGGTCCTTGATGGTGTCGCGCTTGTCGTGCTCACCCTTGCCCTTGGCCAGGCCGATCTCGCATTTCACCTTGCCGGCTTTCCAGTGCATGTTCAGCGGCACCAGCGTGAAACCTTTTTGCTCGACCTTTCCGATCAGGCGGCGGATCTCTTCCTTGTGCATCAACAGCTTCTTGGTGCGCACCGAGTCGGGACGCACATGAGTGGACGCCGTGCCCAGCGGGTTGATCTGGCAGCCGATGATGAAGAGTTCGCCGTTGCGAATAACGACATAGCCGTCGGTAAGCTGGACCTTGCCTTCGCGCAGGGACTTCACTTCCCAGCCTTCAAGCACCATGCCCGCCTCAAAGCGCTCTTCAATCTGGTAATTGAAAAGCGCCTTTTTATTGTCGGCAATGCGCACGGCGGCCGCCGCTGCCTTGGGTGAGAGATTGGCAGAGGGCGTTGCGGCCGTTTTTTTGGAGGAGGATGCTTCTTTGGTGGCCATGGATAAAAGGTAAGGGCGAAATCTGAAAAGTACAGTGCCCGCGAAGTGGCTAATACAATTGCGCCCAGCCCTCGATTGTATGAAAACCGTTCACAAGTCCGTTTTAATCTGGTACAGCGCCGCCGAAATGTTTGGGCTGGTCACTGATGTCGCCAGGTATCCCGAGTTTCTCCCATGGTGTGACCAGGCCGCTGTGCTGGAGGAAGACGCGCGCGGCATGACAGCGAAGGTCGGCATCTCGCTGGCCGGGCTGACGCAAAGCTTCACCACCCGCAACACACACGAAAAAAACCGGAAGGTCAGCCTGAAACTGGTCGACGGCCCGTTTTCAAAGCTCGACGGCCACTGGGATTTCACGCCTGTCGGCAAGGCCGATGAAAGAGCCTGCAAGGTGGATTTCACGCTGCGTTATGACTTTGACAATGCCGCGCTGGCGGCGCTGGTCGGTCCCGTCTTCGAAAAAATAGCGGGAAGCCTGGTGGATGCCTTTGTCAAAAGGGCTGAAGACGTTTATGGCGAAGCCTGAGGGCGGCGCGCCGCTCAAAGTCACCTTGGTCTATTCAGCGGCGCCGCGGCAGGTTCGCGAGTGGGTGCTGGAGCTGGCGGCGGGCACAACGGTGGCGCAGGCGCTTGCTGCGGCCGGGCTTTTTGATGAATTCCCGGAGTTGCGGCAGGGCGGCCACCCGGTCGTCGGTATCTGGGGCCGTAAAACCACCCTGGGGCATGCGCTGCATGACCATGACAGGGTTGAGGTCTACCGCGGTCTTCGGGTGGATCCAAAGGTTGCGCGCCGCGAACGTTTCAGCCGGCAGGGCGCCAAAAGCGCCGGGCTGTTCGCTAAAAAAAGAGCGGGGGCGAAAGCCGGATATTAGCCGTGGCCGCCAGCGATGTTTGGCGAACATCGCAGAAGCTGCTTGTTATTTGCAGCTGCTATCAATGGCTTCCTGGACGCGCTTGACTTCGGCTGCGCGCTTCGTATCGTCCATAGCTTCCCGTTCACCTTTGCCATTGACGGCAGTGATGCGTACGCCCGATTGCAATGTCGCCATGTTGCGCTTTGCATTGTCACAATTTTCGGCCTTGGCTTTGGCTATTTTCTCTTCCTCGGCCTTCTTCTTGGCGGCTTCTTCTGTCTCAGCCTGCTTCTTCTTGGCCTCAAGGTCCTTGTCCTTGCCGGACAACAGCTTGGGCGCACTGGCTTTACCGGCGGGCGCAGACGCTGCCGGGGCAGCCGGATCGGCTGCACTTGGGGCGGGATCAGGGGCCGCTGCCGTTCGCGCCATGCCACCCGGTCGCTTCAGGATGTTTTTTTCCAGGATTTCGGCGGGCGGCGAACGGTCGCTGTAGACCTTGCGGCCATCTTTGTCGATCCACTGCCATTGGGCGAACGCTGTCAGCGAAAATGACCCGCAGGCGAGCGCCAGCAGGAGGGGGCGAAAAACGGATTTGAAGTGCATTTCACCAGTGTAGCGCCGTGCCGTCCGGTTTTCTTGCGGCTGAAGGGTAAAGCGGCTTTTTTACAACCACTTGGCACACAGGGGCGAAGGCCGTGAAGGGATGCTAGGGGTAAGTACCGACGGCGTGTGACGACAAGGGTACAATCGTGTTTTTGGAGCCATCCCTATGCGCCTACTCGGCAAAGCGCTCACCTTCGACGACGTATTGTTGGTGCCAGCGTTCTCCCAGGTCCTGCCCAAGGACACTTCACTTTCCACCCAGTTCTCCCGAAATATCCGCCTGAATCTGCCGCTTGTGTCGGCAGCGATGGATACGGTCACCGAAGCCCGGCTTGCCATTGCCATTGCGCAGGAAGGCGGCATAGGTATTGTTCACAAAAACCTGACGCCCCAGCAGCAGGCCGCCGAGGTTGCAAAGGTCAAGCGCTACGAGAGCGGTGTGCTGCGCGATCCGGTGGTCATCACCCCCACGCATACTGTGCGCCAGGTCATGGCACTCAGCGAGCAACTCGGCATTTCCGGCTTTCCCGTGATTGATGGGGGCAAGGTCGTCGGCATCGTCACGGGGCGCGACATGCGCTTCGAATCCCGCATGGATGTGCCGGTCAGCACCATCATGACACCGCGCGAGCGCCTGATCACCATTTCTGAAACCGCTTCATTGGCCGACGCCAAGGCCTTGTTGAACAAACACCGCCTCGAGCGTGTGCTGCTGATCAACGACGATTTCGAGCTCAAGGGCCTGATCACCGTCAAGGACATCACCAAACAGACCACCTTTCCGAATGCCGCGCGTGACTTGCACGGCAAGCTGCGCGTGGGTGCCGCTGTCGGGGTGGGTGAGGGTACCGAAGAACGCGTCGAGGCGCTGGTCAAAGCCGGCGTCGACGCCATTGTGGTGGACACCGCCCACGGCCACAGCAAAGGCGTGCTCGACCGGGTCCGCTGGGTCAAGCAGAACTACCCCAAAGTTGATGTGATTGGCGGCAACATCGCCACCGGCGCTGCGGCGCTGGCACTGGCGGAAGCCGGCGCCGACGGCGTCAAGGTCGGCATCGGCCCCGGCAGCATCTGCACCACCCGCATCGTTGCGGGTGTGGGCGTGCCGCAGATCATGGCCATCGACAACGTCGCCACGGCTTTGCGCGGCACCGGCGTTCCGTTGATCGGAGACGGCGGCATCCGCTACAGCGGCGATATCGCCAAGGCCATCGCGGCGGGCGCCAACACGGTGATGATGGGTGGCATGTTCGCCGGCACCGAAGAAGCGCCGGGTGAAGTGATCCTGTTCCAGGGCCGCAGCTACAAGAGCTACCGCGGCATGGGCAGCATTGGCGCCATGCAGCAAGGCAGCGCAGACCGTTATTTCCAGGAGTCCAGCACCGGCAACCCGAACGCCGACAAGCTGGTCCCCGAAGGCATTGAAGGCCGCGTGCCCTACAAGGGCTCCATGGTCGCCATCGTGTTCCAGATGGCCGGCGGTCTGCGGGCCAGCATGGGCTACTGCGGTTGCCCCACCATCGAGGACATGCGAGACAAGGCCGAGTTCGTGGAGATCACCTCCGCCGGCATCCGCGAAAGCCATGTCCACGACGTGCAGATTACCAAGGAAGCGCCGAACTACCGGGCTGATTAGGGCCCCCACGCTTGTCACTTCGTGTACTGCGCTGCCCCCCAAGGGGGCTAATTTTCCTAGGGGCGGCCCGTCGGAAAATTGATTCTTCTTTTAAGGCCGTTGGCAGCGACTGATTAATTCAATGCAGCACCAGAAAATACTCATTCTTGATTTCGGCTCCCAGGTCACCCAGCTGATCGCCCGCCGCGTGCGCGACGCCCATGTATTTTGCGAAGTTCATCCCTGTGACGTCAGCGACGACTGGGTCCGCGAATACGCCAAAGACGGCACGCTCAAGGGCATCATCCTGTCCGGCAGCCACGCCAGCATCTACGAAGAAACCACCGACAAGGCGCCGCAAGCGGTGTTTGAATTGGGCTTGCCGGTGCTGGGCATCTGCTACGGCATGCAGGCCATGGCGCACCAGCTGGGCGGCAAGGTCGAAGGCGGCCACAAACGCGAGTTTGGCTCCGCCGACGTGCGGGCCCGCGGCCACACCGCCCTGCTCAAGGATATCGCCGACTACACCACGCCCGAAGGCCAGGGCATGCTCGACGTCTGGATGAGCCACGGCGACAAGGTCACCGAAATGCCGCCGGGCTTCAAGCTCATGGCCTCGACCGATTCCTGCCCCATCGCCGGCATGGCCGATGAAGACCGCCGTTTTTACGCGGTGCAATTTCACCCCGAAGTCACGCACACCAAGCAGGGCAACGCCATCCTCAAACGCTTCGTGCTGGGCATTTGCGGCACCCGCCAGGACTGGGTCATGGGCGATTACATCAGCGAGGCGGTCGAGAAAATCCGCGCGCAAGTGGGTGACGAGGAAGTCATCCTGGGCCTTTCCGGTGGTGTTGACTCCTCAGTGGCTGCGGCGCTGATCCACCGCGCTATCGGCGACCAACTGACCTGCGTGTTCGTCGATCACGGCCTGCTTCGCCTGAACGAGGGCGACATGGTCATGGAGATGTTTGTCGGCAAGCTGCACGCCAACGTGATCCGTGTCGATGCAAGCGACCAGTTCCTCGGCCACCTGGCAGGCGTCAGCGAACCCGAAGCCAAGCGCAAGATTATCGGCCGCGAGTTCGTTGAGGTGTTCAAGGCCGAAGCGGCCCGGCTCAAGGCCGGCACCGGCGGCCACAAGGGCGCCAAATGGCTGGCCCAGGGCACGATTTACCCCGACGTGATCGAATCCGGCGGCGCCAAAAGCAAAAAAGCCGTCACCATCAAGAGCCATCACAACGTCGGCGGTCTGCCTGAGCAATTGGGTCTCAAGCTTCTCGAGCCTTTGCGCGAGTTGTTCAAGGATGAAGTCCGCGAACTGGGCGTCGCTCTCGGGTTGCCGCACGACATGGTGTACCGCCATCCATTTCCCGGCCCCGGCCTGGGCGTGCGCATCCTGGGCGAAGTCAAGAAGGAGTATGCAGACCTCTTGCGCCGTGCCGATGCGATCTTCATCGAAGAGCTGCGCAACTTCAAGGATGCCGCGACGGGTAAAACCTGGTACGACCTCACCAGCCAGGCTTTCACTGTGTTTTTGCCGGTGAAAAGCGTGGGCGTGATGGGCGACGGCCGGACTTACGACTACGTGGTGGCCCTGCGCGCGGTGCAAACCAGCGACTTCATGACGGCCGACTGGGCCGAGCTGCCTTACGCGCTGCTCAAAAAGGTCTCGGGCCGCATCATTAATGAAGTGCGCGGCATCAACCGCGTGACCTACGACGTGAGCAGCAAGCCGCCGGCTACGATTGAGTGGGAATGAGGAGCTGAGACCCATGTCCGGGCAATCCGCATTACCCGGCTTTGATGACACGCCGGCGCCGACGGACCGGCTGTTTTTCGCGCTCTTTCCTGATGCTGAGACCGCCGAGCGTATTGCGCAGTGTGCCCGGCAATTGCGGACAGAACACGGCCTGCATGGTGCACCGCTGAAAACCGGGCGCTTTCACATCACGCTCCACCATCTGGGCGATTACGCGGGCCTGCCCCAAGGCGTTGTCGATATGGCGGGCCAAGCTGCCGCTGCGGTCAAATCGCAGCCGTTCTCTGTCACCTTTGACCGGGCCGCAAGTTTCTCCAGTTCTCCGCGCAACCGGCCTTTTGTCCTGCGCGGTGACGCTGGCCTTGCCGACCTGATGGCGTTCCAGCGGGCGCTGGGCATTGAGATGACCAAGGCCGGGCTGGGGCGCTGGGCGAAACCGGCCTACACGCCCCATGTCACTTTGCTCTATGACGACCGCGCGGTGGCCGAACAAGTGGTCGAGCCCATCACCTGGACGGCCGGCGAGTTTATCCTTGTGCGCAGCCTGATCGGCCAGACGCTGCACGTTCCACTGGCCCGCTGGCCATTGCGCCCCTGAGCCCGCGGTAACAGATTCCGGGGAAATTTCCGGCTGATCAAGCCGCCGCCAAATCCGTTTTTTGGCCTATGCTTCAGCCCATGTACATGCCGCCCCAATTCAAAGGCGACCGCGCAAAGGCTGCGGCGCTGATCCAGGAACACCCCTTTGCCAGCTTGATCAGTGTCGATGACGCTGGTCTTCCGTATGTCACGCATTTGCCCTTGCATCTGGAAGATCGCGGCGATCAGCTGGTGCTGCTGGGCCATGTGGCCAAGCCCAATGCGCACTGGCGCTACCTGCAGGCACGACCGCAGGCCGTGGCCACCTTTCTCGGGCCTCATGCCTACCTGTCGCCCAAGGTCTACCCGGATCTGGCGCGGGTGCCGACCTGGAACTACCTGGCCGTGCATTGCACCGTGCAGGCCACGCTGATCGAAGATCCCCTGGCAAAAGACCGCCTGCTTAAAAAGCTGATTGGCGACCACGAACCACCCTACGCCGAGCAGTGGCGCGGCCTGGGCGAAGAGTTTGCCCACAAAATGCTGGCCGGCATTGTGGCCTTTGAATTGCAGGTGACCGATCTGCAATGCAAGGTCAAGATCAACCAGCACAGGCCCGAGTCCCACGCAGCGATGAAGGCCATTTACGCGGCCGGCAATGAAAACGAGCGCGGCCTGGCCAACTGGATGGCCCGCCTGGGCATGGCCGGCACAAGCAACACGCCAACGGAGGCCTGAAATGCGCGCCATGTTCAGCATCGTGAGCTTGTTGGTCGTGTTGGCCATCGTGGGGTTCCTGGTCAAGAAGCAGCTGGGCAGCCAACTGGCCGGCCCACCGGCGGCCGGCGTGCCTGCAGTCTCTGGCGGCGCCACGCCGCAAGAACAAAGCCGGCAAGTGCAGCAGCAGGTCAAACAGTCCGTGGAAAGCCTGATGCAGCAGCCCCGGCCGTCGCAGGACGACAAGTAATTCAATAAGAAACAGGCCATGGCCCTTGCAGGACGAGCGCAAGCAGCTATGAAAATAATAGCAAATGAATGACATCATCTTCATGCAGCAGGCGCTTGCGCAGGCCCGTCAGGCAGCCGGGTCGGGTGAAGTGCCTGTGGGCGCAGTGGTGGTGCGGCGTGGCGAGATCATTGCCACGGGCCGTAACGCCCCGGTGGACGGGCACGACCCGACAGCACATGCCGAGATCGTGGCGTTGCGTGCGGCGGCCCAGGCGCTGGGTAACTATCGGCTGGACGATTGCGAACTGTTTGTGACGCTGGAACCTTGCGCCATGTGCAGCGGCGCCATGCTGCATGCCCGGCTCAAACGCGTGGTGTTCGGCGCGACCGATCCCAAGACCGGCGCCGCCGGCTCGGTCATCGACCTGTTTTCCGAGTCCCGGCTGAACCACCAGACCCACCTGCAGGGCGGGGTGCTGGCTGCGGAATGCAGCGCACTGCTGCAGGAGTTTTTTCGCCGGCGCAGGGATGAGCAGCGCGAGGCATCACGGCTGGCCCATCCGCTGCGTGACGATGCATTGCGCACGCCCGACGTCGCGTTTGAGGCCCTGCCGGGCTACCCCTGGCAGCCCCGTTATGTGAGCGACCTGCCGGCGCTGCAGGGGCTGCGCATGCATTACCTCGACGAAGGCGGCAGTGGGAACAAGGGCGAAGGAGGCGGCCTGACCTTTCTGTGCCTGCACGGCAACCCGGCCTGGAGCTATCTTTATCGCAAGATGATCCCGCCGCTGCTGCAAGCCGGGCACCGCGTTGTTGCCCCGGACATGGTCGGGTTTGGCAAAAGTGACAAGCCCAAGAAGGACAGCTTTCATAGCTTCAGCGCCCACCGGCAAATATTGCTCGAGCTGGTGGAAAAGCTGGACCTGCAAAACGTCGTGCTGGTGGTGCAGGACTGGGGTGGCCTGCTGGGCCTGACACTGCCGATGGCCGCGCGGCATCGCTACAAGGGCCTGCTGGTCATGAACACTCTGCTGGGCACTGGGGATGCCCCCTTGCCTGCAGGCTTTGTGGCCTGGCGCGAGATGTGCGCCAAAAATCCCGAGTTTGATGTGGCGCGCCTTTTTGCGCGCGGCAACCTGCAGATGAGCCCCGCAGAGTGCGCCGCCTACAACGCGCCGTTCCCGGACAAAGGGCATCGCGCCGCGCTGCGCGCGTTCCCGCCCATGGTGCCGGATGCTCCTGATGCTGACGGCGCGGCCATTTCACGCCAGGCGCGCGCCTTCTGGCACAACGACTGGACCGGCCGGACATGGATGGTGGTGGGTGCGCAAGACCCGGTGCTGGGCCCGCCCGTTATGAAAGAACTGCAAGCCCTGATCCGCGGTTGCGGCGAGCCCGTGATGCTGCCGCGGGCCGGCCACTTTGTGCAAGAGCACGGTGAGCCGATTGCGCAGCAAGCCGCGCGTTTTTTCAGCCCGCCAGCTTGAAGACCGGCAAGTGCCAGCCCAGGAAGATAGCGCTCAGCCGCAGCGCTGCCACGGCCACCAGCCCGATACTGAACGCCCAGGAGGGTTTCAGGCCCAGCGTCTTCAGAGCCAGGTACAGCACAATTCCGGCAATCGCCGCGCTGGCATAAATGTCCTGGCGCAGCAGCAGGGGGATCTGGTTGCTGCAGATGTCGCGCATCACGCCGCCGGCCACACCGGTCATGGTGCCCATCAACACCACGATGATGGGCGACAGCCGCGCTGCCTCGGCCAGCTGCGCACCTGAAAGGGCAAACAGGGCCAGGCCGAAGGCATCGGCCACCAGCAGGGCCTGCGCAGGAATCGGCAGGAGCTGCACATAAAGCACTGTGCCCAGTGCCGCCGCGCAGATCACCAGCAGGTAGGTGGGGTCGGCCATCCAGAACACCGGGTGCCGGTTCATCAGCAAGTCCCGCAGGGTGCCTCCGCCGATGGCCGTCAGCGAGGCCAGGACCAGCACGCCCAGCAAATCAAGCTGCAGGCGTCCTGCCGCCAGTGCGCCACTCACTGAAAACACGGCAACGCCGAAGAGGTCAAGCAGGTAAAGGAACATGGTTGACCCGTTTATACCTGCTGCTATCCGCGGCAGGGAAGGGGCGAAGGTCTTCGCGGGATGGGATACTTGCATCCGTGAAAAAACATATCTACATCTATTCCCCTTCCAGCGCGGTGCGCGACAAAGCAGCTTTCAAGCGTGGCGTGAAGCGCCTCGAGTCCCAGGGGCATGAAGTTGAAATCGATACCGATGCACTGGCGCAGCATCAGCGTTTTGCCGGCGACGACGAAACCCGGCTTGCCTCTATTCACCGTGCGGCAGCCAGTGGGGCCGACATCGCCCTGATCTCCCGCGGCGGCTACGGCCTCACCCGCATCCTGCCGAAGATCAACTACAAGGCGGTCGCCAAAGCTGCTGCCGGAGGCACGCGTTTTGTGGGCCTGAGCGACTTCACAGCCTTTCAGATGGCCTTGCTGGCCAAAACCGGCGCGATGACCTGGGCAGGTCCTTCGTTAGATGATTTTGGCGCGGAAGCACCTGACGACATCATGGAAGCCTGCTTTGACGACCTGATCACGGGGCAGGGCGAAGGCACCGGCTGGCAGTTGCCCAAGTCTGCTATGAATTTAATAGCTTCTTCCGCTCGTGGTGCAAAGGCTGGAGCCGGATTCACCATTAAAGACGCGGTATTCTGGGGTGGTAACCTCGCCATCCTGTCTGCGCTGGTGGGAACGCCTTATCTGCCGGCCGTCAAAGGCGGCATCCTGTTTGTTGAGGATGTCGGCGAACACCCTTATCGGGTGGAGCGCATGCTCACGCAGCTGTTGCAAGCCGGCATTCTGGCGCAGCAGAAGGCGATTGTTTTTGGCCAGTTCACCAACTACAAGCTGGCGCCGAATGACAAGGGCTTCAAGCTGGATACCGCCATCGCCTGGCTTCAAGGGCAGGTGAAGGCACACGTGTTGACCGGCCTGCCGTTCGGCCACGTGCCGACCAAGGTGCTGCTGCCGGTGGGCTGCAAAACCACCTTGGTGGTAGAAGACCGGGATGCCTTCCTGCTCTGGGGCCACCAGCACTAACCGGCGTTAAAACGCTGGCCCTGGCTGAGCTTGACTGCCGGCGGCGATGTTCAGGGCAAAAAAAAACCAGCACGAAGCTGGTTTAAAAATAGCCTTGGAGGCCAGGAAGAAAACGGAAAAAACAGGCGGAAAAAGCGAAAAAACTGAAAGCTGGAAGGTCAGGTTGTCAGGGGGCTGGACCGGGAACTGAGGCCGCGCGGCAGCATGCCCTTGAATTTGTCGCTGATACGGCTGACTTTTTCGCGGGCAACTGTTTCGCCATGCATGGCAGCAAGCACCGCCATGATGTCGCCGCGTGTGTACCACAGGCCTTGAACGTCTTGGGCGTAGCGCACGCGGCGCGTGATCTTGGGGTAGTGCTTTTCACCAAACTCGCCAAGCTCATCCAGGATGAATTGGCGGATTTCTTCGGTGCGGTCTTCCAGAACGGAAGCAGTGACTTCACCAGTGCCCAGCAAAGCCATGAAACTGCTTTTCAGATTCGGTTTTAACCAGCGCATGTGTCTCACAACTTTCTACCGGGCATCCGTAGGGTATTTGTTCACGTTCCCGAGGAACGGTTTGTTCTGTTAGATTAAGACTGCGGCGGTTCATTTGCAAGACGTTTTGTGTGAAATGGTTAACGCAAAACAACAAATGAATCAAGGAGTTAGTAACTAGATGTCAAGTCGATTCTGGTATTGAACAGCGTTTAAATCTTTAGACTTACATTAAGTTTCAGCTGTAGACAAAAGTCACCCTTCCACCATTCGCTCAACTTTTCAGCCCCAGCCAGACCCAACATGAACACCACAATGACCGCCTATCCCGCGCATTACATCAACGGACAATGGGTCAAAGCCCAGTCTTCGGAGACCCTTCCTGTCCATGATTCCAGTACCGAAGAGGTGATGGCAACCGTGCCGTCCGGTACGGTCGGGGAAGCAGAAGCTGCGGTATTGGCGGCCCGGGCTGCGTTTGACGGATGGTCTACGTTGCCCGTCGAGACGCGCGCTGCTTACCTGGATAAGGTGGCCGCCGGCATCAAGGCCCGCATCGAAGACCTGGCCGTGGCCATTGCGCGCGAGGTGGGCATGCCCCTGAAGATGGCCCGGGCCGTCCAGGTAGGAGGGCCCGCATGGCACTGGGGAAACTTTGCCAAGGTGGCCCGCCAGTTCGAATGGGAAAAGCAGGTCGGCAACTCGCTCGTGGTACGCGAGCCGATCGGTGTCGTGGGGTGCATCACGCCCTGGAATTTCCCGCTCAGCCAGATCACACTCAAGATCGCCCCCGCCATGGCGGCAGGTTGCACCGTGGTGCTCAAGCCCAGCGAAATCGCCCCGGTCAACGCCATGATCCTGGCTGAAATCATTCATGAGGCCGGCCTGCCGCCCGGTGTGTTCAACCTGGTCAACGGTGTAGGCCCCGTGGTGGGCGAGGTGCTGGCAACGCATCCCGAAGTCGACATGCTGAGCTTTACCGGCTCTACCCGGGCAGGCAAACGTGTGAGCGAACTGGCCAGCCAGTCGGTCAAGCGGGTAGCGCTCGAGCTCGGCGGGAAGTCGGCCAGTGTCATCCTGGAAGATGCAAATTTCGAAGCTGCGGTCAAAGGCACTGTATCGGCCTGCATGCTCAACAGCGGCCAGACCTGTTCGGCCCACACCCGCATGCTGGTGCCGGCCGGGCGCTACGAGGAAGCCAAGGCGCTCGCACAGGCAGCTGTCGCGAAATTCAGTATCGGCCCCAGCCTGGTGGAAACCAGCAAACTCGGACCGCTGGTCAGTGCAGCCCAGCGTGACCGCGTCCTCGGTTTTATCCGAACCGGCATTGAAGAAGGTGCGGATGTGATTGCCGGCGGTGCTGAGGCGCCTGATTTTGCGCAGGGCTATTTTGTCCAACCCACCATCCTGGGGATCAAGGCAACTGACACGCTGGCACAGGAAGAAATTTTCGGCCCGGTCCTGGTCGTTATTTCCTACAACGATGAGGACGAGGCGGTGTCGATTGCCAATAGCACCATTTACGGTCTTGGCGGTGCGGTGTGGGGCGGCACCGACGAACGGGCCATGAAAGTGGCGCGCCGCTTGCGCACGGGACAGGTGGATATCAATGGCGGACCTTTCAACGGTCAGGCGCCGTTTGGTGGCTACAAACAATCGGGTAATGGCCGCGAAAACGGCGTTTATGGTTTTGAAGAATTTCTGGAATTCAAGGCCATTCAGCTAAAAGCCGCCGTGGCTTGAGCCGCCTGGTTCAACGCTGCTGATGGATGGAAGATTAAAACATTTAGTTACAGTTGCGGGTCTTGGCACGCAATTTCTTCTTGTCGTAATCATGCTTATGTTTTAATTGCGCAAGATAGCTACAAGCAGTTACATAGACCCTATGGCAGAAGTCACCGTCGTTTTTGCCGATCTCACCGGAAGCACCGGGGTTTTTGAATCGCTGGGCAATGCCAAGGCAACTCAGGCCATCACACGTTTGACGCAGTGGATAGGCAAGGTCAGCGTGGCCTATCGCGGCCACGTTGTGAAATACCTGGGCGACGGTGTGCTGGTGGTGTTTCCAGACAACGCAGACGCCGTTGACGCCGTAACCGAGCTGCAGCGGGTTCACCGCGACCGTATCCGGAACTGGCCCGAGCACCTCAAGATGCGGCTGCAGCTGGGCGTGGCACGGGGTGAAATTGTCGAGCAGGACGGCGATTGCTTCGGCGACGCCGTCAATGTGGCCTCCCGGTTGAGCGATCTGTCCGGCCCGGACCAGATACTCGCGACCGAAGCCGTCATCGAAAAGCTGCCAGCCGACACACTCGTACGCTCCCGAAATCTTGGCGCCATGGACATTCGTGGCCGCACCGAAGCCTGCCTGGTCCACCGCATCGAATGGCAGGCAGAAGTCATGACCGAATCATTTACCGTACCTTCCAGCCTGACGGCGCACTCGGCCCCGCAGCCCCTGGCTCTGGCGTCGATCGAGTTGTGCTGGCTGGACATCAATACCGAGTTCGCCTCGGGTGAGCTGCCGATTTTCCTGGGGCGAGACCACGACGCGCAATTTGTGGTTCAAGATCCGCGCGTTTCCCGCAGGCACGCCAGAATTGAATGGCGTGCCGGCAAGTTTTACCTTGAAGATGTCAGCAGTTACGGCACCTGGGTGCGATTTTCCGACAGCGCAGCTGTCGTGGCATTGCGCCGACAGGAATGTGTGTTGCTGCAAGAGGGTGAGATTGCTCTGGGCGCTCCCTTTGAAGACTTCACGGTGCCTACCGTCAGTTTCAAGTTTGCTGACGGCAAAGTCCATCTTCAAACAAAATAGCGTCTTTCCGGCAGGGCCGACCAGATTCTGCCTGGCATGCCAACTGCTCATCGCCATGGGCACCTGGCTGCGCTATCCGTATCACCCGATGGAACATGATGGTCTGGTTCAAACGCATTTCTGCTGCGCTGCTGGTGTTGCTGCTGATCGCAACCACCGTGGCGGGTTTCTATATTTACCGGACCTTCCCGACACTCGACGGTGAACTCCAGACCGCGGGCTTGCGTGGCCCCGTATCGGTTGCCCGTGACACCGCGGATGTCACCCACATCAAGGCCCAGTCGCCCCACGACGCCTGGTTTGCCCTTGGTTATGTCCATGCACAGGAGCGTGGCTGGCAGCTGGAGTTCAACCGGCGGGTTATGCACGGTGAGCTGTCCGAGGTGTTTGGCCCGGCCACACTTGACACCGACAAGTTGCTGCGCACCCTGGGTGTTGTGCAGGCCGCCGAGCGCCAATGGCAGAACCTTCCGGCCGAGGGGCGCGATGCGATGCAGGCCTACAGCGACGGCATCAATGCTTTTTATCAAGGCTCTTCGCAGGCGCTGTCTCCCGAGTTCCATATCGTGGGCGTCAAACCTGGAGGCCTTTCCGGCAAAGCCTGGTCTCCCACTGACAGCGTCGCATGGTCGCTGATGATGGCGCTGGACCTCGGCGGCAACTGGGGCACCGAGTTCGCGCGCCTGTCGGCGGCCCGGCTGCTGAAGCCCGCAGAACTCCAGCAGTTGTTTCCGCCTTACCCAGGCGAACAGCCTGCCTCGAAAGTGGACTTTTCCAAGCTGTATGCGGGCTTGGGCGTTTACCGGTCCGACCTCCCGGATGCTACTAAAAAGATAGCTTCCAGCGCCCGTCAGTCAAGGTCTAGGAGGCTATTTGAGGCTGAAAATCGACCACTGGACGTCGCAGCCCTGGCTTCGAACATCAACGATTGGGCCTTGGCACTCGGTAACGTAGGGGGCAAAGGCTCCAATAACTGGGTGGTGGCGGGCTCCCACACCGACAGCGGCAAGCCGCTGCTCGCCAACGACCCGCATCTGGGGCTGTCTGCGCCGGCTGTCTGGTATTTCGCGCGGCTGCAGGCATCCGAAGGCAAGACAGCGAACGGCGGTAGCGCGCCGGCGCTGGACGTGATCGGCGCGACATTGCCCGGCTTGCCCTTTGTGGTGATGGGGCATACCGGGAAGGTGGCCTGGGGCTTCACCAACACCGCCCCGGATGTGCAGGATTTGTACCTGGAGCAGATTAATCCTGCCAATGCGCAGCAGTACCGCGTACCCCATGCTGGCGGCGCAAACGCCGACACGGCCTGGGAGGACTTCAAGGTTCGTAGCGAGACGATCAAGGTGAAGGGTCAACCCGATGTGGTGCTCAATGTGCGAGAAAGCCGCCACGGCCCCGTTCTCAGCGATGTCCAGAAGTCGCACGCCGACCTGCTTGATATCCGCAAATATGTGATCGCGTTGCGCTGGAGTGCCCTGGATGCCGACAACCAGACCGTGCTGGCAGGCCTGCGCGCTAACCGGGCACAGTCTGCCCAGGAGTTGYTTGCGGCATTTTCGGCCTATCACTCGCCCATGCAAAACGTCGTGACCGCGGATGTCTTCGGCCAAACCGGTTTCAAGGCGGTCGGCAAGGTACCGCTGCGAAAACCCGATAACGACATCCTCGGGACCGCGCCGTCCCCCGGGTGGGAGGCGCGCTACGACTGGGCAGGCTGGGTGCCTTATGCGCAGACGCCCGAGGCCGCCAATCCGGCGATTGAGGCCAAGGGCTGGTGGTCTACGGCGAACCAGCGCATTACGCCACCTGCTTATCCCTTCTTCATCGGGCAGGACTGGACCGTGCCTTACCGCTACAACCGCATTGAACAGTTGCTGGCTGCCACACCCAGGCACACCATGGAGTCCATGCAAAAAATACAGGGTGACCAGTACTCGGCGGCCACGGTGCGGCTCTTGCCTTTCCTGCAGGAAACGCTGTCGCAGTCTTCCGCCCATCCGTTGGCAGAAGCAGTACGCCGCAAGATGGCGGGATTTGACGGGACCATGCGCGCCGACCAGGCGGAACCTCTGGTGTTTGCCGCCTGGGTAGACGAGCTGACACGGGGCACCATCGGTGCAAAACTGGGTGAGCCCACGTTCAAGGCCCTTTACGGCAAGCGCCATTTCAGGAGCACGCTGGAAGACATTCTCGAGAGTAACGACACCGGATGGTGCGGCACCGCTGGTTGTGCGGCGCAGTCTGCTGCTGCGCTGAACCGGGCGCTGGATCGCCTCCAGGCAGCCTATGGGAACGACGTAGAGGCCTGGAGCTGGGGCAGGGCGCACTTCGCGCTGTCTGCCCACAAGCCATTTGGCAACGTGCCCTGGCTCGCTAAGTTCTTTGATGTCCGCGTTCCCACCGGTGGCGATACCTTTACCGTCAACGTGGGGCAGTACTGGGCGACCGGGGACGCGACGCCTTTCGCCAACAGGCAGGCCGCTTCTTTGCGGGCCGTGTATGACCTCGCAGACCTGGAGAACTCACGCTTCATTTACCAGACGGGGCAAAGCGGCCTGGTGTTTTCCGGGCGCTATCGCGACATGAAGGACCGCTGGGCCGCAGTGCAATACCGGCCGTTGCAGATGAACCCGTCAACCTACGTGCACCGGCTCACGCTGAGTCCCTGAACGGGCTTCGAAGTCTCACGCCGGGATGGCGTCGACATTCAGCCGGTCCCAGTGGCGATGCTGGGCGATGGCTGTCATGAAGTCTTGGGAAACCTGCCCCTCAGTCACTTTGCGTGCATCGGCTATCAGGACTCCCGGCGTCGGCACGTGAATCAGCTCCGGGTCTTTGCCCAGACTGAAACCCAGGGTGCTTAACAGCTGGGCGCCGTCGTTGATGGCGCAAATCGTTTTGCAATGCTTGTAGGCCTCCAGCACGAAATGCACAGCTTCGCCCATGGCGGCCAGGGTGCCTATGCTGTCGCCTCCCCCGGGGATTAGCACCGCGTCGAACATCACGGAGGGCATATTCGTGAAAGTATGGTCCACCGCAAGCTGCCGGCCGGACGAGGTGCTGACCGTGCCCAGGTGCGGCGCGACGAGTTTGCACAGCGCACCGGCGTCCAGGAGGTCTTGCTGGATGCGCTTGAGGGCTGCGGCTTCGACGCCGTCCGCTACCAGGATGGCCACTTTGCGTGTCTTGACGCTGCCGCCGGTGCGGCCCACCATGCGCAATGCCGGGTCTTCCTCGATCTTGCTGGTGATGCGGTAGTCCCGGAAACCCAGCCGGCCGGATGCAGCCTTGGGATCCGGCGGATTGATGCCCAGCGGGGTTGCCACACGGGTTGCCAGTTTCAGGTCCACATGGGCCAGGTTGTCCACCATGCGCTGGCGTATTTCAGGGACCTCCACCTTGGAGAGCTCAAACCGGAATGCCGCAACGATATGGTCTTTTTCCACCGCGCTCTGGCTGTTCCAGAACAGTGCCGCCTGGGAGAAATGGTCGTCGAATGAAGGGCTGCGGCGCCTTATTTTGGGTGGCTCTACCTGTTCTGGGTATGACTGGAAGCCATGCGCTCCGCCATCGATCCTGAACTCTGTCCCATTGCCCAGCGTATTGGGCTCATACGCTACCCGTCCTTTGCTGATCGCCTGGCGGTGCATGCCGTCCCGCTGGAAGTTGTGCATCGGGCAGACGGCGCGGTTGATCGGAATCTCGTGGAAATTGGCGCCGCCCAGGCGTGACAGCTGCGTGTCCGTATAGGAAAAAAGGCGGCCCTGCAGCAGAGGGTCATTGGAAAAATCGATGCCCGGCACCAGGTGGCCGGGGTGGAATGCCACCTGCTCGGTTTCAGCAAAGAAATTGTCGGGATTACGGTTCAACACCATCTTCCCGATGATCTGCACGGGCACCTGTTCTTCCGGAATCAGTTTGGTCGGGTCCAGGATGTCGAACCCCAGCTCGTCCTCCTTGCCTTCGTCCACGATTTGAACGCCCAGTTCCCATTCGGGAAAATTGCCGCTTTCGATAGCCTCCCACAGGTCGCGCCGGTGAAAGTCAGCGTCTTTGCCGGCAATCTTCTGGGCTTCATCCCATGCCAGTCCGTGAATGCCGAGCTTGGGTTTCCAGTGAAACTTCACAAAGTGCGAATCGCCGCGGGCATTGATAAAACGGAATGCATGGACACCGAAGCCCTCCATCATGCGGAGGCTGCGCGGTATGGCGCGGTCTGACATGGCCCACATCAGCATGTGTGTAGTTTCAGGCATCAGCGAAGCAAAATCCCAGAACGTGTCGTGGGCACTGGCCGCCTGGGGCATTTCATGGTGCGGCTCCGGCTTGACCGCATGGATCAGGTCCGGAAACTTGATGGCATCCTGGATAAAGAAAACGGGAATGTTGTTGCCGACAAGGTCGTAATTTCCCTCGGAGGTGTAAAACTTCACGGCAAACCCGCGCACGTCACGCACAGTATCCGCCGAGCCCCTGGAGCCGGCCACGGTAGAAAACCGCACAAATACCGGCGTTTCCACGTCCGGGTCCTGGAGAAAGGCAGCGCTGGTGTATTGCACCATCGACTTGTAGGGTTTGAAGTACCCATGTGCAGCGGAGCCTCGTGCATGGACGGCGCGTTCCGGAATGCGTTCGTGGTCGAAATGGGTGATTTTTTCGCGAAGGATGAAATCCTCCAGCAGGGTAGGGCCGCGCACGCCCGCCTTCAGCGAGTTATGGTTGTCCGGAATCTGCAGGCCCTGGTTGGTGGTCAGGGCCGCGGCCGGGCCGGTGGAGAACCCCTCAAGCTGCGACTTTTTGTCTTTTGCACCTTCCGCATTTCGGCCAGGGTTGATAGCGTTGCGCTTGGATGGCGGCATGAAAAATCTTTCTTCTTAAAAGAGGGCGTCGGGGGCGGTGAAATGAGAGTGCACCTGGAGCTTTCTGTCGCAGGCGGGCCGGCGGTTTGGCCGGCGCAAATATGGCCGTCACGTATCGAGTAAACCTTCCAGCCCCTTCACGCAGGCCAGCAGTGCCAGTGCGGCAACGGTGCCGGCCAGGCACCAGCCCATGAGTTCCTGAAGTGCGTCGGCAAGGCCATCGGGCAACAGCATTGAACACAAAAACAGGCTTGCTGCGCAGACAAGCGCGGTGAGAAATGCATGGACGAGGTCGATATCCCGGGGGCTTGCATGAATTCGCCAGGCGGTGAGCAATCCTGCTGCCATGCCTGCCAAAAGTCCGCCCATCAGTTTCATGGTGATTCCCCGTGTGGTTTGCGCTCCACCGGTTGTGTCCCGGTGTCGTTGTCTGGTGCATAGACCATACGGGCCGGCAGATCCATATCCGGTAGCCGGATGCCGGTGCACCCTGTAAGGCCTTTCTTCTCCTTGCGTAAGACATGGCTTACCGTTTTAGCGTGTGCAAAGTGTTCATGTGGACGTCAGGTTTCAGGCGCCTTTGGCGGCGCGCTGGCCTTTTCTCCTACACGGGCATGCTCGTCCCTCCGGCAGAAACCGGAAGACGCTTCGCTTAAATTTGCAGCCATGAAAGACATCCATGCCCAGTTACAGACGGGGATACGCCGATGACGTTGCCAAAAATGAAAACCTATGTCGTAGAGGACAACCCGACCATCCGCGAAAACCTGATCAGTACGCTGGAAGAACTCGCTCCGGTGGAAGCGGTTGGCACGTCTGATTCTGAAGAGCAGGGGGCAGAGTGGTTGACGCGCAACGACGCGCAATGGGATCTGGCCATCGTCGACCTCTTTCTCAAGAAAGGTAGCGGTCTCGGGGTGTTGCAGGCTTGCCGCGCCCGCAGGCCGCTTCAAAAAATAGTGGTATTCAGTAACTACGCAACACCCGAAATGCGCAGGCGCTGTGCGGAGTTGGGTGTCGATGCGGTATTTGACAAATCGACTGAAATTGACTGCCTGCTTGCTTACTGCGTGACTCAAAGCCAAAAACTGGACCAGGTTGCGAATGACGAATCCGCGCTCCAGCGAGCCTGAAGGAGGACGGCATGAACGAATCTGCAGTGTTAACCGGCCAGTCCACAGAGGACCCTGTTTACCGTTCCGGTGCAGGTCAACGCAAGTTGTCGGAAGATATTTTTCCGTCCGCCGAAGAGGCAGTATTGGCGGAGCAAGTCCATGGAACAGGCGGTTTTCCGTCCGACGCCCAGGTGACCCGGCCGCCGGCAGTCCGGGCCGGCGACAAGCGGGCCCCTCTTATGGGTTCTTTTCGAACCCAGGTCGCGGAATACCCGTGCCGTTCGGCATTGATGGCCGCCGCCGCCGGCGCCTTGGCCATGATCATGCTGCGATCACAGTTGCGTCGCCGCGCCGGTTCGCACTTGCCACGCTGGATCAGATAACTCCCTGGCCCCGGAGCATCCTATGCGACTTCATGTTCCCGTTCCGGAACCCAGTCCCGGCACCCCTGGCATCCATGTTCCCACCGAGGTGCCGCCGGTGATTATTCCTCCTGCGCCAGGCACGCCCCCTGAGGTCAATGATCCACCGCTGGAGCCGACGCTACCGATCCGCGAGCCGGCGACAAACGTGCCACCGCAGGCGGTTTAAACACAGCTCCAGCTCGCGCGGGCACTCAGCGCAATAGCTTACAGGGCGGCCTGCTGCCGCTGGTACTCAGCCCTTTTCATGGTGAGATAAGTGTTCTTGTCTACCTCATGAAGCTGCCGTGCGTACTGTTCCGTGGCATCAAACCAATGCAGCATGCGCGCTTCAAGTTGCTGCGCGGCTGGTTTGTCCACAGCGGCGAGGTAGGCTTCGATCGCCAGGTAGTAACGCATGGTGTTGCGCTCTACCGCGCCGCGCATTCCGCCTACATGTGTCATGTTCTGGTCTTGCCGTATTTGGGTGAATCCCACTTTTCCATTGCCCACGGTGGCAAGGTAGCCCTGCATGGCCAGGCGGCTGGTGATGCCGTAGCCATAGGAATAACCCAAATGGATGAAGGTTTTTCCACCAGGTAGTGCAACTGCCTGCAATTCGATTCGGTAGTTGCTGGTTCCCAGCGGACCTTTGTCGGCGTTGAGTTGGGCACCCAGATAGTCGGAAGAACTGGCGGTCAGCCGATAGTTGAATTGCAACGCGAATGCGTCCTCCAGCTGCTGCGCGGTTTTTTTGCCGATGTTCATTTTCAGAGTGCTGGGGCTGCTGTCCGAACTGGCGTGGCAGTATTTGGTGTTGATGTGGAGCATCAGCATTTCGCACCAGCGATTGGGACTTTTGAACGTGGCGCTAACCGTATTGAAAGGGGAATTCAGTACAGCATATGCACTTCCACTGACCGTGTTGGTGCCTTCTGAAGACTCCAGAAAAAGCGGCCTGTGGTAGGCGTTCTGCGCCAGCTGTCCTGCCAACGCCATGTGCTTTTCGAGCAGGGCAGCGGCGTGGGGTTCCGCCGAAACAACTGGAGCTTGCTGCGCTTGCGCGGCAACCGGCAGCAGGGATGTGCCGAATGCCAGGCAACAGGCGACCACGAGGGTTTGAAAGCTGCTCATGGTCTCAGTGTGCCAGTGGAAAACAGGCAATTGGGTCATATGCTCCATCGTCCTACATTTATCGCCGAAAAGAAGGAGGAAGGGAGGAAGCGGGAGCCCAAAAGGATTTGGTCAGGCTTGTGCCACTTCGGCCAGCCTGTCCGGCGTTGTTGGGGATGTTTCAAATAGCAGCGCAATCCGATTTTCCGTACGAGTCAGACGCACGGCTTCCCGCAGCGCCAATGCTTCCAGGTCATGCCATTCAAGTTGCCGATACGACGACTTCTCAGGCACCCGCGCAGGCGCGGACGCATTCGGCTCATTCAATGAAGCCTGAACGGAAAAGAAACCATCGGTGAATTCAGTTTCCATGAGCAGTGCCCTGGGTCCGGTGGCCGTGTCGGTCAGGGTAATGATCGCGGCAGTTAACACATTGCGCAGCGCCGACTGGGACAGCTCGACATCGACCTGGCTGGTGTTGTCGACAATGGAAATGCCCTTGAACGAGAGCTGGGTTGCCACCATGCCCAGACACTCCGCAATGCCTTTTCCGGCTTTGACTGACTTGTTTTCCCGGGGGGCAAGCCAGCCCATCAAATCAACACAGGATGCAGCTGCCTCTTTGGACAGCGCCACGATGTCGCGTGCATTTCGCAGCAGCGTTTCCGGATCTGTGTCTGTTTTTTGGAGTCGCCTTTCCAGCATGGCCGCAACCATGGCAATCGGTTGCAGCGTACCCGCCATATTGTGACGGATCACGGGAGCGAGCCGCCGCAGGAGTGCGTATTGCGCCGCCTCCGTCACGCATCTTTCCAATGCCGTTTCCTGGATTGATGTGCTGTGGAATTGAACATTCATGGTGATCGTGCCGTCGAAAATGCTCCAGAAAACTGCAGGGTTGGCTGCAGGGCCGCGCCGCTTTTTGAATACATCTTGCTGCGATATTTTCAAGGCGTAACTTCAAAATATACAGCGTTAGAACGGAGGGGTATGTAAGCCAAAACCTACAGATGAAAGGTTGTGACAGGCATGCTGCAGATTGCCGCGCCCTTCGGTAAATAGTGAGGGCTTTGTGTTGTCATTCTGAATGTTCGCGAGTAATCTCGTCAGCCGTTTCTACAAAACGTTACCTTCAATACAGGATGAATGATATGGAGGCACTAGCCAAGCTGGCCGTGGTGGAGCGCGACACCGAACTCAAGTTCATTCTCAAATCCCTCAGCGCACTACGGCGGGGCGAACTCGCAGTCACACTGCCGACGGAGTGGGAAGGCGTCTACGGAAAGATCGCCGCTGAATTCAATCAGCTGTCGGCTATGACGGCGGCGACCACCAGCCGCTGCAAGGGACTTGCTGCCAAATCCCGCTCTACGGCGCGAGTGAGTCGCCGTCTGCCGGAAGAAAAATTATCCGGCTTCTGGCTGGAAAATGCTGTCGCGATTAATACCGTGCTTGATGACGCCGATACGGCAGCGGATCAGACAAAAATTATTCTCGCAGCGTTGACCGACCTTAAGAAGGGCGATGTGCATGCGTCGTTGCCGCAGGACTGGACGGGTGTACCGGGCAAGGTTGCAGATGCATTTAACGATGTGGTTTCCGAGAATGTCCGGATGGCGCGGGAGCTGGAGCGATTGAGCCGGGTGGTCGGAAAGGAGGGCCGCCTGAAAGAGCGCGCATTTGTGCCCGATGCCTCCGGCTTTTGGCGCGACTCTGCCGAATCCATCAATTCCCTGATAGCGGATCTGGTTCATCCGACCAGCGAGGTGGCGCGTGTGATTGGTGCCGTCGCCCAGGGCGATCTGTCCAAGAGCATGGCCCTCGAAGCAGAAGGCAAGGCGCTGGAAGGTGAGTTCCTGCGTACGGCCATGATCATCAACAAGATGGTGGAGCAGCTCGGAACCTTCTCGGCCGAGGTGACGCGGGTGGCGCGCGAGGTGGGTACCGAAGGAAAGCTGGGCGGGCAGGCCGACGTGCAGGGCGTGGCCGGCACCTGGAAGGACTTGACCGATTCGGTCAACTCCATGGGCTCCAACCTGACGGCACAGGTGCGGAACATTGCCGAGGTGACGACCGCCGTGGCGGCCGGTGACCTYTCCAAGAAGATCACGGTGGACGTGAAGGGCGAGATTCTGGAGCTCAAGAACACCATCAACACCATGGTGGATCAGCTTCGGTCATTTGCCTCTGAAGTGACACGGGTGGCGCGCGAGGTGGGTACTGAGGGCAAGCTGGGCGGGCAGGCCGACGTGCAGGGMGTGGCCGGTACCTGGAAGGATCTGACCGACAACGTGAACTTCATGGCCGGTAACCTGACATCACAGGTGCGAAACATCGCCGACGTGACCAAAGCTGTGGCCGCCGGTGACCTCTCCAAGAAGATCACGGTGGACGTGAAGGGCGAAATTCTGGAGCTCAAGAACACCATCAACACCATGGTGGACCAGCTCTCGTCTTTTGCGTCTGAAGTGACACGTGTGGCGCGCGAGGTGGGTACTGAGGGCAAGCTGGGCGGGCAGGCCGACGTGCAAGGTGTAGCCGGCACGTGGAAAGATTTGACCGACTCGGTCAACTCCATGGGCTCCAACCTGACCGGCCAGGTGCGCAACATTGCCGAGGTGACGACGGCTGTGGCGGCCGGTGATCTTTCGAAGAAGATCACGGTGGACGTGAAGGGCGAGATTCTGGAGCTCAAGAACACCATCAACACCATGGTGGACCAGCTCTCGTCTTTTGCGTCTGAAGTGACGCGGGTGGCACGAGAAGTGGGCACCGAAGGCAAACTGGGCGGCCAGGCCGATGTGCAAGGTGTAGCCGGCACGTGGAAAGATTTGACCGACTCGGTCAACTCCATGGGCTCCAACCTGACCGGCCAGGTGCGCAACATCGCCGAGGTGACCAAGGCTGTGGCGGCGGGCGACCTCTCCAAAAAGATCACGGTGGACGTGAAGGGCGAGATTCTGGAGCTCAAGAACACCATCAACACCATGGTGGATCAGTTGCGATCGTTTGCCTCGGAGGTGACGCGTGTGGCGCGCGAGGTGGGTACTGAGGGCAAGCTGGGCGGGCAGGCCGACGTGCAGGGCGTGGCCGGCACCTGGAAGGATTTGACCGATTCGGTCAACTCCATGGGCTCCAACCTGACGGCACAGGTGCGGAACATTGCCGAGGTGACGACCGCCGTGGCGGCCGGTGACCTTTCCAAGAAGATCACGGTGGACGTGAAGGGCGAGATTCTGGAGCTCAAGAACACCATCAACACCATGGTGGATCAGTTGCGATCGTTTGCCTCGGAGGTGACGCGGGTGGCACGAGAAGTGGGCACCGAAGGCAAACTGGGCGGGCAGGCCGACGTGCAGGGAGTGGCCGGTACCTGGAAGGATTTGACCGATTCGGTCAACTCCATGGGCTCCAACCTGACGGCACAGGTGCGGAACATTGCCGAGGTGACGACCGCCGTGGCGGCCGGTGACCTTTCCAAGAAGATCACGGTGGACGTGAAGGGCGAGATTCTGGAGCTCAAGAACACCATCAACACCATGGT
>NZ_JBFUMJ010000010.1:0-87591 GCF_054049435.1 Polaromonas sp. P5_D5
GGTGAGGTGAAAAGAATATTGTTTGCAGAGAGCCAGCCGCGCTCAAAAACCTGCATTCCCGGGGGTAAATCAGGCTTGGCCATCAGAAGCTACCGAGCCCTGCAGCGCTTCAGGTCGCGGTTCGCAGTTCACGCCTGAGGATTTTTCCAACGTTGGTTTTGGGCAAGTCATCGCGAAATTCAATATATTTGGGTCGTTTGTATCCGGTAAGGTGCTGTTTGCAATAGGCGCTCACATCGTCTTCGGTCAGTGTAGGGTCATTTTTCACCACAAAAACCTTGATAGCTTCGCCCTGTTTTTCGTCGGCAATGCCAATGGCTGCGCACTCAACAACGCCTGGGCACAGGGAAATGACGTTCTCAAGTTCATTGGGGAACACATTGAATCCCGAAACGATGATCATGTCCTTCTTGCGATCGATGATTTTGGTGTAGCCGCGCTCGTCCATGATGCCAATATCACCGGTGCGCATGAAGCCATCGGAGGTGAACGCCTTTTTGTTCTCTTCAGGCTGCTGGTAATAGCCCGTCATGACTTGCGGACCTTTGATACAGATCTCGCCGGATTCGCCAAGTGCGAGCGATAGGCCATCGTCATCCTTGATGGCGATTTCGATGCTGGGCAACGGCAGGCCGATGGTGCCGGTGAACTCCTTGTTCATCACCGGATTGTTGGTGCCGATGGCGCAAGTCTCGCTCATGCCCCAGCCTTCAATCATGGGGCAACCTGTGACCTGCAACCAGTGTTTCGCCGTACCTTCGGACGCGGCCATGCCACCCGCCTGCGAAACACAAAGGGCCGAGAAATCTACCGTCTTGAACTGAGGGTGCTGAAGCAGCGCATTAAAAAGCGTGTTGACGGCCGGCAACATGTGAAACGGACGCTTCTTGAGCACCTCGATGAATTTACCGAAGTCACGCGGATTCGGAATGAGTGTTAGATGAGCTCCCCAACGAATCGAAAGCAGGCATAGCGTCAACGCGAAGATGTGATACAGCGGCAACGCTGCGATATTGTTTGTCTTGCTGACATCGCCTATCCGCTCTAGAGCCGGCGTGAACCATTCTTCGGCCTGCAGAATGGCCGCAACGATATTGCGATGCGTGAGCACGGCGCCTTTTGACAATCCGGTTGTCCCGCCGGTGTATTGCAAAAAGGCGATTGAATCCAGTGTGGTCTGCGCAGGCCTGAGGGGCAGGCGGCTACCTTCTGCGATCGTGCGATTGAAGGCTGTCACGATGCGCCCGTTTGCAAGCGGCAATTTGTAGGCGGGCACCAGCTTGGCCAGGTGGCGGACTGCGAAGGTGATCCATTGGCCATACCAGAAGCCCAGCAAATCACCCATGGACGCCATGACGACGTTCTTCACTGGTGTGCGCTCAATCACTTCGGCCAGTGTCGCAGCGAAGTTCTCCAGAATGACGATGGTAGTGGCCCCGGAGTCGCATAACTGGTGCTCCAGTTCACGGGCGGTGTACAGCGGATTGACGTTGACGCAGGTATAGCCTGCCCGCAGGATGGCCGCCATGGTGACTGCAAACTGCGGAACATTTGGCAGCATAATCGCAACCCGCGCCCCGCTCTCAAGACCCAGGCTTTGCAGCCAGGCGCCTAAAGCCGACGACAGTTCATCGAGCTGTCCGTACGTCATCCAGCGATCCATGCAAACCGAAAAAGGTTTGGCCGCGTTTTTCTTGAACGAGTCTTCCAGCAGATGATTCAACGAGCGGAACTGCTCGGTGTCGATCTCGTGTGAAACGCCTGCGGGATAACTGTTGAGCCAATGCTTGTTCATACACACTCCTTGCGGCCCATTGTGAAAGCCGTGCTGTGGAATCCGTATGGGGCTTGTCCTAATGCCGACGTGACATTACGGCCCCGCGGCCAGCAAATGGCCCAATCTGGTCTCGCAGGTGACAGCTTCGTCAGTGAACAGGGTATGAATCCAGGCCGTCTCGCGGTCCTTGATCAAGCGCAGGAACTCGTCGGCTCCACGCATGTTGGCAAAGGCGTCAAAGCCGGTTTCCAGAAAGTGCTGCAGGGAGTTCAACCCCGCCGCGGCAGCCGGCCCTCTCATCATCTTGAGCAGCGTGCGAAGGCCGAATGTCCGCGTCAGGCGGTTGAGTTCGTCCCCAAGGTGCAGGACAACTTCAAGTTGCCGGGTGCGTGCGGCTACATCCCCGACCCGTCGCCAGCACCGGATGTATCTCCCGCAATCGCTGCTTTCCGGGATGGCTGCAGAGTCCGCCAGCCATTCCCGCGCCATCAGGTCGTCGAGTTTTTCCGTCAACGCGTGCACTTCCGCCAGCGCGGCAGCCGTGCTGACAACAGGTTGCGGGAAGAGTTTGGCGATGGTGCTTGCGATACGCGCAAACTGCTGGTCGCGTTCGGCGTAGTCTTTGTCGCTGTACAGCTCCTGCAGGAAGAAGGTGGCGGCAGTTTTATAGCGCGGGCTGTGCAGCAGGTCCGAGTAAGTGGCCTGAAAACGGCGCGCCTGAAACCGCTTGACCTCCGCGCTCGCCCTGGCCAGCGGTGGGTCTGCCGCGTGCTGCTGCCGAAGCTGCGCAACGGTTTGCAGTGCGTGATGAATTTGTTGTGCGGATGCGTCCATACAAACCCGGAGTTTATCTAGGTACGGCCCCCTATAGAAACCTAAATGCGCATGAGAAACTTCCCGGATGCAAAGAAGAACGCTTCTCAAGCTCGGTGCCGCGTCAGCGGCCGTGCTGGTTGTCGCTGGCGGCGCTGCTGCTTTGCTGCAGCCTGGCCTGACCAGTGGGGTCTTGACTCACTCGGGACGTGAAGTCTTTTCCGCTGTAGGCCGCGCTGTTCTGGATACCACTTTGCCCGCAGACGCCGGCCCGCGCGAGATTGCGCTGCAAGGCTTGCTCAGCCGGGTCGATATCCTGGTGCAATCCCTTCCGCCTCATGCGCAAGGCGAGTTGTCACAACTGCTGGCGTTGCTGGCTAGTGCTGCCGGTCGGCACGCGCTGGCCCGCTTGAGCCGGCCTTGGCCCGAAGCCTCTGTTGCGGAGATCCAGCAGGCGCTTCAGGATATGCGTCTGTCAAGCCTCGCGCTGCGCCAGCAGGCTTATGCCGCCCTACACGACATCACGGCCGGCGCGTATTTTTCCGAACCGTCCAGCTGGGCGATGTTGGGCTATCCCGGCCCCGTCAAAATCTGAAGACACCGAAAGCAGCATGAGTCAATTGAAAGACCCGATCCGCGAAGGCATTGCGCGCGGCTGGAAAGTCATGGGTGGCGCGCTCGGCCCGGTGCCTGAAAAAATCACCTGTGACGTCGCCATCATAGGCAGCGGCGCAGGCGCCGGAGTCACGGCCGAGCTGCTGGCCAAGGCCGGCTTGCAGGTGGTGATCATTGAAGAAGGCCCGCTTAGAAGCAGCTCGGATTTCAACCAGAAAGAGTCAGAGGCCTATCCTTCGCTCTACCAGGAAAGCGCCGCCCGCAAAACAGCAGACAAAGCCATCAACATCCTGCAGGGGCGCTGCGTGGGTGGCTCCACCACGGTGAACTGGACCAGCTCTTTCCGTACACCCGCTTCCACGCTTCAATTCTGGCAGGACAGGTTTGGCCTGGGTGGCTACACCGTGGGAGCGCTTGCACCGTATTTTGCGCAGGCCGAGCAGCGGCTGAACATCACCCCCTGGCTGGTCCCGCCGAATGAGAACAACGACCTGTTGCGCAGAGGCGCCGCCAAACTGGGCATTCCCGCTTCGGCCATCTCCCGCAACGTCAAGGGTTGCTGGAACCTGGGCTCGTGCGGGTTGGGTTGCCCCACCAATGCCAAGCAGTCCATGCTGGTCACCACCATTCCTGCCGCGCTCGACCGTGGAGCGCAACTGCTCACTGAAACCCGCGCAGAAAGCCTTGAGCTGGCCAATGGCCGGGTCACCGCGCTGATATGCCGGGGTGTAGGGCCAAATGGGGCTTCAGCCCAATCAGAACTTGCGCAATCAGCTATCAAAATAAGAGCAAAACACTATGTGCTGGCTGGCGGTGCCATCAACTCGCCGGCTGTCCTGTTGCGCTCTGGAGCGCCTGATCCGCATAGTGTGCTGGGTGCCCGGACATTCCTGCACCCGGTCGTGATGTCGTCCAGTGTGTTTGACCAGAAGGTGGAGGCCTGGAACGGTGCGCCGCAAACCATTTACTCCGATCATTTCCTGGAAACCCAGGCGATTGACGGGCCGATTGGCTACAAGCTGGAAGCGCCGCCCCTGCACCCGATCATCTTTGCGTCGACCGTCCCTGGCTTCGGCCAGGGTCAGCACGACCTGCTCAAGTCTTTTCCCTACAACCACACGCTGCTGGCCTTGCTCCGTGACGGCTTTCATGACGAGTCGCCAGGCGGCCAGGTGAAGCTGCGCAGCGACAACTCCGCCGTGCTGGACTATCCGCTGACGGACTACGTCATGGAGGGCGGGCGCAGGGCTCTGCTGTCGATGATGGAAATCCAGTTTGCAGCGGGTGCCAAACAGGTTTTGCCGCTGCACGAAATGGCCAGGCCTTATACCTCTTGGGCTGAGGCGCGAACTGCGGTCAGTGCCTTGCCCATGAAGCCGATGCTCACGCGGGTTGTGAGCGCCCATGTCATGGGCGGCTGCAGTCTTGCGGGCGCTGAACGACAGGGCGTTACCCGGCCCGACGGTGTGCACTGGCAACTCGAAAATCTTTCGATTCACGATGGGTCGCTTTTCCCCACCAGCATTGGCGCCAACCCGCAACTGTCCATCTACGGCGCCGTGAATCGCCTGGCGCAAGGCCTCGCCAAAAAACTGTCGGGCAAGGATGTCACACTGGCCTGAGATACTGCGGGTTTGATCTCGCGCCGACCCATTCATGCTGGCTCAACTGCAAAGATTCATCACCCTGACCTTGGTCGCCGCGGCTTTCGGCTGGCTGTTCTGGTTCCGCAGCAGCTCTCCCGCGCTGGCCGTCACCGGCTTCCTGCTGATTGCACTGGGGTACACCGGTTTCCTCGCGCTTGAGTTTTTACTCCTTCGGTACATCAACAAGGCAGATCCGGCGCCCCAGCCCACCTGGACAGAACTTCTGCGCGCATGGCTGGGTGAGACATTGACGGCTCCCCGCGTGTTCTGCTGGCGCCAGCCCTTTCGCTCCAATGCGGTCCCGGACAGGGTCCTGCCGGCCGAGACAGCCCGAGGTCGCCGCGGCGTGGTGTTTGTGCATGGGTTCTTCTGCAATCGTGGCCTGTGGACCCCCTGGCTCAAGCGGGTTCGAGGCAGTGGACGCGCCTTTGTCGCTGTCAATCTCGAACCCCTGTTCGGCTCCATAGACGGCTACGCCCCCCAAATTGACGACGCAGTGGTGCGGGTCACCCAAGCCACAGGCCTTGCCCCCTTGCTGGTATGCCACAGCATGGGTGGGTTGGCCGCCAGGGCCTGGCTCAAGCGTATGAAGGCCGAAGCCCGGGTACATCATGTCGTCACCATCGGCACACCGCACCGCGGAACCTGGCTGGCCCGGTTCGGGCATGGCCACAATGGGCGCCAGATGCGCCTCCTGTCCGACTGGCAGGCCCAGCTGGACCATGAGATGCCCGCCCATCGGCATACGCTGTTTACCTGCTGGTACTCCAACTGCGACAACATCGTGTTTCCGACCTCCACGGCCACCTTGCCTGGCGCCGACAATCGCCTGGTTCGCGGCGCGGCCCATGTGCAGATGGCATTTTTGCCGGGCGTCATGAACGCTACCCTGGCCATGCTGGACAGTGATCCGGCTTGAACCGGCGTAATCGACGCTTGCCGTCAGCCCTTAAGCCTTCCCAGTCCGCAATCGGCGTTATCGATGTGAATTTCTCACAAAAAAGACCCGGCATATTCACTATCTACATTGAGCTGGGCTTTTTATGCTCATCTATTTGTAGGATGGAGCAAGCCCTTGACACTCTATGCAATGCCCAATACCAGCCTGTTGGAGGCTGTCCGACCGCTGCCGCCCCTGCTGGAACCCGAGTCTGATTCCACGCCTGCGCTGCTGGCCCTGCTGGTTGATGAGCTGGCGCACGGGGTGTTCGTTGTCAGCGCCCAAGGGCGGATTTTGCACGCGAATCAAATCGCGCGGCGCGAACTTGAGCGCTCTGTTGTTTTGGGGGTGGACAGGGGAGAGTTGAAGGTCCTCATGCAGGCAGATGCCAAGGCCTTCCAGATTGCCATGGGCAAAGCAGTTGCCGGAAAACGCAGCCTGATCAGGCTGGTGGCCGACGGCGTGGACTTTACCCTGGCTGTGGTGCCACTGCATCGCAATGCGGGCAGTCCCTGTGAGCGCATTGCCCTCTTTTTGTCTCGAGTGGGCGTGAGCGAGTCGGGTGTTTTTGGCTCCTTTGCCCGCAGTCACGGTCTCACGCATACGGAGGAGCAGGTGCTGGTTTTCCTGTGCCGCTGCTTGAGCACGCCGGAAATCGCCCTCCAGATGAAAGTTGCGGTTTCCACTGTGCGCAGCCATGTGCGCAGCCTTTGCGCCAAGACCGCATCCAGCGGCGTTCGTGAACTGGTCAATCGCGTGGCGATCTTGCCGCCTATTGCCCCCCTGCCACTCGGACAAATCCACTGATAGATGCCCCGTACGTCCCGGCGACGTGCTAGATTACGGGTGATCATGAGTTCACCACCACCTTCCGATGAGGGGCTGTATGCCCATTTGATTCCCGAATTGCGCACGCTCGCCCTGCGAGGCGTGGTGCGAACTTACCCCAAAAAAGCCGTTGTCATCAACGAAGGGGAAATCGGCGACAACCTGTTTGTTCTGCTCAAGGGCAGTGTCAAGGTGTTCGCCATGGACGAAAGCGGCCGGGAAATCACCTACGGCAGGATTCATTCGGGCGACTATTTTGGGGAAATGTCGCTGGACGGCGGACCCCGTTCGGCTTCAGTTATTACCCTTGAGCCTTGCACCTGTGCGGTGCTCAGTCGTACCGATGTGAGCGAACACTTGGGTGATGAGCCAGGATTTGCCATCAATCTCGTGGTTCAGGTGATTCGCAGGGCGCGTGCTGCTACAGAAGCGGCGCGCAACATGGCGCTGCTCGATGTGTACGGACGGCTGATTGCCGTGCTTGAAGGACATAGCGATGCGGTGGAGCGCGACCCTACCAATGAGGCTGTCACTCTTGAATCAATCACCCATCAGGAGATTGCCAGCCGCGTCGGCGCCTCCCGCGAAATGGTCAGCCGCCTTTTAAAGGACCTGGAAAAAGGCGGTTACATCGAAATGGGCACCAAACGCATCACGCTGCTCAAAAAGCTGCCGAGCCGTTGGTGAGTCCTTGCCGAGAGCCTAGAGTTCGTTAAAAATCCTGCGAGCCTCTTGCGGCGACGCATCGCTCGTACCCTGCAAGCGCACCACGGCACTGCTACGCGTCCCTGCGGCGCTGACGCCCACCATGGCCGGGTTTTCGTCGCTGGAGGCGGCTGCATCCGGGATTTTGACGACGCCGGGTCGCTGCGGCCGCGCAGCATCGGGGTCTGGTTTTTGCGGGGAATAGTGCGCCCACTTCGACCCCGTGATACGTGTGCCGCCGACCGACACAGTTTTACTGCCCGTGGCAATGCTGTTGAAGCTGCCGCTGCGCCGGATCAGGCTTGGATTGTTGGGGTGATCGACAAAGGATCCGGGGTTGCCGCTGGTGTCGTACCACTCGTCCTCAAAGTACGATTGGCGCGCTCCGGTATGGGTGCCGATGACCACATCGTCTCGCTCCACGTAGGCATCCACCGTGACCGATTTTGTGGCGGTGTTCGTCAGCTTGATTTGCCATACTCCGCTGGGCGCGGTGACGTCTTTCTTCTCGAAGCTGAAGGTGGGTGACACCGCCAGCAGGGCGCAGGTGCCACGCCGGCCAGTGGCCACCGTCTTTGGATAAATCAGCGCGCAAAGGGGCTGCTTGTCGCTGTTGGCCCACATTCGGGACTGGCCAAACTTCAATGCCGGCAAGGCAGCTTGCCCTGGCGGCGTAATTTCAATCTCCAGGCCTTCGCGGTTCTCTTCAATCCAGAGCTCCACAAAGCTTTGCGTTGTATCGTCGGGCAGTGCGCACCAATGCAGCGTGGCGGACTTGTTTTTCGCCAGCGTTGTATTGGCATGCATGCGCAGTTGGTAGCTATTGCCAGCAGCCAGAACAATCTGCAGGCGGCCATGAAGGAGGGTGATCAGCTGGTCCATGGCTGCCTCAAGCAGCGACGTGCCGTCATGCGGCCCGGCCAGCGTGCCAAAACTCACGTTCACCGTCACCTTGGCCGTGGGGGTGCAGCGAGAGAGGATGTACATAAACCCGTCCAGCACATGCACATTCATTGAGCCGCCCGAGGTGTCTTGCACGGTGTCGTAGTCGAGTTGCACTGCAACCAGCGGCGCGCGGCTGGCATCGTCGTTGGCCAGCGCCCAGCTAGGCGGCGCGTCATACGCAGGCGGCAAGTTGGCCACCTGGGCCAGCAGCTTGCGCGGCCCCACTGCCAGATCCATGACATGTGAGCCGTGACTGATCGACGTGTCCAGCGCGTGAAAAAAGCGCTCGGTCTTGGGCTGTTTCTGGCCCAGGGTAGAAAGCCCCAGTGCGACATACACCGCGCTTTCATCCACCAAGCCGTTATAGACATTGGCCTGCATGGCTGCATTGATGTCGGCGGCGGTTAGTTCGTGCCCATAGCCCAACCCGGTGGGTGTGCGGCCTTTGCCCCGTGCGTCTTGCCGCCAGAAGTAGCGGGTACGGGCCTTGCCCTGATGGAGAAAATTCGCCTGAGCCAATGCCAGGCTATCGTCAATCAGTCCGAACACCTTGCCCGAAAGCAGGCGCTCAGCACTGGCTTCAGCTTGGTACGCCGCGCCGCGCGAATGTGGAGGTGGATTGGTGTGCGAGCTCCCCGCCGAATCGTCAGCGTATTCAGCTGCAGGCAGCCCCAGCTCAAGCCTTAGGACCAGCGGGTGAAGGCTGCCACCCGGCTGAATTGCCTTGAAAAACGCAGGCCTGACCCGCGCGGTGCAAAACCTCAGGCCAGCCGGCGCGACCGTGCCGACATACACAGGTGGCACATGGAGCCACTTGGGGGAGGCAGCGGCAATAAGCTGGGACACCGTGGTACCCCGCGTCAGCTCAATAGCAATGGGCAACCACTTGGGCTGTGTATCGCCATAGCCGGCAAAGCTATCGGTTTCGGCCCAAACCAGGTAAGGGTCAAAACCATTGGTGGCATTGGGCAACGCCCAGTCAATGCCGGTAAATTCGCCCTTGGGCAATTTGCTCCAGTTCATGGCCGACCTATTTGAGAGGCAGCCATTCGGCTGCAGCTTTGGCCCACATAAAAGCAAGTATTGGTGATTTTTGTATCGCTTGCCTGGTGGTCTTGTATCGATAGTAGCCACTGAGGTTGTCTGTCATGGAGACGCGCATGTCAAAGTCGACGGGCTCGCCCTTTTTCCCCTGGAATTTCCGTCCATCGAAGCCCCATACAGCCGAACTTTTGGCGCCTTGGCAACGTGCGATAAAAAATTCTGCGAGAGCAGTTCCGAGCAAACGGCCAGCGGCGCTGTCTACGGGATAGTGAACGCCTGCCACTGTTCGGTTGACCGCTATACGGGCTGCGAGCCGTTCCAATTGTTCTTTGTATTTGTGGCCTGACGGCAGTAGCGTGAGTAACACCGTGATAATTAGGAAGGCTTCAGTCGCATGCCCGCTTGGCCAACTAGCGTGCCCAGGCGTAGGAATCATGGGTTGTATTTGTGGCGAAAGCTCAATAGGGCGTGGACAAGCGAAAGCATGCTTGAGGCGCATTTCTACGTCAATTGCCAAGGCAAGCATTAGCGTCACGAGCTCCATCGTCCATTTGTGCCGGTGATCGGTTAGTCCTACGACTGAGCCCCAGAAGGGAGTTAAGCTGGACATTTGCGCCAGAATTTCCACCCCTCTGTCCTCCCGCAGTTGGGCGTAATTTTCAACCAATTGAAGTTGTTGCCGGAAGACTGCCACGTCGGGCCTGACGAAGGTGGCAAGCTTCATGTTGGATAGCGGCTTTTTCGTCAGGTCTACAAATTCGACGGCGATTTCTTTTGCAGACTGATTGACCTGAAAGTGCAAACCCGACAACAGTTCCAAGCCGCAAACCTGCAATCTGGGCATCACATCCCACTGGACGAGGCGCTCTGGTTTGTCCAGCGGCACTGGAAGGTCAATCGGGAATACGGCACCCTTGAATGGGCCGACCAGTGCTGCCCGACTCCTGATGAGGGCGTCCGAAAGCAGGGGGTTGGAGCCCGTGCCACCCGTACCACCGGTCCCGCCCGTACCTCCGGTCCCGCCAGTACCACCTGTGCCGCCTGTGCCTCCGGTTCCGCCAGTACCACCTGTGCCGCCGGTACCGCCAAGCAAACTAAAAATACTCATAAAAAACTCCCTGAAGTAGTGTTGTTAATATGGCAGGCCAGCTTTTTGAAGGGCTGCGGACCAAGTTTTCCCTATCTCATACTGACTGCTTGGGCTGCGTGCTAAATAGCTGCGCACTGTTAAAGCTGGTTCTAATCTCAGCAGCTCGGCCACGGTCTTTTCTGCTTGGTCAAGCTGCCCTAAGTTCACTTGGGCAACTGCCAAGGTTCGCAGGCTGGACGTATGCGTGCGGTTGGCTCGAAGCGATAGAGTGATTAGCTCTAGAGCCTTGGCGTACTGACCCGCTGAATTGGCGGCGGTGGCCGCCAGGGAGAAGTAAAAATACCGAAGTGGATCAAGCGGTGAAAGCTTTAGGGCTCTTTCGGTCCCCACTACGGCCATATCTCCTTCTCCTTTAAACGCGTGCATCGTCCCTTTGAGCAGCCACGCTAGCGAATCATTAGGATTGATGCCAAGCGCCTGTTCGTAGCGTTGGGAGCCTGCGTCTAGCTGTCGTAGAAGGTTCGTGTATATGAATCCTTCTACGGTGAGGGCGAAAGCACAATCCGGCTCACTATCCATTGCCTGCTTGGTGCAATCCAACGCGAGTTGAGCCTCTTTGGCAGAGTCTGTGGACCACCCCTGTTGCACGCGAAGTACATGCCACTTGGCTAACCACGCGTGCGGCATTGGATGCCGACGGCTACGGTCAATCAGATGCTCCAGCATCTGCCGGGCTCGCTCGAAATCTGAGGGGGAGTTTCTGTGCATGAGTGCGACAGCACCGAGTAACAGCGTATATCCTTCAAGATTGGGTAAAGATTGCCTTCGTGCCTTCTCAAGTTGTTGAGACATGACTGACGAGCTAATGGCAGAAACCAGTCGTGCGATCAGTTCATCGTCTGCCGCAAATAAGCCGTGTACTTGACCCTTCAGACTGTCCGCCCAGAGAATGTGGCCTGTCTTTGCTTCGATCAATTCAACGAACAACGCCAGCTGTGTTCCGGCGCTGCGGCACGTGCCAGACAAGATATACGTAGCGCCCAAGTGGGTCCGTATGTCTTCCATTGCCTCCGGACGTTCCCGGAACACAGTGGTCGAAAGACGCGAGATCACATGAAGTTCGGAGGTGCGGGACAAAGCGGCAATCACTTCGTCGGCCAAGGCCTCGCCAAGAAGTTCATGTCCCGGTTCGCTGCTGCGCATCGCGAAGGGGATCACCGCGATAGTTGGTCGCAAATTCAACTGGACTGCGGTACCAGATGATATTACCGGTGCATTGCCTGGCGGCCCGATCCGGTACGCCCTGATCGGCTCTTTGACGTGTTTGAGGTGGCATTCGCCCAAGTCTTCAACATCTGCGTCCAGCACGGACGAGACTTGATCACGCAGATCGGACGTCACGACTATCTCACCGGGACCCGCCAACGTACAGACGCGCGCTGTCAAATTCACGTCTGTGCCGTAAATGTCATGCTGGTCGGTCACAAAGCTCGCCAAATGGCCGCCCATGCGCAGATGCATCTGTTGCTCTGGGCGGAAGGCCGCATTGGCCCCTTGGCAGAAGTGCTGAATAGCGAAGGCTGCTTTGACAGACCCTTGGGCGCCGGCAAATTCCAGCATTAAACCGTCCCCCAGGCTTTTGACGATGCGCCCGCCATGCAGCGGCAGAATCTGCTGCTCAATCTGCTGTACCAGTTCTTGCCACCGCCGCACAAAACCATCTTGATCCTGCTCCATGATTCTGACGGACTCCACCACATCCATAACCAGCAGCACCTTCGTGCTTCGGTTCATGTGTGCTGGTAATTCCATCAGGGAGTGCATCGTAAGCGGTGTAACAATTTTTTACCTCCTCATTTTGTAGGAGGAAGTGCGTGTAATAAACACCTGATGTGCTACGGGCACCTCTGTTGCCTCGCAGTGTTGTATCAGTGTTGAATTGTCGCTCATTCAGAGGAGTGAGCATCAATCAATAGTTCACATAAACCTCGCGTTGTGCGATTAAGGGCCGGCAGGACGGATGCCGCAAGGCGGCGCGGCATTGTTGGTCCTTCGCGTGCGAAAACGCCTCGCAGCGACACGACAGGATGCAAGCTGCCGCTGCGCGCTCATGCCGGTCAGGTCTGATTTTCTCGGTAGCCGCACATCATGGAAACCACCAGTGATCATTTTTGATCAGGTGATCAGGGATTGTGTCAGGCGGCTTACTCAGAGAGAGGTGCGGATAGTACCGTGCCAGCTCAAGCAGGGCTAAGGGCCTTTTGCTGTGCTGCATGTTGCGCCAGCGTCTTGTAAAACGGCGTGAAATCCGGCTCCGTCAGCCGTAGCAGCGCATCAAAACTGTCGATCACAAAATACTGCTGCTGGAAGCTGTCGATCTTGTAGGTCGACGACATACAGCGCAGCAGGTCGGCATTGTCCCGCAGTGAAATGCGCCTGGGCTCTGCAGATTCCACGCTCCAGGCCAGTTCGCCGGGGCTGCTCAAAATGCCGGCGCCGTATGCGCGGACTTCATCGTTGCCTTCTTTGTCGCGCATCAGGCCAAACTCGATGGTGTACCAGTACAGGCGCGACAGCATCTCGACCGCGCCGGGAATCGGCTGCGCGCCATGCTCCAGCGTATGTGCTTTCAACGCGCCCTTGCCGTAGGCCTGGATGTGGTCGGCGTAGCTCGGGTCGAACAGCAGCGGCACGTGGCCGAACAAATCATGAAAGATGTCAGGCTCGACGATGTAGTCGAACTCCGCCGGCGTGCGTATCCAGTCCGTCACCGGAAACTTGCGATTGGCCAGCAGCGTGAAAAACGGCACCTCGGGGATCAGCCCCGGCACGCCCACCAGCTGCCAGCCGGTGGCCTTGAAGAGCCGCTCGTTCACGTCTTCAAAACGCGGGATGGCATCACTTGCGCCCAGGCTGGGCAGGGCCTTGATAAAGGCGCTGCAGGCCCGGCCAGGCAGCAATGCCGACTGCCGCGCGTAAAGGCGCCGGTAAGTCTCGTGATCTTCTGCGGTGTAGGCCGCGTAGTTTTGCGGGCAGGTGTAGTCCGCATTGACCTGGCCGCCACGTGCGTAGTCGCCCCGCGGCGGGCGGTCAGACTGGCCGTAGACCGCCGGGGGTGGCGTGTTGCTGTCCGTGTTGCTCTCTACTTCAGCCATTGGCTCTCCACGCGCTGGTAGTCACCGCTGGCTTTGGCCAGGTGCAGCCACTGGTCCACGTAGGCCTTGAACGTCACGTCACCGCGTGGCAGCAGGTAAGCCATTTCGCCGTACTGCAGCGGCTTGTCGGGGTTGATCGCGCACAGGCCCGGCTTCAGCCTCTGCTGGGTGATCGCCTCGGCCGATTCGGTGACGAAGACATCGGCGCGGTTGGCCAGGATTTCGTCAAAGATCGTCAAGTTCTCGGGGTTGAGCCGCATCTGCGCCTGCTTGAAGTTGGCGCGGGCAAAACGCTCATTGCTGCCGCCCGGATTGAAGATCACCCGCGTGGTGGGCTTGTCGATGTCGGCCACGCTTTGGTACCTGGCCACGTCGGCGCAGCGCGCAATTGGCGTCTTGCCGTTGACCATGTAGGGCGTGCTGAAGAAGGCGCGCTTTTGCCGCTCGGTAGTCACCGAGATGCCGCCAACAGCCATGTCGCATTTGCCGCCTACCATGTCGGGCATCAAATTGGACCAGCTGGTCTTGACCCACTCGGGCTTGACGCCCAGGCTGGCCGTGAGCGAAGCCATCAGGTCCACGTCGATACCTTCAAACGTGCCGTCGGGCTTCTGGAAGCTGAAGGGTTTGTAGTCGCCCGGCGTGCAGATGCGCAGCACGCCGGCTTTTTGCACGCTGTCCAGGCTGGAGGCCGGAACCACGCTGACCGCCGTCTGGGCAGATGCCCCCGTCACCGCAAACAATGCGGCGGTGGCGACACCCAATGCGGCCAGGCGATGGGGCAGTTGCGGGCAAAGTGACATGGCAATCTCCGTGAGGTTGGGGGATGGAAAAACTTTATTGTGCGCTTGCCTTGGCGCCCGACAAAACCCCGCGGCGCATCTGGTCCAGCTCGATGCTTTCAAACAGCGCCTTGAAATTGCCTTCGCCGAAACCGTCGTCGCCCTTGCGCTGGATGAACTCGAAGAAGATCGGGCCGAGCTGGTTTTCGCTGAAGATCTGCAGCAGCAGCGCGCCTTTCTTGCCGTCCACCAGGATCTTGCGCTTCTTCAAATCCGCCACGTTTTCACCGTGGCCGGGAATGCGCTTGTCGACCAGTTCGTAGTAGGTGTCGATGGTGTCCAGCAGCTTCACGCCGCTGGTGCGCAGCGCATCCACGGTTGCGAACAGGTCGTTGCTGCCCATGGCGATGTGCTGGATGCCTTCGCCCTGATAGCGGTCCAGGTACTCCTGGATCTGGCCGGCCTTTTCGTTGCCCTCTTCGTTGATCGGGATGCGGATCTTGCCGCAGGGACTGGTCATGGCCTTGCTCTTCACGCCGGTGACCTGGCCTTCGATGTCGAAGTAGCGGATTTCGCGGAAATTGAAGAGCCGCTCGTAAAAGCCGGCCCATTCGTCCATGCGGCCGCGGTGCACGTTGTGCGTCAGGTGGTCGATATACGTCAGGCCGTGGCCGGCGGGGTTCAGCGCGTCACCCTGCACGCCGGGCAAGGCTTCAAAGTCCACGTCGTAAAAGCCGATGTTGCCGATGTCGCCGGGTTGCGCGCCGTTCTTGCCGCGCCATTTGTCGATGAAGTAGATGATCGAATCGCCAATACCCTTGATGGCCGGAATGTTCAGCTCACCAGGCGCCGATGTGTGGGCATACCCCCAAGCGCCCAGTGAGATTGCGCGTTCATAGGCGGCCTTGGCGTCCTGCACGCGAAAAGCGATGGCGCAGACGCTGGGGCCGTGCTGGCGCGCAAAGCGCTGGGCAAACGAGTCGGGCTCAGCATTCAGGATGAAGTTGATGCCGCCCTGGCGGTACAGCGTGACATTCTTGTGGCGGTGTTTGGCAATCGGCGTGAAGCCCATGCGCTCGAACAATGCCCCCATGGCGACAGGGTCGGGTGCCGCATATTCAATGAACTCAAAACCGTCGGTGCCCATGGGGTTGTCCCAAGCCGCGCCCTGTTCAAAGTTCAGGGCGGTGTCGTCGCGTGCATTCATGCGTGTCTCCAGATAGGTGTGCGTATAAAGTAACTTTAGCGGCGCTGGCGGTCAGTTTTACTGCGAAATGGGGCGTTTGCATTGCTATTGGCGCAGTAAAGCTGCAAAATAATCCGAATGGAAGCACTTGACAAGCTTGATCGGCAAATTTTGCGCAGCCTGCAGGCCGATGGTCGCGCTACCTTCGACCTGCTCGCCGAGCAGGTGGGGCTTTCACCCAGTGCGGTTTTGCGGCGCGTGAAGCGGCTTGAAGAAAGCGGCGTGATCGACCGCTATGTGGCGCTCGTCAAACCTGAAGCTGTCGGGCTGGGGCTCACGGCTTACATCAACGTACGGCTGGAAAAGCACACCGAAAGCCACAAACGCAACCCCATGGACCTGTTCCGGGCCAGCGTGCAGACCTGGCCTGAAGTGGCCGAGTGCGCAGCGCTGACTGGTGAGATGGACTACCTGCTGCGCGTGCTGGTGCAGGACATGGCGCATTACAGCCGCTTCATCATGGACACCCTGCTCAAACATCCCAGCGTGCAGGATTGCAAAACGAGTTTTGTGCTGGACCGGGTCAAGGCGACGACGGCCGTTCCTTTGTGAGCTGAACCGGGGCGAAGCCGGGGAACCGGCATTTCCATGTGCGTGACTTGCCCGGATGCGCGTATAAAGTGTTGTTGTATCGCAACAATCCACGCGCCGGAGCGACTGGAAGTGTCAGTTTGCTATATTTTTAATAGCTGCCTGCGCCCGTATTTATTGGGAAAAATCCACATAAAGGTGTTTTTTTGAAGCGGCCCTCTATTGACGCTGGTTCAGAAGCCCCTAGACTGTTGATTCTAGGGAAAACCCTTATATTGAGATCATGGTTACACCCAGCACCCTTTTAAGAGCATCCTATAACGCAGGCAAGGAATTCTTCCGGCCTCCCGTGGAAGAGCGCGCCTCCGCGGCACCTCCAGCGCGTCACGTCCAGCCCGTCATGGTTCCCATCCGCTCGATCGGCCCCAGCCACGGGGAACGCATCGCCACCCATTTGCTGGCACTGAGCCCCCACGACCGTTACCTGCGCTTTGGCTATTCGGCCAACGATGAGCAGATTCACCGCTATGTAGACGGGCTCAACTTCGAGCGCGACGAGATTTTCGGCATCTACAACCGCAAGCTGGAACTGATCGCCATGGCCCACCTGGCGCATACCACCGACCCCAACCTCAAGAGCTGCGCCGAGTTCGGCGTGTCTGTATTGGCCCAGGCGCGTGGCCGCGGCTACGGCTCGCGCCTGTTTGACCGCGCGGTCATGCACGCCCGCAACAACGGTGTCGACATGATGTTCATCCACGCGCTGAGCGAAAACACCGCCATGCTCAACATCGCACGCAAGGCCGGCGCCACGATCGAACGCGACGGCTCTGAAAGCGAGGCCTACCTGAAGCTGCCGCCGGCCGACCTGGACTCGCGCATGACCGAAATGGTCGAAGAACAGATCGCCCAGACCGACTACCGCCTCAAGGTTCAGGCCAAGCAGTTCTGGGACCTGCTGGCGATGGTCCAGGAAGTGCGGCAGGGCGTGCGGGATGGTCGGGACCGCATGCCGATGTGATGGCTTCGGTTTGGGGGGGGGGCTCGTGAGGCCGGTGCAACAACCGGCTTCTTGCTATTAATTCGATAGCTGCTTGCGCTCATTCCCATTGGTTGTGCGCCAAAAATCATCCACGCCGCCGCCGCGTGGCCCTGAATGGACACAAACCCAAACAAGAAATACAAAAAGCCAACCGCTTCGGCACGCGACGGCAAATTACGCCTGCGCACCGTCAAGGATTTCAGCTATCCTTAGCCCCTTCACAACTACCGACCGCCCATCACGTGTCCGACGTTCCCCCCAGTCGGTCTTCCAGGCCAGAAGACAAACGCGGCTTTTTGCAGAAGCTCGCTGAAATGCTCCACCCAGGCCCCGACTCGAAGGACGAGTTGATCGAGACCCTGGTGGAAGCCCAGGACAATGACGTCATCGGAGCCCAGAGCCGCGAGATGCTCGAGGGGGTCATCCGCATGGCCGACATGACGGCGGGCGATGTCATGGTGGCAGCCCCGCGCATGGACGTGATCAACATCGACGCGCCGTTCGACGAACTGCTGCACCTGGTGATCGACACCGCCCACTCGCGCTTTCCCGTCTACGAAGGCGAAAAGGAAAACATCCTCGGCATCCTGATGGCCAAGGATCTGCTCAAGCTGCAGCGCGCGCCCGAACTCAACATCAAGGCCCTGCTCCGGCCCGCCGTCTTTGTGCCGGAAAGCAAGGGGCTGAACGACCTGCTGCGTGAATTCCGCGGCAACCGCAACCACCTGGCCATCGTCATTGACGAATTCGGCCGTGTGGCAGGTCTCATCACCATTGAAGACGTGCTCGAGCAGATCGTCGGCGAGATCGAGGACGAATTCGACATCGCCGAAGACGAGGGCGACATCTTCGGCCTCAGCGACCACACCTACCGCGTCAGCGGCGACACCTCCATCGAGCGTGTCAACGAAGCTTTTGGTGTGACGCTGCCCGAAACCGACTTCGATACGATCGGGGGGCTGGTGGCGCATGAGATGGGCCATGTTCCCAAGCGCGGCGAGCATTACGCGCTGGCAGGCCTGCAGTTCACCGTACTGCACACCAAAGGTGGGGCCGTGCGCTGGTTCAAGGTGTCGCCGGTCAGCGCCGGCGTCTGACAACGAATTCAAGAAAAAGGGCGGGCTGACTATGGGACGGGATTCGATTCAAAGCATGATGTCCCATCTCCCGACCTTGCCTGCGCTGCTTGAGCACGCACGCAACCCGCCGCCGCGCAAAGGCATTTCCCCGTTCCAGGTTGCTATTATTTTGATAGCTGGTTGCACCCATGCAGCAAGCATGGCCTGGCCTTTTGATTTTGGTTTTGCACAGGGCCAGCCGCTGTGGTGGCTGCAACTGCTGGCGCTTTTCCTGTTTGCCGCGCAACTTGACAGCTGCCGCTCCTGGAAACGTGCCGCGTGGATGGGCGGCCTTTTCGGCACGGCGATGTTGTGCAGCACCTTCTGGTGGCTGTTCATTTCCATGCACTACTACGGCGGGCTGGCCGCGTCACTGACCGTGCTGGCCATTGTGCTGCTTGCCGCCTTCCTGTCGCTTTACTACGCAGCGGCCAGCGCATTTTTCGTGAAGCTGGCGCCCAGACGCAGGCTGCCACGCGCCGCAGTGTTTGCAGCTCTCTGGCTGCTGGCGGAGCTGGCCCGGGTCGAGTTCTTTACCGGCTTTCCCTGGGGCGAGGGCGGCTATGCCCACGTCGACGGCTGGGCCAGGCCACTGGCCGCGTGGGTGGGCGTGCATGGGCTGACTTTCCTGGCAGCGCTGGTTGCAGCATGGCTGGCCATGACCCTGCGCTCATCCCATGTGCAATGGCTCAACGTGACCGGCATCCTGGTTGTCTGCATAGTGGCGGGTTACCTGCCGGTGCAAAGCGCCTGGCCCGGCGATGCCCCGGTCCAGCCCGCCGAGGCGCTGGGCGTTACGCTGCTGCAGGGGAACATTCCCCAGAACGAAAAATTCCAGCCCGGCACAGGCGTGGCCACAGCGCTGCGCTGGTACGGCCAGCAGCTGCGCGATGCGAAAGCGCCGCTGGTGGTGGCGCCTGAAACCGCCATCCCCGTGCTGCCCCAGCAATTGCCGGAAGGCTATTGGCAAGCGCTGCAGGCAAGGTTTGCCGCCGGCAACCAGGCGGCATTGATCGGCCTGCCGATTGGCAGCTCCCAGGCCGGGTACGCCAACTCTGTGCTGGGCTTCAAGCCCGGGCAAGCAGAGCCATACCGTTTCGACAAGCATCACCTGGTGCCGTTCGGCGAGTTCATACCGACGGGTTTCAGGTGGTTTATCGACATGATGCACATCCCGCTGGGCGACTTCAACCGGGGTGCGGTCGGGCAGGCTTCCTTCGAATGGAAAGGCCAGCGGCTGGCGCCCAACATCTGCTACGAAGACCTTTTTGGCGAAGAGCTGGGCGCACGCTTCATCGATCCTGCGCTCGCCCCGACGATTTTTGTCAATGTCAGCAACATCGCCTGGTTCGGCAACACCGTGGCGATTGACCAGCACCTGCAAATTTCGCGCATGCGCGCGCTGGAATTCAGCCGACCGATGATTCGTGCCACCAACACCGGCGCCACAGTCATCATCGACCACCAGGGCAAAGTCACGCATTCGCTGGAACGCCACACGCGCGGCGTGCTGAACGGCGACGTCCAGGGCCGCAACGGCATCACACCGTATGCCCAGTGGGTGTCCCGCTACGGCCTCTGGCCGCTGTGGGGCTTCGGGCTGGGCGTGGCCGGCCTGGCGCTCGCGTTCCGACGCCGTCGGTAGACTGGCCCACCCCGTCGGACGCTCACTGCGTGTAGCGCCTTCCCCCTTCCAGGGGCGGCGCCTGCGGCTTGGCAAAGCCAGTTCCGCGGAGAAATAGTTTCACCCCTGTCCAGGCTCACTTCGTGTAGCCCGTTCCCCCCTCAAGGGGGCGGTGCCAGCGGCCCGGCAAAGCCGGTTCCGCGGCTCCTGCTGGCTTGGAGGAGCCGCGGTGAGTCGGCTGTGTTCAGTGCGTTGCAGCCATCACGCCGTGCAGTAGCTCCGGCAGCATTTCTAACATCCGAATCGCATCCTGACCCGGCGGTGTGCTGCTCGCAAAATACATCTGGAGCGGCGCCTGGGCAAAATCATGCAGCGGCACCGCTGTCAATGATTGCGGGTCCAGGTTGCTGGCCGTCAGGAAGTCCACCACCGTCCAGCCCATGCCGCGCTTGACCAGCTCCAGCGCCAGCCGCGAGGTGTGCACCTGCAACCCTTCAGGGGCGGTCAGGCCCAGGTGGCGCGCCAGGTCGTCGATCGACTGGCACATCGGATCCTCACCCACCAGGCGGATCAGCGGCATGCTGGCCAGGAAAGACATCGGGTTCTGGCGCCTTGCCTTCACGGCCCGCTGCCAGATGTCGCGCGTGACGGCCAGGTAGAGCGGGCCGCTCACCAGCGTCGAGCTGGTCAGCAACGGGTGCGGGTGTTCATAAAAACCAAGGGCAAAGTCCACGCTGCGCGTCAGCAGTGCCTGCACCATCTGGTCCTGGTGCAGCGTGCGCACCTCGACGCGAACGCGCGGGTAGCGCGCCATGTGCCTTTCCAGCACCAGCGGCAAAAACTCATGGCTGACGGACGGAATGGCCGCAAGCCGCACCTGGCCGCCGGCCGACTGCCGCAGGTTGACGGCAATGCGCTTGAGCCCGTCCAGCTTCTGGTGGATTTGCGAAGACTCTTCAAACAGCACGCGCGCTTCGGGCGTGGGGGCCAGCGTGCCCTTGCCGCGGGTAAAAAGCTTGTAGCCCAGTTGCAATTCCGTGTGTGCAATCGTCTTGCTGACGGCCGAGGGCGTGATGCAGATCAGCCGCGCCGCGGCGCTCATGTTGCCGGTCTGCATCACCGCCTGGAAGACTTCAAGTTGCCTGAGGTTCATGTCGCTGCGGGTATGTCGCTGCCGGGTCGACGGAGATGCATGGGGCCATGCTGCTGAGGGGTGTGAGTTTTAGTCATACCCCTCGTTACATTATGCATCGCTGGGGGCTGCCAGCGTCGCTACGATGAGCCACCTTTGGCCGCAAGGCTGGGGAAATCGCCGCACAGGCTGGTGAAACCGCTTGTTTTGCTCGCTGTGCGCAAAAAATCAGACAAATTCCATTTCCTTGGAGACATACATGCAAATAGCCTCAACATTTCGTCACATGGGCGCCGCGCTTGGCCTGGTGGCATTTACCTCGCTCGGCGCGCCCGCACTGGCGCAAACCACCGCCAAACCCAACGTCGTGATCCTGGCCACCGGCGGCACCATTGCCGGCGCCGGCGCTTCGGCCCTGAACAGCGCGACTTATGCCGCCGCCAAGGTGCCGGTCGACAAGTTGCTGGCTGGCCTGCCCGAGCTGGCCAACGTGGCCAATGTCAAGGGCGAGCAGGTCTCGCAAATTGCTTCCGAAAGTTTCACCAACGACAACCTGATGAAATTGGGCAAGCGCATCTCGGCGCTGGTCAAGCAGTCCGACGTGGACGGCATCGTGGTCACCCACGGTACCGACACCCTGGAAGAAACCGCCTACTTCCTGAACCTCGTGATCCGCACCAGCAAGCCCATCGTGGTGGTCGGTTCCATGCGCCCAGGTACGGCGCTGTCGGCCGACGGTGCGCTCAACCTTTTCAACGCCGTGAGCGTGGCCGCCAGCAAGGACGCCGCCGGCAAAGGCGTGCTGGTCACCATGAATGACGAACTCCAGAGCGGCCGTGATGTCACCAAAACCATCAACATCAAGACTGAGGCCTTCAAGAGCCAGTGGGGCCCGCTGGGCATGGTGGTAGAAGGCCAGAATTACTGGTTCCGTGCCCCTGTGAAGCGCCACACCGCGCAGTCCGAATTCAACATTGATGATTTCGAAGCGCTGGCGCCGGTCGACATTGTCTATGGTTATGGCAACGTGCCGCGCTCCGCGGTGGACTCCGTCGGCAAGACCGGCATCAAGGCCCTGATCCACGGCGGTACCGGCAACGGTTCCGTGGCCGACCGTGTGGTTCCCGCGCTGCAGGAAGTTCGCGCCAAAGGCATCCAGGTGGTGCGCTCCTCGCGTGTGCCCGAAGGCTTTGTGCTGCGCAACGCCGAGCAGCCTGACGACAAGTACGACTGGGTGGTCGCGCATGACCTGAACCCGCAAAAGGCCCGCATCCTGGCCGCCGTGGCCTTGACGAAGAACATTGACAGCAAGGAACTGCAGCGCATCTTCTGGCAGTACTGAGTTCACGCAGTTACAACAGGAAGAAAAGGGCGATGCCGGCAGCGGCATCGCCCTTTTTCGTTCTCGCGGCGTACGCGGGAAGTGCTTACAGCTGGCTCATGCCGCCGTCGACGATCAGCTCGGTGCCGACAATAAAAGCCGCTTCGGGCGATGACAAATACACCACGGCGCTCGCCACTTCATCGGGCGTGCCGAAGCGCTTGATCGGGACTTGCGCCTGGATGCTGGCGGCCAGCGCACCGAGCTGGTCTGCGGGCACGCCAAGCTTGCCGTACAGCGGCGTCGTAACCGGGCCGGGGCTCACCACATTGACGCGGATGCCGCGCGCGACCAGTTCACCTGACAGCGTTTTTGCCAGCGAAATCAGCGCCGCCTTGCTGGCGGCATAGACGCTGGAGTTGGGCATGCCGATATGGGCATTGATCGAGCCGTTCAGGATGATGGCGGCGCCCGTGTTCAGCAGCGGCGACAGCGCCTGGATCGCAAAGAACGCGCCTTTCACGTTGACGTTGAAGGTGTCGTCCCAGAGTGCTTCGTCCACGCTTTCCAGCGGGGCGAATTTGGCCAGGCCGGCATTGATGAACACGGCGTCCAGCGTGATGCCTTCGGCGGCCAATGCGCTGGCCAGTGCCTTGGCCGAGCCGCTGGCGCCTGCGTCGTTGCGCAGGGCGATGGCGCCTGTGCCCAGTTGGGCTTTGGCTTGGTCCAGTGACACCTGGTCCCGGCCGGTGATGACGACCCGCGCGCCTTGCCCGGCGAATTGCAAGGCGGTGGCCAGGCCGATGCCGCTGTTGCCACCCGTGACCAGCACGGTCTTGTTGGCGAAGCGGGGTGTGAATGAAGTGGTTTGCGTGGTCATGTCGATTTCCTTTGTCTTGGGTAGGGGGTTCCTGGTTCGGTGGGCTTCCTGCCTGCCGATGAGTCCAATGTAAGTTTCATCTTCTATTGGAAGAAGGCCGTAAAACTGATTTAATCATTCATCTTTTATGAATGATTGGGATTGAAATGGACCGGCTGCGTGCGTTTGAGATGTTTGTCACCGTGGTGGGCCGCGGCAGTTTCACGCGTGCGGCCGATGCGCTGGACACCTCGCCGGCCAACGTCACCCGCTATATCAATGAGCTGGAAGCCCACCTCGGCACGCGCCTGCTCAACCGCAGCTCCCGCAAGCTCTCGCTCACCGAAAGCGGCGAAGCGCTGTATGAGCGCAGCAAGTCGATTCTTGAAGAGGTTGCCGACGCGGAGGCGCTGGCCTCGTCGGCAACCCTGCAGCCGCGCGGGCGCCTGCGCATCAATGCGCCTGTGAGCTTTGGCATCCGTCACCTGGCGCCGCTGTGGCCGCGCTTCATGCAAAGCTATCCCGAGGTGGAACTCGACATTGCCCTCAGCGACCGCGTGGTGGACATCGTGGAAGAAGGCTACGACCTCGCCATACGCATCTCGCGCACGGGGCCGGCCACCCATGCAGCCCGCAAGCTCGCGACTTCCTGCAACATCCTCTGTGCCGCGCCGGCCTATCTGAAAAAGCACGGCCGCCCGGCCGTGCCCGCCGACCTCGCGGGCCACAGCTGCCTGGGCTACACCTATGCCGCCACCGCCAACGAATGGCACTTCACCGACAACGAGGGCCGCCCGCACGCGGTCAAGGTCAACTACATCATGCACGCCAACAACGGCGATACCGCCCGCGAAGCAGCCGTGGCCGGGCTGGGCATCATCTGGCAGCCGGCCTTTCTGGTCGGGGAAGACCTGCGCGAAGGCCGGCTGGTGCCCCTGCTTCCCGGCTACCGCATGCCTGAAATCGATGTGCTGGCGGTGTACCCCAGCCGGCGGCACCTGAGCGCCAAGGTCCGTGTGATGGTGGATTTTCTGGTCGAGGCCTTCAAGACCGGCCCCGGCTGGTATGTGCCGCCCACCCAGATGCCGCCAGTGATGCCGACCGGTAAGGCGCTTACCAAGGCGCCCGCGCGCCGCCGCGTAAAATGACCGGCTTGGCGGCCGCCACCTGAGGCGCCGCTCCCCGGGCCTGCAATCCAGGTGCCCCCGCGTTTGGCAAAACTCCACTCTTATGCTTACTTTCCAGCAAATTATTTTGAAGCTGCAGTCCTATTGGGCCGACCAGAGTTGCGCGCTGCTGCAGCCCTACGACATGGAAGTCGGCGCAGGCACTTCGCACACCGCGACGTTTCTGCGCGCGCTGGGCCCCGAGCCCTGGAAAGCCGCCTATGTGCAGCCCAGCCGCCGCCCCAAGGACGGCCGCTACGGCGAGAACCCCAACCGCCTGCAGCACTACTACCAGTACCAGGTGGTCTTGAAGCCCGCACCCGCAAACATCCTTGAGCTCTACCTCGGCTCTCTGGAAGCGCTGGGCTTTGACCTGAAGAAAAACGACATCCGTTTTGTCGAAGACGATTGGGAAAATCCGACGCTGGGCGCCTGGGGCCTGGGCTGGGAAGTCTGGCTCAACGGCATGGAAGTCACGCAGTTCACCTACTTCCAGCAGGTCGGCGGCATTGACTGCAAACCCGCCACCGGCGAAATCACCTACGGCCTGGAACGCCTGGCCATGTATTTGCAAGGCGTGGACAACGTCTACAACCTGACCTGGACCGAAGGGCCTGATGGCTCAAAGCTCAGCTACGGCGACGTCTACAAACAGAACGAGGTTGAGCAGTCGACCTACAACTTCGAACACAGCGACGCCGATTTCCTCTTCACCGCCTTCACCGCGCACGAAAAGCAGGCCAAGCACCTGATCGATGTGCAATTGGCCCTGCCGGCCTATGAGCAGGTGCTGAAAGCTGCCCACAGCTTCAACCTGCTGGACGCCCGCGGCGCCATCAGCGTGACCGAGCGCGCCGCCTACATCGGCCGCATCCGCAACCTGGCCCGCGCCGTGGCGCAAAGCTATTACGAAAGCCGTGAGCGCCTGGGCTTCCCGATGGCACCGCGCGAATGGGTGGAGCAGATGGCGAAGAAGGCGGCCTGATGATTCTGGAACTCGCCCAGTTGCAGGTCAAGCCCGGCGAAGCGTCCGCTTTCGAGGCGGCTTTTGCCCAGGCGCAGGCCATCATCGCGTCAATGGGTGGCTACCAGGGCCACGAGTTGCAGCGCTGCCTGGAAAACGACCATCACTACATGCTGCTGGTGCGCTGGAACACCCTGGAAGACCACACCGTGGGTTTCCGCCAGTCAGAGCCCTACCAGGCATGGCGCAAGCTGCTTCACCATTTTTACGATCCGTTTCCCACGGTGTTGCACTACGCCGATGCCACGCCAAAACGGTGAGCTGATCTTCGATGCCCACCATCTTTTCCCACATCGCCGTTCCCGTTGCTGCTGCAGTGGCCCTCGGTAGCAAGCGGATACCGCCTTCCATGCTGGCGGCGGGCATGGTCGCGGCCATCCTCCCCGACTTTGACGGCATCGCCTTCAAGCTCGGCATCCATTACGGCGGGATCTGGGGGCATCGCGGCTTTACCCACACCCTGGGCTTTGCGCTCGTTGTGGGCCTCATCGGCTGGTGGCTGGCGCGGCACTGGAAACTGGCGCCATGGCAGGGCTATGCGTGGATAGCGCTTTGCGTGTTCTCGCATCCCTTGCTGGACACCCTGACCAATGGCGGCGTGGCCATTCCTCTCTACTGGCCGTTTTTCGACCAGCGGTTTTTCAGCCCATGGCGGCCCGTTGAGGTGTCGCCCGTCTCCTTTTCCCGGTTCTTCACGCAACGCGGCGCCGACGTGTTGCTCAATGAGATCCAAACCATCTGGCTGCCGCTGATGGTTGCAGCCCTGGCCATTTTTGCGCTCCGACATTCCCGAAAAAACCAATGAACGCCTCCCAAAACCTTCTTGTTGAACTGTTTGTCGAAGAGCTGCCGCCCAAGGCACTCAAAAAGCTGGGCGATGCCTTTGCCGGCGTGCTGTTCGAGCAGCTCAAGGCCCAGGGCCTGACGGCGGCAGATTCGGTCCTCACGGCATTTGCCTCTCCACGCCGTCTGGCCGCGCATGTTACGGCGGTGGCCGCACAGGCCGCCGACAAGGCCGTTTCGCAGAAACTCATGCCGGTGGCGGTGGGGCTGGATGCTTCGGGCAATGCCACACCCGCGCTGCTCAAAAAGCTGCAGGCGCTGGGCGCCGATGCGTCGGCGGTTGCAGGTCTCAAGCGCGCGCCCGATGGCAAGGCAGAGGCGCTGTTTTACGACAGCAACGTCAAGGGCGCGACGCTGGTTGAGGGGTTGCAGAAAGCCTTGCTCGAAGCCATTGCCAAATTGCCGATTCCCAAGGTCATGACCTACCAGCTGGCCGACGGCTGGAGCGATGTGAAATTTGTGCGCCCGGCGCACGGCCTGGTCGCGCTGCATGGCAGCTCGGTGGTCGCTATCGAGGCGTTGGGCCTCAAAGCCGGCAACGCCACGCATGGCCACCGCTTTGAAGCGGCCGTCGACCCGGTGGTGCTCAAGGATGCCGACAGCTACGCCGCTACCCTGCAAAAAGACGGCGCGGTGATCGCCAGTTTTGCCGCGCGCAAAGCCGAAATCGTCAAGCAGCTTGCTGCAGCCGCAGCCAAAGTTGGCGGTGGCGCCAGGGCGATTGAAGACGACGCGCTACTCGACGAAGTGACCGCGCTGGTCGAGCGCCCCAATGTGTTGATTTGCGAATTCGAAAAAGAATTCCTCGGGGTGCCGCAGGAATGCCTGATCCTCACGATGAAGGCCAACCAGAAGTACTTCCCGCTGCTCGATGCTTCGGGCAAGCTCACCAACAAGTTTCTGGTCGTGAGCAATATCAGTCCAACAGATGCCAGCGCCGTGATTGGCGGCAACGAGCGCGTGGTGCGGCCGCGCCTGGCCGATGCCAAGTTTTTCTTCGACCAGGACCGCAAGAAGACGCTGGCTTCGCGCGTTGAAGGTCTGGGCAAGGTGGTGTATCACAACAAGCTGGGCACGCAGGGTGAGCGTACGCAGCGCGTACGCGCCATTGCCGAGGCCATTGCCAATCGCCTGAATGCCAATGTGGCCGATGTACAGCGCGCCGCCGAGCTGGCCAAGACCGACCTGGTGACTGACATGGTCGGCGAGTTCCCCGAGCTGCAGGGCACCATGGGCCGCTACTACGCGCTCAACGACGGTCTCAGTGCCGATGTGGCCGACGCGATTGAGGACCACTACAAGCCGCGTTTTGCCGGCGACGAACTGCCGCGCAACACCGTCGGCGTCATCGTCGCGCTGGCCGACAAGCTGGAAACGCTGGTCGGCATGTTCGGCATCGGCAATCTGCCGACCGGCGACAAGGACCCGTTCGCGCTGCGCCGCCATGCGCTGGGCGTGATCCGCATGCTGGTCGAGAAAGACCTGCCTTTGGACCTGCTTGAGCTGGTTCAGGGCGCCCAGCCGGTGTTCGGTGACAAGATCCAGGACGCGTCCATCGCGTTGGTCGATTTCATCTACGACCGCCTCGCCGGTTCCCTGCGCGAGCAGGGCTACAGCGCGCAAGAAGTCGATGCCGTGCTGGCCCTCAAACCCCAGCGCCTGGGCGATGTGGCCAAACGCCTGTCGGCTGTGCGCGCCTTTGCCGCGCTGCCCGAAGCACCGGCTCTCGCTGCGGCCAACAAGCGCGTCGGCAATATCCTGAAGAAGGCTGAAGGCACGGTTGAAGCAGCCGTCAAACCCGAGCTGCTGCAGGAAGCTGCCGAGAAATCCCTCGCGGATGCATTGAAAACAGTGGCGCCCAAAGCCGAAGCCGCTTTTGCCGCCGGTGACTACGCAGCATCGCTGCAGGCATTGGCCGCCCTGAAGGCGCCGGTGGATGCCTTCTTCGACGGCGTGATGGTCAATGCCGAAGACCCGGCGCTGCGCGCCAACCGCCTCGGGCTGCTGGCGACGCTGCACCAGGCCATGAATAAAGTGGCCGACCTGTCGCGCCTGGCGGTGTAACAGCGATGACGACGCCAGAATCGCCAAATAACCCTGAGATGGCGCAAGTGCGTCCGGCTCTGCGGTTTGAGCTTGTGCTTGGCACGTTCGCCGGCGTAGTGGTCCTCGCTTATGTGCTGGCGTATCTGGCGCTGATGTTGTTTGGTTTCGATTATGGGAGTGCCATTTTTGACGTTGCGCCCTTGTTTGGCGCATTGATGGCCAGTTGGCAGTGCGCCAAGTCCTATCGTTTCACGCTGACGAACATGGACTATTGGATACTTATTGTTGGCTGTCTGGTCATCGAAACCGGTATTTCGGCTCTGGTGATTTCCCAGTTCAATCCGCGCATACTGGCGATGCACCTTACCTTACTGCCTATGCGCCTGGGCTTTCATTTGCTGGCCCTGATGTACTTGTATTCGGATAAGCGGATGGCCCGGCAAATAACGTCGCTTGCGTCGGGGCAAAAAAAGTGAAGTGATGCATCACAAATGAAGTACTGTTTATCTAGCTACCAGCCTTATTCACCATGAAACTCGTCATCCTCGACCGCGACGGCACCATCAACAGCGACAGCGACGACTTCGTCAAGGCACCGGACGAATGGTTGCCGCTGCCGGGTTCGCTGGAGGCCATTGCGCGCCTGAACCACGCCGGCTGGCACGTCGTGATCGCGTCCAACCAGTCGGGGCTGGGGCGCGGCCTTTTCGACGTGGCGGCGCTCAACGCCATGCACGCCAAGATGCACAAGCTGCTGGCCGCTGTCGGCGGGCGCATCGATGCGGTGTTTTACTGCCCGCATGCCCCTGAGGAAAGCTGCACCTGCCGCAAGCCGTTGCCTGGCCTTTTTGAGCAGATCGGTGCGCGTTTCGGCGTGCCGCTCAAAGGCGTGCCCACCGCAGGGGATTCTTTGCGCGACCTGCAGGCCGGTGCGGCTGCCGGGTGCGAACCGCACCTGGTGCTGACGGGCAAGTCGGCGCGCTACCGCAGCGGCGGGCGGCCCGAGGGCCTGCCCGAAGGCACCCAGCTGCACACCGATTTATCGGCATTTGCCGATTTCATCCTGGAACGCAGCGCCCGGCCCCTGCAAGTGGCCTTGTAGGTGACGCTATAAAAATGCTAGCTGCCCGCGCTGACCAGATAAGGGTTAGAGCCTTAAAACATCGTGAAAACTGCTGTACACCAGCATCCAAAACCTGCCTGATACCGGAAACCTTGACATGCGCCTGATTCGATCAATTCTTCACCTGCTGTGGATGGCCATCACAGTGATCCCCTGGGCTACTTTCGTGGTGATTGCCTCGGTGTTCGTCAGCAGCAATACCATGTACTGGATGTGCGCGGGCTGGCTGCGCGTGGCGGTCAGCGGCGGTACGTTCATCCTGGGCATCAAGAACCGGGTGACCGGCATGGAAAACCTCCCCACGGGCCAGACCAGCGCAGCCGTGCTGCTGCTCAAGCACCAGAGCACCTGGGAGACCCTGTGCATGCCCACGCTGATGCCGCACCCGCTGGCCTATGTGTTCAAGAAAGAGCTGCTCTACGTGCCGTTCTTCGGCTGGGCCATGGCGCGCATGGACATGATCCACATCGACCGGAGCCAGCGGTCGCAGGCTTTCAACAAGGTCGTGGTGCAGGGCAAGCGCCTGATGGCGCAGGGAACCTGGGTCATCATGTTCCCCGAAGGCACGCGCATCCCGCGCGGCCAGAAGGGCACTTACAAATCCGGCGGTACGCGCCTGGCCATTGAAACCGGCGCTCCCGTGATCCCGATTGCCGTGACCTCGGCCAAATGCTGGCCGCGCAAGGCCTTCATCAAAACCCCGGGCATCGTTGACATCTCCATCGGCAAGCCGATCGACAGCACCGGCCGGCAGCCCGACGAGTTGATGCGCGAGGTGGAAACCTGGATCGAAGCGGAAATGCGGCGCCTTGACCCCGAGGCTTATGCCGGTGAAGTGGTCGCCGCGCCCGCCACACCCGTCGCACCCAATACCTGAGCGGCCAGCCTGCCCATGCTGTCAAGCTAAACTGCCATGATGCAACGGCTTCTTCAGTTCACGCTCGACCTGTTTGATTCCGCGCCGGCGCCGCTTGCTGGCGTTCCCAGCGGCTCAAAAGCCAGAAAAAACAGGCCAAAAAGGCCTGTAGCCCCTATAAATACTGCGCCGACAGCTATCGAAAACATAGCGAATGGTGAGTTCGTGGGGCCGCAACTACCCGCCCAAACCTTGCAGCAGGCGCTGGCACCCGCCACCTTCCGCCATCCGCGCGCCACCCGTGAGACCGTGCTGGACGGCATTTTGGTGGCTTATGAGTTCCGCCGCAGCAAACGCAAGACCATCGGCTTTTCTGCCGGCGCCGACGGCCTCACGGTGAGCGCGCCCAAATGGGTGCCGTTGTATGAAATCGACAAGGCGGTGCTGGAAAAATCCGGCTGGATCCTGGCCAAGCTGCAGGAAACCCGCGTGCGCCATGAGCGCCTGGAGTCCGCACGCATTGACTGGAAGGACGGTACCACGCTGCCTTTCCTGGGTGACCAGGTCATTGTGGTGATCGATCCGCGGCACGCTTTCGGCGGTGTCGGCGCCGAACTCAAAACCAGTACCGCCGCCGAAGTGCTGCTGCAGGGCAACGACGATGCGGCCAACGGCACCTTGCCCGGTGTGGCGCAGCTCACGCTGCACGTGGGCCTGCCCCACCATGCCACGCCCGAGCAGATCCGCGACGCCGTGCAGGCCTGGCTGATGCGCCAGGCCAAGCGCATCTTTACCGAGCGGCTCAACCATTTCGCGCCGCACCTGGGCGTGCAGTGGCACAAGCTCAGCCTTTCCAGCGCCGGCACCCGCTGGGGCAGCGCCAGCGCCGATGGCTCCATCCGGCTGAACTGGCGCTTGATCCATTTCAAGCAGTCGGTGATCGACTACGTGGTGGTTCATGAGTTGAGCCATCTGCGTGTCATGGACCACAGCCCGCGCTTTTGGGACACCGTGCGCGCGGTGGTGCCCGACTACGCCGAGCTGCGCGGCCAGCTCAAGGACGAAGCGATCCCTCGCTGGTAAGCCTGCGCTGCAGCCCCGGGCAAGCCCCGTTAAGAGACGTGAAAGGGGTACAAATCACAGTACTGCGGCGTTTCTTTACTTGGTAATATGAGAAAAAACCAAAAAACCAGAAAACGACAGGGATTGACTCCGCGCACCTGAAGTCCACATGAACGACAAACTCATACTCGTAGTTGAAGACAATCCGGACCACCTGGAACTGACCGTGCTGACGCTGGAGGAGCAGGGCGTCACAGCCGAGATTGCCGTCGCCCGGGACGGTGTGCAGGCGCTGGACTTTCTGTTCGGCCAGGGTGCCCATGCGGGGCGCGACACGCAAAGGCAGCCGGCTTTCATCCTGCTCGACATGAAGCTGCCCAAGCTGTCCGGCCTGGACGTACTGCGCAGCGTGCGGGCCAATCCCCTGACCGCGCTGGTGCCGGTTGTCATGCTGACATCTTCCAGCGAGCGGTCCGACATCGTGGCGTGTTACCAGAGCGGGGCCAACGGGTTTGTCCGTAAACCCGTCGATTTTGGGGGGCTGACCGAAAAGCTCAACCGCCTGCAGGCGTACTGGCTGGGCGTCAATGAATCCATCGCGGCCGGCTGACATCCCGTGACGCACCGGTGGCCCAGAAACACCCGGTGCCGGTACCTGCGGCGCTGATGCCATGAAGCTTCAAATCACGCTGCGGACCCGCCTTGTCATGCTCGTGCTGGTGGCGATCGTGCCGATGTTTGGCCTGTCCATTTTCAAGGCCGTCTACAACGCCGACACCGCCGTCGAGCGCGCCCAGACCGACCTGCAATTCGCCGCATCGCTGGCCGCATCCAGCCAGCAGCGCCTGGCGGAATCGGCCCGGCAGATACTGACGGCGATTGTTCATGTGCCCAGCCTGCGGGACGGCAACGCCGACCGCTGCAACCGCTACCTTGTAGAGCTCAACAAGCTGTTTCCGCTTTACGCCAATTTCGGCATTGTGGGAACGGACGGCTATGCGCTGTGCAACGGGCAGGAAGGCGTGCGGCTCGGCTACCTGGGCGACCGTGCCTATTTCCGCAATGCCGTTGAGCAGCGCAGCTTTGTGGTGGGTGAATACATTGTGGGGCGTGCCACGGGCCGGCCTTCCATCACATTTGCGTTGCCGCTGCTGGACAAGGACGGGCGCGTTGACATTGTGGCTTTTGCGTCGGTAGACCTGGCCGAGATGGCGAAGTCCACCATCGACGTCCAGCTGCCGCCCGGCGGCGCGCTGGGCATACACGACCGTGGTGGCGTGCTGCTGGCTGGCAAGCCCGACCTCCCCATACGAATCGGGCAGGTGGCCAGAAGCCCCGTGCTGAAGGCGGCCGTGCAGCAGATGCGTACCGGAACCAGCGATGGGCCGGACGGCACCGGGCAGCGCCGCCTGTGGGCTTTCATGCCCAGCAGCCCCGACGTACACGCCGCTTTTTTTGTGGCGGTCAGCCTGGACCGCGAACTGGTCGTGGGCGCCAGCCGGGAACAGCTGTGGCTGGAACTGGTGGTGTTGTTGCTGGTGGCATTTGTGGGCGGCGGCGTCGCCTGGGTCATTGGCGGGCGTGCCATCGTGGAGCCCACCCGAAGCATCCTTGAGGCCATCCGGCAGCTCCAGAACGGCCGGCTGGATGTGCGGATACCGCCAGGCCGGCCTGACGACTTCGGGGAGTTTGCGAGGATATCCACAGGTTTTAACCGCATGGCCGAGTCGCTTGAGCAACATCGGAGTGTCCTGGAGGCTGAACTGGCAAACAGCGAAGCCATCCAGCAGAAACTGCGGGACGCCCAGCGCCTGGGCCGCATCGGCTACTGGCAGCTGGACACCGGCACCGATGAAAGCTGGTGGTCCGATGAGGTTTACGAGGTGCTCGGTGTTGACCGCGCGACCTTCGACAGGAGTCATGGCAGATTCATGCAGCTGGTCCATCCCGGGGACCGCCAGGCCTTCAAGGAACGGCGCGATCTGTCCGTTCGGACCAACCAGCCGCTGGACATTGAGTTCCGCATCGTCACGTCCGCCGGCGAGATTCGATGGGTCCACCTGTTTGGCCGCGCTGACGAAGCACAGCCCGGGGACACCGGGCAGGAGGGGCAAGGCGCGAGCCGCGGCCCGTCGGGGCGCCGCCGCTCCGGCGTGATCCAGGAAATTACCGACCGCAAGCGCGCGGAACTGGTGGTGGCCCGAAGCACGGAGCTGCTGAACCGCACCGGCGCGTTGGGGAAAGTCGGTGGATGGGAGGTCGCTGTCGACACCATGACGCCTTACTGGTCTGAAGAAATTTACCGCATCCACGAACTCGATCCGGCGGCCGGCCTGGGGGTTGAGGAGGCGCTCGACTTTTACGCACCCGAAGCGCGGCGCACCATCCGCTCGGTCGCCCTGGCTGCCCTGAAGCAGGGTACGCCATGGGACCTGGAGCTGCCCCTCATCACGGCAAAGGGCCGGCGCATCTGGGTGCGCACGCAGGGCCGGGCTTTGCAGCGGGACGGCAAGGTTGTGAGCCTGGTCGGCGTGCTGCAGGACATCACGGAACAGCACGAAGCGCAGGCGCACCTGCGCCTTCTGGAAACCGCCGTATCCCGGCTCAACGACATTGTGCTCATCACCGAGGCCGCACCCATCGATGGCGCCGGCCCGCGCATCATCTTTGTCAACGACGCTTTTGAGCGCCGTACCGGTTACACGCGCGAAGAGGTGCTGGGAAAAACGCCACGCCTGATGCAGGGCCCCAAAACGCAGCGGGACGAGCTCGACCGCATCAAGGCTGCACTGGAAAAATGGCAGCCCGTACGCGCCGAGCTGATCAATTACACCAAGAGCGGCGAGGAGGTCTGGCTGGAGCTCGACATTGTTCCGATCACCGACACCAAAGGTCACTACACCCACTGGGTCGCGGTGCAGCGCGACATCACCCAGCGCAAGCTGGCAGAGCAGGCGCTGGTAGAAAGCGAGCACCGCTACTCGGCTCTCTTTGAAATGGCACCGATCCCGATGTGGGTTTTTGACGCCGAGACCTATCGCTTCCTCATGGTCAACGAAGCCGCCGTCAAGAGCTATGGCTATACGATGGAAGAGTTTCTGTCGATGACGATCTACGACATTCGCAGCGAAGCAGAAGCTCAAAACCTCCGGACCCAGCACGCCGCCTCGCCTTTGATCGTCAAGGAGCGCTGGGAGCATCGCCGCAAGGACGGGTCGTTTTTCACCGCCCGCCCTTTTTCAACCTCGGTGCGGTATGCCGGCCGGCCGGCGCGTTTTGTCCTGGCGCTGGATATCTCGGCCCAGGTCAAGGTTGAAAATGAGGTCCAGGAACACCTGTACACCTTGCAGCGCGCCGCTGACGCGGCCCAGGCCATCACCTGGCACCAGACGCTTGAAAGCACCATGCACGAGGTGGCCGAACAGGCCCGGGGGGTGATAGGCGCGCACCAGGCGATCGTCAGCCTCACCGTGAACAGCGACTGGGGGCAGGCCATCAACGCCCTGTCGCTTTCCGAAAAGTATGCGAAATACCGGGACATGATCGAGGCGCCCGACGGCACCGGCATTTACGCCCTGGTCTGCCAGACCAACCGGTCCATGCGCATGACACAGGCAGAGCTGGAGGCGCATCCGCGCTGGCGCGGCTTCGGCAGCTACGCCGACAAGCATCCGGCCATGCGCGGCTGGCTGGCCGTACCGCTGACGGGCCGCGACGGCAAAAACATCGGGCTGCTCCAGCTGTCCGACAAATACCAGGGCGAGTTCACGCAGGAGGACGAATATGTGGCGCTCGAACTGGCCCAGCTCGCGTCCATCGCCATCCAGAACTCCCGCCTGATCGAGGAGGTCAGCCAGCTCAACACCGGGCTGGAGCAGAAAGTGGCGGACCGCACGCTGGCGCTGGAACGCCAGCAGGCCCTCTTCAAGGCGCTGGCCGAACAGGCGCCCCAGGTGGTATGGACCAGCGATCCGGACGGCGCGGCCACCTACTTCAACCGCGCCTGGTTTGACCTGGCGGGCGGCAAGATGGAGGACTGGACCGGCACGCAATGGTTTGCCGCCATTCATCCGGACGACCTCCCCGATATCAGGGCCCGCTGGCAGGTCGCCCGGGAGACGCGGTCGCAATATTCGGGCATACGCCGCGTGCTGGCCAGGGACGGCGTGCACACCATGTCCTACCGCGCATCGCCCGTGCTGGACGAACGCGGTGAAGTGGCCTTTTGGGTGGGCATCGACGCGGACATCACCGAGATCAAGGCCATTGAAGCCGCCCTGCGCCTGTCCAACCAGGAACTCGAAGCGTTTTCATACTCCGTGTCGCACGACCTTCGCTCGCCGCTGAACACCGTTGACGGCTTCAGCCGCCTGCTGGGCAAACACCTGGGGGCCGATGCCGGCGAGAAGGTGACGCACTACCTGGCACGTATCCAGGCCGGCGTAGCGCAGATGGGGCAACTGATTGAAGACCTGCTGTCGCTGGCGCAGGTGTCGCGCACCCCCCTGAATAACAAGGTGGTGGACCTGTCGGAGCTTGCCCGCATCATCCTGGACGAATGGCGGGTGCGCGACCCCGAGCGCAAGGTTGCGGTGAACATCGAAAAAGGCCTGAAGGCGCACGGCGACAGCCGGCTGGTCCGGGTGGTGATGGAAAACCTGATCGGCAATGCCTGGAAGTTCAGCGCCCAGCAACCCCTCAGCGAAATCACGGTAGGCTGCCAGCTTGATGCCGCGGGGCTGCCGGAGTTTTTCGTCAGGGACAACGGTGCCGGCTTCGACATGGCTTATGCCGACAAGCTCTTCAAGCCGTTTCAGCGCCTGCATGCTGTCGCGGAGTTTCCGGGCACGGGCATCGGGCTGGCCACCGTCAGCCGCGTGATCAAGCGGCACGGCGGCAGGTTGTGGGCCGAGGCGGCGCCCGGCAAGGGGGCAACGTTCTTCTTCACCCTGCCCACCGCACCGCTGTCTCCCTGACGCTGGCAGTGCCCGCTGGTGTTAGTTGATGCTTACTATCATTTTCTGTGAAGCGATTGAGTCGAATTGATTAAAATGCCCAAAATGAAACACTCCAATCCCCGTTCGGTCTGCCATGGCGCGTGAACCCAAGTCCTTCGAGGCCGCGATCACGGCTGCGGATTTCTCCAGCGAGGATTACTGCGGCACCAGCTATGCAGCCAAGCTTCTGGGGCTCTCCGTTGCGACGGTGCAGTCCCTGGTTGAAAAAGGGGAAATCGAGGCGTGGAAGACGCTGGGTGGGCACCGCCGCATTGCGCTGCAGTCCATCAACGCCTACCTGGCCAAAAACAGCCCACAGCTGTCCCGCGTCGACACCGACCCCAAAAGCCGCCTGCGGGTGCTGATGGTGGAAGACGACGAAGACACCCGCGAGCTGTACCGCTGCCAGTTTGAAGACTGGGACCTGCCGGTTGACTGCACCTGGATGCCATCTGCCCTGGAGGCCATGATGGATATCGCCAGCATGCGGCCCGACCTGCTGATCACGGACCTGTCCATGCCCGGCGTGGACGGCATTGAGATGCTTAAGGCGCTCAAACGCAACGTGCAGCTGGCCGATATGCAAATCGTGGTGATCAGCGGCCTGCCGCCCGACGCCATTGAGGCCCGCGGGGGCCTGCCGCAGCACGCCCACCTGCTGAAAAAACCTGTCAACTTTGAATGGCTGCACGGTTACCTCACCGCTTTGGTGACGGCTAACCGGAAGTGGCGTAGTTAAGCCCCCACGCTTTTCACTTCGCCTTCGGCTTCGTGTAATGCGCTGCCCCCCGAGGGGGCGCTGCGCCTGCGGCCCGGCAAAGCCGGTTCCGCGGCCCCGGCTGGTAAAGAAGGGGTCCCACGATCACTCATTCCTATGTGCCGAATCGGGCTGCAGGCCAATAGGGACGAGCGCGAGCAGCTACTAAAAACATAGCGGCCATGCTTGTGAGTGCAGCTGCGCCTGGCCCCGCTTACGGACTAACGCTGCTGAAACGGTAAATCCCATCGGCATCCAGCCGGCGCGTGAGCTTTTCGCCAAACCACAACGCATGCAGGTGCGCCACGGCTTCGCCCATGGCGAAGGTGGTCTGGTGCAGGTCCAGCTTGCGGGGGAACATGATGGGCAGTATGTCGGCCGCGCTGCAGGGCGCGGCGGTGCAGGCCTGCATGACTTCGGCCAGCCGGTCGCGATGGTGGTCGTGCAGCTGGCCTATGCGTGTGTGCAGGCCGCGAAAGGGTTTGCCGTGTGACGGCAGCACCAGCGTGTCTTCAGGCAGCGGCAGGAATTTGTCGATGGATTCCAGAAACAGCGTGAGCGCGTTCGACTCCGGCTCCATGTCGTACACGCTGACATTGGTCGAAATGCGCGGCAACACCATGTCGCCGCTGATGAGGGTGTTCAACTCTTCGCAGTGCAGCGCGATGTGTTCGGGTGCATGGCCGTAGCCGCTGATGCTGCGCCAGTCGCGCCCACCGATCCGAACCGTCATGCCGTCCATGATGCGGACGTAGCTGGCCGGCACGGCCGGCACCATGCCGGGGTAGTAGCTGGCCCGGCCGCGTATTTTCTCGACGGATTCCGGGTCAACCAGTCCGTGCGCGGCAAAAAAGCGCGCGGCGCTCTCGCCGCCGAAGCCGGTGGTGCTTTGCGAGCCAATGCGGGCTGACAGGTAGTCGGTGGCGCTGATCCACAACATGCAAACGTGTTTGGGCGTGGTCCAGCGTTCGCAGAGCCAGTGCGCCAGCCCGATATGGTCTGGGTGCATGTGCGTCACGATGACACGCAGCACCGGCAGGCCCTCAAGCTGGGTGGCAAAAACCGCTTCCCACTGCGCTTTCGACTCTTCCCGGCTGATGCAGCAGTCCACGATGGTCCAGCCCTGGATCTTCGCGCCCGCCCGGTCCGGGTCGTCCATCTCGTCGCGCAGCAGCCACAGGTTGATGTGGTTCAGCGCAAAAGGCAGGGCCATGCGTATCCACTTGACGCCCGGCGCCACCTCCATGGTCATGCCCGACTCGGGCAGGGTGTCTCCAAAGGGGTAATCCAGTTGCTGCTCAAGGAGGTTCATGTCATCATTCGCGGTATATTTGACGTTTACGTAAACGTCATACACAACCATTGTAGGGACCGCGCCTGTTTCGCGCTGCCTCAATAGCCACGAGCCCTTAGCGTTTGCAAAGAAGACTTCACCACCATGGCCACCACCTACACCATCAGCGACCTGGCAAAAGAGTTTGACCTGACGACGCGCGCCATGCGTTTTTACGAAGACATGGGCTTGCTGCAGCCCCAGCGCGAAGGCGCGGGCGGGCGCAACCGCGTGTACACCGCGCGTGACCGCACCCGGCTCAAACTCACCCTGCGCGCCAAGCGCCTGGGCCTGTCGCTGACCGAGGCCAAGGACATCATCGACATGTACGACAGCCCGCGCGACACCGGGCCGCAGCTGCGCAAGTTCCTCGCCATCCTGGCGCAGCACCGCGCGCAGCTGGAGGAGCAGATGACCGAACTGCAGGGCAACCTCGAAGAGGTGAAAACGCACGAGCGCGAGGCCAAGGCGCTGCTGGCGAAACTTGAGAAAGCGAAGCAGGCGGCGTAGCGGTGACCTGCTTTGCGACTAGCCCCATGACGATCGATTCCCTGCGCCGCGCGGCCCTGGTCCTGCTCGCGGTGGGCCTGCCCGCCCTCGCGGCGGCCCAACAGGGATGCACCGGCTCATTCCTCAACCCTCAGCAGCGATTTCCGTTCAACGAAGCGCGGGCGGCTGCTGCGCCGGCGGTGTTTGGCCATGGCCTGCCATTGGAGAACGTGACGTATCGCGTTGCCGGGGATCCCGAAGCTCATTCGCTCGAGGAGTACCTGACCCGTTTCTGCACGACGGGACTTCTCGTCCTGCATGAGGACCGGATCGTCTATGAGCGATACCTGCAGGGAACCGGCGCCCAGGGCGCGCTGCTCTCGGCGTCCATGTCGAAGACGATCCTGTCGCTGCTGGTCGGCGTGGCGGTCGCGGAAGGCAAGCTGGCGCTGGGCACCACCGTCAGGCAGGTCTTGCCAGGCTTCGAAGCCAGCGCATTTGCCGACGACACGGTGGAGGATCTGCTGCGGATGGCCACTTCGGCCAGGCTTCATGCCGCCTACGAGGCGGGCGCGATATCGGACAACCGCGCGACCGACCCCACCGTCTCGCCGCGCCAGAGCATGCGGCGCTACCTGAAGGAGAAGACGGATCGATCGCCCGCCGGCAAGACCTTCAGCTACAACGGCGCGGTGACCGCGTTGCTCGGCCTCATGCTGAGCGAACGTACCGGCATGAGCAACACCGCGTATCTGGAAGACAGGATATGGTCGCGCCTCGGGGCCGAGGGCAGCGGCTTCTGGATCAAGAATTTCCACGGTGAGGAGGGCGTTCAAGGCCAGTTCGCCGCGCGCCTGCGCGACTACGGCCGGCTGGGGGCGCTGGTGCTGAACCGGGGGCAGGCGGCAGGCGGGCAGGTCGTGCCCGCCGCATGGATCGACGAGATGGTCATGCTGCGGCCGGACAAGCCGCAGCCCAAAGGGGCCCCGTTCTATGGGTTGCACGTCTGGATTCCGCAGGCGGCCGGCGGCCGGTCCTTTTTCTGGGGTGTCGGCGGCCAGAATATCTTTGTCGATCCCGTCGCCCGCATGGTGATTGTCCATACGGGCAATTCGCGGGAAGCGCAATTTGCCGGCGATGCACATCTCTTTCCCCTTCGTGACGCGATCGCACGGACTCTCAGGTCGCGCGCGAAGCTTTCACCGCCCTTGGACAGTGCTTCCGCCAGCAGGCATAATTGACGTTTACGTAAACGTCAACTAAAACAAGAGCCGCCTTTTATCCGTTCAAAGGGTCTTCCATGGATGCAACCGCCGCACCGTCCACACTGTTTCGCCGCATTGAAGCCAGTTTTTTGCGCCAGGGCCTGATGCAGCACCTGGGCGCGCGCCTGCTGCGCGTGGAGCCCGGTCTGTGCGAGGTGGTCTTGCCCTATTCGGAGCGCGTGACGCAGCAGCAGGGCAGCTTTCACGGCGGCGCGATGGGCGCGCTGGCCGATATCGCCGGGGGTTACGCCGCGCTGACCATGGCTGCGGAAGATTCCGAGGTCACCACGGTTGAATACAAGATCAACTTCATGGCCGGTTTCAGGGACGGCGAGCTGCGCGCCCTGGGCCGCGTCGTCAAGGCCGGCAAGCGCATCATCGTCACGACCGCTGAAGTCACGCACGTCGGCGCAGCGGGCAAGGAAAGCGCCTGCGCGCTGATGCAGCAGACGCTGGTGCCCGTGCCCAAGACCTACTAATCCAATCCCGTCATACGACTTCAGAAAGCCCACCATGACCAACATGCCCGGACTCAACTTCATGCTCGGTGAAGACATCGACGCACTGCGCGACGCAGTGCGCGAATTCGCACAGGCCGAGATCGCCCCGCGCGCCGCCGAGATCGACCGCAACGACCAGTTCCCGATGGACCTGTGGCAAAAAATGGGCTCGCTCGGCGTGCTCGGCATCACCGTGGGTGAGGAATACGGCGGCGCCAACATGGGCTACCTGGCCCACATGATCGCCATGGAAGAAATCAGCCGTGCCAGCGCCTCGGTGGGGCTGTCCTACGGCGCGCACAGCAACCTCTGCGTCAACCAGATCAAGCGCAACGGCACCGACGAGCAGCGCAAAAAATACCTGCCCAAGCTCATCACCGGCGAGCACGTGGGCGCGCTGGCCATGAGCGAGCCCGGCGCCGGCAGCGACGTCATCAGCATGAAACTGAAAGCCGAAGACAAGGGCGGCTACTACCTGCTCAACGGCAGCAAGATGTGGATCACCAACGGCCCCGACGCCGACACCCTGGTGGTCTATGCCAAGACCGAACCCGAACTCGGCGCGCGCGGCGTGACCGCCTTCCTGATTGAAAAAGGCATGAAGGGTTTTTCCGTTGCGCAAAAGCTCGACAAGCTCGGCATGCGCGGCAGCCATACCGGCGAGCTCGTCTTCAACAACGTCGAAGTCCCGGCCAGCCAGATTCTCGGCGGCCTCAACAGCGGCGCGAAAGTGTTGATGAGCGGCCTTGACTACGAACGCGCCGTGCTCACCGGCGGCCCGCTCGGCATCATGCAGTCCGTCATGGACAACGTCGTGCCCTACATCCACGACCGCAAGCAGTTCGGCCAGAGCATCGGTGAGTTCCAGCTCATCCAGGGCAAGGTCGCCGACATGTACACCGTGCTGCAGGCCGGCCGCTCGTTTGCCTACACCGTGGCCAAAAACCTCGACATGCTCGGCACCGACCACGTACGCCAGGTCCGCAAGGACTGCGCCTCCGTCATCCTCTGGTGCGCCGAAAAAGCCACCTGGATGGCCGGCGAAGGCGTGCAGATCTACGGCGGCAACGGTTACATCAACGAATACCCGCTGGGTCGCCTCTGGCGCGACGCCAAACTCTATGAAATCGGCGCCGGCACCAGCGAAATCCGCCGCATGCTGATCGGGCGCGAATTGTTCGCCGAGACCATGTAAGGCCAGTACCCATGCCAGTGACACATCAGACGGCGAGATGGCTCCTTGTGCTCGTGCTTGCCGCGCTTCTCGGTGCGTGCGAAAAAGATGAGCCCCCGCCCTACGCGGCAGTGCCGCAAGCCGACGCGACGTTCGAATGCGGCGTCCCCGAATCGCTGCGGGGAAAGGCCGTGAACGTCTTTCTTGATGCCTCAAGGGTGGGGGAGGTCTCCGAGGAGGCTGTGCTCGCCCTGAAGGGCCGTTTCGCGACGTACGCCGTCGGTCTCACCCTGCGGGACGGCACAACCGTCAGCATCGACCTTGACGAGCCCATGGCTTTCACCGCCAAGGGCCAGACGCTTCATACAGGATGTGAGCAGTTCAAGTGGGCCAGCATGGGAAACCTCACGCTGTTTGAATACGCCCATGGCGCCGGAAATCCTTATCCCGCCCAGCAGTTGATGTATTCGCACGGCCCAACGCCTGACTTCAAGAACCTGCGCCCACTCCTTGCGGGAGGCAAGGGCGTATTCTATGAACGCGAAGGAGACCGCTGCCTGACCGGACTGGTCCAGGGTGACGGTGAGGTGGACAGGTGGTGCTACCAGAGCGGCAAGCTGCACCAGACCCGGAAGATGCTGACCGCGTCGCTCACTGACGGCAAATACCGTTTTGTCTGTGATTTTTCCGGAGAAGGCCCTTTGCTGGTCGATGCATCCATCGTGAAGTCCGGGCCGAACCCCACACCCTCGGCCCCGTTCAGCGACAAAGAGCTCGCCACCCTGACCGATAAATGCCTGGAAGAAAAAGCGCTGTTGAAGGCGAGGGCGATCGATGAAACGTGACTTTCAGCCGCTTGCCGGACGGCATCCCCGCGGGCAGGCGAAAATACGCCCATGACCACTTCGCTCCAAGACCTCTTCGCCCATAACCGCGCCTGGGCCGCGCAGATGGAAGCCGAGCGCCCAGGCTTCTTCACCAGCCTTGTCAAGCAGCAGACGCCCAGGTATATGTGGATAGGCTGCTCTGACAGCCGCGTGCCCGCCAACCAGATCACCGGCCTTGAGCCCGGCGAGGTGTTCGTTCACCGCAACGTCGCCAACATCGTCGTGCACTCCGACCTCAACGCGCTCTCGGCCATCCAGTTCGCCGTCGAGCGCCTCAAGGTCAAGGACATCATGGTGGTCGGTCACTACGGCTGCTCGGGCGTGCAGGCCGCGCTCGAAGGCGCGCGCATCGGCCTGGCCGACAACTGGCTTCGTCACATCCAGGACGTGCGCCACCGCCACCGCCAGCTCCTCGACAGCCTGCCCGAGGAAGTGCGTGCCAAAGCCCTGTGCGATATCAACGTCATCGAGCAGGTGGTCAATGTTTCCGTCAGTACGGTCATGGTTGATGCCTGGGCGCGCGGCCAGGAGGTCACCGTGCACGGCTGGGCCTTCGGCGTACATGACGGCCTGCTGCAGGACCTGCAGATGAGCGTGTCGGCGCCCGAGGAGCTCAACAAGTTCTACGGCAAGGCCATCGACCGTGTGTGGGACACCTGGAACGCCCGCGTCGGCGGCGGTGAACAGCAGCAGCTGGTCTGAACGGCGCAAAGCAAGCCATGTTCCCCCAGCGCCTGGACTCGAGCATTGCCTACGACATCGCCAAGGCGATGATGGACGGCTTCAACCGCCACTACCAACTGTTCCGAACCGAGTCCGCGCGCGCCAAGCACCGCTTTGAAACGGCAGACTGGCACGGCCAGCAGCGTGCCCAGCGCGAACGCATCGAGTTTTACGACTTGCGCGTGCGCGAGGCGTCCATGCGCCTGGAGCGCGAGTTCAAGGCCGGCGAGCAGCCCATGGACGTCTGGCAGCAGGTCAAACTCCATTACATCGGCCTGCTGGTCAACCACCACCAGCCCGAGCTGGCCGAAACGTTTTTCAATTCGGTCACCACCAAGATCCTGCACCGCAGCTACTTCCAGAACGACTTCATCTTCGTGCGGCCCGCCGTCAGCACCGAATACATCGAGAACGACGAGCTGGCTTCGCAGCCGACCTACCGCGCTTACTACCCCACGCGCGACAACATGCGCGAGGTGCTGCTGCAGCTGGTGCGCGACTTCGACCTGCGCCTGCCGTTTGACAACCTCGAGCGCGACGCGGGTTATGTGCTTGAAGCCATCAGCGGGCGGCTCACCGACGTCAAGCTGCGCGCCAACTTCCAGATCCAGGTGCTCACCAGCCTGTTTTTCCGCAACAAGGGCGCGTACGTCGTCGGCAAGATCATCAACGGCTTCAACGAAGTGCCGTTTGCGCTGCCGGTGCTGCACAACAAGGCCGGTAAATTGGTCATCGACGCCGCGCTGTTTGGTGAAGACGACCTGCTCATCCTGTTCAGCTTTGCTCGCGCCTACTTTATGGTCGACATGGGCATCCCATCGGCCTACGTGCAGTTTTTGCGCAGCATGATGCCGCACATGCCGCGCGCTGAAATCTACAACGCGCTGGGCCTGGCCAAGCAGGGCAAGACGCTTTTTTACCGCGACTTTCTGTACCACCTGCGGCATTCCACCGACAAGTTCCGCATCGCGCCCGGCATCAAGGGCATGGTCATGCTGGTGTTCGACTTGCCCTCGTTCCCCTACGTGTTCAAGGTCATCAAGGACTACTACCCGCCGCAAAAAGACACCACGCGCGAACAGATCAAGGGCAAGTACCTGCTGGTCAAGCAGCACGACCGTGTAGGCCGCATGGCCGACACACAGGAATACAGCGAAGTGGCCTTCCCGCGCGAGCGCTTTGATGATGAGCTGATCGCCGAGATCGAGAAATTCGCGCCCAGCCAGCTTGAAATCAGCGACCGCGACGGCGACGGTGCCACCGAAGTCATCATCAAGCACGTCTACATCGAGCGGCGCATGATCCCGCTCAACATCTATTTGCAGGAAGCCTTTGACGCCGGCGTGAAAGAGCCGGCAGCCCAGGATCAGATCGAGCGCGCCGTCGTCGAATACGGCAACGCCATCAAGGACCTGGTGGCCGCCAACATCTTCCCCGGCGACATGCTCTGGAAGAACTTCGGCATCACGCGCCACGGCAAGGTCGTGTTCTACGACTACGACGAAATCGAATACATCACCGACTGCAACTTCCGCAAGGTGCCCGCCGCGCGCAACGAGGAAGAAGAGATGAGCGGCGAGGTCTGGTATACCGTCGGCCCCAAGGACGTGTTCCCCGAGACTTTCGGCCCCTTCCTGCTCGGCAATGACGCGGTGCGCGAAGTCTTCATGAAGCACCATGGCGACCTGCTCGACGCCCATTTCTGGCAAAGCCACCAGGCACGCATCCAGGCCGGCCACGTGCACGACGTATTTCCTTATGAGCGCGAGAAACGCTTTGTCGCGCTGCACAGCCCCGGTGCTCCCCACGATGAAGTCCTCATGCAACTGCCGCCCGAGCCCGTGCTCACTGGCCTCAGCGGCCTGACGCCTTGAGGCGGCGGTGCACGGACAAGCGAATGGCGATGGATGCCTTTCAGACCCTGTGACCTGAAGGAGACGTTGATGATGTCCGGCCTCTTTTCCCCGCGCTTGTTGCCTCTGGCATGGCTCATGACTGTCGTTGCCGGCTCCCTGGTTGCACCCACCTACGCCCAGAGCCCGCCCGCGTCTGAGCAGATTTCCTACGCCATTGGCCAAATTGACGGCATGGCTGAGCAGTTGATGCGGCGCTCGGGGATTCCGGGTATGGCCGTGGCCGTGGTGGAGGGCGATCGCATCGTTTACGCCAAGGGTTTTGGTGTGCGTGCGGCCGGCTCCCCGGAGCCTGTCGATGCCGACACCGTTTTCCAGCTCGCTTCCATGTCCAAGCCGATTGGCGCCACGGTTGTCGCGCAGCAGGTCGGCGCCGAGAAGGTGAAGTGGGAAACACCCATGCGCAAGCACCTGCCCGGCTTTGCCCTGGGCAATGCCTACGTCAGCGAAAACATCACCATCGGCGACCTGTACGCGCACCGCTCCGGCTTGCCCGGCCATGCCGGCGACATGCTCGAAGAGCTCGGTTACCCGCAGCAGGACATCCTGCGCAGCTTCAGCCAGTTGCCGCTGACACCGTTTCGCGCTTCTTACGCCTATACCAACTACGGCATGACCGGCGCCGCGATGGCGGTCGCCGCGGCGGCCGGCACGGACTGGGCCAGCCTTTCGGAACAGGTGCTCTACAAGCCGCTGGGCATGGCATCAACCAGCTCGCGGTTTTCGGATTTCCTGGCCAGGTCGAACCGCGCGCCAGGCCATGTCAAGGAAAACGGCGTGTTTGTCATCGGTCCCGAGCGTGGCTACATCCCCGGCCGCCAGAACTGGTCCACGGGTTTCAACACCGACCGCCAGCAACCCTCCGGCGGCGTCAGTTCTTCGGCCAGGGATGTCGCGCGCTGGATGTCTTTTGTGCTGTCAGGGGGCATCGGCCCTGGCGGGCAACTGGTGCCGGCTGCTGCGTTGATGCCGGCCCTCACACCCAAGAACCTCACCCAGGAAGCCTCCGCGCCGGGCAAGCGTCCCGTGTTTTACGGCTATGGCTTCGCAATAAGCACCACCGAAGCCGGCCGCCCCGTGCTGAGCCACAACGGCGCATTTTCCTGGGGCGCGTCCACCAACTTCGCCGTCATGCCGTCGGCCAATCTGGGCATCGTGGTGCTCACCAATGCCTGGCCCACCGGTGTGGCCGAGGGGCTGGTGGCGCAGTTCTACGACCTGGTAGAGTTCCGCGCCGTGAAGAAGGATTGGTACGCCATTGCCGCCGCACAGATGGCCGAGGTCTTCACGCCGCAGGGCGAACTCGCGGGCAAGCCCCGCCCGGCGCAGCCCGCACCACCGTTGCAGGCCAACACGGGCACCTGGCGCAACGACTACCTCGGCCCGCTGCAGGTCGTGCGCACGGCGCAGGGTGCGCTTGAGCTGCGCATAGGTGCTGCGCCCCAGCTGGTCTTTCCCCTGCAGCATTGGGACGGCGACACCTATACCTTTGTGCCGCTCAACGACAGCGCGCCGCCGGGCTCGCTTTCCAAGGCCACGTTCAGCGGCAACCAGATCACCCTCGAGCACTACAACCAGCAAGGCCTGGGCACTTTCACACGCGTTGCGGCGCAGCCGTAAAGCCCGCCGCATTCCTTTAACTTTTTTTATCCCCCCCGTTTTTTTCAAGGAGAACCTCATGTCTGATTCCATCGCCATCCTCGGCGCAGCCCGCACCCCCATGGGCGGCTTCCAGGGCGACTTCGCCAGCCTGTCGGCCCACGACCTGGGCGGCTACGCCATCAAGGCCGCCATCGAGCGTTCCGGCATCGCGCCTGAAAAGGTCGACGAAGTGCTGTTCGGCAACTGTCTGATGGCCGGCCAGGGCCAGGCGCCTGCACGCCAGGCCGGTTTCAAGGGCGGGCTGCCTGCCAGCGTGGGTGCCGTCACGCTGTCCAAGATGTGCGGCTCCGGCATGGAAGCCACCATGCTCGCGCACGACCAGCTCATCGCAGGCAGCCGCGACGTGATGGTTTCCGGCGGCATGGAAAGCATGACCAACGCACCCCACCTGCTGCTCAAGGGCCGCAGCGGCATCCGCATCGGGCACGACCGCATTTATGACCACATGATGCTCGACGGCCTGGAAGACGCTTATGAACCCGGCCGCGCCATGGGCACCTTCGGCGAGCAGTGCGCCGACAAGTACAAGTTCACCCGCGAAGCGCAGGACGCTTTTGCCACCGCCAGCGTCAACCGCGCCAAGGCCGCCACCGAATCCGGTGCCTTCAAGGCCGAAATCACTCCCATCACCGTCAAGGGCCGCAGCGGCGAAACGGTGATCTCCATCGACGAAGGCCCGGGCAAGGTCAAGCTCGACAAGATACCCACGCTCAAACCGGCCTTCAAGAAAGACGGCACCATCACCGCCGCCTCCAGCTCGTCCATCAACGACGGCGCCGCCGCCCTGGTGCTGGCGCGCGAATCGACCGCCAAAGAACTGGGCGCCACGCCCATCGCGCGCATCCTCGGCCACGCCACGTTTGCGCAAGACCCTGAATGGTTCACCACCGCCCCTGTCGGCGCCGTCAACAAGCTGCTCAAGAAAATCGGCTGGAGCGCCAAAGACGTGGACCTGTGGGAAGTCAATGAAGCCTTCGCCGTGGTGCCCATGGCGGCCATGAAAGAGCTCGGCATCAGCCACGACATCGTCAACGTCAACGGTGGTGCCTGTGCGCTGGGCCATCCCATCGGCGCGTCCGGTGCCCGTATCCTGGTGACGCTGATCCACGCGCTCAAGGCCCGCGGCCTGAAGAAAGGCGTTGCCACCTTGTGCATCGGCGGCGGTGAGGGCACAGCCATGGCGATCGAGCTGGTATGACGCAAGAAGCACCACAAACGCTTTCACCCGCTGAGCTCGCCCAGCGCATTGATGCCTTCTGGCTGAAATTCCAGGAGGGCGAGGCGGAGCTTGTCCGCCAGCCGGTACGCGACCAGGTCGAGAACATCAATGAAGTTCTCGAGGAGTACCTGGAGGGGCTGGCGCTGGAAATGTCGGCTGACGACGGCGACCAGCAGGTCGAACTGATCGCCACCGCGCACGGCAGTACCGAAACCTTTCCGCTGCTGCTGGATTTCGTCAAGCGCGCGCCGCCGCTGAAGCACTACAGCCTCACCGCCTTTCGCGCCCGCACGGAGAGCCCCGACTTTCCCATGCGGATGGATAACTTTGAACTGGCAACCTCCGACGTGCTGATCGGCCACGTCGCCGATGAAGGGCAGGTGGGCATCGAAATCATGTTTGCGCGTGAACTGCCCAGCGACATGCAGGACCATGCGCGCAACATGACCTTCATCATGCTCGACCATGTGCTGGGCGAGTACGACTTCGCGGTCAAGGTGGGTTTTGTGGACTTCGTCGATGCGTTCTCGGACGAAGTGGCCGGCTCCACGACGCTCGACAAGTTCGGCGCTGTGCTCGACGCGTTCTGGACGAACGAACTGGGGCACACAGGCTTGTTCCCGAGCGGCGAACACCGGTGGTCTGTCATGACAGTCGTCTTTGGCAACGACGGGGACGGTGACGAAGAGGGTGACGAAGAAGACGACCAGGAGGGTGACAAGGCGATCGTGGCGGTCAACCAGAGCGCCAATGCGATTGCAGCGCGGCCTGACCTTGGTCACGCAATCGAGCTGCGCCTGCCCGTGGATGACCATGCGGCACTGGAGCGTGCCCGCGAAGTCCAGGAGCAGATTGCCACCCGCCTGGAGCTTCAGCATGCCGGCATCCTGTCCCACACCGTGGTCAGGAACGGCCGGCGCCTGGCCAACTATTACGTGGGCGACCTGCCTGCCGCACTCGGCGTGATTGACACCAGCTTGCGCGGCGCATCGTTCGCCGACGTTGAGCTGAGCAATGCGTTCGATCCGTCCTGGTCGAAGTATTTCAATTTTGCGGGCTAGGGCCTGCAAACACAGTGTTAACAGGCCCTAATCCATGAAAGTCCTCGTCATCGGTGCATCACGCGGCATAGGCCTTGAATTCGTCAGCCAGTACCTGGCCGACGGTGCCAACGTCATAGCCACCGCGCGCAACGACGAAGGCCTGCAGCGCCTCAAGGCCCTGGGTGCCAAGGCCTTGCGGCTGGACGTGACCCAGCCCGCCAGCATCAGCGGCCTGGCCTGGCTGCTGGACGGCGAAGAGATCGACATCGCCCTCTACGTGGCCGGCGTCTTTCCGCAGGGCGATGCACTCTCGCCGCCGACGCGTGAGGCGTTTGACCACACCCTGCACACCAATGTGCTGGGCGCCATGCAGGCCATTCCGCAGGTCGCGCCCATGGTCGAAGCCGCACGCGGAGGCAAGGGAGGCTGCTTTGCCTTCATCACCAGCGGCATGGGTTGCATTGGCGAGGTACCGTCCAGCAGCAGCTGGACCTACCGCGTCAGCAAGGCTGCGCTGAACATGGCCGTGGCGTCTGCCCAGCATGACTACCCGCGCGCCATCATGGTGGCCTTGTCGCCCGGCTGGGTTCAAACCGACATGGGCGGCCTGGACGCGCCGCTCACCACGGTTCAAAGTGTCTCGGCCATGCGCGCCACGCTGGCCGGGCTCAAGCCCGAGCACAAGGGCGCCTTTCTTGACTACGACGGCCGCCGCTTCAGCACATGGTGAGCCCTGCACTCCACTGAAAGATTTCGATGATTCTGACCCAAGACCAAACCATGATCCGCGACGCGGTGCGCGACTTTGCGCAGGCCGAGATCTGGCCCCACGCCGCGCGATGGGACAAAGAGCACCACTTCCCGGTCGAGGCGCACAAGGGCCTGGCCGCACTTGGCGCTTACGGCATCTGCGTGCCCGAAGAGTTCGGCGGCGCCAATCTGGACTACCTCACGCTCGCGCTGGTGCTCGAAGAAATCGCCGCCGGCGACGGCGGCACCAGCACCGCCATCAGCGTCACCAACTGCCCGGTCAATGCCATCCTCATGCGCTACGGCAATGCACAACAGAAAAAGCAGTGGCTGACAAAACTCGCGCAGGGCGAAATGCTCGGCGTCTTTTGCCTGACCGAGCCGCATGTGGGCAGCGATGCTTCCTCGCTGCGAACCACGGCAGTCAAAGACGGCGACGAATACGTGATCAATGGCGTCAAGCAGTTCATCACCAGCGGCAAGAACGGCCATGCGGCTATCGTGATTGCGGTCACCGACAAGGGCGCCGGCAAAAAGGGCATGAGCGCCTTCGTCGTGCCCACCAGCGCGCCGGGCTATGTCGTCGCGCGGCTTGAAGACAAACTGGGCCAGCACTCCAGCGACACCGCGCAAATCAATTTTGACAACTGCCGCATCCCGGCCGAGAACCTGATCGGCAACGAAGGCGAAGGCTACAAGATCGCGCTGGGTGCGCTCGAAGGCGGGCGCATCGGCATCGCCGCGCAAAGCGTGGGCATGGCGCGCAGCGCGTTTGAGTTCGCGCTCAGCTATGCCAAGGAGCGCCAGAGCTTCGGCACCGCCATATTCAACCACCAGGCAGTAGGCTTTCGCCTGGCCGACTGCGCCACGAAGATCGAAGCGGCCCGCCAGCTGATCTGGCACGCCGCCAGCCTGCGCGACGCCGGCCTGCCCTGCCTGAAAGAAGCCGCCATGGCCAAGCTCTTTGCCAGCGAAATGGCCGAAGAGGTTTGCAGCGCCGCCATCCAGACGCTGGGCGGCTACGGCTATGTGAGCGATTTCCCGATGGAGCGCATCTACCGCGATGTGCGGGTGTGCCAGATTTATGAAGGTACCTCAGACGTGCAAAAGATCATCATTAATCGGGCTCTGGCCTGAGGAGACTCTCATGCCGATTACCAAAGGATTCCGCGCACTGGTCGACGAGGCCATGGCGCAGGTCAAAACCTATTCCGTTGCAGAGGCCAGGTCAAAACTCGGCGACCCCAAGGTACAGATCGTCGACATCCGCGATGTGCGCGAGCTGGCAGCCGGCACTGTGGTGGACAGCTTTCACGCGCCGCGCGGCATGCTTGAATTCTGGGTAGACCCCGAGTCGCCATACCACAAGCCCCTGTTTGCCGACGAAGGCAAGGAGTTCATCCTCTTTTGCGGGGCAGGCTGGCGCAGCGCCCTGGCCACCAAGACCCTGCAGGACATGGGCATGCGCAATGTGGCCCACATCGACGGCGGTTATGCCGAATGGGTGAAGCAGGGCGCGCCCACCGAAACGCTGGAAGAGCGCAAGGCGCTCGCCAACAACAACGCCTGCGGCTGATGCGCGGGTGATGCCGAGCCCGTCACCCTCTCAGCCGTGCCCCTGCGGCCGCACCGGTCCGGCCAAAAAGCCGTTGCCGTTCGCAAATTGCTGTGGCCGCTACCTTGGTCACTTCGACACCGTGCCCGCGCCCGACGCCGAGTCCCTCATGCGTTCGCGCTACACCGCCTTTGTGGCCGGGCGTGCCGACTACCTGCTCGCTACCTGGCATACCAGCCAGCGCCCTGCATCGATTGAATTCGATCCCGGTGCGAAATGGCTGGGCCTCGAAGTGCGCAGCCATCGCCAGATTGATGACACCCGCGCCGAGGTCGAATTCGTCGCCCGCCAGAAAACCCCCGGCAGCCCGGCCGTGCGCCTGCACGAACGCAGCCGCTTTGTTCTCGAGTTAGGTCGTTGGTACTACGTCGACGGCGACCACCTGTGATGAGCTATAAAAGGTGCTTTAAGCCCTTAATTGACGGGTTCTGGTTGCTCCTGTATTAATAGCGTCTCGGGTGAAGAATGGATTTCATGAAAGAACAGCGCGCAACCCGTTCGGCTTCGTGGCGGCAGTGCAATCCGCTGCTCTGGACCGGTGTGTTGGGGCTGGTGTTTCTGCTCGGGCTGAATTCCCCGCCTGCCGCTGCCGGCAGTCCGGCGTCCTACCCCGCCCCGCTGCAGGTGCTTGAAGGCTTGCCCGCAAGCGCCACCGTTGCGCAGGTTGCGGCCATGGATGCCGCGCTCTTCAAGCCCCTGGTGAGCGGCAAGCGTTATGCGGTGAGTGCGGCCTCGCCGCTTTGGCTGCGCATGACGCTGGCGCCGGGGGGCGTGGTGAATGGCGCCGATTGGCTGCTGGAATTTCCCACCGTGATCGTGGATCGGTATGAGTTCTTCCAGCGCGATGCGGGCGGTGCATGGCGCATGGCTGTGGCCGGCGATTTTGTGGCGCATGTGCGGTGGCCTGTCGATTCGCTGCGGCCGCGTTTTCCGTTGCCGCAGCCCGGCGCGGACGCGCAGGACATTTTTGTCCGCGTGGTACACCGCTTGCCCGTCAATCTGAGTCCCGTGCTGGTAGGTACGGCAGAGGCGTCCCGGCGAGATGTGGTGCAGATGTTGTGGGTGGGCCTGCAGCTGGGGGTGATCATCACGCTGGTTCTCTTCTGCGCCCAGATGGCGCTGGCCTATCGCGACCGCACCTATGCCTGGTATGCCGGCTACCTTGTGTTTACCGTCATGGCCACCCTCTGCTACACCGGCGCGGCCCAGCGTTACCTGTGGCCCCACGCCACAACCTTTGCCAGCCACGCGATTGTGTTGTCTGTGATGGGCGCCCTGGCCTTCAACCTCCAGTTCACCCGGTCCATCTTCGGCGGGCTGCAGGGACGGAACTTTCACCGCATGGCGCGCGTGCTGGTTGCGCTGTGCCTCATGTACATGACGGCCAGCCCCTTCGTTGAGCAGTACGACCGCATGGTGCCGATGTTTCACGCCATCACACTCAGCGTTTTTGCCTTCACCATCACCTGCGCCTGGCGTGCCTGGCGGCGTGGTGTGGCCTTCGGCGGCTACTGGCTGCTGGTGTACCTGCCCTACCTTGTTTGCGTGGCCCTCGCCCTTGCCGAAAGCTCGGGGCTTATCAACGCGCCCTGGTTGCCCGGCGAAACTCCGGTCGCCGCTGCCCTGGTGGAGGTGGTGGTCATGATGCTGTGCATCAACGCCTGGAGCCGTCTGCGCCACGCCGATACAGTGCGCGAGCAGGCGGCCAAAGAGCACGATCCGCTCACCGGTTTCCTTAACAGGAAAACCTTTCGCGACCGCGCGGCCCGCATCTGGAACGCCGCGCCAGAGCTGAAGCGTGACCTGGCCATCATCTATGTTTCTGTGGAGCCGGCCGACCCGGACGGGCTGAACATCATTGAGGCCGAAGAACTGCTGGCCCGCAGCGTGCGGCTGGTACGCACCATCACGCGCGACTTCGACACCGTGGGGCGGCTTGGCCGCAACATGCTGGGCATTGTGATGGAGGGTGTGATGCCGGGTGAAGCGTTCAGGGCCCGCCTGTCCCGGCTGGTGGCCCTGGGGCTGATGCGTGATGCCGACGACCCCACCTCCATGGCGCTGCGGTTCACCGTGGCGGTGGGTAGCCGCCGTAGCGAGGTCGGAGACTTTGCGGCGCTCGACGCAGCGTTGCAGGGCCTGATGGTGGAGGATGACCAGGCCCAGCGCGCGATCCGTTTCCTGAGTCCGCCCGAAGCCGATGGCGACTCCATTCCCGTGCGCCGTTTCGGCTCCACCCCTGGCCAGTTGCAATGAACCGCCCGCCAGGAGCTCCGGCCCCGTTCGCACGGCAGGCCGTTGGTACCATGTGAGCGGTAGCCTTAACTGGGCGGGGAGCACCAATGTTCAATCAAACCGTGCGCGGCATGTATTGCCTGCGCTGCAGCAGCCGCAAGGTGGTACGCGGAAATTTCGAAGCGGAGCGGTTCTATCCCTTGCGTGGCTTGCTGCGCTCGCTTGTCGGCAAGCCGGTGCTTTTGCAAAACCAGCATTCACATGCCTGCATGGACTGCGGCCTGGCCTGGAACGAAGTCGATGCCACCGAGCTGCGCAAAAACCTCCGCGCTTACGGCCTGGCGCCACACAGCACCGGCGTGATGGAGGCCGTGAACGAAGCGGGTGTTGATGTCCGTTTATGAGCGCCGGGTAAAACTGCAAAGATCTTGCTGGGCCTGCGTTCTGATTCCGGTGGTTTTGCTGCTGGGCACATGGGTCGTCATCATCGAACCACGCTGGATCGCCCACCGCGAGATCAGCGAGACCGTTCCGGACTGGAAAGGGCCACCCGGCCTGAAAGTGGCCATTGCTTCAGACTGGCACTTCACCAAACGCCCGCTTTGGCGCGTCATGACGGTGGAGCGTGCGCGTGACATCGTGGCGCAGATCAATGCCGCCCAACCCGACGTGGTGCTGTTGCCCGGCGACTTCATTGCCGACCGCGACTACAAGCCCGACACCGCCGCCACACCCGAGGACGAGATCGCCCAGGTACTGGGCGGGCTGAAAGCCCGGCTGGGTGTCTATGCGGTCATGGGTAATCACGACTGGTGGCACGACGGCGAAAAATTCACCGCGGCATTCACCCGCGCGGGCATCACGGTGCTCGAGAACGACGCCGTGCCTTTACCCCTGCCCTTACCCGTGCCACCTGGGGCATCCGGAACGCCCGTCTGGGTGGTCGGCGTGGGCGACGACTACACCGGCCACTCCCAGCCGGTCAAGGCGATGAGCAAGGTGCCCAAGGGCGCGCAGGCGCTGGTCTTCATGCACGAGCCGGCCAGCCTGTTTGACTTGCCGCCGGTGCGCGGCCTGATCGTGGCCGCCCACACCCACGGCGGCCAGGTCAGCATTCCCTTCTACGGCCCGCCCGTGGTGCCCGGCGCCGGCCCGCGCGACTGGGCCTACGGCTGGGTCGGGCACGAAGACAATCGCATGTACATCACCAGCGGCCTGGGCGTCAGCATTTTGCCGGTGCGATTTAACATGAGGCCTGAGTGGGTGATGTTCACCCTCAACGCCGCCAACGGCAAGCCCAAGGCGACCCCCTGAAAAAGAAAGCTGACAGATGAAGTTCGATGCCGTGTTATTTGACTGTGATGGCGTGCTGGTCGACAGCGAGCCGCTGACCAACGGCGTGCTCCGCGACATGCTGGAAGAGCTCGGCTGGAAGCTCGGCTCGGCCGAATGCATGGCCATGTTTGTCGGCAAGGCCGTCAAGGACGAAGCCGCCACCATCGAAGCCCACACCGGCAAGCCGCTGACCGAAGCGTGGATGCTGGAGTTTCGCGCCCGCCGCAACGAGGCACTGGTCGAGTCTCTGCTGGCTGTGCATGGCGCGGTGGAGGCCGTCAGCCAGATCCACACGGCCTATCAGGGCCGCATCGCCTGCGCGTCCGGCGCCGACCGCTTCAAGGTCGAGCTGCAGCTGGAAAAGTGCGGCCTGATGCCTTTCTTTGAGGGCAACATCTTCAGCGGGCACGAGCTGCCGCGCTCCAAGCCCTTCCCCGATGTGTACCTGGCCGCCGCCGCCGCGCTGGGGGTAGACCCGAAGCGCTGCGCCGTGGTCGAAGACACTGTCACCGGCGTCACGGCCGGCGTGGCGGCCGGCTGCACGGTGTTTGGCTACAGCCCGCCCGAGCTGGGCCACGACGCGCCCGCAGCCCTGCGCGCCGCCGGTGCGGTGCATGTGTTCACCGCTATGGCCGACCTGCCGGCGTTGCTGAGCTGAAGCGACCGGGTGATGTCAGATCTTTGATGGGCTGATCTGCCAGTCAGGGCGGTTTGATGAGATCGTCAATGGCCTGCCGGTACTCGGCGATCATCGGTGTTTTCATGGCCTCGCTTCTCGTGATTCTGAGCGGATCTGGACTCGGCGGCGTGTTGACGTACCGGTACATCAAGGTCTGCTTTTCACCCAAGGTCATGACGTGCTTTTCTGTCGCCTTGACCTTGGCCAGATCAAAAATAGTTGTCGACAGCAGGTTGTGAAAAACGATGGATCTGGGGGCTTTCTCCCATGAGATGGGTTTGAATTCTCGACCATCCAATGTCGCAAGCCGATGTCCCATTGTGTTGTAACTGCTGCCCCAATTTTCTTTAGGCAGTGCTTGGTTCAAGCTGTCATCCAGTCCGGCCAGGACGAGATACCAGATTCCATCAAACCGGTTCAGGTAGATCGGCTGAAACTGAGTGATAACGGACACCTTGGGTTCACCCGCCGCCGGTTCAAAACTGAGTTCGGTACTCTGCAGGCGTGCATCCTTGAATTCGTGCAGCCGCCAGCCGGTGCGCTCATAGGTTCTGCGTGTTTCCACGACCTTCAGCTCACCATTGCCCAGCCGGATTTCTTCGCGCCATGCCAGGTCGAAGAATTGGGAGTAGAGCCCGTTCGTGGCAGTAAAAATCGCTGCTATGCCTAACGCAATAGTGACTCCTGTAAAAATGAATTGCGGCCCCGAAGGGGACCTCTGCTGTGGCTGAAAGCCGTAGTTAAGCCACTCCAGCACGTTCTTGAAGAACCACGCAAATACGAAAAATCCAGCCACCAGGCTGGGGATTCCCGTGAAGTAGGGTGAGACCACAAGAATCTCATCACCCCAGATGACAGTGGGTGCAAGATTGATGAGCAGGAAGCACGCGATGCCAATCCCTGCCGCGGTCAGGCCGCTCGACGCCACAAAAAGGACCTTGAAGAAATATCTGGATAACGAGTTCATAAGATGGGAAACCGCTTTTACTCATCGCCATGGATGCATTCCACATTGGCATCAATGTGCCTGATTGTCTACGGGCTGTCATCGCTGCGCGGGGTATGGGCTACCGCGCCAGCTGTGCTGGGGCTGCCGCCTTCCAACATGCGCCATGATGCGACCATGGCCGAATCTGGCATAAAGCCGGAATTTTCCGTGGCCAGCCTGTCGATTCCGGTCGAAGCCATTCGTCGTAGAGGTGTCAGCAACTACTTTTTGAAGGAAACACCGTGAAATACCTTTGCCTCGCCTATTACAACCCCGCCGAATTCGCCGCCATGCCGCCCGCCGACATGCAGGCCCTGGTCAGCCAGTGCCCGCCCAAGGACGCCCAGCTCAAGGCCACCGGCCAGCTGCGCGTCAGCGCCTCGCTGGGCGAGCCCGCCATCCGCCTGCAGCCGCGCGGCAGCAAGACGCAGAAAATTGACGGCCCGTTCACCGAAGCCAAGGAGCTGGTGGGCGGCTTTTTCATCATCGACGCTGCCAACCCGGACGAAGCCGTGAAAACCGCCTCGCTGCATCCCGCGGCCACGCTGGGCGAGCAGGCCGGCTGGCGCATCGACATGCACCCCATCGATTTCTTTGAGCAGTACGACGGCAAGGCCTGACGCGGCTGGGCGGGCGTCTGACCGGCCTTTTTGGGCCATTTTCAGGCGCAAAAAAGGCCTCTGACCCAATAATAACGGGCGCAAGCAGCTATTGTTTTGATAGCGTTTCCGTGTGAGCTGAAAACTGGCCTGAGTGCTTTTTGAGCACAAGAAAGTGCCAAAAACAGGCGTTTTCAGGCATTAAAAGTGCCTGCAGCCCAATGGGAGTCTGCGCAACCAGCTATCAATTTGATAGTAACTTCGCGCACTTGCCGGCTCCCTCAAATCTGCACCCGCGTCCCCAGCTCAATCACGCAGTTGTTGGGCAGCTTGAAAAACCCCGCCACGCTGCCTGCGTTGCGCGACATCAGGGCGAACAGCGCCTCGCGCCAGTGCACCATGCCCGAGCCGCGCGTGGGCACCACGATTTCGCGGCTTAAAAAGTACGAGGTCTCGAACAGGTTGATGGGCAGGCCCTGGGCCTTGCACAGCTCCAGCGCTTTCGGAATGTCGGGCGTGTTCTTGAAGCCGTAGTTCACCTCTACCCGCCAGAAACCCGGTGCCAGCGGCTGCACCTGCACGCGCTCGGTAAACGGTATCCACGGCACTTCATGAAACACCACCGTCAGGATCAGGTTGCGTTCATGCAGCACCTGGTTGTGCTTGAGGTTGTGCATCAGCGCCTGCGGCACCGTGTCGGGGTTGGCCACCGCATACACCGCAGTGCGCTGTACCCGGTTCACACTGTCGGCCGACAGCGCCGTCACAAAGGGCAACAGCTCCGGGTCGTCGTGGCGGATGCTTTCTACCAGCAGCTCGCGTCCGCGCCGCCACGTCGCCATCACGGTGAAGATCGCGACACCCATCACCAGCGGAAACCAGCCGCCCTGCATGAACTTCAGCATGCACGACACCACCAGCAAAAGGTCCAGCGCCACAAAGACGGCGGTGGCGGCAATCGCCAGCGGCAAGGGGTAGCGCCAGCCCTGGCGTATGACAAAGAAAGTCAGCAAGGTGGTGATCAGCATGGTGATCGTCACTGCAATGCCGTAGGCTGCCGCCATCGCAGACGAGCTGCCAAAGCCGAGCACCGTGGCCAGCACGGCCGCCAGCAGCAGCCAGTTCACGCCCGGCATGTAGATTTGACCGGCCTCGCGCGCCGAGGTGTGCAGCACGCTCATGCGCGGCAGCAGGCCCAGCTGTATGGCCTGCCGCGTCATCGAATAAGCACCCGAGATGACGGCCTGCGATGCAATCACCGTAGCCAGCGTAGCCAGCACCACGGCCGGAATCAGCCACGCTTCGGCAAACATGCGATAGAAAGGGTTTTCCAGCGCAGCCGGGTCGCGCATTAGCAGCGCACCCTGGCCCATGTAGTTGATGGCCAGCGCCGGCAGCACCAGGCCGCCCCAGGCAAACTGGATGGGCCGCTTGCCGAAGTGGCCCATGTCGGCATACAGTGCCTCCGCGCCGGTAAAGGCCAGCACGATGGCGCCCACCGCCACAAACATGTGCCAGCCCTGTGCGCTCAAAAAGCGAATGGCGTTCAGCGGGTTCAGCGCGGCCAGTATGCCGGGCTGCTGCACAATCTCAATCGCGCCGGTAAAGGCCAGCACGCCAAACCACAGCACGATGACTGGTCCAAACAGCTTGCCGACCAGGCCCGTGCCAAAACGCTGCACCGCAAACAGCCCCACCAGCACCGCCATGCACACCGGCAGCACATAGGGCTTGAGCGCGGGCGTCACCACCTCCAGCCCTTCAACCGCGCTGAGCACCGAGATCGCCGGCGTGATGACGCTGTCACCGTAAAACAGCGCCGCGCCCAGCACGCCCGTCAGCAGCAGCGCCGTGCGCGCTTTCGGGTTGTGCCCGGCCGCCTTGGCCGCCAGCGCGGTCAGCGCCATGATGCCGCCTTCGCCATTGTTGTCGGCCCGCAAGATCAGCAGGATGTATTTGAGCGTGACGATCATCATCAGGCCCCAGAAAATCACCGACACCGCGCCTATGAGGTGAGGCGCATCCAGCGGCACGCCCGTGGCGGGGCTGAAGATTTCCTTCATGGTGTAGAGCGGGCTGGTGCCAATGTCGCCGTACACCACGCCCAGCGCGCCCAGCGTCAGCGCCGCCACGCCTTCGCGGTGGCCCTTTTTACGCGTGTTGTTGTTGGCGGCTGTGGCCTGGCCCTCTGCAGCAGCATTCGCAGTCGTTGCGACATTTCCCATACATTCCATCCCTCAGTGAAGAAGCCCTCACTGTCAGCCGGCAGGCATCAGGAACGCATAAGTGCGCGTAAGGAAATCGCCGTTCAGGCTGTATCAGTCCACCGCCAGCCGGTAACCCACGCCGGTTTCGGTCAGTAAATGCCGGGGCTCGGCTGGTTCCTGCTCAATCTTGGCGCGCAGCTGCGCCATGTAGAGGCGCAGGTAATGCACGTGCTCGGTGTATTCGGGCCCCCACACGTCGGCCAGCAGCTGCCGGTGCGTCACCACGCGGCCCGCGCTGCGCACCAGCCGCGCCAGCAGCTTGAACTCGGTGGGCGTCAGGTGCAGCGTTTCGCCGTGCAGCTGCGCGGTGTGCAGCGTCAGGTCCACACGCAAACCATCAAGTTCATGCACCGTTACGGCCGCGGCCAGGGCCGTGCCGCGGTGGCGCAGCGCCACGCGTATGCGCGCCAGCAGCTCGCTCACGCTGAAGGGCTTGGTCAGGTAGTCGTCGGCGCCCGCGTCCAGCAGCTTGATTTTTTGCGCTTCCTGGTGCCGGGCCGACACCACCAGTATCGGCAGTGAATGCTTGCGCCGCACTTCCTGCACCAGCTCTGCGCCGTCACCGTCGGGCAGGCCCAGGTCCAGCACAATCACGTCGGGCGGGTCGTTGCGCACCAGCGCCGCGGCTTCGCTCAGCGACACGGCCGTCTGCACCTCAAATCCTTCCACCGAGAGCGAGGCGCGCATCAGCTCGCGCAGGTCGCGGTCGTCTTCCACCACCAGAAGGCGCAGGCTCATGGCTGCATCCCGGCGGGTTGCTGCGCCTCTATGGGCAGCGTCAGGGTAAAGACATTGCCTTCACCTGGTTCGCCAACATCACGGCGCGACGATAAAGTGAGCCGGCCCTGGTGCGCCTCTGCAATGGCACGGCACAGCGCCAGTCCCAGGCCCGCGCCGCGCGGGCCGGATTGGTCACCGCGTGCATAGGGCGCAAAGATGGCCTCGTACTTGTCTTTTGCGATTTGCGGACCGCTGTCCTTCACGGTCAGCCGCAAGATGTTGCCTTCGCTTCCCTTGTCTTCGCCCACTGTCAACTCAATCGCGCCCGTGCTGTATTTGAGCGCGTTGTCCAGCAGGTTGTCGACCAGCTGCGCCAGCAGCACCGGGTCGGCCTTGATCAGAGGCAGCCCGGCCTGCACGGCCGAGGTGATGCGGCGCTGCGTATCGCGCTTGCGCACGCGCGCCAGCACGGTGCCGACAATTTCCTCCGGCGACTCCCATTGCCGCGCCGGCGGCTGCGCGGTGTTAGAGAGTTGCACCAGCTGCAGCGTGTTCTCCGTCACGGTCGATAAATAAGAGGCCTCACTCACAATGCTGCCCAGCAGCCGCGCCTGCTCGGCCGGGGCCAGCTTGTCGCCCTGCGTTTGCAGCGCTGATGCCGCGCCCACCACGGTTGCCAACGGCGTGCGCAGGTCATGCGAAATGGCCGCCAGAAAAGTGCTTTGCACCTGCTGGCGTTGCGCCTCGCCCTGCGCCGCCTGCATCGACTGGCTGAGCTGCAGCCGCCACAGCGCCTGCCCCAGCAGCGCGCACAGCGCCTCGGCATGTTCACGCCCGCCGGTGTCGTGTGCCGGCGCGGGCTCTACCCGGGCCGCGCCGTGCATCTGCGTCTTGTCGCCCAGCGGCAGGTACCAGGCGTTCAGCCCCGGCCAGCGCCCGGTGCCGGGCCCCAGCGTGGCCGCTTCGCGCATGCAGCACTTCATGCCGTCCAGCACTGAGGGCTCGAGCACGGCGGCGTTCGAGAGTTCGCCGCCGGCTTGCCGTGTGCCCAGCAGGCAGGGGCCTTCAAAGGCCTCGTCCAGCGCCGCCTGGCCCAGTGCCGCAATTTCTTCAGCGTTTGCTGCAGCTGCCAGCTGCGTGGCCAGGCCCTGCAGCTGGCGCGCCCGCTCTTCGTTCAGGCGGGCCACGGCCGTTTCGCGCCGCAGCCGCGCAGACAGGTGGCTGATGGCCAGCGCCACCAGCAGCATGCTGAAAATCGCAATCAGGTGATCCCGGCTCTCCACCTCAAAGGTAAAACGCGGCGGCACAAAAAAGTAGTTCAGCGCCGTCACGGCCACCAGCGCCGAGGCCACAGATTCCTTCCAGCCCATGGTGTAAGACACCACCACCACAACCAGCACATACAGCATGGCCTGGCTGGCAATCGTGACTTGCCTGTCTAGCAGCAGCCCGCCGCCGGTGGCCGCGGCCAGCAGCACGGCCACGATGGCCCAGTGGCGCAAACTTGTGCCGGTGGCGGGTGTGGGTTCAGCAGCTTTCATCATCAGAAGCCCAGCGTACCATCGGCCGCATCAGGATTGCATCAGGAAGGGCTGGCGGGGTGTGGCGGCGGGTGTGGTGCACCGCAAGGCGCCCAAACCGCCCAAATTCTTGATTTGTATCAACTTTTGCCTATAAAAAGTGCCTGCAGCCCAATAAGAATCTGCGCGAGCCGCTATGAAATAAATAGCAGACGGTGCCCCCGGAGCGCCCGCCGCACAGCCTTCCCACGCCGCTCCCACACCCTGGGGCCTCCAGCCACCACGCATAACCCCACTGCCAAGATCGCCTCATCCTGTTAAGCTGGCTGCCCGACTTTTAATAACGATTTGAGAGACAACACCATGCCCGGACTCATCCCCAACGTTGACCCTGACGGCCTGCTCGAGTTTTCGGTGGTCTACACCGACCGCGCGCTCAACCACATGTCAAAAAGCTTCCAGGGCGTGATGAGCGACATCTCGCGCATCCTCAAAGACGTGTACAAGGCGCACGCCGTGGCCCTGGTGCCCGGCAGCGGCACCTACGGCATGGAAGCCGTGGCCCGCCAGTTTGCGGGAGGCAAGCATGTCATGGTCATTCGCAACGGCTGGTTCAGCTACCGCTGGACGCAAATCTTCGACATGGGCCACATCCCCGCGTCGCACACCGTGCTCAAGGCCAGGCAGACCGGCCCCGGCGCGCAAGCCCCCTGGGCGCCCGCACCCATCGCGGATGTGGTGGCTGCCATCGCCAAAGAAAAGCCCGCGCTCGTTTTTGCGCCGCACGTAGAAACCGCCTCCGGCATGATCCTGCCCGACAGCTACCTGCAGGCCGTGGCCGCGGCGGTGCATGCCGTCGGCGGCCTCTTTGTGCTCGACTGCATTGCCTCCGGCGCCATGTGGGTCGACATGAAGGCCACCGGCGTTGACCTGCTCATCTCTGCCCCGCAAAAAGGCTGGAGCAGCTCACCCTGCTGCGCCATGGTCATGCTCAGCGAGCGCGCCCGCGCCGCCATTGACAGCACCGCCAGCTCCAGCTTTGCCTGCGACCTGAAGAAGTGGATGCAGATCATGGAAACGTATGAAAACGGCGGCCATGCCTACCACGCCACCTTGCCCACAGACGCCCTCACGCGCCTGCGCGCCGCCATGAAAGAAACGCAAGACTACGGCTTTGCCAAAGTCAAAGCCGAGCAGGAAGCCCTGGGTAGCAAGGTCCGCAAACTGTTTGAAAGCCGCGGCCTGCCCAGCGTGGCCGCCGAAGGCTTCAAGGCCCCGGGCGTGGTCGTCAGCTACACCACAGACCCCGACATCCAGTCGGGCAAAAAATTCCTTGCGCAAGGTTTGCAAACCGCCGCCGGCGTGCCGCTGCAGTGCGACGAGACCGCAGACTTCAAGACCTTCCGCGTTGGCCTGTTTGGCCTCGAGAAATGGCACCAGTCTGACCGCACCGTCGGCCAGCTCGCCGCCGCACTCGACCAGATCGGCCTGACCGAGAAGGCGCGCCAGGCTGTCGCGGCCTGAGCGGCTGTTTCTCATCGGGAGCTTCGGCTCCCTTTTTTATGTCCGCTTTCCGTTTTAATCCATCCCTTTATCTATTCATTCCTAAAGAGACGTGTCCATGAAATGCGCTTTGGTCGGTTCCCGTTTTTTCGCAGCCTCGGTGTTTGAGGCGCTTCGCAAAGAAGAAGGCATTGAGTTCACCAGCATCGTCGCCCCGGCTGAAGACGACCGGCTGGCGATTGCCGGGCGCGCCGCCGGCATCCCCGTGCACGTGCTGGCCAACCCCAAGATCGTGCCCGGCGAGGCCATTGCCGAAGGCACCGAACTCATCATCGCCGCGCACACCCACGCCCGCGTGAGCGATGACGCCCTTGCGCGCTCGCGTCTGGGCGGCATCGGCTACCACCCCTCGCTGCTGCCACGCCACCGCGGCATTGCCGCCGTTGAATGGACGATTCTGGAAGGCGACCCGATTGCCGGCGGCTCCGTCTACCACCTGGCCGACGGCTGGGACGCAGGCGCCATCGCCGCGCAAGACTGGTGCTTTGTCAAAAAAGGCGAAACCGCCCGCGAACTGTGGGAACGCGCCCTGGCGCCCATGGGTCTGGCGCTGCTCAGCAAGGTCGTGCACCACGCCCGCCTGCAAGGCAGCCTGCCCGCCGAGGTGCAAGACCCGGCCTTCGCCACCCGCGCGCCCATGCTGCGCAAGGCCGTGGTGCTGACCGAAGAGGTCTCATCCGCCAACACTTCGTTGGTCGTCTCCATCGTCGGCACAGACCGCCAGGGCATCGTTAGCTCCCTGGCCGACAAAGCCCAACGCTTCGGCGCCAACTGGGCCGCCAGCCGCATGACACGCCTGGCCGGTGAATTCGCCGGCATGGTCCACTTCGAAGTGCCCCGCGAAAACGCCGACAACCTCGCCAACTCACTGCGCGGCCTGCAGTCCAGCGGCCTGCAAGTGGTGGTGGCAAAGAGCGACGGCGCCAACACCCCCGCCGCACTGCGTGTGTTTGAACTCGAACTGGTAGGCGAAGACCGCCTCGGCATCGTCAGCAACCTGACGAAGATGCTGGCCGAGCGCGGCATCAGCATCGAGAGCATTCACACCGACATCGTGCGCAGCGGCGTCTCAGGCAAACAGACTTTCAAGGTCGAGGCGCATTTGCTGGTACCGGCCAAGTTGTCGGTAGAGGCTTTGCAGAAAGAGCTGGGCACCCTGGCCAGCGAGATGATGCTGGATATTGCGCTGGGGGAGCGGCAGCTTGCTGTCGGGTAAGTCAACACGCATCTCGGGCATGAAGTGAGCTGAGAGTACGGAATAGCAATGGTTGAAATCGTTGTGGCGGTGCTGGTTGTCGGTGCCCTGGCTGTGCTGCCCATCGTTGGGCTCATCATCCAGGTGTGGCGTGACCGCCGGGGCAAGCGGAGGAATGCGCAGGGCAGGTGTTACGCCTGCGGCGGGTCGGGCTTTCTATGGCCTCTGCCTCACTACAAAGGCGCAACCTTCAATTACTGCCTGCCATGCAGTCAACGCCAGCGCCGGATGTCCACGATGACCGGGCTTGTCGCTGCCGGGGTTCTGGTGGTGGGCTTGTGTGCCTGGTTGATCGTGCGCGAGCTTTAAGAGATTTCGCTTGGGGGAGCGGCAGGTTTCCGGCAAGTGAGCTGAGATTCGGCTTGTCCGGCGTGGTGGCTGCGAGTGCTGGCAGTAACGAAAATCATGATTTGCTGTAATAGCCCTGAGTTCAAGCAACACTACAAATCCTGAAACCATGACCAGCGACTGCATTGGCGTCAGTTCATGACATCAACGACAAGCAGCATGTTCATGACTATCTTGCTTTGGCGTTCAAGATGTCGGCGAAGACGTGAGGAGGCCAATTGCGTGCCCATTTGAAACAGAAAATAATCGATGTTTGCGAAAACAAAATCAAAGAGAAAGGCGAAAACGTCGGCGTGTCTTTCTACGCGTTTTTTGCCAACAAGAATGACAACCCGGAACTCCTGATGGAAGCCGCAAAATGGTGGATCCAAACGCACCGGCTGGACCACTTTGAGAAAGCGTTGAAGATCAGGCGTCTGGTTGAGCAGGAAGCGGTCGATTGAGAAAAACCGCGCCTTGATGTAAGCGTCCTCCAGGGCCATATCCGCCCCAGGCACCTTTATCCTTCTCAGACGATTGCGAGACAGCTCACAAGCCGCTTTCAAGGATGCCAGCGCGAGACTGCCCGCGGCGTCTGAGCCGACTTGCTTCCGGCGAGCGCATACGACAGCTGGTTCGCCGCGCGGATGACGCTCTTTGCGTGCTTCATCAGTTTGGTTTTTGAGAGCCGCGCACTCGGGCCCGAGATGCAGATGGACCCCAGCAATCGCCAGTTGAGGCCGAACACCGGCGCCGCCACACTGGCCACTTCGGCTTCGCGTTCGCCCATCGAGATCTGGTACCCCTGCTCTCGGATCGACTCGTAGGGTTCTCCCGCTGCGCCGCTGAAGGCCAGGATCACACGCCCCGGCGCGCCCTTGTTCAAGGGCAGCCGCTCCCMGACACGCACGTGGTGCCGCACTGATTGCGGCCCTTCGACGCGTGCTACGCAGGCGCGAATGTCGCCTTCGCGCACGTAGAACGACGCGCTTTCACCGCTTGCCTCGACGAGCTGGTGCAGCGTGGGCTCGACAATGCGGTTGACGTCGAACCCGGCCTGGTAGCGCGCACCCAGCCAGCCAGCGGCCGGCCCCAGCCGCCACTGGCCGTCGTCGGCCTGCACCATGTATTGCGACAAGGCCAGCGTGCGCGCCAGGCGCAGCACCGTCGTCTTGTGCATGTGTGAGCGCCGGCTCAATTCCGCCAGCGAAAGCGTTGACTCGCCCACCTCAAAAGCTTCCATCAGCGAGAGCGCCCGCGTCACCGCGATGACGCCGCCGCCCGTCTCAACTGGCTCATTTGCTGGATCGTTGCGCATGCCGCACCATGGTTCACTGTATGAAACGGTATTGTATGGCGTGCAACGCGCGCCTACAGTCACACCCATACCGCAGCTATTGTTTTAAAGCGGAGCCTTGGAGACATACATGAAACTTTCCCGCCGTTACGTGCTGGTCGCTGCCATCGCGTGTTCCCTGGCCACCAGCGCTTTTGCGCAGGCCTGGCCCACCAAACCCATTCGTCTCGTCGTGCCGTTTCCGGCCGGCGGCGGCACCGACATCATTGCCCGCGAAGTCACGAACAAGGTCACGGGCTCGGGCTACACCTTCATCGTTGACAACAAGCCGGGCTCTGGCGGCAATCTCGGCGTAGACGCCGTGGCGAAGTCACCGGCAGACGGCTACACGCTGGTGCTCGGCCAGACCAGCAACCTGGCGATCAACCCCAGCCTGTACGCCAAGCTTCCGTACGACCCCGTGAAAGACCTCACGCCCGTGAGCCTCGTGGCGAGTGCGCCGCTGGTCATCGTCGTCGCGGCGGACTCGCCGTACAAGACGCTTGCTGACATCGTGGCAGCGTCCAAGGCCAAACCCGGCTTCCTGAACTACGCGACCTCCGGCAACGGCACCGTCGCGCACCTTGCAACCGAATCCTTCCAGAAAGCAGCAGACGTCAAGCTCACGCACGTGCCGTACAAGGGCGCGGCGCAGGGCGCCACCGACCTGATTGGCGGGCAGGTGCAGCTCTATGTGTCCTCCATCCCCACGCTCATCGGCCACATCAAGAACGGAAAAATGCGCGCCATCGCCGTCACCTCGGCCAAACGCACCGAAGACCTGCCGCAGGTGCCGACCATTGCCGAGTCCGGCTACAAGGGCTTTGAGGCCGTGACCTGGTTCGGCATTGCCGGGCCCGCGAACCTGCCGAAGGAAGTCGTCGCCAAACTCAACGCCGACATCAACAAGGCGCTGCAGGCGGCCGACCTGCGCAAGAAGCTGCGCGACCAGGGCGCCGACGTGGAAGGGAGCACGCCGGAGCAATTCAGCAAACTGATCCGGGAAGACATCACCCGCTGGGGCAAGATCGTCAAAGAATCCGGCGCGAAAGTAGACTGACATGACACAAGACATCATCCGCAAATTTGACCGCGTACCGGCCGCCATCGTGCGCCAAGCCGCTGCATTCCAGCCTGCCATCCTGGCCGACGTGGCCGGCCGCCGGGGTGCGATGCACGGGCGCATCAAGGCATTGCGCCCCCGCATGAAATTTGCCGGAACGGCCCTCACCGTTGAAGTTCGCCCTGGCGACAACCTGATGATTCACGCGGCCATGTCACTGGCGCAGCCGGGTGATGTGTTGGTCATTGACGGCAAGGGCGACCTCACCGCCGCGCTGATGGGCACCATCATGATGACCGCCTGCAAACAGCTGGGTATCGTCGGTGTTGTCATTGACGGCGCAGTGCGCGACACCCTCGAAATCGACGAAATGGATTTCCCTGTCTTTGCGGCCGGGTACAACCCGAACGGCCCCACCAAAACCTGCCCGGGCCGCATCGGCCATCCTGTAACGGCAGGCGGTGTCACCGTGCATGCGGGCGACTTCGTGATGGGCGACGCAGACGGCGTTGTCGTCGTTGAACGCGAGAAGATCGAATCCCTGCTGCCGGCCGCTGTGAAGAAGGTGGCCGACGAAAACGCACGGATAGCGGCGATCAAAAAAGGCGACACAGCGGCGAAGTGGCTGGACTCAGCGCTGCGCAGCGCCGGTGTGTTGAAAGAAGGCGAGTCGCTATGAGCAACGGGCAAAGCACCATGAAACCCGTCATTCTGGTCACTGCGGCAGACCTTGCACCCGAAGCGCTGGCGCTTTTGCAGGGCTACGAAGTCATCTACGCCGGCAAGACGCCGACGGAAGAAGACATCGTCGCCCTCTGCCAGCGACACGACCCGGTGGGCATCATCGTGCGCTACAGCAAGGTGGGGTCAGCCGCCATCACGGCGGCGCCATCCCTGCGCGTGATCTCCAAGCACGGCAGCGGTACCGACACCATCGACAAGGTGGCCGCCGCCGCGCGGGGCGTCGAAGTGCGTGCCGCGGCCGGCGCCAACGCCAATGCCGTCGCCGAGCAGGCCCTGGCGTTGATGCTCGCCTGCGCAAAGTCAATTCCCGTGCTGGACGCACGCATGCACGCCGGCCACTGGGACAAGGCCACCCATAAGAGCGTGGAACTGTATGGCAAGACTGTCGGGCTGGTGGGCCTGGGCGCCATCGGGCTGCGCTTTGCACGCATGGCGAGTGCACTGGGCATGGAGGTATTGGGCTTTGACCCTTACGCCAAAGAGCTGCCGGAATTCATGACACGGGTCGAGCTCGAAACGCTTTGGCAAAACGCCGACGTGATTTCGCTGCATTGCCCGTTGACGGATGAGAACCGCAACCTGCTGAATGGCGCCACGCTGGCCAAGTGCAAGAAAGGTGTGATCATCGTCAACACGGCGCGCGGCGGGCTGGTAGACGAGGCCGCTTTGCTCGAAGCCCTTCGCAGCGGGCAAGTCCATTCAGCGGGCCTGGACAGCTTCAGCGTGGAACCCATGGCGCCAGGGCACCCATTCCAAAGCGAGCCGGGCATCATCCTGAGCCCACACATTGGCGGTGTCACGAGCAACGCCTACGTGAACATGGGCGTTGCAGCTGCACGCAATGCGCGAAGCGTGATTGAAGGCGTTACCGCTGCGGCTTTGACTTAGCTTTTGATTGACGGCTGCCTGGGGCATGCGCCCAGCCCCGGCCACCACCTTCGCTTTTACTGCGGCACCAGGCCGGCGGCTTTCACCAGGTCGGCGTGGATGCGAATCTCTTCTGATATCACTTGCGCCAGGGGCTTGGCCTCATCGGGCGCCGGCTCCATGCCGATTTCCAGCAGTCTGGTTTTGGCATCGCCTCTCAGAAAGGTCTTTGCGGATTTGCTGAGCTTGTCAATCACCGGCTGCGGCGTTTTGGCGGGCACCAGCAGGCCGATCCATGCCGACAGCACCACATTGTTCACGCCGCCTTCGCGCAGCGTGGGAATGTCCGGCGCAGAAATGGCACGTTTCTCACTCAGCACACCCACCGCATGCAGCTTGCCCGACTTGATGTGCGGAAGCGCCTCCGGCAGCGGGGCAAAGGCCATGTCCACCACGCCGCCGATCAGGTCGGTAATGGCCGGGGCACCGCCCTTGTAGGGAACGTGCAGCAGCTTGGCGCCTGTCTGGCTTTCAAACATCAGCCCCGCCAGGTGCTGCGGGCTGCCGTCACCTGAAGAGGCATACGTCAGCTTGCCCGGGTTGGCCTTGGCCGCCGCCAGAATGCTGGCCGGCGTTCCATACTTGGCCTTGTCGTTCACCACCAGCACCATGGCCTGGTTGACCAGCTTGGTCACCGCCACAAAGTCGGTTTCGGGGTTGTAGGGCAGTGTTTTGAAGATGCTCTTGTTCGTCGTCAGAAAAGACGCCGGCGACACCATGATGGTGTAGCCATCCGGCACCGCCTTGGCCACCACCGGCACCCCAATCTGCCCCGAGCCGCCGGCCCGGTTGTCCACCACAAAGGGCTGGCCCAGGTCGGTGGTCAGCTGCTGACTGACCTGCCGGGCCACCATGTCAACGCTGCCGCCAGCCGGCAGCGCGACGATGACTTTGACGGGGTGGTTGGGGTATGTGTCTTGCGCAAAGGAGGGAGTGGCCAGCGCCAGGCCGGACGCGGCGCAAAGCGCCAGGCAAGCGGTGCGGGTGAATGACATAGGTCGCTTTCAGAGTTGGAGGATGCCGGGGCGTCGCCAGTTCATGCGCTGCAAAACTTGCCCCGCCGCAGGCCGAGCGAATGCAAGTTGTATGCCTATGAGCAGGACTCCCATGAATCACCTCATCGCTGCGACGCTTACAGAGGGAGCTAAAACCCCCGCCGCACCGTGCACGTTTGAGCTAAGCTCGTAGGCGAAGACCGCCTGGGCATCGTCAGCAACCTCACCAAGATGCTTGCCGAGCGCGGCATCAGCATTGAAAGCATTCACACCGACATCGTGCGCAGCGGCGTCTCAGGCAAACAGACCTTCAAGGTGGAGGCGCATTTGCTGGTGCCGGCTAATTTGTCGGTAGAGGCGTTGCAGAAGGAGCTGGGGACGCTGGCCAGCGAGATGATGCTGGATATTGCTTTGGGGGAGAGGCAGGTTGCTGGGTAGGTGAGTTAGGAGGACAGGCCTTCTTCTAAAAGCACCACGCTACAGAGCTCAATCACTTAGAATCGGTAACAAATTGTGTGACGAAATCGTGAAGTAGCGCTGTAAAAAAAACGAATGAGACATTAATGGCCGGCCCAATCTACTACTCAACAAACCCTTGGATTGCGCACGATTTCGCTACGAAATATCTTGGAGGCGTGCATTTCGCCTGGGTATGCGAATATTTTGATGCTGGGATGGCGCCCCCGGGAACTGCCGCCGCAGCTATTGCTCCAAGTTCAAATCCTAAAAATATCTATCATCAGCTTGCAACTGATGTAGAAGGAGAAGATGTTCACAGTTCACTGATAAAAAGCTATCAGAAGACTTTTAGACGTCTAAGCGTTCAATGGCACGCTGTTGGCAAAATTAATCTTGCCCAGAAGGACGAAATGATGGCAATCATTGGTTCCAAAAGCTGGAAGATATGGCGCCCTATCTTGTATGCAATACCTAAAGCGGGAATTGCCCCTGCGCGTTTGATAACGGTCCCTCACAAATTGCGCGCAGCTTTAGGGCCGGAAATGCAAATTGTGGATTTAATGCCTCACGAGTTTGACATCATCGAGTTCAAAAAATGATCTCTACTGTTGCAAATTTTGCTCCTTCGGTTGCTGCTGGAATTCTCGCAAGAGCAGCTTTCGCTATTGAGGATTTAGTAAACCCTGCTTCGGCATATCGGCTGCCGGGTGAGTCTTCTATTCGAGAAGCGATTTTTCAGGAAGTTCGAAGCTCGCTTGGGGTTGCTCGTGATGATGAAACGCCTGCAACTTTGGAAAAAATAAGCGATGTAATAGATAAAGAATTAGACGTACTTTCGGCAACCAAAGATAGCGATTCTGTTCTCAAAGAGTTGGCAGCAAAGGGGGAGATTCCTTCTGATCTCTATGAAGTCTCTATCATTCCGAACGTCCGTGAAATTTACGCGGAAAAATGGTACGCGGAACAAGATTTGATAATCACGACAATTCGCGAATCCGATCAGGAGCAACATTTTGGACCAGAGTCTGATGAAGATAAGCTGGCACTAATCTCGTTGTTCTCTAAAACATATTCAGAAAAAATTCCTCACAACAGCTTCACAATGCTGGTGGCTGCCAAACGGGACGGAATGGCGCTACAAGTTCATCAAGCATGGCGAATTTACGAGGATGAAGTTAAGACGAAAGACGCTAAAGATCTTATTGATTTGTTGCGTAGGTTCAGTAACGTGTTTGGAGTTGAATTTGAGGTGGGCGGGCAGAAAGGAAAGTTCATCTTAAATTTAAGTTTGCCGGATGATATTGATGCGAAACAAAAAATAGATGTGACGGCGTCTTTTGCTGTTGATGGTCGGGGTCGAAAGATACCAAAGCCGATGCATTTCATGCTGTCAAACTTTACGACGAAACGATCGAATAAAACTATTAGTACGTCACTTACCGTTGCCCTTGACATTAAGAAGTACAAGTCAAGCCTTAAAAATCATGGGTGGTAAGAAGACGACTGAAAAATTGACGTGCTCGCAACTATTAGGAGCTGGCACCCCGAAACACTGATGGGGAAGTTCCAGTCCAGTCTCGAGACGCCCGAATAAAACTCTTCTCATTCCGAAACCTCGAAGCCTCAGCCACCTGCTTGATCGGCTTTGACGCCCTCAGCAACAACTCCTTCGCCTTCTCAAACCGCACCTCGTCGTTGAGCTGCTGCAGCGAAGCCCCTTCCTCCTGAAGCTGGCGGTGCAAGGAGCGCGCAGACACATTCAGCGCCGCCGCTTCTCCCCGTTCCAATCACTTGCCCGGCCGCATGTCCGGTGCCGGTGTGGTGGGGATGCCCTGGTCCAGCGCGGCCTGGTGTTGCGCCTGCAGGGCGCGCTGGAATGCCGGGCGTTGCTCCAGCTGCCGGTGGTAATGGCGCACGGCATCGGGGAATTTTTCCGCAAGGCCGAGGTGGCTGGCCAGCATGAGGGCGTAGTGGACCGACACATCGGCTGCGGTGAAGCGGCCGGCACAAAGAAATTCCTGTTGCTGCAGGGCGGCGTCCATGGCTTTCAGCCGGGCGAGGAACCAGCGGCTGTAGTCTTCGGCGACCTGGGGCTGTTTGCGCTCTTCGGGTTCGAAGTGGGTATAGCGCAGCACCAGGGTTTGCGGAAAGGTCAACGTGGCTTCGCCCATGTGCAGCCAGTTCAGGTAAGCGCCATGGGCCGGGTCTGTCAGCGCAACGTCCAGTTGGCCGGGGCTGTGCCGTGCCGCTAGGTATTGGCATATCGCTGCGGATTCGGTCATGCGGGTGTCGCCGTCAACCAGCAGCGGCACGGTGCCCAAGGGGTTATCCGCCAGGAACTCGCGGGCCAGCGCGCGCGGCGGAAATGGCAGCATGCGCAGCGTGTAGGGCAAGCCCAGCTCTTCGAGCATCCACAAGGGCCGGAACGAGCGGGCGCTGACGCAGTGATGAAGGGTGATCATGCGCACAGTCTAGAGCGCAACGCGTCACAAGTCCTGCCACGAAGGGGGCAAATCAGGCCAGCGGCTGCTTGCCTTGCCGAAACTCCGCCGGTGACTGGCCGCTCCACTCCCGAAACGTCCGGATAAAGCTTTTCTCATTCCGAAACCCCGAAGCCTCAGCCACTTGCTTGATCGGTTTTGAGGTTCGCAGCAACAACTCCTTCGCTTTCTCAAACCGCACCTCGTCCTTAAGCTGCTGCAGCGAAGCGCCTTCTTCCTGAAGCTGCCGGTGCAATGAGCGCGCGGACATGTTGAGCGCTGCAGCCAAAGTCTCTGCGTTGTGCGAAGCCACCGCGGGGTTCGCCAGGGCCTGCCGCACCTGCTCCACCAGCAGCCTGTCGCGCCGGTACTGCAACACCGTCAGCGGCAAAGCGCGCTGCAGCATTTGCTGCAAAGCCTTTTCATCGCGCCGCAGCGGCAAGCCCAAATAGCGTGCATCAAAACGGATCTCGGCCTGGGCGGCATTGAACTGCAGTGACGGCCCGGGAAACATCAGCCCATAGGCCTCTACATGCGGCGGCGCGGCAAACGGAAAGCGTGTCCCCTGCAGGGGAATGCGTGAATCCACATACCAGCAGGCCAGGCCGTGGATGTTGCGCAGCACGTGCACCAAAGCAAACTCACCGACCTTGCCGGGGGCTTTTTCTTCGACGCTGATGGCGGCGGTGTCGCCGGCGGTGCTTAGGCGCAGGGTGATGTCGTCGGCGATCAGTGCGTGGTGGCGGCACCAGCGTTTGAGGGCCACGCCCAGGTTGGGTGAGCTGATGGATGCGCGGGCCAACATGCCGTAGCTGCCCCAGGGCAGTTTGCGGTTGAAGGCGCCCAGGCCTTCGTCGTCCAGCTCCTGCATGGCGGCGCCAGAGAGTTGCTCCATCTGGCGGGCGGTGATGTGGGCGCTGGCTTGTTTGAGCTGTGTTGGCGTGATCTGTGCCAGTTTCAGGGCTTCTGCCGGGCTTTGGTTGTAGCGTTTGTAGGCAGAAGCAATACTTCTGGCAAAGGCCATGGGCGTGGCGGCTTTGGGTGGGCTGGCGGGCTTGGCGGGTGCTTTCGTAGGCATGGTGACAATTTTCCGCGTAGGTGGCAGGATTTGCAACCTCATTGGCTGTGTGGATGGGGCGGGTTTTCGCTAAGCTGGCCCTTTAGCGCTAATCTGGCGCTAAGGTAGGGGCCACGCGCCCGAAGGTCTGGCGCAGGCCAGCCCCGTTTCAGCGCCTTTCACCCGTATTTCAGGAATTGCCATGCCCGCTCTGGAGACAAAACTCAACGCCCGTTCTGCCGACTTTCAGGCCAATGCCGCCGCCATGCAGGCGCAGGTAGATGACCTGAACGCGCAAGTCGCCAAGGCCGCCCTGGGCGGCGGTGAGGCCACGCGGGCGCGGCACGTATCACGCGGCAAGCTGCTGCCGCGAGACCGCGTGCAGATGCTGCTGGACCCGGGCACGCCCTTCCTCGAGCTCGGCCCGCTGGCTGCCAAAGACATGTACCCCGACCGCGACGGCACCGACAGCGCGCCCTGCGCCGGCGTCATCACCGGCATTGGCCGCGTCAATGGGGTGGACTGCATGATCGTGTGCAACGACGCCACGGTCAAAGGCGGAACCTACTACCCCATGACGGTGAAAAAGCATTTGCGCGCGCAGGAAGTGGCGATGCAAAACAACCTCACCTGCATCTACCTGGTCGACTCGGGCGGCGCCAACCTGCCGAATCAGGACGACGTGTTTCCAGACCGCGACCACTTTGGCCGCATCTTTTTTAACCAGGCCAACATGAGCGCGCAGGGCATTGCGCAGATCGCCGTGGTCATGGGCAGCTGCACGGCCGGCGGCGCGTATGTGCCGGCCATGAGCGACGAGACCATCATCGTCAAGAACCAGGGCACCATCTTTCTGGGCGGCCCGCCGCTGGTGAAGGCGGCCATTGGCGAAATCGTCAGTGCTGAAGACCTGGGCGGCGGCGATGTGCACACGCGGCTTTCGGGCGTGGCCGACCACCTGGCGCAAAACGACGCGCATGCGCTGGCGCTGGCCCGCCAGGCCGTGGCCAGCCTCAACAAAACCAAGCGCTTCGACCAGGCCCTGCGCACACCGGTGCCGCCGCTGCACAGCCCGCAAGAGCTGCATGGTGTGATTCCGGTGGACCCAAAAAAACCGTATGACGTGCGCGAGGTGATTGCCCGCATCGTCGACGGCAGCGAGTTTCATGAGTTCAAGGCGCGCTTTGGCCCCACGCTGGTCTGCGGTTTTGCGCACATTGAAGGCATGCCTGTGGGCATCATCGCCAACAACGGCATTTTGTTCAGCGAATCAGCCCAGAAGGGCGCGCATTTCATCGAGCTGTGCTGCCAGCGCAAGGTGCCGCTGGTGTTTCTGCAGAACATCACCGGCTTCATGATTGGCCGCAAATACGAAGCCGAAGGCATTGCCCGCCACGGCGCCAAGATGGTGACGGCCGTGGCCACGGCCCAGGTGCCCAAGTTCACCGTGATCATCGGCGGCAGCTACGGCGCCGGCAACTACGGCATGTGCGGCCGGGCGTATTCACCACGCTTTTTGTGGATGTGGCCGAACGCGCGCATCTGCGTGATGGGCGGCGAACAGGCCGCCGGCGTGCTGGCCACCGTGAAGCGCGACGCGATTGAAGCCAAGGGCGGCACCTGGAGCGCCGAAGAAGAGGCCGCCTTCAAGCAGCCGGTGCTGGATCAGTTTGGCCAGCAGTCGCACCCGTATTACTCCACGGCGCGGGGTTGGGACGACGGCGTGATTGACCCGGCCGATACGCGGCGTGTGCTGGCGCTGGGCTTGTCGGCCACGCTGAACCAACCGATTCCGGATACGAAGTTTGGCGTGTTCCGCATGTAAGCCTGCGGAGCGAATAAAGACCATGAACAACACCTACGTCATTCTGAGCATACGGAAATCGTGTGGGAAAGAAATGGCCAAAAAGGTATTGACGTGAAACAGTATCGACTTTGGCCCTTCCTGTTATGTGCCGCAATGCTTGTCACCACCGGCGCCGCGCAGGCTCGCTTGCGTGAAGACCAGTTCGACTTGCCGGTGAAGGTGGTCGACGCGTACGGCAAGACGATCGAGCACACCATCAAGGTGACCGTCTTCTCTGACGGCGTGAATCCCTGGCCGGCCCCGGTGCTGGTGCTCAACCACGGGCGTGCTGTCGAGCCGGAAGACCGGGTGAAAGTCGGGCGGGCACGGTTCAGCAACGCGTCGAAGTTTTTTGTCCAGCGCGGCTTTATCGTCGCCGTACCGACACGTATCGGCTACGGCGTGAGCGGTGGCGAGGACGTGGAATACAGCGGTGCCTGTAATCGCAAGAACTATCCACCGGGCTATGCGGCTGCGGCTGCGCAGACTCTGGCGGTGCTTGAGGCCGTGCGGCAACGTCCGGACGCTGCGAAGAACCGGGCTGTTGTGATGGGGCAATCGTACGGCGGAACTACGGCGGCTACCGTCGCTGCGCTCAACCCGCCGGGTGTGCAGGCCAGCATTAATTTCGCCGGAGGCGGGGGAGGCAACCCCAAAACCCACCCGCAACAACCCTGCCAGCCGCAAATGCTGGAACGCCTGTTTCGCGATTACGGGGCAACGGCGCGCATCCCCATGCTCTGGGTCTATACCGAAAACGACATGTACTCTGGCCCGAAGCTGCCAAGGGAGTGGTTCGACGCCTATGTGGCTGCGGGTGGCAAGGCCGAGATGACGCAATACCCTCCGCATGGCGAAGACGGGCACAGCCTGTTTTCCCGCTTTCCCGAGGTGTGGCAGCCGCGGGTTGCCGAGTTTCTTGACACCGTGGGCTTTAGCAAGCCAGCCGGAAAGGACAAATGAGATGAACCATCTGAACATCCAGATCGAGTCGCTGGTGGCGACCGTCACGCTGAACCGCCCCGACGTGCGCAATGCTTTCAACCAGGAGGTCATTGCCGAGATGACGCAGGCTTTTGTCGAGCTGGGCATGCACGACGAGGTGCGCTGCGTTGTGCTGGCGGCCAATGGCCCGGCATTTTGCGCAGGCGCCGACCTGAACTGGATGCGCAGCATGGCCGACTACACCCATGCGCAAAACCTGGAAGACGCGGGCCGCCTGGCCACCATGCTGCAGGCTGTTTATGAATGCCCCAAGCCGGTGATTGCCCGCATACAGGGCGACGTGTATGCCGGCGGCATGGGCCTGTTGGCGGCTTGCGACATGGCTGTGTCAGTGGACACGGCAGGCTATTGCCTCAGTGAGGTGAAACTGGGCCTGATCCCGGCCACCATCAGCCCGTATGTGATTCGCGCCATGGGCGCGCGGGCGGCGCATCGTTACTTCCTGACGGCTGAACGTTTTGATGCGGCGGAGGCCTTGCGCATTGGTTTTGTTCATGAAGTGGTGACGGCCGACGCGCTGGACGCCAGGGTGGCCGAGATGGTGAAGGCCCTTGTCAACGCCGGCCCGGAGGCCGTGAAGCTGTGCAAGCAACTGGTGCAGGACGTGGGCGGCCAGCCCATCACGCCGGAACTGGTGCAGAGGACGGTGGAAAGCATTGCCGATGTGCGTGTGAGCGCGGAAGGGCGTGAGGGCGTTCAATCCTTCCTGCAAAAGCGCAAACCGAACTGGATCACTTGATGCAAGCGTTGGACACCGCGCAACTGATTGCTCTCGCCGGTGCGCTGGGCTGGGCCAGCGGCGTGCGCCTGTACCTTGTCGTGCTGCTGACCGGGCTGGCCGGCTTTATGGGCTGGGTAGAGCTTCCGCAGGGCCTGCGCCTGCTGGCCAATCCGGTGGTGCTGGGCGTCAGCGGCTTCATGGTGTTCATTGAATTTTTTGCCGACAAGATTCCGGGCCTTGATTCGCTGTGGGATGTGGTGCACGGCGTGATTCGCATCCCAGCGGGTGCGGCGCTTGCGGCGGCGGTCTTTGGCGCCGACAACGGCCTGGGCGCGTTGGTAGCGGCGCTACTGGGCGGCACGCTGGCCGCCACCAGCTTTGCGGCGAAGGCCACCACGCGCGCAGCCATCAACACCTCGCCCGAGCCTTTCAGCAATATTGGCGCCTCGCTGATCGAAGACTCGCTGGTGCCGGCCGGCCTGTGGCTGGCGATTGCCCACCCGCTGGTGTTTGTGGTGGTGCTGGCTTTGGTGCTGGCGCTCAGCATCTGGCTGATACGTGTTTGCTGGCGCTTTTTGCGCCAGCTGTTCACCCGCGTGGCCCGCATCTTCAGCGGCCGGCCGGACCCGGGCACCACTTCCGCATTTACCTTGAAGTCTCCTTTCTCAAAGAACGACCATGTTTAAAAAAATTCTTATTGCTAACAGGGGCGAGATAGCGTGCCGTGTGGCGGCAACTGCGCGCCGCATGGCCATTCAATCTGTTGCGGTGTATTCCGATGCCGACGCAGGCGCCAAGCATGTCGGCTTCTGCGACGAGGCTGTGCACATCGGCGGCAGCGCACCCAAAGACAGCTATCTGCGCTGGGAACGCATCATCGAAGCCGCCAAGGCCACCGGCGCTGAGGCAATTCACCCGGGCTACGGCTTCCTGAGCGAGAACGAGGAATTTGCGCAGGCCTGTGCCGACGCGGGGCTGGTCTTCATTGGCCCACCGGCGTCGGCCATCAAGGCCATGGGCCTGAAGGCTGAGTCCAAACAGCTGATGGAAAAAGCCGGCGTGCCGCTGGTGCCCGGCTACCACGGCAGCGACCAGGACCCGGCACTGCTCAAGCGCGAGGCCGACCGCATTGGCTACCCGGTACTGATCAAGGCCAGCGCGGGCGGCGGCGGCAAGGGCATGCGCGCGGTCGACAAGACGGAAGACTTCGACGCGGCGCTGGCATCGTGCAAGCGCGAAGCCATCAACAGCTTTGGCGACGATGCGGTGCTGGTGGAAAAATACGCCCAGCGCCCGCGCCACATCGAGATCCAGGTGTTTGGCGACACGCATGGCAATTACGTCTACCTGTTTGAGCGCGACTGCTCGGTGCAGCGCCGCCACCAGAAGGTGCTGGAAGAGGCGCCTGCCCCCGGCATGACCGAAGCCATGCGCAAGCAGATGGGTGAGGCCGCCGTGGCTGCAGCGCGTGCCGTGAATTACGTGGGTGCGGGTACGGTGGAATTTATTGTGGAACAGCGCGCTGACGGCAGCATGAACTTCTTCTTCATGGAAATGAATACGCGCCTGCAGGTGGAGCACCCGGTGACCGAAGCGATTACCGGCCTTGACCTGGTCGAGTGGCAGCTGCGCGTGGCCTCGGGCGAAAAACTGCCGCTGGCGCAAGACCAGCTACGCATCACCGGCCATGCCATCGAAGCACGTATCTGCGCTGAAACACCTGACAACAACTTCCTCCCTGCTACCGGCACGCTGCATGTTTACAAGAAGCCGGCGCACACGGCGTTTGAAAGAGGACAGGTCCGCGTGGATGACGGCGTGCGCGAAGGTGATTCGATCTCTCCGTACTACGACTCCATGGTGGCCAAGCTGATCGTGCACGGCGCGACCCGCGAGGAAGCACTGGCCCGGCTGGACGACGCGCTGGCGCAGACCCGCATCGTGGGTCTGAGCACCAATGTGCAGTTCTTGCGTTATGTGGTGCGCAGCCCTTCGTTTGCCAAGGCCAACCTCGACACCGCGCTGATCCAGCGCGAAGAAGCCGTGCTTTTCAAGCAGGAGCCGGTGGGCCTGGCCATGGCGGGTGCGGCGGCGGTGGCCAAAGCCCTGCTGGATGAGCGGGCCATGGAAGGCGCAGACCCTTTCAGCCGCCGCGACGGCTGGCGCTCGCATGGTGTGATGGAGCGCCGCTTTGAGTTTGAATTCCACGGCGAACCTGCCAAGGCAACGCTGGCCTACCTGCACGACGGTGCGCTGCGCCTGACGATTGGTGAGGCATCGGGCCCGCTGGTGTTTGCTGAAACCGCCCAGGGCATTGACGTGCAGTTTGCCGGCCAGCGCATGACGGCTGCCGTGTATGCCCAGGGCGAGCTGGACCATGTGTTCACCGCGAAAGGCGCGACACAGATCCTGTCGATTGACCTGCTGGCCCATGCGGGCGAAGCGCAGGCCGAAGGCGGCCGTCTCACGGCGCCCATGCCGGGCAAGGTGGTGTCGTTTGCCGTCAAGGCGGGCGACAAAGTGAGCAAGGGCCAGCCACTCGCGGTGATGGAAGCCATGAAGATGGAGCACACCATTGCCGCGCCGGCCGATGGCGTGGTGCAGGAACTGCTGTATGCGCCGGGCGACCAGGTGAGCGAGGGTTCGGAATTGTTGAAAATAGCCGTTTGACCTGACTTTGACGGAAGTTTTCAATGCGCATCAGTTTTTGCTGTTCCGATATCAAACCCCAGCCCTGGGTAGACGGCCTGAAGGCCGAGTTTCCCGATGCGCAGGTGGAGTTGTGGTCCGCCGGCGCGGCGCCGGCCGACTACGCGGTGGTCTGGGCGCCGCCCCAGCAGTTCTTTGACGAGCAGCCAAAGCTCAAAGGCATCTTCAATATTGGCGCCGGCGTTGATGCGCTGATGAAGCTGCGGCTTCCAGCCGGCGTACCGGTGGTGCGGCTGGACGATGCGGGCATGTCCGTGCAGATGGCCGAATTTGTGTGCCATGCGGTGATTCGCCACTTTCGCGAGCTCGATGGTTACGAGGCTGATATTGCCGAAGGCAAATGGTCGTACCGCAAGCCGCGCCTGCGCACTGACTACCCCATTGGCGTGATGGGCCTGGGCGTGCTGGGCGAGCGCGTCGGCCGCGCGCTGGCCCAGTTTGACTTTCCGGTCAATGGCTGGAGCCGGTCGCCCAAGACGATTGAGGGCGTGCAGTGCTTTTCAGGCGATGCGGGTGGGCAGGGTTTTCAGGATTTCCTGGCGGCCAGCCGCATCCTGGTGTGCCTGCTGCCGCTGACGTCTGAAACGCGGGGCATCATGAACCTGGACACCCTGTCGCAGTTGCGGCCGGGCGGCTATGTCATCAACGTGGCGCGCGGCAGTCACCTGGTCGATGGCGACCTGATCACGCTGATCGACAACGGCCACCTGGCGGGCGCCACGCTGGATGTATTCCATGTTGAACCGCTGCCGGCAGATCACCCTTTCTGGAAACACCCGAAGGTCACGGTAACCCCGCACACCTCGGCCCGCACGTTGCGCGAGGAAAGCATCACCCAGATTGCGGGCAAGGTGCGTGCCGTCGAACGCGGGGAGCGGGTTGCTGGTATTGTTGATCCACTGCGTGGCTATTGAAGTGACCGTTGAAGCGCAGGCCCCGGAGTTTCATTGATGCCATCGTCCACATCTCACCGCCTGCTCAGTGTTTTGGGCTGGTTGTTGCTGGTGCCTAGCGGGCTGACAGCCCTGGCAGCGCTCTGGTTGCTGGCCTCAAGCCTGGGGCTTGGCAGCGACACCCGCACGGTAGCCGGGCGGGTGGTGGGGCATGAAGCGTCCCGCCTGAAGCTCAGCACGGGCCAGAAAAGCATTGTCGAATTTTCCGCGCACGATGGCCGTACCCTGCGTGTGGCTGATCCGCTGGTGCGCCAGGGCGGCGCCGTCCATAAAGTGGGTGAGGCCGTGAAGGTGCGTTATCCGGTGGCAGATCCGGTGCAGGCCCAGATTGTGGGGTCGGTGCTGGTGCAGGGCTTTATCGGTGGGGTTCTTTTGTTGTTCAGTGCGCTGGGTGTGCTGGCCGGTTGGCTGCTTTTGTGGTTGCGCCCGCGCGGCGCGGCACCTGCGGCCGCCTGATCCTGAAATCGAATACGGAAAAAACCATGTCCTTGCCCTCCAAAGTCAAAATTGTCGATGTCGGCCCGCGCGACGGCTTGCAAAATGAAAAAGCCCAGGTGCCTGCCGCCGTAAAGATCGAGCTGGTGCACCGCCTGCAGGATGCGGGCCTCACAGAGATTGAAGTCACAAGTTATGTGTCGCCCAAGTGGGTGCCGCAAATGGCCGATAACGCCGAGGTGATGGCCGGCATCAAGCGCAAGCCGGGTGTGCGCTATTCGGTGCTGACGCCCAACATGAAAGGCTTTGAAGCCGCAATTGCGCCGTCGCGCGAGCTGTGGCCCGACGAGATCGTGGTGTTCGGCGCGGCCAGCGAGGCTTTCAGCCAGAAGAACATCAACTGCTCGATTGCCGAAAGCATTGAGCGCTTTCGCCCCGTGGTCGAGGCCGCGCGTGAAAAAGGAATCTATGTGCGAGGCGCGATGTCCTGCACCGTGGGCTGCCCCTATGAAGGCGACATCGCGCCTGAACGTGTGGACATGCTCGCCGGCCTTATGAAGGGCATTGGTGTGCAGCATGTGGGTGTGGCCGACACGATTGGTGTGGGCACGCCGCTCAAGGTGCAGCGCGCCATGGAGGCGACGCTCAAGCATTTCGACATCGACGATGTCTCCGGGCATTTTCACGATACCTACGGCCAGGCGCTGGGCAATACGCTGATGGCATTGCAGATGGGCGTGTGGCAATACGACACTTCCTCGGCGGGGCTGGGCGGCTGCCCGTTTGCCAAGGGCGCGACGGGCAATGTGGCGACCGAAGATGTCGTGTACATGCTGCATGGCATGGGCATTGAGACGGGCATTGACCTGGACAAGCTCATTGATGCGGGAAAATTCATCAGCGATTTTCTCGGGCGCAAGCCGAATTCCCGCGCGGCAACCGCGCTTCTTAACAAACGAATGAATTGACATGTGTGGCGCTGAATTGAAGACTTTGCCTGAGGGCGTGCAGCGGGTTGCCGCAGTGCTGCTGGACAGCGGCCACCTGCATGCACCCGTCATGCTCGACGATGCCGCGCGCACCGCGCAGCAGGCGGCCGATGCATTGGGTGTGCAGGTGGGCCAGATTGCCAAGAGCATTATTTTTCGCCGCAAGTCCGACGATGCCGCCGTGCTGGTGGTGACGTCCGGCGACCAGCGGGTCGATGAAAAAAAGGTCGAGGCCATGGTGTGTATCGATGGCAAGCGCCTGGCACGGGCCGATGCGGAGTTTGTGAAGGCGCGCACGGGGTTCTCCATAGGCGGTGTGTCGCCGCTGGCGCATGCCACGCCCTCCGTGACGCTGATTGACCGCTCGCTGTTCCGCTTTGAAACCGTGTGGGCGGCCGCGGGCCATCCGCATGCGGTGTTCCAGCTGTCGCCGCAGGAGCTTGAGCTGCTGACGGGCGCACCGGTGGCGGACTTTGCGGTGAATGTGGACGAAGACAAACTGGCGAGGAAGCACGCGATCGAACTGGTTTCCCTGCGCGCGGCCACACTCGACGATGAGCCGGACGTTCCGTCGCCCTGCATTTCCGTGTGCCGCATGAATTCGACTTCGGGCCTGTGCGAAGGCTGCTTTCGCACGCGCGATGAAATTGCGCAGTGGAGTGGGGCCGACGACACCGCAAAGCGCCATATCTGGACATCCATAGGGCAGCGCATGGCTGCGATGCAGCCATGACCGGCGAGAACACAACGATGAAGCCGGCAGCCGGTGATGCACCCGCGATCAAGCACATCACATGCTACTTCGACGTCATTTCGCCCTATGCCTTTTTGGCTTTTGAGCGCCTTCCAGAAGCGCTGAAGGGTGTGAGCTACAGCGTGGCGTACACGCCGGTGCTGTTCGCGGGCATGCTCAAGCACTATGGCCAGCTGGGCCCTGCGGAGATCGCCCCCAAACGCGACTGGACCTACCGGCAGGTGTTGTGGCTGGCGCACAGCCTGGGTATCGCGATGAAGATGCCGGTCAGCCACCCCTTCAACCCATTGCCCTTGCTGCGCCTGGCTGTGGCCTGCGGCCCCGAGGGGCAGGGTGGCACGCCCAACCGCTATGCGTGCGAAACCATCTTTCGTCATGTCTGGGGCGAAGGCGGTGAAGTCGGCGATGCGGCCCGTTACGAAGCCCTGCTCAAGCAGCTTGCGCCGGTACGCGATGTGCAGGACGAGGGCGTGAAGGCGCAGCTTAAAAGCAATACGGAAGCGGCGATTGCCAAGGGCGTTTTTGGCGTGCCGGCGTTTGAGGTGGACGGCAAAATTTTCTGGGGCCTGGATGCGCTGCCGATGCTGCGCGAGTACCTGCTCGGCAGCCCCTGGTTTGATGGTGATGGCTGGAATGCCGTGTGTAAGGTTGCGACGGGCATCAAACGCGGGGCCTAAGAAGGTTTTAAGCGTTTTCCCTGAGGTGCTTCGCATGCTGAAAAGTTCTTCAAGGGTTTCCCCTTGACTTGTCAGCCAAGCATAAGTTTCGTGAAAGCTCCTGTTAGTTTCACGTCAGAGCTAGGTCAGGCACAACCAAAATAATGAAGGTAGCTTCCATACCGGAAGTCTCATTATTTTGGAGACAACATCATGGCAACAGCCGTCGACAACAGGCCGATGACAGCCGAGCAGAAGAAGGTGATTTTCGCCTCCTCGCTCGGCACCGTATTTGAGTGGTACGACTTCTATCTCTACGGTTCATTGGCAGCCATCATTGCCAAGCAGTTCTTCAGCGGACTGGATGCAGGCTCTGCCTTCATCTTTGCGCTGCTCGCTTTTGCAGCCGGTTTCATCGTGCGCCCCTTCGGCGCGCTGGTGTTCGGCCGCCTGGGCGACATGATCGGCCGCAAGTACACCTTCCTGGTCACCATCGTGATCATGGGCTTGTCGACCTTCATCGTCGGCCTCTTGCCCAACTACGCATCCATCGGTGTCGCCGCTCCGGTGATCCTGATTGCCCTGCGCATGCTGCAAGGCCTGGCGCTCGGCGGTGAATACGGCGGTGCAGCTGTCTATGTGGCCGAGCACTCGCCACAGGGAAAGCGCGGTGCCTATACCTCCTGGATCCAGACCACAGCCACGCTGGGCCTGTTCCTGAGCCTGCTGGTCATCCTGGGTGTGCGTACCGCCATGGGCGAAGTCGCATTCGCCGACTGGGGCTGGCGCATTCCGTTCATCGTCTCCATCCTGCTGCTGGCCGTGTCGGTCTACATCCGGTTGTCGATGAACGAATCCCCCGCCTTCCAGAAAATGAAGGCTGAGGGCAAGACCTCCAAGGCACCGTTGTCCGAGTCTTTCGGCCAGTGGAAAAACCTGAAGATCGTGATCCTGGCGCTGATCGGCCTGACCGCCGGCCAGGCTGTGGTGTGGTACTCCGGCCAGTTCTACGCGCTGTTCTTCCTGACGCAGGCGCTCAAGGTCGACGGCCCCACGGCCAACATCCTGGTGGCTTATTCGCTGATCCTGGGTACGCCTTTCTTCGTGATCTTCGGAACGCTGTCCGACAAGATCGGCCGCAAGCCCATCATCATGGCCGGCTGCCTGCTGGCTGTGGTCACCTACTTCCCCGTGTTCACTGCGCTGACCAAAGCCGCCAACCCTGACCTGGCCGCGGCACAAGCCAAGAACAAGGTGGTTGTGACCGCCGATCCGAAAGAGTGCTCGTTCCAGTTCAACCCGACCGGCACCGTCAAGTTCACCAGCTCTTGCGACATCGCCAAGCAGGTGCTGGCAGGCGCTTCGGTGAGCTATGACAACGTCGCAGCACCCGCCGGCACCGTGGCCACCATCAAGATCGGCGAAACCGCCATCCCCAGCTACAACGCCAAGGGCCTGAGCGCCGACGACGCCAAGAAGAAGGACGCCGAGTTCAAGAAAGCGGTCGCGGACGACCTGAAGGCTGCCGGCTACCCGAGCAAGGCTGATCCAGCCAAGGTCGACAAGGTCATGGTCACGGTCATCCTGTTCTATCTGGTGCTGCTGGTCACCATGGTGTACGGCCCGATCGCCGCCATGCTGGTGGAGCTGTTCCCGACGCGCATCCGCTACACCTCCATGAGCCTGCCGTACCACATCGGTAACGGCTGGTTCGGTGGCCTGCTGCCCACCACGGCTTTTGCCATCGTGGCGCAGACCGGCAATATGTACAACGGCCTCTGGTACCCGATCATCGTCGCCGCCATGACGCTGGTGGTTGGCACCTTGTTCATCAAGGAAACCAAGGACGTGGATATTTACGCCAACGACTGATGGGTATTTGCGCCGGTGCGGGCCAGGAGCCCGCACCGGCCTTTTCAGGCTGAAAAGCCTTGTGTTTTTTACGGGCCCTCGTCATCCATTTGCCGGGGGCTTTTTTTTGGGAGAAAGAAAGATGTGGAAAATTGTTGTGGGTTTTATCGTGATTGCCGGGCTGGCATTATTTCTGTTGAACAAGGGCGGCGATATTGATCTGAGTGGTGAAAAACATGGTGCTTCGCGGCTGGATGTACCTGTTGTTGCGGCTGCTTTTGGGGTTGATGCGGGCGGTTGAGTGAAGGGATCAGGCTGGCAGCGCGTGGCGCATTCGCAGGCAGGACAGTGCCGCGACATGCCCGAAATAGGTGCGGCGCAGGTAAAAATGAGGTAAATTGAATTAACAGAGACAAAACAAGCCATTACAGCGTCTCTTAATATCAAGCACCGCATGGTGGCGCCCTCGCGCATTTACTGGAGACCAGCCGATGATTTACACCAAGACGGAAGCCGGCCAGACCGCCGTACAGAACCGAACCGTCGCATTGACCCCCCGGCAGCGCTCTGCCTTTATCATGTTTGACGGCAAACGCAGCATGGCCGATGTGGTCAAGGCCACCTCAGGATTCGGCGTAACCGCAGAAGACATCAACCACCTGATTTCGCTGGGCCTGCTGGCGCCGCTGGCAGTGCAGCCGCCTGCCGAGCCAGTCCCTGAGGTGTCGGCGCACAACGCCGACGGCAGTCCCACCCTGAATGCGCAAGAGCATTATTCAAGGGCTTACCCCATCGCCACGCGGCTGACGGCCGCCCTGGGCCTTCGGGGTTTCCGGCTGAACCTTGCGGTGGAAGCCGCAGGCGACATCGACAAGCTCAAGGAGCTGGCACCCAAAATCAAGGAAGCTGTAGGCCCCGAGAAGTTCAAGGAACTTGAGCAGGCTCTGTACGGCTGAGCAAACCCGTACGGCTTGGCGCCGCAGGTGTGCGAATTCGCAAGCAGGGGCCGCGATCCGGCTATGCCGGGCGCAAGGCGCCTGTCCCCCTTGGGGGGAGGTGACGCTACACGAAGTGAGCGTCGGCAGGGGGTATCTTCAAACCTGCATGGCTTGGCCGCGGGTCTGCGAATTCGCAAGCAGGGGCCGCGATCCGGCTATGCCGGGCGCAAGGCGCCTGTCCCCCTGGGGGAGGTGACGCTACACGAAGTGAGCGTCGGCAGGGGGGATTCTCTTTCCAAGCAGGGGCCGCGATCCGGCTATGCCGGGCGCAAGGCGCCTGTCCCCCTTGGGGGGAGGTGACGCTACACGAAGTGAGCGTCGGCAGGGGGTATCTTCAAACCTGCATGGCTTGGCCGCGGGTCTGCGAATTCGCAAGCAGGGGCCGCGATCCGGCTATGCCGGGCGCAAGGCGCCTGTCCCCCTGGGGGAGGTGACGCTACACGAAGTGAGCGTCGGCAGGGGGGA
>NZ_JBFUMJ010000011.1:0-52161 GCF_054049435.1 Polaromonas sp. P5_D5
AAGTGAGCGTCGGCAGGGGGTATCTTCAAACCTGCATGGCTTGGCCGCGGGTCTGCGAATTCGCAAGCAGGGGCCGCGATCCGGCTATGCCGGGCGCAAGGCGCCTGTCCCCCTGGGGGAGGTGACGCTACACGAAGTGAGCGTCGGCAGGGGGGATTCTCTTTCCAGGCAGGGGCCGCGATCCGGCTATACCGGGCGCAAGGCGCCTGTCCCCCTTGGGGGGAGGTGACGCTACACGAAGTGAGCGTCGGCAGTGGGGTGCTATTTATCTCTTGAATTTTCCATCGGTGCCGATGATGGACAGATCGGCAAAGTCCAGCCCGGTATGGTCCTCGGGGCTGTAGCTCACCTCAAGCCCGCCGATATCCAGCTTGCGCATGCCTTCCAGCGCGGCCTGGAGTTTCTCGCGCGTGGGTTTGGCGCCTGCCCGGCGCAAGCCCTCCACCAACACCTTTGCGGCGGCAAAACCTTCCAGCATCGCGGGGCTCACGTCGGCTTGCCCCTTGGCCTTGGCCAGCTCCTGTGCCTCCTTCACCATGGGAAAGGCGATGGAGCGCTCATACGGAAACACCTGCGTGACGATCACGCCGCGGGCGTTGTCGCCCAGGCTTTTCACAAAGCCGCCTGAGGCATTGTTCGAAAGCGTCACGATTTGTGCCGTAGAGCCACCCGCGCGGAAGGCCTTGATGCCGTCGACCACAGCCTGCCCTGAGGCCACCATGATGACGGCCTGCGCATTGGACTGGTAAACCTTGGGTGCGATGGGTCCGAAGTCGGGTTTGGAGCGGTCGAATTTTTCCAGTACAGCGGGCTGCAGCTTGGCAGTCGTCAGCCCTTTTTGCGCACCCGTCACGCCGTCAGCGCCGAAGCTGTCGTCGGCATACACGATGCCGATACGCGTGATGCCCATGGAATGCAGGTGGGTGACCGCCTTCTCGGCTTCACGCTGGTAGGTGGCGCGTACGTTGAACACATGTTTTTTGACGGGCTGGTGCAGCACCATGGCTCCGGTGGAGGGGCCAACCAGCGGCACGCCGTTCTTGTCGAGCAGCGGGATGATGGCTTCGGTATGGGGTGTGCCGCGGGTCAGGAACATGGCCAGCACGTTTTGTTCTTCAATCAGCTTGCGTGCGTTTTCGACTGCCAGCTTGGGATCGAACTTGTCGTCGAGTGACACCAGTTCAATCTTTTGCCCGCCCACACCGCCCTTGGCATTGACGGCGTCGATGTAGAGCTTGGCGCCTTCCGTGGTTTCCTTGACGCCGGCGCCCACGGCACCGGTGAACCCCGCGGTTTGCCCGACAAGGAGTTGCGCATGGCTGGCCTGGGCCACGGCCACCATCGCGATGGCGGCGCACCATCTGCTGAGTTTTGTCATGTTGTTCACAGTGTTTCCATCCGGGGTGAAATGATGTATCCATAAGTGAAGCATGAAAGCGCAAAAAATGCGATCAGGAAAACCAGAAGCCGCCCTAATTGGCGTAGCAAAAAGTGTGCAAAAAGGACATTAATCCCTACGCCCTGCACAGCCGGTTGCCCTGTCTAGAATGTTTGACCTCTTCAGGAAAGACTGCACTCATGTCCCAGGGAATCATCCGCATTCGCGGCGCGCGCCAGCACAACCTCAAAAACCTCGATCTGGATATTCGCACCGGTGAAATGACGGTCGTCACCGGCCCCAGCGGCTCGGGCAAATCTTCCCTGGTGTTCGATACCTTGTTTGCCGAAGGCCAGCGCCGTTATGTGGAAACCTTCTCTGCCTATGCGCGGCAGTTCCTGGATCGCATGGACAAGCCGGCCGTCGACAAGGTGGAAGGCGTGCCGCCCGCCATCGCCATCGACCAGACCAACCCGGTGCGCAGCTCGCGCTCCACCGTGGGCACCATGACGGAGCTCAACGACCACCTGAAGCTGCTCTACGCGCGCGCCGCGCAGCTCTTCGACAAGCAGACTGCGCAGAACGTGCGCCACGACACACCCGAATCGATTTACGCCGAACTGATGGCACGCACCAAAGAGGGCGACCCACGCGTCGTGCTGACCTTCCCGGTCGAACTGCCCGGCAACACCAGTGCCGAACAGGTCGAGCAGTGGCTCTCTGTCAGCGGCTTTACACGCGTTCATGCCCAGCGCGACGTCGCCACGCCCGCCGGTCCGCACAAGTTGCTGGATGTGGTGGCAGACCGCTTTCGCACGCACGCAGTGGAAAAAGCCCGGGTCATGGAAGCCATCGAGACCGCGCTTAAACGCGGCGGCAGGCTCAATATCTATGTGCAGCACGCTGAGGACGGTCAGCCCGATGTCATGTGGCGTTTCTCCACCGGCCTGCATTGCCCCGACAGCGACTTGCGCTACACCAACCCCACGCCTTCGCTGTTCTCCTTCAACTCGGCCATGGGCGCGTGCGAAACCTGCCGCGGCTTTGGCCGTGTCATCGGTGTCGACTACGGCCTGGTGATTCCCAACGACAAACTGACCCTGCGCGCCGGCGCCATCAAGACCATCCAGACCCCGGCCTGGAAAGAAGCGCAGGACGACCTGCTGCGCCACGCCGAAGCGGCGGGCGTTCCGCGCGACACGCCCTGGTACAAGCTCACGCCCGAGCAGCAGGGCTGGGTCATCAACGGCACACCGGGCTATAAGGACGGCAACTGGAACAAGCAGTGGTACGGCATCAAGCGCTTCTTCGAATACCTTGAAAGCAAGGCCTACAAGATGCATATCCGCGTGCTGCTGTCCAAATACCGCAGCTATACGCAGTGCGAAACCTGCGGCGGCGCGCGTCTGAAGCTCGAGTCTTTGCTCTGGCGCCTCGGTTCCAAAGAAGCCGCCGATGCGGTGCTGCCGCCCAGCCAGCGCTTCATGCCGGTGGGCGTGCACTGGAGCCGTGAACAGCTCGAAGCCCTGCCGGGCCTGGCGCTGCACGACCTGATGCGCCTGCCGATCGACAGGCTGCGACAGTTCTTCAGCGGCCTGTCACTCGACGTGATGGGCGACGACGCCGAGCTGCAGGCGCTGAAGTCGCTGTTCGAAGAAATCCAGACCCGCGTCAAATACCTCTGCGACGTCGGCATCGGCTACCTCACGCTCGACCGGCAAAGCCGCACGCTCTCAGGCGGAGAGGTGCAGCGCATCAACCTCACGACTGCGCTGGGCACCTCGCTGGTGAACACGCTGTTTGTGCTCGATGAGCCCTCCATAGGCCTGCACCCGCGCGACATGAACCGCATCACCCAGGCCATGCACCGCCTGCGTGACGCCGGCAACACGCTGGTGGTGGTCGAGCACGACCCGGCTGTCATGCTGGCGGCCGACCGCCTGATCGACATGGGCCCGGGCCCGGGCGAGAAGGGCGGCCAGATCGTGTTTGATGGTACGCCCGACGACATCAAACATGCCGACACGCTGACCGGCGCCTACCTCGGCTCGCGCAAGCAGGTGGGCATGGGCTTCAAGCGCGCGGTGACCGACAACACCCCGCGCCTCATCCTCGAAGGCGCGCGTGACCACAACCTGAAGAACCTGACCGTCGATTTTCCGCTGCAGCGCCTGGTGTGCGTCACCGGCGTCAGCGGCTCGGGCAAGTCCACGCTGATGCAGGACATCCTGGCGCCGGCCTTGCTGCGCCAGTTCGGCAAGGCGACTGAAACGCCAGGCCTGCATGACCGCCTGATGGGCGCCGACCACCTGACCGACGTGGTGTTTGTTGACCAGTCGCCCATCGGCAAGACGGCGCGCTCCAACCCGGCCAGCTATGTGGGGGCGTGGGATGCGGTGCGCGACCTCTTCGCCCTGGCGCCCTTGGCCAAACAGCGCAGCTACACCGCCACCAAGTTCAGCTTCAACAACGGTGACGGGCGCTGCCCGACCTGCGGCGGTTCAGGTTTCGAGCATGTCGAGATGCAGTTTTTGAGCGACGTCTACCTGCGCTGCCCCGACTGCGACGGCAAGCGCTACCGCGCCGAGATCCTTGAAGTGACGATTGAGCGCAAGGCGATTGGCGACGTCAAGCCGCGCCTGCTCAATGTCTCTGACGTGCTGGACCTCACGGTGAGCGAGGCGATTGCCCTCTTTGCGCAAGACCGCGAAGTGGTGCGCGCGCTGCAGCCCATCGTCGACGTGGGCCTGGAATACGTGAAGCTGGGCCAGCCCGTGCCCACGCTGTCGGGCGGTGAGGCGCAGCGCCTCAAGCTCGCGGGTTTCCTCGCCAACGCCAGCAAAACTACCAGCGCCAGCAAGCAGGCGCTGGCGCTCAGGCAACCGGGCCGCGGCACGCTGTTTTTGTTCGACGAGCCGACCACCGGCCTGCACTTTGACGACATCGCCAAGCTGATGCGCGCGCTGCGCAAGCTGCTCGAAGCCGGCCATTCGCTGATCGTCATCGAGCACAACCTCGACGTGATCCGCTCGGCCGACTGGCTGATTGACCTGGGCCCCGAAGGCGGGGAGGGCGGTGGCCTGCTGGTGGCCCAGGGAACGCCTGAGGAGGTGCGTCAGCACCCGACTTCACACACGGCGCTCGCCCTGCGCGAATACGAGCAGGCCATGGGCAAGGTGCACGGCGTTGAAGAGTCGCGTCCCAAGGTCTGGGCCACACGGCCGGCGTTTTCCAACCTGATCCAGATCGTCAACGCCAAAGAGAACAACCTCAAGAGCCTGTCGGTCGACATTCCGCGCGGCAAGTTCAATGTGGTGACCGGCGTGTCGGGCTCGGGCAAGTCCACGCTGGCCTTTGACATCCTGTTCAACGAAGGGCAGCGGCGGTATCTTGAGTCGCTGAACGCCTACGCACGCAGCATCGTGCAGCCGGCCGGCCGGCCTGAAGTGGATGCGGTCTACGGCATTCCCCCCACCGTGGCGATCGAGCAGCGCCTCTCGCGCGGCGGCCGCAAGTCCACCGTGGGTACGACGACCGAGGTGTGGCATTTCCTGCGCCTCCTGTATGTGAAGCTGGGCATCCAGCATTGCACCAAAGACGGCGCAGCCGTGATGCCGCAAAGCCCGGAGAGCATTGCCGCACAGCTGATCAAGACCTACCGCGGCCAGCATATCGGCCTGCTGGCTCCGCTGGTGATTGCCCGCAAGGGCGTCTACACCGAGCTGGCCGACTGGGCGCGCCCACGCGGCTACACGCATCTGCGCATCGACGGCGAATTTTTGCCGACCACGGGCTTTCCGCGCATTGACCGATTCAAGGAACACACGGTCGAGTTGCCGATTGCCGATATCCATGTGTCGCCCGACAACGAAGCCGCCTTGCGCGCCGCGCTGGCGACCGCGCTGGAACACGGCAAGGGCGTGGTCCACGTGCTGGCCCCGCTCGACGGCCTGCGCGGCGCGATGATGGCCGGCGCCAGCGCCAAAAACATCGGCAAGCTGATCGCGTTTTCGACCAAGCGCGCCTGCCCGATTTGCGCCACCTCGTATGCCGAACTGGACCCGCGCCTCTTCAGCTACAACAGCAAGCACGGCTGGTGCCCCGACTGCGTGGGCACGGGCGTGAAGCTCACCAAAGAACAGCGCAAGGTGTTTGATGACTCGGTGATGGACGACGACAACAAGGGCCGCGAGCAAAGTTTTGCCGAGCCCGAGGTGGAAGACGTGGCCGGCACCGCCTGCCCGACCTGCGAAGGCACGCGCCTCAATGCCAAGGCCCGCGCGGTGAAGTTCGCGGGTGTCGGCATTGCCGACATCGCAGCGCTGTCGGTGACGGACGTGCGGGGCTGGGTCGAAAAACTCGCGCTGCTGGGCCGTGAGGCTGGCATCGCGCGCGACCTGATTCCCGAAATCAAAAGCCGCCTCGAGTTTCTCGAAGACGTGGGCCTGGGCTACCTCACGCTGGACCGTGGCGCGCCCACGCTCTCGGGCGGCGAGGCGCAGCGCATCCGCCTGGCGGCGCAACTCGGCTCCAACCTGCAAGGCGTTTGTTATGTGCTGGACGAGCCGACGATCGGCCTGCATCCGCGCGACAACCAGATTTTGCTGAGCGCGCTGGGCAAACTCAGCGACCGCGGCAACACGCTGGTGGTGGTCGAGCATGACGAAGACACCATTCGCCGCGCCGACAACATCATCGACATCGGCCCCGGCGCAGGCAAGCGCGGCGGCACGTTGGTCGCACAAGGCACGGCGGCGCAATTGTCGGCTGTGCCGGAATCTCTGACGGGACGCTACCTTGCCAACCCGCTTATTCACCCGCTACAGATCCGGCGCGAAACACGCAAGGGCGTGGCACCCCTGGCCGCGGTGAAAGAAGCGCCCGTTGACGTGAGCGCCAAGCCGGTGAGCAAGCAGAAGGCGGCCACGCTCAAGGCAGCCGCACTCAAAGCCGCCGCCGCCAATGCCAGCGCACTGCACAATGCGGCGCCGGCGGCGGCCGGGCCTTTCACCTCCTGGCTCACCGTGGTCAATGCCGATCTGCACAACCTCAGGGATGTGTCGGTCACCGTGCCGCTGTACCGCCTGGTGGCGGTGACGGGTGTATCGGGCTCCGGCAAATCAACGCTGGCGCGCGATGTGCTGCTGACCAATGTGCACGCGGGCGTCATGCAGCGCTCGACCAAATCTGGGCGCGACGCCGACGACAAGGGCAAGACGCCCGACTGGACCGGCTGCGAACGCATCGAGGGCTATGCGGTGGTAGACCGCGTGCTGGAAGTCGACCAGACGCCCATCGGCAAGACGCCGCGCTCCTGCCCGGCTACCTACATCGGTTTCTGGGACACGATACGCAAGCTCTTTGCCGACACGCTGGAAGCCCGCGCACGCGGCTATAGTGCCGGGCGCTTTTCGTTCAACACCGGCGAAGGCCGCTGCCCCACCTGCGAAGGCGCGGGGGTGCGGACCATCGGCATGAGCTTTCTGCCCGACGTGAAGGTGCTGTGCGAAACCTGCCACGGCGCGCGCTTCAACCCCGAAACGCAGGCCGTGACCTGGCGCGGCAAAAACATCGGCGACGTGCTGAAGATGGAAGTGGACGAGGCGGTGGATTTCTTCTCTTCCATGCCCAACATCAGCCACCCGTTGCAGTTGCTGAAAGACGTGGGCCTGGGCTACCTCACCCTGGGGCAGCCGTCGCCGACGCTCTCGGGCGGCGAGGCGCAGCGCATCAAGCTGGTGACCGAGCTCAGCAAGGTGCGCGACGACATCACGCGCCGCGGCCAGAAGGCGCCGCACACGCTCTACGTGCTGGACGAGCCCACGGTGGGTCTGCACATGGCCGATGTGGAAAAGCTGATCCATGTGTTGCACCGCCTGGTCAACGGCGGCCACAGCGTGGTGGTGATCGAACATGACCTGGATGTGATCGCCGAAGCCGACTGGGTGATTGACCTGGGGCCGGACGGCGGCAATGCGGGTGGACGCGTGGTGGCTTCGGCTCCGCCCGAGGCTGTCGTCAAGCTCGGCACGCATACCGGGAAAGCCTTGGGAAGCGTATTGAACAGATAGCACCCCCGTCGGATGCTCGCTTCGCGTAGCACCTTCCCCCCTCGAGGGGGCGGCGCCTGCGGCCTGGCTAAGCCAGTTCCGCGGCCCCTGCTGGCAGAGATGGAGTCAACGCTGCGGCAGGCTTTGCTATTGAATTAATAGCTGCTTGCGCTGGTCCTGTATGGTTGAAACGCTTAAAACACCCAAAACGCCGAAGAAAGTGCTGACACCGACGTGACAACCTTTCAGGTGTTGCCCTGATGCGATGGCGGCTTGCTGCACGCATGATATGGGCTCAAGCCGCCATACTTTCAGGATCAGGAGATACACCGATGCAACGCCGCCCTTTACTGCAGATCACCGCCGCCCTGGCCATTTCACTCGCCGGCGCGTGGGGTGCGGCCCATGCGCAAAATTTCCCGGTCAAACCGATCAAGCTGATCATCGCCTTCCCGGCGGGCGGGCCCACCGACATCACCATGCGTTCGCTTGCCGACAATGCCTCGAAGATTCTGGGCCAGACGGTGATCGTTGAGAACAAGCCCGGCGCGGGCGGCACCCTGCCGGCCCAGCAACTGCAAAGCGCGCAGGCCGACGGCTACACGCTGGCGCAGATTCCGCTGGGCGTGTTCCGCCTTGGCTACACCACCAAGATCAACTGGGACCCGGTCAAGGACATCAGCTACGTGATCAACGTGACCGGCTACGCCTTCGGCATCGTGGTGCCGGCCGACAGCCCTTTCAAGACCTGGGCCGACTTTGTCGCCTATGCGAAGGCCAACCCCGGCAAGCTGACCTACGGCTCGACGGGCACACTCACCAGCCCGCACCTGACGACCGAACTCATCGCGCAAAAAGCGGGCATCACATTGCAGCACGTGCCCTACAAAGGCAGCGCCGACCTGATGCTGGCGCTGGTCAGCGGCCAGCTGATGGCAGGCGCCGACAGCACCGGTTTTGCGCCGCAGGTCGAGGCGGGCAAGCTGCGCGTGCTCAATACCTGGGGCGAGAAGCGGCTCGACAAATTCCCGAACGCACCCACCCTGAAAGAGCTGGGCTATGACATCGTGCAGAACTCGCCCTTCGGGATAGGCGCGCCCAAAGGCACGCCGCCCGAAGTGGTCAAGCGCCTGCACGACGCCTTCAAGAAAGCAATGGAAGAACCCAGCTACGTCGCGGCGCTGGGCCGCTACGACATGCTGCCCAACTACCTGAGCTCGGCCGACTACACCAAGTTTGCGCAAGACACAGTTGGGCGCGAAAAAGTGCTGATAGACAAGCTTGGGTTAGCTAAGCCTAATTAAGCACACCCCTATCGGACTCACTGCGTGTAGCCCTTTTCCCCTTGCAGGGGACGGCGCCTGCGGCCCGGCAAAGCCGGTTCCGCGGCCCCACTGATTTGGGCTCAGCGTCCAGTTTCGTGGATACCAGCCAGCACGAACACTTCGCCGGCCAGTTGTTCGGCCAAGGCCGGCTCAACGCCGGCGCCAAAAATCAAACGGTAGATGATGGGGGCCATCATGTGGTCCAGCACCTGCTGTACGGTGGGTGTGGCGTCGCCGCGGGCCTGGGCGCGTTTGACCAGAACCGTGGCTTCGTTGCGGCGGTTTTTCAGGCAATTGGTTTCTTCTGATCCCGCCAGCGCGGCAGCGGCCTTCAGCAGTGAGGCATTGCCTGGCTTGTTGAGGTGGTTGATCAGTTCCTTGGCCCAGGCCGTGAGTTCGGCTTTCAGGTCGCCCGTCTCAGGCAGGGGGCGGTTCGGGTCCAGCCGCTGCTGGGCGGTTTCGCCGAGCAGGCCGTTCACGTCGCCCCAGCGCCGGTAAATGCTGGAAGCACTCACGCCGGCGCGCTCGGCCACGGCCGGCACGGTGACTTTGTCGCGGCCCTCCTGGGCAATCAGTTCTTCCAGCGCCTTGCGCACCACGATTTGCACCTGGGCGCTGCGTCCGCCGGGGCGTTTGTTCTGGGGCGTTTGGAGGGTGCTCATCAGGGCGAATTCTAGCCTAAAAGCAACGATGTTTGCGTTAATTTTTGAACGGGTATAGAATTTGCAAACGCGAATAAATTAGCTTTAAGAAAGTTGAGCGTTCCCCATGGCTACCCCTGCTGCTCCCGCCGATCCCTCATTGCAACCATCCCGCCCGACGGCGGCCCACTGGCAACTGCCGCCCGCAGCCGCCTTCCCCCTGCTGGCGATCCTGTTGTTCGCGTTCTTCGTGGCGGGCAGTGCGCCGTCGCCGCTGTTCGTCGTCTTCCAGCAGCAGTGGGGTTTTTCCCCTGCGCTGCTGACGGTGGCGTTTGCGATTTACGCGATTGCGCTGCTGGCCTCGCTGCTGGTGGCTGGCTCACTGTCTGACCACATCGGCCGGCGGCCTGTGGTGTTTACCGCCTTGCTGCTGCAGGCCGGCGCGATGCTGACTTTTTTGCTGGCCGGGAGCATCAACGGCATCATTGCTGCGCGCATCGTGCAGGGCATCGCCACCGGCATGGTCGGCGGCGCGCTGACGGCGGCGGTGGTGGAGGCCGCCCCCGCTGCGCAAAAACGCCTGGGCGCGATGATCGGCAGCGTCTCGCCGCTGGCGGGCTTGGCCGTGGGCGCGCTGCTCACCGGTATCGCCGTCAAGTTCACCTTGCACCCGGTGCCGCTGGTGTTTGGCGTGCTGGTCGCCATCTGCGTGGTGGGTGCGGTGGCCACGCTGTTCCTGCCCGAAAGCGTCACGCCGCGCCCCGGCGCGCTGGCTTCGCTGGTGCCGCGCATCTCGGTGCCGGTGCAGGCGCGCGCCGAATTTGTGCGCGGCGTGCCGACAATGCTGGCGGTGTGGTCGCTTGCGGGCCTGTACCTGTCGCTGGTGCCTTCCGTGCTGCAGCAAATCTTTGGCATCCACGACGGCATCGTTAACGGCCTGGCCATTGCGGCCTTCTTCGGCCTGGGCGCTGCTTCGCCGACTTTGTTGAGGCGCTTTTCGCCCGTGCGCATGAGCGCCATCGGCATGAGCTTGCTTGCCGTGGGTGCAGGTCTGGTGGTCCTGTCGCTGGCCACCCGTTCCGTGGCGCTGTTTTTCGCGGGGACGGCGCTAGCCGGTTTCGGCGGCGGCTCGGCTTTCTCCGCGCAGGTGCAGACGCTGGCGCCGATGGCACAGCCGCACCAGCGGGCGGAGTTGTTTTCTGCGCTGTACGCCATCAGCTACCTGGCCTTCAGCGTGCCCGCCATGCTGGCAGGCCGCTTGATCGCACCGTTGGGCCTGCCCGCTACGGTAGAGGGTTATGCCGCGCTGGTTCTGGCGGTAGCGGCTCTCGGCGCCTGGTTGCGCTGGGGCTCAGTGCGCCGCCAATATAGCTAACCCCTGCTGACGCTCACTTCGTGTAGCGTCCCTTCCCCTTCAGGGGACGGTGCCTGCGGCCGGGCAAAGCCCGATCCGCGGCACCCGCTGAGGTAACGCGGGGCAGCCGCGGTTGTTAATCCAGTAAAGCGCGCGCCATTTCGGTGAAACCTGCGCCGCGCTCGCCCTGGGTGACATAGCGCGGCAGGTGCGCCAGCTGCGGCACAAAGCGCGCGATGTTGGCCACACCCACGCTGTTGGCAAAGGTCTTGAACATCAGCTGGTCGTTGGTCGAATCGCCCACATAGACCCATTGATCCATCTCGGCGTCCAGGTCGCGCTGCCAGAGCTGCCGGACGATCCAGCGCGCGCCTTCGAGCTTGTTGTGGCTGCCATACCAGCCGTTGATGTGGATGCTGCTGACGGTGGCGTGCATGCCCTCGCTTTTCATCAGTGCCACCACCGCCGCGATTTGCGCGTCGCTCAGTTGCACAAACTCACTGTGATCGATGGCGATGTCGGTTTCACGGCCCGGCGAGTCGGTGGCGCGGGTGACGCCCGGCATCTCGCGCTCGATGCGCGCCAGCACGGCCCGCATGCGGGCGAAGTTGGCAGCGCGTGTCGCGGAATCCTGTTGGTATATTTTTGATAGCTGATTGCGCAAGACTGGTGCGGCTTGCGGGGCTTTTTTGTCTAAAACCTGCGCCGGCAGCAGCGCCACCGCACCGTTCTCCGCCACGATGGCATCGACCGGCCAGCTTGCCGCGAAGGGCTCACTCCAGCCTACGGKCCGCCCGGTGATGGCTACCACCTTGAGCCCGGCGGCATTCAACGCACCCAAAGCCTCCAGCGCATCGGCGGTGATCGCTCCCTCGGTGGTCAGTGTGTCGTCGATGTCGGTGAAGACGCCGGTGATCTGTGCGCGCTCGGTGAGCGCCCAGGATGTGAGGTCCTTCATCGTTGCTTTCTCAGTATCTCGATGCCCATCAGAACGGCAATGCCTGTGATCAACAAGCCCGCGATCCCCTGGATCCAATCGTTGAACCACAGTTCCCCGGGCTCGAGCACCGCTTCGGAGGCATTTTCGGGATCGTAGCGCACGGCCACCGTGTCGCCTTTCTTGAACGCAGCCTCGAATAGCTCGGACTCTTCCTTCGAAAGGCAGCTGTCCGCCGCGCGCACACGTTGGCCGGTGAAGGTTCGGCCCTGCACCTTGTAGCTATAGGTGGCAAGCTGCTCATAGCAACTGGCTCGCTTGTCGGACGTGGCCTTTACGCTGGACGAAAGTATTTGCGCGCTGCCTGTTTCCCAATCGAGGGTTTGCAAGGCCCGGTATGCCTTTGATGCGAAGCTGGCGCTCATTCCCGCACCCATGATCAGGAACAAGGCACAGTAGACGGGCGCCAGACGGGGGTACATCAGGCCGCCCCGAAACCTGGATGCCCTACGGAAGAGGGGCGAAAGTGGCGGGCTGCGGACTCTTGCATGGTGAAATTCTCGCATGGTGTGGGCCCCCACGGTCGCTCACTGCGTGTAGCTCCCTGCCCCCTCGAGGGGGCCGCCCGCCTGCGGCCCGGCAAAGCCGAAAAATTGGCACACCCCTATCGGGCTCACTGCGTGTAGCCCTTTTCCCCTTGCAGGGGACTGAGCCTGCGGCCCGGCAAAGCCGGTTCCGCGGCCCATGCGGGTTGAAGCGTTCTTTGGGCGCGATCGGTGATGGCGTATTTCACCAGCGGGGGCCGAGGGTCCGGCTTCGCCGGCCCCAGGCGCCGCCCCCTTGAGGGGGGAGCAGGCTACACGAAGTGAGCCTGAACGGGGGAGTTCGGTATAATCGTGGCTTCCTGAGGAGCGTTGCAAGCCACACCATGTGGACCAGGCTCAGGACTTCATTGCAACCACGCTCACCCGCAAGTGCTCTCTCAAGCCGGGTGAATGACTGAATTCCCCCGCTGTTTCGAAAGCGCCTTGCCCGTGGCGATTTTGCCCAGTTGACGTTTGAATTTGGAGAACCGTATGAGCGCCGTCCTGAAACCTTCCACCGACTACACCATTGCCGATATTTCGCTTGCCGCCTGGGGCCGCAAGGAACTGAACATCGCGCAAACCGAAATGCCCGGCCTGATGGCCATCCGCGAAGAATTCGCGAAGGCGCAGCCGCTGAAGGGCGCGCGCATCACCGGTTCGCTGCACATGACGATCCAGACCGGCGTGCTGATCGAAACCCTGCAAGCCCTGGGCGCTGAAGTGCGCTGGGCTTCGTGCAATATTTTCTCGACACAAGACCACGCCGCCGCCGCGATTGCCGCCGCCGGCACGCCGGTGTTCGCCATCAAAGGCGAGACCCTGGCCGACTACTGGGACTACACCCACAAGATCTTCGAATTCAGCGGCGCCAAGGGCACGCCTGAAGAAGGTCCCAACATGATCCTGGACGACGGCGGCGACGCGACGCTGCTGATGCACCTGGGCACCAAGGCCGAAAAAGACGCGAGCCTCATTTCCAAGCCCGGCAGCGAAGAAGAAATCTGCCTGTTCAATTCGATCAAGGCCAAGCTGGCGCAAGACCCGACCTGGTACAGCCGCCGCCTGAAAAACATCATCGGCGTGACTGAAGAAACCACCACCGGCGTGTTGCGTTTGAATGAAATGTCGGCCAAGGGCACGCTGGCCCTGCGCGCCATCAACGTGAACGATTCCGTCACCAAGAGCAAGTTCGACAACCTGTACGGCTGCCGCGAATCCCTGGTTGACGCGATCAAGCGCGCCACCGACGTGATGGTCGCCGGCAAGGTCGCACTCGTGGCCGGTTACGGCGACGTGGGCAAGGGCTCCGCACAAGCCTTGCGCGCACTGAGCGCCCAGGTGTGGGTGACCGAGATCGACCCCATCAACGCCCTGCAGGCCGCGATGGAAGGTTACAAGGTCGTGACCATGGAATACGCTGCCGACAAGGCTGACATTTTTGTGTCCGCCACCGGCAACAAGAACGTCATCACCTATGAGCACATGGCGAAGATGAAAGACCAGGCCATCGTCTGCAACATCGGCCATTTCGACAACGAGATCGACGTCGCATCGCTCGAAAAATGCACCTGGGAAGAGATCAAGCCGCAAGTCGACCACGTGATCTTCCCGGACGGCAAGCGCATCATCCTGCTGGCCAAGGGCCGCCTGGTCAACCTCGGTTGCGGCACCGGCCACCCGAGCTTCGTGATGTCGTCGAGCTTTGCGAACCAGACCATCGCGCAGATCGAGCTCTTCACCAAGAAAGATGCGTACGAAGTGGGCAAGGTTTATGTGTTGCCCAAGCATCTTGACGAAAAGGTTGCCCGTTTGCACCTGAAGAAGGTTGGCGCTGTGCTGACTGAACTGAGCGACGAGCAGGCTGCGTACATCGGTGTCTCTAAAGCCGGCCCGTACAAGGCCAACACCTATCGCTACTGATTTTTCCTGGCTACTGCGCGACCCGATAGCGGCGTTGCGGGTCCCGATCAGGCAATCCTCATGCACCTCAAGTGCATTCCGGTTGCCTGACGCCCGCGCCTTGCTCTCGGGCCGCTCGCTACGCCCTTAAGGCTGTTGCTGGAATACCGGAAGACACTACATGCGCGCTGACCTATTCCTCGTCGAACACGGCCATGCCGCCACCCGCTCGCAGGCCCAGCGCCTGATCGCTTCGGGGGTGCAGTGGCGTCCTGAAGCCGACGCTGCCTGGAAGAAGGTCGCCAAGAACGGCGACGAGATTCCGCCCGGCGCTGAGCTGCAGTTGCTGGACACCACCGAAGCCAAGTACATCTCGCGCGGCGGGCTCAAGCTCGAAGGCGCGCTGAAAGCTACCGGCCTGAAGGTGGATGGCTTGCGCTGCCTTGACGTGGGCCAGTCCACCGGCGGCTTTACCGACTGCCTGCTGCAGCATGGCGCATTGCAGGTGGTGGGCGTCGATGTGGGCCACGGCCAGCTGCACGCCAGCCTGCGTGAAGACCCGCGTGTGGTTTGCGTCGAGGGCCTCAATGCCCGTTCCATGACCGCGGCCGACCTGGTGGCCGGCCATGCGGGCGACAGCGGCGACATGGATTTTCCGGATGACTTCGATGGCGATGGGGATGACGCCGACCTGGATGAAGCGAGCCCAGCCGCAGAAGCCAACTTCGACTTCCTGACGGGTGATTTGTCCTTCATCTCGCTCACGCTGGTGTTGCCCGCCGTGGTTCGCCTGCTCAAGCCGGGCGGCGACCTGCTCATGCTGGTCAAGCCGCAGTTTGAATTGCAGCCCGGCCAGATCGGCAAGGGCGGCATCGTGCGTGACCCGGCGCATTTCGAGTTTGTCGAAAAGCGCTTGCGCGATGCCTGCGCAGCGCTGGGACTGGAAGTGAAAGCCTGGCTGGCGTCGCCGATTGAAGGCGGCGACGGCAACCGCGAATTTTTTATCCAGGCTGTCAAGGGCCAGGACGTGGCGGGCGAAGACCAGCCACTGCCGGCCGCACCGCAGCGCAAGATTGCCAAGCGCGTGCCACGCAGCGAAATGCGCGCCTCCCGCGCGCCGCACGAAGACTCCGAACTTGCGCATGCCGGCCAGCCTGGCCCTGCGCGTGGCAAGCGGCGTGACAGCAAAACCGACACGACAAATAACGACGAGTGAGATCCGTGATGAGCCTGAATCTTCCCCTCAGTTTTGAATTCTTCCCGCCCAAGACACCTGAAGGCGCCGAGAAGCTGCGTGTGGCGCGCCAGGCGCTCTATGCGCACAAGCCCGAGTTTTGCTCGGTGACGTTTGGCGCGGGTGGTTCCACGCAAGACGGCACTTTCGGCACGGTGAACGAAATCCTGGCCGAAGGCGTGGCGGCGGCCTGCCATTTCTCGTGCGTGGGCGCCACCAAGGCCACGGTGCGCCAGCAGCTCACCACCTTGCAAATCATGGGTGTGAAACGCCTGGTCGCCCTGCGCGGTGACCTGCCCAGCGGCTACGGCGCGGGCGGTGAGTTCCACTACGCCAGCGACCTGGTGGCCTTCATCCGCGCTGAAACCGGCGACACTTTCCACATCGAAGTGGCCGCTTACCCGGAAATCCATCCCCAGGCCAGATCGGCCGATGCCGACTTGCAGGCCTTTGTGCAAAAGGTCAAGGCCGGCGCCAACTCGGCCATCACACAGTATTTTTTCAACGCCGACGCCTACTACCGTTTTGTCGACGACGCGCAGGCTCTGGGTGTGGACGTGCCCATTGTGCCCGGCATCATGCCCATCACCAGCTCTACGCAACTCATGCGCTTTTCCGATGCCTGCGGCGCCGAGATTCCGCGCTGGATCCGCCTGCGCCTGCAGGGCTTTGGCGACGACACCGCGTCCATCAAGAGCTTCGGCCTGGACGTAATCACCGGCCTGTGCGAGCAGCTCTACGCCGCAGGCGTGCCCGGCATTCATTTCTACACGATGAACCAGGCCGCAGCGACGACCGAAATCATCGGGCGACTGCAGCGCGCCTGAGGCTACACGCCATGCAGCAGGGTGCACGCCGGTCTGCCGTCACCCTCAGTGCTGCGGTGCTGCTGGCCTTGCTGGCCGCATGCACCACGCCGCCACCCAACAAGCCATCCACCGTGCCGGGTGCTGCTGCACCGGCGCCGCGTCCTTCACGTCCCGCCACCGATGCATCGCCCGCTCCCAGCGATAGAACCGACGAGGTGCCGCCTTCCGCCGCTGCACCCAGGCCGTCGCTGCTGGCCGGCGAAGTGCCCCGCGAATTCCAGCGCGGCCAGGCTTCCTGGTACGGCCCGCGTTTTAACGGCCGGCGCACCGCCAGCGGAGAACGCTTTGACATGCAGGAGTTCACCGCTGCGCACCGCACGCTGCCTTTTGGCACCATGGTGCGTGTGCACAGCCTGGTCAACGGCCGTGATGTGGACGTCCGCATCACCGACCGCGGACCCTACAGCGGCAACCGCATCATCGACCTGAGCCGCGCCGCGGCGGAAGAGCTCGGCATGTTGGGCATGGGGCTGAAGGAAGTTGTGCTGCTGGTGCCGGAGTCCACACCGGAGGTCGCGACGACACCCGCGCCTGCGGTCCGGAAGCGCCCGCCTGCAAGGCGGCGCCCAGCGGCGCCGCGTACGCCGCGCTGAATCGCCCCGCTGACGAGGCGCGCTCGCTCAATTCACAAAAGTCACGTCGTCCCTGGCCTGCGGCGGGATCTTGATGGCCAGCGCCTTGACGGGCCCGCTGGTCACCAGCGTGCCGCCGTGTGCCGTGCCTTTGGGAATGATGATCAGCGTGCCCGGCTTGAACTCCTTGCGCTCGCCGCCCAGCCACATGGCACCGCTGCCTTCGATGATGTACTGGATCTCGTCGGTTTTCGGGTGAATGTGTTTGGCCACATTGCCGGACTGAATGCCGATGGTGGCGTTGTCGGTGATGACCAGCCCTTTCGCATTCATTTCAGGGTTTGGGGTGCCGGGAATGTCGCCGTGCTTGAGCGCCGCAAGGTCAATCATCGCCGGCGCCAGGGGCACGGCCTGCGCATGCGCATCGGGCAGGGCGTGCTGGGCCAGCGGCGACAGCGCAATCCCGGCCACAAAGGCAACGGTGACGGAAAAGCCGAGGACGGTGGTGGTGTGGCGCATGGAATCCTTTTTGTGGGGTGTTGTGTATGGGCGGGCCAGTATGCCCATGTTGCGACGGGCTTGCCAATAGCGGTGACCCGACCCGGCAACCGGTCGTTTCGTTTCAGCGCAAATCCCGCTGGCACAGCTTGGGTTGTATGTTGGGGTGCTATATATTTGATAGCTTATTGCGCTTGTCTGTATTGGCCTGAAGGCTGTTTTCATGCTGAAAATAGCCTTGAAACCGGCGAAAAACAGCTTTAGCTCGCACATGAACGTTTGCGGGGCCGCTTTTGACGCTGTTTTGGGGCTTTTTCACGCATGAGATTGGCCTCTAGCCCAATAGATACAAGCGCAAGCAGCTACGAATTCGATAGCAACCTGCCGGCACAAACTGGTGTCGGGTCAGGTCAGCGTTCGACGGCTACACCCGATTTCACCCGGCTGCACACAAGGTCAATCCAGCCGCCAGCGCAAACTGCTTCAATTTATTAGAATTTCAGTAATTCCTGAAAATTCAATAAACCAAAGAGGCCCCGCGCCATGAACCTTGCCCCCTTAACCCAGCGATTTGTCCTCCATTTCGGTGAAATGGGCAGCCGTTGGGGCATTAACCGGACTGTTGGGCAGATTTATGCCTTGCTGTACGTCTCGCCACGGGCCCTGAATGCCGACGAAATCGGCGAGGCGCTGGCGTTTTCGCGCTCCAACGTCAGCATGGGGCTGAAGGAATTGCAGTCGTGGAACCTGGTGCGGCTGCAGCACCTGCCGAACGACAGGCGCGAGTATTTCAGTGCGCCGGAAGACGTCTGGGCCATCTTCCGCACACTGGCCGAGGAACGCCGCAAGCGCGAGATTGACCCGACGCTTTCCATGCTGCGCGATGCGCTGATGGAACACCCGGCCAACCAGGACGACATTCACGCCCAGGCGCGCATGAAGCAGATGCACGATTTGATCGAGCTGATGACGGGCTGGCTGGCCGATGTGCAGAAGATGGACTCGGCCACGCTGATGAGCCTGATGAAGATGGGCGCCAAGGTGCAGAAGCTGCTGGAGGTCAAAGACAAGGTCGCCAGCAGCATGAAGGCCGGTTTGACAGGCCGCACCGCATCCAGCAAAGTGGCGGCGAAGCCTTCCGGCGAGCTTCCCGGCCCAGCAGCAGCTGCTGCCAACCTTCCCGACGAAAACAGGAGTTGATGATGGACGGTTTAGACGCATTCCTGTTGGCCCGCATCCAGTTCGCGGCCAACATCACCTTCCACATTCTGTTTCCCACCATCAGCATTTCGCTGGGCTGGGTGCTGCTGTACTTCAAGCTGCGCTTCGTGAAAACCAAAGCGCAATACTGGATGGACGCCTACCAGTTCTGGGTGAAAATTTTCGCGCTGACCTTTGCCCTCGGTGTGGTCAGCGGCATCACCATGAGCTTCCAGTTCGGCACCAACTGGCCGGGCTACATGCAGAAAGTGGGCAACATCGCCGGGCCGCTGCTGGCCTACGAAGTGCTGACGGCCTTCTTTCTGGAGGCCACCATGCTGGGCGTGATGCTGTTTGCGCGTGAACGCGTGAGCGAAACCATGCACACCATCGCCACGCTGCTGGTGGCGGGCGGCACCACGCTGTCGGCTTTCTGGATATTGGCGCTCAACTCCTGGATGCAGACGCCGGCGGGTTTTGAAATGATCAACGGCCAGGCGCATGTGACGAGCTGGTTCGAGGTGATCTTCAACCCGTCCTTTCCTTACCGCCTCACGCACATGCTGCTGGCGTCGGGGCTGACGGTGGCATTTCTGGTGGCGGGTGTTTCGGCCTACCGCTGGCTGCGCAACGATCGCGGGGCAGAAGTCATGGCCGGCCTGAAGACGGGCATCTACATGGCTGCGATGCTGATTCCGCTGCAGATCGTCGCGGGCGATCAGCACGGCCTGAACACGATGGAACACCAGCCGGCCAAGCTGGCCGCCATGGAAGGCATCTGGAAGACCGAAAAAGGCGTGCCCGCGATTCTGTTCGCATTGCCGGACGAAAAGGCCAAGGCCAACCACTACGAAATCGCAATTCCCAAGCTGGCCTCGCTCTACCTCACGCACAGCCTGGACGGCGAGGTCAAGGGCTTGAACGAGTTCGAGGGAAAACATCCGCCGGTTGCGCCGGTGTTCTGGGCGTTTCGCATCATGGTAGGCGTGGGCATGCTGATGTTGGCCGTGAGCTGGGCCAGTGTGTTGCAACTGGCCCCATGGAAGAAGGACCCGGCGCGCACGCTCACGGTGTGGCATGCCCGCGTGCTGGTCGCCATGACATTCGCCGGCTGGATTGCGCTCATCGCCGGCTGGTATGTGACCGAAATCGGCCGGCAGCCCTGGCTGGTGACGGGTGTGCTGACGGCGGCTGAGGCGGCTTCAAAAGTGCCGGCGCCGCGCATCGCGTTGACGCTGACGCTCTACCTCGCGCTGTATGCGGTGCTGCTGGTGTCTTATGTGTCGGTGGTCTTCTACCTCGCGCGGCACAGGAAACATGCGGACAAACCGTTCGGCGATGACAGCACCGCCGGTGCGACCGAGAAGGACCTCAACGTTGTGAACTACCCCGAAAAAGAAGGAGCTCCCCATGCTTGACCTTGCCCCTGACCTGACGCAAGCCGCCGGCTGGATGCCCATCGTCTTCCTGGTGGTGATGGGCCTGGCCATGCTGGCCTATGTGATTCTTGACGGCTACGACCTGGGCGTGGGCGTGTTGATGCGCACCGCCGGCGATGACGACAAGGACACCATGATCGCCAGCATCGGCCCCTTCTGGGATGCCAACGAAACCTGGCTGGTGCTGGGCGTAGGCATCTTGCTCACGGTGTTTCCGTTGGCGCATGGCGTCATCCTGGGTGCGCTGTATTTGCCTGTGGCGTTCATGCTCATCGGCCTCACGCTGCGCGGTGTGGCCTTTGACTTCCGCGTGAAGGCGCGCGCCAGCCACAAGCCGCTGTGGAACCGCATGTTCTACACCGGCTCGCTGCTGGCAAGCTGGTCACAAGGTTACATGCTGGGCTCGCTGATCACCGGTTTTGCGGCGACCTGGTGGACCATCGTCTTCAACGCGGTCATCGGCGCGGCGCTGGTCGCGGCGTATTGCCTGCTCGGCGCCGGCTGGCTCATCATCAAATCCGAAGGCGAATTGCAACTGCAAGCCGTGCGCTGGGCCAGGCGCAGCCTCCTGTTCACCGTGATCGGTATCGGCGCCATCTCGGTGGCCACACCGCTGGTGAGCCAGAGCATTTTCGACAAATGGTTTTCGTTTCCGAACATCGTGCTGCTGCTGCCAATCCCGGCGGCCACGGCGGTACTGTTTGGCGTGATTTTCCGCAGCCTGCAGCGCCTGCCGGTGCGGCTGGCACAAGGCAATGAATACGGCGCATGGGTACCTTTTGGTGCGACGGTGGGCGTGTTTTTGCTGGCCTTCTACGGCCTGGCTTACAGCCTCTTCCCGTGGCTGGTGATCGACAAGCTGACGATCTGGCAGTCGGCCAGCGCGCCCGAGGCCATGGGCGTGATCCTGGCCGGCGCAGCGGTGGTGCTGCCGATGATCATCGGCTACACCGTGTTCGCTTACCGTGTGTTCTGGGGCAAGAGCACTGCATTGAAGTACTAGCCCCACGGTCGCTCACTGCGTGTAGCTCCCTGCCCCCAAGGGGCCGCTGCGCCTGCGGCCCGGCAAAGCCGAAAAATGGGCACACCCCTATCGGGCTCACTGCGTGTAGCCCTTTTCCCCTTGCAGGGGACAGTGCCTGCGGCCCGGCAAAGCCGGTTCCGCGGCCCCTGCTGAGTTAAAGAGTTCTTTGGGCATTACCAGTGGGGGCCGAGGGTCCGGCTTTGCCGGCCCCAGGCGCCGCCCCCTGAAAGGGGGGAACGGGCTACACGAAGTGAGCCTGGACGGGGGTTACAAACTGATCTCAGGCGCGGGCGCGATGGATTCGAGTTCGAGCAGAAAGGCTTCGGCTGATTCGTAGCGGTGCTCGGGGCTTTTGGCCATCAGCTTGTTGACGACGCCTTGCAATTCCGCATGCACTTCGGGAAGTGCGGGGGTATCGGCATTCAGGTGTTTGGCCAGCAGCAGCTCGAGCGATTCGGCAACGTAGGGCCGGCGGTTGGCCAGCATTTCGAACAGCATCACACCCAGGCTGTAGAGGTCGGACTGCGCCGTCACTTTGCGACCGGTGGCCTGCTCGGGGCTCATGTAGTAGGGCGTTCCCACGACGTCGCCGTGGTGGGTTTGGGTCAGGCCCATGCTGGGGGCCTGCAGCATGGATTTGGCGATGCCGAAGTCGGCCAGCGCCACGCTGCCGTCGGCGCGCAGCATGACGTTTTCAGGCTTGATGTCGCGGTGGACAATGCCGTGCGCATGGATGGCCGACAGCGCCTGGGCGACCTCGCGCGCCACCGTCAGCGCCTGCGAGCGGGCCAGGTCGGGCCCGAACAGGCTGCGCAGGTCACCGCGTTCGAAGTACTCCATCGCGATGTAGGCGTGCTCGTCGGTGAATCCCTGGTCGTAGATCTTGATCACGTGCGGATGGTCGATCTTGCAGAGCAGGGCGTATTCCTGGATGAAGCGCACCAGGTGTTCCGAGGCTTCCTTGCCCCGAGAGTCCAGCACTTTGAGCACGATCGGCAGGCCGTCGGATTCACGTTCGCTCAGGTAGACCTCGGTCATGCCGCCGGCGCCGATCTTGCGCGTGATGCGGTAGCCTTTGAGGCGTACCGCCTCGCTGCTGGCGTCAAAGCGCAGGTCTTTCAGCGCCGAGAGCTTGGCGTCCAGCGCGCCCTTGACCGCGCGTGCGGTGATGTCCGAATTGGCGCGCACGGCGTCGCTGATCTCGCTGGCGCGCTCGGTCAGGCTGGCCATGCCATGGATCTTGTCGTCCATGGTGGTGATGAGGCCTGTGACCTCGGCCACATCGATGGCGAGGTTGCGCCCGGGCAGCGAGAGCGAGGTGTGGATGCCGGTCTGGATGCCGGTGCCGGCTTCGCCGAGCGTCTGCTCGCTGGCCATCACTGTCCAGCCCTTTTCTTCGGTGGCGTCTTCCAGCCGCGAGGCCAGGGTTACGGTTTCGCCCACGGGCGTGAGTTCCTTGGTCTGCTGCGTGCCGAGCTGGCACAGCGTGACGGCGCCGCTGTGGATGCCGATGCCCATGGCAAACGGCGGCAGCGCGCGGCCGCCGAAGCGCTGCTCCAGCCAGTCGCGGAATTCGTGCGTGGCCAGTGCCATGGCAAGGGCTGCAGAAATAGCGCGGCGCGGGGCCGGCAGCGGCGAACCGGTGAGGGTGTCGACAAACACCGCCATCAGCCCATCGCCGACAAACTTGATGTGCCGACCACTGTTTTTCAGTACCGGTTCGGAGATACGTTCAAAATATTCGGTGAGCAGTTGCGACACTTCCGCAGCATTGAGTTTTTCAGCCAGCGAGGTGAAATTGCGGATGCTGGCCACCAGCACAGTGGCATTGGCCAGTTCTTCGGTTTGCGCGCTGGCCGGAATATCAACCGGTACGCTGTCGGGACGGCTGCCGCTGATGCGGCTGGCAAAAGCTGCACGCAGGCGTTCTTCGCCGGCGGCAACACCCGAGTCGATGGCTTCACGCACCCGTGCTTTTTTCTTCAGCTGTGCATTGACGGCGTCGAGCAGTTCTGCGCGGCTGAAGGGTTTTGACAAATAATCGTCGGCGCCGGCCGTCATGCCGCGGCGCATGCTCTCGCGGTCGTCCAGCGCGGTCAGCAACATGAAGGGGGTGTTGACCAGCAGCGGGTCGGCGCGCACGGCTGCCAGCAGTTCAAAGCCGTTCATGCCGGGCATGCCGACGTCGGAGACGATCAGGTCGGGGCGGCTTGCGCGGGCCTGCTCCAGGCCTTGCCGGCCATCTGCGGCCGCGGCCGTTTCAAAACCTTCAAGTTTGAGCAGCCGCACGATGTTGCTGCGGATGGCGTCGTCGTCCTCAACGATCAGGATCAGGGTCATGGGGTTCCTTGAGAAATGGGCAGGCTGATCGTGAACTGTGTGCCCGTTCCCGGCATGCTTGCCACCTCGATTTTGCCGTGATGCAGGTCAACGGCGTGTTTGACAATGGCCAGGCCCAGTCCGGAACCCTGGCGGTTGCCTACATTGGAGCCGCGGTGAAAGCTCTCGAACAGGCGCGGCAGGTCCGAGGGCGGAATGCCGATGCCTTCGTCACTGACGCGCAGGATCAGGTGGTCCCCGGACTCGTCCTGCCGGCGGTCCAGCGTGAGCACCACCACACTGCCGGCGGGCGAATATTTGCAGGCGTTGGCCAGCAGGTTGCTGGCAATGTGCCGGACCAGCCGTTCGTCGAGCATGACCAGCTGTGAAAAAGCGTCGTGGCCGATAGGGGCTTCAAATTCAATCGCATGCTGGCCGGCGTCGCTGGTGTGCATTTCGGTCACGAGCTTGCGGCACAGCGCCGCGATATCCAGCGGTTTCAGGTTGAGCTTGAGTTTGCCGGCGTCGGCCTGCCCGACGGTGAGCATGTCTTCAAGCATGCCCTGCATGCGTTTGACCGCGATCACCAGGTCGGCCATGATGTCCTGGCGCTCGCGGTGCGTGATTTTTTCGCCGTAGTGTTCGATCAACTCTGCGGACGACAGGATCGTGGCAAGCGGCGTGCGGAATTCATGCGAGGCCATCGACACAAAGCGCGTCTTGAGCTCACCCAGCTCGCGTTCGCGCGCCAGGGCCCGCCGGGCTTCTTCGTCGGCTACCTTGCGCCGGGTGATGTCCACGTAAGTCCACACCGAGCCTTCCTGCGGGCGGTTGCGGTCGAGCGCCGAGCCGTCAAGCTGAACCCAGATCAGCTCACCGCTTTTGCGGCGCATGCGCGTTTCCAGCGAGAACGATCCGGTTTGCGCGATCTGCGCGTAGGCGAGTTCGCCGGTACGTTCGAAATCCTCGTCACTGGGATAGTGAACGCGCGTCTCCTTGCCCAGCAGCTCGGCCGGGCTGTAGCCGAGCATGGCGGCCAGCGTGCGGTTCAGCCACTGGTGGCGCCGGCTTTTGAGGAAGGTGACGCCGACGGCGGTGGTTTCGAGGATGGCTTCGCGCTGCGTCAGCGCGGTCTTGAGTTCTTCGTCCAGCCGGCGGCGCTCGCTGATGTCGGACATGAGCACGAGCAGGGCAGGTTCGCCGTCCCATTCAATGCGCGTGCCGTAGATGCTGGCCCATCCGGTGCGCAGGTCCGGCGCCATGGTCTCGCGCGGTGGCGTGATGAAGCGGGCCTCGTAGGCGCTGACCATGGTGCCTGACTGCATGAGCTCGCGCTGGCGTTGCACCATGCCGCGGTCGTCGGGATGGATCAGGTGCATGGACGGCAGCCCGGTGAGCGTCAGGCCGAACATGGACTGGGCGCTGGTATTGGAAAAGCGCACGATGCCTTTTTGCACCACCAGGATCACGTCGTTGACGTTTTCCACGACCGCCCGGTAGCGCTCGGCGGCTGATCGGGTCAGGGCCTCGAGTCTTTTGCGCTCGGTGACATCTTTCAGGAAAAAAAGGTCCGCCGGCGCACCTTCCCAGTCCACCAGCACGCCATTGATTTCCACCCAGGAAATCGTGCCGTCGTCGCGCTGGAATCTCGCCTCAAAAGCCGGGACGACGTTGCCGGCGGCGCGCAGCTTGTGCTTGCCGGAAACAAAGTTGCGGTCTTCCGGATGGATGAACTCGATCATGGGCCGGTCGGCCATGGTGCCGACCTCTGTACCCAGCAAGGCCAGGCACGGCGGATTGGCAAAGCGCAGCAGGCCTTCCTGCCCGACGCAGATGTTTTCGGTTGCGAGGTCCACCATCGTCTGGTAGCGCGCCAGCGATGCACGAAGCTCCTGGGTGCGAAGCGCAACCCGGCGCTCGATTTCACTTTCCATGTCCTCTGGCGTGCCCATCGCCATCCCGCTTGCTGAGTCGGCGTTGACTCCCTTTTCCGCCGGTCTGGCCGTTTTCCCACGCACGCGCGGTCCACGGCCCGGCGTATCCGGGGCGGCGGATGGGAGAGCTTGAGCCTGGACGGGCATGTTAGTGGTGGAGCACCGAGGGAGCGGGGAGAGCCAAGAGGAAAGGAAGAAAAGAAAGCGGAAATCAGGACACAGGAAGCAGGGGAAACACGGCGGGACAATGGAGGCGCAGACTTTGGGAAAGTTTACGGGGCAACCTTGCCACAACTCACTGCGGCGGTAAAGACAGGAAAGTCTGGGCGCACAACACAGCCAACCTGGCATAACCGGCTGGCGGTGCCGGCTGCCATGCTCCCCTTGCAGGGCGTCGTCCTGAAAGCCCTAGCCGCCATGCTCCAGCGTGAAGCCGGCATTGCGGTCTTGCCCCAGCAGGGCCACCATTTGCGGCAAGGCCGCTTGCAGCTCTGCCTTGAGGGTGTGGGGCGGGTTGATGACAAACATGCCGCTGGCAGGAAGGCCTGGCCGCACCACGTCACCGGCGGTATCTGTTGTTAATTTGCTCGATTTCACCGTTAAAGCGGCATTCAGCCAGCTTCGGCTGGCTTTCACGGCCAGCGTCTTGAGCTTGCGGGGCAAGTCATGGGCTTCCGGCCGCGGAATGATGGGGTACCAGACGACATAGGTGCCAGTGGCGAAGCGCTTGACGGCGTCTGCCATGCAGGCCGACACACGCGCATAGTCGCTTTTCATTTCATAGCTGGGGTCACACAGCACCATCGCCCGGCGGGCGGGTGGCGGCAAAAAGGTTTTCAGCGCTTCAAAGCCGTCTTCGCGCGAAACCGCCACCTGGCGGCCGACACCCAACTGTTCAATGTTGCCGGAAAGCGACTTGAAATCGGTGGGATGCAATTCAAACAACTTGAGCTTGTCGCGCCCGCTCAGGAATTGCTGCTCGATGAAAGGGGAGCCCGGATAGATCTTCAGGTGCGCGATGTCGCCGCTTTCGGCGAATTGCGGGTTCAGGCCGCGCAGCAGGTCGATGTAGTCCTGCAGGGCAGGCGCCCAGCCGCCTGCGGCTGGTTTGGTGGTGGCGGGTTTTGCTATGGTTTTAGGAGCTGCTTGCGCACGCTGTACTTGGGCTGGAGCCGGCTTTGTCTGGGAAACAGGTTGGGAAAGCAGTCTGAAAATGCCCTCTTGAGCTTCCCCGCTGGTTTCGGTGTAATCTCCGTCAAGCCGGTACAGGCCCGCGCCCGCATGCGTGTCGATCACGGTCAGCGCCGCGTCTTTCTGGGTCAAATACTTCATCAACGCGATCAGCGTGGTGTGCTTGAGCACGTCGGCGTGGTTGCCTGCGTGGAAGGCGTGGCGATAGGAAAACATGGGTCTATCCTACCTTCTTGCCGGGGAGAAATGCCTTAAAGCCGGCTGAATATTGACGCAAGTCCTTGATTTTTCATATAATCGTGGGCTCTGCAGCGCCTAGTGGTTCCGCGGCAGAGCTTGAAATACTGCCTAAGAGGTTCTCATCAGAAGAACACCGACCGCAGAAAAGAACCCGACAAACCATTTTTTCGAAAGAAAACTCATGAAAACGTTCAGCGCAAAACCCGCTGACGTGACGCACGAGTGGTTTGTGATTGACGCGACCGACAAGGTCCTCGGACGAGTAGCCAGCGAAGTTGCTCTCCGTTTGCGCGGCAAACACAAGGCCATTTATACGCCTCACGTCGATACCGGTGACTTCATCGTCATCATCAATGCAGCCCAGCTGCGCGTCACCGGCGCCAAGTCGACCGACAAGATCTACTATCGCCATTCCGGTTATCCAGGCGGCATCACTGCCACCAATTTCCGCGACATGCAAGCCAAGCACCCTGGCCGCGCTTTGGAAAAAGCCGTCAAGGGCATGCTGCCCAAGGGCCCGCTCGGCTACGCCATGATCAAGAAACTCAAGGTGTACGGTGGTGCAGAGCACCCGCATACCGCCCAACAGCCTAAAGTGCTGGACATCTAAGGAGCCATTGATGATTGGTGAATGGAACAATGGCACCGGCCGTCGCAAATCCAGCGTCGCCCGTGTGTTTATCAAAAAAGGCACCGGCAAGATCACGATCAATGACCGTGACATCCAGGTGTTCTTCGGTCGTGAAACCTCGATCATGATCTGCCGCCAACCCCTGTTTCTGACGAACCACGTCGAGACGTTTGACATCATGGTCAACGTCCACGGCGGCGGCGAGTCCGGCCAGGCCGGCGCAGTGCGCCACGGTATCACCCGTGCGCTGATCGATTACGACGCAACGCTCAAGCCGGCCCTGAGCCAGGCTGGCTTTGTGACCCGCGATGCACGTGAAGTCGAACGTAAAAAAGTCGGTTTCCGTTCAGCTCGCCGCCGCAAGCAGTTCAGCAAGCGCTAAATCGACATTTAGCCGCTTTCGCTGTCCCCGAAAAGCCGCCTGGTTCACCCGGCGGCTTTTTTCATGGGCGGGGCATTTGTGTGATGCCCACAACGCCCTGTCAATGCTTTGTAAGCGTTTAGTTTTCCTGATGCAAAGCCTTACCCGGCTTTACGGCTGGATTGGCTGATATCGAAGGTGAGTGCGTGCACAATGCACCTCCTTGAACCGAAAACTGCAGGGCCTCCGATTTGAAATTTCGCCTGTTTCGCCGCCGCCTGACGATCAGTTCCCCGCGCATGTCGGTTCGCAGTTCGCTCCCCTGGCCCCTGCGGTGGATTGCCGGCGCCCTGATGCTGGGGTTTTCCGCAGCGGTCGCCCTCTGGGCCTTCGAGTTCGGCAAGGGGATTGCGGGCGTGGATACCGATACCAGGGAAGAGATCAGCGTGTTGCGTCAGGAAGTGGTCACTTTGCGTGCAGACCGCGACAGGGCGCAATCGATTGCCAATACTTCAGGCAGCCTGCTCACGGCCGAAAAAGCGGTGCAGGAAAAAATGATGAGCCAGATCCGGCAGCTGGAAAGCGACAACCGCAGCCTGCGTGACGACCTGGGATTCTTTCAGAAGCTTTTGCCGGCTGGTAGCGCCGAGGTTGTCGCCATCCGCAGCCTGCAGGCAGAGGTATTGTCGGGAACCCAGCTCAAATGGCAGGTCCTGGTGATCCAACCCGTCAAGGGTGCGCCGAACTTCAACGGGAAACTTGACCTGACGGTTCATGGCACGCAGGACGGAAAACCCTGGACGATGACTTTGCCCGGCGGACCGCAAACTTTACAGTTCAAACAGTACCTTCGTGTGGAAGGTGTCCTCGACTTGCCCCCCCAAGCCATGGTACAAACAGTTACAGCTAAAGTCATTGAGGGCACAGCGGTCAGATCTGCCCAGACCTTCAAGCTTTAAGAATTTCTCCCCGATTTCCCCTTCCACCGCGACACCCCAGCACAGGAATCTTTGTATGTTTGGAAAAAAGAAGCAGCCGCCCATCAAAAGCCTGATCGCCCAAGGCAGCTGCATTGAGGGCAACCTGAAATTCACCGACGGCCTGCGGATCGACGGTGAAGTGATCGGCGACATCCGCGCCGCCGAAGGCAGCTCCAGCATTCTGGTGATCAGCGAGTCCGCCACTGTGACCGGCCATATTCATGCCGACCATGTGATCATCAATGGCCGGGTGATGGGCCCTGTCCACGCATCCGAGCTGCTTGAATTGCAGCCCAAAGCCAAAATCGAGGGCGATGTGTCTTACAAGGCGCTTGAAATGCACCAGGGTGCCGTCATATTTGGACAGTTGCGCGCTACCAGCCACGCGGAGCTGGAAGAAAAACCCACGCTCAAGCTGGCCGCCAACAACATCTGATTGATTGGGGTGAATTGAGCGAGTAAGCGCTCACAAATAGACGGCACGGCCTAACACGCATGGGCGTTATGGTTGATTGAATTGCTGTACTATTTGCCCATAAGTGTCGCCAGAGGCCTGAAAGCCTTGAATCGCGAACCCTGATTCGCTTTATGTATTGGAGCCCCCATGAGTGCCGTTGCCGAAAATATCCAGACCGAAATGCCCGCGCCCTTTGTCTTCACCGACAGCGCCGCGTCCAAAGTGGCTGAGCTGATTGCCGAAGAAGGCAACCCGGATCTGAAGCTGCGCGTCTTTGTGCAGGGCGGCGGTTGCTCCGGTTTCCAGTACGGTTTCACCTTCGATGAAATCACCAATGAAGACGACACCACCATGACCAAAAATGGCGTGTCCCTGCTGATCGACGCCATGAGCTACCAGTACCTGGTGGGCGCCGAAATCGACTACAAGGACGACCTTGAAGGCGCGCAATTCGTCATCAAGAACCCCAACGCCACCAGCACCTGCGGTTGCGGATCCAGCTTCTCGGCCTGAGGCGGAACTCAACGCCTTCGCTTTAAAAGCCGCCTTCGAGGCGGCTTTTTGCTGTCCGGCCATCCTCTTGTCTTCTTGATTCCCCATGCGGTGAACCAAGTTCGCCCTTTCGCATCTCTCATCCATGCAGGCAGAAGAAAAATCATTGCGCATGCTGCTTTGGCTCGTAGCCATCGGCTTTTTCATGCAGACGCTGGACGCTACCATCGTCAACACCACCTTGCCGGCCATGGCCCGCAGCTTTGGCGAAAGCCCTTTGCGCATGCAGTCGGTGGTGGTGGCCTATTCCCTCACCATGGCCATGCTGATCCCCGCGTCCGGCTGGATCGCCGACCGCTTTGGCACGCGGCGGGTGTATGTGGGGGCGATCTCGCTGTTCGTCATTGGCTCCATCGCCTGCGCGCTGTCCGGCAACCTGATGCAGCTGGTGGCGGCGCGGGTGGTGCAGGGGATGGGCGGGGCGCTGCTGCTGCCGGTGGGCCGGCTGGCGGTGCTGCGCGCCTTTCCGCGTGAGCGCTTTTTACAGGCCATGAGCTTCATTGCCATTCCGGGCCTGGTTGGCCCGCTGATCGGGCCCACGCTGGGCGGCTGGCTGGTCCAGGTGGCTTCCTGGCACTGGGTGTTCCTCATCAACATTCCGGTGGGGGTACTGGGCTGCGTGGCGACGCTTTTCTACATGGAGGACAACCCACGGCTTCAAATGCCGCGTTTCGACTTGCCGGGCTACCTTTTGCTGGCCTTCGGCATGGTGGCCGTGTCGCTGGCGGTGGATGGGCTGTCGGGCCTGGGCCTGAAACAGGCCAGCGTGCTGGTGCTGCTGGTGTTTGGCATGGCCAGCCTTACCGCGTACTGGCTGCATGCCGCCAAACGGCCTGACCCGTTGTTTTCGCCGCGGCTGTTCTCGATTCCCACACTCAGCATCGGACTGCTGGGCAATTTGTTCTCACGCCTGGGCAGCTCGTGCATGCCTTTCCTGGTGCCACTCCTGCTGCAGGTCAGCCTGGACTATTCGCCGTTGCAGGCGGGGATGATGATGGTGCCGGTTGCCGTGGCGAGCATGCTGGTCAAGCGCGTCACCACACCGCTGATCACGCGCTACGGCTATCGCAGGGTGTTGGTGAGCAACACCGCGCTGGTGGGCCTGACGATGGCGAGTTTTGCTTTCGTGACGCCGGCGCAGCCGCTGTGGCTGCACATCCTCCAGCTGGCGTGTTTTGGCGCGGTCAACTCGATGCAATTCACGGCGATGAACACCGTGACCCTGCGTGACCTGGACAGCAGCATGGCCAGCAGCGGCAACAGTTTGCTGTCGATGGTGCAGATGCTGGCGATGAGCATGGGCGTGGCCGCCGCGGGCGCGGTGCTGGCCGCTTTCACCGGCTTCTTCGGCGCGGGCGAGGCTGTGCAGACGCTGCATTCCTTCCAGGCAACGTTCGCCGCGATGGGGCTGATCACGCTGGCGTCGGCGGGGATTTTCTGGCAGCTGTCGCCGCAGGTGAGGGTGGTGAAGAAGGCTGAAGCGACCGAGGCTTCGGGGCAGGGCTAGTTTTATCTGCCGGCAGCCGCGTCAACTCACCAGTGCCAAGGCTGCAAAGTCCCCGACCCGTTCGCCCAGCCCGGCCGTCACCAGTTCAACGCCATCCGTCAGGGCGGGCAGCTTGCCCTGTATCTGGGCCCGAAGGCGCGGCAAAAGATAGTCGTGGTGATTCAGGAACACGCTCCCTCCGAGGCTGATGCGCTGGAGATCCAGCGTGACCACAAGGTTGTAAAGGGCGCGACCCATCACCCGGCAAAGCTCGTCGACCATCACCGTTGCGCTGGCATCGCCCGCGCGCGCGGCGGCAAAGAGGTTGATCGCGCCGGCGTGGCCCGCGCCGGCAAACCGCCGCTCTATCGCATTGCCGGCCACCAAGGCTTCCAGGTCGCCGATATTGCCGCAGCCGCACAGCGCGTCATGGCTGTCGCTCACAAACATGTGGCCGGCGTGGCCCGCATTGCCGTGCTTGCCGTGCAGCACCCGGCCATCAACACACAGGCCAACGCCGACGCCGGTGCTCCAGGTCACATAGGCGCAGTGCTCCAGACCCTGCAGGGCGCCCCAGCGGCGCTCGGCCTCGAGTGCGGCGATGCCGTCGTTTTCTACGCGTACGTTGGGAAAGGCCTGGCGCAGCGGTGCTTCCAGCGGCACGCTGAGCCAGTCGTTGGGCAGGCCACGCGCCTTGCCGGCCATGCCGCCGCAGATGTTTGGGGTTGTCAGCTCGATCAGACCGTCGTGCAGCGCAAACGGTCCGCACGATGCGACGCCCACTGCCGAAACGGCTGAGGGATCGATGCCCGCCTCGGCGCAGCTGCGTGCCATCAACACCAGAACCTGCTGGCCCAGTGCGTCGCGGCTGCCCTGTTTGACGGTGGCTTCGGTCACCCGGCCCCGCACGCCGTGCTCATCGGCCACGCTGACGGCCACCTTGGTTCCGCCTACGTCAACGCACAGCAAGGGTGCGGAGCCTTTGGGCAGCACGGGAATCTGAACGGGTGTCGGGAAGGGGGAGTTTGCGTTCAAGGCCGGGTCTCCAGAGGTGGGCCGATGGATGGATCAGTCAATGCGCATTGAGGATAGATGCTATCTGTCATCAGAGGGGGTGCGCGTAGTCTTTTGGCGTGATTTGTTTCATATGAGTTTGGCAACCAGCGTGGCGATCAGGCTCAGCAACACCGTGGTCGCCAATGGAATAAACCATTCCCGGCCAAACAGCCTGAAGCGGAAATCGCCAGGCAGCCTGCCGAAGCCCAGCTTGTGCAGCCAGGGCGTGAGGCCGCTGATGACTACCAGGACCAGGAAAATCACGATCATCCAGCGAATCATGGAGGTGCTTTCATGTGGGGCATTGTGGCGTGGGGCTCTACAGGGTGTGGCTTCTGTCGCCCTGAGAAAACCCCGATGCTTCCCATCCTGAATTAGGAGCGTCCGGAGAATCCACCGCAAACCCGATCACCTTGAACAGCTCACCCATTTCATGTTCGTTCACCAGCTTTTGCAGCATCGCCCGGTCCTGCAGGCTGGCGTTTTCCATGCCGTCCAGCAAGCCGCAATTGAGCAAAAACCGCCCCTGGCTGGTATAGCCCAGCACCTGCAGGCCGGCTTCCTGCCCTGCCAGGGCAACGCCGGTGAAGTTGACATGCGCCGTGATGTCCTTGTTGCCCACATCCGCCAGCGTATCGGCATCGGCCAGGTGGCCGCGGTGGCACATCAGCGTGCCCATGCTGCGTTGCGGATGGTAGTACTCGTGTTCGGGGAAGCCGTAGTCGAGCAGGAACACGGCGCCGGCGTCCAGCCGGTCGGCCAGTGTCCGCATGAAGCCTTCCGCCTGCGGATGGATTTCTGTGACGTAATCGTGTTCGCCTTCCACTTCAATGGGAGGCCGGAGATCGGTCGGGCTGTCGGCATGGACAAATCCTCCCTCAAGGCGGGCCACGCCGCGCTCGTGCCAGATGTTGTTGAGCCGCGCGAGCAGCTTCACCGGCATGGCGTCCAGCACTTCGTTGCCCACCACCACGCCCCGCATCTGCGCCGGGAGCTCCGCTACCCAGTCCACCTTGCCGGCAAAAGCCTGCAACCGTTCCTGCTGGCGCTCGCGCAGGCTGCCCGACAAATCGACGATGCGGTACTGCGTGACCGAGTCGCCCAGCGCATCCAGCAACTGGTGCGCCAGGGCGCCCGAGCCGGCGCCGAATTCCCAGATTTCCGTGGTGCCGGTTGCCGCCAGGGCTTCTTTCACCTGCCGGGACAGCGCGCGGCCAAAGTGGGCGGACATCTCTGGGGCCGTCGCAAAATCGCTGCCCGACTGCGGCATCAGGCCGAATTTGCGCGAGGTATTGGCGTAATAACCCCAGCCGGGCGTGTAAAGCGCCATGTCCATGAAACGGTCAAACCCGATCCAGCCGCCGGCAGCGTCAATGGCCTTGGCGATGTGGTCGGCAAGGCTGGTCGGTAAAATGGGGGGATTGGTCGTCTGGGTCATGTTTGTCACCGCCTGCAATTGTCGGCGATACGTCCCTGACCTTTTTGCCAACCCTCACCACCCATGACCCCAACCCCGCCATCATCCCGACCCGTTGTCCTCGTGACCGGCGCCGCCAGGCGGCTGGGCCGCGACATCGCGCTGGCGCTCGCGGCCGGCGGCTGGCAGGTGGCGGTGCATTACCGCAGCTCCGAAGAAGATGCTATTAAAACAGTAGCTGCTTGCGCACAACTGTCGGGCGCTGCAGCCGCTTTTCATGCAGATTTAAACGACGAAACGGCGGTGCGCGGCCTGTTGCCGGCCGTGGTGGAGCGCATGGGCCAGGTCGATGCCGTGGTGAACAACGCCTCGACCTTTGAGCAAGACAGTGCCGCCAGCTTCGGTTTCGCCGCCATGGACCGGCATCTGCACAGCAACACCGGCGCCGCCATCGTGCTGGCCCAGGCCCTGCATGCGCATGTGGCCTCGCGCGGTGCCAGGGGGGCCGTCGTCAACCTGCTGGACCAGAAGCTCTGGAACCAGAACCCCGACTTTTTCAGCTACACGCTTTCCAAGGCCGCGCTGGAAGCGGCCGGCACCATGCTGGCGCTGGCGCTGGCGCCGCAGGTTCGTGTGGTCGGCGTTGCGCCGGGGCTGACGCTGACCAGCCACCTGCTCACCGACGAACAATTCGAGGCCCGTCACAAACTGTCGCCGCTGGGCCGGTCGTCCACCCCCGCCGACGTGGCGGCCGCGGTGAAGTTTGCACTGGAGAACAGCTCCATCACCGGCACCACGCTGCTGGTGGATGGCGGCCAGCACCTGATGAAGTTCGAGCGCGATTTTTCGCTGATGTAAGCCATCGGCAACGGCTTACACATCACCACAACTGACCCACTACAGACTGGCACCATGTTCAATTCCCGGGGCACCCAGATCCTGAACCTCACCGGTTTGCGCTTTGACGCCAACCTGGGCATTCTGGATCACGAAAAAACCGCGCCGCAACCGATCCAGGTCGATGCCGAACTGAACCTGGGCACACAGCCGCTGCTGCCCCATGACGACGACATCCACCATGTGCTGGATTACCGCAAGGTGCGGCAGATCATCATCACCGAATGCACCTCGGAACACGTCAACTTGCTGGAAAGCCTGATCGGCAAGCTGGCGCACCGGCTGATGAAGTTGCCCGGCGTGCTGGGCGTGCGGGTGAAGATCGCCAAACTTGAAATTTTTGACGACTGCGAAGTAGCCATTCGCATCGAGACGGGACAGTGGTGAACGATATGGGAGTGAATGATATGAGTGCTGTTTGGGAAGATGCTGTCGCGGAACACGAGCAGCAGGAAAGCTCCGCGCGCGTGCAAAACAGCATGAAGATCGAGCGCGAAGACCACAAGCTTGAAAAACGCCTGTGCCGCGAAGTCGGCCGCGCCATTGTCGACTTCAACATGATTGAAGAAGGCGACAAGGTCATGGTGTGCGTCTCGGGCGGCAAAGACAGCTACGCCATGCTCGACATTTTGCTGAAGCTGCAAAAGCGAGCGCCCATCAACTTCGAACTGGTGGCCGTCAATCTCGACCAGAAACAGCCCGGTTTCCCGGAGCACATCCTGCCGGACTATCTCGGCAAGCTGGGCGTACCCTTTCACATCGAAAACCAGGACACCTACAGCATCGTCAAGCGCGTGATCCCTGAAGGCAAAACACTGTGCTCGCTGTGCTCGCGCCTGCGCCGCGGCATTTTGTACCGCGTGGCGGGCGAATTGGGCTGTACCAAGGTTGCGCTGGGCCATCACCGCGACGACATGCTGCAGACGTTTTTCCTCAACATGTTTTTTGCGGCCAAGCTCAAGGGCATGCCGCCCAAGCTGGTGAGCGACGACGGCAAGAACATCGTTATCCGCCCCATGGCCTACGTGACCGAGAAAGACCTGACGCGCTGGGCGCAGGTGCGCGAATTTCCCATCATCCCGTGCACGCTGTGCGGCAGCCAGGAAAACCTGCAGCGCAAGCAGGTCGGCAACATGCTGCGCGAATGGGAGAAAAAATTCCCCGGACGGCTGGAGAACATGTTCGCCTCGCTGCAAAACATCGTGCCGTCGCACCTGATGGACAACAAGCGCCACGATTTCAGGGGCATCAAGACAACGGGCATTGCCGACCCGGAAGGCGACAAGGCTTTTGACGCAGAAGAGTTCCGGGAGCCGGTGCCTCCGGGATTGTCCGTGATCGGCGTGCATTCGGGCTGATTGACTTTTTCAACGTTCTTCGTTTTCAACGCATTACCCTGGAGGCCCCATGAGACGTGCACTGGCGATTTTCTTCATGGCAGCCATGGCCCTTGTCATGGCGGGTTGTTCCACCGTGCGCCTGGTCGACAGTGATGTCACTGCCTTCTACAACTGGAACGGCCCGCCGCCTGCGCCTGGCACACCGTATCGCTTTGAGCGCCTGCCTTCCCAGCAGGCCGCCGGCTCGCCGCAGGATGCCGTTGAAGGCATGGCACGCAGCGCCCTGGCCAAGGTGGGAATGGAGCTCAACCCGCCCGTCGCACGCTACAGCGTGCAGATTGTGGCCACCACCCAGATCATCGACCGCGGCCCCTATGGCTACAGCCCCTACGGCGGTTTTGGGTTTGGAAGCGGTGTGTTCATGGGCGGCGGCAGCCGCGGCGTCGGGGTCGGCCTGTCGTTCCCAATCGGCGGCGGAATCTCGGAGCCGACCTATTTCAAGCGCGAGCTGAGCATCGTGATGCGCGACCTTCGCACCAACCAGGTCGCCTATGAAACACGGGCGCTGCACGACGGCGTCTGGTCGGATACCCCGGCTGTGCTGCCCGCCATGCTGGACTCGGCTCTGCGCGGCTTCCCGCAGCCGCCGCCGGGTACGCGCCGCATCAATGTCGAGATTCCCCGATAACAATGGAATCAACGCGCGTCATTGCCATACGTCACGGTGAAACCACCTGGAATGTGGATACCCGCATTCAGGGCCACCTGGACATCCCCCTCAACGACACCGGCCGCCGGCAGGCCGAACGCATGGCGCTCGCGCTGGCCGACGAACCGATCACTGCCATCTACGCCAGCGACCTGACACGCGCCTGGGAAACCGCGGAGTACCTGGGCCGTGTGCTGGGCATCGAGGTGACGCGTGAGGAAGGCCTGCGGGAGCGCGGCTTCGGCGACTTTGAAGGGAAAACCTTTTCGGAGATCGAGGCCCTGCTGCCCGAGCAGTCGATGCGATGGCGCAAGCGGGATCCGGAGTTTGCGCCTGCCGGCGGCGAGTCGCTGCTGGATTTGCGCAGCCGGGTGGTGGCCACCGCCGAGCGTCTGGCGGCCGCGCACCCGGGCGAGCTGATCGCCATGGTCGGCCACGGAGGGGTGATGGATGTGCTTTACCGCGCCGCCACGCGGCTGGACATCCAGGCCCCGCGCACCTGGGCGCTGGGCAACACGGCCATCAACCGCCTGCTCTGGACGCCCCAGGGCTTTTCCCTGGTGGGCTGGGCCGACACGCAGCACCTGGAAAACGACGCACTGGACGACAACGGATTTTCCGGCGGCGATGCCGGCGCCCGTCTCAGCGCACAATAAGCGCAGAATAAACATCAACGCACTCATGAGCACACAGCCGCCCCGCCTGGCCGAACTGATCGGGAAACCGGTCAACGACATCGACACGCCCGCCCTGGTCATCGACCTGGACGCAATGAAGCGCAACCTTGCGCGCATGGCTGAATTTGCCAAGAAGCACAATGTCCGCTGGCGTCCCCATGCCAAGCTGCACAAAAGCGTCGCGCTGGCCAAGGCGCAGATGCGGGCCGGCGCCATTGGCGTGTGCGTGCAAAAAACGTCCGAAGCCGAAATTATGGTGGCTGGCGGTGTGTACAACGTCTACATCAGCAATGAGGTCATCGCCCCGGCCAAGCTGGCCCGTGTGGCGGCGCTCACCCAAAAAGTCGCGGCCCAAGGCGGCCACCTTGCTATTGCGGTGGACAGCACCGAGGGTGTGATCCGTCTGGCGCAGGCCATGACGGAGGCCCGCATCAACAACAAGAATGCGGGTGCCACCGTGATCGACGTGTTTGTGGAAATCGACGTCGGCCAGGGGCGCTGCGGTGTCGAGCCCGGCGCCGCCGCCGTCACGCTGGTGCTGGAAATCCGCAAACACCCTGCGCTGCGTTTTGCCGGCTTGCAGGCCTACCACGGCAAGGCCCAGCACATGCGCAGCGCCCAGGAAAGGCGCGACGCCATTGCCAGGGCGGTGGAGGCCGTGCTCCTGACGCGCAAACTGGTAGAAGCCCAGGGCATCACGGTAGACCTGGTTACGGGTGCGGGCACCGGTAGCCTGATGCTGGAGGCCGCCAGCGGCGTCTACGGCGAACTGCAGGCCGGCTCTTTCATGTTCATGGACGCCGACTACGCCCAAAACGAACGGGACCCGTCGCAGCCGCAGTTCGAACACGCACTGTTCGTCAAAACCCAGGTGATCAGCACGCACGGCAGCCATGCGGTGTGCGACGCCGGCCACAAAAGCCACGCCATTGATTCCGGCCTGCCGCTGGTGCATGCCTTTGACAGCGAAAGCGAGCTGGCCTATTTCAATGGCGGCGACGAGCACGGTATCTTGCGGCCCGCGGGCGACAGCAAGCGCCTGCCGGGCCTGGGTAGCATGCTGTGGCTGATTCCCGGCCACTGCGACCCTACCGTGAATTTGCACGACGCCATGATCGGCGTGGCCGGTGGCCTGCGCCACGGTACGGTGCAGCGCATTTACCAGGTCGACGCCCGCGGCGCGCTGACCTGACTCCCCTGCGCGTAAAACAGCGCGCCTAGAAGTTCACGCCGTAGACTGCATACATCGGCGAGGGCGCGCCATTGATGCGCCCGCCCCGGTACTCCGCTTCGCGTGCCGACTGCAGCACGACCCCATTGAGCTCGGCATGTGTGGACGACAGCACCCGCGCATCGAGCAGCTTGCCCTCGGCGTCCAGCAGTGTGATCACGACGACGCGGCCATGGATGCCCTGCGCACGGTAAGCCTGCAAGGCGTCGAGCGCGCCGGGCTTGCGCACGCGCGCGATGGAAATTTTTTGCCCCATACCGTCGCCGTCCTGCATCTGTGGCGCCTGCGGATGATCAGCGTAGAGTTTTCCCATCTGCCGGAACAGCTCGGGGAATTCCGGCAGGCTGGACGTGGAAGCGAGAGGCACGGCTGGATTGGGCGTGCGCGGTCCCGGTGCCGGGACCGCGCAGCCCCCGACCGCCATTGCCCAACAAAACATCAGGCCCGGCGAAATCAGGGAACGGCGAGACATGGCTATTTTTCTCAGGGGTTGGATTTGGATTTGGATTTGGGCTTGGCGGCACTCACACGCTCGGAAATCCGCGCATCAATGGCCTTGAGCTCCGCGCTGATCACCCGTACGCGGGCCTGGCCGGCTGCGGCGGTGACATCGCCCTGCACGGCACGTGCAGTGGCCAGCTGGATTTGCATCAGTTCCACCATCAGATTGTTGGCGCGCTTGACGTCGCGCATGCCGGCGCCGATTTTGTCATTGGCGGGAATGTCCAGCGGGGCCAGGGCGCGCTGGACGGCCTGGTAACCCGGCAGGTGCCGTGCTTCTATCGCCTGGACAAATTCAGGCTCCGGCATCTTGCCTTCCCGAAAAGCTTTGACGTCGGCCTGAAAGGCTTTCTCCGCGGCTTGCATCGCGGGCAAAATGCGGGTCAACCCGGCCTGGAATTCAAACAGCTGCCGATGGTGCACGGAAGGGGTGGGTGTTGTGACTACCAGTGCGGCCACCGCCATGGCCGACACCAGCGCACCGATGGTTGCCGTTGAAAGCCGCCGCGCCGGCGTGACCGCATCAGCGATCTTCTCTGTCAGCAGCCAGGCCAGTACACATCCCGCAACGAGGCCACCCACGTGAGCGGCGTTGTCGATGCCCTGCTGGCTGAAACCCTGGACAAGGGCATAGGCCAGAAAAACCCCCTGGCTGGTCATCACCTTCTTGGTGGTGAGACCGGGTATCTGCCCGCGGTGCTGGTGCATCGCGACCAGCAAGGCCCCCAGGACACCGAACACCGCGCCGGAAGCGCCCACTGAAACCGATTGCTGTGCGGAAAAGTGCAGGCTGAGCGCACTACCGGTGAGTGCGCTGGCCAGATAAATCAGCAGGAACTGGAAATTGCCGTGAAGCCGGTTGAGTTGCCTGCCGGCCTCCCACAGGCCCAGCATGTTCAGCGCGAGATGCAAAAAACCGCCATGCAGGAAAGCGGCCGTCAGCAGGCGCCAGTATTGCCGGTCTTCCACTACCGAGGCCGCCGAATTGGCGCCCCAGGCCAGAAGCTCCGACGGCAAGGGCTTCAATGCGTTCAATCCGGAACCCAGATTGGCCAGCCAAACGGCAACATTCAGGCACACGACCAGGTAAAGCGCCCACGTCACGGGCGTGAGCTGTTTGAGCCGGGCCTCAAAGTCCTCGGCCGCCTTGAGTTCTGCCGTTCGTTGTGCCATGGCCTGCGTGAAGCCGCGCCCGCCGTAAGCGGCAAAGGCCTGCGTCACAGCCGCTATTGCCTGGGTGTGGTCTTTGGTCTTGATGCTGCTCAATGGAACACCGAGGCGCTTTTTACGGCTGCCCCACCACCATTTTTCGTTCACGTGCGGCGCGAGCGACACGATGATCGACGTGTTGCCTTGCACAGTCTGCGACTCAATGTCGGAAACCTCGGACCACGCGATGCACCTGTTTTTCAATACGGCGGCGCTGATGCCTTCCGGACCCACGCGAAGCGCGGGACGCTTGCTGACAAGCTGCCGCCCGAGAAGCCAGGCAAACCACAGCAGGCCACCCAGGGAGAACACCCGCCACCCCGGAAAGCCGGTGAACGGGACAAACACGAGCATCAAGGCCGGAATGGCCGCGAGGAACAAAAAGAGGATCGTCAAGGTACCCGTCGTGCTGCGCCACGATGGGGAAAACTCACGCACATAAGCATCGAGAGTGGCGCCGGCAGCTACATCGCCATTCAGCTCTGCCGACGGAACGGTATCCGGAAATTCCATTATTCCCCCTCCTGCCCTTGCCACCCCGGTGAGCGGGCCTGTTTTTCAAAGGTGTTACGCGCCGAAAAAGTCCTGTCCCTGCTGCGGCGGCGCCACGCCCAGGTGGCGGTAGGCGGCCAGCGTGGCGATGCGCCCGCGCGGCGTGCGCTGCAGATAGCCCTGCTGGATCAAATAGGGTTCGATCACGTCTTCGATCGTGTCGCGCTCCTCGCCGATGCTGGCGGCGATGTTGTCCAGCCCCACCGGGCCGCCGTCGAAGCGGTGGATGACAGCCTCCAGCAGCTTTCTGTCCATCACGTCAAAGCCCTGCGGGTCCACGTCGAGCATGGCAAGCGCCTTGTTGGCGATGTCCAGCGAGATGTGGCCGGTGCCCTTCACGTCGGCATAGTCGCGCACGCGGCGGAGCAGGCGGTTGGCGATGCGCGGTGTGCCGCGTGACCGGCGGGCAATTTCAAAACCGCCTTCTTCATCCATGGGCGCATTGAGCAGCTTGGCGCTGCGCCGCACGATGCGCGCGAGTTCGTCGGGCGTATAAAACTCCAGCCTCGCGACGATGCCGAAGCGGTCGCGCAGCGGGTTGGTCAGCATGCCGGCGCGCGTGGTGGCGCCCACCAGCGTGAAGGGCTGCAGGTCCAGTTTGATGCTGCGCGCCGCCGGGCCTTCGCCGATCATGATGTCGATCTGGTAGTCCTCCAGCGCGGGGTAGAGGATTTCTTCGACCACCGGGCTCAGGCGGTGGATTTCGTCGATGAAGAGAACGTCGTTCTTTTCAAGGTTGGTCAGCAGTGCGGCCAGGTCCTTGGGCTTTTCCAGCACCGGGCCCGATGTTTGCCGCAGGTTCACGCCGAGTTCGTGCGCAATGATGTGGGACAGCGTGGTCTTGCCCAGGCCGGGCGGGCCGAACAGCAGCACGTGGTCCAGCGCCTCGCTGCGCTTTTTGGCCGCGCCAATGAAAATTTCCAGCTGGTCGCGCACCTTGGTCTGGCCGACGTACTCGTCAAACAGCTTGGGGCGCAAGGCGCGCTCGATCGCCTCCTCACCGGGTGAGGCCGGCGCGGCCGACATCACGCGCTTGGTGGGCGGAAAATCACCCGGAGAGAAGTCGTCAGTCTGAATGGTCATGCTGGACTACTTCGGCTATTTAGCCAAGGCCTTCAATGCCAGCTTGATGCCGTCGCTCACGCCAATGTCCTTGGGCAGTGCCTTCAGTGCCAGCGCCGCATCGCGGTCGCTGTAGCCCAGCGCCACCAAGGCCTGCAGGATGTCTGACTGGGCATCGTTGGCGACGCTGACCTGGATACCGATGTCGGCGCCCAGTTTGCCCTTGAGTTCCAGCAACAGGCGTTCGGCGGTCTTTTTGCCGATGCCGGGCACCTTGATGATGCGGCCGGCTTCCTGCTGGGTGACGGCTTGGGCAAGCTCTTCAACACTCATGCCGCTGAGCACGCTGAGCGCGGTGCGCGGGCCCACGCCGGAGATCTTGATGAGCTGGCGAAAGGCCGCGCGTTCGGTGGCGCTGCCGAAACCGTAGAGGATTTGTGCGTCTTCGCGCACCACAAAATGCGTCAACAGGCTGACTTTTTCGCCCAGGCCGGGCAGGTTGTAGAAGGTGCTCATGGGTACCAGCACTTCATAGCCGACGCCGTTGCAGTCCACCAGGATTTCCGGGGGATTTTTTTCGGCCAGCTGGCCTGAGAGTCTTCCTATCATGGCCAAATCTTATCAGTCAGGCGCAGGCGCCTGTTTGGGCGGACAATTACGTTCCAGTCGGCGCCATCGCCCGTATTGGACCTCTTTTCCAGGAAAACCACCGCCTTGATTCTTCGCCACACCTTCACGCCGCCGAACAACACCCGCATGGGCCACCTGTGCGGTCCCATGGACAGCCACATCCGCACCATCGAAGTGGCGCTGGATGTCACGATTGCCCACCGCTTCGAGCAGTTCAAGATCGACGGCACCAAGGTCAAGGCCAACCAGGCGCTGGAAGTCCTGCAGGCCCTGTACGAAATCGCCCAGCGGCCCATAGAACCTGAAACCGTGCAGCTGATGCTGGCCGGCGACACGGCGCTCAGCATCGCACCCGACGGCGCCATGGCGCTGTCGACCCGCCGCGCCGACCTGCGCGCCCGCACCACCAACCAGGGCACCTACCTGGAAAACATCGCCACCCACGACATCACTTTCGGTATCGGCCCGGCTGGCACCGGCAAGACCTACCTGGCGGTGGCCTGCGCCGTGGATGCGCTGGAGCGCAGCACGGTGCAGCGCATCGTGCTGACCCGCCCGGCGGTCGAGGCCGGCGAGCGCCTGGGTTTCCTGCCGGGTGACTTGAGCCAGAAGGTGGACCCTTACCTGCGCCCGCTGTATGACGCGCTGCATGAGCTGATGGGCTTTGAGCGCGTCCAGAAAGCTTTCGAGCGCCAGCAGATCGAGATCGCGCCGCTGGCCTTTATGCGCGGCCGCACGCTGAACCACGCCTTCGTCATCCTCGACGAAGCGCAAAACACCACGCCCGAGCAGATGAAGATGTTTTTGACGCGCATCGGCTTTGGCAGCAAGGCTGTGGTGACGGGCGATATCAGCCAGGTGGACTTGCCGCGCACGCAGCTCAGCGGCCTGGTAGACGCGGAGCGCGTGCTCAAGCGCGTCAAGGGCATTGCGATCACCCGCCTGACGAGTGCCGACGTGGTGCGCCACCCGCTGGTTGCGCGCATTGTGGATGCGTATGACAAATCGCCGGGCGCCGCCGGGCCCGCCGGCGAAGCCGACGCGGAACCCGTTGCCGCCCCAGCCCGCCGCGCCAGCGCCCGGAGCCGCAATGGCTCTTAAGCAGCTCAGCCTGTCGCTGCAGTTTGGCGACCTGAAGGACGCCGCCCGCCACCGCGCCGCCCTTCCGCGCCACAGCGTGGCCCGATGGATTCGCCACGCGCTGGCGCACGACGGTGAGATCACCGTGCGCATCGTCGACGCCGAAGAAGGCCAGGCGTTGAACCGCGACTACCGCCAGCGCGACTACGCCACCAACGTGCTGACCTTTGATTACACGCAAGAGCCCGTGGTGACCGCCGACCTGGTGCTGTGCGCACCGGTGGTGGCCAAAGAGGCGAAAGAGAACAAAAAGACGCTGCAGGCCCACTACGCCCATCTGCTGGTGCACGGCACGCTGCACGCGCAGGGTTGGGACCACGAGACTGGCGAAGCCGATGCCGAAGCCATGGAAGCGCGTGAAATCGAGATCCTGGCCGGCCTGGGTATCCAAAATCCTTACCGCTGAGGTTCAAGGATTATTTGGCTGTAACCCAATAGGGACGAGCGCAAGCAGCTATTGAATTGATAGCAAATTCATGTGCCCGGTACGACCTGCAGGGGAATCGTCACCGGCCCGTCATTGACCAGATGCACCTGCATGTCGGCTGCGAATTGCCCGGTTTCGACCTGCGGATGCAGGCTGCGGGCCTGGGCCGCAAAGTAGTCGTAGAGCCGGCGCCCTTCGTCAGGCGGGGCCGCACCGGTGAAGCTGGGCCGGTTGCCGCCTGAGGCATCGGCGGCCAGGGTGAACTGGCTGACGATGAGCAGCCCGCCTTTGACGTCCTGCACGCTCAAATTCATCTTCCCCGCGCTGTCCGAAAAAATCCGCAGCTTGAGAATCTTGGCCAGCAGCTTGTCGGCCTGCGCTTCAGCGTCACCGCGCTCAGCGCACACCAGCACCAGCAGCCCGCCGCCAATCTGGCCGACGGTCTCGCCGGCAATCACCACGCTGGCCTCGGCCACGCGCTGCAGCACGGCCTTCATCAGTCAGTCACACCAGCAGCCACAAACAGCGGCTTGCCGACGGGGCCGGAAAGGAAACTGACGAACTGCTGGGCCACATCCTGCTGTTTGCCGGAAGCCAGCGGCGCGGCGGTGTACGACGTGTAGTTCTGCACTTCGGCCGGCACCGGCCCGACGAACTTCAGGCCCTTGTCCTTGTACAGAAGAATCTCGGTCATCGCACCGAAGCCGATCTCGCGCCCCTTGCCCTTGAGCACGTGCTCCATCACCGAGGCGCCGTCGGGGTAACGCGTGGTTTTGCTTTCCACCTGCGCATACACATCCATCTTCTTGAGCAGGCCTTCCAGGTACAAGCCGGTGGATGCGCGGTTGAACACCAGCGAGTCGGCGGCCAGCACCGAGCGTTTGAGTGCCTCGGCATTGGCGATGTCGGGCACAGGCGCGCCTTCGCGCACCGCCACACCCATGCCGACACGGCCGACGTTGGCGCGCGTTTCCGCCAGCTTGCTAGCCGCGGCAAATTCGCCAATGACGGCGGGCGGCGCGATCACCACGTCAAACGCCGGATTGCTGTCCATGCGCTTTTTCAGCTCGGGTGCGGTGTTGAAGGTGATTTTGGCGGTGTGGCCGGTCTGCTTTTCAAAAGCGGCCGCGGCCGCCTTGAGGCCGGGCTCGATGGCACCGGCGCTCAGCACCTGGAGCTCCGCCGCCTGCGCGGCGGCGCTGAGCAGTGCGCAGGCAAGGACGCGGGCGGCAAACGTAAGAGGGGTTCGTTTCATCAAGGCTCCTGGACTCATGGATAGAAGGTCGGAAGGTCGGGGAAATTATCGGTGGCCGGAAGAGGGCGGCAGGCCGTCAGATCAGGTCGGCCTCGTCGTCGAAATGGGCTTCCACATCGCTGGGCAGCAGCTGGATGCTGGCGCGCAGGCCGGGCACGGCGCTCATCAGGGCCTGCTCAACGCTGGTGCGCACGGCCGCCGCGCGGCCCAGTGACCAGCTGGCCGGCATGTGCATGTGCAGGTCGACAAAGCGCCGCTGGCCGGCGCGGCGCGTGCTCAGGTGGTCAAAGCGGATGGTGGGGTGGCTGAAGCCTGCGAGCGTTTTCTGGATCTCGGCCAGCACTTCGGGCTCCACCGCCTCGTCCATCAGGCCCTGTGACGAGCGCCAGACCAGCCGGCCGCCCTCCCACAGGATATTCAGGGCCACGCCGATCGCCACCACGGCGTCCAGCCAAAGCCAGCCGGTCAACATGACAGCGCCTATGCCGACAACCACACCGACAGAGGTCCAGACGTCGGTCACCAGGTGTCTGGCGTCGGCCTCAAGCGCGATGGACCGGTGCAGCCGGGCCGCACGGAACATCGCCCAAGCCAGCAAGCCGTTGAGCGCCGAGCTGCCCACCGACAACGCCAGGCCCCAGCCAAGCTGCTGCAGCGGCCGCGGGTCCAGCACGCGGTGCGCGGCAGCCCAGATGATGGCCACAGCCGCACCGACGATCAGTGCGCCCTCGAAGCCGGACGAAAAATACTCGGCCTTGTGGTGGCCATAAGGGTGGTCGTCGTCGGCAGGGCGCTGCGCAATCGTGACCATGGCCAGGCCAAAGAGGGCGCTGGCCAGGTTGACGAAAGACTCCATGGCGTCAGACAACAGGCCCACCGAATCCGTGATGTACCAGGCCGCTGTCTTGAGGACGATGGTGACTGCGGCCACTGCGATGGAAGCGCGCAGCAGCCGCTGCGGCGTCAGGGACTGCCAGGCGGGAAAATTCATCTGTGCATTGTGAGGTATGGGGGCATGCCGGGTAACAAACCGGAGAAGGGCGGCGGGGTGGCAAGACTTGCCTGGCGAATCGTAACCAAAGGTAATGGATAATCCGCCCAAAGAGGTCTTCATGAAACATCGCTACCTGACAGCCTTGGCCGGACTGATGCTTGCAGCCGTGCAAGCCGCCGCACAAACCCAGCCGGAGCCTGCCGCGGCCGTTCCGGCCACGCCGGCAGCCGCGCCAGCCGAGGCATCGGCCCCAACCGCTTCTGTACCCTTGCCCCCACCTCCACTCGCCCCCGGGCAGGCCGGCTTTCTGAAAACCCTGCGCGGTGACGTCAAGCTGCTGGAGGCCGGCGGCGCAGCGCGGCCGGCAAAGGCCGGAGACCCTGTATTGCCCGCCGGCCGCATCGTCACAGGCGCTGACTCCGCCGCCAGCCTGGTCCTGCGCGACGGCACCACGGTGGTGGTGGGTCCGGCTTCGCAGCTGGACATCAAGGGTTTCAGCTTTGATGCCACCACACAAGAGGGCGGCCTGCTGCTCTCCCTGCTGCAGGGTTCGCTGCGCATGATGAGTGGCCTGGTGGGCAAGGCCCACCCCGAGACTGTGCGCATCGAGACCAAGACCGCTTTCATCGGCATTCGCGGCACCGACTTCATCGTGCAGGCGGACCCACAGCCATGAGAATCCATTTCCCCCTTCTCTCCGCCATTCTCCTGAGCACGCTGCTGGCGGCTTGTTCCACCGGCACCCGTGTTGTGCTGCTGACGCAGGAAGACGGAACGCCGTCTGCCGTGGTGGTGCGCGCCAGGGAAGGCGCAGGCGGCGAAGCTGTGCTGTCCGTGCCTTTCCAGCGTGCCACGGCAGCGCGGGGTTCAACGGGTGCCCCCAGGGTGGACCAGGCTGATCCGGCCAAGGTTCGCGCCGATAACGCTGCGCTGTATGACATGGCGCCGCCCAGGGGCAAGCGTTACACCGTGTACTTTGATGCGGGCGGCACGGTGCTGACGGCCGAGTCGCAGAAAATCATGGAAGACGTGCTCGTCGATGCGCTGGCCCGAAGTGGCGGCGACATCGTGATCACCGGCCATACCGACACTGTGGGCGCCGGGGCCAGCAACGACGTGCTGTCGGCCCAGCGGGCGCAGCAGGTGCGCCAGATATTGATTGACCGCCAGTTTCCGGCGGAGCGCATCGAAGCGGCGGGCCGGGGTGAACGCGACCTGGCCGTGCCTACCGCCGATGAGGTGGAAGAGCCGCGCAACCGGCGCGTGGCCATCGAGGTTCGGTAACAAGATGACTGGTGTTCAGGCTAAATGCCTGTAGACCAATAGGGGTAAGCGCAAGCAGCTATTAAAACTGTAGCGCTCGGTCGCCGCCCCGAGTCTGCGGAAAGCGCCCCGTGCCGCAGTTCAGGCCAGCGTGACCCGGGCAAACTTGCGTTTGCCCACCTGCACCACATACGTTCCGCTGTTCAGCTTGAGCGCCTTGTCGCTCACCACGCTGGAGTCAATCCGCACGCCGCCGCCTTCAATCAGGCGCGTGGCTTCGCTGCCCGAGGGCGCGAGGCCAGCCGCCTTGAGAAGCGCGCCTATCCCCATCGGCGAACCGGACAGCGACACCTCGGGAATCTCGTCCGGCACGCCGCCCTTGCTGCGGTTGATGAAGTCCTGCTCGGCGGTGTCGGCTGCTGCAGCCGAGTGAAAGCGTGCCGTGATTTCCTTGGCCAGCGCGACCTTGGCGTCCTTGGGGTTGCGTCCGCCGTCCACTTCGGCCTTCAGTGCGGCGATGTCGGCTTCACTTTTGAACGACAGCAGCGTGTACCACTTCCACATCAGCACATCGGAGATCGACAGCACCTTGGCGAACATGGTGTTGGCGTCTTCGCTGATGCCGATGTAGTTGTTCTTGCTCTTGGACATCTTCTCGATGCCGTCCAGGCCTTCGAGCAGCGGCATGGTCAAAATGCACTGCGGCTCCTGGCCGTATTCCTGCTGCAGGTGCCGGCCCATCAGCAGGTTGAACTTCTGGTCGGTGCCGCCGAGTTCCAGGTCGCTCCTGAGCGCGACCGAGTCGTAGCCCTGCATCAGCGGGTACAAAAACTCGTGCACGCTAATAGGGGTGCCGGCCTTGAAGCGGTCGTTGAAGTCGTTGCGCTCCATCATGCGGGCCACGGTGTAATGCGAAGCCAGCTTGATCATGCCGGTGGCGCCCAGCGGTTCGCTCCATTCGCTGTTGTAGCGCAGCTCGGTTTTGGCGGGGTCCAGGATCTTGTCGGCCTGGGCGCGGTAGGTTTCGGCGTTGACCTTGATCTGCTCGGGCGTGAGCGGGGGTCGTGTGGTGTTGCGCCCGGACGGGTCGCCGATCAGGCTGGTGAAGTCGCCTATAAGAAAAATGACTGTATGGCCCAGATCCTGGAGCTGACGCATTTTGTTCAGCACCACGGTATGTCCGACATGAATGTCAGGCGCCGTCGGGTCCAGCCCCAGTTTGATGCGCAGCGGGACGCCCGTGGCCTCCGATTTGGCCAGTTTTTGTATCCAATCGTTTTCCGGGATCAGCTCATCGCAGCCGCGCAGGGACACAGCCAGGGCCTCCCTGACGCGGTCGGTGACGGGGAATTTTGTAACAAGCTCTTGATTCATAAGGGTTTTTCACATGTCGGGGAATTGTCCGACAGATATACTGGCGGCTCTCCTGCAGCGGCGGAGCCATTTTAGTTGGCCTGCAATTTGCTGATCAGGAAACTCATAACCGGATGGCTCCGGCCCCACCCCTGCATCCAGGGCTGGCCGCCAAAGCTCTCCACCTTTTATACAGCAGTCCGGTGCTCGCGCAGCGCCCGATGCACTTTTGTTGGGAATACTGCTTTGCCACTGCCATCTCCCTCCCAGATACTGCTGCCGATCGCCGACAGCCTCCGTCGCCATCCCAAACGGGTCACCGCCAGCCTTGCAGCGCTGCTGCTGGGCACAGGTGTCACCGCATTCGGCGTTGCGCCCCTGGCACCCGATGCGGCCAACCTGCCGGTCCGCCAGATACTCGAAGCGGTCGAGCCTTTGCCCACGCAGATACAGACCGATTCCCTCACCGATTTCCGTTTCAAGCTGTTCCGCACGGAAAGCACCCGCAGCAGCGATACCGCCGACACCCTGCTCAAGCGCCTGAACATCGACGACAGCGCCGCAGCCGCCTTTTTGCGCAGCGACGCCAATGCGCGCCTGCTGCTGTCGGGCCGTGCCGGAAAGAACGTAACCGCCGAAGCCAGCGACAGCCAGCAACTGCTCAAGCTCAGCATGCGTTGGCCCACTGACGACGAAACGATGTTCAAGCGCCTGGTGGTCGAGCGCGGCGCCGCCGGTTTCAGCTCGCGCATTGAAACCGCCCCGTACGTGGCTACTGCGCGCCTGTCCAGCGGCAGCATCCAGACCTCGCTGTTCGCCGCCACCGACGACGCCCGCATCCCCGACGGCGTGGCGGTGCAGATCGCCGAAATTTTCTCCAGTGACATTGATTTTCGCCGCGCACTGCGCAAGGGCGACCGCTTCAACGTGGTCTATGAAAGCCTGGAAGCCGACGGCGAGCCGCTGCGCACCGGTCGCGTGCTGTCGGCCGAGTTTGTCAACGCCGGCAAGGCCTACCAGGCCATGTGGTTCCAGCCTCCGGGCGTGGACGCCACGGGCGCTGCCAACAGGGGCGGCTATTACACGCTCGACGGCCGGAGCCTGCGCCGCGCCTACCTGAGCTCGCCCGTCGAGTTCTCGCGCATCAGCAGCGGCTTTTCAATGCGCTTTCACCCCATCCTGCAAAAATGGCGCGCCCACCTGGGCACCGACTTCGCAGCGGCTACGGGAACACCTGCACGTACCGTCGGCGATGGCGTGGTGGAGTTCTCGGGTGTCCAAAACGGGTATGGCAACGTGGTGTTCGTTCGCCACCGCAACGGCCATGAAACTGTTTATGCCCACCTGAGCAAAATCATGGTGCAGCGCGGCCAGAACGTCAGCCAGGGCCAGACCATCGGTCTCGTCGGCTCCACCGGCTGGGCCACCGGCCCACACCTGCATTTCGAGTTCCGCGTCAACGGCACCCAGCAGGACCCAATGACGATCGCCAAGCAGAGCGAGACCATTCCCGTGTCTACGGCTGCCATGCCGGCATTCAGGGAGCTCTCAGCGGGCGTGAAGACTCAGCTTCTGGCAGCCTCGACCATCACCCAGACCCGCGCTGAGTAGCTAGAGCCCCCACGTTCGCTCACTGCGTGTAGCTCTCTGCCCCCCGAGGGGCGCTGCGCCTGCGGTCTGGCAAAGCCAGTCCCGCGGCCCCGGCTGGCAAAAACCGGAATCCTTTGCCCACTGCGTGTAGCTCCTGCCTCTTGAAGGTTGCCGTGTCTGCAGCTCCGCTAGATGGGAGCCTTGCGGCAGAATAGGCAAATGTCCGATTACTACATTGGCCTGATGTCAGGCACTTCGCTCGACGGTGCCGATGGTGTGCTGGTCGATCTTTCCGGTGGAAAGCTGCGCGTCCTTGCCGCGGCGACGGAATCCTTTGATGGTGTGTTTCGCGCGGAGCTGCTGGCGCTGAATTCGCCCACGGACAACGAACTGCACCGGGCCGCCGTTGCTGCCAATCACATCGCGGCGGCGTATGCCAAAGTCGTCGCTGCGCTGCTTGTCCAGGCTGCTGCACAGGGGATCGTCGCCTCGCAGGTTCGCGCCATTGGCGCGCATGGCCAAACCGTGCGGCACCAGCCGCACAGAACATCCCCCGACCCGGCGGGCGCAGGCTACACGCTCCAGCTCAACAATCCGGCTTTGCTGGCAGAGCTCACGGGCATCGATGTGGTGGCTGATCTTCGCAGTCGCGATGTGGCGGCCGGTGGCCAGGGCGCACCTCTGGTGCCGGCATTTCATCAGGGCGTTTTCGGCCATGCCGACGCCACGGTGTCGGTGCTGAATTTGGGTGGCATTTCCAACCTCAGCGTGCTGCCGCCTGGCGCGTCGTCACCCGTGCTGGGTTTTGACTGCGGACCGGGCAACGCCCTGATGGATGCATGGTGCCTGCAACACACCGGTCAGTCTTATGACGCCGGCGGCGCCTGGGCGGCCACGGGCAAGCTGTTGCCGGACCTGCTGGCCAGCCTGCTGGACGAACCATACTTTGCGCAACCGATTCCCAAAAGCACCGGCCGCGATCTTTTCAGCATGACCTGGCTGGCCGGCAAACTCGCGCCCTTTTCTGCGGCGCGGCCGCAAGATGTCCAGAACACCCTCGCTGAATTCACGGCCAGCGCCTGCGCGGCGGACGTCAACAGCCATGGAAAAGCCAGCAGCCTGCTGATCGTCTGCGGCGGCGGCGCGTTCAATACCCATCTTCTTGGGCGCCTGCAGGCCGGGTTGCCGCAGTTAAAGGTTGAGACTTCCGGCCAGCATGGTTTGCCACCTTTGCAGGTGGAGGCGGCGGCCTTTGCGTGGCTGGCACAGCAGGCGGTGTTGCGCCGGCCCGGTAATTTGCCAAGCGTGACGGGGGCGAAGGGGTTGCGGGTGCTGGGGGCGGTCTATCCGGCTTAGACGGGGCAGGACAGTGGCCGGTTCTTGCTCCGGCTACGTGCTCTTTGCTGAGGGTAGCTGGCCGGGGGTTGCCCGGCGGCAACTCACTTTTCTTTTGGGTCGCCAAAAGAAAAGTAAGCAAAAGAAAAGGCGACCCTGCTGTCTACGTCCCTTCGCTTCGCTACGGGCAACCTGCGGTGCTCGGTCCAGGCGGGGTCTCGCTCGAACTCGCCTTCGGCTCAGACAATCGCGATCCCTGATCCGCCTGAACCTGCGCTCCTCGGCGCAGACAGAAGGGGGTGGAGGCAGGAATACCAAACAACCGAAGACAAAACCCGGAATACCAGAAGAAACCAGGACTCGCC
>NZ_JBFUMJ010000012.1:0-2592 GCF_054049435.1 Polaromonas sp. P5_D5
ATTCTAAGGCGCTTGAGAGAACTCAGGAGAAGGAACTCGGCAAATTGACACCGTAACTTCGGAAGAAGGTGTGCCTTTAGTAGGTGAACCATTTACTTGGGGAGCCCAATGAGGCTGCAAAAAATCGGTGGCTGCAACTGTTTATTAAAAACACAGCACTCTGCTAAGACGAAAGTCGACGTATAGGGTGTGACGCCTGCCCGGTGCTGGAAGATTAAATGATGGGGTGCAAGCTCTTGATTGAAGTCCCAGTAAACGGCGGCCGTAACTATAACGGTCCTAAGGTAGCGAAATTCCTTGTCGGGTAAGTTCCGACCTGCACGAATGGCGTAATGATGGCCACACTGTCTCCTCCTGAGACTCAGCGAAGTTGAAATGTTTGTGATGATGCAATCTCCCCGCGGAAAGACGGAAAGACCCCATGAACCTTTACTGTAGCTTTGTATTGGACTTTGAACAGATCTGTGTAGGATAGGTGGGAGGCTTTGAAGTGTGGTCGCTAGATCGCATGGAGCCAACGTTGAAATACCACCCTGGTGTGTTTGAGGTTCTAACCTAGGTCCATTATCTGGATCGGGGACAGTGCATGGTAGGCAGTTTGACTGGGGCGGTCTCCTCCCAAAGTGTAACGGAGGAGTTCGAAGGTACGCTAGTTACGGTCGGACATCGTGATAATAGTGCAATGGCATAAGCGTGCTTAACTGCGAGACTGACAAGTCGAGCAGATGCGAAAGCAGGACATAGTGATCCGGTGGTTCTGTATGGAAGGGCCATCGCTCAACGGATAAAAGGTACTCTGGGGATAACAGGCTGATACCGCCCAAGAGTTCATATCGACGGCGGTGTTTGGCACCTCGATGTCGGCTCATCTCATCCTGGGGCTGTAGCCGGTCCCAAGGGTATGGCTGTTCGCCATTTAAAGAGGTACGTGAGCTGGGTTTAAAACGTCGTGAGACAGTTTGGTCCCTATCTTCCGTGGGCGCTGCAGATTTGAGGAAGCCTGCTCCTAGTACGAGAGGACCGGAGTGGACGAACCTCTGGTGTATCGGTTGTCACGCCAGTGGCATTGCCGAGTAGCTAAGTTCGGAAGAGATAACCGCTGAAAGCATCTAAGCGGGAAACTCGTTTCAAGATTAGATCTGCCGGGGCCTTGAGCCCCCTAAAGAGTCGTTCAAGACCAGGACGTTGATAGGTCAGGTGTGGAAGCGCAGTAATGCGTTAAGCTAACTGATACTAATTGCTCGTGCGGCTTGACCCTATAACTTTGATTAATTCGAAGTTGTTATGCCAAGTTGACGCATTCAAAAAGCACAGCTCAGCAGCTGTGCGAATCTAAATACAAGCTGATTTACTCTATGAATTCGATGGATTGTTCTTTGGACAATCTGTCAACAAGTTATGCCTGATGACCATAGCAAGTTGGTACCACTCCTTCCCATCCCGAACAGGACAGTGAAACGACTTAGCGCCGATGATAGTGCGGATTCCCGTGTGAAAGTAGGACATCGTCAGGCTCTTACAGCAAGGAATGCCCGGTTGATTTTTGATCAACCGGGCGTTTTCTTTTGTGCGCTTGGTATTGACCAGGCCACAGAGTTTAAAAAGCCCGCATGAATTCATGCGGGCTTTTGTTTTTGTATTTGTGCAAAGTGCTTAAAGCAGGCGTCTAGGTGCTCGCCAAGAGGCGATCGACACAGCAGCGATAAAAATGAATGTCAAAACTCGCTGGCCCGCAGTGATTCAGGCATTCACGATATGCATACCGTCTCTATTGGCCACGCCGGCAGTCACCAGTTCGTTGCTTAATTGCTCAATCCACGCGCGGGCAGGGATGTCCGCGAAAAATTTGGCTTTGATTTGCATGAAATAAGGCGTTTCCAGGGCCCATTTTGCGAAGTCGTTGAAATTCTGGCGTTGAATTTCGAGCAATTTGAACTTCAGCAGAACCTTGGCAGCATGGTGCGCATGTCTGGGCGGATTGTTGACAAATGAATTCAGCCGCTGACGTGCTAGCGCTAGCACCTCTGGTGTGTATGCAAAGACACGGCCGTGCCCGGGAACGACGGTCTTGGGCTTCAACTGCTCAATTACGTCCAAAGTCGCGGCGACCTCCGTGAATGCATTGGCACCTTCCAGCTCGGGAAACACCACACCGAAGCCGTTTTCCCACAAAGCATCGGCTGAAATAAGTACACGACTATTGGGGTGGAAAAAAATCAGCGAATGCGGGTCATGCCCAGGCGCCGCATGAATCTGCCACATCTCGGACCCGAACTGCATGGAACCTCCCGGCTTCATCGCATCAGTGAAGGTGAACCGTGGGCACAGCTGACCGGTCGGAAAATAAGTCAGCGCCACGGGATCCCAGTCGGCTACTTGTTGCGCATGGCCAGGAGGAATAAGGGTATGCAGATCGGGATAACGCGCCTGCAAAGCAGCATTGCCGCCACAGTGATCGCTGTGCAGGTGCGTGTTGACGAGAATATCGAGAGGGCGGGACCCAAGGACGGACTCAATCAACGACCGCGTTTGCGGCGCGTGCGTGCAATAACCACTATCAACCAGCAAGGTTTTTTCACCGTCGGTGAAAAG
>NZ_JBFUMJ010000013.1:0-1057 GCF_054049435.1 Polaromonas sp. P5_D5
ACACCACTCTGGCAATTCAACGAAAATAAACCCCGCCCGCGTATTCGGTGGCGCGATATCCTTGGTAAGGTGGTCGGCCTCAAGCGTTCGCTAGCACTAATTTTTTTGCTCGCAGTCTTCGTCGAGATCGCGGCCCTTCTATCTCCGTTGCTAATACAGTTCGTAACCGATCAAGCCTTGCCGGCAGGGGACAAGGAGTTGGTCGGCGTCTTAATCTTTGGGTTCACTCTTTTACTGTTGCTGAGGATCTGTGTAGAGGGTATGCGTAGTTGGGCCGTACTGGTCCTCGGGAGCACTTTCTCGGTGCAATGGTTGGCGAATGTCTATAGCCATTTGCTGAAGCTTCCCGTTGCATACTTCGAGAGAAGAAGCTTGGCTGATGTTCTCAGCCGATTCGGGGTAATTAGCCTGATTCAATCCACGCTTACAGTGGGATTCGTTGAGGCGTTACTCGACGGATGCCTGGTTTTGGGAGTATTCACGATGATGCTTCTTTACAGTATTCCGCTTTCCTTTATCGGAATTGCCGCAGCGTTAATGTATGCGATCGGCCGGGCATCTCTGTATGGGATGCGACGACAGTTCGCCTATCTGAGCATCACAACTCATGTTGCTCAGCAAACCACATTTATTGAGTCCATTGAAAACATATCGTCTATTCGCACTCTGAATAACGGTAGCGATTGGATTGCGCGATGGACTAGTCTCATCGTCGCCGAAAAAAACGCCGATTTTTCTGGAGCACGATTGGACTGGGCATTTAGATTGATGCGTCTTTTGATTTTTGGTTTGGCCTCCGTTTTTGTAATTGGTTTTGGCGCAATCGAAGTAATAGACAAAAAACTCAGCATCGGAATGTTGTTGGCATTAGTAGCGTACCAAGACCTTTTCGTGCGCCGTGTCGGCGATTTCATTGATCGAATATTTGAATTCAAATTACTCGAATTGCAGGGAGGACGGCTATCAGACATTATTCTTGCTCGCATAGAGCCAGACCCGATGCCAACGGTTTCTGCCCTACTTAAAAAAGGGGATGGTACGTTTGAGGGAAAGAGCC